>NZ_JASISO010000100.1 GCF_030063135.1 Streptomyces sp. G-G2
GGCCCGCGGCCACTTCCCGAACGAGCAGGCCGCCATCAAGTGCGTCTACATGGCCATCATGAGCCTCGACCCCACCGGCCAGGGACGTAAACGCTGGACCCAACGCTGGAAAGCCGCTCTGAACGCCTTCGACATCACCTTCGACGGCCGACTCTCAGCCGCCCGCCGCTGAACCCCCAACAACTCCAAAACCACCGTTAACTTTACGGACCCACCGGCGGCTTCGGCCCGGCCGACCCCGCGCTGGATCTGGTCAGTGTCTGGCATCTGCTGCAGCAGGGGCCGCGGGAAGTACTCCGGCGGACACTGGGCTGTGACGATCTCGAGTGGGAGCGCGGCAAGGCATGGGCATTCGAACAGGCGATGGGCACTGTCTGGTACTACGCCGAGAGTAATCCGACGATGAGCAAGATGGGACGCCGGACACTGGACCGCATTCTGGAGTCGATGGAGTGATGTCGCCCTGGCTGCAGGCCGTGACCAAGACGATCACTTGTCCCCACCGACAGCAGCGCCAACGGACCAGATCATCTGAGACGACGAGCGAATCGGACCAGATCATTTGAGACAGAGGCCAGATCACCAGAGACGGGACACCCAGGGGCAAAGGCAAAACCGCAGCTGCACTGTCCCGTGCCATCGAACCTGGACCGATTGCCAATGAAGTTGGGCGACCGGTGGTCTCGTGACGCTGACGTTGAGCCAGCCGGAACTCGCTGCTGAGAGCGCCCCTGCTGCGCGATCTCTTGCCAGGCTCCCTCCGCATCCATGGCGGAATCCTGCAGAGTCGCGTCATTGCAGACAAGCCCTCGGCAGACGAGAGTAGAGGACATGGACGCTTCACTTCGTGATCCCCACCTCGTGGTGATCGCAGTATTCCCCGGTATCGACGCGCTGGATGTGACCGGCCCTGCCGAGGCGTTCGCCATCGCGAATCAGATGCTGCGATTGAGAGGGAGGCGTACGGACTACGAGGTACGCCTGATCGGTGAGCGACGCGGTCCGGTGCCGACCTTCTCCGGAATCCAGTTGTACGTCGAGCACGAGTTCGCCGAGCACCGGGAGCCGATCGGGACGCTGGTGGTGCCCGGCCGGGTGGACATCGGCGCGGTCAGCGCGGTGCCGCAAGTCGACCCCGCAGTGGTGACGTGGCTGCGCGAGGTGGGGCCGGCCGCGGGGCGGGTGGCGTCGGTGTGCGCGGGTGCGCACATCACCGCGGCCGCCGGGTTGCTCGACGGCCATCGCGCCACCACCCATTGGGCCACGGCAGGGCGGCTCGCCTCGGAACACCCGGCGATCGAGGTCGACGCCGATCCCATCTTCGTGCGGTCGGGGCGGATGTGGACCAGTGCCGGGATCACCGCCTCGATCGACCTCGCCGTGGCGCTGGTCGCGGAAGACCACGGCGACCAGGTCGCACTCGACGTCGCCCGCGCGATGGTGATGTACATGCAGCGGCCTGGCGGACAGAGCCAGTTCAGTGTCCCCTTGGCCCAACTCCCTAGCACCCGCGAGGACGTCCACAGCCTGCGACGCTGGATCGGCGAGCACCTCGACGACGACCTGTCGGTGCAGGCGCTCGCTGGCCGGATGGCGATGAGCGAACGGCACTTCGCCCGCGTGTTCCTCGCCGAGACCGGCAGCACACCCGGCGCCTTCGTCGAACAGATGCGGCTGGAGGCGGCTCGCCGCCTACTCGAACGCACTGACCGGCTGACCACTGACATCGCCAGGACCTGCGGGTTCGGCTCAGTCGAGACCTTCTACCGCGTCGTCCGCGACCGCCTCGGCACGACCCCCGGCGAATACCGGAACCGCTTCCGGATCTCCGCCACGGCCTGACCCCTGACCTCCGACGCGCGGCACAGCGCGACCGCGCGTCGTGCCGACCCTCAGCGTGCCCGGGACGGCCCGAGCACGCACTGACAAGGAGAACGCCCACCATGAAGATCACCGTGACGCACATCGGCACCGCGACCGTCCTGCTGGAGATCGGCGGGCTCCGCCTGCTCACCGACCCCGTCTTCGACCCGGCGCAGTCCGAATACCCCTACGGGCCCGTCGTCCTGCGGAGTACGGCCGGCCCCGCGATCGGCGCCGGCGACCTACCGCGGATCGACGCCGTCCTGCTCAGCCACGACGAGCATGCCGACAACCTCGACGTCACCGGCCGGACCCTGCTCGCCGGACGCCCGGTCGTCACCACCGTCAGCGGCGCCGAGCGCCTCGGCGGCGCAGCGATCGGACTCGCCCCGTGGGCCACCCACGAACTCACCGTGGCAGGAAACACCCTCCGTATAACCGGCACTCCCGCGGAGCACATCGGCGACGTCATCGGCTTCGTCGTGGAGGTACCCGGCGAGAACGAAGCCGTCTACATCTCCGGCGACACCGTCTACACCGCCGAACTCGACAAGATCGCCCGCCGGTTCACCATCGGCACCGCCCTGTTGCACCTCGGCGCCGCCCGCTTCAAGGAGTACAACGACAGCCAGCTGATCAGCATGGACGGAGACCAGGCCGCCGCGCTCACCCGCTCCCTCGGCGCCCACACCGTCGTGCCCATCCACTACACCTCCTGGCGGCACTTCACCGAGGATCGCGCAGACGTCACCGCCCGCTTCGCCGCCGCCGGGCTCGCAGACCGCCTCCGCTGGCTCACCCCCGGCTCCCCTGAAAACCTCGGCTGACCTCGTCGATCACACCGTCGGGCCGGAGAGCCCGGCGCGGGCGGCCCCAGCCCGAGGGCGGCGCACAAGTGCCTGCCCGCGACGGCGGACCGCCACCTGACGCACTCCCTTCGTTGATCCTCGGTGATCACATGGTCGGATACGGATAATCACATGTCATTTAACGAACTTCGCCCACACTGGGTCATGCCCAGCCTCATCGTCGGAGCCGTACTGGCTGCGTCTCTCACGGCCGGGTGCGGGTCCTCGTCGACACCGCACGTCGCCGCCACGCCGCCAGCGGCAGCCGGGGCGTCCGCTTCGACGTCCGACACCCCCACCGCAGACGCCCCGACGACGTCCAGCCCGCCCGCGACGGGCGGTAAGGGCAGCACGCAGATCAGCTACACCGGAGCCGAGTCTGGCGCGATCACGAGCACGGACAGCGCCTGCACCATCACCAGCGGGAAGCTGATTCACTTCCAGGCTCCGTCGGACCAGAACCTCGTCGGCCCCAGCGTGGCCGGCGTCGACAGCGGCAGGGCTGGTCGATGCCGGTCAGCACCACGGCCCATCCCGGCGGCTACGCGATCATGGCAGCGACCGGCGTCACAGCGACGAAGAGCGGGGACACCTGGACGGTCACACTCAAGGACGTCGACGTGATGGCGGCCTACGACCCCGGGCACAAGATCACACTCAACGGGAAGATCGTCTGCGGGGACATCGTCAGCACGCCCTGACCGTGCCACCGTGAGCCTCAGGGCTCATCTCCATCCGGCAGACGCCCTGCCATCGCCTGAATCGGCATCCCTGCATCCCCATGTTCTCTTAAGGAGCGATTTCATCATGAAATACCGCAAGCTCGGTGCGAACGGCCCCGACGTCTCCGCCCTCGGCCTCGGCTGCATGGGCATGTCGGGCGTCTACGGCCCAGAGACCAGCGACGACACCGACGAGGCCGGCTCCATCAAGCTGATCCACCGCGCGCTCGACCTCGGCATCACATTCCTCGATACCGCCGACATGTACGGCGGCGGCAGGAACGAGCGTCTCGTCGGCCGTGCCCTGACGGGTGCGCGCCGTGACGAGGTGATCCTGGCCTCCAAGTTCGGCTTCCACCCTGGCGACGGCGGCGGTCAGACGATCCGCAACGACGCGGCGTACGTCCGCGAGGCCGTGGACGCTTCTCTGGCCCGACTCGGGGTCGCGCACATCGATCTGTATTACATGCACCGCCGCAACCCCGACGTACCGGTCGAGGAGTCGGTCGGCGCCATGGCAGAGCTCGTCCAGGCCGGCAAGGTGAAGCACCTGGGCTTGTCCGAGGTCAGTGCCTCGACCCTGCGCGCGGCCCACGCCGTACACCCGATCGCGGCGCTGCAAAGCGAGTATTCGCTGTTCACCCGCGGCATCGAGGCCGAGATCATCCCGACGGCCCGCGAACTGGGCGTCGCGATCGTCCCCTTCTCCCCGGTCGGCCGCGGTCTGCTCACCGGGGCGATCACGACGTTGGAAGGCCTGTCCCCCAACGACTTCCGCCGCGAGAACCCCCGGTTCCAGGGCGACAATCTCGAGGCGAACCTGAAGCTCGTCGCCGAACTGCGCGCGATCGCCGAGGAGAGCGGCCACAGTGCCGTCCAACTCGCCCTGGCGTGGCTGCTGGCGCAGGGCCCGGACGTCGTGCCGATCCCCGGGACCAAGCGGATCAACTACCTGGAGGAAAACACGGCTGCCGCCGAAGTCGAGCTGACAGCCGGGCTGATTAACCGCATTGAGGCAGTAGTCCCCGCAGGAGCCGCGATCGGTGAACGGTACGCGGCTTCCGGGCGAGCGCACCTCGAACGCTGAGGCCGCCTCAGCAGCCCAGCAGCTCACCGGTGTCCGGGGCGCTGTACTCCGTTGCGAGCAGGGGTGTGCGGCACGCGCAGCTGTCCGGCAGTGTCGGGGCGGCGGGACCAGCAACCTCACCGGCGGACGTCGAGTTGGCCGTACAGGGCCGACAGACGTAACTCCGCCGCGGCAACCACCGCGCACTCATGTTCCGCCAGTTCGTACAGGGCCCCGCGCACTTCCCGGTCGGGCGCCTCGGCCAGCCACGGCTGCAGCGTCCGAGGCCTTCACGCCGGCGCCCGAGGTCGACTCGCTGGCCGAGCTGAACGAACTCGTCGACCAGTGGGACCTGCGTGACGGGCGGCGCCGGATCGGCTCGCGGCCGCGGACCCTCAACGAGTACTTCCAGGTCGAGCGCCCGCTCCTGATGCCGCTGCCCGAGGAGCCGTTCGAGACGGGCCGGCTCTTCACTCCGAGGGTCGACCGCTACAGCCAGATCGCGGTCCGAACGAACTGGTACTCGGGGCCGGTCCGGCTGATCGGCAAGCGGGTCCGGGTCGTTATGCACGACTCTCACCTGGTGGTTTACAACCGAAACGTGGAAGTGGCCCAGCACGAGCGCCTGATCGCGAAGGGCGGCTGCCGCCTTGATCTGGACCCTACCTGGAGGTCCTGATCCGCAAGCCGGGTGCCTTCCCCGGTGCTACCGCGCTCGAACAGGCCCGCTCGGCGGGCAAGTTCACCCCGGTCCATGACGCCTGGTGGGCCGCGGCGGTCAAGGCCCACGGAGATACCGCCGGGACGAGGGCGCTGATCGAGGTGCTGCTGCTGGCCCGCCCCACCTCCCGCACGAGCACCTGGTCGCCGGCCTCGCGATGGCCCTGCGGGCCGGAGCCCTGACCGCGGACGCGGTCGCGCTGGAGGCCCGCAAGATCGCCCAGGCCGAGGATGAGCCGGCCGGAACCGCCGGCGCTGCCACGGTGACGTTCTGCACGAGTGGCGGCTCGCGCATCTTCCCCCGGACACCAGGCCGCTGCCGTCGGTGACCCACTACGACCAGTTGCTCCGACGCCGTCGCGCCAGCGGCGGTGAACACCGCGAGGGAGAAACACCGTGACCCTGCCCCGCCAGCGAGGATTGACCGAGCAGGCCGCGAACACGGCCATCGACACCGCTTGCCGTCTGTTGCGGCTGCCGTCGATCAGGAACGAGTTTTCCGACATCGCCGACCGGGCGATGAAGGATCAGTGGAATTGACGGCCCGGGCTTCGGGGAGAAGTGATCTTCCCGCGGGCGTGGTGGAGCACAGTGTTCTGGGATTGCGCTCGGGATCGTAGGCGCTCCGCAGCCCGGCGAGTGTTCACAGCCCCGGGCCGTTCGACTGGATCACGCGTTGCAAGCGCAGGATCTCGCCGTGTGCGGCGGCCAGTCGCTGTTCGAGTTCTTGGACGCGCTCGCGGTGGGTGGTGCGCTCACGACGAAGAGCTTCGGTAAGGGTATGGATAACCGTGCCGTCGTCGACTGAGGGCGCCTGAGGGGCAGGACGGTCTGCGGTCCGTTGCTGGCCGCGCAGGGTCTCGACGCGGTTCCGCAGGTCGGTGTGGGCATAGAGGAAGTCCAGGCTGACGCCGGCCGCGCGGGCGACGGCCCGGAAGTTGATCTCCTCGCCTTCCTTGATCAGCCTTCGGATGCCCGCCTCCGCCCGTTGGACGGCCTGCTGGTGCTTGTCCTGGTCGGCCTGCCGCAGAGCGGCGATCCGCCGGTCAGCAGGAGCCACAGGTTCCGGGGCCGTTTCGTTCAGCCGCTCGCTCATGAGCGTGACGCCCCTTTGCTGTCCGAGGCGCCGGCGGCGTCCTGGTAGCCGGTGCGGCCAAGCACGCCGGCGCCCCGGACCACGGTGGTGCTGTCGGCTGGCTGGGCTTCGAGGGCGAGGATCTCCAGCTGCATGCTGCGGATCTCGGCGGCGCGCTGTTCCATCCAAACGATTGTCCCGCTCATCGGCTCGCCGTACCGCTCGGTGTGTCGGGCCTGCCAGGTGGCGACCGGAGATTGGGTCTCGGCGAGTTGGCGCTGGATGTCCGGCAGGAAGGTGCGGTCGGTGGCGAAGTGGTCGCAGCCGTGGCAGGCGTTTCCCTTGTCGCAGGAGCGGGTGGGCGGCAGCAGGCAATAGCCGTTGGGCAGGATGCGGTCGGTGCGGCGGTCGAGCTGCACCAGCTCGAGCATGTCGCGGCGGTCCATGCCGATCTCTCGCCCGTCGCGCCCGATCTTGGCCAGGGCGAGGAACTCGCGCTCGGCGGTGCTTGCGAGGGTCGCCGCGTATCGCATCGTCATCTCCGGGGAGAGGTGGCCGAGGTAGCGCTGGACGACGTGAATGGGTGCGCCGGCGTTGATCAGGGTGGTCGCCTTGATGTGGCGGCGCCGGTGGCTTCGTGAGTAGAGGAGGAGCTCGCCGCGTGAGTCGCGCAGCTCCAGGTGGTGGAAGTCCTTTATGACGTGGTTGTAGTTGCTGGTTTCCCAGGACTTGGTGCCGTGCCGGTTGCCGGTGGTCTTCGGGAACAGGTAGCGGATGGTGTCGGCGGGGCCCAGGTGCCAGTGCTCGCGCACCCATGCTTGCTGTTCCCGGATGATCTCGACGACGTCGCGGCCGACGAGGATGGTGTTCGGGGCCGCGTCGATCTTCGTCTGTTGGTAGCGGAGCCGGGCGACCATCCCGACCTCGGGGACGGCGGCGGCGTCCAGGCCGGGGATGCCGGAGAGTGGTTCGAAGTCCATCATCAGCACTTCGCTGGCCCGGCGTCCGGTCATGGCCTGGATGAGCCAGGCCCGCATCACGGCGGGATGTCCGAGTCCGGTCAGCTCGGCCTGGCGGGCGTCGCGGACGACGGTGCGCGTCTACTCGGCTGGCAGGCCGAGGAGCTCGATGTGGGTGAGCATGCTGCTGAGGTCGGTGTCGTTGATGTAGTTGCGTTCGTCCGCCTCGCGGACTTCGCGTTGCCGGGGCCGGTCGCCGGGTCGAAACATGCGGGCGTGGCTGTCGGTGAGCGCCAGCCACCGGGCATCGTCCAGGGCTTCGGCGGCCTCACTGCGGCAGTCGGTCATGACCTGGTAGAACAGGTCGATCGTCTGCAGGTTCTTGTTGATCGTCCTCGGCTGGAGGCTGCCGCCGACCTCGGCGCGGCCCGGCGTCTCGCGCTGCCAGTGCTGCAGGAAGGTGCCGAAGTCGAGCGCGAGTGTACGTAGGCTCCGCTCGGAGCCGTCGACCAGGTCAGTTGTCCGGACTCCATCTACAGGCGGAGGTAGAACTTGGTCCCCTCCCGCAGCCAGACCGGGGTGATGTCGCCCCAGCGGACGGCGGTGTTGGCGCGCGGCTCGTGCTCGCGCCGCGGGATGCGCGGGTCCAGCCGCAGCGACCAGATGTCGTGCCGCCACCAGGCGACCTTGATGGCATACTGCCGCAGCAGCCGCTCCAGCATGCCGCGCAGAGCGTGCTCGGCCCGGAGCCGATGCCCGGGGGCGGGCATCCGGCCTCGGTCGGCATGGAATACCCGGGCCTCCACACGACGCCATCGTGATCCAACCGCCATAAATCACGGCATTGGGGCTAGGGCCTGTTGCGAAAGTGGATCTTGAGCGGTGATGATCATGGTGTGGCGCGTGGAGATCTGACGGATGCACAGTGGGCGAGGCTGGAGCCGTTGCTGCCGGTGGGCAGCAAGCCGGGCCGGCCA
>NZ_JASISO010000101.1 GCF_030063135.1 Streptomyces sp. G-G2
TCGCTGCGCTCGGCGGGGCTCGGCGAAGCCGAGCCAGGACCGGCCCTTCGGGCCGGAGTCCTGCGCTTCGCTCCGGACTGGTTCGGGGTTCCGCTTCGCTCCACCCCGAACGCCCTGCTCCGCAGGGCCTGAGTGACCCCGTTTCACGGGGTCCGGGCCTACAGCCCGTTGGGTGGGTCCGCTCCGCTCCCCCCCCCCCCACCGTCCGGTCCCGCCGCGCTGTGCTCGGCAATGGCCGGCCCTTTGGGCCGGAGTCCTGCGCTTCGCTCCGGACTGCTCCGGGTCCGCTTCGCTCCCACGGAGCTGACCCCGTTTCACCGCGCTAGAGGCTTCGGTTCGTTGGGGCTCCGCTGCGCTCCGCCACGGGCACTCTCTGCGCCTGCGACTGTAGGGCAGGCGCGAGAGGCTCGGTATGCAGCATGAGCTCTCATCTCCCGAATCTCTCGTGCCTGGCGGGGCCTCGCAAGGTGTCAGGGCGACAGTTGGACTTGCAGCCCTGGGAATGTGGCTACAACGTCATTGATATCAGTGAACTCGATATCTGACGAGCAGAGATATTCCCCACTGTACGGGCTTCGGCATACTTGGTTACCGCTACCCCCATGGATTATTCCGAGAGCAACGGCCTCAGATCCGTTACCTGTGGAAAATACGGGGCCGCCACTATCTCCCTGACCAGCCGCTACGTAGCCGTTAACCTGCTGGCCGACCCAAACGTTGTACGCGCCTACAACCCGACCACTAACCCGGATGCCACACATTGCGCCGGTTATAGCTCCCGAAGTGCAGACCATCTCCCCCGGGGTATTCGGGCTTACCTTCGTGACTCGCTTCGAGAACTGGCCGTCCTGATTAGCGCCCGCCCCATCCCATATTGCGTTCCCCGAAGAGCTGACATTGATGAACAGGCCGTCCTGGGCATCGTTAGTCGCCCCCTCTGCTTTACCAATAGCGATATTCTGGCCATTTGCCCAGGAGCTTCCAACAGCACCACAGTGCTTAGCAGTTACCAGGTATCTCTTCCCGATGCTGGGCCACACGAGAGAGAAGCCCGACGAGCAAAGTGCGGTCGACGACCGAATGACACCACCCCCAAACATAGCTCCCGAATCATTCTCGCGGTAGTACGGCACAACACGCTTGATACTCGCAGGCTTTACGTCCACTCCTGCCACATCCTTAGCTCGATCCGAGCCGGACTGCAGCGGCGAATTAAGCGTGCGGGCTTCCGACTTTTCAATCCCGACTTCGAGGCCACTGCCATCGTAAAGAGGCATCACTCTGACAACCCCCGCCGCCTTCGATTGGGGGTCCTCATTCACACGCTGAGCCGCCTCGAACAACTGCTTCTGGGTGAACTTCGCAGGCTTCACCAAAATCTGCACTCCCCCTCTACCGATCTCGGCGACAGCTGCTGCTACGGGGCCCTTGAATTCACCCTTCCAATAAACAGACAAGCTATTATTAGGCGCATCCATCCAGGAGCCCGCATAACTTGAAACCTGCTCCGAACCGACGGCGGACATAATCTTCTTCTGCGCCTCAACAAGAGGAGCCTGACGGTCCATTATTTCGTAATCCGAAATTCCATTTACGGAGTTTTCCGGATTGATCGGCGCCGAGTCGCTGGCGAATGCACTAGAAGACGTTACGAGAATTCCAGCTATCGCAAGAAAACCGACACATTTGCTGATACGCACTAGCCTTAATCCCCCCAAAAGAAAACATATTTCCCCCTTTGAGCTGAAAATAACTCCGGGGTTTCGTCGCATACTACACGGCAACAGCCGGGCCGGAAGTAGTGAAGAGTCTGCCTGACAACACTCGATCCATCGACTGCCTAACAAACACGCCAGGCCAACTCCTACTAAGCTAGAAGCCTTGCGCTTCCGGGTAGGAACTGTCCCCCGGGTTGCCTTAGGAGGTAGCAGGAGCCTCTGCTTCCCGTATCCGGTCCGCTAGCGCCCCGTACGCCAGCCCGTTCGAGAGCAGCATCGTAGAGATACTCCGGTTGATGCACCATGTAAGATTGGAAGCAATGAAGGGCATGCAGGGAGATTTCTCCAAGTCTCTCGTGTCGGCTCAAAGCATGCGTACTTAGCTTCACTCACGAGCGCCATGTACTGCTGAGAGGAGCGGTCACAAGCACCAACCTTGACGTGCGTGCGGCTGCCATAGCTGTACATGTGGCGTAAGCGAGGCCGCGTAAAAGGGCGGATCTCGTGAGGCTGAAGCCGTTCGTCAGGAAGGCCGTGCTGCCACGCACCCGCCCCCACACCACTCAGCGGTTCGAGCGCTAGAGCGCTGGATGAAGCCGCCACGGCCTGTGCACTGGCCCGACCGTGGAGCTGTCCAGCAGCGACGTCATCCTCTGCAAACACGAGGCCACACTACGAACCGGACGACAAGCCGCCCTCCAGGGACGGGAACCCGGCGGCTGGCATCTCGCCGACGCGGAAAGGCTCCGGCGCACTCCGCAACCCGCGCGCAGCCGTCTCAAAGACCACACCAGGTTCGGAATCGGAGAAGCAGGGAAATGAAAGCGATCCAGCTTCGCGAACACCAGGTAGAAGCAAATTCCCATATCCGGAAATGGGTGGGATTCCCTGCACCGTACACGGTTCCGGAGAGGGGTGCCCGTGCCACCATCGTGTCGGCGACCGGGTCCGGGAAGACCATCACCGCCGCCGCCGCAGCACTGGAGTGCTTCCCCCACGGCCGGATCCTCGTCACCGTGCCCACCCTCGACCTCCTCGTGCAGACCGCCCAGGCCTGGCGCAGGGCCGGACACCGAGCGTCGATGACCGCGGTCTGCTCGCTCGAGAACGACGCCGTCCTGGCGCAGCTCGGTGTCCGGACCACCACGAACCCGATCCAGCTCGCCCTGTGGGCCGGGAGCGGGCCGGTCGTCGTGTTCGCCACCTACGCCTCCCTCGTTGACCGCGAAGACCTCAGCGGGCAGAAGATCCGGGGGCCGCTGGAAGCCGCGCTCGCGGGCGGGGAGAAGCTGTTCGGGGTCACGATGGCGCCCTTCGACCTCGCCGTGGTGGACGAAGCCCACGGAACGGCCGGAGACCTCGGCCGACCCTGGGCGGCCATCCACGACCAGGACCGGATCCCGGCCGCCTTCCGGCTCTACCTCACCGCCACCCCCCGCATCCTCGCCGCACCGCGGCCGCAGAAAGGCGACGAGGGCCAGGAGGTGGAGATCGCCTCGATGACCTCCGACCCGGAGGGCACCTACGGCGAATGGGTCCACGAACTCGGTCTCGCCGAGGCCATCGAGCGGGAGATCCTCGCCGGGTTCGAGATCGACGTCCTGGAGATCCGCGACCCCGCCCCGATCCTGGGTCTGTCCGAGGAGTCGCTGCGGGGCCGGCGCCTGGCCCTGCTGCAGACCGCCCTCCTCGAGCACGCCGCCGCACTGAACCTGCGCACCGTCATGACGTTCCACCAGCGCGTCGAAGAGGCCGCGGCCTTTGCCGCGAAGCTGCCGGAAACCGCCGCCGAGCTCTACGCCACGGAAGCCTCCGACGCCGCTCTCGCCGCCGCGCAGCAGCTGGCCGCCTCCAGCATCGACGCCGACTTCTACAAACTGGAGAGCAGCCGCCACGTCCCCGCCGACCGGGTGTGGGCGCAGTGGCTGTGCGGGGAGCACCTGGTGGCCGAGCGGCGGGAGGTACTCCGGCAGTTCGCGAACGGCATCGACGCGACCGGACACCGCGTGCACCGCGCGTTCCTCGCCTCCGTACGCGTCCTCGGCGAAGGCGTCGACATCACCGGGGAACGCGGGGTCGAAGCCGTCTGCTTCGCCGACACCCGCGGCTCGCAGGTCGAGATCGTCCAGAACATCGGCCGCGCGCTGCGCCCGAACCCCGACGGGACCACGAAGGTCGCGCGGATCATCGTGCCCGTCTTCCTCGAACGCGGAGAAGACCCCGAGGACATGGTCGCCTCAGCCAGCTACGCGCCCCTTGTCGCTGTCCTGAACGGACTGCGCTCGCACAGCGAGCACCTCGTCGAGCAGCTCGCCTCCCGCGCCCTCTCCCACGGCACCGACAAACGGCCTCCCCATGTAGTGCGGGACGTGGACGGCCAGATCATCGGCACACGCGGGGGCACCGGGGGCCGGGACCAGGAGGACGAGGTGCTCGCCGCGGCCGAGTCCGCGCTGCTTCACTTCTCCAGCCCCCGCGACCCGGCGACCATCGCGGCGTTCCTGCGCACCCGTGTCTACCGGCCCGAGTCGCTGGTGTGGCTGGAGGGCTACCAGGCCCTGCGACGCTGGCGCGCCCAGAACGAGATCACCGGGCTGTACGCGGTCCCGTACGACACCACCGTCGAAGTCGGGGTGACGAAGACGTTCCCGCTCGGGCGGTGGGTGCACCAGCAGCGCAAGAACCTGCGCACCGGGGAACTTGAGGACCACCGCAAGGAGCAGCTCGACGCCGAGGGAATGGTGTGGGAACCCGGGGATGAAGCCTGGGAGACCAAGCTGGCTGCCTTGCGGTCCTTCGAGCGTGCCCACGGGCACCTCGCCCCGCGGCAGGACGCCGTCTGGGGTGAAGGCGACACCGCGGTCGCGATCGGACAGCTGATGGCCAACCTGCGCCGGCCCGGCGGCCTCGGCAAAAACGAGACCACTGCGCTTCGCAGGGCCGAGCAGCTCGCCGCGATCGACAAAGACTGGAACTGTCCCTGGCCCCTGGACTGGCAACGCCACCACCGCGTCCTCACCCACCTCGCCGCCGATGAACCCGGCGGCCGGCTCCCCGCCATCGAGGCCGGTGTCCTCTACGAAGGCGATGACCTCGGCAAATGGCTCCAGCGGCAGGCCCGCGACTGGACACAACTATCCAGCCAGCAGCAGGAACGGCTCACCACTCTGGGTGTAGCGCCCGCCGAACGACCCGCCGCCCCGGCGGCACAGCGCGCAGGAGGACGCGAGAGCAAGGCACAGGAAGCGTTCCAGCGCGGCCTGGCCGCCCTCACGCAGTGGACTGAGCGAGAAGGTGACCGGGCGGTCCCCCGCGGGCACAGCGAACAGATCGCGGTCGACGGCGAGGCGGAGTCGGTGACCGTGAAACTCGGCGTATGGATTTCGAACACCAAGACCAGACGGGACAAGCTCAACCCCGAGCAGCGGGCCGCACTCAAGGCGCTGGGCATGGAGTGGGCTCTCTGAGAAGACGGCGGAGTGGTTCTCTCAACCCGTCAGCCCGGGGCCCCAAGGCCTTCCAGCTCCCGCAGAGACTGGATGATGGCTTCCATCACTCGAAGTGAGCGGGGTGACAGGCCTTGCATGCCTGCTGCGATGGCCAGGGCGTCATCGCTGTTGAGGTCCCGACCTGACCGGGCGTCATGAGCGGGTGCGGGCTCAGCTGCTGGAGCCGACAGGATTCCCCGGACTCGTTCCTCGTCGAACGTGCCGTCGAGAAAATAGCTGCTCGGGACACCGAAGGCGGCCGCAAGCGCGCGGATACTGTCCGCACCGGGATTCGTGGTGGCCCCCGTGCGGATGTTGTGGACTGTGGCATGCGAGATTCCGGGGACACCGTCAGATTCCATTGCCCGTACCAGCAGAGCTATCTGCCTGGAGGAGTACGGGGCCGGACTGGGCGGATGCATCGTCTCGATCAACGCTCCCAACTTTTTGGCGAGGGAGCCAGGTTGTACCGAATTGGACTTGCTCATCGATCTCTCGGAGTACTCGTTCGAACAGCACGATTGCGGACAGCGTACGATCAAGCCCGCCATGCAGAAAAACATATCAAAGCAGCTGATTGATCCCCATCGTGTTCCCGAAGCCGGATCCACACCAGCCGACCCGGCCGTGACAAGCCCGGCACGCCGGTGTCGCCACGTGGGAATCATCGCCGATGGCAACCGGCGATGGGCCGCACTCGAAGGACGCCCCGCCGCTGACGGCCACGCCGTCGGAGCCCACAAGGCCATGGACGTCGTCGACTGGTGCGCCGCCCGCGGGATCGACTTCGTCACCCGGCGGGTGGTGGGCGCGATCAGTTCAAGCATGCGGCGACGATACCGATCTAGATCATGGGGCCTCCCCCTGAGTGGTGGACACGCTGATACTGGATCTGCTTGATCCGGAGGAAGCGAGACGACCACCGATGGCGATGAAGGACTATTCGGACGAGTTCAAGGCCGATGCCGTGGCCCTGTACGAGTCCACGCCCGGGGCGACGTACAAGAGCATCGCCACCCTCGCCGCGCTCGGCGTGAACTGGGCGCGGTAGTGGCGATCAGGCGTCGCTGGGAGCAGCACTGACCAGACCAGGTACATCGTGATCGCCGAATGCCGACAGGTCCCGCACCGGGATCGGGGCGGGACCGCCACTCCATGCGCCGGCCGCTCGTGGCACCAGGGGGATCAGGTCACGGCGAGGGACGCCTCGGGGACCGTCACCAGGAACCCCGGTCGAGTTCTGAGGCGAACCGCTGGGCAGGGAGACCGCTCCGCGCGGCACGGCTCAGCCAGCCGCGTGGATCTTCTTGTGTTGCTGCTTCATGAGGGAGGCAGGGGACCTATTCACTTCTGCAGGGATGAGATAGACCGCCATGGAACCACCGGTACGCACGATCGTCATGACCCGCCCCTTGCCGGGGGCTTCGGCGCTGGTGACCGAGTAGGAAACGGACTCGTCCCCGACCGACACGGAAGGCAACGCCACGACACTGGTTCGTTCCGACCAGCCGCGCCTGGAGGAAGCCGAGAGTTCCCTGCACGTGGCGAGCGCGGCTTTCAGCTCGCCCATCTTGGCCTCCGCCTCACCCCGCGCGTAGCTGGTGAGTACGACGCTGCCCTCCGTGGCTGCGCCCCGAACCTCAAGCGCTGCCCAGGCAGTCCCGACGGGCACGTGCTTGGGCGTGACGCTCGTCAGGTCGGCCAGCGGCTGACAGGAAGGATCGGCCGCCGTCACCACGTCCACGTCCTCCAGCAAGGGCTCTTCCTGCGGCGTCGCGTAGAACCCGGATTGCTCCCCCGTCAGCAGGGCGTCCGACAGTTCCGCGGAAGTCAGCGCAAAACCCCCCTTCCCGGCCGGCGCACCACTGGTACAACCCGCTACTGCAGCAGACAACACAAGGAGCGCTACTCCTCCCCGCATGAAAACCAGCACGCCCATTCCCCCACGTCGAATCCCAAAGCTCGAATCGTGCCAGCCGGCTTCACACCCGCTGACACCGGGGCCCCCGTTGCCTGACACGGCCAATGCCTCGGCGTACACGGGCTGCCGCTCACGCACAGCCCGCGCGCAGGACCTGGAGCGGCCGGGCGTCGTACCGGTCGCAACCACGTCGCACGGCTACGGACAGGCTCTCTACCGCAAGGGGTAGCGCGGCGTCAGCGGTATGCCGGATACGGCTCCGCCGCCACCCGGTCGTAGGAATCGTGGACCTGCTGGGACTGGGGATGCTGTGCCGGAGAGGGCGGGTGGGATGGTGCGTGTGATAGGTGACGGGCTGGAGCGGCTCCTGTACACGCGGCCGGTACCGGTGACGACGGCGTCGAAGACCTCGATCTCGTGGTCGTGGTGCGGAACATGCCGCACGCGTACCCGTAGCCCGGCACCGGCCAGTCCGGTCATCCAGTCGCCGACGTAGTAGCGACTGCGCCAGCGCACCCCGCTGGTGGTGAGCGCGCGAATGCGGCCATCGCCTTCCAGGGTGAACGCCCACAGCAGGGCGGGATCGGCTTCCTGGAGCGGTGTCGGATCGCCCTGCCATGCCGCCAGCGGCGTACGGCCGTCCAGCGCCTGCGAGGTGTGCTCGGCGTTCCACCAGGACACCCAGTCCAGCAGGATCTCGACGAACGCGGTGAACGACAGCGGCCGGGTCGTGTCCTTGGACCGGTCCCGGGGACGCGGCGTGTCCGTGGGCTGGTGGGTGTAGCGGGGCAGTGAGGCGAACAGCATGCGCTGCGCGCACCGGTTGAGGTTCTCAACCGTGCCCTTCAGCTTTTTGTTTAACCTCGCTGGTCACCCGACCTGCTGATCTTGGTTCGTTCCGGGGACAGCGGGACGGCCGTTCTTCACGCTTCGAGGTGTCGAGCAACGTCGCGTGAAGGAACGGCCGCTGGT
>NZ_JASISO010000102.1 GCF_030063135.1 Streptomyces sp. G-G2
CGCCACGGGGGCGGGTCGGGTGGGGTCACTCGGCCGGGGCCGTGACCGCCTTCAGTGAGTAGTCCAGTTCGGACCCGTCGACGAGCAGCGCCTCGACCGCCCCCGTGGCGGGGTCGATGTCCGCTTCCATCCCGCCTCCGGTGTAGCGCGGGTATCCGGAGACTCCGGTCTCCCCCGTCGCCTCGACGACGGCCGCCCGTACCGCGTCGGCGGCGGCGCCCACGCCGCCACCTTCGACGTGCTCGGGAACCAGCAGGACCTCGAATCGCTTCGGTGCAGTCGTCATGCGCCGACGCTAACAGGCGCCGCCCCGCCGCCCGCCGAGCCACGGGCGCCGTACTCGAACTCCTGGCGGCTCATCCCGCCGGGGGCGCGGACGGCCGGGGACTCACGCGGCCGGGGCTCAACCAGCCGGAGGCTCGGACGGCCGGGGACGCGGACGGCCGGGTGGATCAAACAACCGGGGCGGGCGCTTCCTCGTCGTTCCGCGGTGAGGTCCGCGCCGACAACGGCTTCGCGATGTCCTCCAGGGACCGGCCCTCGGCGGCGACGGCGAAGAACCAGGCCACGACACCGGCGACGACCATCAGCGAGGCGCCGATGCAGAAGGCGAGGGCCGTGTCGCCGGGCACCCCGCTCGACGTCAGGTCGGCGAAGATCAGGGGTCCGGAGATGCCGCCCGCCGCGGTGCCGATCGCGTAGAAGAACGCGATGGCCATGGCCCGGGTCTCCATCGGGAAGATCTCACTGACCGTCAGATAAGCCGAACTGGCGCCCGCCGAGGCGAAGAAGAGGACCACGCACCAGCACGCCGTCATGGTGACGGCGCTGAGGTGTCCGCCGTCGAAGAGCCAGGCGGTCACGAAGAGCAGCACGCCCGACAGGGTGTAGGTGGTGGCGATCATCGTCCGTCGGCCCACCGTGTCGAACAACCGCCCGAGGCAGAGCGGGCCGAGGAGGTTCCCGAAGGCGATGACCGCGAAGTAGTAACCGGTGTGTCCGGTGGGTACGTCGAAGAACTTCACCAGGATCGAACCGAAGCCGAAGGTGATCGCGTTGTAGAGGAAGGCCTGCCCGATGAACAGCGCCAGCCCGAGCACGGACCGCTTGGGGTACGCGCGCAGCAGCGTCCTCGCGATGAGCAGGAACCCGACGCTCTCGCGCTGCTCGATGGTGATGGAGCTGCCCGGTTCCGGCAGGCGTGCACCGGTCTGCTGCTCCACGTCCCGCTCGACGTTCCGTACGAGTTCCTCGGCCTCCTCGTCGCGGCCGTGGATGAACATCCAGCGCGGGCTCTCCGGTACGTGCCTGCGGACGAGCAGGATGACCAGGCCCAGGACCACGCCCAGGCCGAAGGTGAGTCGCCAGCCGACGTCGGCGGGGAGGATGTCGGTGTTCAGGGCCAGTACGGACAGCAGGGCGCCCGCCATGGCGCCGAGCCAGAAGCTGCCGTTGATGATGAGGTCTACCCGGCCCCGGTACTTACTGGGGATCAGCTCGTCGATGGCCGAATTGATCGCCGCGTACTCGCCGCCGATGCCGAAACCGGTGAGGAAGCGGAACAGGAAGAACCACCACGCGGAGAAGGACACGGCGGTCAGCGCGGTCGCCGTGAGGTAGACCGCGAGGGTGATGAGGAAGAGCTTCTTGCGCCCGTACCGGTCGGTGAGCCAGCCGAAGAACAGGGCCCCCGAGCACGCGCCCGCGACGTACAGCGCGGCTGCCAGCCCGGTGACCTGCGCGTCGCTGATCGCCAGCCCGCTGCCCTTCTCGGAGAGCCTGCTCGCGATGTTGCCGACGACCGTCACTTCGAGGCCGTCCAGGATCCATACGGTGCCGAGCCCGATCACGATCATCCAGTGCCAGCGCGACCACGGCAGCCGGTCCAGCCGTGCGGGCACTTTCGTGGTGATGATCCCCGTCCGCGCCTCGTCAGCGTCACTCATCGGTTCTCCCAGGTTCTCCCGTTGCCTCGCGGGTGGCACCCACGGGCGTCGCGGGGGGACCCGAGGGCGCCCGTCCGCCGTCGGCGTTTACCCGTAGATCAACTGGACAAACTCGTGGCCCGTACAGGGCCGGCCCCGGGAGACGGAGGGGCCGGCCCGTGGTCCCGCGCCATGCCTAACGGGGTGTCAGGACGGCCCGGACCAGAGCGGTAACGAGGTTCGCCCGTCCGGTCATGGCATCGACCACCAGGTACTCGTGGTCGGCATGGGCGCCGCCGCCGATCGCCCCGAGGCCGTCGAGGGTCGGCACCCCCAGCGCTGCCGTGAAGTTGCCGTCGCTGCCGCCGCCGACCGCCCTGCCTTCGATGCCCGGCACCAGCCGCCGCGCCACCTCGAACAGCTGCTGCGACGCCGACTGGGGCATCGGGGGGCGGCCGATGCCGCCGCGGACCGAGATCTCCGCCTCGTCGAGATGCGGCGTCAGCGCCGCGAACGCGCTCTCGATCCGCTCCGTCTCCTCGGCCGTCTCCACCCGGACGTCGACGACGATGGTCGCCTCCGCCGGAACGACGTTGTCCAGGGTTCCCGCGGACGCGACGGTCGGGGTGACCGTCGTACCGGCCTCGGGGCGGCCCAGCGCCGCGATCGCCAGCACCTGGTGCGCCGCTTCGACCAGGGCGTTCACTCCGGCCTCGGGCTCCAGGCCCGCGTGCGACGCCCGGCCCGCGATGGAGACCTGGAAGGTGCCGCAGCCCTTGCGGCCGGTCTTGAGGGCGCCGCCGTCGGCCGCGCCCTCGAAGACGAGTACGGCGCCGCAGGCCAGGGCGCGTTCCTCGATGAGGGCGCGGGAGGAGCGGGAGCCCACCTCCTCGTCGGCGGTCACCAGGATCTCGACCCCCGAGCGGTCGTCGAGCGCCGCCAGGCCGTGCACCGCCTGCACCAGTCCGCCCAGCATGTCGAAGACCCCGGGGCCGCTCGCGTGCCCGTTCTCGACCGTGAACGGGCGGCGTTCGAGGGTCCCGAGCGGAAACACCGTGTCGTGGTGGCCGAGGATCAGCACCCCGGGTTCGCCGCCGCCCGACCAGTGGACGTGCGGCCCGGCCTCGCTCTCCACCAGGACGGCGTGCCCGCCGAGGCGGCTCTCGATGACGCCCGCGACGACTTTGGCCGATGCGCTCAAGGCGGCGAGATCGCGCGACGGGGACTCGGTCTCGACGAGGGTCCTGAGGTCGTCGAGCATCGCGTCAACACTCACGTGGCCGCTCTTGTCCGTGGTCATACGGCCAAGGCTAGCCGGGACGCCCCGAGGAGCGGGACAGCCCCTGGCCCAACGGCTCGTGGGACCCGTCCGACGGCGCGAGGCCCCGCTCCGACCGCTCGGGGAGCCGCTCCGACCGCTCGGGGGCCCGCCTCGGCGGTGAAGTCGGCGACCAGCCCGTCCGCGCACGGCTCGGCGCGCAGGTCGCGGTACAGCTGCGCGCCCAGCCGTTCGCAACCCTTGACCGATGTGCCATGCGCACGACAGCCCCGCGTCGGACCCGCGGGTGAGCGGGGCCGCGCGGGGCGGGATGGGCCGTTTCAGGCCCCGGTGCCGGAGTTCCGCTCGGGGAGCGTGTGCGCCGGATCGGCGTCGCGGGCGAGCTCCGCGTTGAACTGGGCTCCGCTGAGGAGGGCCAGGTTCGCGACCCACAGCCAGACGAGGAACACGACGATCCCGGCCAGCGATCCGTACAGGCGGCTGTAGGTACCGAACTGCGTGTACAGGGTGAAGAGGCCCGAGGCGCTCAGCCACAGCGCGGCCGCCAGCACCCCGCCGGGCAGGGCCCGGCGGGTCCCGCGGGCGCGCGCCGGGCCGGTCCTGAAGAGGATCAGGATCAGCGAGGTGACCACCAGCAGCAGGACGGGCCACCGCAGGACCATCACGGTTCCCGCGCCGCTGAACCCGATCGCGCCGGCGGCCCGGAGCGCGAGGGGGCCCGACGCCACCAGCCCCGCGGCCGCGACGACGAGTAGCACCAGCAGGGCGGCGGCGGTGAGCACCAGCGTGTGCGCGGCGCGCAGCGGCGGCCGGGTGTCGGGAACCCGGTACATCGCGTGCAGGGCGCGGCGGAAGACCGCCAGATAGCTCGACGCCGACCACAGGGCGCTCACCACACCGCTGATCAGCAGGGCCCACAGCGAGGACTGCTCCGAGACCAGCCCGTTGAGCGCGTCGCGCAGGACCACCGCGGACTGCGGGGGCGCGTACGAGGTGAGTTCGGCGATGAGGCGTTCTTGGGTCCGGTCCCCGGCCAGGCCCACCAGGGACACCGAGATCAGCAGGGCGGGGACCAGCGCGAGGACGGCGTAGTAGGTGAGGGCGGCCGCGTGGTCGGCGATGTTGTCGTCCCAGGCGCGGACCACCGTCCGCCACAGCGAGGCGCGGACCCGCGCCGCCGTACGCGCCGCGCGCCGCTTCCAGGTGTTCCGCGCCGCGCGCAGAGTGCTCGTTGCCACGGGGCACTCCTTCCCCCGGCCTGCCGGGTGATGCGCGCGGTCCGGGAACGCCGCGGTCGCAGGCGGGGCCGGGGGGACGTGCGCGAACGGCTCAGCCGGTCGCGGGCGGGCGTGGGGCGGGGATGGGAATGGGGATGGGGCGAGCGGTCGCGGTCCGGGTCAGGCCCGGTGCCCCGGGTCGGTGTAGTATCCGCCGATCTGGCGGTGGTAGTCCAGGTCACCGAGGTGCTTCTGCTTGTCGAACTCGGGCGCGGCCTTGATCTGGTCCTTGGTCCGGTCGACGTAGACCTTCCGCTCCTCCTGGTCGATGTGCGTGACCGTGCCCGCGGGCAGCAGGACCTCCTTGCCGAAGATCCACGGACCGGTGTCGACCACGAGGTACGAGGAGCCGACCTCGTCGGAGTGCTTGTCCACCGTGCCGACGGCGCCGTCCGACGCCTCCACCGCGTAGCCCGTCAGGTCGAGGGCCTCCAGATGACCGGAGGCCTCCCGGTATCCCCACACGTTGATGTTCATACGAACGCCTCCCTCGCCGGAAACGGCTCATTGTGCTGTCCTCCGCGCCCCTGCCCCTGATCAGAGCCCCCATGCGCCCGCAGAATCCCCGCCGTCCGCCACGTTTACGCCGCCCGATCCCGGTCAGACGGGTGGGCAGAGGGTGCCCGGCGCTCTGAGCGGTGTGGCGGGCACCCCCTGCCGGCAGCCGTACGCGGTCCCTCCCTTCCCCCCAGGGCCGGACCGCGTCCGGCGCGCCTCCTCGCCGGGACGGGTGCCGGGGCGCTACCTCTTGGGCCCGGTCCAGTCGTCGGGATCCGGGCGTCGGGCGCGCTCGGCTGCGCCGATGAACGAGGGAGCGTCAACGGTGGAGATCTGGACGAAGGACGTCTTCGGAGCGCCGTGCTGGGTGAGCCTGATGGCTCGCGATCTCGACACGGCCCAGCACTTCTACAGCGCGGTCCTCAGCTGGAAGTTCCGGCCCGCCCGCCTGGGCGACGCCTTCTCCGTCGGGGAAGTGGCCGGGGTGCCGGTGGGCGGCATCGGAGCCCTGGCGGGTGACCTGGCGGTACCGGTGGCATGGACCCCGTACTTCGCCGTCGAGGACGCCGACATCGCCGTCGAGCGGATCCGGGAGCGCAGCGGCACGGTCGCGGTGGGGCCGGTGTCGTTCGAGAGCGGCGGGCGCGCGGCGCTCGCGGCCGACGTCGACGGCGCCGTCTTCGGCATCTGGGAGGGCCCCGTGGCGCCGCACTGGCGGGTGGGGGCGGGCTACGCGCCCGCCTGGCTGGAACTCCGTACCCGCAACGCCTTCGACGCGGCGATCTTCTACGGCGGTGTCCTGGAGTGGGCGACCGGGCGCAGCGGGTGCTGCGAGGTGTCCTACGAGGAGGACCAGGTCGTCCTGCGGCATTCCGGTGAGCCGGTGGCCCGCCTGAACAGCGGGCCGGTCGAGGCGGCCGCGTACGCGCCCCATGCGCGGCCCCGCTGGCACGTGCACTTCCGTGTCGCCGACCTCGACCGGGCGGTCGCCGCCGCCACCTCCCTCGGCGGCAGTACGGTCGCGCTCCCCACCAGCCCGGACCCCGCCGAACCGTGGGCGACCCTGCGCGACCCCGACGGCGGGCTCTTCACCCTCACCACGGCGCGGAACCCGGCCGGGACGAGGGCCATCGGGTAGCCACCCCGTCAGCCCACCGGGTTCGTGTCAACTGGCAGCGGCGCCAAGCCATTTCGTTCGCCATCGACCTGCACATACGATCGGATCATGGGACCCCTTGAGCCACACCCGATCGAACTCATCGTCGGCCTGATCACTTTCCTTGCGGTTTTCGCCGTCCTGGCCAAGATCCTGCTCCCCCGGGTCGAGAAGACCCTCGCGGAACGCGAGGACGTCACCACCGGCACGCTGGCGCGGGCCGAAGAGATCCGCCGGGAAGCCCAGCGGGTCCACGCCGAGTACCAGGCCGCCTTGAGCGAGGCCCGGCACGAGGCCGCCCAGGTCCGCCAGGCCGCGCACGAGGAGGGGGTGGCGCTCCTGGCCGCCGTACGCGCCGAGGGGCAGCGGATGCGTGCGGAACTCATCGCCGCGGCCACCGTGCAGCGCGAGGCGGACGTCATCATCGCCGGGGCCGAGCTGCGGGAGGACGTACTCGGCCTGGCCACCGAGCTGGCCGGGCGCATCCTCGGCGAACCGCTGACCGACGCGGACCGCGCCCGCGCCATAGCGGAGGAATTCTTCGCCGAGGTCGACGCGGAGGGAGTGTCCGGCTCCGCCTGACACGTCGGCGCGCGTACGGCGTGCCCGCTCCCGGAAGGCGACCCCGCCATGCCCCTGCCGAATCTCCTCGCGGTCTTCGCGCACCCGGACGACGAGTCCCTGTCGGCGGGCGGCATGCTCGCCCGCCACGCGGCGGCCGGAGCCCGGACCGCGGTCGTCACCGCGACCTGGGCGCGGGACACCCGGCGCGCCGCCGAACTCGGCGACGCCCTGCGGATCCTCGGCGCGGGCGCGCCGCGGCTGCTCGGCTACGCCGATGGCGGGGCGCCGCGATCGGCCCCGGGCCGCGCCCGGTTCCGCGACGCGCCGCTCGACGAGACGGTGCGCCAACTGGTCCGGCACATCAGGGAGTTCAGGCCCGAGGCCGTCGTCACCCATGACGCGTACGGGGGCCTCACCGGGCACCCCGACCACCTCCACACCCACCGGGTGACCACGCTCGCGGTCCAGGCCGCCGGGCTGGAACAGCTCTACCCGGAGTCGGGCGCCCCCTGGCGGCCGAGCACCCTCTACCTCGCCACGCACCCGCACTCGGCCGCGCGGACCCTGGGCGGTCGCCTCGTCCGCGAGGGCGCCGCGATGTACAGCGTGCCGGACGAGTGGGTCACCGTGACCCTCGACGTACGTCCGTGGCTCGGGCAGAAGACCGCTGCGATCCTGGCCCACCGCACGGAGGTGGCGCGCGGTGCCCTGCCCGGGCGGCTGGCCGGTCTCCCACCAGCTGACCGGGACGCCCTGCTGGCCACCGAGTGGTACGTCCGCCGGCCGATCGGTGAGGCATGAGCCTCCCGGAACCGCCCCGGGCCGTCCACCTCGTCCGGGCCGGCTAGTGCCGTGACCGGAAGGTGCACCGGGTCGCGGCGCCCGGCACGGCACTACTGACCTTGAAGTCGTCTTGTCGTAGGGGCTGACGGTTGGTGATCGTCGCGGTATGCCGGTTGTATGAGGTATCCGCAGGGTGGGGGTCTGACCGCGGAGAGGCAAGCGTTCCGTGAGCGGGTC
>NZ_JASISO010000103.1 GCF_030063135.1 Streptomyces sp. G-G2
TTCCCGCACCCGCGCCCACCAAGAAGCCAAACAGCACGCCCAGAAGATCGCCACACACCTCCTCGCCTGAGTGCGTTGTGGCCGCCGGACCGTCAGACACGGTGAACGTATGCGGTCACAGCACTAGCGGCGAGCTGGACCCCTGGGCCGGTCGGCTGCGCGAGCTGGCCCGCGAGCCCAACGTCTCCTGCAAGCTCTCGGGCCTGGTGACGGAGGCCGACCGGGACCGGTGGACCGCGGCCGACCTGCGACCGTACGCAGAGGCCGCGTTGGACGCCTTCGGTCCCGAGCGTCTCATGTTCGGCTCCGACTGGCCGGTCTGCCTGCTGGCTGCCTCCTACGAACAAGTGGTCAGCACAGCAGTCGAGTTCACGGCGCATCTGGAGTCGCGCGAGCGTGCGCAGGTCTTCGGCGGCACGGCGGCCCGGGTCTACGGACTCTCCGAAGCGGGGGAGGACCCTGCACCGGGGTCCAGGCCGAAGCAGGCAGCCATCCCCACGCACGTCAGCGGACGTTGACCGAGCCGGCCCCAGTCCCGGTCCCGGTCCCCGGTCCCGAGAGTCAGCAGGATGCGCTGGCAGTGCATGACGGCGCTGACGAGGCAAGTCCCGCACGCCACACCGGCACCACCGAGCTCGCCTTCGCCGCCTCCACCGGCTCGGGACGAACCGGCAGTTCGCCGCGAGCCGGCAGGTCTTCGCGGCGAGGTCCCTCAGCCATGGCGGGGCCGCAGGCCGTTGCGCCTGCGGCCCCTCTCGGTCGCTGATGTCAGGACGGGTCGCCGTACTGGAGGCCGCGTCCGTTGGTGCCGACATACACGCGGCCGTAGGTGTCGGGATCGCCGGTGATGACGCCGACACTACCGATGCTGCCCCACTGGTGGGCGTCGTCGTTGATGCGGAGCCAGGTGGCGCCCTTGTCGGTGGAGCGGAAGACTCCGGTGACGTCCTTGACGGTACCGATCATGTACAGCGCCTGGTAGGTGGCGCCCGGAGCGGCCTTGCCGAAGCCGAGCGCGGAGGCGGACTGCACCGTGCTGAGTGCGGTGAAGGTGTGGCCCCCGTCGGTGGAGTGCAGCAGCCCCTTGCCGCCGCCGGAGATCCACAGGTCTCCGGCGATGCCGGGGACGGCAGTGAGCCGGCCGGCGGGCAGGCCGGTGGCGCGGGCGGTGAAGGTCGCGCCGCCGTCGGTACTGGCGTAGAGCCTGCCGTCGGACAGTGAGTAGAAGGTCTTGGCCGAGGAGCGGTCGGCGACGACCACGGCGCCGTTGCCCAGGCCGCTGACCTTCGACCAGCTCGCCCCCTTGTCGGCCGAGCGGTACGGGGTCTGGCCGGCCTGGGTCCAGACGATGGCGGAGCCTTCCGCCGAGAGCGCGACCTGGCCGCTGTCGGCGCTGCCCACCGGCTCCGACTGGAAACCGGTCCAGCTGCTGCCGCCGTCGGTGGAGTAGGCGCCGTCCTCCGCGCCGCCACGGCCGACGCGGACCATCGCCGAGGGGTATGACTGGGCGAAATCGATGTCGGTGCTGGTGATCATCATCGGGTTCTGCAGCCGTCCGGCAGACACCTTCGTCAGGGAGTCGTGGCGGAAACCTCCCAGGTCACCCATGGCGGTGATGGCGGTGGCGCCGCCGGGCGGGGCGATCACGTCCATCAGCGAGGTCTCCTCCAGCCCTCGGGACCCCACGATCCAGTGGCTGGTACCGCCGTTGTCGGTGGCGTTGGCGTCAGCGCTGCCCCAGATGCCGCTGCCGGTGCCGTACAGCACGTGCCCGGAGTCGAAGGGATCGATGGCCAGGGCGGTCATCCAGTGCCCGATGCCGGTACCGACGTAAGGAGCCCCGGAGGCGTCCCGCTCCGATTTCGCGGCCTGTGCCTTCCAGGTCGTGCCGCCGTCGGTGGTCCGGTACAGCTCGTCCTGGGGCCACCAGCGGTCGAGGGTGGTGACCATCACCGTGGAGGGTTTCTGCGGGTCGACGGCCAGACCGGAGAACCCGTGGCTGCCGCTGGACGGGGAGACGTTCTTCCACGCCCCGGAGGCCGGCGTGTGCTTCCACACCGAGCCCGCCGTCACGCCGTTGGGTCCGAGGGCATTGGCGTATGTCAGGTACAGCGAGCCGTCACCGGAGAGCACGCCGTGCTGCGGCATCTGGCCGGTGGGCTGCCCGGAGACGGCCTGCCAGGTGCTGCCGCCGTCGGTGGAGCGGTACAGGGAGGTGGACTTGTCGGCGACACCGACATATACCGTCTTGCTTCCGGCCGGGCCGTACGTGACGAAGGAGATGCCCCCGCCGCTGCTCGCCCCGTTCTTGACGGGGAACAAGGAGACCTGACTCCACGTCACGCCGTAGTCGGTGCTGCGCCACAGTCCGTTCTTGCGGGTGCCCATCAGCAGGGTGCCGTGGGCTGCGGGGTCGATCGCGAGCCGTTCGCCCGTCCCGCGGCCGTCCTCGTTGCCGCCCAGCTTGAAGGGCAGATTGGTGCGCTGGAAGGTGCGGCCACGGTCGGTGGAGCGCAGGATCGCGCCGTTGCCGGCCCAGTCGTTGGTATAGGTGCCCGCCGCGAGGTAGAGCCGGTTGGGCTCGACGGGGTCGGTGGCCAGCGAGTCGATGCCCAGCAGGTTCCAGTCCTTGTCGCCGACCCAGTCGGTCAGCGGGATCCACTGCTTGGCCGCGGTGTCCCAGCGGTAGGCGCCGCCCATGTCGGTGCGCGCGTACCGCAGGTCCTTCTCGCGCGGGTTGAACACCAGCCCGGTGACGTAACCGCCGCCCATCACCTCGGTGTTCCTCCACACGTACGGTCCGGCCGCGCCCGCGGTCTGCGCCCCACCATTCCCTGACGCCTGGGTCTGGGCCGTCTTCACCAGCTTCCACTGCTGGTTGGTGCTGCCCCTGCCGGGATACTGGATGACCGCCGCGCCGTCGGCCGTCGAGCCCCCGGAGACATCCAGGACCTGGCCGTTTTCGCGTGAGGTGAAGGTGACGGCGCCGGTGCCGCCCACATCGTCGATCCGCCACTGCTGGGAGGTGGAGGAGCTGTCGGTCTGCTGCTCGGCAGCGGCCGCCTGGGCAGTCGAATTGCCCGCTATGCCCAGCACTTTGCCGCTGTTGCGGTTCACCAGCGCGTAGTAGCCGTCCCCGCTGGACTTCAGCTTCCACTGCTGGTTGGCGGTGTTCTGGTCGGTCCACTGCTGGATGCGGGTGCCGTCGGCGGTGGAGAAGCTGTTGACGTCCAACACCTTGCCGCTGCGCACGGAAACCAGCCGGTAGTAGGCCGCGCCGTCAACCGTCGCGGCCTGCGAGTTCTCCTGCACGAACAGGAGATACGGCACGAGGACGGCCGGTACGCCGATCAGCAGGCCGGTGGCGGTCCAGCGACGACGGTGACGCCCGCGGCGCCCGCCGTTCGTGGGGTTGTTCATGGGGGAGGTGTTCTCCTTGCATGCCGTTCGCCAGGGGAAATGCGGATTCCGGCTGCTGGAACCGGCCGGATCTGCCCCCTTGTTGCCACGGGAACCACAAAGCGTTGCCGCGAGCCGGGAACTTTCTTCAGATCACCTCGTGGTGCGGTAGGCGTTGGCCGGCGCCCGGGTGGCGCTGTTGCCCTCCGTACATCGGAGTCGCAGCGCGGCGATACATCCAATGACTTGGGGGGAGTGGTGTGTGATCACGTCATCGCAGGCTCACGTCGACTTCGTCTAATGGCAGGTGAGTTGCCCTTCATGGCGATCTTTGTTGTTCGAAGCATGGACAACGCTTCCGACGCGCCTTATACATACATCCCATGTCCCTGTTTCTTACAGGCTGGACATCTCCTTGACACGTCACGACAGGGGCCCGCATGTCCTCGAGGGGATCAAGACTGCTTCACATCCGGCCGCGTGCGCCCTTGCCGGCGGCCCCGGTACGCATCCGCTGCCACGCCCGCGCCCGTGTCGGCCCCTTCGTGCAGGCACGCATATGAGCGCTAACAATTTTCCGAACTCGAACACCCAGAGGTAATCGTGTACCAGCACAGACCACCGCCACGCCGGCGACGTTTCGCACAGTTGTTTGTGACTGTCACGGCGCTGCTCGCCGCGGCCCTGGTGGCGCCGCAGGCGGCGTCCGCCACGACGGTATCGGACATCAACGGGTCTACCGCGGGTAATGCCGCGATCAAGTCGGTCGACCTGGCCGGAACGTGGGGCTTCACGCCGAAGGGCCGCGCCGCGACGTCGATCACCGTGCCCGGCGGGGGCTGGTACAAGCAGGGCTTCACCGACGTGAACGAGGCGACGTACTCGCGAACCGTGACCGTGCCGGATGCGGGGCAGCCGCAGTCGGCGTGGATAGAGTTCGGCGCGGTGAACCATCAGGCGACGCTGTCGGTGGACGGGCAGGTGGTCGCCACCCAGACCACCTCCTTCACGTCGTCGAACTTCGACATTTCCGCCTTCGCCGCACCCGGCACCACCCACACGGTCAGGGTGAACGTGAAGGGTCGCTATGCCCTGATGCAGGGGACCAAGACCCTGGTTCCCGACGCTGCCGATTGGTCCGAGGCGGTCCCCCAGGGCATCTACCGCTCGGCGTTCCTGCGCGTGTATCCGGCGGTGTACGTCAGCGACACGTTCGTCCGCACCTCCGTGGCCGACAAGACCCTCACCTACGACGTGTCCGTGACGAACACCTCCGGCAGCTCGCGGTCGGTGACGCTGACCGGCGCGCTCGCCTCGGACAACGGTGCGTCGCCCAGCTACCCGGCGCTGCCCAGCCGCACGGTCACCGTGGCCGCGCACTCCACCGCCAAGGTGACGGTCGGTCCGGTGGCGTGGAACCTCGCCTCCACCTCGTACTGGTGGCCGAACGTGCCCTATCAGGCCGGGTACCGCGCCCAACTGCACCGGCTGTCGGTGCACGCGTCCACCGACGACGGCCACACCAGCGACGCCACATACCGGTTCGGGTTCCGGGAGAGCAGCCAGAACGGCGAGTACTACTACCTCAACGGCGTGCGCGTGAACTTCCGCGGCGACAGCCTGCAGGGTGCGGACTTCGACCGGATCGACAATGGCGGCAAGGGCGATGCCTACGACACGCTGAGCCTTTTTCAACCTGACTGCGGCGGTGAGGTGTTGGAGGTTGCCGGCTGTACGGAACGACGAAGCTCCTGGTAGACGGGTTCTCGACCAAGATCACCCGTGTCCGCCAGGAGCTTCGCGTGCTTGTCTACCCCTCGTCGATCGATCTGTCCAGCGGCACCCTGCGCTACCTG
>NZ_JASISO010000104.1 GCF_030063135.1 Streptomyces sp. G-G2
CCTTCAACTCGTCGTCGATCCGGGCATAGAGTGCTGTGGCGAGGGTGTCCAAGTCGGTCTTCACACACAGACTCTGGATGCCCTCGTCCTATGTCCGCAGGTCATCCCTTGGACTCATTCATCTAGTGCTGTGGCCGGTCGGCGGGCGGCTGCCACTCCTCGGACAGCAGCCCGAGGATCACCTCGTCGACGAACGCGCCGTACACCCAGCCCGAGCGGCGCAGGGTGCCCTCGACGACGAATCCGGCGGCCTCCGCGGCCCGGATCATCGCGGTGTTGTCGGCCAGGGTCTCCACCTGGAGGCGGTTCAGCCCGCGCACGGTGAACCCGTAGTGGCACAGCAGTTGGACCGTCTCCTGCCCGAGCCCGCGGCCGCGGCTGCCGGGCCGCAGGGACAGGCCGAGGTGGGCGAAGCGGTTGTGGGTGTCGATGCCCCAGAGCAGGGCCTCGCCGGCCAGCTCCCCGGACTTCATGTCGATCACCGAGAAGGAGTCCGCCCGGTCGCCCGGCGCGGCGGGCTCGTACGGGGAGTGCCCGCCCGCGAGGGGCAGGGGCCGCCAGGGCCGGGAGTCGGCCCGCGAGTGGGTGGGTACGTCGTCGTACAGCTCGGAGTGGAGGATGGCCACGTCGTCGGGGTGCCGGGCACGCAGCCCGGCCAGTTGTCCACTGATCACCTGGTATTACTAGCCGCTCGCCCGCTCCCGCCACAACAGGATTACGGCCCCGGACACACGACCGCCCCGGCCAAAGGAGTCCGGCCGGGGCGGTCCACCGCGAGGCGGGGGGCGGGTCAGCCCAGGATCGCGAGCGCCTGGTTCAGCGCCGCGGACGGACGCATGATGGCCGTGGCCTTGGTGACGTCGGGCTGGTAGTAGCCACCGATGTCGGCCGGGGAGCCCTGGACCGCGATGAGCTCGTCGACGATCGTCGACTCCTGCTCGCCGAGGCTCTTGGCCAGGGCCTCGAAGGAGGCCGCCAGTTCGGCGTCCTCGGTCTGGCGGGCCAGCTCCTGCGCCCAGTACAGGGCGAGGTAGAAGTGGCTGCCGCGGTTGTCGATGCCACCGAGGCGGCGGCTCGGCGACTTGTCCTCGTCCAGGAACGTACCGGTGGCGCGGTCCAGGGTGTCGGCCAGCACCTGGGCGCGGGCGTTGCCGGTGGTCTGCGCGAGGTGCTCGAAGGAGACGGCCAGCGCGAGGAACTCGCCCAGGCTGTCCCAGCGCAGGTAGTTCTCCTTGACGAGCTGCTGCACGTGCTTCGGGGCGGAGCCGCCCGCGCCGGTCTCGAAGAGGCCGCCGCCGTTCATCAGCGGAACGACCGACAGCATCTTGGCGCTGGTGCCCAGCTCCAGGATCGGGAAGAGGTCGGTCAGGTAGTCGCGCAGCACGTTGCCGGTCACCGAGATGGTGTCCTCGCCGCGGCGGATGCGCTCCAGGGAGTAGGCGGTGGCCTTCTCCGGCGACAGGATCTCGATGGTCAGACCGTCGGTGTCGTGATCGGCGAGGTAGGTCTTCACCTTGGCGATCAGCTGCGCGTCGTGCGCGCGGGTCTCGTCCAGCCAGAACACGGCCGGGGAGCCGGTGGCGCGGGCGCGCGTGACGGCGAGCTTGACCCAGTCCTGGATCGGCAGGTCCCTGGTCTGGCAGGCGCGGAAGATGTCACCGGCGGCGACCTCCTGCTCCAGGACCGTGTTGCCCTCGGTGTCGACGAGGCGGACGGTGCCCGCGGCGGCGATCTCGAAGGTCTTGTCGTGGCTGCCGTACTCCTCGGCCTTCTGGGCCATGAGGCCGACGTTCGGCACCGAGCCCATGGTGGCCGGGTCGAAGGCGCCGTGCGCGCGGCAGTCGTCGATGACGACCTGGTAGACACCGGCGTAGCTGCTGTCCGGGAGGACCGCGAGGGTGTCGGCCTCGGCGCCGTCCGGGCCCCACATGTGGCCGGAGGTGCGGATCATCGCGGGCATGGAGGCGTCGACGATGACGTCGCTCGGGACGTGCAGGTTGGTGATGCCCTTGTCCGAGTCGACCATCGCGAGGGCCGGGCCCTCGGCGATCTCGGCGTCGAAGGAGGCCTTGATCGCGTCGGCGTCGGGCAGCGCGCCCAGGCCGTTCAGGATGGTGCCCAGGCCGTCGTTCGGGGAGAGGCCCGCGGCGGCGAGGGTCTCGCCGTAGCGCGCGAACGTCTTCGGGAAGAAGGCGCGGACGACGTGACCGAAGACGATCGGGTCGGAGACCTTCATCATCGTGGCCTTGAGGTGCACCGAGAAGAGCACGTTCTCGGCCTTGGCCCGCTCGATCTGGCCGTTCAGGAAGGTGCGCAGCGCGTCGACGCGCAGCACGGAGGCGTCGACGACCTCACCGGCGAGGACCGGCACGGACTCGCGCAGCACGGTGGTCGCGCCGTCCTTGGCGACGAACTCGATGCGCAGCGAACCGGGCGCGTCGATGACGGCGGACTTCTCGGTGGAGCGGAAGTCGTCGGCGCCCATGGTGGCGACGTTGGTCTTCGACTCGGCGGTCCAGGCGCCCATGCGGTGCGGGTGGGCCTGGGCGTACTTCTTGACCGAGGCGGGGGCGCGACGGTCGGAGTTGCCCTCGCGCAGGACCGGGTTGACGGCGCTGCCCTTGATCTTGTCGTAGCGGGCGCGGGTGTCGCGCTCCTCGTCGGTCTTCGGGTCGTCCGGGTAGTCCGGAAGCGCGTAGCCCTGGCCCTGAAGCTCGGCGACCGCGGCCTTGAGCTGCGGGATCGAGGCCGAGATGTTGGGCAGCTTGATGATGTTCGCGCCGGGGGTCTTGGCCAGCTCGCCCAGCTCGGCGAGGGCGTCCTCGATGCGCTGCTCCGCCTCGAGACGCTCGGGGAAGCTCGCGATGATCCGGCCGGCCAGCGAGATGTCCCGCGTCTCCACGCGCACGCCTGCGGTCGAGGCGTAGGCCTGGACCACGGGCAGGAACGAATGGGTGGCCAGGGCCGGGGCCTCGTCAGTGTGCGTGTAGATGATGGTCGAGTCAGTCACCGGATGCTCCGCTCCACAGTCTGCGTCTCTCGTCTGCAACATTGCTCGACATCAAGATATCTCGTGATCGGCCCGGCTCCGACAGCCCCCTGCCGCTGCTCGTACGAGAGACGCGTCACCCCCGGAAACCGGCGGGAGCGCCCGCACGGACGCGTGGCGTCGGTGCGGGCGCTCCCAGTGCGCGGTGCGGGGGGACCTCAGGCGGCGAGCTTGGGGTTCGGGCCGTACTGGTTGGGCTGCGCGTTGCCCTCGGTGGCCATCAGGACGATCAGCCAGATGCCGCCGATGAGCGGGACGATGGCGATCAGCATCCACCAGCCGGACTTGCCGGTGTCGTGGAGGCGGCGGACGCCGACCCCCAGCGCGGGCAGGAGGACCGCCAGCGCGTAGAGCGCGTAGAGCAGCGGGTAGGTGCCGAGCAGGCTGTCGACGATCGCGACGATGATCAGCGCGAGAAGGTTGAAGAGTACGAACATCCAGTACTCCTGGCGCCGCGAGCGGCCGGAGAAGTCGACGTAACGCTTGAGCACATCGGTGTACCAGTGCATGTGTCCCCCCAGAGGACGGAATTCGGCGGCCCGTCCTGGTGGAGCAAGCCGGGGCAGAACTTATGCCCCCTTTACGTCTCGGTCAAGCTGTCACACAAGACATGGCAAGACCTACTTTCCGGCCGTTCAGTGGCCAAAAACCATGTTTACGGGCGGCCTTGGGGATGACGGAAGTCTTACGCCGGGGCGTGGGAACCCCCGACCGGGCCCGCTCTTCCGTAGCGTCCGCCGCATGCGAGTACTCGTCACAGGCGGAGCCGGTTTCATCGGCTCGCACATCGTCGGGGCGCTGCGGCGCCGTGGTCACGAACCGGTCGTCATGGACGCCCTGCTGCCCGCCGCGCACCCGGGCCCGGCCCGGCCGCCGGAGCCCGCCGACGTGGAGTTCGTACGGGCGGACGTCCGGGACGCGGAGGCGGTACGGGCCGCCCTGCGCGGAGTGGAGGCGGTGTGTCACCAGGCCGCGATGGTCGGCCTCGGCAAGGACTTCGGGGACGCCGCCGCGTACGTCGGCTGCAACGACCTGGGCACCGCGGTACTGCTGGGCGAGATGGCCGCGGCGGGGGTGCGCGCGCTGGTCCTGGCGGGGTCGATGGTGGTCTACGGCGAGGGGCGCTACGACTGCCCCGCGCACGGTGTGGTGCGCCCGGCCCCGCGCCGGGTCGAAGACCTGGGGGCGGGCCGGTTCGAGCCCAACTGCCCTGCCTGCGGCGCCGGGCTGACACCGGGTCTGGTCACCGAGGACGCCCCGGTGGACCCGCGCAACGTGTACGCGACGACGAAGCTCGCCCAGGAGCACCTGGCGGCCTCCTGGGCCCGCTGCGTGGACGGCCGCACCCTCTCGCTGCGCTACCACAACGTGTACGGGCCGGGGATGCCGCGCGACACCCCCTACGCGGGGGTGGCCTCCTTCTTCCGCTCCTCCCTGGCCCGCGGCGAGGCCCCCCGGGTGTACGAGGACGGCGCCCAGCGGCGGGACTTCGTCCACGTCCGGGACGTGGCGGCGGCCAACGTCACGGCCCTGGAGGCGCTCGGCACGCGCGCGGCGGGCACCGCGGCGGCCTACAACACCGGCAGCGGGGACCCGCACACGGTGGGCGAGATGGCCACGGCCCTGGCAACCGCCCACGGCGGCCCGGCCCCGGTGGTGACGGGCGAGTTCCGCCTCGGCGACGTCCGCCACATCACCGCGGACTCCACCCGCCTGCGCCACGACCTCGGCTGGCGCCCGGAGATCACCTTCACGGCGGGCATGACGGAATTCGCCCACGCGGAACAACGCTCCCCCGGGGGCGACCCCAGCCTCGCCGGCGTTTGAGGCGCGGTAGCAGCCTCGCCGGCGCTTGAGGCCCAACCCCAGCCTCGCCGGCGCTTGAGG
>NZ_JASISO010000105.1 GCF_030063135.1 Streptomyces sp. G-G2
CTAGTGCTGTGACCGCGTTGGTTCGCCGTGTTCGGGCCCCCGCTGGGGCTGGGAGCGGTTGGATGAGGGCTGACATCCCATCGAGCGTGTGGAGGCGTGGTGGCGGAACCGGTCAAGGTGCGGCGTCTGACGGATCAAGAGGGGCAGCAGCTGCAGCAGATCGTGCGGCGGGGCAGCACCAGCACGGTGCGGTACCGGCGGGCGATGATGCTGCTGGCGTCGGCCGGCGGGAACCGCGTGCCGGTCATCGCCCGGCTGGTGGCGGCCGACGAGGACACGGTGCGCGATCTGATCCACCGGTTCAACGAGATCGGGCTGGCCTGCCTGGAACCTCGGTGGGCGGGAGGCCGTCCCCGCCTGTTCAGCGCTGACGACGAGGACTTCGTCATATCGACGGCCACCACCCGCCCGGCCAAGCTCGGCCAGCCCTTCACCCGCTGGTCAATCCGCAAACTCGCCGCCTACCTGCGCACGGTCCACGGCCGGACCATCCGGATCAGGCGTGAGGCCCTGCGCCGCCTGCTCGCCCGCCGCGGCGTCACCTTCCAGCGCACCAAGACGTGGAAGGAGTCCACCGACCCCCACCGGGACGCCAAGCTCGACCGCATCGAGCACGTCCTGGAACACTTACCGGACCGGGTGTTCGCGTTTGACGAGTTCGGGCCGCTGGGCATCCGCCCCACCGGCGGGTCCTGCTGGGCACCGAAGTCGCATCCCGACCGGGTCCCGGCGACCTACCACCGCACCCACGGCGTCACCTACTTCCACGGCTGCTATTCCGTCGGCGACGACACCTTGTGGGGCGTCAACCACCGCCGCAAAGGCGCCGTGAACTCCCTGACCGCGCTCAAGTCGATCCGCGCGGCCCGGCCGGACGGCGCCCCCATCTACGTGATCATGGACAACCTCTCCGCCCACAAAGGCACCAAGATCCGCGACTGGGCGAAGAAGAACAAGGTGGAGCTGTGCTTCACCCCGACCAATGCATCCTGGGCCAACCCGGTCGAAGCCCACTTCGGGCCGCTGCGGCAGTTCACCCTCGCCAACTCGAACCATCCGAACCACACCGTGCAGACCCGTGAACTCCACCGGCACCTGCGCTGGCGCAATGCCAACGCCCGCCACCCCGACATCCTGACCGCCCAACGCCGCGAGCGCGCCCGCATCCGCAGCGAGAAGGGCATCCGCTGGGGCGGACGCCCCCTTCTGGCCACAGCCTGACCATCAGACACGGTGAACGTATGCAGTCACAGCACCAGGGTGGCAGCGCCGGTTTCGGGTGGGCGCCGTTGCGGCACTGGCCGCCCTGAGTGACGCCGTCGTTGGCCTCACCGACGGGACGGCAGGCGGAGGCCCCCGGGCGCCGATACCGGTCAGGCCAGTGAGGTGACGGCCCGGACCGATGGAGGGGCCGGACCGTGTTGTCGCCTCTGGTCTCGATCGCTGCATCGGGCAGTCTCCGGTCCAGATCGGAGACTGCCGTGACTTACCTCGGCGCGTCCGACTCGCCGCTAAGGGTTTACCCGTAAATGATCTTCGGGTCGTCCTGGGCAGGGTCGGTCGCGGTGTGATCCGCTGGCCTATCCGGCGAGGGCGAGGTTGTGCATGCGGGCGATGCCGAGCATGGCGTGGTGGACGCCGTCGCCTTTGAGGCGGCAGTCGCGGAGGATCTTCCAGGTCTTCATGCGGGCGAAGACGTGCTCGACGCGTGCACGGACCTGCTTGTGGGACTTGTTGTGTTCCTGCTTCCAGTCGGGCAGGTCTTCGCCTTTGCGCCGGCGGTGTGGCATGAGGAGTCCGGTGCCGGGATAGCCGCCGTCGGCGATCGTGAGTGTTCTGCCGACGGCGGCTTTGGCGCCGGATTCCTCCCAGGCCTTGCAGTCGTTGCGGTTTCCGGCAAGCGGTCGGCCGACTACGACGACCAGGCGGGTGTCGGCGTCGATGACGATCTGGTGGTTGGTGGAGTACCGGTAGTTCTTCGACTGCGCGGCGATGGTGTGGTCGCGGGTGGGGACCAGGGTGCCGTCCACGATGAGCACGGGGGCCTTGGCGAACCGCTTTCGGGGCTGGAGCGCGAGCATCGGCCCGAGATGGTCGATGATGCGGTCCGCCGCCGACTTCGAGACCCCGAACAGCGGAGCGAGCTGGCGCATCGTCAAGTTCGTCCGCCAGTGCGCCGCAACCATAAGAGCCCGGTCCTCCAACGGAAGGCTCCACGGCCGGCCCTTGCGGACCGCATCCGCGCCCTCGCGCCGCAACACGGTCACCAGCTTCCCGAAACACCGCGGGCTCAGCCCGGTGAACGGGGCTATCCAGGACGGCTCCGACGCCGTGATCACACCAGCCACACCAAGATCATCTCACCCGTGACCAGCAGTTACGGGACAACCCTTACGTCCGGTATCGAAAGAGGATCCGGCCGCGGGTGAGGTCGTACGGGCTGAGCTCCACAAGGACCCGGTCGTACGGCAAGATCTTGATGTAGTTCTTCCGTATCTTGCCGCTGATGTGCGCGAGCACCTTGTGCCCGTTGTGGAGTTCCACCGTGAAGGTGGCGTTGCGCAGAGACTCGACGACGGTGCCCTCGAGTTCAATGCCTCCTGCTGTTTTCGCCATGTTCTCTCTCTCACTTCATTGGCCGACGGCCGTGAGGCCAGGAAAAGAATTCCGTTGACGCACCGCAAACGCGGTGCCCAGGCAGGCGCGGCTGTCGTAGCTGGGCAGGAGCGGATGGCCTGGCCTGGGGGCGTGGGCGGGTAATCGGCTTGAGTTCTCCCGCTAGTGCGCAGGCCTTCACTGGTCGAGCGCTGCCCGCCTATCCGTCTGGTTACCTGGTCACGCCTGTTGGCCGAGGCCCGGCGTTTCAGTTTCTCGGGTCTGGCTCTCGGACGTGAGGACAGCCCGCGCATGGGCGAGCTCAGCGGCGGGGAGGGCGTCCTCGCCAATGCGCCTGATCTCGGTGATCTCGTCGGCGAGCGCATCGAGTGCCTCGCGGCTGCCCGCATGGAAACCGCGCTGCCACGCGGTGGGATTGGTGGCAAGCGTGAGCTCGGCGGCCTCACGCCGGTAGATGCCGGCCAGAGCGGCGAGGCGGGCGTCTGCGGTGTCCAGGATTCCCATCAGGAACGCTCCGCTGATGTTCTCCCGCCCGCCCCTCACCGCCAGGGCGGCGTACCGGAAGGCCACGGCACGGCCTTCGTGGTTGCCGCCGTTCTCGGTGGTGCGGTTGGCCTGGTCTTGGTGGCGGGCGGCGCGCGTGCGGAGGATGACCGCGTATTCCATCGCCGGGGGCAGTGGGACGGCGACAGGCGCGGCGGGGATGCGGCTGATGGTGGTGGCGGCCAGGCCGGTCAGGCGTCCGATCTCGGCGGGCTTGACCCCGGCCGTGCGGGCTCCGCTCACGATCAGGTCGCGCTGGTCGTCCAGGGTCGCTTTCGCGGCGGCCCATTCGATCAGGGCGTCCTCCGCGAGTTCAGGGCCGTCGAAGTGGAGAGCCGGAACGGGTTGCTCAGTAGTCACACATCGAACGATACAAGATTCACTGATCGCGCGCTCGATATTTTTCCGATTGGACGCTGCGTGCAGAGGTGATTAGTGTGCGTTCGCAGAGCAAGGTTGCCCGTCCCGTCCTCATCGAGATGTGTCTTCGCCGTGCTTCACCCTCTTCCCACAGACAGCGAGACACCCATGTCCTACCTGCTGCACATCGACTCCTCGGCCCTGCCCACCGGCTCTGTCTCCCGGGAGGTCGCCGAGACCTTCCGTGACGCCTGGCAGCAGGCCCACCCCACCGGTCACGTGGTCCACCGCGACCTTGCCACCGACCCCTCGCCGCATCTGACCACCGCCGCGGTCACCGCCCGCTTCACCGCCCCGGCCGACCGCACGCCCGAGCAGGCCGAGGCCATAGAGTTGCAGGACGAGCTGGTCGAGGAGTTCCTCGGCGCCGGCGTCTACCTGTTCACCGTGCCGATGTACAACATGTCCATCCCCTCCTCCTTCAAGGCCTGGCTCGACCACATCATGGTTCCCGGTCGTACCCTCGGCCTGTCTCCACACGCCCTGGCCACCGCAGGCCGCCCCGCCGTCGTCATCTCCAGCCGCGGCGGCGCCTACGGCCCCGGCACCCCCCGCGATGGCTGGGACCATGCCATCCCCTACCTGACCACCGTCCTGGGCAGCGCACTCGCGCTGGACGTCCAATTCGTCATCAGCGAGCTGACCATGGCCCACCGCAACCCCGCCATGGCCGACCTTCGCCCCGCCGCCGCCGCTTCCCGCACCCGCGCCCACCAAGAAGCCAAACAGCACGCCCAGAAGATCGCCACACACCTCCTCGCCTGAGTGCGTTGTGGCCGCCGGACCGTCAGACACGGTGAACGTATGCGGTCACAGCACTAG
>NZ_JASISO010000106.1 GCF_030063135.1 Streptomyces sp. G-G2
GCGTGTACTCGTTGGGTACGTGTGCGGGTTCCCCTCCGGGATCCGCGCATCTCGGACCTCATCGCAGGAGGCAACACATGCTGGGCACCGACTACCGCACCGGGTCACCGAACTGGATCGACCTCGGCAGCCCGGACATTCCGCGGGCCGCCGCCTTCTACCGCGCGGTGTTCGGGTGGGAGTTCCAGCTGCTCGGACCGGAGACGGGCGGGTACGGGTTCTTCCAGGTGGACGGGAAGACCGTCGGCGCGGTGGGGGAGTTGAACCCGGGGGCCACGTCCGCGTGGACCGCGTACTTCCAGACCGATGACGTGGACGCGACCACGCAGGGTGTGCGCGACGCCGGCGGCACCGTCCGGGTCGAGCCGATGGACGTCATGGGGGAGGGCTGGCTGGCGCAGTACACCGACCAGCAGGGCGCCGACTTCGCCATCTGGAAGCCGGGCAAGACGGCCGGGCTGGGGCTGACGTCCGCCGACAACACCCTGGTGTGGGTGGAGCTGCACGTGCCCGACCCGGCGGCCGCCCTCTCCTTCTACGGCGGGCTCTTCGGGTGGCGCTCGCAGGACATGGACGTGCCCGGGATGACGTACCGGGTGCTCAGCATCGCCGACGGGGACCAGCAGGACGGGTCCTTCGGCGGGGTGGCGCCCCTGATGGAGGGGGAGTCGAACGCGCGCTGGGTGCCGTACTTCGCCGTCGCCGACGTGGACGCCGTGGTGGACACCGCGCAGACCAGCGGCGGGACCGTGCTGATGCCGGGCGCGGACGTGCCGGAGGTCGGACGGATCGCGTGGCTCGCGGACCCGAGCGGGGCCGTCTTCGCGGTGCTGAAGCCGGCCCCGCGCGCCAGCTGACCCGGAGCGGGTGACGAGGAGGAGGGCAGCCGGGCGCGGCCGGCCGGGCGGCCCTCCTCCTCGTCGTCGTTCTCGGTGTCCCCGGTGTCCCCGGTGTCCCCGGTGTTCTCGTCGGTCTCGGCGTTCTCGACCGGCCCCGGCCCGGCCGCCGGCCGCCGGCCGCCGTCGGGGGACGGCCTACACACCCCGGTACTTCGGCGTGCGGCGCTCCACGAAGCTCGCTACGCCCTCGTTCGCGTCCGCCGTGGTCATGTTGATCTCCTGGGCCGTGGCCTCGGATGCCAGGGAGGCCGTGCGGTCGCCGTCCAGGGAGGCGTTGACCAGCTGTTTGGTGAGGGCCAGGGCGCGGGTCGGGCCCTGGGCCAGGCGCTGGGCCCATTCGCGGGCGGTGGTTTCCAGGGCTTCGGCCGGGACCACCCGGTTGACCAGGCCCAGGCGCTCGGCTTCGGCGGCGGGGACGGCGTCGCCGAAGAACATCAGCTCCTTCGCCTTCTGCGGTCCGACGAGCCGGGGCAGCAGGTACGCGCCGCCGCCGTCCGGGACCAGGCCGCGGCGGACGAACACCTCGATGAAACGGGCCTGTTCGGAGGCGATGACCAGGTCACAGGCGAAGGCCAGGTGGGCGCCGATACCGGCCGCCGTGCCGTTGACCGCGGCGATGACGGGCTTCTCGCAGTCCATGACGGAGGTGATGAACCGCTGCGCGCCGGTCCGGATCATGCGGGCCACGTCGCCCGCGACCCGTTCACCGGCCGGGGCGGGAGAGCCGCGCAGGTCGGCGCCCGCGCAGAAGCCCTTGCCGGTGGCGGTGACGACGACGGCGCGCACGGCCGGGTCGGCCGAGGCTTCGGCGAGCAGGGTCATGATGTGCTCGCGCTGGTCCCAGGTGAGGGCGTTCATGGCCTCGGGACGGTTCAGCGTGATCCACGAGACGGCGTTCTCGGTGTGGTGCAGTACCTCGTCCATACGGGGCTACTCCCGGCCTTCGGCTTGGGCTTCAGCGGCAGATGGCCAGCGCGTCCAGGGCCACCGCGCCCTGGCCGCGCGGAAGGACCATCAGGGGGTTGATGTCGAGTTCCGCGAGTTCGTCGCCCAGCTCCAGCGCCATCCGCTGAACGCGCAGGATGACCTCCACGAGCGCTTCCACGTCGGCGGGCGGTGCTCCTCGTACGCCTTCCAGCAGGGCGTGGCCGCGCAGTTCGCCCAGCATGGCGCGGGCCTGGTCCTCGCCGAAGGGCGGGACGCGGACGGCGGCGTCGTTGAGGATCTCGACGAGGACTCCGCCGAGGCCCACGGTGACGGTGGGGCCGAAGAGGTCGTCCTGGGTGACGCCGACGACCATCTCGACCCCCTTCTCCACCATCTGGCAGACGAGCACCCCGTCGAGCGGGACGTTCTCGAAGCGGGCGATGTCGGTCAACTCACGGTACGCGTCCCGTATTTGGCTGGCCGAGGTGAGGCCCATCTTGACCAGGCCCAGTTCGGTCTTGTGGGCGAGCTGCGGCCCGGAGGCCTTCATCACGACCGGGTAGCCGACCTGGCCGGCCGCGCGGACGGCGGCGGCGGCGCTGGTGACCAGCTGTTCGCGGGGGACCCGGATGCCGTAGGCGCGCAGCAGCTGCTTCGCGGCGTGCTCGCTGAGCTGCTGGCCGGGCCGCATCAGGGCCTGGGCCTTGCGGTACGAGGGGGAGGGTGTCCGGGGGGCGTCGTCGAAGGGGGAGCGGTAGGCGGCGGTGAAGCGGTGGTGGCCGAGGTAGGCCCGTACGGCGGTGATGCAGTTGCCGAAGGTGCGGAAGGTGGCCACTCGGGAGGAGCCGAGGAGGGTGGTGCGGTAGGCCTCCTCGGTGCCGACGGGGGAGCCCCAGATGACGCAGACCAGCTTGTCCGTGCGCTCGGCGGCGTCGACCAGGTCCTGGGCGAGCTTGTCGCTCATCGGGGGGAAGGGGCCGGTGATGGGACAGATCAGGACGCCGACGGCCGGGTCGGCGAGGATCGCCTCGATGATTTTGGGGCCGCGCCAGTCGCCGACGGGGTGGCCGCCGTTGTCGACGGGGTTGGCGACGTTCAGGTACTCCGGGATCCACTGGTGGAGTTCGTCCTGCTTGGCCGGGGAGAGGGTGGGCAGGGTGAGGCCCGCCTCGGTGGCCAGGTCGGAGAAGTGCGCGCCGGTGCCGCCGGAGATGGAGTAGACGACCACCCCGTCGGCGAGCGGTTTGCGCGCACGGGCCAACAGGGCGGCGGTGTCCTGGAGTTCGTCGAGCCCGTCGACACGGATCACGCCGAACTGGCGCATGGCGGCGTCCACGACGGTGTCGGCGCCGGTGAGCTTGCCGGTGTGGGAGGCGGCCATGCGGGCGCCGGTCTCGGTGCGGCCGACCTTGACGGCGACGACCGGTACGCCGTTGCGGGCGGCGCGGTCGGCGGCGAGGAGGAAGGCGCGGCCGTCCTTGAGCCCTTCGACGTAGCAGGCGATCGCCCCGACCTCGGGCTGCTCGGCGAAGTACGAGATGAAGTCGGAGGTCTCCAGGTCGGCCTCGTTGCCCGTCGGGGCCCAGTGGGAGAGGCGGATGCCCAGCTCCTGGAGGGTGTAGACGGGGCGGCCCTGGTGGCCGGACTGGGTGATCAGGGCGATCGCCGGGCCGTCGAGGTCGTCGCGGAACTTCTCGAAGGCGTTGAGGTTGGTGTTCGGTCCGAGCAGCCGCAGGCCGGAGCGTTCCACGGCGGCGCTCAGCCGGGCCTGGGCGGCGGCGCCCTCGTCTCCGGTCTCGGCGAAGCCGGAGGCGAAGGCGACCGCGAACTTGACCTTGGATTCGGCGAGTTCCTCGATCACCGGCAGGGGGTTGGCGACGAGCAGCACGGCCAGGTCCACCTGCTCGGGCAGGTCGGCCACGCAGGGGTGGCAGTCCAGGCCGAAGACGCTGGTACGGGTGGGGTGGACCGGGTGGAGGCGGGCGCCGACGCGCTCGGCCCAAGCGATGAGTTGGCGGGTGATGCCGGTGTTGGGGCGGCCCTCGGCGTCGGAGGCGCCGATGACGGCGACGGACTCGGGGCGGAAGAAGCGGTCCAGGTCGGGTACGTCGGCGTGCAGCGGGCGCCCGCTGACGTCCACGGGGGCGGCGGCCGGGTCCGATCCCTCGGGGGAGGGGGCCGCCGTGGAGTGGACGGCGGTGCGGGGGGTCTCGCCGCACGCCTCGACCCGGGCGCGGAAGTGAGTGGTGAGGGTGCCGTGAGTAGATCCAAGCATCGTTCCGCTCGCTTCCCGCTCGATGACTGCCCCGGTGGGCGCCGTGGTCGACCGTCCAATAGCTGACGCATGGTCAGGTTACTGAACTGACGGGCCGTCAGGAACAGGGCTGCGCAGGAAAGCTGGTGAGGGGGTTTCGTGAAGAGCGTCGTGAGGGTGTCACGAAGGGCGCCATGGGGGCGGCGCGGGACCTGCCCCGGAGGCTGGTGCGAGGGGTGGGGTGGGGTGGGG
>NZ_JASISO010000107.1 GCF_030063135.1 Streptomyces sp. G-G2
CTTGAGGCTCCGCGCTCCGCGCGGAGCCTCAAGCGGGTCCCATCGCGCTGCGCGCGATGAAAGAGACAGCTCCGCGCTCCGCGCGGAGCCTCAAGCGGGTCCCATCGCGCTGCGCGCGATGAAAGAGACAACTCTCCGCTCCGCGTTTTCGGATGTGTTCGGGTGTGACTGATGTGTTTAGGTGATTGGTCAGAGGGAGTTAACGCCGTTAACGCTTGTGGACAACTTTTGATTCAAAAGTCTCTATGGATAGAAATGGGAACCAGTCAGATTCAGAGCTGATCTGGACACGGTGTCCGGGAGGGCTTGGAGATCGACAGGTCCTGTTCCGCCGTCAGGAAGTACGGGGTGGAAGTGCCTTGGAGACTGCGTTGAGTGCGCGCAGCGGGACAACCGCGGGCCTATAGAGGGTACGGAGATGGGTCGCCGCAGGTCAGGTGGGGTGCAGATGAAAAGATATGTACCCTCAGGAGGGACATATCTAGGGCGTTGTGTCGCTGCTGGGGGGACAGAGCGACTGCAAAAAGTCAGTGCGGCTGACGCTTTTTGGCCTAAAACGTCAAGGAGGCTGACGTTATTGGGGAGATACGTCGGGGAACTGCTGGGGGGAGGGGTGGGGTTGGCTGGGGGAGCCGGGAGGGGGTTCGGACAGGGCGTGGCCGAGATGTGTCCCTCGTGGGGGGACGTAAGACACGCCGAACGTCAACGAGCGTGACACTAGTGTCACCCTTGTTGACATACTGCTTTCCGCAGATCAACGAAGTGGAGAGCATCCTCGTGTCATCAGAGCCACAGCGCCGTCGGCCGAGTCCGTCGCGCGCGCCGCGTCCTGATCTGCCCGTTGATGACGCGATCTCGGCGTGGAGTCAGCCGCTGGCGCCCGTCAAGGATCTGGACAGCCTGGCGAAGAGGTACCCGAGCAGGAAGCTGACTCTGGACGGTGAGCGCAAGCCGCTGGAGTTCTACGGGACACAGAGCCAGCCAAACGCGTTCTCGATGGACAGCCTCGAATTTTTCCTGGTGATCGCCCAGTACTTCCGCGAAGCGCTGCCGTTGCGGCTGATCCTGCTGCTCATCGCGTGCCAGCGAGCGGGGGGGCGGATTCCGCTGACGCAGGAAGAGATGGCTACGATCCTGGACGTCAGCCGGACAAAGACCTCGGAGGCGCTCCACACCGTCATGTCTCATGGGATCGTCTTCAAGGTGAGGCGGGGTGTGTATCAGTTCAACCCGCCCTACAGTTATCGCGTAGCCGAGTTCATCCCGGGTACGGAGACGACGGGTGAGTTTGTGAAGGTGGAGCAGTCCAGCACCATCTCGCAGATTCGCGGTGACACGAGCTTGCCGGATCTGGTGCGGTTCCCGTCTCTGGACCACATGCGGCAGGCGATCGAGGAACTGCGGGCCGAACGGGCCAAAGAGCGCGCTGCGCGCCGGCTGAGCCGGGGACAGCGCAAGGAAGAAGGGACAGCTCAGTGAGCACCTTGCGATTCGCTGCGGTCAACGCGGACGGGCTTCTCTCTGACCTGGACCTCCCGCCCGCGGCCTACCGGGTGCTGCTGAAGCTCCGTTCGCTGAGTGAGCCCGGTGGGCGGATCCTCATCGATCAGGCCTCGATCGCCGGGATGCTGGATCTGAGCCGGCCGAGCGTGAACGCCGCGCTGCGGAGCCTGGAACTGGCACGGCTGGTGCGGAAGGTCCGTAATGGGGTTTACCAGATCAATCCGATGCTGGCCGGATACAACTCGTTCGAGGACGCGGTGGCGGCCGTGAACGGGATGCCGACGGACGAGCGGCTGGACGCCCGGGGGTATGTCGACAGCTACCACCGGGCGGTGGCGGAGTATCAGGACCAGCTCGCCGAGCAGCGGAAGAAGCGGGCGGCGCAGACGGCCGCGAAGAAGGCTGTCGAGGCGAAGCGGAGGCGGACGCTGCACGCCGTGGGGTGATGCCGGCAGTTCGTGGACCGTTGATGAGGCGCTATGGAGTGGCTGAAGCCGCTCGGTGGCGCCTCTCGGCTTTGCAGGGGTGGGGGTGGGTAGTTGAGGCTAGGTGTGGGGGAGAGGCGCTTAGAGGGGCCCTGGAGGGGCTTGGCGGGCCTTTGGGGGTGGCCAGCGGGGGTCGAGGGCCTAGAAGTTGAAGTCGACGTAGTCGATGTCCGTGAAGTCGACCAGCAGGCCGGGGGCGCGGGAGCCGTGGTCGCGGAAGTACATGTCCTGGAGGCCCTGGGCGGTGATGTGGCGGAGTTCGGCCTCGGCGGCGCCCGACTCCTGGGCGGCGAACAGCCTGGAGGCGTACTCCGGGGGGAGGTGCTGGGTGATGCGGCGCATGCGGCCGTCATCGGTGGTGCCGGGGGCGGCGGTGAACCCGAAGCGGGCGCGGGTCTCGATGACCAGGCCGGTGGACTTGGCCGCCTTGTCGCGGGCGCGCTTGCGGACCAGGGGCTGCCAGCTCTTGCGGACCTCGGTTTCGAGGCGGGCCGCGAGTTCGGGGCGCGGGGTCTTGATCTGGCCCTTGAGGTAGCGCTCGACCGTACGGGGGGAGATGCCGAGTCGTTGTGCGACCGCTTTGGTCGAGTTCTTTTCGGTCTTGAGGAGGAACTTCATCCGGGCCTGGGGTGACTTCGGGATCGGTCGTGTGAAGTTGTGTTCGTCTGCTTGCGCGAGGCTGTCTTCGATGCTGCTGGACATGCTTTCTTACTCTCCGTCGTGGGCGGCGTCGTGGCCCTTGATATGGCGGGCGGGGTTGTGGCCTTCGTCGAGGAGGCCGACGGCCCAGAGGAGGGGCTGGGTGCCCTCGTGCTTGACCATGCCCGGGCTGACGCCGAGGCGGAAGCCGCCGGGGACCGGCTTGTCGTCGGGGGTACGGGGCAGGAAGTCCAGGGGGCTTGGGCCGTCGGAGAGGTACACGGCGCAGTCGGACAGGACCGCGATGGGGTGGAGGTCGGCCACGGTGGCCAACTTGCGCAACTTGCGGTGCATGTTGACCCGGGCCGTGGAGATCACCGCCGCGCGGATGTCAGGGCGCCAGGTGGGGCGTTCCAGGGCGGGCCAGGTTTCGCCGGGGCGGTAGCCCGCGCCCTGGGGGCGTTCGCGGAGCTTGCCGATGCCGCCCTTGACGGTGGCCTTGATCGCGGAGAGGACGCCGGTGAGTGCGGGGTCGTGTTCCTTGTGGGTCGCCATGGCCTTGAGGAAGGCCTCGTCGGTGAGGGCGGGGGTGACGCCCAGGTCGGCCATGGTGGCCATGTAGGCGTCGCGGAGGCGGGTGTACCAGGCGTCGAGGTACGGGCCGTTGTCCGGGCGGAGCCAGGCTTCGGTGGGCCGGACGGAGTGGCCGAGTTCCTGTGCGTAGGCGAGGGTCGGGGTCGCGTACCAGGCCGGGCCGGTGGGGGGCTTGCCGTGCGGGGTGAAGGGGCTGGGGAGGCGGGGGTCGAGAGGGAGGTCCGAGAGGTCGGCCAGCCAGCAGCCGGGGGTCTTCGGATCGAAGCGGGGGTTCGCGGTGTGGACCGCGGGGCCGAGGCCGACGGTGAGCCGGTTGGCGGCGGCGGCGAAGGCCATGTTGACGTCGATGCCGACCGCGTGGGTGCGGGCGCATTCGGCGTCCGTCAGGAGTTCGGGGTCGCGGATCCAGTCGTACGCCTCTTCGTCGAGGACCTGGCCCGGTGTGCGCTGGTGGGCCCGGGGGTACAGGGCGGCGACGACGGGGTGCTCGTCGGGTGCCTCCGGGGGAGCCGGGTCGACGGGGTGGGTGAGGGAACCGGGGACCGGGGCCGATTCCCAGACGTCGGTGACCGAGTTGCGGGCGGCGCGGGTGGGCGGGCGCAGGGCCGTCATGAGTTCGAGGCCGGTGACGGCGGTGGAGCCGCGGGGGGTGAGCACGCGAGTGGCGTACGTGGTGAGGAGCGTGGCGAGTTCGGGGGCAGGGAGGTGCGCTGTGTCCTCGCCCCAAGCTCGGGGGTCGAGGGCGTCCCAGGGGAGCACGGCGAGCTGGACGCACTGGCGGCCGGTGGTGGGGGAGGCCGGGCGGTAGATGCGGGCCCAGGGGCCGAAGCCGCGGCGGGTCAGCTGCCATTTGCTCTTGGCGAGTTGCCGGACGACGGGGTGTGTGTCGGGGAGGCGCAGGCCCCGTCGGTCTTCGAGGGTGAGGGGCAGGCCGAGGGCCTCCGTGGCCTCGGGGGTGAGGACGAGGAGCGGGTCGCCGTCCTTGCCGTTGCGGTGGAGGCGGGGGGAGCGGAGGTCGGCGTCTTCGCTGAGGGCCCAGGTGATGAGGGTGGGGAGGTCGGTGGCGGCTTTGGGG
>NZ_JASISO010000108.1 GCF_030063135.1 Streptomyces sp. G-G2
GCTAAGCCTTTCAGCGCCGATGGTACTGCAGGGGGGACCCTGTGGGAGAGTAGGACGCCGCCGAACAATTTTTCCGGGAAAGCCCCGCACCTTATGGTGCGGGGCTTTTCTGCGTTCCGGGCCAGGAAGACGGAAAAGGCGTGCCGCCGGGTTACCGAGAAGGGTCGGCAACCCGGACGGGACGTCTTAGAGGCGGCCGGCTGCTTTGAGGGCGAGATACGCGTCGGCGAGGGCCGGGGCCAGGGTGTCCGGGGTGGCGTCGACGACGTGGACACCGTGGCGGGAGAGCTGGTCCGCGGTGCGGCGGCGCTGGGCCTGGGTGGTGGTGGCCGCCGCCGCCTCGTAGACCGCGTCGACGCTGCCCCGGGCCGTGGCCATCTCCGCGATGTGCGGATCGGCGACCGAGGCCAGCAGGACCGTGTGGCGCTGCGTGAGGCTGGGGAGCAGCGGGAGCAGGCCCTCTTCGATCGGGGCGGCGTCCAGGCTCGTCAGCAGGACCACCAGGGAGCGGCGCGGGGCGCCGCGCAGGATCGTGGAGACCAGGCCGCGGGCGTCCGTCTCGACGAGTTCGGGCTCCAGCGGGGCCATGGCGTTCACGAAGGCGGGCAGGACGTCGCCCGGCGGGCGGCCCTGGACGTGTGCGCGGGTGCGGCGGTCGTGGGCCAGCAGATCCACCCGGTCGCCCGCGCGGGTGGCCAGGGCCGCCAGCAGCAGGGCCGCGTCCATGGCGGAGTCCAGGCGGGGGGCGTCACCGACGCGCCCCGCGGACGTACGCCCGGTGTCGAGACAGATGAGGATGTGCCGGTCGCGTTCGGGACGCCAGGTGCGGACGGCGACCTTGTTCTGGCGGGCGGTGGCCCGCCAGTCGATGGAACGGGTGTCGTCGCCGGGAACGTAGTCCCGCAGGCTGTCGAACTCGGTGCCCTCGCCGCGGGTCAGCACACTGGTGCGGCCGTCGAGCTCGCGCAGTCGCGCGAGCCGGGACGGCAGGTGCTTGCGGCTGGTGAAGGGCGGCAGGACGCGGACCGTCCAGGGGGCGACGTGGCTGCCCTGGCGGGCCATGAGGCCCAGCGGGCCGTACGAGCGGATGGTGATCCGGTCGGCCCTGCGGTCGCCGCGCCGGGAAGGACGCAGCCGGGTGGTCAGACGGCGGCGTTCGCCCGGCGGGACCGTGAGCGTGTGCCGGGAGGCCGCGGCTTCCGTGTCCGGGAGCCAGCTGCTCGGGGGCCAGGCGTCGCGGACCTTGGCGCGGAGCCTGCGGCCCGCCCGGTTGGTGACCGTGAGATGGACGTCGGCGCCCTCGCCCAGGCGCACCGCGGTGTCGCCGGAGCGGGCGAGCACGAGGCTGCGTACCGGCGCGGCGAGGGCGTAGTCGACGGCGCAGGCCAGCGCGAGGGGGCCGTTGACGGCGAGGATCCCGGTCCAGCTCGGTTCGAGCAGGCCTACGGGCACGCTGCCGAGGGCCGCCAGCAGGGCGGCGCGTCCGGTGAGGGCCATCAGCGCGGGACGGGGACGTGGGAAAGGATCGCGGTGATGACCGCGTCCGCGGTGACGCCTTCCATTTCGGCCTCGGGGCGCAGCTGGACGCGGTGGCGCAGCGTGGGCAGGGCGAGGGCCTTCACGTCGTCGGGGGTGACGTAGTCGCGGCCGGTCAGCCAGGCCCAGGCGCGGGCGGTGGCGAGCAGGGCGGTGGCGCCGCGCGGGGAGACGCCCAGGGTGAGGGAGGGCGATTCGCGGGTGGCGCGGCAGATGTCGACGACGTACCCGGTGATCTCCGGGGAGACGGTGGTGGCGGCGACGGCGCGGCGGGCCGCTTCGAGGTCGGCGGGGCCCGCGACGGGGCGGATGCCCGCCGCCTTGAGGTCGCGCGGGTCGAATCCGGCGGCGTGCCGGGTCAGTACGTTGATCTCGTCCGCGCGGGAGGGCAGCGGGACGGTGAGTTTGAGGAGGAAGCGGTCGAGCTGGGCCTCGGGCAGCGGGTAGGTGCCCTCGTACTCGACGGGGTTCTGCGTGGCGGCGACGAGGAAGGGCTCGGGCAGCGGGCGGGGGCTGCCGTCCACGGTGACCTGGCGTTCCTCCATCGCTTCGAGGAGGGAGGACTGGGTCTTGGGGGGCGTCCGGTTGATCTCGTCCGCGAGGAGGAGGTTGGTGAAGACCGGGCCGTCCTGGAAGGAGAACTCGGCGGTGCGGGCGTCGTAGACCAAGGAGCCGGTGATGTCGCTCGGCATCAGGTCGGGGGTGAACTGGACGCGCTTGGTGCCCAGTTCGAGGGAGGCGGCCAGGGCGCGGACGAGCAGGGTCTTGGCGACGCCGGGGACGCCTTCGAGGAGGACGTGGCCGCGGCACAGGAGGGCGACGACGAGGCCGGTGACGGCGGCGTCCTGGCCGACGACGGCCTTGCCGATCTCGGTGCGGAGCGCTTCGAGCGAGGCGCGTGCGCGGTCCGCGTCCGGCTGGGCGGGGGCTGCCTGGTAGGCGTCGGCGGGCGTGGCCGTCATGAGGTACGGACCTCTCTTTCGAGGGCGTCGAGGTGGTCGGCGAGCGCGACGAGTGCCGCGTCGTCCGTGGGGGTGGGGCCGAAGAGCAGTCCGGGCAGGTCCCGGGCGGGATCCGCGACGCGATCGGCGACGGCGGGGAGCAGTGCGGCGGGGTCCTGGGCGTGCGCGGGTGGTACGCCGAGCAGCGTGGCCAGCCGTTGGCGGGTGGCCTCCCGCAGGACGGCGCAGGCCCGGTCGCGGGCTCCGGCCTTGCGGTAGAGGCGGGCGCGGCCCTCGGTGGTCTCGGAGGCGCGGACGACGACGGGCAGCCGCTCGGTGACCAGGGGGCCGAGCCTGCGGGCCCGCCAGAGGGCGGCGAGGAGGGCGGCCGCGGTGAGCTGGAGCAGGGCCCAGCCCCAGCCCGCGGGGATGAGTTCGAAGAAGCTTTTCTGCTGCTCGTCCTGGCCGTCGAGGGAGTCGGCGGGGGAGGGGAGGTACCAGACGAGTTCGCCGCGGGTGCCGAGGAGTTGCAGGGCCAGGGCGGCGTTGCCCTCGTCGGCGAGGGACTCGTTGAGCAGGATCCGTTCGGAGCCGAGGACGACGGTGTCGCCGCCGTGGGCGCCGGGGAGGACCAGCAGGGTGGGGTGGCCCTGGCTGGGGTAGCAGGAGACGGCCCGCGGGAGGTCGGTGGTGTAGCGGGTGCCCCCGCCGGTGGCGGTGCGCCCGGCGGCGGTGGCCGCGGGCAGCGGGCAGGCGGGGGCGAGGGTCTTCTCGCGGGAGGTGCCCTTGACATGGACGCCGGGGGTGAGGTCCGGGAGGGCGGTGCCGGTGGGCTCGATGAGGACCGTACGGCCTCCGGCGAGGTCCATGGCGGTGCGCAGGACCGGGCGGCGCTGCGCGCCGAGCAGGTCGGGGGCGGTGACCAGGAGGGTGGTGCCGGGTCCCGCGGCTTCGGCGGCTTCGGCGGCGGTGGTCACGACGCGGGTGGTGACCCCGCGCTGCTTGAGGAGTTGGGCGACGGCCCGGCTGCCGGTGCGGTCGGGGGAGCGAGGGTCGAGGCTGCCGTGGGTCTGGCCGGTGCGCAGGGAGGCCAGGGTGATGCCCGCGACGACGAGGACGGCTATCGCGATGAGGAAGCCGCGGGCCCGGCGCCGGAGCAGGGCGGCTCCGGGCGCGGTGGACGTCGAGGCGCGGGGAGGCGCGGTGGCGGGGGGCGCCGCCGGAGTGCGGGTGCTGGTCATGCGGTCGGGCCTCCCGCGGTGGTCAGCAGGGGTCTGGTGCGTTGCAGGGTGACGTCGAGGTCCCGCAGGCGGGTGTACGTACCGCTGTCGGCGGGGCGGCCGCCGTAGGTGACGTCGTCGAACGCGCGGGCCGCGGCGCGCAGTTCGCCGGTGTGGGCGGGCAGGGAACGCGCGGCTTCGGCGGCGGCCTCGTCGGCGGTGCGGCCGGGGCGCGGATCGAGGAGGGTGCGTTCCTCCAGGGAGCGCACGACGGCGCGCATGCGTTCCTGGACGGCTTCGGTCCAGTGTCCGGCGGCGGCGTGCGCCTCGGCGTTCGCGCGGTGGTCGGCGGCGCTGCGCGGACCCTCGTCGAAGAGGAGTCCGGCGGTGGGGGGGGGGGGGGGGGGGGGGGGG
>NZ_JASISO010000109.1 GCF_030063135.1 Streptomyces sp. G-G2
AACCGCCTGAAACGGCACCGCGCGGTGGCTACAAGGTACGACAAACTCGCCGTTCGCTACGAGGCAACGGTGCTGGTCGCAGCCATCAACGAGTGGCTGTGACCAGCACTTTCGCAACAGGCCCTAGCGCTCAAGGGCCAACTATCCCGCTCAGTCGCACCCGGTTGTGACTTAGCGCTGTAGTTGGCCAAGCTGGCCAACTACAGCGCTAAGATCCAGCGGCTACTGGTAAAGGGCGCAGCAAGCGAGTGTCCCGCCTGCAGAGGACAAAGTACTCGCCGCGGACTGGCCGCAACTGCGCGCGATCTGTGAGCGCGACGTCGTGCACCGGGTGGGTGTGATCGGCGAACACGGATGGGCCACGACCATCGAGAGCCTGCACCCGGGCATCGCCTGGCACGCAGGCGGTATCGAGATCGACTTCTTCCGAGGCGGAACAGTCCGCCTCGCCGGCGACGGGCTATTGCTGATCCCTTCGGTCTTTGTCGGGCATATCGCCGCCCAGCTGGAAGACCCCTGGCCCAGGACCTTGGGCTATCGTGCCCGCGGCACCGCTGCTCTGTGGGGCGAACAGGAGACCGTCCCCCAACCGGACGCGCTGACCGCTCTGGTCGGCCGGGCCCGAGCCCGGCTGCTGTTGGCGCTGGACACCCCCGCCAGTACCAGCCACCTCGCCCGCAGCCTCGCCATGGCACCCGGCGCGGTAGGAGACCACCTCGCCATCCTGCGCGGCGCGGGGCTGCTCGTCCGCGCCCGGTCCGGACGGTCGGTGCTCTACCGGCGCACCCCGCTCGGCGAGGCACTGGTCGTCGGTTCGGGCTGAGGGATCAGATCAGCACTCGCCCCGGCGGTCCCGGCTCAGCACAAAGCCCGCCGCAAAAATGGAACCGCGGTACTACGCTCGTACCGCCCGGGCCATGATCAAACTCACCGATAGCCGCTGTACCGAGGCCGGCGCCGTCGTAGGCCTCTGGCGGCCGCGCGGGCGTAGGGCCGAACGGGGTAGTGGGAAGCGGGCAGGCTGGACACCCTCACCAGGGTTCAACCCTGCGACCGAGGATCGAAGCCTGCTCGCCTGTCGTTAAACGAACGAATGACGACAGGCGCGACTGGCGTCCAATGAACCCGGACTTTCAGGGGCCTGACGGCGGCTCGGATCCAATCAGATCCGATGGCGGCTGATGACAGGGTTTGCTGACAGCTAGGGTCGAATGCGACCACCACAACGGGGAGCGGCATGACCAACCTGGTCTACAAGCGGGTGTCGACCGACCAGCAGTCGACCGACCGTCAGAACCTCGTCCTCGACGAGGCCGGGATCGAGGACCCGGTTGTCTTCGAGGAGGACCCCGGCACCTCCAGCCGTCTCCACCCCCTCCAGCGGCCGAAGTTCGGCGAGCTGCTCACGTACGCGCGGCCGGGCGACACCGTGCACATCTCCGAGATGTTCCGCCTCGTGCGCGGAACCGGGCACATCCTCGACGTACTCGACCTCTTCCACCGCGACCGTCTCGCCCTGCGCATCCACGACGGCGCGTTCTCCGCCATGGACCTCACCGCCCGCCACCCGCGCACCGGAGAGCTGCTGTCCACCGTGAAGTTCATGGTGCAGACCCTCGCCGCCGCCGGCGAACTCCAACGCGACCTCCAGCGCGAGCTGACCTACGACGGGCTGCGGGCCGCCGAGGCCAAGGGCAACAAGGGTGGCCGTCGACCGGTCGTCACGGCCGCGAAGGCCGCCGTGCGCGCCGGGTACCTGGGCGGCCAGTCCATCGCGGGTCTGGCCCGCGACCACCACGTCAGCCGCGGCGCCATCCGTACAGCCGTCGCCGACCTAATGCCCGAACACACCGACGCTTCCCAGGACACCCCAGCGCCGGAGATCGCGGTCGCCCTCGACATGCCGGGCAAGGTCGTCGATTTCCTGCGCGCGGCCGAACTGGAGCCCGCCGAACTGGAGCGCGCCGAGCGGGACGCGCTCGACCAGGGCCTGACCGTACGGCGCGGCCAGGGCTACACACTCCGCATCCCCGCAGCGCCCTCGGTCCACCGCCAACTCCTCGACCGCTGCCAGCCGCTCGACGCCCCCTCGGCAATCCCGGCCCAGCGCAAGGCCCGCCGCGAGTACGCGAACCGCGTCAACGCCCTCGGGACCGAGACCCCGTAGCAAGCCATGCGGGCTTCAAAACCAAGGGGCTTCCGACCTGGGAGATGTCGAAGGCCTTCGCCGTTTTGCTGGTCACCGGCACCTTCGGATCGAAAGGCTTCGGCCGATCACGGCCTGTCGAAACTTCTGACAGCAACACCGGTTTCCTGGTCCGTTCCTACTCGGACCCCGGTGGCACCCTGCTGCCAGTCGGCGTCCGTCCAGCGGTCCTCGCTGTGGGTGTCCTCGCGCACAGCGGTGCGGATCGCCCGGTGCAGGTGGTACGGCCGCAGCGCGTACGGGTTCTCAGAGATCAGGAGGCGTTCGGTGAGGCGTCGGGCGAACCTGCTGGGTGAGGCCGGCGGCTCGGGTGGCCAGCTCCAGGTCCCAGGCGTCGAGGAGGGAGACGCTGCGCAGGAGGTGGCGTTCCTCCGCCGTAAGGTCGGAGAGGGTGCGGGCGAGCAGGGCGGGGAAGGAGCAGTCGAAGTCCGCCGCGACGGATGCGCGGCCGGTGCGGCGGATCTCCAGGAAGCGGCTGACGGCGAGGTCGAAGTGGAGGGGCAGGCCGTGGGAGCGGCGGGTGGTCGCGGCCCTAGTGTCGGCATCGATGAGAGGTCGGCTCTCGATGGTGAGCCGCTGGGCGAGATGGGTTTCGCAGTCCTCGGCGGACAGGTCCCCGATCAGGTGCTGGCGCCCGGTCGGTGCATCGGTCCGAGGCGCGGGCACGCTCCGGCTGGTGGAAAGGCCGGGCTAGGCAGTGGGACGCGGGCCGAGCCAAGAAGCCAGAGAGCGATGACATTTACGTTCAGTCCCTGCTCTCTTCAGTCCCTGGAGAAGGTGCAGCTCAGAACGTTGTCAGGCATCCCACAGGGACTGAAGTGACTGAACTTTCCTGTTCCAGCCTTTGAGGTGCGTGTGTATATGCACGCGTACGTAAAGATGCTTGACACTCGTATCTGGCTCATAACAGGGATTTTGAGTCCCTCCAGTCCCTTTGCGACTGAGGGGTGCTGCGCTGACCTGCAGGTTTAGCAGGGACCGAAGTGACAGGGACCGAAAGGTGTCGAACAAGGTTCAGCCCCCCGGTACTGAGGGAGCGGGGAACCGGGGGAGGGGGAGGGGTGAGCCTTAGCTCCTGGTTGAGTCCTGCGGACATGCCTCCAAGCCTCTGGGTCACTCGGTCCCTGCCCTCTCCGAAATGGGGGCCGAGGGACCGGACGGATAGACGGAGTGTGACGGCTTGGGCCCCAGTTCATCGCTTCCGGGGTTCGGTCCCTCAGGGCGCGCCCCGAGGGAGAATCTTGCACGTCTTGGGGACGCTTTTGGGGTTGAAATAGGGCATAACGCGCGAAGCGAAGGGACTGAAGGGACTCAACTTGCCATACGGTGGGCGATTCGAGGCCTGCGGTCACTGGCCCTGCGGTACGCTCCGCGATATTGAAACTTCAGTCCCTCTGGTCCCTCGGCGGGGGCTGTACCTGCTCAATGCCTTTCGGGGCCGACCCATAGCGCTTCGAGGATGAGCCAGTGCCTGCCCATCAGACCCTGCCGCACGGCCTTACCGCCGGGACCGCACTCGAAGTGGCTAGCTGGTTGGCCCGGCACGGGTACCCAGTGCACCCGCTCGCTCCCGGTGCTAAGAAGCCGTATCTCTATCGATCATGAGAGCGATGTGATCGAAAACGGGGGCTGGGGCGGGTGAACCTGGCCGTGTCCGCGCATGAAGGCAGGGCCTCCTGAACATCTCCGGGTTGTCGAGACCAAGG
>NZ_JASISO010000010.1:0-25865 GCF_030063135.1 Streptomyces sp. G-G2
CCACCGAAATGGACGGGGTATCAACTTCTGGCGTTGATTTTTGGCACGCTGTTGAGTTCTCAAGGAACGGACGCTTCCTTTGTACTCACCCTCGCGGGTTTTCCTCCGGGCTTCGTTCTTCGTTTCCAACTCTACCAGACTCATTCCGTTCCGTTTAACCGGAGTGGAATTCGAATTCGGTGGCCGTTGGGGGCCTTTGCCTTTCGGCGTGTTCACTACGTTAGCGGTTTTCCCTGGTGGCTCATAATCGAGCCTGCGGTGCTGAATTCGGACATGCCGAATTCATCCCCGTCAGGGTGATCGCAGTAGTGGGTTGGCCGCCTCCGGAGGGCTGCAGAAGCAGTGCTCCGTTTAAGCGGCTCGGGCTACGTTAGGCGTCGGTCAGGGGCGAGTCAAGTTGAGCGGCGGCGCGGCGCATGGGCCCGGTACGGGCTCACCGTGGGGTCGTGGGTGATCCAGTAGCGGTAGGGGTGGACCGCCCCCTCGCCGCCGACTCCGGTGCGGGGGCCCGTACTCACCTGGTCGGAATGGGTTTGGATCCCGGTAAGGAGGGACAAGGGGGCATCCGGGCCCGCGCAGAGGTCCGTGCCGTCGAGGGTGCGGTCGATGTCCAGGGCTGTGGCGAGGCGGGCCGGGCCTTTGGCCAGTTCTATGTCCGATCTGGCTGAGAGTCGACGTTTGCGGGCCAGGTCAGCGCCCAAGGTGATCTCACCGGCCCGGATCAGGACACCGCTCGCGTGGTCCGGCGGGCCGCACACCAGGTTGAGGCTGAACCACATGCCGTAGATGAAGTAGACGTACGCGTGTCCGGCCGGACCGAACATCGACGCGTTCCGGGCGGTGCGGCCGCGGTAGGCGTGGGAGCCCGGGTCGGCCTCCCCCTCGTACGCCTCCACCTCCGTGACGCGCAGCTCCAGCGGGCCCTGCGTCGTACGGCGGACCAGGGTGCGGCCGAGCAGGTCGGGGGCCACCTCGATGACCGGGCGGTCGAAGAATGCCCGGGTCAGGGGCGTACGGTCGGGGCGCGCGCTCATCCTGTGGAGCGTAGTGGAACACCTGCCGGGTGCAACCGGGGCTTAGGGTTCCGCGTTTGTAGAGGTACGTCGTCTTCAAAGGGGAGTCTGGAACATGGGGTTCAGGAAGCTGCTCGCGAGTCTGGGTGCCGGTGGCGCTTCGGTGGACACGGTCATCACCGAGCCGAACGTGGTGCCCGGCGGGATCGTCCAGGGCGAGGTCCGCATGCAGGGCGGGTCCGTGGACCAGCAGATCGAGGGGCTGAACATCGGCCTGCAGGCGCGGGTCGAGGTGGAGAGCGGCGATCAGGAGCTGAAGCAGGACATCGTCTTCAGCAAGCAGCGGCTCGGCGGCGCGTTCCAGGTACAGGCGGGCGCGCTGCACGTGGTGCCCTTCAGCCTGGAGATCCCGTGGGAGACCCCGGTCACCCACTTCTCCGGTCAGCACCTGCACGGGATGAACATCGGGGTGAGCACCGAGCTGGAGATCGCGCGGGCGGTGGACGCGGGCGACCTGGACCCGATCAACGTGCACCCGCTTCCGGCGCAGCAGGCGCTGCTGGACGCCTTCGCGCAGCTCGGGTTCCGGTTCCGCAGCGCGGACATGGAGCGCGGGCACATCAGGGGGACGCGCCAGACGCTCCCCTTCTACCAGGAGATCGAGTTCCTGCCGCCGTCGCAGTACCGGGGCCTGAACCAGGTCGAGCTGACCTTCGTCGCCGACGGGCGCGAGATGGACGTCATCCTGGAGATGGACAAGAAGCCGGGTCTGTTCTCCGAGGGCAGTGACACCTACCGGTGCTTCCAGGTCGGGCTGCAGTCCTACCAGGGGACCGACTGGGCGGCGTACCTCAACCAGTGGATCGCGTCGGTCGGGTCGAAGCGCAACTGGTTCTAGGCTCGGCTCATACGACGACATCGGAGGCTGAGCAGTGAGCGAGCAGAGCAGAGCGCCCCTTCCGCACGCGTTCCACCCGGAGGTGGCGTCCTTCACCGTCGAGAGTGCGGACCTCGCGCCCGGGGCGGAGCTGGGTGAGGCGCAGTCACAGGCGGGCGGGAACCGTTCGCCGCAGCTGAGCTGGGCGGGTTTCCCGGAGGGTACGAAGAGTTTCGCGGTGACCTGTTTCGACCCGGACGCGCCGACGGGCAGCGGGTTCTGGCACTGGGTGCTCTTCGATCTGCCGGTCTCGGTGACGGAGCTGCCCGCCGGGGCGGGTACCGGTTCCTTCCCGGGGCTCCCGGACGGGGCGGTGCACGTACGGAACGACTACGGCACGCGCGACTTCGGCGGGGCGGCTCCGCCCGCCGGCGAGCGGCACCGGTACGTGTTCACCGTCTACGCGGTGGACACGGAGAAGCTGGGTCCGGACGCGGAGGCCTCGCCCGCGGTGGTCGGCTTCAACCTGCGGTTCCACACGCTGGGCCGTGCGCAGCTGATCGGGGAGTTCGGGACTCCGGCGGGCTGAGTTCTCCGAGCGTTTGCCCGGTCCTGGTCTAAAGACGGCCAGGACCGGGCATTTTTATTGCGTTGTCCCCGGTGGCGGGCACGGCCAGAGTGGTGCCGGGCCCCGCTGCCAGGGTGGTCGCGGGCCTGCACACGGGAGGTGGGCGAGATGCGGGACACGCTGGTGCTGAATGCGAGCTTCGAGCCGCTGTCGACGGTGACGTTGAACCGGGCGGTGGTCCTGGTGCTCCAGGACAAGGCCGTGGTCGAACAGTCCCATCCCGAGCTCCGTGTGCGCGGCGCCACCATGGACCTGCCGATGCCCCGGGTGATCCGGCTGTACAGGTACGTCAGGGTGCCCTTCCGAAGACATGCTCCCTGGTCACGGCGGGGTGTGCTGGCCCGGGACCAGCACCGGTGCGCTTACTGCGGGAAGCGCGCCACGACCGTGGACCACGTGGTGCCGAGGGCTCAGGGGGGTGGCGACACCTGGTTGAACACGGTGGCGTCCTGCGCCGTGGACAACCACCGGAAAGCGGCCCGGACTCCGGAGGAGGCGGGGATGCCTTTGCTGCGGCGGCCCTTCGTGCCCTCCCCGGCGGACGCCATGCTGTTGGCCATGGGGGCGGGGGTCCGGGAGGAGCTGCCCGAGTGGCTGGAGCGGATCGCGTAGCCGGATGATGTTCTCTGCCCGCTGAGCGTACGGCGTGATGCGTAGGTGTCCTACGTCGCTCAGCGGAGCAGGAGTTGGACGATGGCCAGGACGCCGACCACCACGATGAGCGCGCGCAGCGCGGTCGGCGGGAGGCGGCGGCCGACCTTGGCCCCGATCTGGCCGCCGAGGGTGGAGCCGACCGCGATGAGCAGGACGGCCGTCCAGTCGAACTCGGCGACGAAGAGGAAGAACACGGCCGCGATGCCGTTCACGAGCGCGGCGACGATGTTCTTGACCGCGTTGACCCGCTGCATGTCCTCGCGGAGCAGCGAGCCCATCAGGGCGAGGTAGAGCACGCCCTGGGCGGCCCCGAAGTAGCCTCCGTAAGCGCTGGAGAGCAGCATTCCGCCCAACAGGACCGGCCCGCCGTCGGGGTGTGCGTCCTCGCCCCCGGCGGCTTCCTGGCGTCGGCGGACGGCCTGGGCGATGCGGGGCTGGAGGACGACGAGCACGAGGGCGAGGGCGATGAGGACGGGCACGATCGTGTCGAAGGAGTCGGACGGCAGGTTGAGCAGCAGGACGGCACCCGCGAGTCCGCCGATCAGGGACACCGCGCCTAGGCGCAGCACGCGGCGGCCCTGTCCCTTGAGTTCCTTGCGGTAACCGATGGCTCCGCTGAGGGAGCCGGGGACCAGGCCGAGGGTGTTGGACACGTTGGCGGTGACCGGGGGCAGGCCGGTGGCGAGCAGCACCGGGAAGGTGATGAGGGTGCCGGAGCCGACGATGGTGTTGATGGTGCCCGCGCCGATGCCTGCCGCGAAGACCGCGAGTGATTCCCAGATGGTCAAGGCCATCTCCCTTGCACGAGTGAGTCGCCTCCCCGCCATGAAGGTCGAGGGGCCTCACTGATCATGCACGAGGGAGGGTGATTCCTAGTCGATCGGGGGCTGTTCGCGGCGGTCCGTCCGGGCCTTGTCGGCCGCGGCGTCGCCGTCCTTGCCCACGTTGCCCGGGTTGAAGCCCGAACCCGCGCCCATGGGGCCGAAGTTGCCCATGGCGCCGGAGAGACCCTTGAGGGCGTCGCCGATCTCGCTCGGCACGATCCAGAGCTTGTTGGCGTCGCCTTCGGCGAGCTTCGGGAGCATCTGGAGGTACTGGTAGGCGAGGAGCTTCTGGTCGGCGTCGCCCGCGTGGATGGACTCGAAGACCGTACGGATGGCCTGGGCCTCGCCCTCGGCGCGCAGCGCGGCGGCCTTCGCGTCACCTTCGGCGCGCAGGATGGAGGACTGCTTCTCACCCTCGGCGCGCAGGATCTCGGACTGGCGGACACCCTCGGCCTGGAGGATCGCGGCGCGCTTGTCGCGGTCGGCGCGCATCTGCTTCTCCATCGAGTCCTGGATGGAGGTCGGCGGCTCGATCGCCTTGAGCTCGACGCGGTTGACGCGGATGCCCCACTTGCCGGTGGCCTCGTCGAGGACGCCGCGCAGGGCCGCGTTGATCTCCTCGCGGGAGGTGAGGGTCCGCTCCAGGTCCATGCCGCCGATGATGTTGCGCAGGGTGGTGACGGTGAGCTGCTCGATGGCCTGGATGTAGCTGGCGACCTCGTACGTCGCGGCCCGGGCGTCGGTCACCTGGTAGTAGATGACCGTGTCGATGTTGACGACCAGGTTGTCCTGGGTGATCACCGGCTGCGGCGGGAAGGGGACGACCTGTTCACGGAGGTCGATCCGGTTGCGGATCGAGTCGATGAACGGGACGACGATGTTCAGGCCCGCGTTGAGGGTGCGGGTGTAGCGCCCGAACCGTTCGACGATGGCCGCGCTGGCCTGCGGGATCACCTGGATCGTCTTGACCAGTGCGATGAAGACGAGAATCACCAGAATGATCAGAACGAAGATGATCGGTTGCATGCGGTTCCCCGTGCCCTTCCTGCTGTCTGTGCTGCCCCGTTGAGCGGAGTCTCGCAGACCGGGGGCCCGCGAGACGGCTGGTTGGTCACATGAGGTCACATCATGAGGTCACATGACAACGGCCGTTGCCCCATCGATCTCCACGACGTCGACCTGCTGTCCGGGTTCGAAGCTGCTGTCCGCGTCAAGGGTACGGGCGGACCAGATCTCCCCGGCGAGTTTGATCCGGCCACCGCTGCCGTCGACCCGTTCGGTGACGACGGCGCTCCGTCCTCTCAACGCGTCGATTCCGCTGCGGTGTTGGGGCCGTTGGTCGCGATGGCGGTTGGCGATCGGTCGGACCACGGCGATCAGGGCGACCGAGACGATCACGAAGACCAGGAGCTGTGCGGCCAGTTGCCCGCCGAGGGCGGCCGTGACGGCGGCGGCGACCGCGCCGACGGCGAACATGCCGAACTCCGGCATCGCCGTGAGGACCAGGGGGATGCCCAGTCCGACCGCGCCGATGAGCCACCACACCCATGCGTCGATGTTGGTCACATGGTCATGGTAAGTCCGGTGGGCGCGGTCGGGACAGAGCACGCGGTGTCCCGGTACGGGAGGGAAGGGGGCCGGGCGGGGCGGACTAGCGGAGCGGGAGGCCCTGGGCGGTCCAGCGCTCGTTCTCGTTGCGCTCGACGACGAGCGGGAGGCCGAAGCAGAGGGAGAGGTTGCGGGAGGTCAGTTCGAGTTCGATGGGACCCGCGGTGACCACCTTGCCCTGGCGGATCATGAGCACGTGCGTGAAGCCGGGGGCGATCTCCTCGACGTGGTGCGTGACCATGACCATCGAGGGGGCCAGCGGATCGCGCGCGAGACGGCCGAGACGGCGTACGAGGTCCTCGCGGCCGCCGAGGTCGAGGCCCGCGGCGGGCTCGTCGAGGAGCAGCAGCTCGGGGTCGGTCATCAGGGCGCGGGCGATCAGGGTGCGCTTGCGCTCGCCCTCGGAGAGGGTGCCGAACTTCCGGTCGAGGTAGTCGGTCATCCCGAGGCGGTCGAGGAACGCGCGGGCGCGCTGCTCGTCGATGTCCTCGTACTCCTCCTGCCAGGTCGCGGTCATGCCGTAGGCGGCGGTGAGCACGGTCTCCAGGACGGTCTGGCGCTTGGGCAGCTTGTCGGCCATCGCGATCCCGGCGACGCCGATGCGGGGTCGCAGCTCGAACACGTCGACCCGGCCGAGGGTGCTGCCGAGGATGGTGGCGGAACCCTGGGTGGGGAAGAGGTAGCTGGAGGCGAGGTTCAGCAGCGTGGTCTTTCCGGCGCCGTTGGGGCCGAGGATGACCCAGCGCTCCCCTTCCTTCACCGACCAGGAGACCTGGTCCACCAGAGCGCGGCCCTCGCGGACCACGGATACGTCCACCAGCTCCAGAACGTCGCTCATGAGCGTGTTGTCTCCCCTTGCAGTGTCGGTTCTTTGTGCGCCTGCAGGCGCAGCCCCAGGGGAAAACCTACGCCACTCGCAGGGGGCTCCGGTCGCCAGGACGGGTGGGGCGGGCTCCGGGGGCGGGTAACTAAGGTGGGGGAATGCTTGTGGAACCACGTTCAGGGCGGCTGGCCGCCTGGGGGAACGCCTTGCTGGCCGGTCTCGTCTCGCCCGACGACGCCGCGCTGTCGATCGTCGGCGCGGATGCGGTGCACCGGGTCGCGGAGCTTCCGGGCGAGAGCGGGCCGGTCGGGCTGACGCTCGGGCTCGGGCGGCTGCGGGCGCTGGGGGTGACCGGGCTGCGGGTGGCGCTGCCCGCGCCGGGGCACCCGCTGGGGCTGAGCGGTCCGCCGGAGTTCAACGCGCGGGCGCTGGACGCCGAGGAGGCCGTGGTCGCGGTCGGGGCGGCGCTGGGGCTCGTACCGGAGGTGTCGGAGGCCGGGCCCTCGGGTGACGTGCACGTGGAGGTGGTGTGGCACTGCCTGCCGGTACGGGAGGCAGTGCCCGCGGACGTGCCGTCGCTCGGGGAGGCGGAGCGGGAGCTGGCGGAGGCGCTGCGGGAGGCGGCGGTCGTCCTGACCCGCCTGGACGTGGCGGCCTCGGGGCCGGTGGCGGAGGCGGCGATGTCGGCGTACCGGGCGCGGGCGGAGGCGGGGCGGGAGGTGCTGGCCCCGGGGTATCCGCCGCGGGCGGTGCGGGTGCTGTCGCTGGCGCAGCGGGTGGGGCTGCTGGTGTCGCTGGCGTACGAGCGGGGGCACGGCGGGGCGGTGGCGGCGTCGGAGATGGCGGCGCGGGCGGAGGCGTTGCGGCCGGTGGAACGGGTGGCTCGGCGGGCGCAGGTGGCGGCGTACAACGCGTACGTGGAGGGGCGGGAGCGGGGGTGACTCCGGCGGGGCGGTGTGTCCTGGCCGGGTTTTCGGGGCTCCGCCCCGGGCCCCGGGCCCCGCGTCCGCGCCTTGGACGCCGGCGGGGCTGAGCTTCGTCTCCGGCGGGGCGGTGGTTACGCCTGCGGGGCTCTGGTTGCCTCCGGCGGCGCCTCAAACGCCGGCGGGGCTGAATGTGGTCGGCGCCGCTGATCAGGCCGGGCCGAATGTGGTCGGCGCCGCCGATCAGGCCGGGCCGAATGTGGTCGGCGCCGCCGATCAGGCCGGGCCGAATGGGGTCGGCGCCCGACTGCGGCTGGTCCGGCGGGGGTGAGCGTGCCGCGGCCCCGCTTCCCGGGGAGAGTGAGGGGGAAGCGGGGCCGGGCGGGTCAAGGGGGCTCAGTTGTTGACGCCCGCGTTGCCGAAGGCACCGTTGAGCAGGCCGATCACGTTGACCGTGTTGCCGACCGCGTTCACGGGGACGTGCACGGGGACCTGGAGCAGGTTCCCGGAGGCCACGCCGGGCGAGTTCAGGGCCTCGCCCTCTGCGGACGCACCGCCGTGCGCCGAGGAGACACCGGCGCCGACGGCGACGAGGCCACCCGCGATCATGGTGACGGCTGCGGCCTTCTTGAAGTTCTTCACGTTCTCGTCCTCCAGTACGTCTGCCGCGGCCAGCCGCCGCGGCACGGTCTGAAGAACGGCCGTACAGGGGACTCGGATACGCCATGTGGGCTACATACACCCGACCGTATGAATCTCAGTCCGGAAGGGAGACGGTCGGATTCGGTCGGCTCAGTCGGCGATTCCGTTCCTGACCGCCCACAACGCGGCCTGTGTCCGGTCGGCCAGGTCCAGTTTCATCAGGATGTTCGAGACGTGGGTCTTGACCGTCTTCTCGGACAGGACGAGCGCCCGCGCGATCTCCCGGTTGGAGCGGCCGTCCGCGATGTGGCCGAGGACCTCGCGTTCGCGTTCGGTCAGCGATCCGCCCCGGCCGGGCGCCGGGCCCTGTTCCTCCTGGGAGAGCAGGACCTGGGCCACCTCCGGCTGGAGCAGGACGTGGCCCGCGTGGACGGAGCGGATGGCTCCGGCGAGCGCGTCGGGGTCGATGTCCTTGTAGACGTACCCGGCGGCGCCCGCGCGCAGGGCCGGGACCACGGTGCGCTGCTCGGTGAAGCTGGTGACGATCAGTACGCGGGCCGGGTTCGCCAGCTCGCGCAGCCGCCGCAGGGCGTCGAGACCGCCGGTTCCGGGCATCTTGAGGTCCATCAGGATCACGTCGGGGCGCAGTTCCTCGGCGCGGGCGACGCCCTCGTCGCCGTCGGCGGCCTCCCCGACGACCTCGATGTCGTCCTGTACTTCCAGGAAGGTGCGCAGGCCGCGCCGGACGACCTGGTGGTCGTCGACGAGCAGGACCCTGATCCCGCTGGGTGTGTCAGCCACCGGGGACCTCCATCTCGATCGTGGTGCCCGTGCCGGGCGCCGACCGCACGGTGAGGCGGCCGCCCGCGCCGCCCGCCCGGTCCCGCATGGAGACCAGTCCGAGGTGGCGGCCCGCCTTGCGGACGGCCTGGGGGTCGAAGCCGCTGCCGGAGTCGACCACCCGCAGCAGCGCTCCCCCGGCGGGGGTACGGGTCAGGGTGACCTCGACCCGGTCGGCGCCGGAGTGGCGCAGGGCGTTGTGGAGGGCTTCCTGGGAGACCCGTAGGAGGGCTTCCTCCTGGGAGGCCGGCAGGGCCCGTACGCCGTCACAGGTGAAGGTGACGTGCGCGGTGTGCGCGCGGTCCAGGACGTTGATCTGGTTGCGCAGGGTGGCGATGAGGCCGTCCTCGTCGAGGGCGGTGGGGCGCAGTTCCACGACGGCGGCGCGCAGCTCGTCGGCGGCCTCGGCGGCGAGGGCGGCGACCTGGTGCAGTTCGTCCTTGGCCCGGGCGGGGTCGCGGTCCACGAGGGCGGTGGCGGCCTGTGCGGTGAGCCGGAGCGAGAAGAGCTTCTGGCTGACGGCGTCGTGCAGCTCGTGGGCGAGCCGGGAGCGTTCCTCGGCGATGGTCAGCTCGCGGCTGCGTTCGTGGAGGCGTGCGTTGGTGAGGGCGATGGCGGCGTGCTGGGCGAGGATGCCGAGGAGGGCCTCGTCCTCTTCGGTGAAGCCGCCGCTGGGGCGGGGGCCGCGTTTGTTCGCGAGGAAGAGGGCGCCGAGGGTTTCCTCCCCGTCCCGGATGGGCAGGCCGAGAAAATCGGACATGTCGGGGTGGGCCTGGGGCCAGCCGCCGAAGCGCGGGTCCTGGCGTACGTCGGCGAGCCGCTCGGGGGTGTCCTGGTGGAGCATCGCCGCGAGGATGCCGTGCTGGCGGGGCAGGGGTCCGATGCGGCGCCACTGTTCGTCGCTGATGCCGTCCACGACGAACTGGGCGAAGCCGCCGTGGTCGTCGGGCACGCCGAGGGCGGCGTATTCGGCGTCGAGCAGCTCGCGGGCCGAGGCGACGATCGTCTTGAGGACGTCGCGGACCTCCAGGTGGCGGCTCATGGCGAGCAGCGCGGCGCTGACGGCGGCCAGCCCCGTGCGGGTGCCGTCGGATGGGTGGGGTCCGCTGTGCATGGGCTCACCGTACTCGCGGCTGTGACCTGCGGAATCGGGCTCGCGACCTAGGTCCGGGGCGCGGCGGGGACCCGGTGGGCCTACGTCCGTGGGTGGGGGTGGGCGGGGACGGGTCTGCCTCTGGTCGCAGGGCCGGGGCCTCGGGTCCTCCTCACGGAGGAGAAGCGTCACGTTACGCATTGCTGCCGCGACGGACGGTGAGACTGTTACCCGCCCGATGTGAGCCCGGGCATAGGACGCAGATCACTTACGAAGCTGCTTAGTTGCCGCATAAAGGTCCTGTCAGCACTGCTGGGAGCGGGCCGAAGGTCCACAGCGGCCGCACTGCCGCGCGCCCTGATCCACTATCGCGCTTCGTATGTCGCACCTTTGCCACGGCATTTTGCCGCCGCTAACAATGGCTCTCGTCGCACAGCGCCGCGGATCCCCACCGTCGCGGCGCTTTCCTGCGGCCCCCGCTATCGAAGAGGTTGTCACGCATGTCCGAGACCAGCACCCCCGGCCACAGTCGTCTCACCAAGGCCCACAAGCTGTCGATCGCCGGTGTCGCCACCCTCGGCGCCGCGGCTCTGGCCTTCACCCTCGTTCCGGCCGGTAGCGGCCAGGCCGCCGAAACCATCGTCGCCGCCCCCGTGGCCTGGACCCAGACCGTGGACGGCGCGCAGGCGAAGAGCGTGCAGCAGCACCTCACCGCACAGCAGGTCGTCGCGGCCAAGCAGGCCAAGCAGGCCAAGGCCGCCGCGGTCGCCAAGGCAGCCGCGCAGGCGAAGGCCAAGGCCGCGGCCGACGCGAAGAAGGACCGCGCGGACAAGGAGGCGGCCAGCCGCTCCGTCGCCCGCAAGCCGATGTACGCGAACAACCTTGACGGCTGGATCAAGGAGTCGCTCGCGATCATGAAGGCGAACAAGATTCCGGGCTCGTACAACGGGCTCTACAAGAACATCATGCGCGAGTCCAGCGGCAACCCGCGGGCGATCAACAACTGGGACATCAACGCCCAGAACGGCATCCCCTCGATCGGTCTGCTCCAGGTCATCCGCCCGACCTTCATGACCTACCACGTCTCCGGCACGCCCGTGGACCAGTACCACCCGGTCGCCAACATCGTCGCCGCGGCCAACTACGCCGCCGCCCGCTACGGCTCGATCGACAACGTCAACAGCGCCTACTGAGCCCCGCTCGGCCATTGACGTAACCCACAGCCCCCATGCGCCACAGGGCGGCCCCCGGAGTCCGGGTGCCGCCCTGTGGCGTTCTCGCGTACGTGCTGTACGCGCGTGTCGGCGCGTCCGCGCGGGTTACTTGCGCATGACCTCGGGCTCGTGGCGGCGCAACAGGCGCGCCACGGCGAAGCCGCAGGCGATGCCCATGAGCACCAGGATGATGATGTCCAGGCTCCACTGGCCGATCGAGTGGTCCCACAGCGGGTCCGTGTTGGTCGGGTTGTCGCGGTCCCACGGCGGCATGAGCTGGCCGAGGTTCAGCGTGGTGCCCGCGGCCGCGATGGCCCAGCGGGACGGCATCAGCCAGGCGACCTGCTCCAGGCCGACGGAGTCGTAGACCTTGAAGAGGATGCCGGTGAACACGACCTGGATGATCGCGAACATGACCAGCAGCGGCATGGTCTTCTCAGAGGTCTTCACCAGCGAGGAGATCACCAGGCCGAACATCATGGACGTGAAGCCGAGCGCGGTCACGGACAGGCACAGCTCGACGGCCGGGGGCATGATCAGGCCCTCGGCCGGCAGGTCGCGCGGGACGAAGCCGATCGTGCAGATGATCACGCCCTGGATGGCCGTGATGACGCCGAGGACGATCACCTTCGACATGAGGTAGGCCGAGCGGGAGAGGCCGGTGGCGCGTTCGCGCTCGTAGATCACCCGTTCCTTGATCAGCTCACGGACCGAGTTCGCGGCGCCCGAGAAGCACATGCCGACGCAGAGGATCAGCATGATCGTGCCCGCGTCGCCGTTGAAGTGGGACGGCGGGGTGGGCGGCGCGAGGCCGAAGGTCGCGGGGATGACCGTGGAGACCACGCCCAGCACCGCGGGCAGGATCAGCATCAGGCCGATGAAGCCCTTGTCGGACGCGATGACCGAGACGTAGCGGCGGATCAGCGTCCAGAGCTGCGAGCCCCAGCCCTGCGGCTTGGGCGGGCGCATCTGCTGCGCGGGCGGCATGGACACCGACTGCGGGGCGACCGCGTCGATGTCGGCGGCGTACAGCTGGTAGTGCTGCGAGCCCTTCCAGCGGCCCGCCCAGTCGTAGTCGCGGTAGTTCTCGAAGGCCGAGAAGACGTCCGCCCAGGTCGAGTAGCCGAAGAAGTTCAGCGCCTCGTCCGGCGGACCGAAGTACGCGACCGAACCGCCCGGGGCCATGACCAGCAGCTTGTCGCAGATGGCCAGCTCGGCGACCGAGTGGGTGACGACGAGGACCGTACGGCCGTCGTCGGCGAGGCCGCGCAGCAGCTGCATGACGTCGCGGTCCATGCCCGGGTCGAGGCCCGAGGTCGGCTCGTCGAGGAAGATCAGCGACGGCTTGGTGAGCAGCTCCAGGGCCACGGACACGCGCTTGCGCTGACCACCCGAGAGCGAGGTGATCTTCTTGTCCTTGTGGATGTCGAGCTTCAGCTCGCGCAGCACCTCGTTGATACGGGCGTCGCGCTCGGACTCCGCGGTGTCACCGGGGAAGCGGAGCTTGGCCGCGTACTTGAGGGCGGTGTTGACCTTCAGTTCCTTGTGCAGGATGTCGTCCTGCGGGACCAGGCCGATGCGCTGGCGCAGCTCCGCGAACTGCTTGTACAGGTTGCGGTTGTCGTAGAGGACGTCGCCCTCGTTCGCGGGCCGGTAGCCGGTCAGCGCCTTGAGCAAGGTCGACTTTCCGGAACCGGACGGGCCGATGACGCCGATCAGCGACTTCTCCGGGACGCCGAAGGTGACGTCCTTGAGGATCTGCTTGCCGCCGTCGACGGTGACCGTGAGGTGACGGGCCGAGAAGGAGACCTCGCCGGTGTCGACGAACTCCTCCAGCCGGTCGCCGACGAGCCGGAAGGTGGAGTGGCCGACAGCGACGATGTCGCTGGGGCCGAGCAGCGCGGTGCCGGATTTGGCCAGCGGCTGACCGTTGACGTAGGTGCCGTTGTGGCTGCCGAGGTCGTGGATCTCGAAGCGGCCGCCCGGCATCGAGCGGAACTCCGCGTGCAGACGCGAGACCTGGAGGTCCGAGACCACCAGCTCGTTCTCCAGGGCACGGCCGATGCGCATGACGTGGCCGAGTTCGAGCTGGTGGAACGTGGTCGGGCTGCGGTCGCTGTAGCCCGCGCCCGGCTGCTGCGGCTGCTGGTGGTGGTGCGGCTGCTGCTGAGCGTTCCGCTGCTGGTGCGGGACCTGCGGCTGGTACTGCGGCTGCTGGTGCTGCGGCTGCGGCTGGTGTTGCTGCGGCTGCTGCGGCGGCGCCTGCCAGTTGGCCTGCTGCTGGGCCTGCGCCTGGTGGGCGGCGGCCGGCTGCGGGGCGGCCGCCGCCGCGGTGACGGACAGATTCAGCCGCGGGCCGTCCTGCGCGTTGCCCAGGTGGACCGGCGTCCCCGGCACCAGTTCGGTCTGCTGGACCCTGGCGCCGTGCACATAGGTGCCGTTGGTGCTCCCGTGGTCCTCGATCCCCCAACCACGGCCGTTCCAGCTGATGGTGGCGTGGCGCCACGACACCCTGGCGTCGTCGATCGCCACGTCACCCTGGGGATCGCGCCCCAGCGAGTACGACCTGGACGGATCGAGCGTCCAGGTCCTGCCATTCAATTCCAGTACGTGTTCCGGCACTCCAGCCCCACTTTTTGTCCCCCGAGGATCCCCCTGATGTCAGGGAGTCTAGGGATGGCGAACATCCGGGGGAACTATTTCAGGCCCGGGGCCGCATGGGGAATCCGGGCCTCGTCGAATCCGTCAGCACAGCGCTCGCGCGGCCCTGCGGAGGGTCGTTGGCGGGGTGGTAAACCCGCCCGAGAGTGGCGAGAGGCCACATAGGGGACAGGAATCGGGGGCGGCTCGCGCGCCGATTCGCCGGGGCGGGGGGCGCTGTCCGCCGTGGCGGGCCGGCCGGCCCCGGCGGGGAGGGGAGCCGGGGCCCGGGCGGTGGCGGGTCCTCCCGGGAGATCATCGCGACCCCGCCGGTACGGGCTCGGGCGCATCGGAGGCCCGTGGCCCCTCCCCCTCCCCCTCCCCCTCCTCCTCCCCCGCCGCCGGAGCCGCGCCCCGGCCCGGCCCGGCGGGTGGCCGCCTCGCCGGGCGTCCGCAGGTCGGGACAGGGGGGCGCCGGGGGAACGGGGGAAGATACGGTGAGGGCACCATGAGCGCTTCGCAGACCTCCGACGTCCCCACCCTCCTCGTCAAGATCTTCGGCAAGGACCGCCCCGGGATCACCGCCGGGCTGTTCGACACCCTCGCCGCCTACTCCGTCGATGTCGTCGACATCGAGCAGGTCGTCACCCGTGGCCGCATCGTGCTGTGCGCCCTCGTCACCCGCCCCGCGGGGGGCGAGGGGGCCGATGAGGGCAGCCTGCGGGCCACCGTGCACAGCTGGGCCGAGTCGCTCAAGCTCCAGGCCGAGATCATCTCGGGTACGGGCGACAACCGGCCGCGCGGCAGTGGGCGTTCCCACGTCACCGTGCTCGGCAACCCGCTGACCGCCGAGTCCACGGCCGCCATCGCCGCCCGGATCACCGCGACCGGCGGCAACATCGACCGTATCTTCCGGCTCGCCAAGTACCCCGTGACCGCCGTCGAATTCGCGGTCTCCGGCACCGAGACCGAACCCCTGCGCACCTCGCTGGCCCTGGCCGCCAAGCACATCGGGGTGGACGTGGCCGTCGTATCGGCCGGTCTGCACCGGCGGGCGCAGCGCCTGGTAGTGATGGACGTGGACTCGACCCTCATCCAGGACGAGGTGATCGAGCTGTTCGCCGCGCACGCGGGCTGCGAGGACAAGGTCGCCGCGGTCACCGAGCAGGCGATGCGCGGCGAGCTGGACTTCGAGCAGTCGCTGCACGCCCGGGTGGCACTGCTGGCCGGGCTGGACGCCTCCGTGGTGGACAAGGTGCGCTCCGAGGTGCGGCTGACCCCCGGGGCCCGGACCCTGATCCGCACCCTGAAGCGGCTCGGCTACCAGGTGGGCGTGGTCTCCGGCGGCTTCACGCAGGTCACGGACGACCTGCGGGAGCGCCTCGGCCTGGACTTCGCCGCCGCCAACACCCTGGAGATCGAGGACGGCAAGCTGACCGGCCGGGTCACCGGGGAGATCGTGGACCGCGCGGGCAAGGCGCGGCTGCTGCGCCGCTTCGCCGCGGAGGCGGGGGTGCCGCTGGCCCAGACGGTGGCCATCGGTGACGGCGCGAACGACCTGGACATGCTGAACGCGGCCGGGCTGGGCGTCGCCTTCTGCGCCAAACCGGTGGTGCGGGAGGCCGCGCACACCGCGGTGAACGTGCCGTTCCTGGACGCGGTGCTGTACCTGCTCGGGATCACCCGGGAAGAAGTCGAGGCCGCCGACCTGGCGTGAGCCGGGCGCGCGGTACGAGAAGACGGGCCCCGGCGGCGTGCTGCCGGGGCCCGTCTTCTGTACCCGCTCGGCGGTACCCGGTCGGCCGTACGTGACCAGGCCGTCCGGGGTCAGGTCCCGCGTGGTCACGCGTCCGGGGTCAGGTCCCGCGTGGTCACGCGTGCGGGGTCAGGTCCCGCGTGGTCACGCGTGCGGGGTCAGGTCCCGCGTGGTCACGCGTGCGGGGTCCAGAAGTCCAGCAGCCGTCCGGCACCGTGCTCCAAGGACTTCCACGAGCCGGTGAAGGAGATGATGGCGAGGGCGGAGGTCGGGAATCCGCTGCGGTTCATGCGCGAGAGGGCGTCGCCCTCGGCATCCCCGGCGAGGGCGTCGGCGAGCGTGTGCATGCCGGGGTTGTGGCCGATGACGAGGAGGTCGGCGACGTCGTCGGAGGTCTCGTTCAGCAGGGCGATGAGTTCGCCCAGGGAGGCCTCGTACAGCCGGTCCTCGTAGTGGGTCTTCGGCCGGTGCGGCAGCGCTTGGACGGCGAGCTTCCAGGTCTCGCGGGTCCGGACGGCGGTGGAACAGAGGGCCAGGTCGAAGGCGATGCCGGTCTCGGCCAGCTTCAGACCGACGCCGGGCGCGTCCTTGCGGCCTCGTTCCGCCAGCGGGCGTTCGTGATCGGAGTTGTCCGACCATTCGGCCTTGGCGTGCCGGAGGAGGGCGATCCTGCGGGGTGTTTCGGCGCTCATGGCTCCCAGCTTCGCATGAAACGAGCCATGCGGCGCAGGGTGTTGGGCGGATCACCCGTGGGGGTGGGTGCGCACCCGCGCGGGCTCCGCGCGACGAACATGCGACGGTCGCGACCAGCATGCGACGGGCATGGCGGTGGCCGGGCGGACACGGCGGGTGACGGGCACGGCGGGCGGGCGGCCGCCAGGCGGCGCGGCCGTCAGCCGACGGCGCGCAGGATCTGCTGGGTCACCTGGGTGAGGGCCGAGCCGTCGGCCGGGCCGGCCGCGTGGGCTTCGCCGGATCCGGCGAGGAGCAGCATGAGGAGGCCGAAGGCGAGGGCGGGCAGGGCCAGCACCCACCAGTGCAGCCGCGCGTCCGCGACCCCGGCCGCCGTGCGGCGGGCGGGACGGACGGGGACGACGGGACGGGTGTGCAGGGGGGCCGACATGACCGCCTCCGGGGTACTGGGTGTTCGGCTGGGAGTGGCTCTCGCTCACTTCGAATCTATGGATCCGAAGGCGCGGTTCCCATCCGGGGCACACCCCATTCGACCCTGAGCCTTGCCCCCTAGGGGTGGTGGGGTTATCCCCACCACCGCCCCGGGGTGCCCGGTCCGGCGGGACGCGGTGCGCTCGTTCAGCGGGAGGCGATGCTCGCGATGATGGCGATGATCACGGTCACGCCGAGCATCGCGCCGAGCACGACGCCGAGCTTCTTGTGGCCGTTCTGGGGGTTCGGTTCGAGGACTGGCATGCCGATCAGTCTCGCATGCCGCATTCGTCCTCGATCGTGCGGTCCCGGCCCGCGAGGACGCCCAGCACCAGCTGCGGAACGAGCAGGCAGGCCATCAGCGCGAGGGGCAGGTCCCAGCCGCCGCTGTGCTGGTAGAGGGTGCCGATGAGGAGCGGTCCGGGGATGGAGATGAGGTAGCCGGTGCTCTGGGCGAAGGCGGAGAGCTTGACGACCCCGGCCGGGGACTTGGCGCGCAGTCCGATCATCGTGATGACGAGCGGGAAGGCGCAGTTGGATACGCCGAGCAGGAGGGCCCAGGCCCAGGCTCCGGCGGCGGGGGCGAGGTAGAGCCCGACGTATCCGGCGAGGCCGAAGAGGCCCAGGACGACGGCGATGGGGCCCTGGTGGCGCATCCGGCCCGCGAGGCGGGGGATGACGAAGGCGAGCGGGACGCCCATGACCATGGTGACGGCCAGGAGGACGCCCGCGGTACCCGCCGAGACCCCGGCGTCGCGGAAGATCTGCGGGAGCCAGCCCATGGTGACGTAGGCGCCGGTGGCCTGGAGGCCGAAGTAGCAGCCCAGGGCCCAGGCGGTGCGGCTGCGCATGACGCCGGGGCCCGTGTCCGCCCGTACGGGCGCCGTGGCCGCGCCGGTGGCCGCCACGGCCGCCTTGGCGGCGCGCTTCTCCCGGCGGGCGGCGGCGGCGATGGCCAGCCAGGGCAGTACGGCGATCACCGCGAGCAGGGCCCAGACCAGCAGGCCGGCGCGCCAGTTGCCGCCGAGGGCTGAGGTCATCGGGACGGTGGCGGCGGCTGCCAGTGAGGTGCCCGCGGCCAGGGCCATGGAGTAGAGGCCGGTCATGGTGCCGACCCGGTCGGGGAAGTACCGCTTGACGATGACCGGGAGCAGCACGTTGGTGACGGCTATGCCCGCGAGGGAGAGGGCGCTGGCGGCGAGGAACCCGGCGGCGTTGTCCGCGAAGGGACGGATCAGCAGGCCGGTGGCCACCGCGGCCATGCCCGCGCAGACGACGGCGGCCGGGCCGAATCGGCGGGAGAGCCGGGGCGCGGTGACGCCGAAGACGGCGAAGCAGAGGGCGGGGACGGAGGTGATGAGTCCGGCGACGGTGCCGCTCATGCCGAGGCCCGTACGGGTCTCCTCGAAGAGGGCGCCGAGGCTGGTGATGGCGGGCCGCAGGTTGAGCGCGGCCAGGACGATGCCGACGAGGAGCACCGGGCCGAGCCAGGTGGGGGTGGGGGCGACGGCGGGATCCGGGACCGTCGGGGAGAGCCGCTCGGGGGCCGTTCGCGCGGCCGCGGGCCGGTTCAGGGTCTGAATTTCTTCGTCGGACATTCAACCATCATAGAATCATGGGATGATTGGTTGTCCACCCCCGAGGCCTCGCACGAGGTTTTTTCGGCCACTCGTCCCGGAGAGGGCTCCATGCCGCTGACGTCTCCTCGCCGTTCCGCGCTCGTCGACCAGGTGATCGCCCAGCTGCGCAACCAGATCACGTCCGGCGAGTGGCCGGTCGGCTCCCGCATCCCCACCGAGCCGGAGCTGGTCGAGCTGCTGGGAGTGGCGCGCAATACGGTGCGCGAGGCGGTACGGGCGCTCGCGCACAACGGGCTGCTCGACATCCGGCAGGGCTCGGGGACGTACGTCCTCGCGACGAGCGAGCTGGCGGGGGTGATGCACCGGCGCTTCGCCGGGGCCGATCCCCTGCACGTCGCGGAGCTGCGCTCGACCCTGGAGTCCTCGGCGGCCCGGATGGCGGCGCAGCGGCGTACCGAGCGGGACCTGGTCCAGCTGGACGCGCTGCTGGCGCGCCGGGAGGAGGCCTGGGCGGGCGGGGACACGGAGCTGTTCGTGGCGGCGGACGTGAGCCTGCACATGGCGGTGGTGACGGCCTCGCACAACGACGTGCTCATCGAGCTGTACGCCGACCTGGGCGACCTGGTGGCGCAGTGGCTGCGCGGGGACGTGGGCCCGGAGCTGCTGCCGGAGTGGCACATGGACCACGCGCGGCTGATCGAGGCGATCCGGCGCGGGGACGGGGACACGGCGGCCTCGGAGGCGGCGGGCTACCCGTTCGCCTGCCAGGGCCGGACGAAGGAGACGGTCCGGCGGGTGTCGTCGACGTAGCGTCGTCCGACCCGCGGGGCCGGCCGGGCGGCACCGGGACGGCCCTCAGGGGCGCTGGTGGCTGACCCAGGCCGAGCGGACCTCTTTCCAGCAGCGGCCGGTCAGCTCGACCCGTCCGGCGGGGTCGACCGCGACCGGGGCGCTGTCCCCGTCCACGTCCCACCAGCGGTCGCACTCGACGTGCAGCCGGACCAGGTCCACGATCGGGAACCGGTTGTGGCAGGAGGCGGTGACCTGCGAGCCCGCGATCCGGGTGGCGCAGTCGGCGCCGAACAGCTCCTCGGGGGCGGTACGGGCCAGCGGCGCGGGGGGTTCTACGGCCAGGTCGACCAGGCCGCCCGAGGCGGTCCTGCGGTCCGCGGGGTCCGCCAGGCCGGCCGGATCGCCCAGGCCCGCCAAACCGGCCGGACCGCCCGCCTCCGCGGGTCCTCCGGCGCCGGAGGACGCGCCGCGCAGGGCGGTCTCGGAGCCCGCGGCCGTGACGGGGTCGGCCGAGCCGGACCGTGAGGCGGCCGTGGCCGGGAGCAGGAGACCGGTCACCACCACCGAGGTGGCCAGCAGCGATACCGCTCGCATTCGCCTCGCGCGCACTCCCGTACCTCCTCCCCGCCGCACTCCGGGAAGATCCCGGCTCGGTCAGTTTGCAGGCATATGTCTGCCTTTTCGACTCGGGAAGATCCCATCGAGCGGGGCACATCCGATCGAGGGGCGCGCGTACGGCGGCGGCCGCGCCCCCCGGACTGGGGAGCGCGGCCGCCGCCGTACGGATGCGAAAGGGGTGGGACCGGCCGGTCAGGCACCCATCGCGTGCAGGCCGCCGTCCACGTGGACGATCTCGCCGGTGGTCTTCGGGAACCAGTCGGACAGCAGGGCCACGACGCCCTTGCCCGCGGGCTCCGGGTCCGCCATGTTCCACTCCATCGGCGAACGGTGGTTCCACACGTCGGCCAGTTCCGAGAAGCCCGGGATGGACTTCGCGGCCATCGAGCTGAGCGGACCGGCCGATACCAGGTTGCAGCGGATGTTGCGCTTGCCCAGGTCACGGGCCATGTAGCGGCTGGTGGCCTCCAGCGCGGCCTTGGCCGGGCCCATCCAGTCGTACTGCGGCCAGGCGAACTGCGCGTCGAAGGTCAGACCGACGATCGCGCCGCCCTGCCCCTCGCCCTCCGGGAACAGCGGCAGGCAGGCCATGGCGAGCGACTTCAGCGAGAACGCCGAGACGTGCATGGCGGTCGCGACCGACGCGAAGGGGGTGTTCAGGAAGTTGCCGCCGAGGGCGTCCTGCGGTGCGAAGCCGATGGAGTGCACGACTCCGTCGAGACCGCCCAGCTCCTCGCGGACCAGGTCCGCGAGCCGGGCCAGGTGCTCCTCGTTGGTGACGTCCAGCTCGATCACCTTGGCGGGCTTGGGCAGCTTCCGGGCGATGCGCTCGGTCAGCGTCGGCCGCGGGAAGGCGGTGAGGATGACCTCGGCGCCCTGCTCCTGCGCCAGCTTCGCGGCGTGGAATGCGATGGACGAATCCGTCAGCACACCTGTGATCAGAATGCGCTTGCCGTCAAGAATTCCACTCATGGTGATCAGTGACCCATGCCCAATCCGCCGTCAACAGGAATGACGGCTCCAGTGATGTACGCGGCGTCGTCGGAGGCGAGGAACCTCACGGCCGCCGCGATCTCCTCGGGCTGCGCGTAGCGGCCGAGGGGGACCTGCGAGACGATGCCCGCACGCTGCTCGTCGGTGAGCACCTTCGTCATGTCGGTGTCCACGAAGCCGGGGGCCACGACGTTGAAGGTGATGTTGCGGGAGCCCAGTTCGCGGGCGAGGGAGCGGGCGAAGCCGACCAGGGCGGCCTTGGAGGCGGCGTAGTTGGCCTGACCCGCCGAGCCCAGCATGCCGACGACCGAGGAGATCAGGACGACGCGGCCCTTCTTGGCCCGCAGCATGCCGCGGTTGGACCGCTTCACCACACGGAAGGTGCCGGTGAGGTTGGTGTCCACGACCGAGGCGAAGTCCTCCTCGGACATCCGCATCAGCAGCGTGTCCTTGGTGATGCCGGCGTTGGCCACCAGCACCTCGACGGCGCCGTGCTTGTCCTCGATCTCCTTGTAGGCCTGCTCCACCTGCTCCGTGTCGGTGATGTCGCAGCGCACCGCCAGCACGCCCAGCTCCGCGAGCACCTCGGGCGGCTCGCCGGAGCGGTAGGTGATCGCGACCTTGTCTCCGCCCTCGGCGAAGGCGCGGGCGATGGCGAGGCCGATGCCCCGGTTTCCTCCGGTGACGAGAACCGAGCGGCTCAACGGATCACCCTTTCGCTAGCAGTCTGGATAACCGAAAACCTATCGGTCGCATGCGGTTATCAAAGAATCGGCTCCGACAGGGCCTTGGGACGGGGTCTGTCGAGTCCCTACAGAAAGCGGTAGGCAGCGGGGGCCCGGGCGCGACATGATCGAGGCATCCGATCCACACCACGGGAGGACGTCCGTGCCCCATTCCATCGACGCGGCATTCGCCGCGCTGCCCTTGCGGGCGCTGGCCGACGCGGCCCTCGCCCGGGCCCGAGCCCTGGGCTCCGACCACGCCGACTTCCGGCTGGAGCGGATCCGCAGCGCCTCCTGGCGGCTGCGGGACGCCAAACCGTCGGGCGGCTCCGACACCACCGACCTCGGCTACGCGGTCCGGGTGGTGCACGGGGGCAGCTGGGGGTTCGCCTCCGGTGTGGACCTCACGATGGACGGCGCCGCCAAGGTGGCCTCGCAGGCCGTGGCCATGGCGCAGCTCTCCGCCAAGGTGATCAAGGCCGCCGGTTCCGACGAGCGCGTGGAGCTGGCCGACGAGCCGGTCCACGAGGACCGGACCTGGATCTCGGCCTACGACGTGAACCCCTTCGAGGTGGCGGACGAGGAGAAGGCGGCGCTGCTCGCCGACTTCAGCGCCCGGCTGCTGCGCGCCGACGGCGTGGCCCACGTGGACGCCTCGCTGCTCGCCGTGCACGAGAACAAGTTCTACGCCGATACGGCCGGGACGGTCACCACGCAGCAGCGGGTCCGGATCCACCCCCAGCTCACGGCGGTGGCCGTGGACGGCGACACCGGCGAGTTCGACTCCATGCGCACCATCGCCCCGCCCGCCGGGCGCGGCTGGGAGTACCTGACCGGCACCGGCTGGGACTGGAACTCCGAACTGGAGCGGATGCCGGAGCTGCTGGCCGAGAAGATGCGCGCGCCGAGCGTGCGGGCCGGGCGCTACGACCTGGTGGTCGACCCGTCGAACCTGTGGCTGACCATCCACGAGTCCATCGGGCACGCCACCGAACTGGACCGGGCGCTGGGCTACGAGGCGGCGTACGCGGGGACCTCCTTCGCCACCTTCGACCAGCTGAACAAGCTGACGTACGGCTCCTCGATCATGAACGTGACGGGTGACCGCACCGCGCCCCACGGGCTGGCCACGGTCGGTTACGACGACGAGGGCGTCGAGGCGCAGAGCTGGGACCTGGTCAAGGACGGCACCCTGGTCGGCTACCAGTTGGACCGGCGGATCGCGAAGCTGACCGGGCTGGGCCGCTCCAACGGCTGCGCCTTCGCGGACTCCCCCGGGCACGTGCCGGTGCAGCGGATGGCGAACGTGTCGCTCCAGCCGGATCCGGGCGGGCTCTCCACCGAGGACCTGATCGGCGGGGTGGAGCGCGGGATCTACGTGGTCGGCGACCGGTCCTGGTCGATCGACATGCAGCGCTACAACTTCCAGTTCACCGGTCAGCGGTTCTTCCGGATCGAGAACGGCAAGCTGGCCGGGCAGCTGCGCGATGTCGCGTACCAGGCCACGACCACCGACTTCTGGGGCTCGATGGAGAAGGCCGGAGGCCCGCAGACCTATGTCCTGGGCGGCGCCTTCAACTGCGGCAAGGCCCAGCCGGGGCAGGTCGCGGCCGTCTCGCACGGCTGCCCCTCCGCGCTGTTCCGCGACGTGAACATCCTCAACACCACGCAGGAGGCCGGACGCTGATGCCGATCCGTACCAAGCCCCACGAGATCGTCGAGCGGGCGCTGGAGCTGTCCACCGCCGACGGCTGCGTCGTCATCGCCGACGAGGAGTCGAGCGCGAACCTGCGCTGGGCGGGCAACGCCCTGACCACGAACGGGGTCACCCGCGGCCGCACCCTCACGGTGATCGCCACGGTGGACGGCAAGGAGGGCACGGCCTCGGGGGTCGTCTCGCGCTCCGCCGTCACCGCCGCCGAGCTGGAGCCGCTGGTGCGGGCCGCCGAGGCGGCGGCACGCGGCGCGGGCCCGGCCGAGGACGCCCAGCCGCTGGTGACCGGCACCCCCGCCTCGCCGGACTTCGCCGCCGGTCCGGCCGAGACCTCCTCGGCGGTGTTCGCGGACTTCGCCCCGGCGCTGGGCGAGGCCTTCGCCCGGGCCCGCGCGGGCGGCCGTGAGCTGTACGGCTTCGCCCACCACACCCTGGTCTCCACCTACCTGGGCACCTCGACGGGCCTGCGGCTGCGCCACGACCAGCCGACCGGCACCCTGGAGCTGAACGCCAAGTCCCCGGACCGGACCCGCTCGGCCTGGGCGGGCCGCTCCACCCGGGACTTCAAGGACGTCGACCCGACCGCGCTGGACGCGGAACTCGCCGTACGCCTCGGCTGGGCCGAGCGGAAGATCGAGCTGCCCGCCGGGCGGTACGAGACCCTGCTCCCGCCGACCGCCGTGGCGGACCTGCTGATCTACCAGATGTGGTCGGCGGCGGCCCGGGACGCGGTGGAGGGCCGGACGGTCTTCTCCAAGCCCGGCGGCGGCACCCGTCTCGGCGAGCGGCTCTCGGGGCTGCCGCTGACCCTGCGCAGCGATCCCGACGCGCCGGGCCTGGAGTCCGCGCCGTTCGTGATCGCGCACAGTTCGGGCGACGACGCCTCGGTGTTCGACAACGGCCTGCCGGTGCCCGCCACCGAGTGGATCAGCGACGGCGAGCTGGCCAGGCTGACCACGACCCGGCACAGCGCGGCCCTGACCGGGCAGCCGACAGCTCCCGGCTTCGGGAACCTGATCCTGGACGGGGGCGGCGAGAAGTCCCTGGAGGAGATGGTGGCGGATACCCGGCGGGGGCTCCTGCTGACCTGTCTCTGGTACATCCGCGAGGTGGATCCGGCGACGCTGCTGCTGACCGGGCTGACCCGGGACGGGGTCTACCTGGTGGAGAACGGCCAGGTCGTGGGCGAGGTCAACAACTTCCGGTTCAACGAGTCGCCGGTGGACCTGCTGTCGCGGGCGAGCGAGGCCGGGCGGACCGAGAAGACCCTGCCGCGCGAGTGGAACGACTGGTTCACCCGGGCCGCGATGCCCGCGCTGCGCATCCCGGACTTCAACATGAGCTCGGTCAGCCAGGGAGTCTGACCCACCTAGACTGTCCGGACAATCCATACACCACGCAGGGAGAACCACGACCGTGACGGACATCGTCGACGAACTGAAGTGGCGCGGGCTGTTCGCCCAGTCCACCGACGAAGAAGCGCTGCGCAAGGCGTTCGCGGACGGTCCGGTCACGTTCTATTGCGGTTTCGACCCGACGGCGGCCTCCCTGCACGTCGGGCACCTCGTCCAGGTGCTGACCGTACGCAGGCTCCAGCAGGCCGGTCACCGGCCGCTGGCGCTTGTCGGCGGGGCCACCGGCCAGATCGGTGACCCGCGGCCGACGGCCGAGCGCACCCTGAACGACCCGGGGACGGTCGCGAACTGGGTGGACCGGCTGCGCACGCAGATCGAGCCGTACCTGTCCTTCGAGGGCGAGAACGCCGCGGTCATGGTGAACAACCTGGACTGGACGGCGGGCCTGTCCGCCATCGAGTTCCTGCGGGACATCGGCAAGCACTTCCGGGTCAACAAGATGCTGACGAAGGACTCGGTCGCCAAGCGGCTGGAGTCCGACCAGGGCATCAGCTACACCGAGTTCAGCTACCAGTTGCTCCAGGGCATGGACTTCCTGGAGCTGTACCGGCGCTACGGCTGCACCCTCCAGCAGGGCGGCTCCGACCAGTGGGGCAACCTGACGGCCGGTCTCGACCTGATCCACCGGGTGGAGCCGGACGCGCACGTCCACGCGATGGCGACCCCGCTGATGGTCAAGGCGGACGGCACCAAGTTCGGCAAGTCCGAGAGCGGGGCCGTCTGGCTCGACCCGGAGATGACCACGCCGTACGCGTTCTACCAGTTCTGGCTGAACGTCGACGACCGGGACATCTCCACGTACATGCGGATCCTCTCCTTCATGTCCCGCGCGGAGCTGGAGGAGCTGGAGGCGCAGACCGCCGAGCGGCCGCAGGCGCGCGCCGCGCAGCGGGCGCTGGCCGAGGAGCTCACGACGCTGGTCCACGGCGCCGAGCAGTGCGCCGGGGTGATCGCCGCGTCGAAGGCGCTGTTCGGCCAGGGCGAGCTGACGGACCTGGACGGGGCCACGCTGGCCGCGGCCCTGTCCGAGCTGCCGCACGCGAAGGTCGCCGAGCTGAAGCAGGTCGTGGACCTGCTCGTGGAGACCGGGCTGGTCGCGAGCAAGTCGGCCGGGCGGCGCACGGTGAAGGAGGGCGGGGCCTACGTGAACAACGTCAAGGTCGCCGCCGAGGACGCGGTGCCCGAGGCGTCGGACCTGCTGCACGGGCGCTGGCTGGTGCTGCGGCGCGGCAAGAAGAACCTGGCCGCGGTCGAGGTCACCGGCTGACGCTCCCGCGTCCGGGAGCACGAGCACGGCGGAGGGGCCGGTACGGACCACGTGTCCGTACC
>NZ_JASISO010000010.1:25875-178405 GCF_030063135.1 Streptomyces sp. G-G2
GCTCGGCGGGGGGGCGTGTAGGTACTCGTGGTCGGTCCGGCCCCCTCCGCCGTGGGCGGGCGGCGCGCTCAGGTCACGAGCGGGCGGCCCGCTCAGGTCATCTGCCGCCTGTTGCCCCTGACCATGTTGTAGACCAGGTCACCGAGCCCGACGACCACGACCGCCCCGGCCAGTTGGAGCAGGTGGCGGATCCAGTCGATCCCCTTGGTGTCGTGCACGCCGATCCAGCCCGCGACGGCGTTGCCGAGGATGGCGCCGATGATGCCGAAAATGGTGGTCAGCCAGAGGGGCTGGTGCTGCTTGCCGGGCAGGATCGCCCGGGCGATCAGACCCAGCACGAACCCGACGATGATCGCCCACAACCAATGCATGCCGCCTCCTCGTGGCGCGATGTGCGCATGTCAGCACAGTCTCGTGCCGGACCCGCGGGCCCGCATTCCGGGTGACTCCAATCGGGCGATACCCGCCCTCCTCGGCGCGACGGACGCGGCGTACGGTGGAAGGGTCCGGACCGGGGAGCGTCCGGCGGGCGGATCGGGTGGTGGAACGTGGAGCGGAAGAAGCGCAACGGTGCCGAGGTCTTCCGGATCACCGGAGCGCGCAAGGGCCTCGCCGAGGACGTGCGGGGCCGGGAGCGCCGGTACGTGATTTCGATGGGGATCAGGACGCTGTCGGTGATCCTGACCGTGGTCCTGTGGAACGTGGAACGGCCTGTGGCGATCGTGACGCTGGTGGTGGGCGCGCTGCTGCCGTACGTCGCCGTGGTCATCGCGAACGCGGGGCGCGAGTCGACGCCTTCGCTGCCCTCGCACTTCATCCCGGCACCTGTGCGCCCCGCTCTGGACCCGGGAAACCTCAAGAAAAGCTCAGATCAATCATGAAGTTCCGGTGCACCGCACCGGGTCCTGCGTGACATACTGCCTACGCGCTCCGCATCCCCCGTCGGAGCGACGGACCGACGCCGGGCAGCTCCCCCCGTGGCTGCTCGGCGTCGCCCTTCCGTTCGTATCGTTTGTAGGGTTGAGGCTGTGAACTCCCCTGATACGAGCGAGACCCCCGTCTGTTCCGGCAAGGGCTGCCGCGATGCCGCGGTCTGGGTGCTGGCGTGGAACAACCCGAAGCTGCACACTCCGGAGCGGCGCAAGACCTGGCTCTCCTGCGAGGAGCACCGGGAGCACCTCACCCATTTCCTGGGGGCCCGGGGATTCCTCAAGGACGTCGTGAAGATCGACGAGTGGGTACAGCCGGAGGGCTCGGAACGACCGTACTGACCGGCCGTTCCGAGCCCTCCGCGCCACCGTCGTACGGGTTCCCCCGGGGCGAACGGTGCCTGACGCGGTACTAGCCGCCGATCGCCGACATCGGGCGGTCGGGCTGGAGGAAGGCGGGGTCGTCCAGACCGGAGCCCGCCTTCTTGCCCCACATCGCCACCTTCCACAGGCGGGCGACCTCCTCGTCCGAGGCGCCGGAGCGCAGGGCCGCGCGCAGGTCGGACTCCTCGGTGGCGAACAGGCACGTACGCACCTGGCCGTCGGCGGTGAGCCGGGTCCGGTCGCAGGCGCCGCAGAACGGCCGGGTCACGGAGGCGATGACGCCGACGGTGGCGGGGCCGCCGTCGACCACCCAGCGTTCGGCGGGGGCGGAGCCGCGCTCGTCGGCGCCTTCCTCGGTGAGGGTGAAGCGGGTGCGCAGCGAGGCGAGGATGTCCCCGGCGGTGATCATGCCGTCGCGCTTCCAGCCGTGCTGGGCGTCGAGCGGCATCTGCTCGATGAAGCGCAGTTCGTACTCGTTGGCCACGGCCCAGGCGAGCAGGTCGGGGGCCTCGTCGTCATTGAGCCCGGGCATCAGGACAGCATTGACCTTGACCGGGATCAGCCCCGCCTCGCGGGCGGCGGCCATGCCGTCGATGACGTCCTTGTGGCGGTCACGGCGGGTGAGGGTCTTGAACACCTCGGGCCGCAGGGTGTCGAGCGATACGTTGACCCGGTTCAGGCCCGCCGCCTTGAGGGCGGCGGCGGTGCGCTTGAGGCCGATGCCGTTGGTGGTGAGGGACATCCGGGGGCGGGGCTCCAGGGCGGCGCACTGCTCGACGATCCCGACCAGGCCGGGGCGGAGCAGCGGTTCCCCGCCGGTGAAGCGGACCTCGGTGATGCCGAGGCTGGTGACGGCTATCCGGATCAGGCGGACGATCTCGTCATCGGTGAGCAGGTCCGGCTTGCCCAGCCACTGCAGCCCCTCTTCCGGCATGCAGTACGTGCAGCGCAGGTTGCACCGGTCGGTGAGCGAAACGCGCAGGTCAGTGGCCACGCGGCCGAAGGTGTCGATGAGCACTGTGGGCCCCCTTCCCTGTCCGGTTCTACAGAGGTTTTCGCCGCTTTGGATAAATGCGAGCGTTGTACTCGAGCCTACGCGACGGTTGTGACATGAAGCGCTGCCCGAAGGAACGAGACGCGGTGTGGCCGTGTCGTAGGGAAGTACGACACGGCCACGCTGGGTGTTCGGCCCCTCTCACAGGAGCACGCTTCACGCCGGAGCACGCTTCTCATGTGAGCACGCTTCTCATGTGAGCACAGTGTCAGTGCGCGCCCGTTCCGGTAAGGGACCGGACCTCCAGTTCCGCGAACTTCTGGGGGTCGGCCGGCTCCTTGGAGAGCAGCGTCCCCAGCCAGCCGAGGAGGAAGCCGAGCGGGATGGAGATGAGGCCCGGGTTCTCCAGCGGGAACCAGTAGAAGTCGGCGTGCTTGAACATCGAGGTGGGCTTTCCGGACACGACCGGGGAGAACAGCACCAGGACAACCGACGAGACCAGGCCGCCGTAGATGGACCACAGCGCGCCCTGGGTGGTGAAGCGCTTCCAGAAGAGGCTGTAGAGAATCGTCGGCAGGTTCGCGGAGGCGGCAACCGCGAAGGCCAGGGCGACCAGGCCCGCCACGTTCATGTCGCGGGCGAAGGCGCCGAGCAGGATGGCGGCCGCGCCGATGAAGACGGTGGACCAGCGGGCGGCCCGCATCTCCTCCTTCTCCGTCGCCTTCCCCTTGCGGATCACGTTCGCGTAGATGTCGTGCGCGAAGGACGAGGAGGAGGCGAGGGTGAGCCCGGCGACCACGGCGAGGATGGTCGCGAAGGCGACCGCCGAGATGACGGCGAGCAGGACCGCTCCCCCGGTGGTGCCGACGCCGCCCAGGTACTCGGCGAGTTGGGGTGCGGCCGCGTTGCCCGCCGGGTTCTTCGCCTTGATCTCCTTCGGTCCGATGAGGGCCGCCGCGCCGAAGCCGAGCGCGATGGTCATCAGGTAGAAGGCGCCGATGATGCCGATGGCCCAGTTCACGGACTTGCGGGCGGCCTTGGCGGTGGGCACGGTGTAGAAGCGGATCAGGATGTGCGGAAGGCCCGCGGTGCCGAGGACCAGGGCGAGGCCGAGCGAGATGAAGTCCAGCTTGGAGGTCCCGGTCGCGCCGTACTTCTGTCCGGGCTCCAGGAACGCGGCGCCCTTGCCGCTCTTCTCGGCGGCCGTTCCGAGCAGGTCGGAGATGTTGAAGTTGAACTTCAGCAGCACCAGGAAGGTCATGAGCAGCGCGCCCGCCATGAGCAGCACGGCCTTGACCATCTGCACCCAGGTGGTGCCCTTCATGCCGCCGATCGTGACGTACACGATCATCAGTACGCCGACCAGCGCGACGATCAGGATCTTGCCCGCGTCGCTGGTGATCCCGAGGAGCAGCGAGACCAGCACACCGGCCCCGGCCATCTGGGCGAGCAGGTAGAAGATCGAGACGACGATGGTGGAGGCTCCCGCGGCGGTGCGCACCGGGCGCTGGCGCATCCGGTAGGCGAGGACGTCGCCCATCGTGTAGCGGCCCGCGTTGCGCAGCGGTTCGGCGACCAGGAGGAGCGCCACCAGCCAGGCGACCAGGAAGCCGATGGAGTACAGGAAGCCGTCGTAGCCGAAGAGGGCGATGGCTCCGGCGATGCCGAGGAAGGACGCGGCGGACATGTAGTCGCCGGAGACCGCGAGGCCGTTCTGGAAGGCGGTGAACTGGCGGCCGCCCGCGTAGAAGTCGGAGGCGCTCTTGGTATGGCGTCCGGCCCAGACGGTGATGCCGAGGGTGGCGGCGACGAACACCGCGAAGAGGGTGACGATCAGCGGCCGGTGCTCGGTGGTCGAACCGGCGGCGAGCTGGACGAGGGTGGTACTGCTCACGCTTCGGCCTCCATGCGGGACTTGATGGCCTCGGCCTTGGGGTCGAGCTTCGCCGAGGCGTGCCGCGAGTAGAGCCAGGCGATGAGGAAGGTGCTGGCGAACTGGGCGAGGCCGAGGACCAGCGCCACGTTGACGTTGCCGAAGAGCTTGGTCCCCATGAAGCCGCCCGCGTAGTTCGAGAGGAACACGAACAGCAGGTACCAGGCGACGAACCCGATGGTGAGGGGGAAGGCGAAGGAGCGGTGGGAGCGGCGCAGGGCGGCGAACTCGGCGCTCTGCTGCTCCTGGACGAACGCTGCGACCGTGGGGCCCGGGTGGTGGTCGGGGCCGACGGCACCCGGGCCGTCGGGGGGCGGCGCTGTTTCGGTGGTCACGGGCGGCTCTCCTTGTGGCGCGGGTGCGGTGGGGACGACGGACAAGACGACCTCCATGAGGGGCGACGGTGACGCTGATCCCCCCTGTCAACGGCACGGTCGGCGCAACGAGACGGTTCAACACCCGCTGAATCTTCGGAGAGTGGGCTTCCGGATCGGCCGGAACGGGGACTGTTTTCTCGAACTGATGGCGCGGAGCCGAACACCGGCGCTAGCTTCACCTGTCATGAACCCGTCCTGACGCACATCCGTGTCAGGACGGCTTTTTCACGATGATGTGGAGACCCCATGGCTCATCTGGGAACCGTCCGCAGGCGCGCGCTCGCCGTGCCCGTCGGCCTGGCGCTCACGGCTTCGCTCGCCTTCCTCCCCTCGGTGGCGGCCTCCGCCGCACCGCTGGGAGCGGCTGCCTCCGCCGAGCCCACCGCCTCGGGACCGGAGCTGTCGTACGTGGTGAACCTGACCGCGTACGCCACGGCCAAGGAGGCGAAGAAGGCCGTCGAGCGCGCCGGTGGCACGGTGGTGACGGCCTATGAGCAGATCGGGGTCGTCGTCGCCCACTCCCAGAACCCCGACTTCGCCAAGGTCCTGCGGGCCCAGCGCTCTCTGGTGGTCTCGGTGGGCGCCACCCGTACGGCCCCGCTCAAGGCGGTGCAGACCGACGAGGAGGGCACCACCCAGAAGCTCAGCGCGGCGGACGCAGCCAAGGCCGCGGCGCAGGCCGCGCCGGGCGAGGAGCCGCTGGAGCCCAACCAGTGGGACCTGCGGGCGATCAAGGCCGACCAGGCACAAAAGATCAATGACGGCAGCCCGGACGTCACGGTGGGCGTCATCGACACGGGGGTCGACGACACCCACCCCGATCTGGCGGCGAACTTCTCGAAGGGGCAGTCGGCCAACTGCGTCGGCGGGGTCGCGGACACCACCGAGGGAGCCTGGCGCCCGTATGCCGACGGCAGCGACCACGGCACCCACGTGGCCGGGACCATCGCGGCCGCCCGCAACGGCATCGGCATCAGCGGGGTGGCGCCCGGGGTGAAGGTCGCCGCGATCAAGGTGGCCGAGCCCGGGACCAGCCTGTTCTTCACCGAGGCGGTCGTCTGCGGGTTCGTGTTCGCCGCCGAGCACCACATCGCGGTGACGAACAACAGCTACTACGTCGACCCCTGGTACTTCAACTGCAAGACGGACGACGACCAGAAGGCCCTCGTCGAGGCACTCACCCGGGCCAGCCGCTACGCGGAGCGCAAGGGCACCCTGACCGTGGCCGCGGCGGGCAACGCGAACTGGGACCTGGCCGCGCCCTCCATCCTGGACGGGACCAGCCCCGACGACGCGACCCCGGTACCGCGCACCATCGACCCGAAGGTCTGCCTCTCGCTGCCCGCGCAGCTGCCGGGCGTGGTCACGGTGACGGCCACCGGCGACCAGGGCCTGCGCTCGTACTACTCCAGCTACGGGCTCGGCGTGGCCGACGTGACCGCGCCGGGCGGCGACAAGTGGCAGGTCCCGGCCACCCCGGACGCCAACGGGCGGGTCCTGTCGACCCTGCCGGGCGGCGGCTACGGCTACAAGCAGGGCACCTCGATGGCGACCCCGCACGTGGTGGGCGTCCTGGCGCTGCTCAAGAGCAAGTACCCCTGGGCCGCGCCCTCGCAGCTCCAGGCGATGCTCAAGGCACAGGCCGACCCGAAGAGCTGCCCGGACAAGATCTACGACGCGACCGGCGCCCTGATCGACGCGGCCACCTGCAAGGCCAAGTGGGGCCAGACGAACTACTACGGCGCGGGCATGGTCAACGCCCTCGACGCGGTGAAGTAACCGGGCGGGACGGCCGGACGACATGAGGAGGGGCCGGGGGGGAGTGTTCCCGCCCGGCCCCTCCTCATGTCACTCCGGTCAGAGCTTGATCATGACCTTGAGGGCGCTGCGGTCGTCCATCGCGCGGTAGCCGTCCGGCACCTCGGCCAGGGCCACGGTCCGGTCGAAGACCGGCGCCGGGTCGATCGCGCCGTTCAGTACGTCCTCCAGCAGCTCCGGGATGTAGGCCCGGACCGGGGCCACACCGCCGCGCAGGGTGATGTTGCGGTCGAACATGACCCCGAGGTCCAGGCCCGTACCGCTGCCGTGCGGCACGCCGACGTACCCGATGGCCCCGCCGTCGCGGGTGATGTTCACGGCGGTGCGCATGGACTGCTCGGTGCCGACGGCCTCGATGACCGCGTGCGCGCCCTGGCCGCCGGTCAGTTCCCGTACGGCCGCCTCGGCGGCCTCTCCGCGCTCGGCGACCACGTCGGTGGCCCCGAAGATGCGGGCTATGTCGGTGCGGGCCTCGTGGCGGCCCAGCGCGATGATCCGCTCGGCGCCCAGGCGCTTGGCGGCCAGTACGCCGCACAGGCCGACCGCGCCGTCACCGACCACGGCGACCGTGGAGCCCTTGCGGACGCCCGCGCCCAGGGCCGCGTGGTGCCCGGTGCCCATGACGTCGGAGAGCGCGAGCAGCCCGGTGAGGAGGTGCTCGTCGGAGGCGGCCGCGGCGGGCAGCTTCACGAGGGTGCCGTCGGCGTGCGGGACGCGCACGGCCTCGCCCTGGCCGCCGTCGAAGCCCACCGAGCCCCAGAAGCCGCCGTGCACGCAGGAGGTGTGCAGACCCTCGACGCAGTAGGCACAGGTGCCGTCGGACCACATGAAGGGGGCCACGACGAGGTCGCCCGCGCGCACCCCGGAGACGGCGGAGCCGGTCTCCTCGACGATGCCGACGAACTCGTGCCCGATGCGCTGGCCCGGCTGCCGCTTGGCCTCGCCCCGGTAGGCCCACAGGTCGCTGCCGCAGATGCAGGCGCGCAGCACGCGGACGACGGCGTCTTCGGGCCGCTGGACCGCGGCGTCGGGCACCTCCTCCACGCGGATGTCGTGCGGGGCATGGATGACGGTGGCGCGCATGGTGCGGTCCTTCGGTTACTTCAGGGAATCAGAGTGGCCAGAGCGGTCAGACTGGTAGGACTTCCCTACGGTACGCCCGGTCGCCCGCGAGGGCTCCGTCAGCCAGCAGGTACTGCGCCGCCGCGTAGGTCGCCATCACCCAGAAGTCGGGCCGGGGCAGCTGCGGCCAGTCGGCGACCCCGGTGGCGATGAGCGTGTCCGAGAGCAGGAACAGCGCCCCGCCGAGCCCGGCCCGCCACCCCAGCGCCCCGGACCGCCAGGCCATCGCGGTGAGCAGGAGGCTGTATCCGGCGACCGGGATCCGCAGCTCCGGCGGGAGGTCCCCCCAGAGCAGGCAGACGGTGGTGACGAGCGCGAGGGCGTACGCCGCCCCGGCGAGCGGGGAGACCGGGCGCCGCCCGAAGAGCACCAGGTAGCAGACGTGCCCGAGGGCGAAGGAGCCCATGCCGAGGAGGAAGGCGGGGTCGGCGTCGAAGAGCAGCGCCAGGTCTCCGCCCCAGCCGAAGAGCAGGGCGCCGGTCAGCGCGCGGGGGGCGCGGCGGCTGAGCGCGTACCCGATGAGCAGGGGCATCAGCAGGGGCTTGAAGACCTGGTGCCCGGTCTCCCACCCGGCGAGCAGGGAGCCCAGGTCGGCGGCGGTGGCGACGACGAACCCGGCCAGGGCGGCGCGGCCCAGGGCGGCGCGGCGCGGCGCGGGACGGGGTACGGGGCGCGGCGCGGCCGGGGCGCTCACGCGGCGGGCTCGGCGGCGCCGGCGGTGGCCGTGACCACGGGAGCGGCGGGAGCGGCGGGAGCCGCAAGAGCCGCAAGAGCCGCAGGAGCCGCGGGAGCGGGCACGGCGGCGCCGGCGGGCTGCCAGCCCGGGCCGCCGAAGACCCGCCCGGCCCGCTCGCGCCAGCTGGTGGCGGCCCGTACGTCCCGGGCGATGGCGGCGTACTCGTGGGTGGCCACGCGCAGCGGGTTGTAGGTCTCGATGTTCTTGGTGAGGCCGAACTCGGGCCGCTCGGTCTCCCCCACCCAGGAACCGAACATCCGGTCCCAGACGATCAGGATCCCGGCGAAGTTGCGGTCCAGGTAGCCGCCCTGCGAGGCGTGGTGGACCCGGTGGTGGGAGGGGGTGTTGAAGACGTACTCGACGGCGCGGGGCAGCTTGCCGATGCGCTCGGTGTGGATCCAGAACTGGTAGACGAGGTTGACCGAGTAGCAGAAGGCCACGGCGGCGGGGTGGACGCCCAGCGCGATCATCGGCAGGTAGAACGGCCAGGAGGTGGCGCTCGTCCAGGGCTGGCGCAGGGCGGTGGTGAGGTTGAACTTGCGGCTGCTGTGGTGCACCACGTGGCAGGCCCACAGGACACGGATGACGTGGTGCCCGCGGTGCTGCCAGTAGTAGAGGAAGTCCTGGGCGAGCAGCATCAGCGGAACCGTCCACCACAGCACGGGCACGCGCAGCGGGGTGAGTTCGTAGACCGCCGTGTAGATCGCGACGGTCGGGATCTTCCACAGCAGGTCGAAGACGAGGCTGCCCAGGCCCATGCCCACGCTGGTCACGGCGTCCTTGGCCGCGTACCCGGCGGCGTCCTCGTCGGGATGGAGCCGGTAGCTCACCAGCTCGATGACCGTGAGCAGCACGAAGGCAGGTATGGACCACAGCACGACATTGGGCAGGTTCGGCATGTCCGCACCATAGAGGCGCGTTCCACCGGCCCGCTAGATGTTGTTACCGATCGGTATTCAACGGTGTTACCCGCGGTACCGGAGATACTGTCCGACCGGGGCGGGGAGGCCATGTGAGCGGTTTAGAGACGGTTCTCTTGAAAGTGGCGGGCACGGCGCTGGGCGCGCTCGTCAAAACGCTGCTGGCGCAGGCTCCGGGGGCGGGCACCACGGCCGATCCGGCCCGCCCGGCCCCGCGCTGGCGCCGCCCGGCGGAACTCGGCGAGGCGGAACTGGCCCGCCTCACCACCACCCTCGCCGGTCGCCTGCACACCCCCGGCTCCCGGCTCCCCGAGCACGAACGGCTGGCCGCGCTGGACGCCGTACAGGACGCCTTCGCCGGGCTCGGCGCACTGGACCCGGACGCCCTGTTCGCGCTGGACCTCGACCCGGACCGGCTCGCCGCGGCGCTGCCCGGCCCGCCGCCGGGCCTGGGCGACGCGGCGCGGGCACTCTACGGGGAGCTGCTGGAACTGTGCTGCCGGCACGCCGTCGAGTACGTCACCACCCTGCCGGGCTTCGGCGCCCGCGCGGACCTGGAGGTGATCCGGCGCACCGGGGACCTGGGCCGCGAGCTGGACGCCGTACGGCCGGGCTGGGTCCCGCGCCCGGATCGGCGGCGGCGGACTTCGAGGAGCGGTACGCGGCCTACATCGCGGTGGCCCACGGGCGCCTGGAGCTGTACGGGCTGACCTTCAGCCAGGCCCGCCAGGATTGGCCGCTGGACCTGGCCTACATCAGCCTCTCGGTCAGCGGCGACCAGCCGTACGAGGAGCTGGGGCGGCAGGCGGTGACCACCGTCGAGACGGCGCTGAGCACCTCCGGACGCGTCCTGCTGCGCGGGCCCGCCGGATCGGGCAAGAGCACCCTCGTCCAGTGGCTGGCGCTGAACGCGGCCCGCCGCAGCTTCGGCCCGGAACTGCGCGAGCTCAACGCCTACGTACCCTTCGTCCTGCGGCTGCGCTCCTTCACCTCGCGCGACGCGCTGCCGATGCCGGAGGACTTCCTGCGCGCCTGCGGGATACCGCTCCACGGGGAGGCGCCGCCCGGCTGGGTCAGTTCGGTGCTGCGCGCCGGACGGGCCCTGATCCTGATCGACGGGGTCGACGAGGTACCGCAGCGGCTGCGCAACCGGACCGAGGCGTGGATCTGGTCGCTGGTCGACGCCTATCCCGAGGCCCGGTACATCGTCACCACCAGGCCCTCCGCGGTGCGCGACGACTGGCTCTCGGGCCACGCCTTCGCCCCCATGTCCCTGCTGCCGATGGAACGCAAGGACGTCCAGGCGTTCCTGACGCACTGGCACGACGCGGCGCGCGCGGAATGCGGATCCGCCGAGGGCCGGGCCGAACTGGACCGCTACGAGACCTCGCTGGGCCAGGCGGTGCGGCTGCGCCGGGACCTCGGCAGGCTCGCCACCAACCCCCTGATGTGCGCGCTGCTGTGCGCGCTGAACCGGGACCGGCACATGCACCTGCCGCGCGCCCGCAAGGAGTTGTACGACGCCGCCCTCGACATGCTGCTCGTCCGCCGGGACAGCGAACGGGAGATCATCAGCGTCGAGGGGGTCTACCTCACCCGGGACGAGCAGACCCTGCTGCTCCAGCGGCTCGCCTACTGGCTGATCCGCAACGGCCAGGTCGAGGCGGACTGCGACGAGGCCGTGGAGATGGTCGACGAGTGGCTGGACGCCATGCCGCAGGCCCGGGCCCAGGGCACTGCCCGGCAGGTCTTCCGGCACCTGCTGATCCGCAGCGGCCTGCTGCGCGAGCCGGTCCCGGGCTCGGTGCACTTCGTCCACCGCACCTTCCGCGACTACCTGGGCGCCAAGGCGGCCGTCGAGGCGCGGGACTTCGGCGTCCTGGTCCGCAACGCCCACGAGGACGACTGGTACGACGTCATCCGGATGGCGGTCGGTCACGCCCGGCCCGACGAACGGGCCCGGCTGCTGCGCCAGTTGCTGCGCCGGGCCGACCGCGCCAAACGGGACAGCAGCCGGCTGGTGCTGCTCGCGGCCGCCTGCCTGGAGCACGCCCCGGAACTGGACCCGGAGGTGTGGCGGGAGGTGGAGACCCGCACCGCCCACCTGCTGCCGCCGCATTCGGTGCGCCAGGCCGAGGAACTGGCCAAGGCGGGCGAGCTGGTCCTGGAGCTGCTGCCGGAGCCCGCGGACCTCACCGAGGCCGAGGCGGCCGCGACGATCCGCACGGCGGCCCTGGTCGGCGGGGACCGGGCGCTCCAGGTGATCGCCGGCTTCCGGCGGGACGACCGCTATGAGGTGAGCCACGAGATCTGCGGCTCGTGGGGCCTCTTCCCCACCGAGGACTTCGCGGACGCGGTGCTCGCCGACGCCCCGGTCCGCAGCGCGCACCTGCACGTCAGCACCCCCGAGCAGCTGGCCGCCTTCGAACGGCTCCCGCACATCCGGCGGCTCCACCTCACCTGGGACAAGGAGGTGCCGCCGGCCGTCACCGCACGCCGTGACCTGGAATGGCTGGTCCTGCACCGCAGTCCCGGGCTGACCGGCCTCTCGGAGCTGACGGACCTCCCCGCGCTGCGCCACCTCGGGGTCTACGACTGCCCGAACCTCACCGGCATCGAGGCGGTCGGCGACATACCGGCGGACAGCCTCGCCTTCGGCTACCTTCGGGACGGCCTCTCGCTCGCCCCGCTGGCCGAGGTCACCGGGCTGCGCTCGCTCGTCATCGGGTACGAGCCCCGGGAGCGCCGGATCGGGGACGTCCCGGCCGCCGGGACCCTGACCTCGCTGTCGCTGTGGCAGGGCGCCCGCGGGCTGACCCTGGACGGGATCGACCGCTGGCCGGGGGTGGAGAGCCTGACGATCGCCGGGCCCTGGCAGTACGGGCAGCTGGTCGCCCGGCTGCCGCTGGGCGGGCTGCGGAGCCTGGAGATCCGGCACACCGCGCCGGTGTCGGTCGCCGCCCTCACCCCGTACCGCTGGCTGACCGGGCTGCACCTGCGCCGCTGCGGGATCGAGGGCACGCTGGAGGCGGTCGCCGAGTTCCCGGCGCTGCGGCGGCTGACGCTGACCGAGTGCTCCGGCCCGGTCGACCTGTCCCCGCTCGCGGCCCTGGACGGGCTGACCGTGGAGCTGGACCGGCGCACCACCTTCACCGGGGCGGAGCGGATCCCGCCCGAGCGGCTCACGTACGTCGGGAACTGACCGCCCCGCCCGAGCGGCTCGGGTACGTCGGGAACTGACCGCCCCGGCCGGGCGGCTCGGGTACGTCGGGAACTGACCGCCCCGGCCGGGCGGCTCGGGTACGTCGGGAACTGACCGCCCCGGCCGGGCCGCACGGGTGGGGCGTACCCGGGCGGCTCGGGTGGGGCGCACCCGGGCCGCCCGGCGGGGAGGCGCCGCTACCAGACGCGGACGGAGGCGCCGCGGGCGAAGGCCGGGCTGGTGGCCTGCGGCGGGATCTCCGTCAGGGGCTCGGCGACCTCCGAGACGAGCGGGCCGTGCTGGGCGGCCAGCTTGTCCAGGAAGGGCAGGTCGAACCCGTAGACCCGGGCCGCGTTGCCGCCGACCATGGCCGCGACCTCCTCCCGGGGCAGGCCCGCGTAGGCGATGCGCAGCCCTTCCCGGGAGTAGGGCGTGGTGCCCTCGTCATGGGGGTAGTCGCTGCCCCACATGATCTTGTCGAGGCCGATCCGGTCGCGCAGCGGCACCTCGTGGGGGCGCATGAAGCTCGCGCCCACGAAGCAGTTGTCCCGCCAGACCTCGCTGGGGCCCTTGCCCATCGACTCCGCGAGGCCAGCGCCGAACTTGGACTCGGCGGTGGTGGCCCGGGCGGCCGCGTTCACCAGACGGGCGTGGTAGTAGTCCAGCATGTCCAGGACGCCCGGGATCCAGCCGGAGCCCTGCTCCGTGAGGACCAGTGTGAGGTCCGGGTGACGGCGGAAGGCACCGCCGAAGACGAGGTGCCACAGGGCGCGGTGGGAGAACCAGGTGGTCTCCACCATGAAGACGGCCCGGGCCGCCGGTTCGTCGCCCAGCGGCGGTGAGGCCGAGCCGCCGTGGTGGTTGACCGGCACGTCCAGTTCCGCGCAGACCGCCCACAAGGGGTCGTACACCTGTGAGTACAGCTCCGGGACACCGCTGCCCGGCGGGGCGCCCGGCAGCAGGATCCCGCCCGTGAGCCCGGCCTCCTTGGTGCGCCGGATCTCCCGGACCGCCTCCTCGACGTCGTTCAGCAGGATCTGCCCCACTCCGGCCCGGCGCCCGGGGGCGTCCGCGCAGAAGTCGGCGAGCCAGCGGTTGTGCGCCCGCAGCCCGGCCCAGCGGAGCTGGAACTCGGCGGCGGTCGGGGGCGGCGCCATCAGGGCGGTGCTGGGGAAGAAGGGCGGGATGGTGTTCGGGAAGAGGACTTCCGCGACGATCCCGTCCGCCTCCAGGTCGCTCAGGCGCCGCCGGGAGTTCCAGTTCCGGTCGGCGGTGTCGGCCAGGAGGTCCTCGTACGGATTGACGTAGGCGGCGGCCCAGGCGTCGAACTCCTCGTGGTGGCGCTCCTCCAGGTACGGCTTGTAGTCCAGCAGGTCGGCGCCCGCGTGGCAGTCCGCCGAGATGACCGTGTAGCGGTCGTCGGACGTCACTGGTCCACCCCCAGCACCGGGAAGTCGCTCCCGGTCAGCCAGTGGCGGCCGGTCTCGCGGGAGCGGGACCAGGAAGCCGCCACGGCCGCCTGGTCGGCGCCCTGGCCCAGTTCGGCCGGGGTCGGGCCGATCCGGCGCGCCAGGGGGCCGAGCGCGGCGGTGTCGAAGCCGAAGACCTCGGCGGCGGCCAGGCCCAGCATCCGGCGGGTCTCCTCGACCGGGATGTCGTGGAAGGTGTTCTTCAGCCAGGTGCGCGTGTTCGGCCAGGTGCCCTCGGGGTGCGGGAAGTCCGAGCCCCACAGGATGTTGTCCACGCCGATCTCGTAGCGCTGCGCCAGTTCACGGCGCTTGGTGTTGGTCGCGCACACGAAGACCTGCCGGTCCAGGTACTCGCTCGGCGGGCGCTTCAGCTCGGCGAACGGCGAGAGCTTCTTGCCGCCGTGCGCGCCGAGGTAGAGCCGGTCCATGAACCACAGCTGGTTCGGCAGCCACCAGCAGCCGGACTCGGCCACCCCGAACTTCAGGCCGGGGTGGCGCTCGAAGACCCCCGACCAGAGCAGGAACCACAGGGGGCGGGCGGGCCACCAGGTGACCTCGGAGACGTAGATGCCGAGGTGGTCGCCGTACTCGTGGCGCGGCGCGGCCCCCGAGTGGGTGACGATCGGCATCGCGGTCTCGGCCGCCGCCGCCCACACGGGGTCGTAACGGCGGTCGTGGTAGGGCGCCTTGTCCACCCACATGGACGGGATCATCAGGGCCCCGAGTCCGGACTCCTTGGCCCGGTGGATCTCGGCGACGACCCGGTCGGGCTCGCCCGTGATGGGCAGCAGGGCCACCCCGCAGTGCCGCTCTGGGTTCTGGGAGACGAACTCGGCGAGCCAGCGGTTGTGCGCCTGCGCGCCCGCCATGCCCAGCTCGGGATCCTGGTCGCCGGAGAGCCCGAGGCCCACGCCGAAGGGCGCGGCGGTCTGGCTGTCGACCGCGTCGGCGTCGGGGAAGACCACCTCGGCGGCCACGCCGTCGCCGTCGAGTTCCTTGAGCCGCTGCGCGGGGTCCCAGCCGCCGCGCAGCCCTTCCTCGTTGTCGTGGAACCACTTCTCCGCGAAGGCCTCGTTGCGGATGCCCAGGCGGGTGGCCTCCTCGCGGCGGGCGTCGCGCTGGCCGAGGAACGCGTCGAACTGGGGGTGGAAGCGGCGGTCCAGATAGGGGCGGTACCGCTCGGTGGGCAGGCCCGCGTGGCAGTCGGAGGAGATGATCAGATACGGGTCTTCGTACGGTATGTCACTCACTGCACGGCTCCTCAGTCGAGGATGAAGCTCTCCAGGTAACCGGGGTTGGCGCGGTCGAGCATGGACTGCGACCGGGCGCGGATCTGCCGGTCGCTGTGCTCGCTGGCCGGGAGCATCCAGAAGCGGTCGGCGCGGATGCCATCGACCACGTGCTCGGCGACGTCCTCGACCGGGGTGAAGTTCACGTCGTGCCCGGCCTGCCTCATCGCCGTCTCGTACTGGTCGAGGCTGCGGTACGGCGCCTTGCGCGGGCGTTCCTTGGCGTACCGGTCGGGCCGGTTGCGGTGGGACTCCCACAGTCCGGTGCGCAGCATGTGCGGGCCGGGGAAGAGGACGGAGGCGCCGACGTCCACGCCCTCGGCCTTGAGGTGGGCGTACAGCGACTCGGTCATGGTGACCACGGCCGCCTTGGTGACGGCGTACACGGAGGCGGTGGGCAGCGGGGCGATGCCGCCGTCGCCGGAGGAGGTGTTGACGACGTGGCCGGGGGCGCCGCCCGCGATCATGCGCGGGACGAAGGCCTGGATGCCGTGGAAGACGCCCCAGACGTTGACGGAGAAGGCCCATTTCCAGTCATTGGGCTCGTGCTCCCACATCCGCCCCTCGGCGCCGGAGCCGACGCCCGCGTTGTTGCACAGCACGTGGACCGCGCCGAAGGTGTCGTAGGCGGCGTCGGCGAGGGAGAGCACGGAGTCGCGGTCGCTGACGTCGACGGCCCGGGCGAGCACCTCGGCTCCGTCGGCGGCGAGTTCGTCGGCGGCCTTGCGCAGGGCCCCCTCCTCGACGTCGGCGAGGACCACCTTCAGGCCCTCGGCGGCGAAGCGGCGGGCCATGGCGAGGCCGATGCCGCTCGCGGCCCCGGTGACGACGGCCACCTGGCGGGCTTCGAGGCGCATCAGACGCTCCCCTCGGGCGGCCCGTCGAGGATCTGCATCGGGTCGTCGTAGCGCTGGTGGATGTACGGGAGGAGGGCTTGGGCGCTGACCCGCTCGACCACCCTGCCCTTCTGGTCGGTGGTCTTCTCGCCGATGGTGATCTCGACGATCCGGCGCACCGGCAGGTCCGCGACCGGGTCGAACATCGACTCCCTCAGGACGATGTCACCGGTGATGTGTTCCAGCTTGCGGACCTTCTCGTTGCGCGTGCAGTGCACGAGGACCGGGTCCGCGTCGAAGCCCTCGCCGTCCACGGCGGGCAGGAACTTGAAGTAGAAGTCGGTCTTGGTGGTGGGCTCGGGCACGGGCAGCTCCCGGTCCACCGCGCCGCGCACCTCGACGAAGGCGATCCCGTGCCGGGCGAGGGAGGCCTGGACGACGAGCCCGTCGCGCTGGACGGCCACCTCGCCCAGCTTCTTCGGCTCGCCGAACACCTCGCGGCCGCCGATCAGGGCGCGCTCGTGGGTCATCGGCATGACGAGCGGGTACCAGCCCTCGACCCCGCCGTGCTGGGCGGCGACGGCCACCGAGCCCGCGCCGAGCGGATAGCCCGGCAGGTCGACCTTGCTGATGTTGGCCCGTACGAGCGGCCGGTCGGCGGGCTTGAGCGGCGGCGGGAGCACCGCGGCGATCACGTCCGGATCGCTCTCCCAGACGGCCACCACACCGGTGGACCAGATGTCGGGGAGCTTGGAACTCTTCTCGCGCGAGGCCGAGATCTCGGCTTCGGTCCGCGCGCCGTACCGTACGCGTGCCATGGGAAGCACCACCCTTCGGTCGGTTCTGTAACACAGTTACACTGCCGACGATGAAGGGTAAAGAGGGCTGCACCGACCAGAACTGACGTACCAACAGATTCGGGGACCACGATGGCCAGAAGCTCGCTCACCCGCGAGGAGGTACTGGAGGCCGCCGCGTCCCTGGTCAAGCAGCACGGACCGGCGGCCCTCACCATGCGCAAACTGGCCGCCGAACTCGGTACCGCGGTGACCTCCATCTACTGGCACGTCGGCAACCGCGAATCGCTGCTCGACGCCCTCGTGGAGCGGACCGTCCGGGACATGGGAGCCGTCCGGCCCACCGGCCGCACCCCGGCCGAGCGGATCGTCTCGGTGGCCCGGATCCTGCGCCGCGAGCTGCGCGCGCGCCCGCACCTGATCGCGATGGTCCACGAACGCGGGCTGACCGAGCGGATGTTCCTGCCCGCGCAGCAGGCGCTCGTGCACGAGGTGCACGCGGCGGGGCTGCGCGGGGCGCGCGCCGCGGACGTGGTCCGCGCGGTGCAGTTCCAGATCGTCGGGTCCGTCCTCATCGAGCGCAACCGCGAACGCTCCCCCGCGCAGTCCCCCGCCGAGGGCGAGGTCTGGGACCCGGCCGCGGCCCCCGACGACCCGGCGCTCTCCCGCGCCCTGGCCCGTCCGGCGGATCCGGAGCGGCTGTTCCTGCTGTCGGTGCGGACCCTGGTGGCGGGACTCCTGGCCCCCGCCGGATGACCGCCGGCGGACCGTCCTCCCCGGGTACTGACGGGGCATCGGGCTCCGGGTGTCAGTCGGGGCGGATATCCTCTGTGACCATGCCCGACGACCGTACGACCGCAGAGACGACGTGGCCGACCGCCTACCCGCAGGGGTACGCGGTCGTCGACGTGGAGACCACCGGGCTCGCGCGCGACGACCGGATAATCTCCGCCGCCGTCTACCGGCTGGACGCGCGGGGCAATGTGGAGGACCACTGGTACACCCTGGTCAACCCGCAGCGCGATCCCGGACCGGTCTGGATCCACGGACTGACCACCGACGTGCTCCAGGACGCGCCGCTCTTCGGTGAGATCGCCGAGGAGTTCGCCGGGCGGCTCGCGGACCGCGTGCTCGTCGCGCACAACGCCATCTTCGACTGGCAGATGATCGCCCGGGAGTACGCGCGGGCCGCGGCGACCGCGCCGGTCCGTCAGCGGCTGTGCACCATCGCCCTGTCGAAGGAACTGAACCTGCCGCTGCCCAACCACAAGCTGGAGTCGCTCGCCGCGCACTTCGGCGTGGTCCAGCAGCGCGCCCACCACGCGCTCGACGACGCGCGGGTGCTGGCCGAGGCCTTCCGGCCCTCCCTGCACGCGGCCGCGCGCGACGGCGTACGGCTGCCGCTGCTGGAGTGCCGCCCGCTGACCGAGTGGTCGGACACCCCCGCCACCCCGCGCGTCGGCTACCAGGCCTCCTACGGCGGCGCGTCCAGCTGGCGCCCCTCGCGCAAGCGGCCGCCGTGCCCGCACCCGAACCCTGGGCGGTACGAGGACGGCAAGCCGCTCCGGCAGGGCATGCGGATCGCGTTCTCCGGAGACACCTCGGTGGACCGGGAGCTGCTGGAGGACCGCGCGGTCGAGGCGGGCCTGCACATCGCGACGAGTGTGTCGCGGCTCACCAGCCTGCTGGTGACCAACGACCCGGACTCGTCGACGTCGAAGACGGTCAAGGCCGCGTCCTTCGGCACCCCGGTCGTCGACGAGGCCGCCTTCACCCAGCTGCTGCGGGACGTGGCTGCGGCAGACGGGTGACCCTCGGGCGACTCGCCCGGCGACCGCTTTCCCGTCCGGCCCGTCCGGTCCCACTCTGTGGCGCATGGCACGTTGCGAGGTTTGCGGAAACGATTACGGCATGTCCTTCGAGGTGCACGCGCAGGGCGCGGTGCACGTCTTCGACTGCTTCTCCTGCGCCATCCACCGCATGGCACCCATCTGCGAGCACTGCCGGGTCCAGATCATCGGGCAGGGCGTCGAGGTCGACCAGCAGTGGTTCTGCGGGGCGCACTGCGCCCGCGCGGAGGGGAAGGTGGGCGTCGTCGACCGCGCCTGACCGGCGCCCGGGCCCGGGCGGGTCACCGCCGCGGGTCACCCGGCGGCCGGGGCCCGCGCGGCGAGGGGTACCGTCAGGGGCGTGTACCGCTTTGTACTGACCCGGCAGTGGCTGGGCCTGCACCTCCTGGCCCTCGTCCTGATCCCCTCGATGATCCAGCTGGGGTTCTGGCAGTTCCACCGCCATGAGCACCGGGTCGCCCAGAACGAGCTGATCGCGGCGAACCTGTCCGCGAAGCCCGCTCCGATGACCGAGCTGACGTCTCCGGGGCACACGGTGCCCCGCGCCGATTTCTGGCGCGCCGTCACCGCCACCGGCACCTACGACACCGCGCACGAGGTCGTCGTACGCATGCGGACCTCGAACGACGAGAAGGTCGGCTTCCAGGTCGTCACCCCGCTGGTGCTGGGTGACGGCCGGGTGGCGCTGGTCAACCGCGGCTGGGTCCCGGGCAACGGCGATCCGCGCGCCTATCCCCCGGTGCCCGCCGCCCCCTCGGGCGAGGTCACGGTCACCGGGAGGCTGAAGGCCGACGAGAGCAGCGGGGACGGCGGGATCCGGGACCGCACGGGCCTCCCGGACCGCCAGGTGATGCTGATCAACAGCGAGCAGCAGACGGCGTACCTCAAGAAGCCGGTGCTCGGTGGCTACCTGGAACTGACCGGACCGGTCCCTCCCGGCGGCAGCCCCGAGCCCGTCGGTGAGCCCGACCACGACTCGATCGGCCCGCACATGGCCTACGCCGTGCAGTGGTGGCTGTTCACCGCCGCCGTGCCGGTGGGCTGGGTGATCCTGGTCCGGCGCGAGAAGCGCGACCGCGAGGAAGCGGCGGCCAAGGCCGCGGCCGCGGGCACCGGTGGGTCCGAGGAGCCGCAGCCGCAGCCCGCGACGGCGTAACGTACCGGCATGGATCTTGGACTGAAGGACCGTGTCTACGTCGTCACCGGAGCCACCCGCGGCCTCGGCTTCGCCAGCGCCCGCGAACTGACCGCCGACGGCGCGCGCGTGGTCATCACCGGCCGGGACGAGAAGCGGGCGGCCGACGCAGCCGCCGCGCTCGGCCCGGACGCGGTCGGCGCCGTCGCCGACAACGCCGACCCGGACGCCCCCGCGCGCCTGGTCGCCACCGCCCGCGAGCGCTTCGGCCGCTTCGACGGCATCCTCATCAGCGTCGGCGGCCCCGCCCCGGGCGCGGGCGCCGACAACACCGACGAACAGTGGCAGAGCGCCTTCGACTCGGTCTTCCTGGGCGCGGTACGACTGGCCCGCACCGCCGCCGCCGAACTCGGCGAGGGCGGGGTCATCGGCTTCGTGCTGTCGGGCTCGGTGCACGAGCCCATCCCCGGGCTGACCATCTCCAACGGGCTGCGCCCCGGGCTCGCGGGCTTCGCCAAGTCCCTCTCCGACGACCTCGGCCCGCGCGGGATCCGAGTGGTCGGCCTGCTGCCCGCGCGCATCGACACCGACCGGGTACGGGAGCTGGACGCCCTCTCGGGCGACGCGGCGGCGTCCCGCGCGGCCAACGAGTCCCGCATCCCGCTGCGCCGTTACGGCACCGACCGGGAGTTCGGCCGCGCGGCGGCCTTCCTCCTGTCCCCGGCCGCCTCGTACCTGACGGGCGTCATGCTGCCGGTCGACGGCGGCGCCCGGCACGGCTTCTGAACCCGGCGGCAGGAGTCAGCTGACCCGCTGGGCACGGTGGTCGGCGACCTGGAAGCGGGCCTCCGCGAGGAGTTCGGGGAGGCCCGCCGAGGCGCGGGCGTGGTCGAGGACCGGGCCCGTCAGGGAGGCGAGGACGTCCGCGGGGACGGCGTGCGGCTCCAAGCGCACCGCGAGCCGCAGCGCCGGGGCCGCGCGGCGTCCGCGCAGGGCGACCCCGCAGTGGGCGACCCCGTCCAGCGCGCCCACCTCGGCGGCCACCGCCTTCTCCAGGGCCCGGCCGCGCAGCAGGGCGAACTCCCCGTCCCCGGTGTCGACCACGACGGCCGCCAGGCGGGAGCGGCGCAGCTGCGCGAGCAGCCACCACAGGGCGAGCAGTACGCACAGGGCCAGGGCGGCGGCGACCGCCCACCACCACCAGGCCTCGGAGTGCCAGTGCCGTCGGCGGGCGGTGCTCAGCAGAGCCGCGTGGCGGCCTTCGAGCGGCCGGTAGCCGGTGAGTACGGCGCCCGCGCCCGCCAGCAGCACCAGCCCGGCGAGGGCGAGCAGGATCCGGTTCACCACCCCGAGCATCCGGATCACCCCTTTCCGGCCGGGCTGACCCGCACGCGGGGTGCGGGCGCGTGCGCCAGGCCCAGTTCGGTGAGGCCGACGGCGAGGACGGCGTCCAGGTCGGCCCGTACGTCGTCCAGTTCACGGAAGTGCGACGCCGCGCGCACGCTCACCCGGGACCGGGTCACCTTCACCCGGGCCGACTGGACCCCGGACACCTCCATGGCCCGGTCGCGCAGCACCAGGGCGGCGGCCTTGCGGCCGATCCCGGCGCGCATCCCGGCGCCCGCGCCCGGCGACCGCATCGGCAGCACCGAACGCAGCCCGGGGGCCAGCGCGAGGAACAGCAGGAGCAGCCCGGCCAGGGCCAGCACCGCGCCCGCGACCACCACACCGGTGTCGGCGGGGGTGTGCCGCTCCAGCAGCCGGGCGAGTTCGCGGCGCCAGCGCATCCCGGGCCGGTGGGCCCGTACGGCGGCGAGGTCGTAGAGGAGGAGCCCTGCGGCGCCCAGCACCACGAGCGCGGTGAGCGCGGCCGGGATGCGGCGGGCCGAGCGGAACCGGGGCACGGAGCCCGGCCGGGCGGTGTCCGGGCCCTCGCCCGGGCCGGGGGCCGCCGTCACCGCAGCCGCTCCCGGCGGGCGGGCCCGGACCGGACCGGGTGCAGCCGCTCCACGTCGATGTCGACTTCCGGGACGGCCATCCCGGCGCAGTCCTCGACCCGGTGCGCGACCTGGTGGCGCACGGCGGCGCACTGGGCGGCGAGGTCGGCGGGGTAGCCGAGTTCGAGGCTGATCCGGACCCGGGCGACGTCGTGGTGCACGGTGACGGTGGCGTGCGGGGGCGCGGCCTCGGCGGGCGGGGCGGCGGGCAGCCCGGCCAGGGCCTCCCGGGCCGCCTGGGCCGCGATCTTGGCCACGACCCGGTCGGCGATCTGGGTGGCGCCCCGGTCGGCGGGAGCCACCTTGGGCGGGGTGCTGCGGGGAGCACCGGCAGGACGGGGCGCGTTCACCGGGGCCTCACCGGCGCCGGTCGTCGCGGTCCCGGCCGCGGCCGTCGCCCCGCGGGGAGCCCCGGTCGCGGGGGCGGAAGAAGTCGCCCGGGTCGAGGTCCCCGTCCAGGAACCGGCCCACGACGAAACCGACGGCGCCGAGCGCCGCCACCAGCAGGAAGGCACCGAACCCGCCGAAGTACCCGGCGAACCCCAATGCCATGCCGGCCAACAGGCCGACGACCGCCATGCTCATACGGAGATCCTCTCGGCGAGATCGTGGTGTGGAGTGTGGAGTGCGAGGTGCGGGGGCTAATGGAGCCGGGGCTCCGGCTCCTCGTCCTCTTCGTCGGGCAGCTTGACGTCGCCGACGGCGATGTTGACCTCGACGACCTCCAAGCCGGTCATCCGCTCCACGGCGGCGATGACGTTCTCCCGGACCGCCCGCGCGACGTCCCTGATCGACACGCCGTAGTCCACGACGATCTCCACGTCGAGTGCGGTCTGCAGCTCACCGACCTCGGCCTTGACGCCCCGGCTGACCGAGGACTTCGCACCGCCGGGGACCCGGTCGCGGACCGCGCCGAAGGTACGGGAGAGACCGCTGCCGTTGCCCATGGCGTGGACGCCGAACACCTCCCGGGCGGCCAGGCCCGCGATCTTCTCCACCACGCCGTCGGCGATGGTGGTGCGGCCCCGGTCGGCCGGGTCCTTCGACAGGCCCCCCGATGCGGATGCGGATGCCGATTCGCTCATCACGGTGTCCTTTCACGCGTGTGGACTCCTGACCACCGTAAGCGCGCATACCCGTCGAAGCGCCGAGGACTACGCCGGACGGCCTACAGAGATTTGTTGATCTTGCTTGACCTCAACCGAGGTCGAGGTTCGAGACTGGAGACGCGGAGGAGATCACCGCAGCGGATCACAGAGGTCACAGGGGTCACAGGGGGATGTCATGCGCGCGATACAGGTGAATGAGTACGGCGGCCCGGAGGTGCTGGTTCCGGTGGAGCTGGCCGACCCGGTTCCGGAAGCGGGCGAGGTACTGGTCCGGGCCGAGGCGATCGACACGATCTACGTCGAGACCCAGATCCGGGGCGGCTGGGGCGAGGCCTTCGGGGTGCACCCGCCCTACGTCCCCGGGGGCGCCGCCGCCGGGACCGTCGTCGCGGCGGGCGAAGGGGTGGACCCGGCGTGGATCGGCCGCCGGGTGGTCGCCGCCCCCGGCACGAAGGGGACGTACGCGGAGCTGATCCGGGTCCCGCTGGACCTGGCCGTCCCGGTCCCGGACGGGCTTGGCACCCGGGAAGCGGCGGCGCTGGCGCACGACGCGGTGACGGGGATGGGGATCGCCGAAGGGGTCGCCGTCACGCCGGGCGAGCGGGTGCTGATCCTCGGCGCGGCGGGCGGGATGGGCACCCTGCTGGTGCAGCTCGCGGTGGCCGCCGGGGCGCACGTGGTGGGCGCGGCCCGGGGCGAGCGCAAGCTGGCGCTGGTACGGGAACTGGGCGCGGCCGCGGTGGTCGACTACTCGCAGCCGGGCTGGACCACGCGGGTCGGGGGCCCGGTGGACGTCCTGCTCGACGGGGTCGGCGGTGAGCTGGGCCTGGCGGCGTTCGCGCTGGTCAAGGACGGGGGCCGGATCTCGGCGCACGGGGCGCCGAGCGGGGGCTTCGCGGAGCTGGACCCGGTGGAGGTGGCGGCGCGGGGGATCGCGCTGCGGGGGATCGCGGAGGTGCGGTTCGGGGTGGCGGACCTCGTACGGCGGGCCGCGGGCGCGCTGGGGGAGGCCGCCGCCGGGCGGTTGCGGCCGGTCATCTCCCGGACCTTCCCCCTCGCCGAAGCCGAAGCCGCCCACCGCGCCATGGAATCCCGCAGCATCCCGGGCAAGGCCCTCCTCCTCCCGTAGCCCGTCGCCCTCGATCGCCGGGCGGGCTGGGGATTCGCCCTCAATCGCCGGGCGGGCTGAAGGTGCCGCCCGGCGGGCGACTCCAGCCTCGCCGGCGTTTGAGGCGCCCCCGGAGGGCCCGCACACCGCGGGATCCGGCCCCTACCGGTCCGCGCCGCCCCCGGCGGGCCCTCAAACGCCGGGCAGGCTGACATGCCGACGGGAGGCCGGAGCCCTGCGGCAGGCTGAAGTCTGCCGACGGAGCCGGAGCCCTGCGGGGGGCCGAAGGGTGCCGGCGGCCCGCGGCTCGCGGCGAGAGGGGTCAGTCGGCCAGGCCGGCCAGGTCGCGGAGGCGACGGGCCTGAGCCGCGCGTTCGGCGGTGCGCTGGTCGTCGTACGGGCGCTCGAGCGCACCCCGCAGCAACGCCTTAGTCTCGATCACCGCATCCCGCGGCGGCGCCACCAGCGCCGCCACCAGGTCCTGCACGGCGGCGTCGAGCTCGGACGCGGGCACCACGAGGTTGGCCAGGCCGATCCGCTCGGCCTCCTCCGCGTGGACGAAGCGCCCGGTGGCGCAGATCTCCAGGGCGCGGGCGTAGCCCACGATGTCGGTCAGCGGCCGCGTACCCGCCAGGTCCGGCACCAGCCCCAGGCTGGTCTCGCGCATGGCGAACTGCACGTCGTCCGCGACGACGCGCAGGTCACAACCGAGCGCGAGCTGGAAGCCGGCGCCGATGGCATGACCTTGCACCGCGGCGACGGAAATGATGTCGTTGCGCCTCCACCAGGTGAAGGCCTCCTGGTACTCGGCGATGGTGGCGTCCAACAGTTCGCCGGAGCCACGCGCCAGGTCCAGGAAGGACGGCTCGCCCTCGAAGCCTTCGGGCGTGAACGCCTTTCGGTCGAGTCCGGCGGAGAAGGACGTGCCTTCGCCGCGCAGCACGACGACCCGGACGGTGCCCGGCAACAACCGGCCGGCCTCTGCCAACGCCCGCCAGAGCGCGGGGGACTGAGCGTTTCGCTTGGCCGGATTGGTCAGTGTCACCGAGGCGACCGTGTCGTCGACGGTGAGCCGTACGCCGTCCTTGTCGAGCAGAGCCATCTGTATGCCTCCGGTGTGCAGTCGGCCGTGGACTCGGCCTTAAGTGACTGCACAGTAACCACCCAGTCGGCCACAGGGCCGACCGGGGGTCACCGAAGGAATCGTAGGAGCGATTCGAACCGGGCCGGATGGCCTGGATCAGGCCGAAGCCACCTTTTTCCCGCGTGTCGCGCCACCGCGACCACGGAGTGAGACTCCGGACTCGCTGAGCATCCGGTGAACGAACCCGTAGGACCGGCCAGTCTCCTCGGCCAGCGCCCGGATGCTCGCCCCGGAGTCGTACTTCTTCTTCAGGTCTGCCGCGAGCTTGTCGCGCGCGGCGCCGGTTACCCGGCTGCCCTTCTTCAGAGTCTCGGCCACCCGTGCCTCCTCATGGGAAGTGCGCTCTGGACTTCTCATGATCACCCCTCCCGGGCTTCCTGGCCACCCATTCAGCAAGGTCGGCGCGAGCGCATTTCTCAGGGAGTGCGCTCCCGAGCAGAACGGAATCTTCCCTTCCGACCCTGGGGTTCCGTCACGCTCCGCGACCCCTGACGGGAATCTCCAGGTCAGGAGGCCCGCGAGAACAACAATCGGCCCCGGGCACACTACGGTGAGTGCGCGGCCGGGGCCGTTGTACAGGGGGCGGGGGTACGAGACGTTCTCACTCAGATGATGGATCACTCGTGAGCCGAATGATCCATAAGGAACTGGATCAACGCGCCGGACCGCGCCCGACCGCTCCCGCAGGAGGTCAGGCCAGGGAGACCAGGTCCCGGTAGTCCGGGCCCCACAGGTCCTCGACGCCGTCCGGCAGCAGGATGATCCGCTCCGGCTCCAGCGCCTCCACCGCGCCCTCGTCGTGCGTGACGAGGATGACGGCGCCCTTGTACGTGCGCAGCGCGCCGAGGATCTCCTCGCGGCTGGCCGGGTCGAGGTTGTTGGTGGGCTCGTCGAGGAGCAGCACGTTCGCCGAGGAGACCACCAGGGTGGCCAGGGCGAGCCGGGTCTTCTCGCCGCCGGAGAGCACGCCCGCGGGCTTGTCCACGTCGTCGCCGGAGAACAGGAAGGAGCCGAGGGTCTTGCGTACGGCGACCAGGTCCAGGTCCGGTGCGGAGGAACGCATGTTCTCCAGCACCGTGCGCTCGGGGTCCAGGGTCTCGTGCTCCTGGGCGTAGTACCCGAGCTTGAGTCCGTGGCCCGGGGTGACCTCGCCGGTGTCCGGCTTCTCGGTGCCCGACAGCAGGCGCAGCAAGGTGGTCTTGCCCGCGCCGTTGAGGCCGAGGATGACCACGCGCGAGCCCTTGTCGATGGCGAGGTCGACGTCGGTGAAGATCTCCAGCGAACCGTAGGACTTGGACAGCCCCTCGGCGGTCAGCGGGGTCTTCCCGCAGGGCGCCGGGTCCGGGAAGCGCAGCTTGGCGACCTTGTCGGAGACGCGGACGGCGTCCAGGCCGGCGAGCAGCCGGTCGGCACGCTTGGCCATGTTCTGCGCGGCGACGGTCTTGGTGGCCTTGGCGCGCATCTTGTCGGCCTGGGAGTTGAGGGCCGCGGCCTTCTTCTCGGCGTTCTGGCGCTCGCGCTTGCGACGCTTCTCGTCGGCCTCGCGCTGCTGCTGGTAGAGCCGCCAGCCCATGTTGTAGACGTCGATCTGGGCGCGGTTGGCGTCCAGGTAGAAGACCTTGTTGACGACGGTCTCGACCAGGTCGACGTCGTGGGAGATCACCACGAAGCCGCCGCGGTAGTTCTTGAGGTAGTCGCGCAGCCAGACGATGGAGTCGGCGTCGAGGTGGTTGGTGGGCTCGTCGAGGAGCAGGGTGTCGGCGTCCGAGAAGAGGATCCGGGCCAGCTCGACGCGGCGGCGCTGACCACCGGAGAGGGTGTGCAGGGGCTGGCCGAGGACCCGGTCGGGCAGGCCGAGGGCGGCGGAGATGGTCGCGGCCTCGGACTCGGCGGCGTATCCGCCCTTGGTGAGGAACTCCGTCTCCTGGCGCTCGTACTGCCGCATCGCCTTCTCGCGGGTGGCGCCCGCGCCGGAGGAGATGCGCTCCTCGTTCATGCGCATCTTCTTGAGCAGGACGTCGAGCCCGCGCGCGGACAGGATCCGGTCGCTGGCCAGGACGTCGAGGTCGCCGGTGCGGGGGTCCTGCGGGAGGTAGCCGACCTCGCCGGAGCGGGTGATGGAGCCCGAGGCGGGCTGCCCCTCGCCCGCGAGGCACTTGGTGAGGGTGGTCTTGCCCGCTCCGTTGCGGCCGACGAGGCCGATGCGGTCGCCCTTGGCGACGCGGAAGGAGGCGGACTCGATGAGGATGCGGGCGCCTGCGCGCAGCTCGACACCGGTGGCGGTGATCACGGAAATACTCCAGGGCGGGGGGGACGGCGGAAGGGGGGCAGGACGCGTGAAGCTTCGACGCCGCTAATCCGCGAGGAGATTTGCCATAGGAGACATTCTACCGGGGGCGCGCAACTACTTTGCGGGGCGCCCACCATCGGGCGGGCGCCGGCCCGGGTCCCCCGTTCGGCCCTCGGATGGCGCCGTCGGGCGCAGGCCCGTACCAGGATGAAGGGGTTGATACCCGCAGGGGCGGGAAGGTGAACCGCCCTGCTTCATGGATAGAGGGCGGTGCGGGATGCAGTTCGACGACAACGCCGATCTGGACACTTCCGAGGTCAAGGACGTGCGGGGCAGCCGCGTCCCGGGCGGGAAGGCCACGATCGGCGGCGGCATCGTGGGCCTCATCGCGCTGGTCCTGGGGCTGCTCTTCGGTGTGGGTCCGGAGCAGCTCGGGCTGTCCGACGGGAGCCCCGAACCCGCGGCGACCTCCTCGTCGGTCGCCCAGGTGCAGCAGACCTGCAAGACGGGGAAGGACGCGAACGCGCGGGAGGACTGCCGCTTGGTCGCTGTGGTCAACAGCACGCAGGACTTCTGGAAGCGGGAGTTCACCAAGCGCGGCGGGCAGTACACCCCGGCGCAGACGGTCTTCTTCACCGGCAGGGTGGGCACCGCATGCGGGACGGCGACCTCGGCGGTCGGCCCGTTCTACTGCCCCGGTGACCGGCAGGTCTATCTGGACCTGGGGTTCTTCAACGAGCTGCGGACGAAGTTCGGGGCGAGCGGCGGCCCCTTCGCGCAGGCCTACGTGATCGCCCACGAGTACGGGCACCACATCCAGAACCTGACCGGCACCCTGCAGAAGGCCCAGGACGGCCGGCAGGGCGCGAACAGCAACGCGGTGAAGGTGGAACTGCAGGCGGACTGCTACGCCGGGGTATGGGCGAACAACGCGACCAGGACCCCGGACAAGACCAGTGGGCGGCCGCTGATCACCAGCCTGACCGAGCAGGACATCAAGGACGGCCTGGACGCGGCGGCCGCGGTGGGCGACGACCGGATCCAGGAGAAGTTCCAGGGCCGGGTCACCCCGGAGTCCTGGACGCACGGCAGCGCCGAGCAGCGCCAGCAGTGGTTCTACCAGGGGTACCGGACCGGTGACATGGCCCAGTGCAACACCTTCCGCTGACTGTCGGACCCGCTGACTGTCAGACCCGCCTGCGAGACTGTGGGGCGGGTCACATTCACGAGAGTCACGAGAGGGAGTGATCGTCATGGCGGGCGTTCCGACCATCTTTCCGACGCTGCTCTACCGCGATGCCACAGCGGCCATCAAGCAGCTCACGGAGGCCTTCGGGTTCACTCAGGCCGCGGTGTACGAGGGTGAGGGCGGCGCGGTCATGCACGCCGAGCTGGCCTACGGCAACGGCATGGTGATGCTGGGCAGCAAGGGCCGGGGCGGGCTCTTCGACGCGGCGATGGCCGACGGCGGTCCGACCGGGGTGTACATCGTGGTCGAGGACGTGGACGCCCACCACCGCCGGGCCGTGGAGCACGGGGTGGAAATCCTGATGCCGCCCACCGACCAGGACTACGGGTCGCGGGACTACATGGCCCGGGACGGCGAGGGCAACATCTGGAGCTTCGGGACGTACGCGCCGCAGGTCTGATCGCCGCCCGGCCCCAGGGCTGGGCTGTCCCGTGATCCCCGGCTGGTGCGCGACGCCGGGTGGGGCGCCTCTCCGCGGCGTCGGATCATCCGCGTACGCCCGGCATGAGGACGACCCTCCGCCATGCGGGGGGCCGCGTCTGACGCGCGCGCCGACCCGCCGCGGACGGCGGGACAGCCCTTAGACCCCGCCGGTGTGGACCTGGAAGGCGGCCCGGCGCATGGCCTTGGCGAGCGCCGGGTCGGGGTGGGCCGCGGCGAGGGCGACCAGTACTTGCACGGTGCGGGGGTGGCCGACCGCGCGGACCTCGTCGAGGAGCCGGGGGACGGTGGTGCGGACGGCCGAGTCCAGGTGCCGGGCCAGCAGCTCCGCCTCGCCGTGGTCGGCGATCGCGGCGGCGGTGTCCACCCACAGCCAGGTGGATTCCTCCCGGGTGAGCACGTCCTGGGCCTCGTCCGGGTCCACCCCGTCGTGCTCGGCGAGCCAGAGCAGGGCGTAGGGGCGCAGCGCGGACTCGCGGACCGCGGCGCGCACCTCGGGTTCGGCCGGGGCGCCGACCACGCGCAGCGCCTCGAAGGCCAGTCCGCGCAGCAGCGCGTCCTCGCCGCGGGCGGCGTGCAGCAGCTCGCTGACGGCGTGCCCGACGGGCCGGGCGGCGAGCCAGGCCTGATATTCGGCGCGGGCCGGGCCCGGGGTGAGCCGGGCGCAGCCGTGCAGCATGGCGGCGGCGGATTGCTCGATGTTCCCGGCCGGGCTCTGGGCGGCCACGCAGATCTGCTCCAGCTTGACCCAGACGGCCCAGCTGCCGAGCGGGGTCAGCGCGGCCTGCGCGGGGCCCAGGGTGACGGCGTCGACGGCGGCGAGACCACCGAGGGCCCAGCGCAGCAGCCGGGCCAGCGGGACCGGGCGGTCGGCGGACGCCGCGGGGGCGCCCTGGCCGTCCGGGGCGGGCCCGGCGGCGACGGGCACGCAGACGGGCGCGCCGGGTACGGGCGCCGGGGTGGCGGACACCGGGGCGTCGTAGGGGACTTCGCAGCGCTCGTCGCGCAGTTCGGTGACGCGCTGGCCCAGCAGGTCCAGGAGCGCGGGGACGGTCACGGGACCGGCCGAGAGCTGGAGCAGGGAGAGCACCTGGGGCATCGCCTCGACCACTTCGGCGACGGCTGCGGGGGCGATGTCGGCGGGGGCCGGGTGGACGAGCGACCAGGCGTCGAAGAGGGCGACCCAGCCGCGCAGCACGGCCGCGTCGTCACGGTCCCAGGCGCGCAGCCGCCAGCCGGGGCGGGCGTGCCCGCCGTGCACCTCGACGAGACCGGCGAGCCGGGCGCGGTCCCAGCCCACCTGGATCTGGCCGTGCGTCAGGCCCAGCTGTCCGGCGGCCCGTTCGACGTCGGCGGCGGGCAGCGCGCCCGCCGGGGCGGGCCGGGAACCGTCGGCCGGGCCGAGGTGGTGCTCGGCCCAGCGGGCCAGGCGCACGGCGTCCACCAGGGAGGCGCGGGCCCGGTTCGCGAGGTCGGGCGCGGCGGGGGTGCCCGCCGGTGGCCGGGGGGTGGGCCGGGTGCTCCGGTCCGTCACCGCCTTGCGGGCCGCGGCGACGGAGCGCGGAGAGACGAGTCGGAGTCTGGAGTCGCGAGCCAACTGCTCATCAGGCTTTCGGGACGTCACGGAAGCAGTCTCGCTCGTCACCGGCCGAAAGCCCAATCGGAACCAGCCGTTACGGCTGGAGAGCAGTAGAACAGAGCGGGACAAACCATCCTTCTGTTCACGGTGGCTACATAAGAGGGGTCAGGAATCGGCGCAGGGCTTCCTCGTAGCCCGCGGGATCGGCGTTCCACATGGCCCCGTGCGGCGCGTCGCGGACGGTGCGCAGCGTGACGAGGTCGGGCCGGGCCGCGGCGAGCCTCCGGGAGGGTTCCCAGGGGGCGAGCGTGTCCTGCGGCCCGTGGAAGATCAGTACGGGCATCCGCAGGGCTCCCGGATCGGCGCCGGGGGGCGGCTGGCCGGCGCGGAGCCCGGACCGGCCCTCGGCGGCCCGGACGGCGAGCGGCAGCAGCGCGGCCGGGATCCGCCGGGCGGCGGCGAGCCCGCGCAGGGTCGTGGGCCAGTCCAGGACCGGGGAGTCGAGGACCAGACCGGAGATCCGGTCGGCGAGGGCGGAGCGTTCGGCGGCGTACAGGGCCATGGTGGCGCCGGTGGACCAGCCGTGCAGGACGACCCGGCGGGCGCCGTAGCGCAGGGCGTAACGGATCGCGGCGTCCAGATCTCGCCATTCGGAGATGCCGAGATGGCCGAGACCATCGGGTGAGCGGGGGGCTCCGAGGTCGCCCCGGTAGGCGAGGTCGAGCACCGGGAGCCGCTGCCCGTTCAGGAAGGGCATGACCACCATTGGGTGTTCACGGGTGCCGCCGAGCCCGTGCACGGTGATAACCCAGGTGTCCCGGGCGGCGGGCACGAACCAGGCGGGCAGGGCGCCCAGTTCCCCGGGGACGTCCACGTCGGCGTGGTCCAGCCCGAGGGCGGAGCGCGGGTCGCCCAGGTGGATCTGCGGCGTGAGGCGGACCTGGGCGCCGGGGGCCAGGACGCCGTGGGTGACCCCGGTCAGGCGGCGCACGACGGTGTCCGGATCGTGCGGGACGTCGGGGAGGACCGCGCCGACGACCGCGTGCACCCCGGGCCCGGCCAGCGCGTAGGTACCGGGCCACCGCGAGGCCGGGTCGGGGGCGTTCCCGGCCGAAGGACGGGGGCGGGTCAGGACCACCCGGTCCCCGGTGACGGAGTGGACGCTGAGCCGGGGGCCGCCGGGGAGCGGGCGGCCGGGCTCGGTGCGCAGGGCGGCGTCGGCGGCGTACCGGCCCGCCACGACCGCGGCCACGCCTGCGGCGACGGTGAGAGAGGTGGTGACGGCCGCTGCCGTCGCTGTAGCGGAGCGCACGGGTCCAGTGTCGGGGAGCGGCGCCGCCCCGGCCAGTGGAGCGCCGCGAAAGGTACCGGTCCCGGCCACGGAACGGATCGCCCCGCCGGACGCCCGGACGGAGTGATCTGGGTCTCCTCCGGGGTGCGCGACGGGGGCCCGCGGGGCCGGAAGTCCCCCGGGTGGCCGACGGTTCACCCGCCTCTGACGTGCATAAATCGATATATCCACTCACCAACCGGGACCAGGTGCCCAAACCCGCCCGGCCCTGATACACCACTCCGCCCGTTTCAGTTCACCTTCCGTTCACTCAGGTTGCCTACGGTCGGCGAGCCACTGACGTCAAACAGAAGCCTGGGTAAATGGAGCACATAACGCTTCTCCTCGGGATCGTGATCATCACCGCTCTCGTGTTCGACTTCACGAACGGTTTTCACGACACGGCCAACGCGATGGCGACCACCATCTCGACCGGCGCGCTCAAGCCCAAGGCGGCGGTGGCCATGTCCGCCGCGCTGAACCTCGTTGGCGCCTTCCTGTCCGTGGAGGTCGCCAAGACGATCTCCAGCGGCCTGATCAACGAGAGCGGCATCCAACCCGAAGTGATCTTCGCCGCCCTGGTCGGCGCGATCCTCTGGAACCTGGTGACCTGGCTGATCGGACTGCCCTCCAGTTCCTCCCACGCCCTGATGGGCGGCCTGATCGGCGCCGCGGTCGCCTCGGCCGGCCTCGGCGCGGTCAACGGCGGCGTCGTCGTCACCAAGGTGCTGCTGCCCGCGCTCGCCGCACCCCTGGTCGCCGGCGTCGCCGCCCTGCTCGCCACGAAGCTGACGTACAAGCTCGGCAAGCAGGTCGGCGAGAAGACCGGCACCAAGGGCTACCGGGCCGGACAGATCGCCTCGGCGGGTCTGGTCTCCCTCGCGCACGGCACCAACGACGCGCAGAAGACGATGGGCATCATCACCCTGGCCCTGGTCAGCGGCGGCGTCCTCGTCCCCGGCTCCAACCCGCCCGTGTGGGTCATCGTCTCGGCCGGCATGGCCATCGCGATGGGCACCTACCTCGGCGGCTGGCGCATCATCCGCACCATGGGCAGCGGCCTGACCGACCTCCAGCCGCAGCAGGGCTTCGCCGCCCAGACCGCGGCCGCGAGCGTCATCCTGGCCTCCTCGCACCTGGGCTTCTCCCTCTCCACCACCCACTCGTGCTCCGGCGCGGTGATGGGCGCCGGTCTGGGCCGCAAGGGCGGCGTGGTCCGCTGGTCCACCGCCTCCCGGATGTTCATCGCCTGGGGCCTGACCCTGCCCGCCGCCGCACTGGTCGCCGCGGGCGCCGAGCTGGTCATGCGGACCGGTGACATCGGGGTCGCGGCCGTCGCGGTCTTCCTCATCGGCTCCTGCGTCGCCATCTGGCTGATCTCGCGCCGCCAGGTCGTCGACCACCACAACGTCAACGAGGCCGAGGCCGGCCCGGGCGAGGCGCCCGGCGTGGTCACCACCGCGATCGCCGCCGTCGCCGTCCCCCCGGCCGCGGGCACCACCGCCGCGGTCACGGACGAGAGCTTCAAGGCGACCATCCCCACCCCGGCCGCTCCCCCGGCACCGGCGGCTCCCGCCGCCGCGGTCTGACCACAGAGGAATCGGCAGTATGAAGATCGACTGGGCAGCACTCGGCTCCGTGTTCGGCGTCAGCCTCTCCGCGACCGTCGCCCTCGTGACCCTGTTCACCCTGGGCATCGTGGGTCTGTCGAAGCACGAGGCCGCGACCGGCCAGGGGGGCACCGCCCACCTGGCGCGCACCGGCGCCTACGCCTGCTTCGCGCTGTGCGCGGTGGCCGTCGGCTACGCGATCTTCCTGATCGTCAACTGACCCACCCGCGCACCACCGGCACCACCGCGCACGAAAGCTCCCTCCGGCCCACCGCCGGGGGGAGCTTTCGCAGGTCCGGCGACAGGGGACGGGCAGGTCAACGGCAAGTTGACGGGCGTTCGCGGTGCGTGGTGGACTGCCGGAGCCAATACGGCGGCATGAAGAGGAAGTCCGGTGCGAATCCGGCGCGGTCCCGCCACTGTCACCGGGGAGCCAACGCCCCCCGGAAGCCAGGAACTCTCGCCACCGGACACGTCGAACCAGGGCGCGGACCCTGAGTGAGGACCTACCTGCCACATGCGTGCCGATCGCGTTTTCGCGTACGGCGCGACGGCCGGCCTGATCGGCGACCGGATCCTCGGTGATCCGCGCCGCGGGCATCCCGTCGCTGCTTTCGGGCGGACCGCCGCCACCGTTGAACGAGCCCTGTGGGGTACGAGCCGGGCCCGGGGCGTGGTGCACGCCCTGGTGTGCGCCGGGGGCGCGGCCGCCATCGGCGCGCTCGGCGCCCGCGCCGTGCGCTCCGGGCCCGCCGCCGCCCGTATCGCCCTGACCGCCGCCGCGACCTGGGCGGTCGTCGGCGGTACCTCGCTGGGCCGCGAGGCTCGCGCCATCGGCGGCGCGCTCGCCGCCGGGGACACCGAGGTGGCCCGCGAGCGGCTGCCGCACCTGTGCGGGCGCGACCCGCAGGCCCTGGACGAGCAGCAGATCGCCCGCGCCGTCGTGGAGTCGGTCGCCGAGAACACCTCCGACGCCGTCGTCGGCGCCCTGGTGTGGGGCGCGCTGGCGGGGGTGCCCGGGCTGCTGGGCTTCCGCGCGGTGAACACCCTGGACGCGATGGTCGGCCACAAGTCCCCCCGCTACCTGCGCTACGGCTGGGCCTCGGCCCGGCTCGACGACGTCGCGGGCTGGCCGGGGGCGCGGCTGACGGCGCTGGCCGCCGTACTGGCCGGCCCCGACCGGCGCGGCGCCGTACGGGCCTGGCGCGCGGACGCGGCCGCCCACCCCAGCCCCAACGCGGGCCCGGTGGAAGCCTCCTTCGCGGGGGCGCTCGGGGTCCGGCTCGGCGGAACCCTGGCGTACGCCGGGCGCGTGGAGCACCGGGCGGTGCTGAACGGGGACGGGGGGCGGCCCGTCGAAGTCGCCGACATCGAACGGGCCGTACGGCTCTCCCGGCAGGTCACCTGGATCTCCCTGGGAGCCTGCGTGGCCCTGCGGCTCCTGGTCTCCCGGCTGTCACCCGGCCCGTCGGGCCGTACTACGAAGGGACGCGCATGAGCGGCGCGCGGCGCGGCGGCGGACTCCTGGTCGCCGGCACCACATCCGACGCGGGCAAGAGCGTGGTCACCGCGGGCATCTGCCGCTGGCTCGCCCGCCAGGGCGTGAAGGTGGCGCCCTTCAAGGCGCAGAACATGTCGCTGAACTCCTTCGTCACCCTGGAGGGCGCCGAGATCGGCCGCGCCCAGGCGATGCAGGCCCAGGCGGCGGGGGTCGAGCCGACCGCGCTGATGAACCCGGTGCTGCTCAAGCCCGGGAGCGACCGCAGCAGCCAGGTGGTGCTGCTGGGCAAGCCGGTGGGTGAGATGAGCGCGCGCGGGTTCTTCGGGGAGTCCGGGGCTGCCTCCTCCGGCAAGGCTCTGCACGGCGGCAGGCAGGAGCAGTTGCTCGGCGTCGTCACGGACTGCCTGGAGCAGCTGCGGGGCACGTATGACGCCGTGATCTGCGAGGGGGCGGGCAGTCCGGCCGAGATCAATCTGCGGCGCACGGACATCGTGAACATGGGCATCGCGCGGGCCGCGCGCTTCCCCGTGGTCGTGGTCGGGGACATCGACCGGGGCGGGGTCTTCGCCTCCTTCTTCGGTACGACGGCCCTGCTGTCCCCCGAGGACCAGTCGCTGATCGCGGGCTACCTCGTGAACAAGTTCCGCGGTGACGTGTCCCTGCTGGAGCCCGGCATGGAGATGCTGCGCGGGCTGACCGGCCGGGCCACCTACGGCGTCCTGCCCTTCCAGCACGGCCTCGGCATCGACGAGGAGGACGGGCTGCGGGTCTCGCTGCGCGGCGCGGTGCGCGAGTCGGTGACGGCGCCTCCGGTCGGCGAGGACGTGCTGCGGGTCGCGGTCTGCGCGGTGCCGCTGATGTCGAACTTCACGGACGTGGACGCGCTGGCCGCCGAACCCGGGGTCGTGGTGCGGTTCGTGGACCGCGCCGAGGAACTGGCCGACGCCGACCTGGTCGTCGTACCGGGGACGCGCGGCACCGTGAAGGCGCTGGCCTGGCTGCGCGAGCGCGGGCTCGCCGACGCGCTGGCCCGGCGGGCCGCCGAGGGGCGCCCGGTGCTGGGCATCTGCGGTGGCTTCCAGGTGCTGGGCGAGTCGATCGAGGACGAGGTCGAATCGCGGGCCGGGACCGTGGACGGGCTCGGGCTGCTGCCCGTACGCGTCCGTTTCGAGCGGGAGAAGACCCTGTCGCGGCCGAGCGGGCGCGCGCTGGGCGAGAGCGTCGAGGGGTACGAGATCCACCACGGCGTGGCCGATGTGCGGGGCGGGGTTCCGTTCCTGGACGGGTGCCGGGTCGGGGAGGTCTGGGGCACGCACTGGCACGGGTCGCTGGAGAGCGACGGCTTCCGGCGGGCCTTCCTGCGGGAGGTCGCGCGCGCGGCCGGACGGCGGTTCGTGCCCGCGCCGGACACCTCCTTCGGGGCGCTGCGGGAGGAGCAGCTGGACCTGCTGGGCGATCTGATCGAGGAGCACGCCGACACCGGGGCGCTGTGGCGGCTGATCGAGGGCGGGGCCCCGGTGGGCCTGCCGTTCCTGCCGCCGGGCGCGCCGTGACGGCCCGCCGGGCCCCGCGGGCGGCCGTCCCCTCCCCGCTCCTTCCCGGCACCGGGCCCTGCCCGGACCCGGTCCTCGAGCACCGGACAGGCCGGAAGACCCGGCATTCGTACGCACCACACGTCCCGCCCAGAGGAGTGAGCACTCGATGAGTCAGCCCTATCCGTTCACCGCGGTGGTCGGCCAGGCCGATCTGCGGCTGGCACTACTGCTCAACGCCGTGAGCCCCGCCGTCGGCGGTGTGCTCGTGCGCGGGGAGAAGGGGACCGCCAAGTCCACCGCCGTGCGGGCCCTGTCCGCGCTGCTGCCGCAGGTCGAGGTCGTGCCCGGGTGCCGCTTCTCCTGCGCGCCGACGGCGCCGGACCCGGCCTGCCCCGACGGTCCGCACGAGGCGGGCTCCGGGACCGCCCGGCCCGCGCGGATGGTGGAGCTGCCGGTGGGCGCCTCCGAGGACCGGCTCGTGGGGGCGCTCGACATCGAACGGGCCCTGGCCGAGGGCGTGAAGTCCTTCGAACCGGGTCTGCTCGCCGACGCGCACCGCGGGATCCTGTACGTCGACGAGGTCAACCTGCTGCACGACCACCTCATCGACCTGCTCCTCGACGCCGCCGCGATGGGCGCCTCCTACGTCGAGCGCGAGGGCGTCTCCGTGCGGCACGCCGCCCGCTTCCTGCTCGTCGGCACGATGAACCCGGAGGAGGGCGAGCTGCGTCCGCAGCTGCTGGACCGGTTCGGGCTGACCGTCGAGGTCGCCGCCTCCCGCGAACCCGCCCAGCGGGTGGAGGTGGTGCGGCGCAGGCTCGCGTACGAGGACGACTCCGCCGCCTTCGCCGCGCGCTTCGCCGGGGACGAGGCGGACGTACGGACCCGGGTGGTGGCGGCGCGGGCGCTGCTGCCGCAGGTGGTCCTCGGGGACGGCGCGCTGATGCGGATCGCCGCGACCTGCGCCGCGTTCGAGGTGGACGGGATGCGGGCCGACATCGTGATGGCGCGCACCGCCACCGCGCTGGCGGCCTGGGCCGGGCGGACGGACGTACGCAAGGAGGACGTCCGGCAGGCCGCGCTGCTGGCGCTGCCGCACCGGCGGCGGCGCAACCCCTTCGACGCGCCGGGGCTGGACGAGGACAAACTGGACGAGATCCTCGACTCCTTCCCCGACGAGGAGCCCGAGCCGGACCCCGACCCGGAGCCGGAGCCGGAGCCCGACGGCCCGGACGACGGCGGACCCGAGGGCGGACCGGACGGCGGACCCGAGGGCGGTCCCGACGGAGACGGCGGGGTGCCGCCACAGGGCCACGGGCAGGACCCCGCGTCCCGCCCCGCCCAGGAACCGGACGGCGGCGCCACGGACCCGGCCGACCCGGCGGACCCCCAGCGGGACCCCGAACCCGCGCCGGCCCGCGCCGACGCGGCCGAGGCGCCGACCCAGGCGGCCGTTGCGGCCGCCGACCCCTTCCGGACCCGGATGCTCAGCGTCCCGGGGCTCGGTGAGGGCGCGTCCGGACGGCGCTCGCGGGCCCGTACCGCGCACGGGCGCACCACCGGCGCGCAGCGCCCCCGGGGGCACCTGACCACGCTGCACCTCGCCGCGACCATCCAGGCGGCCGCCCCGCACCAGCTGGCGCGCGGGCGCACCGGGCGCGGGCTGGTCGTGCGCAAGGACGATCTGCGCCAGGCCACCCGGGAGGGGCGCGAGGGGAACCTCGTGCTCTTCGTCGTCGACGCCTCGGGCTCGATGGCGGCCCGCAAGCGCATGGGCGCGGTCAAGGGCGCGGTCCTCTCGCTGCTGCTGGACGCCTACCAGCGGCGGGACAAGGTCGGTCTGATCACCTTCCGCGGGTCCGGCGCCGAGCTGACGCTGCCGCCCACCTCCTCGGTGGACGCGGCGGCGGCCCGGCTGGAGCAGTTGCCGACCGGCGGGCGCACCCCGCTGGCGGCCGGGCTGCTCAAGGCCCACGACGTCCTGCGGATCGAGCGGCTGCGCGATCCCTCGCGCCGTCCGCTGCTGGTGGTCGTCACCGACGGGCGGGCCACCTCGGCGGGTCCGGCGGGCGGTGACGCCCGGGCGCTCGCGCGCCGGGCCGCGCTGCTGCTCCGCGGCCAGGACACCGCCTCGGTGGTCGTGGACTGCGAGGCGGGGCCGGTGCGGCTCGGGCTGGCCGGGGTGCTGGCCGCCGATCTGGGCGGGCCCGCGGTGACCCTCGACGGACTGCGGGCCGACTCGTTGGCCGGGCTCGTCAAGAACGTGCGTACAGCGGTGTCGGCCCAGCCCCGGACCGGCCGCCAGAGCGACAACTCCAGCCACAGGAAGGCCGCGTAATGCCCCAGGGACAGCCGACCGTCGTTCCCGACGACGGTCTCACGACACGCCAGCGCCGCAACCGCCCGCTGGTCTTCGTCCACACCGGACCCGGCAAGGGCAAGTCGACGGCCGCCTTCGGGCTGGCGCTGCGCGCCTGGAACCAGGGCTGGCCGGTCGGGGTGTTCCAGTTCGTCAAATCGGCGAAGTGGAAGGTCGGCGAGGAGAACGCGCTCAAGGCCCTCGGCGAGACGGGCAAGGGCGGCCCGGTCGTCTGGCACAAGATGGGCGAGGGCTGGTCCTGGGTCCAGCGTGACGCGCAGCTCGACAACGAGCAGGCGGCGAAGGAGGGTTGGGAGCAGGTCAAGCGCGACCTGGCCGCCGGGACGCACACCCTGTACGTCCTGGACGAGTTCACCTACGCACTGCACTGGGGATGGATCGACGTGGACGAGGTGATCGAGGTGCTGCGGAACCGCCCCGGGACCCAGCACGTGGTCATCACGGGCCGCAACGCCCCCGAGAAGCTCGTGGAGTTCGCGGACCTGGTCACCGAGATGACCAAGGTCAAGCACCCCATGGACACCGGCCAGAAAGGCCAGAGAGGCATCGAGTGGTGATGTCCGTGAACGTCCCGCGCCTGGTGATCGCCGCGCCGTCCTCCGGCAGCGGAAAGACCACGGTCGCGACGGGCCTGATGGCGGCCTTCACGGAGCGCGGTCTCGCCGTGTCCCCGCACAAGGCCGGTCCGGACTACATAGACCCCGGCTACCACGCGCTGGCCACCGGGCGGCCCGGGCGCAACCTGGACGCCTTCATGTGCGGGCCGGAGCTGATCGGCCCGCTGTTCGCGCACGGGTCGGCCGGGTGCGACCTCGCCGTGATCGAGGGCGTGATGGGCCTCTACGACGGGGCCGCCGGGCGGGGCGAACTCGCCTCGACCGCGCACGTGGCGAAGCTGCTGCGGGCCCCGGTGGTGCTGGTCGTGGACGCGTCCTCGCAGTCCCGGTCGGTGGCGGCGCTGGCCCACGGCTTCGCGTCCTTCGACCCGCGGGTGCGGCTCGGGGGCGTGATCCTGAACAAGGTGGGCTCCGACCGGCACGAGGTGATGCTGCGGGAGGCGCTGGAGGAGGCCGGGATGCCGGTGCTCGGCGTACTGCGCCGGGCCCCGCAGGTCGCGGCGCCCTCGCGGCACCTGGGGCTGGTCCCGGTCGCCGAGCGCCGCGCCGACGCGCTGGCGTCGGTGGCCGCGCTGGCCGAGCAGGTGCGGGCGGGGTGCGATCTGGAGGCCCTGATGGCGCTGGCCCGTACCGCGCCGGCGCTGACGGACGAGGCGTGGAGCCCGGAGCGGGAACTGCCCGCCGCCCCGGCGTCCGGGCGGCGGCCGGTGGTCGCCGTCGCGGGCGGGCCCGCCTTCACCTTCTCCTACGCCGAACACGCCGAGCTGCTGACCGCGGCCGGGGCGGAGGTCGTCACCTTCGACCCGCTGCACGACGAGGCCCTGCCCGAGGGCACGGCGGGGCTGGTCATCGGCGGCGGCTTCCCCGAGGTGTACGCGCCCGAGCTGTCCGCCAACGAGCCGCTGCGCGTCGCGGTGGCCGCCTTCGCCGCGTCGGGGGCGCCGGTCGCCGCCGAGTGCGCCGGGCTGCTCTACCTGGGGGGTTCCCTGGACGGGAAGCCGATGTGCGGGGTGCTGGACGCCGACGCGCGGATGTCGGACCGGCTCACCCTCGGCTACCGCGAGGCGGTGGCCCTCTCGGACAGCCCGCTGGCGCTGACCGGGACCCGGCTGCGCGGGCACGAGTTCCACCGCACCGTGATCGAGCCGGGCGCCGGGCGCGCGCCCGCGTGGGGGTTCACCCACCCCGAGCGCCGGGTGGAGGGCTTCGTCCGGGGCGGTGTGCACGCCAGCTACCTGCACACGCACTGGGCGGCGGAGCCTTCGGTGGCACGGCGCTTCGTGGACTCGGCGCGCGCCGCGCGGGGCGGGCGCGCCGAGGGCCCGTCGGCGGTGGAAGGACCGGTGGAAGGACCGGCGGAAGCCCGGTGACCTCAGTCCGCGAGTCCGACGACCAGCCAGATCCCGGCGACCCCGCCCACCGTGCACATCAGCGTGGACAGGGCGGGGTGCCGGTGGTGCGCCTCGGGCAGGATCTCGGCCGACGCGAGGTAGAGCAGCACTCCGGCGAAGAAGCCGAGGTATCCCCCCAGCGGTTCCTCCGGAAGGGTGAACAGCAGAGTGGACAGCGCGCCGACGACGGGGGCCACGGCATCCGCGAAGAGCATCATCAGGGCCTTGCGGCGGGCGTTCCCGTAGAGGCTGGTCAGGGTGTAGGTGTTGAACCCGTCGGCGAAGTCGTGGGTGATCACGGCCAGGGCGACGGCCACCCCCATCCCGCCGCCGACCTGGAACGCGGCGCCGAGCGCCACCCCGTCGGCGAGGCTGTGGCCGACCATCGCGCCCGCCGCGGTGAGGCCGACCTCGGGGACCCGGCCGCCGTGTTCCCCTTCCCCGGTGCCGTTCTCGCCGCCGTGGGAGGCCTGGCGCACGGCCAGCACCCGTTCCACGACGTGCGCGACGAGGAACCCGGACACGAAGAGCAGCAGGGCCAGCGGTACGCCGAACACCTCGTGCCCGGCCGCCCGCATCGCCTCCGGCAGCAGGTCCAGGCCCACCACCCCGAGCATCAGTCCGCCGGCCAGGCCCAGCACGAGGTGGCGGCGGTCGGTGACGCGTTGCGCCGTCCACCCGCCCGCCAGCGTCATCAGGAACGCGCCCAACGCCACGATCACCGCCATAGGCCCCTGAATACCGACTGCCGGGCCCGGGCGCGACTTCGCGTCCGGGTGGCGCGCGATGAGATGTTGACGGCTGACGATGTCGAGGGAGCGAGGACCCCGGGTGGGCGAGCAGGGCGGTAACAACGGGTACGAGCGGGTCGTGGTCGGGATCGGCGGCCGTGCGGGGGTCTCGGCGGCGGAGGTCCGCGCCCTGGTCGAGGAGACGCTCCGGGACGCCGGGCTGCCCCTGGCCTCGGTCGCCGCACTGGCGACGGTGGAGTCGAAGGCGGCCGAGGCCGGGATCTCGGGCGCCGCGGAGGGTTTCGGCGTACCGCTGCTCACGTACGGGGCCCAGCAGCTGGCCCGGATCGCCGTACCGCATCCGAGCGAGGCCGCGCGGAACGCCGCCGGGACCCCCTCGGTGGCCGAGGCGGCGGCGCTGGCGGGGGGCGGCGAGCTGCTCGTGCCCAAGCGGAAGTCGGCGGCGGCGACCTGCGCGGTGGCCCGGGCCGAGGCGCACGACCTGCGCCACCACGGGGACGCGGAGCTGGTGGACGCGGGCGGGTCGCTGGTGGACCTGGCCGTCAACGTACGGTCGGACACTCCCCCGGCCTGGCTCAAGGAGCGGATCGCCGCCTCGCTGGACACCCTTTCGGCGTATCCGGACGGGCGGGCGGCGCGGGCCGCGGTGGCCGCGCGGCACGGGCTGCCGGTGGAGCGGGTGCTGCTGACGGCCGGGGCGGCCGAGGCGTTCGTGCTGATCGCGCGGGCCGTGGGCGCCGTACGGCCGGTGGTGGTGCACCCGCAGTTCACCGAGCCGGAGGCGGCCCTGCGGGACGCCGGGCACCGGGTGGAGCGGGTGCTGCTGCGCCCGGAGGACGGGTTCCGCCTGGACCCGTCGGCGATACCCGAGGACGCGGACCTCGTGGTCGTCGGCAATCCGACCAACCCGACCTCGGTCCTGCACCCGGCGGCGGCGCTGGCCGCGCTGGCCCGGCCGGGGCGGACGCTGGTGGTGGACGAGGCCTTCATGGACGCGGTGCCGGGCGAACGCGAGGCGTTGGCCGGGCGCACGGACGTACCCGGACTGGTGGTGCTGCGGAGCCTGACCAAGACCTGGGGGCTGGCGGGGCTGCGGATCGGTTACGTACTCGCCGAGCCCGGGGTGATCGCGGCGCTGGCGGCCGCGCAGCCGTTGTGGCCGGTGTCGAGCCCGGCGCTGGCGGCGGCCGAGGCCTGCGTGGAGCCCGCGGCGCTGGCCGAGGCGGAGGCCGCGGCCCGGCAGATCGAGGTGGACCGCGACCACCTGCTGGCCGGGCTGGCCGAGTTCGACGAGGTCGCGGTGGCGGGGGTGGCCGCGGGGCCGTTCGTCCTGATCCGGGTGGACCGGGCCCCGGAGGTGCGGGCACGGCTGCGGGCCCTCGGGTTCGCGGTGCGGCGCGGGGACACCTTCCCGGGGCTGGACCGGTCCTGGCTGCGGCTGGCGGTGCGCGACCGGGCGACGACGGGACGGCTGCTCCAGGCGCTGGACCACGCGCTGACGCTGACCTCTTCCTGAGCCCGCCGGGCGACCGGGCCGCGGCGCGCGGCCGCCTGCCCGCTTGCCCGCTTGCCTGCCCGCTTGCCTGCCCGCTTGCCCGCTTGCCTGCCCGCTTGCCTGCCTGCCTGCCTGCCTGCGGACGCCCACGGCAACGCCGCAGGTCACGGGCCGGACTCGGGCGTGTCCGCGTCCTGTGCGGCTCGCCCCGTTCCGCTCGCCCGAAGCGAACGGCCGTGCGAGAGTTGCCCGACAGGCGCAGGGGCCGCAATGGGCCGAAATCATAGGTTCCGGGGGGGAACACCAGGATGAGAGCATCCACCAGGGCAGCGGTGGGCGTGGCGGCGCTGGCGGTGGTCGCCGGTGGCCTCTACGTCGTGCCCGACCTGATCGACAAGGGGAGTTCGGCGGCCGGGCAGAGGCTCGGCGGCGACACCGTCGAGCCCGTCGAGTCCGGCGCGAGCACGCCGCCCGGCGCCCGGCCCTTCACGCTCGTCGGTACGGGCGACATCATCCCGTACCCCTCGATCATCGAGCGCTCGGCCCTCGACGCGGGCGGCGACGGGCACGACTTCCGCAAGATACTCGCGGGCGTCAAACCCGTCGTGAGCGCTGCCGACGTGGCGATCTGCCACCACGAGATACCGTACGGCGAGCCCGGCGGCCCCTTCACGGGCTACCCCACCTTCAAGGCGCCGCACGAGCTGGCCGACGCACTCAAGGACACCGGTTACGACAGCTGCTCGACGGCGTCGAACCACACGCTGGACGCCGGGTACCCCGGCCTCGCCCGGACGCTCGACCACCTCGACCGGGTCGGCGTCAAGCACACCGGCTCGGCCCGCAGTCCCGAGGAGGCGAAGGCCCCGGCCCTGTTGGGCGCGGGCGGCGCGAAGATCGCCCAGCTGTCGTACACGTACGGCACGAACGGCATCCCGGTACCCGAGGACAAGCCCTGGTCGGTCAACCTCATCGACCAGCGGCGGATCATCGCCGACGCCCGCGCCGCCCGGGCGGCGGGCGCGAACGTGGTGGTGCTCAGCGTCCACTGGGGCACCGAATGGCAGACCGCCCCGGACCAGCAGCAGGGGGAGCTGGCGCGGGAGCTGACCGCGTCGAAGACGGACGGCCAGCCGGACATCGATCTGATCCTGGGCACCCACAACCACGTTCCGCAGCCGTACGAGAAGATCAACGGCACCTGGGTGGTCTACGGGATGGGCGACCAGGTCGCCAGCTTCGTGCCGCCCGAGATGAAGCGCGGCAACATGGGCTCGATCCCGCGCTTCACCTTCAGTCCGTCGGCCGACCGGCCCGGGCACTGGGACGTGACCAAGGCCGAATTCCTCACCCAGTACTCGGACATGGACCCGCCGTTCCGGGTCGTCTGCGCGGCCTGCGCCGCTTCGGACGCCGGCCTGAGCGCCGCGAAGCGGACCGAGTACGCCGCCGTGGACAAGCAGGTGACGGAGGCCGTGCTGTCGCGCAAGGCGGGCGAGGCGGGGCTCACGCACGCCACCCGCTGACACGTCCCGAGCGGGAGGCGCGGCGCGCTACTGGATCCGGCCGCGGCCCCGGGCGCGGGTCAGGAGGAGGGCGGCGGCGCCCGCGCCCAGCAGGAGCAGCGCGCCGCCCGCCACGTACGGGGTCGCCGAACCGGCGCCGGTCTCGGCCAGGTCGGCGCCGGCCCCGCTTCCGGTTCCGGTTCCGCCCGACTGCGGCGTGACGTCGGCGACCGCGGCGGGCTTCGCGGAGGCCTGGCCGGAGGGCGCGGTGGAGGGGGCGCCGGAGGGCGCGGGACCGGCCGGGGCCGTGCAGTGGGCCTCGGCCAGGACGACCTCTCCGGTCACCTCGGCGACGTTCAGCTTGCCGGGGTTCACCGACACCTTGAGCCGCAGGGCCGCGGCGGCGGCGGTGGTCGAGGTGGTGCGCGTACCGGACAGCTCCAGGGAGACCTCGCCCACGCCCGGGACCTCCACCCGGGTCGGGCCGCCCGCGGAGAGGGTGATCCTCTTGCCGAGCGCGGTCACCGTGCCGAGCACGTTCGAGGTGGCCACGGGCGTGCGGCCCGGTTCGCACACGGCCTTCGAGGTGACCTTCTCCACCTCGATCAGGGAGAGCGCGGGCAGGCCGGGGACATGGACCCTGGCGTGGGCGAGGTTGGCCTCGGCGCGGGCCCCGGTCCGGTCCGCCGTCGCCTTGGAGGTGGCCACGTCGGCGCGCAGGACGCTCACCGGCTGCCCCTGGTCGACCCCGTCGAGGGTCACGGTCAGGGCGGTCTTCGCGGCGTCGGCGGGGGCGCTGACCTCGTTGAGGGTGGCGGACAGGGGCACGTGGACGGTCTTGTTGAGCAGGCCCACGTCGAGTCCGGCGCGCAGGACGACGGCGCCCGCCGTGCCCGTGTTCGTGCCCGTGTTCCCGGCGCCGGAGCCGCCCGTGGCGTGGGCGGCGGGCGCGGTGAGCAGGGCGACCGCTCCCGCGGCGAGCAGGACGGCCGCGGGCATGCGGAAGGTGTTGCTGTTCAAGGTGGTGGAACCCCCAGGGAGATGGGAGCCGTCGCGCCGCCGATGGGGGACATCGCGGGCGCCGACGACTGAGACTCCGAAAGCTTTACGCACTGAGAGTGAATGAGTGACAACCTGACGTGAGTTCACCCCAAAGGGTGGTTTCCACGCACATATTCGAATCCTGAGGCACCAGGAGTGCGCTGACGTCACATCAGCCACGAACAAGTGGGGGGTTCCGACCGGGTCTCGGCTGGCTCCAGTTGCTTGGGGCTGGTTTCGGCCATGCACAACGACCAGGCGTACGGGAATGTCACGCCCCGTCAACCGGGCGCCGCGGGCAACCCCTCAGCCTCGGCCCCCAGTCACGGTCCCTCAGCCTCGGCCCCCCAGTCACGGTCCCTCGGTCACGGCTCCCCGTCCCGGCCCCTCAGCCGCGGATGCGCCCCGCCAGCACCACCCGGCGCGGGGCGGCCAGCACGGACACATCCGCGCGCGGATCCGATCCATAGACCACCAGGTCCGCCGGAGCGCCCTCCTCCAGGCCGGGCCTGCCCAGCCAGGCGCGGGCCCCCCACGCCGTCGCCGACAGCGCGGCCGACGCCGGGATCCCGGCCTTGACCAGCTCGGCGACCTCGGCCGCGACCAGCCCGTGCGGCAGCGAACCGCCCGCGTCCGTACCGACGTACACCGGCACGCCCGCGTCGTACGCCGAGCGCACCGTGTCGTAGCGCCGCTCGTGCAGCCGCCGCAGATGGGCCGACCAGCGGGGGAACTTGGCTTCGCCGCCCGACGCGAGCTTCGGGAAGGTCGCGATGTTCACCAGTGTCGGCACGATCGCCACCCCGCGCTCGGCGAAGAGCGGAATGGTGTCCTCGGTCAGGCCGGTGGCGTGTTCGACGCAGTCGATGCCCGCCTCGACGAGATCGCGCAGCGAGTCCTCGGCGAAGCAGTGGGCGGTGACGCGCGCGCCGAGCCGGTGCGCCTCGGCGATGGCCGCCTCGACCTCGGCGCGCGGCCAGCACGCCGTCAGGTCGCCGACCTCGCGGTCGATCCAGTCGCCGACCAGCTTCACCCAGCCGTCGCCGCGCCGGGCCTCCCGGCCGACGTACTCCACGAGGTCGGCGGGCTCGATCTCGTGGGCGTAGTTGCGGATGTAGCGGCGGGTGCGGGCGATGTGGCGGCCCGCCCGGATCACCTTGGGGAGGTCCTCGCGCGCGTCGATCCAGCGGGTGTCGGACGGTGAACCGGCGTCCCGGATCAGCAGGGTGCCCGCCTCACGGTCGGTCAGGGCCTGCTTCTCGCTGGTCGCGTCGTCGACCGGACCGTGCGCGTCCAGTCCCACGTGACAGTGCGCGTCGACCAGACCCGGCAGCGCCCATCCGGTCACCGTGGTGACCTCGTGCGCGCCGGAGACGGCGCGCGGGCGCTCGTACGAGATCCGGCCGCCGACGACCCACAGCTCGTCGCGGACCTCGTCCGGCCCGACGAGCACCCGCCCCTTCACGTGCAGCACATCGCTCATGGCCGCACTGTAGCCACCCGCTCGGTACGCTCTGGCGGTAACCCCGAACGAAGAGAGCACCACCGTGACCAGCACCGCGCCCCACCCTCTGCTCGACCTGCCGCCGCTGACCGCGGAGCGCTTCGCGTCGATCGAACGGGGGGTCGCGGACCTCCTGTCCACCCGCCAGGACGTCGTGATCACCCAGGGCGAGGCACTGCTGCCGCTGGAGGGCTGCATCCGGTCGGGGGCGCGGCCCGGTTCGACCGCGCTGAACATCGTGACGGGGCCGTACGGGACCACCTTCGGCAACTGGCTGCGCGACTGCGGCGCGACGGTGGTGGACCTCGCGGTGCCCTTCGACACCGCGGTGAGCGCGGAGCAGGTGGCGCGGGCCCTCGCCGCGCACCCGCAGACCGACTTCGTCTCGCTCGTCCACGCGGAGGCGGCGACCGGGAACACGAACCCGGTCGCGGAGATCGGCGAGGTGGTGCGGGAGCACGGCGCGCTGTTCATGCTCGACGCGGTGGCCTCGGTGGGCGCGGAGCCGCTGCTGCCGGACGCGTGGGGCGTGGACCTGTGCGTGATCGGCGCGCAGAAGGCGATGGGCGGACCGGCCGGGGTCTCGGCCGTGTCGGTCTCGGAGCGCGCCTGGGACCGTTTCGCGCGGAACCCGGCGGCGCCCCGGCGCTCGTACCTCTCGCTCCTGGACTGGAAGGAGCGCTGGATCGACGGCGGCCGCACGACGCTGCCGCACGCTCCGGCGCAGTTGGAGATGCTGGCCCTGGAGGCCTGCCTGGCCCGGATCGCCGAGGAGGGCCCGGCGGCCGCCGCGGCCCGCCACGCGGCGGCCGCGGCCGCGACCCGGGCCGGGTCGGTGGCGCTGGGAGTGGCCCCGTACGTCCACGACGCGGGCGACGCGGCCCCGGTCGCCACCACCCTGCGGGTGGCCGACGCCTCGGCGGTGGCCGCGAAGGCCCTGGCGGCCGACCCGCGGGTCCCGCTGGCCGCGGGCGGCGGGGCGCTGGCCCAGGAGATGATCCGGGTCAACCACTACGGTCCGGCGGCCTCGCTCGATGTGGTGCGCGCCTCGCTGTCGGCGCTGGCCGCGGCCCTCTCCGTCCCGGCCGCCCCCGCCCTGGAGGCGGCCGGCGCGGCGTGGGGCTAGGCGGATCGGGGCTGGTCGGATCAGGGCTGGTCGGATCAGGCGGGCGTGGACAGGGCGTCGAGCGCCCGGTCCACGTCCGCCTCCGTGTTGTACAGGTGGAACGAGGCCCGCAGCGCCCCCGCGCGGGCCGCCGTCACGATGCCCGCCGCCAGCAGGGCGGCCCGGCGGTCGGCCAGGCCGGGGACCGAGACGATCGGGGCGCGGCCCGGTACCGGCTCGTGGCCCAGGGCGGTCAGGCCGGCCCGGAAGCGGGCGGCCAGCGCGGTGTCGTGGGCGTGGACCGCCTCGATGCCGACCCGTTCCAGCAGGGCCAGCGCGGGCTCGGCCGCGTGGTAGGCGAGGAAGGCCGGGGATTCGTCGAACCGCCGCGCGTCGTGGGCCAGTTCCGCCCCCGGGCCGTAGATGGAGTCCCACACCGAATGGGCCGACACCCATCCGGCGTGCAGCGGCACCAGCGTCTCCTGCGCCTCCTCCGAGACCGTCAGGTAGGAGACCCCGCGGGAGGCCAGCAGCCACTTGTACCCGGCGGTCACCGTGTAGTCGTACGGCGACGCGTCGAACGGCAGCCAGCCGACCGCCTGCGTCGCGTCCACCAGCATCCGCGCCCCGTACCCGGTGCTCGCCTCGCGGACCGCCGCGAGATCGGCCACCCGCCCGTCCGCGGACTGGACGGCGCTCAGCGCGACCAGCGCCGTCCCCGCGCACACGGCTCCGGCGACCGACTCCAGGGGCACGAACCGCAGCTTCAGGTCGCCCCGCACCACGAAGGGGTTCAGCACCGAGGCGAAGTCGTCCTCCACCAGGACCACTTCGGCCCCGGCGGGCAGCGCGGCGGCGATCAGCCCCACATGGGTGGAGACGGCCGAACCGAGGGCCACCCGCTGCGGCGCGACCCCGGTCAGGCGCGCGAAGGCCTCGCGGACCCGGCCCACCGTCTCGAAGTCTCCGAAGCCCGCGGGATGCCCGGCCCCGGCCGCGTCGGCCAAGGCGTGCACCGCCGCCACCGCGGCGCGCGGGAGCACGCCGCAGGTGGCGGTGTTCAGGTAGGTGGTGGTGTGCGCGAACTCCGCACCGGTCACGTCGGCGAGGGCAAGATCCATGCCCCCACTCTGCCCCGGCGACCACCCGGCGTCCATGGCGGGTTGAGCCACCCAGGGCCGGGCCGGCTCCGGCTCGGGCGGGTGGCTCAGGCCTGGCCGGGCACCGCGCACGCGCCGTCCGGCTCGCAGGCCTCCGCCGCGGCGGAGGTCTCCACCGCCTCACGACCGGCCCACGCCTGCTCCAGTGCCTGGGTGAACACCTCGGCGGGCTGGCCGCCCGAGATCCCGAAGCGCCGGTCGAGGACGAAGAACGGCACGGCGTTCGCGCCCAGTTCGGCGGCCTCGCGCTCGTCGGCCCGTACGGCGTCGGCGTAGGCGGTGGCGTCGGCGAGCACCGCGCCCGCCTCCGCCTCGTCCAGCCCGGCCTCGACGGCCAGCGCGAGGAGCGTCGCGGAATCGAAGACGGACCGCTCCTCGGCGAAGTTCGCCCGGTAGGCGAGGTCCAGCAGCTCCTCCTGGCGGCCACGGGCGGCGGCCAGGTGCAGCAGGCGGTGGATGTCGAAGGTGTTGCCGTGGTCACGACCCTCGGTGCGGTACGCCAGCCCTTCGGCACGGGCACTCGCGGCCACGTGCTCCTCCATGCCGCGCGCCTCGTCGACGGTGCGGCCGTACTTCTTGGCCAGCATCTCGACGACGGGAGCGACGCTCCCCTTGGCGCTGTTCGGGTCGAGCTCGAAAGAGCGGAAGACCACCTCGACCTCGTCGCGGTGCGCGAAGGCGGCCAGCCCCTTCTCGAAACGGGCCTTGCCTATGTAGCACCAGGGGCAGGCGATGTCGCTCCAGATCTCGACGCGCATGATCCTTCTTCTCTCCGGGTCCGGGATGGGCTGTCGCGGGTGCGGAGGGGTCACCTCCGCCGTCCCGGGGGCACAACGCCCGGCCCGTGCGACTCATTCCCCGTCGGCGCCTCCGTCGGCGGCGACGCCGGCTTCCGCGTCGGCGGGCACCGTGGCTTCCGCGTCGGCGGGGACCGTCAGCCAGAGGGTGCGGTGCGAGCCCGCCTGGAGGGTCTGCGGGTCGGGGCGCCAGCCGTGGGCGGCGTAGAAGGCCTGGGCGCGCAGGTTGTGCTCGTAGACCTCGAGGCGGACCCGGGGCACCCCCGCCCGGCGCCAGCGGTCGAGGCAGGCGGCGTGCAGGGCGGCGCCGGTGCCGCGCCGCCAGTGGGCGGGGTCCACGTGGAGCTGGGTGAGGGTGGTCTCGCCGGCCGTGGTGCGGAAGGCGGCCACCCCGGTCAGCTCGCCGTCCTGTTCGGCGCAGAGCACCCCGCCGTCGCCCCGGTCGCCGCCGCCGCGCGCGACGGCGCGCGACCAGCCCTCGCGCGTACGGGCCAGCTCGGCGCCGCCCGCGTAGGCGTCCTCGGGGATCCGGCCCCGGTAGTAGGTGGCGCGGGCCCGGGTGTGCAGGGCGGCGATCGCGTCGAGATCGGCGGGAAGCGCGGTTCTGATCATGGGGAAAACAACGCGCCGGGGACCGTGGCGGTTCCCGGCGCGTTCGCACTTCAGTACGTCGCGTGCTCGCGGCTGCGGCTCCAGCGGCCGCTCGGCGCCCGCTCGGCCGGTGGCGGCGCGGCCGGTGGCGCGGCTACTTCTTGAGCCACGCCTCCATCATCTTCTGCGCCACGGGCGCGGCGAGCAGACCGCCGCCGATCTCGGAACGGTCCGTGTCCGAGTTCTCGACCATCACGGCCACCACGATCTGCTTGCCGCCGCTCGTCTTGCCGTAGGACGTGAACCAGGCCAGGGGCGCGAGGCTGTTGTTGACGCCGCGCTGCGCGGTGCCGGTCTTGCCGCCGACCTCGGCCCCGGACACCTTGGCGGGCTTGCCGCCGCCGTCCGACACCACCGTCTTCATGGCGTCGCGGACCATCGTGGCCGTCTTCTCGCTCATGACCTGCTGGGACTTCGCGTCCTTGAAGCTCTCCAGGACGTTGCCGTCGGAGTCGGTCACCTCGGAGACCACGTGCGGGGCGACGAGCTTCCCGTCGTTCTCGATCGCGGCCGTCACCATCGCCATCTGGAGCGGAGTGGCCTGGACGTCGAACTGGCCGATGCCCGTCTGCGCCACCTGGTCCTTGGACATCTTCTTCGACGGGTACTTGCTCGTCGGAGAGGTGCCGATCGGGATCTTGGTGTCGGCGTTGAAGCCGAGCTTCTCCGCCGTGGCGCGCATCTTGTCCTGGCCGAGCCGGTAGGCCAGCTCGGCGAACACGTTGTTGCAGGACTTCTTGAGGCCGTCGCGCAGTGTCACGTTGTTGCAGCCCGGGGTGGCGACCTCGCTCTTGAGGACGGTCGTGGTGCCCGGGATCGTGTACGGGTCCGGAATGCCGGTCGGCTGGTCGATCGAGCTGAACAGACCGTTCTCCAGCGCGGCCACCAGGGTGACCAGCTTGAAGGTGGAGCCGGGCGCCTGCGGCTTGCGCAGCGCCACGTTCAGGATCGGCTCGCCCTTGTTCTCGGAGAGCTTCGTCCAGGCCGCCTCGGCGTCCTTGCCGCTGCCGGTGATGCTGCCCGGGTCGTAGGACGGATTGTTCACGATGCCGAGGATCTCGCCGGTGCCCGGGTCGATCGCGACGGCCGCGCCCTGCTTGCCCTGGAGGGCGTCGTACCCGGCCTTCTGGACGTCCTTGTCGATGGTCGTCAGGACGTTGCCCGGGGCCGCCCGCTTGTTCGTGAGGACGTCCATGAACGACTTCAGCCGGTTGTCCGAGCCGTTCAGGATGTTCTTGTAGATCCCCTCCAGCATCGTGGAGGTGTACACCTGCGAGGTGTGGCCGGTGATCGGCGCGTACAGCGGGCCGTCCTTGTAGGTCCGCTTGTACCCGAAGTCCTTGCTCCCCTCGGTCTTCGTCGAGCCGGTGATCGCCTCCCCGCCCACGATGATGTTGCCCAGCGGGTTCTCGTACTGCCCGATGATGTTCCGCCGGTTGTGCGTGTCGTCTGCGAGGGCCTGGCCTTGGTACGCCTGCACCCAGGTCACCCGCACCAGAAGGGCAAGCACCAGAAGCAGACAGAAGACCGACGCGCGCCTGATCGTCTTGTTCATCTCTGGGAATGACGCACCAGCGGTGCCGGTCGTTCCACTCTGCCCCGATTGTGGCGGGGTTCTCAGCTTTTCTTCATGAGGAAGCCCCCCTCGTAGGCGGCGATCACCGCCTGGGTCCGGTCGCGGGAGCCGGTCTTGGCCAGGACCGCCGCCACGTGTGTCTTCACCGTCTGCGGGCCGACCCCGAGCCGCTCGCTGATCTCGTGGTTCGACAGTCCGGTGGCCATCAGCCGCAGTACTTCCGCCTCCCGGTCGGTCAGCCGGGCCGCCCAGGACGCGGTGGCCGGACCGCCGGCGCCGTGGGCGGCGGCCAGCGCCCGGACGGCCGCCGGGAACAGCAGCGAGTCGCCCCGGGCGACCAGCCGCACCGCGCCGATCAGCTCCTCCGGGTGGGCGCGCTTGAGCAGGAACCCCGCGGCGCCCGCGCGCAGCGCGTCGTACACGTACGAGTCGTTCTCGAACGTGGTGACCACCACGATCCGGGGCGGCTCCGCCATGGTGGCGAGGATCTGCTCGGTGGCCCGGATGCCGTCGATCCCCGGCATCCGGACGTCCATGAGGACGACATCGGGGGCCAGCGCCCGCACCAGGGAGAGGGCCTCGGCCCCGGACGCCGCCTCCCCGACCACGTTCAGGTCGGGTTCCGCGTCGAGGATGACCCGCAACGCCGTACGGACCATCCGCTCGTCGTCGGCGACCACGACCCGCAGCCCCGCCCCGCTCCCCGCCCCGTTTCCCTGCCCGGGACCCGCTGGCGCGGTCATCGGGGGGTCCCGCCGAGGGGAAGGACGGCGCGCAGGTGCCAGTGCCCGTCCGGCCGGGGGCCCGCCTCCACGCGGCCCCCCAGCAGGGCGGCGCGCTCGGCGGAACCCCGCAGACCGCGGCCCCCACCAGTGCGGGGCTCCCGCCCCGTCGCGTCCGCGGGACCCGCGGGACCCGCGGGGCCTGCCGGGGGGTTGGTCATGCTCAGCTCCAGTTCACGCAGTAGGTCGTGCTCGCCTCGGGGCCCGCGCCCGTGTCCCTCGTCGTGTACGAGGATCCGCAGGTCGACGGGGCCGCCTCCGTGCCGCAGGGCATTGGTCAGGCCCTCCTGGACGATCCGGTACGCCTCCCGGGACACGATCGCGGGCAGCTGCCCCCAGTCGCCCACGGGCCCGGGATCCTGGCGGACCGTGATGGGGATCCCGGCGGCCCGACACCGGGCCAGCAGCCCCTCGAGGTCGGCGGCCAGGGTGGGGGCGGGGGCGGCGCCGGACCATTCGCCCCCTCCCCCCGCCCCGCCCACGCCGTCCCCGTCGCGGAGGAGGCCCAGGACGGTGTCCAGCTCGCCCACCGTGCGGCGCGTGGTGTCCTCGATCGCGGCCAGCGCCTCCCGGACGAACTCCGGGTCCGTGTCCAGTACCCGCCGCGCCGCCCCCGCCTGGAGGGTGACCGCGCTCAGCGCGTGCCCCACCGCGTCGTGCAGTTCCCGGGCCAGCCGGTTGCGCACCGCGAGGTCGGCGGTCCGTTCCTCGGCGGCGGCCAGCCGGTCCGCCGCGGTCGGCCCGAGGAGTACGGGCGCCACCCGGGCCAGCAGGGCCCCGGCCCCCACCGCGCAGAGCCCCAGCCCGGCCAGCAGGCCGACCCCGGCGAAGGGGGCGACGTACAACGGGGCCTGCGTGCCGAACCAGCCGAGACCCACCGGGGGCTTCCGCAGCGCGCTCACGACCGGCAGGACGACCAGCATCACGGCCATGGGCGGCACGGCCAGGGTCATCCCGCTCACCAGCGCCCCGACGCCCAGGTGCAGGGTCCACCAGACGGAGGCCCGCCCCCGCGCCGCCCAGGACCGGCCCGGACCCGAGGCCAGCCGCTCCTCCGGCACCCCGCACAGGGCTCGCACCGCGGCCACCGACATCGGCCTGACCAGGGGGAACACCGCGCTGACGGCCGCCAGTGGCAGCGCCACCACATAGGCGACCAGGCTGAGCGGGAGGGAGGCGAGGGCATTGACCCCGCCCGAGACGACCCCGACCACCACCTGAGCCAGCAGGAAGTAGGGCATCAACAGCGCCCCACCGAGCACCAGGTGCACCCATCTCAGCCCCGCCGTCGCCAGACTTCCCCTCGACAGTCCGGCCCGGACCCCGGCAGGCCTCACGCCGAACGGTCGGCGCGGCGGGCCGCGTACGGGAGGGATCCCCGGGCTGCGGGCCCGGCGGTGAGGAACCTGGTGAGCACGGCGGCCGCCAGCAATCCGGTGATCATCTGGCCAGCGTAGATCAGGTACATGACGCTCGTGGTCCCCCCTTCGCCCTCGAACTGCCCGCCCAGTGACGTGACCAGCATCCAGCCTCCCCAGCACAGCGTCGCCGCCGAGCCGACCCAGCCGAGGGCCAGCGGCCACCTCGCCCAGCCCTCGCCACCCCCGCCCCCGCCCCCGCCCCGGGCCCGGCTCCGGCCCCGGGCCAGCAGCAACGCTCCCGCACCCGCGGCGAACGCGCACGCCGCGTGGGCCACCGACACCACGCTCAAGTCCCCGGTGCGCTCGGCGCCCCGCGCCGCGCCGAGCCCGGCCGAGCCCCCGCACGCCCAGTACAGGTGCGCCGCACAGATCACCAGACCCGCCATCGCCGCGGCTCCCGCCACCACCCCCGTGGACGGCGGGAGCCGCTGATCCGGTACGCCCCGCCATATGTGCCCCCAGCGCTGACGCGCGTAGGGCACGAACAGCCCGGCCAGGGCGAGTCCTTGAACGGTGAAGCCGGCGTAGACGACGGTGAACACCCACGCGTCGAGGAAGGGCCTCGGGGTGGCCTGCGGCATGGTCGGCCCCCCTGCCGCACCCAGCGCCCCCACGAGCAGTTGGCCCGGGAACCCGATGAGGATCGGGGTGAGCAGTCCGGTGGCCACGAAGACGGGCAGGGCGAGCGGCCAGGCCGGTATCCGGACACCCCAGGGGCGGGTCAGTACGAGGACGAGCAGGATCACGCACCCGTCCATCGCCAGCGTGACGGAGTTGGCCACGAGGAGGATCGGCCCCGCATCCCGCAAGACGCTGTCGTCGGGTATGCCGATGGTGCTCCCGGCCACCCAGGCGGCCTTGAGGGCCAGATAGGGCGCGGTGGCGGCCAGCGCCACCACGCGCAGGACCCGGCGCCCCGCACCCAGAGCGGGTGGTGCGGGGCCCGCCGGATCCTCCGGCCGCGCCGGCCCCACCGCCTGCGCCTCCCGCGTCGGGTCCGTCGGCCGCGTCTCCCGCATCGGCTCCGTCGGCCGCGCTGCGCGCGGGGTCGTGGATCGCGGCTGATCGGTTCGTGTGGTCGCGGCTCGCGACCGCGCGGCTCGTGTGGTGGCGGTGCCGGTGCGCTTGGCTCGTGTGGTCATGGCTCCACGGTCCCGTGAGGACGGACGCGGCGCCTCCCCCGTGAAGGTGAACCGTCTCCCCCGCGCGGGGGAGACCCCCCGCCTCACATCCGGCGCGTCACGACCGTCAGCCGGTCGCGGGCCTCGAACAGGGCCGCCTTGATGGCCTGTTCGCGCCCCGGCGTCAGCCGTGCCACCGGAACCGAGCAGCTCACCGCGTCCCGCGCCGGGGTCCGGTACGGTACCGCCACCCCGAAGCAGCGCAGCCCGAGGGTGTTCTCCTCCCGGTCCACCGCGTACCCCTGCTCGCGCACCAGCGCCAGCTCCTCGATCAGCCGCTCGCGGTCGGTGATCGTGTGCTGGGTGACCGGCTCCAGCCGCGCCGGCAGCAGTCGCCGCACCTCCCCGTCGGTGTGCGTGGCCAGCAGCGCCTTGCCGAGCGCGGTCGAGTGCACCGGGAGCCGCCGCCCGACCCGGGTGAAGGGGCGGAGGTAGTGCTGGGACTGGCGCGTGGCGAGGTACACCACGCTCGTGCCGTCCAGCCGGGCCAGGTGGATGGTCTCGGTCGTCCCCTCGGAGAGCCGGTCCAGGGTGGGCCTGGCGGCCGCGACCACCTCGTCCCCGTCGATGTACGAACTCCCGACGAGCAGCGCCCGTACGCCGATCCCGTACCGCGTCCCCGAGGCGTCCGTCTCCACCCAGCCCAGGCCCACCAGCGTGCGCAGCAGCATGTACAGGCTGGATTTGGGCAGTCCGAGGTCGTGCTGGATGTCCGCCAGGCTGTGCGGACCGGGGCGCGCCGCGAAATGCTCCAGCAACCGCACCGTCCGCTCCGCGGACTTCACCGGCGCACCGGCCGCCGCCCCCGCCGGACCACCCGCCGCACTCTCCGTACTCTCCGCGCCCGTCGGACCCGTCGGACCCGTCGGACCCGCCAACGCCGTACCCCCCGATTCGGCTGTCGCCATGCGCGTTCTCGCCCCTTTGTCTTGTCAACCCCGAAGACACGGAAATAGAGTCCACAGCGGATGTGATCATTCATCCACCGGAACGGCGTTCAGAGTACTGAACGACTGGACGATCCACAGCCAGACCTCAGGAGGCAGTGCGCCATGGCAGGAACCCCAGTCTGGAGTGTGGACCCCCGTACCGGGAAGGAACGCGAACAGGTCGCGGTCGAGGCCACGCCCCACGAGGTGGACCAGGCCGTACGGGCCGCCCACGCCGCCCGCGGCGCGCTCGCCGACCGCGCCGCCCGGATCGGATTCCTGCGCGCCGCGGCCGATCTGCTCGACGCCTCGGCCGCCCACGTCGTCGAGGCGGCCGACGCCGAGACGGCGCTCGGCCCCGGCCGCCTCACCGGCGAGCTGGCCCGCACCACCTACCAGTTGCGCGCGGTCGCCGACGCCGTCGAGGACGGCTCGTACCTCGACGTCCGGATCGACCGCGCCGACCCCTCGCTGAGCCCGCCCCGCCCGGAGCTGCGCCGCTTCAAGGTGCCGCTCGGCGTGGTCGCGGTCTATGCCGCCTCCAACTTCCCGCTCGCCTTCTCGGTTCCCGGCGGCGACACCGCCAGCGCGCTCGGCGCGGGCTGCCCGGTCGTCGTCAAGGCGCACCCCGACCACCCCGCCACGTCCGAACTGTGCGCCTCGCTGCTGCGCCGCGCCGCCGAGTCCGTCGGGCTGCCGCCGGAACTCGTCGCCGTCGTGCACGGGTTCGACGCGGGCCTGGAGCTGATCCGTCACCCGCTCGTCACCGCCGCCGGGTTCACCGGGTCCATCCGGGGCGGCCGGGCCCTGTTCGACGCGGCCGCCGCCCGGCCGGTCCCCATTCCCTTCCACGGCGAACTCGGCTCCCTGAACCCCGTCGTGGTCACCCCCGCGGCCGCCGCCGAGCGCGCCGAGGAGATCGGGGCCGGGCTGGCGGGCTCGGTCACGCTCGGCGTCGGCCAGTTCTGCGTCAAGCCCGGGCTGGCCCTCGTACCCGCGGGAGCGGACGGCGACCGGCTCACGGACGCGCTCACCAAGGCGCTCGGCGAGACCGAGCCGGGGGTGCTGCTCGACCACCGGATGCGGGAGAACTTCGTCGCCGGGGTCCAGGAGCGGGCCGCGCTGCCCGGGGTCGACGCCCCGGTCACACCCGGCTCCGGCGGCGCGCACACGGTCGGCGCGGGCTACCTGGCCGTCGCGGCGCACCGGCTGCTGGCCGACCCGGCCGCGTACGAGCCGCTGTTCGAGGAGTGCTTCGGGCCCGTCACGGTCGTCGTGCGGTACGACGGCCAGCGCGAGGCGGCCTCGGTCCTGGACCGGCTCCCCGGCAACCTCACCGCCACCCTCCAGCTGTCGGCGGCCGAGACCGAGGGCGCTCCGGGCCCCGCGACGGAACTGATCGGGCAGGTCACGGGCCTGGCCGGGCGGGTCGTGGTGAACGGCTGGCCGACCGGTGTCGCGGTCGCTCCGGCCCAGCACCACGGCGGCCCGTACCCGGCGGCGACCTCGCATTCGACCTCGGTGGGCGGGACCGCGATCGAGCGGTGGCTGCGGCCGGTCGCGTACCAGTCGGTGCCGGACCCGCTGCTGCCGCCGGAGCTGCGCGAGGCCAACCCGCTGGGGCTGCCGCGCCTGGTGACGGGCGGCCCGGCGGGCGCGTAGGGCGCGTAGGGCGCGTCGCAGTCCCGTCCGGCCGGACCCCGCCGCGGCGCCCCGCCGCCCACCGGCGCCTCCGGCCGCGCGCCAAACCCCATTGCCCGCCCTGCCCCGCGCGGGGCAGGCTGCGGGCATGCCGAGACCTCATGGATTCACGTACGAACAGCGCGGCGACGGCAGTGTCGTCATCACCCATCAGGGCCGCGGGGCGAGCACCCTGCGCGGCGCCCGGGCGGTGAAGTTCCTGGGCGAGGCCGGGTCGGGTGACGCGCAGTTGGTCATGGCCCGCTGGACGGGCGCGTACAAGTTCGGCAACGAGCGGACGGCGCGCAGCCACCCGCGCAACCAGCGGTAGCGGGGGGGCTCGGGTGCCCGGCGGGGCCGCGCCGCCGAAGCCCGGGCCGCCGCGGGACGCGCCGCCACGGGTCGCACCACCAAAGGACGCGGGTAAGGGAACGGCAAAGGGCCTTCGGTCGTTGTCGGGGCATGACCGCTATGACCCCTGGTTCGAACCTGCCGCTCAATGCCGTCCGCGTGACGGTGGACGTGGCTGCTCCGGTACGGCTGGATGTATCCGGGCTGCTGCTCGCCGCGGACGGCAAAGTGCGCTCGGACGCCGACTTCATCTTCTACAACCAGCCCTCCGGCCCCGGCGTCAGCTACCGCTCGGGCGGCGGCACGGCGCCGGACTCGATCACCGTGGACACCTCCGCGGTGCCGCCCGGCATCGAGCGGATCGTGGTCACGGCCAGCCCCGACGCCGCCGGGCAGAGCTTCCAGGGCGTGGAGCCCACCGCCACCGTGCGCGACGCCGACGGCGGCGCCGTGATCGCCAGCTTCACCCCGCCGCGCCTGGGCACCGAGACCGCGCTCGTCGTGGTCGAGGTGTACGTGCGCGGCGGCGTGTGGAAGGTCCGCGCCGTGGGCCAGGGGTACGCCAACGGCCTCGCCGGGATCGCGACCGACTTCGGGGTCTCCGTGGACGAGGAGCCCGCCGCCCAGGCCCCGGTCGCCGCCCCGACGCCGGCCGCCCCGGCCCCGGTGACCGCCCCGGCCCCGGTGGCCTCGCCCGTCGCGGCCGCCCTGTTCCCGTCCTCCACCCCGCCCGCACCGCCCGCCCCGCCGGTGGCCGCCGCCCCCGCTCCCGGCTCCGGCAAGGTCAACCTCGACAAGGGCCGGGTCAGCCTCCAGAAGAACCAGACCGTGTCCCTCGTCAAGGGCGGCCGCCCGCTGCTGTCCCAGGTCAAGATGGGGCTCGGCTGGGAGCCCGCGTACGGCGGCCGGGACATCGACCTCGACGCCTCGGTGATCGCGTACGGCCCGCAGCGCAACCACATCGACAGCTGCTACTTCGGCAAGCTCTCGATCCTCGGCGGTGCCATCAAGCACTCCGGTGACAACCTGACCGGCGAGGGTGCCGGGGACGACGAGGTCATCGTCGTGGACCTGGGCCGGATCCCCGCCGAGGCCACCGGCCTGCTCTTCACGGTCAACTCCTTCTCCGGCCAGAAGTTCAGCGAGGTGGCCAAGGCCTACTGCAGGCTCATCGACGCGGCCAGCGGCGAGGAGCTGGTGCGCTTCGACCTCACCGGCGCCGAACCGCAGACCGGCGTGATGATGGCCAAGCTGGTCAAGCAGTTCTCCGGCGAATGGGAGATGACGGCGATCGGGGACTTTGTGAAGTCCCGCACAGTGCGGGGCATGGTCAAACCCGGCGCACAGGCACTCTGACGCAGGTGGGCGGGGGCTGAGCGCCTCCTGCCGGGATCCCGGGGTGATCGATGCCACCCTTTAACCGGAGGAGGCTGTCAGTGCCCGCCCGTAGCCTTGACCTCATGTACGAGAGACTCCCGACTTCGGGTCCCGCCCGCCCGTCCGCCTCCGAGGCGAACGAGGCGATTCGGCACCTCGTCGAGATCGGTGTGGCCGACGACTGGCCCTCCGAGGCGTACGAGTTCCTGCTCGGCGAATGGGCCGCGGGCAGCCGCGAGGAAGTCGGCTCCGCGGTCCCGTAGCCCGCCGCCGTCGTCACCACCCCGCCACCACCACCCGGGCCCGCGCCGCGCCGACCCGGCCCGGCCCGGCCCGCGGCAACCGTCCCCGGTCACCGCATCCACCGCATCCCGGACCCCCGTACGAGCGCGTGCGGGCCAGGGCTCCCGGCCCGTACGCCTCCTCGCCGGGAGCCGGACCGCGTCAGTGCTTGCGCCGCCACGGACCGGTGATCGCCAGCATGATCCCCGGCTCCTGGATGTTGGCGAAGAGGGTCCGCCCGTCGGGCGAGAAGCACACCCCGGTGAACTCCGAGTACTCGGGCTCCGCAGCCGTCCCGATGTTCAGCTCGTTGCGCGCCAGCGGGTAGGTGCGCCCCTCCTCCGTGGCTCCGAAGAGGTGCTGGAGACCGGAGCCGTCCTCCGCGATGATCAGGCCGCCGTACGGCGAGACCGTGATGTTGTCGGGGCCGTCGAGGGCTCCGTCCGCCGAGGGCGTGGCGTTCACCCCGAGGATCACCATCAGCCGCATCGTGCGCCGCTTGGCGTCGTAGAACCACACCTGGCCGTCGTGCGCCACGCCCGGGCTCTCCGCACGGGCGTACGAGGAGACGAAGTACGTGCCCCCGTCCGCCCACCACATGCCCTCCAGCTTGCGGGCCCGGGTCACCGCGCCCGTCCCGAACTGCTTGCGGACCGACATCGTCCGCGCGTCGCGGTCGGTGACCTCCACCCAGTCCACCCCGTACACGGTGCCCACCTTGGTGGCGCGCGAGAGGTCGTCCACGAACTGCCCGGCCTTGTCGAAGCACTTCGCGGCGGCCAGCACGCCCGCGTCGGGGGCGAGGGTGCGCAGCTTGCCCCGGCCGTGCCGGAAGCCCTGCGGCGGGGTCCAGCGGTAGAGCAGCCCGTTGGGGCCGGACGCGTCCTCGGTCAGGTAGGCGTGGCCGCTCCGCGGGTCGATCACCACGGCCTCGTGGGCGTACCGCCCGAAGGCCTTGACGGGCTTCGGGTCTCGGTTGGCGCGCCGGTCGTGGGGGTCGACCTCGAAGACGTAGCCGTGGTCCTTGGTCATCCCGTTCTTGCCCGCGAGGTCCTCGGTCTCCTCGCAGGTCAGCCAGGTGTCCCAGGGGGTGGCCCCGCCCGCGCAGTTGGTCGACGTACCGGCGACGCCGACCCATTCGGCGACCTCGCCGCCGCGCCGCACCTCGACGACCGTGCAGCCGCCCGCCGCGGCCGGGTCGTAGACGAGGCCCTCGGTCAGCGGGACGGGGTGGGCCCAGTCGGCGCGCTTGCCCTTGAGTTCGTGGTTGTTGACCAGGAGGGTGACCCCCCGGTGGCCCTCGAAGGCGGCCGTGCCGTCGTGGTTGGAGGGGGTGCTCTCGCCCGAGTCCAGCCGGGTGACCCCGCTGTGGGTGACGACGCGGTACGAGAACCCCGCGGGCAGGGCCAGCATCCCGGCCGGGTCCGGGACGAGCGGGCCGTACCCGGGCTGCCCGGGGCGGCCCTGCGGGTCGTGGCGGGCGGTGTCGTCGGCGGCGAGGGCTCCCGGGGCGGTGGCCAGCGCCCCGACCGTACCGGTGAGGGCGACGCCCGCTCCGGCGAGGACGGTACGGGCGGTGAAGTCTCTGCGGCTGAGCGGCATCAATGCTCCTGAGCGGGGAGGGGTGCGGATCGTACGGTCGGCGGGGCCAGACTCCCGCCCGCACGTGAACGGCGGCTGACTTCCCCGCCAAGAGGAATGGTCCCCTTGTCCCCGGCCGTTTGGCCGACTCACGCCCAGGAACGGCGCGTTACGCCGCCCTTTACGCCGTACGGCGCACCCTCTCCCTCCACCGCCCTCCCGCCCTGCGCCCCCGCGCCCCCGCCCCGGGGCCTACCTACGCGCCCGAGGACTGCCGTGAGCGCGCCTTGAACGCGGCCTTGCGGGCCTCCTTCGCGGACTTGCGGTCCGGGTGCAGGCGCCCCATCGCCTCCAGCACCTGGGCCGTCGCCGGGTGCTCCACCCGCCACGCCGTGGCGAAGAAACCGGTGTGATGAGCGGTCAGGCTCTCCATCAGCGCGGGCAGTTCGTCGGACTCGCCGTCGTCGGCGAGCTGCGCGGCGATGGTGTCCACGGTCAGCCAGAACACCATGGCCTCGGAGGGCGCGGGGACGTCGCCCGTGCCGCGTTCGGCGAGCCAGACGCGGGCGAGTCCGCCGAGTTCGGGGTCGTCCAGGACCGCGCGGACCACCGGTTCCGCGGCCGGTCCGGCGGTGGCGAGCGCCTGCTGGCAGCGCAGTCGGCGCAGCGGGCCGCCCGCGTCCGCGCCGCGCGCGGCGGCGAGGAGGTCGGCGACGGCGGCGGGGAGTTCGCGGCCTTCGAACCACTGCTCGATCTCGGCCTGGGCGGCGTCCTCGGGGTAGCCCGCGACCGTGTCGAGCAGGGCGTCGGCGCCCTTGTCGGCGAGGTCACCGATGGCGGGGGCCTCGACCCCGGCCTCCAGCATGCGCGCGCGGATGCCGTAGAGGCCGAGGGGGGTCAGGCGGACCATTCCGTACCGGGAGACGTCCTCGTCGTCGGGCTCCGGGAGGAGCTCCTCGTCGTCGGCCTCGGCCATCAGCTCCTCGTCGACGGGCTTGAACTCGACCAGTCCGATGGGCTCCAGCTGCCGGAACTGGTCGTCCAGGCGCATCATCGCGTCCGAGACCTGCTCCAGGACCTCGTTGCTGGGCTCGGCCATGCCGTCGGGTACGACCATCGACGCGGCCAGCACGGGCAGCGGCACCGGACCCGCTCCGGCGCCGCCCTCGGCGACGGTGAGCAGGTACAGGTTGGCGAGGACCCCGTCGAGGAAGTCCGCCTCGCGCTGCGGGTTCCAGTCGAGCCGGGTGAAGTCGATCTCGCCGCCCGCGTCCAGGGCTTCGACGAGGTCGTCCAGGTCGGGTACGGCGGCGTCCGCGAGGACCGCGTCCAGGGCGGCGAGCCACAGGTCCAGTACGTCGCCGGGCGCGCCGCCGGTCACCAGGGCGAGGTCGTCGCCCGGTCCGGCGACCCCGAAGGCCTCCGGCAGGCCGTCGTCCGCGACGACTTCCGCTCCCGGGTCCCCCGCTTCGATGTCCTCGGCGTCGGTGACCTCGATGAGGCCGGTGTCGACGGCCACCCGCCAGGCCTCGCCCGCGTACGCCGTCCCGTCCGCGTCGTCGGCGAGTCCGAGCAGCCGCGCCGCCTCGGGCAGCCGGTCGGCCAGGAGTTCCCCGCCGGGGCCGACCGGGGTTCCGGGGGTGGCCCAGCGGGCCAGCCGTACGGCGCGGGCGAACAGCGGTGCGACGAGGGCGTCGCGCGCCAGTTCCGCCTCGGAGTGCAGCCGGACCGGCGGCAACGTGGGATGCGCGTCAGCGGACATGGGGGTGGTTCTCCTCGCGTGAACTGTGTGAGAGCGCCCACCAGCGTAGACGTATCGGGGCGGCTCCCCCGGCTCCTCCGGGGTTCACCGGGGCCCGGCGCCTTTGGTTCATCCCACAGTCAGCCGCCGTATCCCCTGGAGGCCTTGACAACTTCGCTGGCCACCAACGAAATTGACGCGCGTAGATCTGTTCGGAATCCCACCCGGATCCCGAACGGATCGCGCTGCCACTCCGCTTCGCCCACCCACACACCGGAGTTCCCGCCCATGCGCTCTACGCATCCCCGTTCCGCCGCCGTCGCGGCCCTCGTGGCCACCGCTCTGGCCACCGGCCTGCTCGCCGGCTCAGCCGATGCCGCCGAAGGCGCCGCGGCCGCCGACCCGGTACGCATCCACGACATCCAGGGCACCACCCGCATATCCCCTCTGAACGGCAAGCCGGTCGCCGATGTCGCGGGCATCGTGACGGGCGTGCGCACCTACGGTTCGCGCGGCTTCTGGATCCAGGACCCCGACGCGGACGACGACGCCGCCACCAGCGAGGGCGTCTTCGTCTTCACCAGCTCGGCGCCGACCGTCGCCGTCGGCGACGCGGTGAAGGTCTCGGGCACGGTCGGCGAGTACGTCCCCGGCGGCGCGGCCTCCGGCAACCAGTCGGTGACGCAGATCGCCAAGCCGGTCGTGACCGTGGTCTCCTCGGGCAACTCGCTGCCCGAGGCGGCCGTCCTCAACGAGTACTCGGTCCCGGCGGAGTACGCCCCGGCGGGCGACCCGGCCGCGGCGGGCAGCGTCAACGGCCTGACCCTGGACCCCTCGCGCTACGCCCTGGACTTCTACGAGTCGCTCGAGGGCATGAACGTGAAGATCGGCACCTCGCGCGTGGTCGGCGCCACCGACCCGCACTCGGAGCTGTGGGTCACCGTGAAGGGCTGGGAGAACACCCTCAAGCGCGGTGGCACGCTCTACGGTTCGTACGAGTCCCAGAACACCGGCCGGATCCAGGTCCAGCAGCTCGCCCCGGTCGCCACGCAGCCCTTCCCCGTGGCGAACGTCGGCGACAAGCTGACCGGGACCACCGAAGGTCCGCTGGACTTCAACCAGTTCGGCGGCTACACGCTGGCGGCCCGCACCCTCGGCACGGTCAAGGCGGGCACCCTCGCCCCCGAGAAGACCAAGGCCCAGGCCGCCGACGAGCTGGCGGTGGCGACGTACAACGTCGAGAACCTCGACCCGACCGACCCGCAGACGAAGTTCGACAACCTGGCGAAGGCCGTCGTCGAGAACCTCGCCTCCCCCGACGTCGTGGCCCTGGAAGAGATCCAGGACAACAACGGGGCGAAGAACGACGGCACGGTCGACGCCGACCAGACGATCGCGAAGTTCACGGCGGCCATCTCCGCCGCGGGCGGCCCGGCCTACCAATGGCGCTCGATCAGCCCGGAGAACAACAAGGACGGCGGCGAGCCCGGCGGCAACATCCGCCAGGTCTTCCTCTTCAACCCGCTGCGCGTCTCCTTCACCGACCGCGCCGCGGGCGACGCGTTCACCGCGACCGGCGTGACCGCGGGCGAGAACGGCCAGGCGGCCCTGACCCACTCCCCCGGCCGGATCGACCCGGCGAACCCGGCCTGGGTGGACAGCCGCAAGCCGCTGGCCGGGGAGTTCGTCTTCCACGGCAAGACGGTCTTCGTGATCGCCAACCATTTCGCCTCGAAGGGCGGCGACGAGGGCCTGACCTCGTCGCACCAGCCCCCGGTGCGCTCCTCGGAGGCCAAGCGGCTGCTCCAGGCGCAGTCCGTGAACGCCTTCGTCAAGAGCCTGCTGGCCACGCAGAAGGACGCGAAGGTGCTGGCCGTCGGTGACATCAACGACTTCGACTTCTCGGCGACCACGACCGCGCTGACGGACGGCGGGGCGCTGTACCCGGCGATCCAGTCGCTGCCGAAGGCGGAGCGCTACTCGTACGTGTACCAGGGCAACGCCCAGGTGCTGGACCAGATCCTGACCAGCCCGGCGATCAAGGCCTTCACCTACGACAGCGTGCACATCAACGCCGAGTTCGCCGCGCAGAACAGCGACCACGACCCGCAGGTGCTGCGCTTCCGCCCGTAATCCGGCGCGCGGCCCGTGCGCGGGCGGTGCGGGGGGGCACGGGGGGCACGGGGGGGGCCTTCCTCCCCGAGATCGGGACTTTCGGCCCTGGCGTGATCCTGGACACACCTCTACTCAATCCGCGATGTGTGGTGTTGAGTATCTCCACGCCCGATCTTGTACCCCCCTTCGCTGGAGGACCGCGTGTTCCCCTCCATTTCCGTCGCCCAGGAAATCGGCGTCGCCGTCCTGCTCGTGGCCGCCTTCGTCTGGATGCTCGGTCTGGGCCACATGCTGTGGGACAGCCGCTTCCACGACGCCCAGCCAGGGGCCTTCGAAGGCCTGTCGGTCATCCCGGCCCAGCGGGGCTCCAGCGCGCACCCGCTGGAGAGCGTCGAACTGACCGAGGCGGAGCAGCAGGCCTTCGCGGGTCTGGTCCGCACGATCCCGCTGCACTGACACCGCTGACGCCGCGGACTCACGCCGGCACACGCTGATACGACGAAGCCCGTCGGCCGCATTCCGGCCGACGGGCTTCGTCGTCCGCGGGTCTCGCTCGAAGCCGCTCCACCGCCAAGAGCTACTGTGCCTGTGCCCGAGAGGGATCGATCGACGCAGGGGTGGGCATGGCCAGTCGCAGGAATCAGCGATCACGAGCGCTCGGCACGCGGACTGCCCTGACATGCTCAGCCCTTTTCCTCGCGGCGGCTTGCGGTGTCCCCGAAGTCGACATCTCGACTGACGCGCTCGCGGGGAACTGGTCCAGCTCGGGCGGGGCTTCTGTTCAGTTCGAACCGGACGGGACCTTCACGGCCAGCGGACTCGACAGGACCGACATCACGTCGCATTGCACTCAGCTCGGCGAGAGCGCCCGCGGCACCTGGGCCTTCGCCGACGACAGCAGCTCGACATCTGAGGTCAGGGCAGACCACGGCTGGCACGCCGACGCCACCTTCGAGGGCGTCCCCTGCGCACTGGACGTCGTCGTCTACGGCGATCCGGCAAGCCCCGTCGTCTGCTTCACCATGGACGTCTTTTCCGAATGCGATGTCCAGGACCATTTCCGTCACGCCCCTGAATGAGAAGCGGGACGCGTCCCCGAGGGCTGCTCCTGACCGATCCGGCGGGAGCTGCGGACCAGGTGTCGGGGCGGCAGGACGGGCGGTGGACCTCACGATCGCGCCACCACGAAGCGAGCGCCCTCCCGGGCCGTGGTGGGGCCGTGGGAGAGCGCTCGATGGTGACCAGCGTTGACAACTGGCGCCCGCTCAGCCGCAGGTCAGGACTGCTGGGCTTCAGTTGTGGCTGTGCAGGACCTCGTTGAGGCCGCCCCAGACCGCGTTGTTCGGGCGGGCCTCGACGGCGCCGGTCACCGAGTTGCGGCGGAAGAGGATGTTGCTGGCGCCGGAAAGCTCCAGGGCCTTGACGATCTGGCCGTCCGGGAGGGTGACGCGGGTGCCCGCGGTCACGTAGAGGCCCGCCTCGACGACGCACTCGTCGCCCAACGCGATGCCGACGCCCGCCTCGGCGCCGACCAGGGAGCGCTCGCCGATCGAGATGATCTGCTTGCCGCCACCGGACAGGGTGCCCATGGTGGAGGCACCGCCGCCGATGTCGGAGCCGTCGCCGACGACGACGCCCGCGGAGATCCGGCCCTCGACCATGGAGGTGCCGAGGGTGCCCGCGTTGAAGTTGACGAAGCCCTCGTGCATGACGGTGGTGCCCTCGGCGAGGTGCGCGCCGAGGCGGACGCGGTCGGCGTCGGCGATGCGTACGCCCTTGGGGGCGACGTAGTCGGTCATGCGCGGGAACTTGTCGATCGAGGTGACCTGGAGGTGCAGGCCCTCGGCGCGCGCGTTGAGGCGGACGGTCTCGACCTGGTCGACGGCGACCGGGCCGAGCGAGGTCCAGGCGACGTTGGCGAGGAGGCCGAAGACGCCGTCCAGGTTCTGGCCGTGCGGCTTGACCAGACGGTGGCTGAGCAGGTGCAGGCGCAGGTACGCGTCGTGCGCGTCCAGCGGCTTGTCGTCCAGGGACGAGATCACGGTGCGGACCGCTACGACCTCGACACCGCGGACCGCGTCCTTGCGGATCGCCTTCGGCGCGGCGGCGCCGAGCAGCTCGACGGCCTGCTCGGCGGTCAGGCGCTCGGTCCCGGCCGGGCCGGGGTCGGCGACCAGCTGGGGGGCGGGGAACCAGGTGTCGAGGACGGTGCCGTCGGCGGTGAGAGTGGCAAGTCCGGCGGCGACGGCGCCGGTGGTACGCGTAGCAGTCATGCCCGAAACCTAACCGGCGACCGCCCGCGGGAGCGAACCGGTCTCATGTGCCGGTCGCGGCGCGCGCCACGGAGCCGGCCGGGCACGGCGGCGTGCCGAGGCCAGCCCCGCCGACGCCCGACGCCCCCACCGGGGCCCGCCCCCGCCCTCGCCGGCGCCCGACGCCCCCACCGGGGGCTCTCAGCCTCGCCGGCGTTTGAGGCGCCCCCGGAGGGCATGCGGGCCGCACCCGCCCGGCCTGAGGAGCACACCCCGCGCGCCGCCGCGGGCCTCCGGCGGGCCCTCAAACGCCCGGGCAGGCTGAAATTGCCCCAGCCTGGGCAGGCGGAAGGCGCCCCCGGGTGGAGCCCGGGCGGGCGGGCTACGGCGCCCCGCTGAGGATTCGCGTCAGGACGGTCCGGGCGTAGGCCTCGTCGTAGGCGGCGCCCGTCAGCAGGACCTGGAGGCCGATCCCGTCCAGCACCGCCACCAGCGCCCGCGCGGTCACCGCGTCGGTGCGTTCCGTCAGGGCCGCCGCCAGCGCCTCGCACCACTGCGCGGCCACCGGCCGCAGCGCGGGCCGGCGCACGGCGGCCAGGTACAGCTCGTACTCCAGCTCCACCCGCCCCCGGTCCCCCGCCAGCGCCTCCCCCAGCACCCGGGCCAGCCCGGCCGCCAGGTCGCCCTCGGGGTCCGCCAGGGCGGGGCTGTCCGCGATGGCCCGGGCGAAGCCCTCGTTGGTCTGGCGCAGGGCCGCCACCAGCAGCTCGTCCAGGGTCTTGAAGTGGTAGGTGGTCGAGCCGAGCGGTACGTCCGCCGCCGCGGCCACGCTGCGGTGCGTCAGCCCCGCGATGCCCTTCTCGCCCACCACCCGGATCGCCGCGTCGATGATCCGCTGCCGCCGCTCGGGATCGTAACGGCGTACGCCCCCCGCGCCCGCGGGCATCAGTGCGCCCCGCCCATGTTCAGCAGGACCACCCCGCCGATGACCAGCGCGATCCCGGCGGTCTTGGCCGCGGTGGCGGGTTCGCCCAGAAAGACCATGCCGATCGCGGCGATGGCCGCGGTGCCCACCCCGGCCCAGATCGCGTACGCCGTGCCGACCGACATCGACTTGAGCGTCTGCGCGAGCAGGGTGAAGGCGATGGCGTACCCGAGGAGGGTCCCCAGCGAGGGCCACAGTGTGGTGAACCCGTCGCTGTACTTCATGGCGGTGGTGCCGGCCACCTCGGCGGCGATGGCGGCGGCGAGCAGCACGCAGGGCATGGGGACCGGCATGTGTACGAGGGTACACATCGTTGCGTACCCGCGTACACATCACCGGAACTCGATCGCTAGCCGACCGTGAACCAGCCCGAGCGCGACTTCTTCCACTCCGCGTGGGTCAGGTCCTTGGCCTCGGTCCCGTCCCCGTACAGGTCCGCCGAACCGCAGTCGGTGATCAGCTGCACCCGTGCCCCGGGCACGTTCAGCTCGGGGACGTCGACGATGGCCTCCCAGCCGCCCGCGTCGCTGGTCGGCAGGTCGGTCCGCTTGACCGGGGCGTGCCCGGCCACCCCGTCCCAGGAGTAGAGGGCGTAGGGGTCGGTGTTGTCGTCGGCGGCCCAGGAACCGGCCAGGATCAGGTACTGGTTCGCCGCGTTCTTGCGGATGTCGCGGATCGCGAGCCCGCCGAGGTCCAGCTCGATGCCCGCGCCGAAGGTGGCCTTGGAGCCACTGGAGAGGACCTTGTCGAAGTTGGTCACCGGCACGATCAGCGCCTTGCCGCCGGGCACCGCGGGCGCCAGCGGCGCACGGAAGCCCACATAGGCCGTCGTCGTGGAGCCGGGCGCGAACTCCAGCCCCTCCACGTTGAACCCGTCGATCTGCTTGGGCGCCTCGCCGGCCGCGGTGCCCGCCGCGAAGCCGTAGCGGTTGCCGTTGGCCTTGTCCCAGGCCACCAGGTCGTCGCGGAGCTTCTTGTACGAACGCCCGTAGCCGAGCTGGGTCGTGGCGCCGGACCCGCTCACCGTCGTGGTGAAGACCGTGTTCCGGGGAGCCTTGTACTCGCCGTCCTTGTTGTTGCCGAGCGAGCCGGTCCAGTAGATGGTGTCGCCGACGCGGGTGGCGCCTTCGATGTCCACCTCCTTGGTGACCCCGAGCTGCGAGCTGAAGTCCCACGTCCTGACGGGGGCCCCGGACACGGAACGGTCGTACAGACGAAGCACGTTGGACTCGTCGTCGGCGACGACGGTGTAGCCGCCGCCGACGTCCACGGCGGCCGAGGAGTCGGAGGAGCCGGTGAGGTAGCGGGCGTCGGCCGGGTTCCGTACGGCCGCGGAGGCGGCGTAGGACAGGGTCTTGGTGGCGCTCTTGCCGCCCAGCCCGGCCACCTTGAGGGTGAGGGTGGTGTAGCCGCGGCCACGGGCGGTCACGGCGAGCTCGCGGACCGCTCCGGCCCCGGTGACGGTCACGTCCCCGGTTCCGGCGACCGAGGACTTGCTGGACGCCGTCGCGCTGACGGTGAGCGCCGACACGTCGGCCCCGCTCTGCGCGACCGTCACGTCGACCAGCGGGTCGCCGACCCCGCCGACGGCTCCGGACAGGTATCCGGCGGACAGGCTGATGGTCGGCGTACCGTAACTCACGGCCTGCGCGGGCAGGTTCGTCAGGCCGGCCAGCATCAGGGCGGCGATCGCGGCGGTGCTGAGCTGCTTCTTCATCGGTGTCCCCCACGGACGGAGTCGAGCGTGAACCAAGCGGACCGGGACTTCTTCCACTCGGGATGGCCGAGGTCCTTGGCCTCGGCGCCGTCGCCGTACAGGTCGGCGGAGCCGCTGTCGGTGATCAGCTGGACGCGGGCGCCGGGCACCCGCAGGTCGGGTACGGCGACCACCGCTTCCCAGCCGCCGGGGTCGGCGGTGGGCAGGTCCGCGCGCTTCTTCGGCGCGTGGCCGGGGACCCCGTCCCAGGAGTAGAGGGCGTAAGGGTCGCTCTTGTCGTCGGCGGCCCAGGAACCCGCCAGGATCAGGTACTGGTCCGCCGCGTTCCCGTCGATCCGCTTGGGGACCTGTCCGGCGGCGGTGCCCGCGGCGAAACCGTAGCGGTGCGCGTGGGCGGTGTCCCAGGCGATCAGGTCCTCGCGCAGGCCCTTGTAGGCGGCGGTGAAGGTGACCTCGGTGGCGGCGCCGGAGCCGGTGATCTTCGTGGTGAAGACGGTGTTCCGCTCGGCCTTGTACGTGCCGTCCTTCTTGTTGCCGAGCGAGCCCGTCCAGTAGACGGTGTCGCCGACCCGGGCGGCGGCCTCGATGTCGACTTCCTTCTTCACGCCGAGGGCGGGGCCGAGGTCCCAGGTCCTGACCGGCGCGCCGGACCGGGAACGGTCGTACAGGCGCAGCACGTTGGACTCGTCGTCGGCCACCAGCGCGTACCCGCCGCCCGCGTCCACGGCCGCCGAGGCGTCCGAGGAGCCGGTGAGGTAGCGCGTGCCCGCGGCGCCGGTGCTCACGCGCGCCGAAGCGGCGTAGCCGAGGGTGGCGGCGGCGCTCTTCCCGCCGCGCCCGGTGACCGTGACCGTCAGCTCGGTGTGGCCCCGCCCGCGCGGGTGCACGGTCAGCCGGCGCCCGTCCCGGGTCCGGTCGACCCGTACGTCGCCGACGCGGGCGACCGCCGGGTCGCTGGAGGCGGTGACGGTGACCTTGAGGGAGGCCGCCGGGGCCCCGGCCTGCGCGACGTCCACGCCGACGCCCGGGTCGCCGATCGCGCCGACGGCGCCCGAGAGGTACCCGGCGGAGAGCGCGATGGCCGGTGCGGGCGGCTGCGCCGCGAAGGCGGGCCCGGTGAGCCCCGCGACGAGCAGGGCCGCGGCCCCGGCAGCCCCCACGGCACCCATGCGGCGTACCGGTGAAGGACGAACGGTCACGGATGGTCCTCTCGACTGCTGCGCCACGATGTGACGGCCGTCGAGAAGATTCGGCCACCCTGGCCAACTCCCGGTGCACGGAACTCATCCGTACGGAGAACTCGGAGAACAGAGAGGGCCCCCGGCACGATGTGCCGGGGGCCTGCCCGTACGTCTTGCGGCCGAACCGGATCAGAATCCGGATCAGCCTCGTCCCAACAGCGGATCAGACGTTGAAGCCGAGCGCGCGCAGCTGCTCGCGGCCGTCGTCCGTGATCTTGTCCGGGCCCCACGGCGGCATCCACACCCAGTTGATGCGCAGCTCGTTGACGATGCCCTCCGTCGCGGACTTCGCCTGGTCCTCGATGACGTCGGTCAACGGGCAGGCCGCGGACGTCAGCGTCATGTCGAGGGTGGCGATGTTCGCGTCGTCGACATGGATCCCGTAGATCAGGCCCAGGTTGACGACGTCGATGCCCAGCTCGGGGTCGACCACGTCGTAGAGGGCCTCGCGGACCTCTTCCTCGCTGGCCGGCTTGATCGACGCCTCGGGCGTCGCGTTCTCGGTCATGCCGTCTTCCTCTCCGCGTCGCCCAGAGCTTGGGCGGTCGCGTCCTTCCACGCCATCCAGCTCAGCAGAGCACACTTGACCCGGGCGGGAAACTTGGCGACACCGGCGAACGCCACGGCGTCCTCCAGTACCTCTTCCATGGCCTCGTCGGGCTCGACCTTGCCCTTCGACTGCATCAGCTCCAGGAAGGCCTCCTGGATCCGGCGCGCGTCGGCGAGGTCCTTGCCGACCAGCAGCTCGTTCAGTACGGACGCGCTGGCCTGGCTGATGGAGCAGCCCTGGCCCTCGTACGAGACATCGGTCAGCGTCTCGCCGTCGTACTTCACGCGCAGCGTGATCTCGTCACCGCACGTCGGATTGACGTGGTGCACCTCGGCGTCGCCGTCGCGCAGGCCACGCCCGTGCGGGTGCTTGTAGTGGTCCAGGATCAATTCCTGGTACATCGAATCCAGCTTCACTGCGTCCTCGTCGCCTTCGTCGCTATCCGAAGAAGTTCCGTACGTGCTCCAGCCCGTCGATCAGTGCGTCGACCTCCGCCGGAGAGGAGTACAGGTAGAACGACGCTCGCGTCGTCGCGGGAATTCCGTAACGCAGGCAGACGGGGCGCGCGCAGTGGTGTCCCACGCGGACCGCGATGCCCTGCTCGTCCAGGACCTGGCCGACGTCGTGCGGGTGGATGTCTCCCAGGGTGAAGGAGATGGCCGCGCCGCGGTCCTCGGCCGTGGTGGGGCCGATGATCCGCAGGTCGGGGACTTCGAGCAGGCGCTTGACCGCGTACTCGGTGATCACGTGCTCGTGCGCGGCGATCTTGTCCATGCCGATCGCGGTCAGGTAGTCCACGGCCGCGCCGAGGCCGACGGCCTGGGCGATCGGGGGGGTACCCGCCTCGAACTTGTGCGGGGCCGGGGCGTAGGTCGAGGCGTGCATCGACACGGTCTCGATCATCTCGCCGCCGCCGAGGAACGGGGGCAGGTCCTCCAGCAGCTCCTGGCGTCCCCACAGGACGCCGATGCCGGTCGGGCCGCACATCTTGTGGCCGGTGAAGGCCACGAAGTCGGCGCCGAGCGCCTGTACGTCGAGCGGCATGTGCGGAGCGGCCTGCGAGGCGTCGATCAGCACCAGCGCGCCGACCTCCTGCGCGCGCCGGACGATCTGGTCGACGGGGTTGACCGTGCCCATGATGTTGGAGACCAGCGTGAAGGAGACGATCTTCGTCTTCTCCGTGATGACCTCTTCGATGTTGGACAGGTCGAGGCGGCCGTCGTCGGTGAGGCCGAACCACTTCAGCTTCGCGCCGGTGCGCTGCGAGAGCAGCTGCCACGGCACGATGTTGGAGTGGTGCTCCATCTCCGTGATGGCGATCTCGGTCTCGCGGTCGACCCGGTAGGGCTCGTCCGCCCAGCCGAGCATGTTCGCGACCAGGTTGAGCGACTCCGAGGCGTTCTTGGTGAAGATCACCTCGTTGCGGCTCGGCGCGTTGATGAAGGCGGCGACCTTGTCACGGGCGCCCTCATACAGCGCCGTGGCCTCCTCGGCGAGCACGTGCACGCCGCGGTGGACGTTGGCGTTGTGCTGCTCGTAGTACTCGTTCAGCGCGTCGAGCACCTGGCGCGGCTTCTGCGAAGTCGCCGCGTTGTCCAGATAAACGATCTTCTTCCCGTCGTGGACCACACGATCCAGCAGGGGGAAGTCCTTGCGGATCGCCTCGGTGTCGAGGAGGCCAGGCAACTGCGTCACGCGGTAGCGCCACCCTTCACGTACTTGTCGTAACCCTCGGCCTCCAGCTGGTCGGCCAGCTCGGCGCCACCGGACTCGGCGATGCGGCCGTTGGCGAACACGTGCACGAAATCGGGCTTGATGTAGCGCAGGATGCGCGTGTAGTGCGTGATCAGCAGGGTGCCGACCTCGCCGCCCTCGCGGACGCGGTTGACGCCCTCCGAGACGACACGCAGGGCGTCGACGTCGAGGCCGGAGTCGGTCTCGTCGAGGATCGCGATCTTCGGCTTGAGGAGCTCCAGCTGGAGGATCTCGTGGCGCTTCTTCTCGCCGCCGGAGAAGCCCTCGTTGACGTTGCGCTCGGCGAAGGCGGTGTCCATCTGGAGCTGCTCCATCGCGGACTTGACCTCCTTCACCCAGGTGCGCAGCTTGGGGGCCTCGCCGCGGATCGCCGTGGCCGACGTACGCAGGAAGTTGGACACCGAGACGCCGGGGACCTCGACCGGGTACTGCATGGCGAGGAAGACACCGGCGCGGGCGCGCTCGTCGACGGACATCTCCAGGACGTCTTCGCCGTCGAGGGTGACGGTGCCACCGGTGATGGTGTACTTCGGGTGCCCGGCGAGCGAGTACGCGAGGGTGGACTTGCCGGAGCCGTTCGGACCCATGATGGCGTGCGTCTCACCCTGCTTGACGGTGAGGTCGACGCCCTTGAGGATCTCGCGGGCGCCGTTTTCGGCCTCGACGGAGACGTGCAGGTCGTGGATTTCAAGCGTTGCCATGGATACCTCAGGACTCCTGGGTGAGGGAGACGAGCACGTCGTCCCCTTCGATCTTTACGGGGTATACGGGTACGGGGCGCGTCGCCGGAAGGCCGGACGGCTTGCCGGTCCGCAGGTCGAACGACGAGCCGTGCAGCCAGCATTCGATCATGCAGTCTTCGACCTCGCCCTCCGAGAGGGAGACGTTCGCGTGCGAGCAGATGTCGTTGATCGCGAACACCTCCCCCTCGGTGAGGACGAGGGACACCGGCGTGCCGTCGAGTTCCACCCGCTTGGGGGTGTCCTTCTCCAGCTCGCTCAGCGCACAGGCCTTGACGTAAGACATCAGACCGAGCCCTGCAGCTCGGTGTCGATCTTCGCCAGCAGGCGCTCCTCGATGTCGTCGACACCGATCTGCTGGACGAGTTCGGCGAAGAAGCCGCGCACCACCAGGCGGCGGGCCTCGTCGGCCGGGATGCCGCGCGACTGGAGGTAGAAGAGCTGCTCGTCGTCGAAGCGGCCGGTCGCGGAGGCGTGACCGGCGCCGACGATCTCGCCGGTCTCGATCTCCAGGTTCGGCACCGAGTCGACCCGCGCGCCGTCCGTGAGGACGAGGTTGCGGTTCATCTCGTAGGTGTCGGTGCCCTCGGCGGTCTTCTCGATGAGGACGTCGCCGATCCAGACCGCGTGCGCGTCCTGGCCCTGCAGCGCGCCCTTGTAGACCACGTGGGACTTGCAGTGCGGGGCGCCGTGGTCGACCAGGAGGCGGTGCTCCTGGTGCTGGCCCTTGTCGGTGAAGTACAGGCCGAGCAGCTCGGCGTCGCCGCCGGGGCCCGCGTAGGTCACCCGGGGGTGCAGCCGGACCAGGTCGCCGCCGAAGGTGATCACGATCGACTTGTAGGTCGCGTCACGGCCGACCAGCGTGTTGTGCTGGGAGCAGTGGACGGCGGTGTCGTCCCAGTCCTGCACGGACACGACGGTGAGCTTGGCGCCGTCGCCGACGAGGAAGTCGACGTTGGCGGCGCGCACGCCGTCACCGGTGTGGTCGATGACGATGACCGCCTCGGCGAAGGCCTGGACGTCGAAGACCGTGTGACCGAAGGTGGTGCCGCCCTCGCCGTGCAGGGAGACGCGGACCGGCTCGGTCAGCACCTGCTCCTTGGGCACGGTGACGACCGTGGCCTTGGCGAAGGACGAGAACGCCTGGGCGGCGACGCGGTCGACGGGCGTACCGGCCTTGCCGACGCGCGCGTCGTCGCGGTCCACCGACTCGATGGTCACGCCCTCGGGCGCGTCGATCTGGGCCTTCATCGTGCCGTTCGCGACCGCGGTGCCGTCGTGGAGACCGCGCAGGCGGGCCAGCGGGGTGAAGCGCCACTCCTCCTCACGGCCGTGCGGCACGGGGAAGTCCGCCACGTCGAAGGACGGGGGCGCGCTCATCCGGGTGGCGACGGTGGACTCGGCGGCCACCGCGATCGCGCCGGCGGTGGTGGAGCCCGCCGCGGGGGTACCGCCCTGAACCGAAAGGTTCTCGGGGGCGTTCTGAGCCTCTGCCATGGCTGTCGTCTTGCTCTCTTCCTGCGTCTTGCGTCAAAGGGATCTGCGCTACGGGACGGGCGGGGCCGGACTAGCCGACCGACCCCTCCATCTGCAGCTCGATCAGCCGGTTCAGCTCCAGCGCGTACTCCATGGGCAGCTCGCGCGCGATCGGCTCCACGAAGCCGCGGACGATCATGGCCATGGCCTCGAACTCCGTCAGGCCGCGGCTCATCAGGTAGAAGAGCTGGTCGTCGGAGACCTTGGAGACGGTCGCCTCGTGACCCATGGACACGTCGTCCTCGCGGACGTCCACGTAGGGGTACGTGTCCGAGCGGGAGATCGTGTCGACGAGCAGGGCGTCGCACAGCACGTTGCTCTTGGAGCCGTGCGCGCCTTCACCGATCTCGACCAGACCGCGGTAGGAGGTGCGGCCACCGCCTCGCGCCACCGACTTGGAGACGATGTTGGAGGAGGTGTTCGGAGCCATGTGGACCATCTTGGAGCCGGCGTCCTGGTGCTGGCCCTCGCCCGCGAAGGCGATGGAGAGGGTCTCGCCCTTGGCGTGCTCGCCCATCAGGTAGACGGCCGGGTACTTCATGGTGACCTTGGAACCGATGTTGCCGTCGATCCACTCCATGGTCGCGCCCTCGTACGCCACGGCGCGCTTGGTGACCAGGTTGTAGACGTTGTTCGACCAGTTCTGGATCGTCGTGTAGCGGCAGCGGCCGCCCTTCTTCACGATGATCTCGACCACGGCGCTGTGCAGCGAGTCCGAGGAGTAGATCGGAGCGGTGCAGCCCTCGACGTAGTGGACGTAGGCGTCCTCGTCGACGATGATCAGCGTCCGCTCGAACTGGCCCATGTTCTCCGTGTTGATACGGAAGTAGGCCTGGAGCGGGATGTCGACCTTGACGCCCTTGGGGACGTAGATGAACGATCCGCCCGACCACACGGCGGTGTTCAGCGAGGCGAACTTGTTGTCACCGACCGGGATGACCGTGCCGAAGTACTCCTGGAAGAGCTCCGGGTACTGCTTGAGCGCGGTGTCCGTGTCGAGGAAGATCACGCCCTGCTCCTCCAGGTCCTCACGGATCTGGTGGTAGACGACCTCGGACTCGTACTGGGCCGCGACACCGGCGACGAGGCGCTGCTTCTCCGCCTCCGGGATGCCGAGCCTGTCGTACGTGTTCTTGATGTCCTCGGGCAGGTCCTCCCAGGAAGCGGCCTGCTTCTCGGTCGAACGCACGAAGTACTTGATGTTGTCGAAGTCGATGCCCGAGAGGTCGGCACCCCAGTTGGGCATGGGCTTCTTGCCGAACAGCTTGAGGCCCTTGAGGCGGAGCTTCAGCATCCACTCGGGCTCGGACTTCTTCCCCGAGATGTCGCGGACGACATCCTCGGACAGACCCCGCTTGGCAGCCGCTCCGGCCGCGTCGGAGTCGGCCCAGCCGTATTCGTAGGTGCCCAGGCCATCCAGCTCAGGGTGAGCGATCTCCGTGGTCATGCGGGGTTCCTCCCGGCGGTGCGTACAGAAGCTGTTACTGATGTGTTGGTCTGTGGGGCGTGTGCGGCGGGCCCGGCGCTTCGTGGAATGAAGGTCGTGCACACCCCGTCGCCGTGGGCGATGGTCGCGAGCCGCTGCACGTGCGTCCCGAGCAGGCGGGAGAAGACCTCGGTCTCCGCCTCGCACAGCTGTGGGAACTGCTCGGCCACGTGGGCGACCGGGCAGTGGTGCTGGCAGAGCTGTTCACCACTCTGCGGCCCCGGGGCGCTCTTCGCCGTAGCAGCGTACCCGTCCACGGTCAACGCCCTGGCCAGGGCCTCGGCGCGGTCCGCGGGGTCCGCCGCTTCGACCGCCTCGCGGTAGCTGACCGCCTGGGTCTCCAGCCTCGCCCGGGCGAAGGCGGCGACCGCCGCCTCACCCTGCTCCCCGCCGCCCGCGGACTGCGCGATCCAGCGCAGGGCCTCGGCGGCTAGGGCGTCGTAGGACTGGTCGAAGGCGTCGCGGCCGCACGCGGTGAGCGCGAAGACCTTCGCGGGGCGGCCCCGGGTCCGGGCGCCGTAGACGCGCTGCTCCCGGGAGGCGATCACGTCGTCGGCGACGAGCGCGTCGAGGTGGCGCCGTACGGCGGCCTGGGTGAGGCCGAGCCGCTGGGCCAGGTCGGCGACGGTCGACGGACCGTGGTCCAGGATCGACCGCGCGACCCGGTCGCGGGTGGACCGCTCTCCGGTCGCGAGTTCCCCCTGGGGGGCCTCGATCTGCCGTTCGCCGTATTTCACAACGCCATTGTTGCGTAATTACCCGGGAGGCGACAAGCCGTGTCGGAGGACACCCGTGGTGGCCTCTATCACTAAGGGTTACCTAATCTATGCACGCAGAGTCACGAGCGGGCCGGGAGCGGAACGGCGGGGATCACGCGGACGCCACGGCGCCGCGATCACGGCGCGCCCCTCCGGCGAACCAGTACACGGCTCCCACCAGCAGGCCCCCGCCCACGATGTTCCCGGGCACGGTGAACATCAGGTTCCGGAAAAGGTCGCCGAACCCGGCCCGCCCGTCCAGGATCGCCAGGCTGAACACCGCCATGTTCGCTACGCAGTGTTCGAAACCGACCGCCACGAAGACGGCGACGGGCAGCCACAGGACGAAAATCTTGGCCGCGTCGCCGCGCGCCCGGGTGAACATCCAGATCGCCAGGCACACCAGCATGTTGCAGAGCACCGCGCGCCAGAACAGCTGACCGCCGCCGAGCGCCGTCTTCCCGTGCACCATCTCGGCGAGCATGGCCCGCGCGGACGGCGAGGAGGTCACTCCCGATGCGTGCACCATGGCGCCGAAACCGAAGGCCCCCACCAGATTGCCGGACAGCGAGAGCCCCCAGGAGGCCAGCAGGTCCTTGATCCCGGTGCGGCCGGACAGGGCGCCGACCAGCATGACCATCACATTGCTGGTGAAGAGCTGGGCCCCGGCGAACATCACGATGGTCAGGGCGATCGGGAAGACCCCGCCCTCCAGCAGCTTCACCGCCGCCGACCCCTTGGCGACGAACGGCGAGACGGCGACGAGCAGCAGGACCTCCCCGATCCCGATGTAGGCACCGGCCAGCATCGCCGAGACGGCATAGCGCGCCGGGTGCCCGAGATCGTGCGCCTTGTGCTCGGCCTGCCCCGAGGTGGCTTCGACGTTTCGCGCGATGCTGTTCACCTTTCGAAGTTAGGCCCTCCCCGTTGGTCCGTTCGGTACGAAAAGGTCATGAATACCCGGACTCGTGACCTTCGGGACCCAGGACTTAGGACCCCCTCGGCGCCTCCGTAGACTCACCCGCATGAGCAACGACCCCGCCGTGGAGATCCGCGGACTGGTGAAGCGGTACGGCACCAGAACCGCGGTGGACGGCCTCGACCTCACCGTCCCGAGGGCCTCGGTGACCGCGGTCCTCGGTCCCAACGGCGCGGGCAAGACGACCACCGTGGAAATCTGCGAGGGCTACCGCCGCCCCGACGCCGGGACCGTCCGCGTCCTGGGCCTGGACCCGGCCGCCGACGCGCAGGCCCTGCGCCCGCGGGTCGGCGTGATGCTCCAGTCCGGCGGGGTCTACTCCGGCGCCCGCGCCGTCGAGATGCTCGAACACATGGCCAAGCTGTACGCCGACCCGCTCGACGTCGGCCTCCTGGTGGAGCGGCTCGGGCTCGGCAGCTGCGGCCGCACCGCCTACCGCCGGCTCTCCGGCGGCCAGCAGCAGCGCCTCGCCCTGGCCATGGCCGTCGTCGGCCGCCCCGAGCTGGTCTTCCTGGACGAGCCGACGGCGGGACTGGACCCGCAGGCCCGCCGGGCCACCTGGGACCTCGTGCGGGAACTGCGCGCCGACGGGGTCGCCGTCGTGCTCACCACCCACCACATGGACGAGGCCGAGCAGCTCGCCGACGAGGTCGCCATCGTCGACGCGGGCCGGATCGTCGCTCACGGCAGCCCCGAGGGGCTGTGCCGCGGCGGCGCCGAGAACACCCTGCGATTCACCGGCCGCCCCGCCCTCGACCTCGCCTCGCTGCTCAAGGCGCTGCCCGACGGCACCCAGGCCGCCGAGACCAGCTCGGGCGTCTACCGCCTGACCGGCGAGATCGACCCGCAGCTGCTCGCCACCGTCGCCTCCTGGTGCGCCCAGCACGGGGTGATGCCGGACAGCCTCACCGTCGAGCGGCACACCCTCGAAGACGTCTTCCTCGAACTCACCGGCAAGGAGCTGCGGTCATGAGCAGCGGTACGTTCACCCCCCGGCCGGGGGCGGCGCCCGTGTCCCGGATGATCCTGGCGCAGACCGCGTTGGAGACCCGGATGCTGCTGCGCAACGGTGAGCAGCTGCTCCTGACCGTGATCATCCCGGCGCTGCTGCTCGTGCTGTTCTCGACCGTGGACATCGTGACCGTGACCGTGCCCGTTCGAGAGGGCGGGGCGGGACGGTCCGTGGACTTCCTCGCCCCCGGCATCCTGGCCCTCGCGGTGATGTCCACCGCCTTCACCGGCCAGGCCATCGCCACCGGGTTCGACCGCCGCTACGGGGTGCTCAAGCGGCTCGGGGCGTCCCCGCTGCCGCGCTGGGCGCTGCTGGCCGCCAAGACCCTGTCGGTGCTGGTCACCGAAGTGCTCCAGGTGGCCCTGCTGTCGGTGATCGCCCTGGGGCTCGGCTGGTCCCCGCGCGGGAACCCCCTCGCCGTGGCCGCGCTGCTGCTGCTCGGCACGGCCGCGTTCTCCGGGCTCGGGCTGCTGCTGGCGGGCACCCTGAAGGCCGAGGTGACGCTGGCCGCCGCGAACCTGGTGTTCCTGCTGCTGCTGGTGGGCGGCGGGGTGATCGTGCCGATGGAGAAGTTCCCGGACGCGGTGCGTTCCGTACTGGAGCTGCTGCCGATCTCGGCCCTGTCCGACGGGCTGCGCGAGGTGCTCCAGCACGGGGCCGCGCTGCCGTGGGGCGACGCGGCCGTGCTGGCGGTGTGGGCGGCGCTGGGCCTGGGCGCGGCGGCGAAGTTCTTCCGCTGGGAGTAGCCGCTCGGGAGTGACCGGTTCCGTATTGCGCCGGGAGAGAAGGCCTTCCCCCCGCGGCGGCCTTCCCACGAGGATGTACGCCTCGTACGACACGGAGCCGGGGGGCTGGGGGCGGGCATGGGGCAGCGAGAGGCCGTACTGCGGCTGGACGAGCAGTGGGCGCGGATCCGGTCGGGCGCCGCGCACGCGGAGCCCGGGGAGCGCGACCGGCTGCTCGGCGAGCTGATCTCCGCGCTGCGGGAACCCGCGCGCGGCGACCCCGAGTGCGCGGCCCGGCTCGGCCTGCGCCTGGGCGACCTCGCGGCCCGCCGGTTCGCCGACGGGGACCGGGCCGGGGCACTGTCCGCCCTGGAGGAGGGCCTGCGGCACGCGCAGCAGGCCGCAGGGCACTCCGCCGAGTACGCCCGCTGGTACGCCCGGGGCCTGATCAACCAGGGGGTCTGGCTGGCCTGGCCGCTGAGCGACGCGGACCGGCTGCCCCGGCACCCGCTGGGCGCGGCGGCCGAGGAGGGCCCGAGCCCGATGGAACGGGCGGCGGGCGAGCGGGCCGTGGACGTGACCCGCACGGCGGTGGACGTCCTGGCGGGGCTGGACCCGCACGATCCGGTCAATCAGCGGGGGCTGGCCCAGGCCAAGGTGTTCCTCGGGGACCGGCTCGCCGAGCTGGGTCTGGCCGAGGACTCGGTGGCGTGGGCGGTGGACGCGGAGCGGGACTTCCGCAGGCTGCTCCAGGTGAGCCCGGGCGCGGAGGAGGCCCAGGAGGCCGAGGACGCGCTGGCGCACATCGGGCGGCAGCTGGAACTGCGGCTGCGCTTCCTCGACTTCGAGTCGCTGGTGGGGCTGCGCGCGGACGGGCTGCTGCCCGAACGGCTGCTGCCGCAAGCGGTGCTGGCCGCCCGGATCCAGGGGGTGGAGGCGGAGCTGATCGCGGCGCGGCTGCGGCTGGACTCCGACCGGGTGGCCGAGACGCTGGCCGCCGTGCCGTGGCTGGCGGTGTGGCGCTTCGACGTCCGCGGCCCTGACGGGCTGTGGAACGTACAGGGACATCCCTGGCACGGCTCAGCAGAGGTGACGAACAGGACAGCTGAGGACGTAGCGGCTGAATTGTTCCGCGGGTTCTCCGAGTCGCCCGACTACCCGGGCCCGGGAGCGCATTGGCGGATCCGGGTGTGGTGGCAGGAGGAAGGCGACCCGGCGGGGGCCCGGTTCCGGCTGATGATCGCCCCCGAGACCTCAAGTGACGCGCCTGACACACCTGACGTCACCCCCTCGTGAAAATTTGCACAAGGCGCCGCCTACGATAGGGGCGTGTTCTCCCCACTCGCTTATATCGCCAGCCGCTGGACCCCGTCACCGCGGATCGTCCAGCGGGCCGCGCTCGCCGCCGTCGTGATGAGCGTGGTCATCGTCGTCACCGGCGGCGCGGTCCGCCTGACCGGCTCCGGCCTGGGCTGCGACACCTGGCCCAAGTGCACCGACGACAGCCTCTTCGCGACGCCCGCCCAGGGCTTCCACGGGGCCATCGAATTCGGCAACCGCATGCTGACGTACGTCCTGTGCGCGGCCGTCGGCTGGGGCATCATCGCGGCCCGCTCGGCCACGCCGTGGCGGCGCTCGCTCACCAAGCTCGGGTGGACCCAGTTCGTCATCGTGATGGGGAACGCCGTACTCGGCGGCATCACCGTGATGACCGGCCTCAACCCCTACAGCGTGGCCGGGCACTTCCTGCTCGCCACCTCGTTGATCACCGTCACCACGATCACCTGGCAGCGCACCCGCGAGGGTGACACCGCCCCCCGGCCGCGGGTGCCGGCGCCGGTGCGCAAGCTGTCGTGGGCACTGCTCGCCTTCGCGCTCCTCCTGATCGCGGCGGGCACGGTGGTCACCGGGTCCGGTCCGCACGCGGGCGACAGCAGCGACATCAAGCGGATGCCGCTGGACTGGGCGACCACCGCCCACGTGCACGCCATCGCCGCCTGGGTGGTCTGCGCGCTCGCCGTCGCGATGTGGCTGGTCCTGCGCGTGGTGGACGCCCCGGACGACACCCGGGCGCGCGCGCGTGACCTGCTGATCGTGCTGCTCGCCCAGGGCGTGGTCGGCTACGTCCAGTTCTTCACCAAGCTGCCCGAGGCGCTGGTGGCCGCCCACATGCTCGGCTCCTGCCTGGTCTGGATCGCCGTCCTGCGGGTGGCGCTGAGCCTGCGCGAACGGCCCGCTGAGCGGGCGGAGATCCCGGCTCAGGCCGACCCGGCGCTGTCCGCCTCGGTCTAACGCCGGTCCAGCCCGTAGACGCGGCGGGCGTTGCCCGCCGCGAGCAGGGCCGCGACGCGTTCGGCGTCCCGCCAGGACCAGGCGCCGTCGGCGACCCAGCCGCCCAGGACCCGGCTCAGCGCGTCCCGGAACACCCGGGCCGCGACCACGTGCAGTTCGGGCAGCTCCCGGCCGCCGCTGGAGAACATCAGCTTGCCGAAGGGCGCCAGCTCCAGCAGTTCCGCCAGCACCTCCCCGGCCCGCGCCCCGGTCCGGGCGAGGGCCGGCCCCAGGTCGGCGTACACGTGCGGGAAGGCGGCCGCCAGGTGCGCGGCCTGCCGGTGGTACGGATAGCCGTGCAGCAGGACCAGGTCGCCCCCCAGGCCCGCCGTCGCCCGTACGAAGTCCGTGAGCAGCGCGGGATCGCCCCGGTCGAGGCGCTCGCGCGGATCCCCGGCGCCCGCGTGCAGCTGGAGGGGCAGGCCGGACTCGACGGCCCGCCACAGCAGATGGCGCAGGAGTACCGGATCCCGCACGGCCCCGCCCTTGACCCGCCGGGCCAGCCAGCGGGCCGCCGCCGCCCGCACCTCGTCGGGACCGGGCGGCCCGGGCGCGAAGGCCAGGGCCGGGACGTGGCCGGACCTCGCGCCCGCGCCGCAGGTGAAGGCCACGGCCCCGGCCGCCGCGTGCTGGAGCGCCTCGGCGAGGTTGACGACGAACCCCTCGGCGGTGCCGGAGGTGTCGGCGACCTGCTCGGCCAGTGACTCCAGCCGGACGCTCTCGTGGGCCTCGGCGTCCCCGGCCAGGGCCAGCTCCTTGGGGCCGGTCAGGTCCCCGGGCGGCCCGGTGTCCACGAGGTAGGCGGCGATCCCGGACCCCCGCAGCAGCCGCCGCGCCGACTCCGCCGGGCCGAGTTCGCGGCGGCGGGCCAGGTAGTGCGCGGGCGGACAGTGGGCGTCCAGCCCGAGCAGCGGCGGGCACCAGCGGCGCACGGCGAAGCCGGCCTGGCTGTCGAAGAAAGTGGTCCCGGCGGCGGCCGGTCCCACCGACCGGCCCAGGAGGGCCTCGAAGCTACCGAGACCGAGGTCCGTGCGGAGCACCCCGTGGCAGTACTGGTCGACCAGGGGCGGCGTTTCGATCATCGGGGCATCCCGTTGCGGACGTGAGGGCGCGCTTCCACCCGTCCTAACGGATGAGCGGGGTGTGAGGTGTTGCTCGCGCTGTTGACCGAGCCCCACCCCCACCCCGCCTCCCTACTTCCCGCCGTCAGCCTCCGGCTCGGCGGCGGCGTCCTTCTCCGCCTCGGCCGGAGCCGCGGACGCGGGAGCGTCAGCCTCCGGCTCGGCGGCGGCCGCGGGCTCCGCGGCAGCGGTCGCGTCCTTCTCGGCGGCGGAAGCCTCACCCTTCGACGCGGCGGCAGCCGCCAATGCCGCGGCGGCGGCAACTTCACCCTCCGACTCCGCCGGACCTGTTGACGCGGCAGCGGCGGGCTTCGGCTCGGCGGTCTTCGGCTCGGCGGCAGCCGCGGGCTCCGCAGGAGCGGCGGTCGGCTTCGGCTCCGCAGGAGCAGCCTCGGCGGCGGGCTTCACCTCGGCGGGAGCCGCGGCGGCAGCGGGCTTCGGCTCCGGGGCGGCGGTCGGCTTCGGCTCCGCAGGAGCAGCCGTTGCGGCGGGCTTCACCTCGGCGGGAGCCGCAGCAGCGGCGGGCTTCACCTCGGCGGCGGCGGTCGGCTTCGGCGCCGCAGGAGCAGCCGTTGCGGCGGGCTTCACCTCGGCGGGAGCCTCGGCGGCAGCGGGCTTCGGCTCCGGGGCGGCAACCGCGGGAGCCGCGGGCTTCGCCTCGGCGGGGGCCGGGGCTACCGGCGCGGGCTCCGGCAGCGCCTCGGCGGCCGTCGGGACGGGCGGGTTCGGGGGGCCGCCCAGTTGGATGCCCGCCATCCGGGTCCACTCGTACGGACCCGTCCGCACCCGCGCCGCCATCTCGCCGTCGAAGGCGTCCCGGAGCGTCAGCCCCGCCTTCGCCGCCGCGAGCTTCGCGATCTCGTGGCCCGGGGCCACCAGGTCGCCCCAGCCCCCGTCGGCGCCGACGAGCACGATCCGGGTGCCCACCTGGCCGATGTACGCGAGCTGACCCTCGGCGCCGCCGTGCTGCTTGGCGAAGGCGTCGATCTGCTTGGCCAGCTTCGCCGCGGTGCGGTCCTGCTTCTTGTCGGGAGTGACTGCTGCGGTTTCTGCCATGGACGGCATGCTACCGGCGAGTAATCACCGGAGGAAGGGATCCACGGCCACCGCCACGAACAGCAGCGACACATAGGTGATCGACCAGTGGAACAGCCGCATCTCCTTGAGCTTGGCGCCCGTCACCCCGGACTTCGCCCGGGCGTGCAGCGCGTGGGCCTCCCACAGCCACCAGCCACCGGCCAGCAGCGCCACCGAGGTGTAGAGCCACCCCGTGTAGCCCAGCGGGGTCAGCAGCAGCGAGACCGCCACCATCACCCAGCTGTAGAGGACGATCTGGCGCGCCACCACCTGGTTGCCCGCGACCACCGGCAGCATCGGCACGCCGACCCGCGCGTAGTCGTCCTTCACCTTCATCGACAGCGGCCAGTAGTGCGGCGGCGTCCAGAAGAAGATGACGAGGAAGAGGATGAGCGCGGCCCAGGAGACCTCGTTCTTCACCGCCGACCAGCCGATGAGCACCGGCATGCAGCCCGCGATGCCGCCCCACACGATGTTCTGCGAGGTGCGGCGCTTCAGCAGCATCGTGTAGACCACGACGTAGAAGAGGAGCGCGCCGAGGGAGAGCGCGGCCGACAGCCAGTTGACGAGCAGGCCGAAGAAGACGGTGGAGATCACCCCGAGGGAGATGCCGAAGACCAGGCATTCACGGGGGCTGACCATGCCGGTCACCAGTGGCCGCTGCGAGGTCCGGTCCATCAGCGCGTCAATGTCGCGGTCGATGTACATGTTCAGCGCGTTCGCGCCGCCCGCGGACAGATAACCGCCGAGGCAGGTCGTGAGGACCAGCCACATCGGCGGAACACCCTGCTCGGCGAGGAACATCACCGGCACGGTCGTGATGAGCAGCAGCTCGATGATCCGCGGCTTCGTCAGCGCCACGAAGGCCATGGCCCGGGCCCCGAACGGCCGGTGACCGGTAGGCCCGAGCACCCCCGCTGGACGGGATTCGACGGCCGTCACGCACACCCCTGACAGAGACTCCCAGCAAGCTCCGTCGCGGGCCCCATGACATGAGGGCCCGGTATGGACTTGCGCGTACCACGCCACTCTAGACGTTGCCCTTACGTCGCCCCGCGCGGGGGTCGCCACGTGTTGGACCGGTCGCGTCGCCCCGGACGGCCCCCGCGCGGACCTGCGGGGCGGTGAACCCGACGTGGCAAGGTGGTGACGGCATGGAGGCACTCGAATAGCTGCACGCCCCGGCGAGGGTAGGCTCGGAATCGCGCCGGTGCACGGTACGTCACCGGGATTCGACATGTGGAGAGGAGCCCTGACCCACGGTGAGCACCAAGCCGACGACCACAGAGCTCGAGTGGACCGAACTGGACCAGCGCGCCGTTGACACGGCCCGCGTTCTCGCCGCGGACGCGGTGCAGAAGGTCGGGAACGGCCACCCCGGTACGGCCATGAGCCTGGCCCCCGCCGCGTACACCCTCTTCCAGAAGGTCATGCGGCACGACCCCGCTGACCCGGAGTGGGTCGGCCGGGACCGTTTCGTGCTCTCCGCGGGGCACTCGTCCCTCACCCTGTACACGCAGCTCTACCTGGCCGGCTTCGGCCTGGAGCTGGACGACCTCAAGGCGTTCCGCACCTGGGGTTCCAAGACCCCCGGTCACCCCGAGTACGGGCACACCACGGGCGTCGAGACCACCACGGGCCCGCTGGGCCAGGGTGTGGCCAACGCCGTGGGCATGGCCATGGCCGCCCGCTACGAGCGCGGCCTGTTCGACCCGGAGGCCGCCCCGGGCACCTCCCCGTTCGACCACATGGTCTACGCGATCGCGGGCGACGGCTGCCTCCAGGAGGGCATCTCCGCCGAGGCGTCCTCGCTGGCCGGTCACCAGAAGCTCGGCAACCTCGTCCTGCTGTGGGACGACAACCACATCTCCATCGAGGGCGACACCGAGACGGCCGTCTCCGAGGACACCCTCAAGCGGTACGAGGCGTACGGCTGGCACGTCCAGCGCGTCGCCCAGCAGGCCGACGGCGACCTCGACCCGAAGGCGCTGTACACCGCCCTCGAAGCCGCCAAGGCCGAGACGGAGCGCCCGTCCTTCATCGCGGCCCGCTCGATCATCGCCTGGCCCGCGCCGCACGCGCAGGGCACCGAGGCCGCCCACGGCTCGGCCCTCGGCAATGACGAGGTCGCCGCCACCAAGGTCATCCTCGGCTTCGACCCGGAGAAGACCTTCGAGGTGTCCGACGCGGTCATCGGGCACACCCGCAAGGCCCTCGACCGGGGCCGCGAGGCCAAGGCCGAGTGGGAGAAGGACTTCTCCGCCTGGCGCACCGCCAACCCGGAGCGCGCCGCCGAGTTCGACCGCATCCAGGCCAACGAGCTGCCCGCGGGCTGGGAGGACGAGCTCCCCGCCTTCGAGACCGGCAAGAGCGTCGCCACCCGCGCGGCCTCGGGCAAGGTGCTCGCCGCTCTCGGCGCGGTCATCCCCGAGCTGTGGGGCGGCTCGGCCGACCTCGCGGGCTCGAACAACACCACCATCGACAAGGACTCCTCGTTCCTGCCGGTGGGCAACCCGCTGCCGGAGGCCGACCCGTACGGCCGCACCATCCACTTCGGCATCCGCGAGCACGCCATGGCCGCGGCCATGAACGGCATCGCGCTGCACGGCCACACCCGTATCTACGGCGGCACCTTCCTGGTGTTCTCCGACTACATGCGCAACGCCGTCCGCCTCTCCGCGCTGATGCACGTGCCGGTCACCTACGTGTGGACGCACGACTCCATCGGTCTCGGCGAGGACGGCCCCACGCACCAGCCGGTCGAGCACGTCGCCTCGCTGCGCGCCATCCCGGGCCTGAACGTGGTCCGTCCGGCCGACGCGAACGAGACCGTCGTCGCCTGGCGCGAGATCCTCAAGCGCCACACGAAGGTGTACGGCAAGGGCGCTCCGCACGGCCTGGCGCTGACCCGTCAGGGCGTTCCGACGTACGACCGCAACGAGAACGCCGCCAAGGGCGGGTACGTGCTCATCGAGGCCGAAGGCGGTGACGCCCAGGTCGTCCTCATCGGCACCGGTTCCGAGGTCCAGCTCGCCGTGGCGGCGCGCGAGGCGCTCCAGGCCGAGGGCGTTCCGGCCCGAGTGGTCTCGATGCCGTCCGTCGAGTGGTTTGAAGAGCAGGACCAGGAGTACAAGGACAGTGTGCTGCCGCCTTCGGTGAAGGCGCGCGTCGCGGTCGAGGCGGGCATCGGCCTGACCTGGCACCGCTACGTCGGCGACGCGGGCCGGATCGTCTCGCTGGAGCACTTCGGTGCCTCGGCCGACGCGAAGGTGCTCTTCCGCGAGTTCGGCTTCACCCCGGAGGCCGTAACCGCGGCGGCCCGGGAATCCTTGGCCGCCGCCGCGCGCTGACGCCCGTACCAAGACAAGTAGGAGATGCAATTCCCATGACAGACGCACTCAAGCGCCTCTCCGACGAGGGCGTGGCGATCTGGCTGGACGACCTGTCCCGCAAGCGCATCACGTCCGGCAACCTGGCAGAGCTGATCGACCAGCAGCACGTGGTCGGTGTCACCACCAACCCGTCGATCTTCCAGAAGGCGATCAGCAGCGGTGACGGCTACGAGCAGCAGCTCGCCGACCTCGCCGCCCGCAAGGTCACCGTCGAAGAGGCCATCCGCATGATCACGACGGCGGACGTCCGTGACGCCGCCGACATCCTGCGTCCGGTCTTCGACGCCACCGAGGGCCAGGACGGCCGGGTCTCCATCGAGGTCGACCCGCGCCTCGCCCACAACACGAAGGCGACCGTCGCCGAGGCCAAGCAGCTGGCCTGGCTGGTGGACCGCCCGAACACGCTCATCAAGATCCCGGCGACCGAGGGCGGCCTGCCCGCGATCACCGAGGTCATCGGCCGGGGCATCAGCGTCAACGTCACGCTGATCTTCTCGCTGGAGCGCTACAGCGCGGTCATGGACGCCTACCTGGCGGGCCTGGAGAAGGCCAAGGCCGCGGGCCTGGACCTCTCCAAGATCCACTCGGTCGCCTCCTTCTTCGTGTCCCGCGTGGACTCGGAGATCGACAAGCGTCTCGACGGCATCGGCACCGACGAGGCCAAGGCCCTCAAGGGCAAGGCGGCGCTCGCGAACGCCCGTCTGGCCTACGAGGCCTACGAAAAGGTCTTCAGCGGCGAGCGCTGGGCGGCCCTGGACAAGGCGCAGGCCAACAAGCAGCGTCCGCTGTGGGCCTCGACCGGCGTCAAGGACCCGGCGTACAAGGACACCCTGTACGTGGTGGACCTGGTCGCTCCCGGCACGGTGAACACCATGCCGGAGGCCACCCTGGATGCCACCGCCGACCACGGCGAGGTCACCGGTGACACCATTCGCGGCACCTACGAGCAGGCCCGTGCCGAGCTCGACGCGGTCGCGAAGCTGGGCATCTCGTACGACGATGTGGTGCAGCTGCTCGAAGACGAAGGCGTCGAGAAGTTCGAGGCGTCCTGGATTGACCTGCTGAAGTCGACCGAGGCGGAGCTTGCGCGCCTCGCCCCCACGGAGGCCTGAACACCTTGTCTGTAAACGGAGCGAACCCGCTTCGTGACGCACAGGACCGGCGGCTCCCGCGCATCGCGGGGCCGTCCGGCCTGGTCATTTTCGGCGTTACGGGTGACCTGTCGCGCAAGAAGCTGATGCCTGCCGTCTACGACCTCGCCAACCGCGGCCTACTGCCTCCGGGCTTCTCGCTGATCGGTTTCGCCCGGCGTGAATGGCAGGACGAGGATTTCGCCCAGGAGGTGCACGACGCGGTCAAGCAGCACGCCCGCACGCCCTTCCGCGAGGAGGTCTGGCAGCAGCTCGTACAGGGCTGCCGGTTCGTCCAGGGCGACTTCGACGACGACGAGGCGTTCGAGACGCTGAAGTCGACGATCGAGGAACTGGACAAGGCCCAGGGCACGGGGGGCAACTTCGCCTTCTACCTGTCCGTCCCGCCGAAGTTCTTCCCCAAGGTCGTCGCCCAGCTCAAGAAGCACGGGCTGGCGGACCAGAAGGAAGGCTCCTGGCGGCGCGCGGTCATCGAGAAGCCGTTCGGTCACGACCTGACCAGTGCCCAGGAGCTCAACCAGCTGGTGCACGACGTGTTCCCGCCCAACGAGGTCTTCCGGATCGACCACTACCTCGGCAAGGAGACCGTCCAGAACATCCTGGCGCTCCGCTTCGCGAACACGATGTTCGAGCCGATCTGGAACCGGTCGTACGTCGACCACGTGCAGATCACCATGGCCGAGGACATCGGCATCGGCGGCCGGGCCGGGTACTACGACGGCATCGGCGCCGCCCGTGACGTCATCCAGAACCACCTGCTCCAGCTGCTCGCGCTGACCGCGATGGAGGAGCCCGGCTCCTTCCACCCCAAGGCGCTGGTGGCGGAGAAGCTGAAGGTCCTGACGGCGGTCGAGCTGCCGGAGGACCTGGGCAAGCACACCGTGCGCGGCCAGTACTCGGCCGCGTGGCAGGGTGGCGAGAAGGTCGTCGGCTACCTCGAAGAGGACGGCATCGACCCCAAGTCGAAGACCGACACCTACGCCGCGATCCGCCTGGAGATCAACAACCGCCGCTGGGCGGGCGTGCCGTTCTACCTGCGGACGGGCAAGCGCCTGGGCCGCCGGGTGACGGAGATCGCGGTGGTCTTCAAGCGGGCGCCGTACCTGCCGTTCGAGTCGGGCGCGACCGAGGAGCTGGGGCAGAACGCCCTGGTCATCCGGGTCCAGCCGGACGAGGGCGTCACGGTGCGCTTCGGCTCCAAGGTTCCGGGCACCTCCATGGAGGTCCGGGACGTCACGATGGACTTCGCCTACGGCGAGTCCTTCACGGAGTCGAGCCCGGAGGCGTACGAACGGCTGATCCTGGACGTCCTCCTGGGTGACGCGAACCTCTTCCCGCGCCACCAGGAGGTCGAGCTGTCCTGGAACATCCTCGACCCGATCGAGGAGTACTGGGACACGCACGGCAAGCCCGCGCAGTACCCCTCGGGTACCTGGGGCCCGGTCGAGGCGGACGAGATGCTCGCACGAGACGGACGGAGCTGGCGCCGGCCATGAAGATCGACCTCACGGATACCACCTCGAGCAAGATCAACGCCGCGCTGGTGCAGGCGCGCCGCGACATCGGCACGCCTGCCATCGGCATGGTCCTGACGCTGGTGATCGTGACCGACGAGGAGAACGCGTACGACGCGCTCAAGTCGGCGGGCGACGCCTCCCACGAGCACCCCTCGCGGATCGTCGTCGTGATCAAGCGGGTCACCCGTTCGGCGCGCGGCCGCCGTGATGCCCGGCTCGACGCGGAGATCCGCGTCGGGGCGGACTCCGGCAGCGGCGAGACCGTGGTGCTGCGGATGCACGGCGAACTGGTCGACCACGCCCAGTCGGTGGTCCTCCCGCTGCTGCTGCCCGACGCCCCCGTGGTCGTCTGGTGGCCGGTCGGCTCGCCGTCGGACCTGGCGGGCGACCCGCTGGGCGCCCTGGGGCAACGCCGGATCACGGACACGTACGCGTCCGAGGAGCCCATCGCGGCCCTCGGCGCCCGGGCGGCGGCCTACGCCCCCGGCGACACGGACCTGTCCTGGACTCGGATCACCCCGTGGCGCTCGATGCTGGCGGCCGCGCTGGACCAGCAGCAGTCCCTGCGGATCGCCTCGGCCACGGTCGAGGGCGAGGACGAGAACCCCAGCTGCGAGCTGCTGGCCATGTGGCTGGCGGACCGCCTCGGGGTGCCCGTCAAGCGCACCCACTCCGACGGCCCGGGCCTGACGGCCGTACGCCTGGAGACCAAGGACGGCGCGATCGTCCTGGACCGGGCGGACGGGGCGCTGGCCACCCTGTGCATGCCGGGGCAGCCCGACCGCGCGGTGGCGCTCAAGCGCCGCGATACGGCCGAGCTGCTGGCGGAGGAACTCCGCCGGCTGGACCCGGACAACACCTACGAGGCCTCGCTGAAGTTCGGCGTGGGCGGCCTGGCCACGGTGTCCGCGCACACGACCGCCGAGGCCCCCGCGGCCGCGGCGGACGCGCAGGCGGCGGCTGCGGCCGGAGCTCCCGGGGCGAAGGCTCCGGCGGCGAAGGCCCCTGCTGCCAAGCCGGCGACGGCCAAGCCCGCGGCGGCGAAGAAGGCCGCGGCCAAGAAGTGAGCACGGTGTGCCGCCGTACGCACCCCCTTCACCGGGGGCGCGTACGGCGGCACACGCGCTTTCCCAGACACCCGAACCCCACCAAGAAGGCGGCATCACCATGGGCATGACGACTCCTCAGGTCGTCGTCCACCGGGACAAGGAACTGATGGCGCGGGCCGCCGCGGCACGGCTGATCACGAAGATCGTCGACGCCCAGGCCGCCCGCGGCAGCGCCTCCGTCGTCCTCACCGGCGGACGCAACGGCAACGGCCTGCTGGCCGCCCTCGCCGACGCGCCCGCCCGGGACGCCATCGACTGGGCCCGCCTGGACCTGTGGTGGGGCGACGAGCGCTACCTGCCCGCCGATGATCCCGAGCGCAACCACACCCAGGCCCGTGCGGCCCTGCTGGACTCGGTCCCCGTCGATCCGGCGCGCGTGCACGTCATGCCCGCCTCCGACGGCCCGTACGGCTCGGACGTGGACGCGGCCGCCGCGGCCTACGCCGAGGAGCTGCGCCGGGCCTCGACGCCCGAGGACCACGGTCCGGTGCCCCGGTTCGACGTCCTGATGCTCGGCGTGGGTCCGGACACCCACGTGGCGTCCCTGTTCCCCGAGCACCCCGCCGCCCGGGAGACCGAGCGCACGGTGGTAGGCGTGCACGGCGCGCCCAAGCCGCCGCCGACCCGGATCTCGCTGACCCTCCCGGCCCTGCGCGCGGCGCGCGAGGTGTGGCTGCTGGCGGCGGGCGAGGACAAGGCGGGCGCGGTCGCCCTCGCGCTCGGCGGGGCGGGCGAGGTGCAGGCCCCGGCCGCCGACGTGTACGGGCGCTCGCGCACCCTGTGGCTGCTGGACCGGGCGGCCGCCGCGAAGCTGCCGCCCGCGCTCTACCCCCCGGCGTCGGCCTGAGCCTCCCGGTACGCCGGAGCGCCCCGCACCGTGGACGGTGCGGGGCGCTCCGGCGTCCGTACGGCCGGGGAAACCCTCAGCGGCCGCGCAGCTCGCGGTAGGTGGCCACCAGGGCCCGGGTGGAGGCGTCCAGGCCCGGGACGTCCGCGCCCTCCGAGAGCGCGGGCTCGATCCGCTTGGCGAGGACCTTGCCCAGCTCGACGCCCCACTGGTCGAAGGAGTCGATGTTCCACACCGCGCCCTGGACGAACACCTTGTGCTCATAGAGGGCGATCAGCTGGCCCAGGACCGACGGGGTCAGGTCCTTCGCCAGGATCGTGGTCGTCGGGTGGTTGCCCAGGAAGGTCTTGTGCGGGACGAGTTCCTCCGCCACGCCCTCCGCACGGACCTCGTCGGGCGTCTTGCCGAAGGCCAGCGCCTGCGTCTGCGCGAAGAAGTTCGCCATCAGCAGGTCGTGCTGCGCCGCGAGGGCCGGGGAGAGCGCCGCGACGGGACGGGCGAAACCGATGAAGTCCGCCGGGATCAGCTTCGTGCCCTGGTGGAGCAGCTGGTAGTAGGCGTGCTGCCCGTTTGTGCCGGGCGTGCCCCACACGACGGGGCCGGTCTGCCAGTCCACCGGATTGCCCTCGCGGTCCACGGACTTGCCGTTGGACTCCATGTCCAGCTGCTGCAAGTAGGCCGTGAAGCGGGAGAGGTAGTGGCTGTACGGGAGGACCGCGTGCGCCTGCGCGTCATGGAAGCCGCCGTACCAGATCCCCAACAAGCCCATCAGGAGCGGCGCGTTGGACTCCGGCGGGGCGGTTCGGAAGTGCTGGTCCATCTCCCGGAAGCCCTGGAGCATCTCGTGGAAGGCGGCCGGCCCGATCGCGATCATCAGAGAGAGCCCGATGGCCGAGTCGAAGGAGTAACGACCGCCGACCCAGTCCCAGAACTCGAACATGTTGGCCGGGTCGATGCCGAAGTCGGTGACCTTCTCGGCGTTCGTCGACAGGGCGACGAAGTGCCGTGCCACGGCCGCCTTGTCCCCGCCGAGGCCCGCGAGCAGCCATTCCCGCGCCGAGGTGGCGTTGGTGATCGTCTCGATGGTGGTGAAGGTCTTCGAGGCGATGATGAAGAGGGTCTCGGCCGGGTCCAGACCCAGCACCGCCTCGTGCAGGTCGGCGCCGTCCACGTTGGAGACGAAGCGCAGGCTCAGCTCCCGGTCGGTGAACGCCCGCAGTGCCTCGTACGCCATCGCCGGACCGAGGTCGGAACCGCCGATGCCGATGTTGACGACGTTCTTGATCCGCTGCCCGGTGAAGCCGCGCCACTCCCCCGACCGGATCCGGTCGGCGAAGGCGCCCATCGAGTCGAGGACCTCGTGCACCGCGGGGACGACGTTCTCCCCGTCGACCTCGACGACCTCGTCGCGGGCCGCGCGCAGCGCGGTGTGCAGGACCGCCCGGTCCTCGGTGGTGTTGATCTTCTCGCCGCGGAACATGGCCTCGCGCAGCTCCGCCACCCCGGTCGCCGCCGCCAGTTCGCGCAGCAGGGTCAGCGTCTCGTCGGTCACGAGGTGCTTCGAGTAGTCGATGTGCAGGTCGCCCGCCCGCAGGGTGTAGCCGGAGCCGCGGCCCGGGTCGGCTTCGAACAGTTCCCGCAGATGCGTCTGCCCCAGCTCGTCCCGGTGCTTGCCGAGTGCCAGCCACTGCGGCGTCCGGTTGAGCCTCGTACGTCCGTCTGCGTTCATCTCGGACATCAACCCACTTCTTCCGTCCTGTTGTGCCCCGCCGGACTCCAACCTAAGGGATCGGAAGCCGGACAACACACACAAAGAGACCCGGCCCGCGGAAGAAGGTCTTCCGCGGGCCGGGCCCGAAGTCAAAGATCACTCGCTCAGATCTCGCCGCGCAGCTTGGCGAGGGCTTCGGCGAGGATGGCCTCGCCGTCCGCGTCCGTGCGCCGCTCCCGTACGTACGCCAAGTGCGTCTTGTACGGCTCGGTGCGCGGGGGTGCCGGCGGGCTGTCCCGGTCCTGACCGGCCGGGAACCCGCAGCGCGGGCAGTCCCAGGTGTCCGGCACCTGCGCGTCGCTGGCGAAGCTGGGCTGCGTCTCGTGCCCGTTCGAGCACCAGAAGGAGATGCGCAGGCGGGGCGCGGACTCGCCGCGCTCGGCCTCGCCCATCGGCCCCGCTCCGACCCGGCTACCACGGATCGCGTTGCCACTTGCCACAGTCGTAACTCCCTGCGTGATGGTGCCGCGAAGCGCGAGTGGATTTCCGCCGCGGGCGCCCCAGTCTACGTAAGGCCCAACGCGCGTCCAGTGACCGGAGTTACGACTTCCGGGGCATGGACGCGGACCTCATGATAGATCGGACGGGGCGTCCCGGACCGGCGGAACGGCCGGATCGCTCAGTTGCCGCCCTACTTCGTGAGCAGGCTGAGCGCGATGATGCTGGCGAACCAGAGCAGACCGATCACCATCGTGATGCGGTCGAGGTTGCGCTCGGCGACCGAGGAGCCGCCGACGGAGGACTGCATGCCGCCACCGAACATGTCGGAGAGACCGCCGCCCTTGCCCTTGTGCATCAGCACCAGGAGCATCAGCAGCAGGCTGAAGACGACCAGGGCGATCGAGAACCCCATAATCACGGCTGATTCCTACTTTCTGACATTCCCTGGTGTGCTGTGAACCCCGACGGGGGCCAGTGGCTGTTGTTCAGCCTGCTGGCCCCCGCAAGGGTACGACGGATCCGTCCTACCGCATACTCACTGCGACGATCAAGCCGCTCACTGGTCGCGGAAGCGGACGATCTTGACGAACTCCTCGGCGTCGAGCGCCGCGCCGCCGACGAGGGCGCCGTCGACGTCGGGCTGCGCCATGATCGCGGCGATGTTGCCCGACTTGACCGAGCCGCCGTACTGGATGCGGACCGTGTCGGCCAGCTCCCGCGAGTACAGCTCCGCGAGGCGGGTGCGGATCGCCCCGCAGACCTCCTGCGCGTCGTCGGGGGTGGCGACCTCGCCGGTGCCGATGGCCCAGACGGGCTCGTACGCGATCACGATGGACTCGGCCTGGTCGGCCGGGATGTCCTTGAGCCCGCCGTCGAGCTGCGCCAGCGTGTACGCGACCTGGTCACCGGCCTTGCGGACGTCCAGGCCCTCGCCGACGCACAGGATCGGGGTGATCCCGTTCTGGTAGGCGGCCTTGACCTTGGCGTTGCAGATCTCGTCGGACTCGCCGTGGTACTGGCGGCGCTCGCTGTGGCCGACGGCCACGAACGTGCACTTCAGCTTGGACAGCATCGCGCCGGAGATCTCACCGGTGTAGGCGCCGGACTCGTGCGCCGAGATGTCCTGGGCGCCGTACTTGATCTTCAGCTTGTCACCGTCGACCAGGGTCTGCACCGAGCGCAGGTCGACGAAGGGCGGCAGGACCGCGACCTCGACGGCGTCGTAGTCCTTGTCGGCGAGCGCGAAGGCGAGCTTCTGGGTGTGGGCGATGGCCTCGAGGTGGTTGAGGTTCATCTTCCAGTTGCCCGCCATGAGCGGGGTGCGCGTGGTCATACGGGGTCAGACCTCCAGAGCGGCGATGCCGGGGAGCGTCTTGCCCTCGAGGTATTCGAGGGAGGCGCCGCCACCGGTCGAGATGTGGCCGAACTTCGTCTCGTCGAAGCCCAGGTTGCGGACGGCGGCGGCGGAGTCGCCACCACCGACCACGGTGAAGCCCTTGCTGTTGAGCAGGGCCTGCGCGACGGCGGTGGTACCGCCCGCGTAGTCCGGGTGCTCGGCGACGCCGACCGGCCCGTTCCAGAAGACGGTCTCGGCGTCCACGATCTTCGACGCGAACAGCTCGCGGCTCTTGGGGCCGATGTCCAGGCCCTCCTGGTCCGCGGGGATCTTGTCGGCGTCGACGACCTCGAAGTCGGCCGGGGCCTTGGTCTTCAGGTCGGGGAAGTCCTTGGAGACGAGCACGTCCACGGGCAGGACCAGCTCGACGCCGTTCTTCTTCGCGCGCTCCATGTATTCGAGCACCACCGGGATCTGGTCCTCCTGGAGGAGGGAGATGCCGACCTCGTGGCCCTGGGCCTTGAGGAAGGTGTAGGCCATGCCGCCGCCGATCAGCAGGCGGTCGGCCTTGCCGAGCAGCTCGTCGATGACGGCGAGCTTGTCGGAGACCTTGGCGCCGCCGAGGATGACCGTGTACGGGCGCTTGACGTCCGAGGTCAGCTTCTTCAGGACGGCGACCTCGGTGGCGATCAGGTAGCCGGCCGCGTGCGGGAGGCGCGCGGGCAGGTCGAAGACCGAGGCGTGCTTGCGGTGGACGGCGCCGAAGCCGTCGCCGACGTAGATGTCGGCCAGTTCGGCGAGCTGGTCCGCGAAGGCGCCGCGCTCGGCGTCGTCCTTGGCGGTCTCACCGGCGTTGAAGCGCAGGTTCTCGATGACGGCGACCTGGCCGTCGGCGAGGGCGGCGACCGTCTTTTTGGCGGAGGAGCCGACGGTGTCGGTCGCGAAGGCCACGTCCTGGCCGAGCAGCTCGCCGAGGCGGGCGGCGGCGGGGGCCAGCGAGAAGGCGGGGTCCGGGGCGCCCTTGGGGCGGCCCAGGTGGGACGCGACGATGACGCGGGCGCCGGCGGCGGCGAGCTTCGCGATCGTCGGCTGGACGGCGCGGATGCGGCCGTCGTCCGTGATGGTGGTGCCCGAGAGCGGCACGTTGAGGTCGGCGCGGACGAACACCCGCTTGCCGGAGACGCCCTCGGCGAGAAGTTCGTCGATCGTCTTCATGTAATTCTGCTCCTTATCCCCGTACACGGCGTTTCGCCTGTGCGGAGCGAGAGTACGAGGCAAGCAACAGGGCCCGTACAGCGCTTCATCGCGCTGCCCGAGCCCTGGTGCTTCACATCGTGGTGCCTTGCCCCAAAAACCTGACGACCTTAGAGCTGGCCGCCGACGAAGACGGTGAGGTCGACGAGACGGTTCGAGTAACCCCACTCGTTGTCGTACCAGCCGATGACCTTGACGCTCTTGCCCTGGACCATGGTCAGGGAGGAGTCGAAGGTGCAGGAGAACGGCCAGTTCACGATGTCGGAGGAGACGATCGCGTCCTCGGTGTAGTCGAGGATGCCCTTCAGCTGGCCCTGGGAGGCCTTCAGGAAGGCGGCGTTGACCTCTTCCTTCGTGGTCTCGCGCTCCAGCTCGATGACGAGGTCGGTCACGGAACCGGTCGGGACCGGGACGCGCATCGCGATGCCGTCGAGCTTGCCCGCCAGCTCCGGGATGACCAGCGCGGTGGCCTTGGCGGCACCCGTGGTGGTCGGGATGATGTTCTCGGCGGCGGCGCGGGCGCGGCGCAGGTCCGAGTGCGGGAAGTCCAGGATCCGCTGGTCGTTCGTGTACGCGTGGACCGTGGTCATCATGCCCTTGACGATGCCGAAGCTCTCCAGGAGAACCTTGGCCATCGGCGCCACGCAGTTGGTGGTGCAGGAGGCGTTGGAGATGACGTGGTGGTTGGCCGCGTCGTACTTCTCCTGGTTGACGCCCATCACGATCGTGATGTCCTCGTCCTTGGCCGGAGCCGAGATGAGGACCTTCTTCGCGCCCGCGGCGATGTGCTTCGCGGCGTCGGCCTTCTTGGTGAAGATGCCGGTCGACTCGATGACGATGTCGGCGCCCAGTTCGCCCCAGGGGAGGTTCGCGGGGTCGCGCTCGGCGAACGTCTTGAAGGTGTTCCCGCCGACCGTGATGGTGTCGGCCGTGTGGGAGACCTCGTGCTTGAGGCGGCCCAGGATGGTGTCGTACTTGAGCAGGTGCACCAGGGTCGCGTTGTCAGTCAGGTCGTTGACACCGACGATCTCGATGTCCGCTCCCTGCTCCAGGAGCGCCCGGAAGTAGTTACGGCCAATTCGGCCAAAACCATTGATGCCTACGCGGATCGTCACGAACCGATCTCCTCGTTGGTGCGCCGACCTGTCCGTCGGCGAGCTGTATGGGATGTCCCCGACCGCTTATGACCCTACCTCTCCGTGAGCTTCGAGGTGACATCGACAGGGGCCTGACACGCCCCGACGGCCTGTACCAACCGCTCCGGTACGGGCCGACGGGGACTTTGTCCCCCCTCACTCAACGTGATCGGCGGGGGGCCCGCAGGTCAGTGCTTCAGCGAGCGGAGCGCCTTACCGACGAGTACCGCTCGGTCCGCCGCGACGGGCAGGTGCTCCAGGCCGAAGCCGAGGAGAACGGTGTTACGCGTAGTCACCGCCGCATAGGACTTGAAGAGCTCCCCGGACCGGGACCAATCTCCCGGAACATCGGGACTTCCGGCAGGTGCGCCCTGGGCGCTCCAGGCTCCGAGCGAGGTCTCGAAGCCCTCGGCCGCCTGGTCGGCGCCGCCCGTGGACAGGCGCGCCTCGTCCGCGAAGACCCCGCGGCCGCCGGTGCCCGGGTCGGTGATGGAGGACAGCGATACCTCGACGGTCTTGCCCGCGTAGGCGCTCAGGTCGAAGGAGACCTGCTTCCAGCCGCCGGAGGATCCGGTGAAGCTGTTCCAGGCGCCGCTGGTGCCCTGGGCGGTGCAGCCGCCGGAGCCGAGGGTGAGGTAGTGCTTGAGGAAGGGGTGGCCGTTGATGAGGAAGCCGCCCTCGCACTCGGTGGGCACGGCGCCGCTGCTCTGACCGCCCGCCTCGGGCAGGGTGGTCCAGTCCTCGGCGCCCGTGGTGTGGGCCTCCAGGACGGCGTGGTCGTAGCCCGGCTCGGTGTCCCAGTTCAGGGCCATCTTGAGCTGCGGCTTGTCGGCCGCGGTGACCCCGGTCAGGTCGACCGTACGGACCAGGCGCTTCCAGTCGTTGTCGTTGTGCACGGCCGAGGCCATCCAGGACCCGGCGTAGGGGGCGTACGGGTTCACGATGCCGTCGTAGAGACCCGCCTGGGCGCTCTTGAACTGCGGGAATTTCGCGGCGGGCAGGGTGTCCGAGGTGACGCTGTAGGCGCCCGGGCGGTCCAGCGGGTTGCCGGGGGTGCCGGGGGCGTCGCCGAGCGCGCCCTTGGCGCCGCCGAGCGCGCCCGCGCCGGTGAAGCCGGTGGCGCCGGTCCCGGTGCTGCGGTCGTAGGCGCCGAGGTAGTACTGGCTGAAGTCGTCGGTCACGGCGCGGCCGACCTTGGCGTCGCCGCCCGCCAGTTCACCGGCCTCGATCAGCTTGCCGCCCTCGTTGAGGAAGTCGCGCACGGCGATCTGGGTGGCCCCGCCGGGCGCCTGGGCGCCCGTGTAGTGGACGGCCGTACCGAAGTGCGAGAGCACGCCGAGGTGGTGCGGGACGCCCTGGGCGGCGACGTCCCAGACGGCGGCGGAGCGTCCGTTGGCGCGCAGGGCGTCCACGTACTTCTGGGCCTGCTGGGCCTTGGCGCCCTCTTCCGCGATCACCAGGACGTCGGCGCGCGGCCGCTCGGCCACGGTGTAGGTGAAGTGCTCGCTGGAGACCTGCCGGGAGCCGTCGCGACCGGTGAACCAGACCTCGACCTTGTCGCCGGGCCGGGTGCCCCCGACGGAGGCGCGGTACTCGTCGAACCAGTTGTTGTCGTCGCCGCCGTACGTCTCACCGCCCTTCCACGCCTTGAGGTCCTCGTCGTGGACGCGGCCCCCGTTGATCTTGTAGTTGAGTTCCTTGTCCTTCAGCGCCTTGCGGGCGGTGACGGACACCTTCTGGTCCTCGCCGCGGGCGGCGTAGGAGGTGGTGAAGGGGTCGGTGGTGAAGTCGGCGGAGCTGAGGCCCACCGAGGAGACCGGCTTGTCCGGGTGCGCCGCGGACTGGGCGACCGAGAGGGCGAAGGGGACGTTCTTCTGGAACTCCGCCTGGATGAGCTTCTCGTCGTCCGGGAAGTTGAAGCCGGAGGCGCAGTCCTCGGACTTCCACCGGTCGTTCGGGTCGCTGTCGGAGGCGGTCTGGCAGGTGGTCATCTCAGGCGTGAACATCATGACGCCGTTGACGTTGGCCGCGTGGCCGTCGGCCTCGCCGTTGGTGGTGTAGAGCTCCGAGGAGACCTGCGGGTAGTAGCCGGGGATCGCCGAGTGCTCCGGGGTGCCCGCGAGGGCCTTGTAGGCCACGTCGTCGGGGGTCGGGGTGGCGACCTGCCAGCCCACGCCGTAGAGCAGCAGCTCGGCGGCGGAGTGGTAGTTGACGGCGTAGTGGAAGCCGATGCGCTTCTCGAACGTGTCGAGGGCGACGGTCTCGGGCTCGGACTCCGCCGTGGGTCCGCGGTAGGTCTCGCTCGACAGGTCGGCCGAGGAGCCCTCGTTGTCGTAGCCCCACTTGTAGGGGAAGTTGCGGTTGAGGTCGACGCCGTCGACGGCGGTGTGCTTGCCGTCGCCGTTGTTGTCCCGCATGTTCTTGCGCCACAGCCGGTCGCCGTCGGGGGCGTGGGTGAAGTCGTACCCGTCGGGGTTGGCGGAGAGGACGAACCACATCTCGGTGGAGTCGACCAGCTGCGTGATCTTCTGGTCCTTGCCGTAGTTGTCGAGGTAGTAGTGCATCAGCCGCCGGGTCATCTCCGGGGTGATCCACTCACGCGCGTGCTGGTTGGACATGTACAGGACCGAGGGCTTGGAGCCGTCCTTGGCCTGCCGGGCATTCTTGGTGATCTTGAGGGCGAGGATGTCCTTGCCCTCGACCGTCTTGCCGATGGAGACGACTTTACTGAGGCCGGGGTTGGTCTGGCCGGTCTTGACGATCTCCTCCTGGAGGCCGCCCTTGCCGCTGTAGGGGCGGAACACCCCGTCGCCCGCCGCCTCGGCGCGCGCGGTGGCCTTGGCCGGGACCTTGCGCTCGGCGAGCTTGACGCCCTGGGCGCCGAGCTTCTTGGCCTGGGCGGTGGTGAGGAACAGCTCCACCTTGGCGGTGCCGTGCTCGGGAGCCTGCTCGTTCAGCTCGTGGGCGTCCTGGCCCGCGGCGAGGACCAGCGGTACCTGTTCCCTGGTGATGTCGGCGTCGTAGACCCGTACCTCGTCGGCGGCCGGTCCGGCCGCCGAACCGTTCTGGGCCTGCGCGGCCACCGGTACGGCGGCGAGTGAACCGAAGACGAGTGCGCTTGCGGCGAGGATCGATCTCGCGCGGTGCCTCATGTGCCCCCCTGGGCGTCGTCTGCCACGAAAGAGTTCGCACGACAGGCTCACGACCCCCACATGCCCATGTCAATGGAAAACGCCGAAAGGGGCCCGCACGAGATCACGTGCGGGCCCCTTCCGGAGGAACGCGGCGCGTTCGCCGGTTCAGCCGACCAGGTTGTCGGCCATCTCGTCGGCCTCGGAGAGGTTCGACTCGGTGCCGGGGATGCCCAGGTCCTGGGCGCGCTTGTCGGCCATGGCCAGCAGGCGGCGGATCCGGCCCGCGACCGCGTCCTTGGTCAACGGCGGGTCGGCCAGGGCGCCCAGCTCCTCCAGGGAGGCCTGCTTGTGCTCCATGCGCAGCCGTCCGGCGGCCGCCAGGTGCTCGGGGACCTCGTCCGCGAGGATCTCCAGGGCACGCTGCACCCGGGCTCCGGCCGCGACAGCGGCGCGGGCCGAACGGCGCAGGTTGGCGTCGTCGAAATTGGCGAGGCGGTTCGCGGTGGCGCGTACCTCGCGCCGCATCCGGCGCTCCTCCCAGGCCAGCACCGAGTCGTGCGCGCCGAGCCGGGTGAGCAGGGCGCCGATCGCGTCGCCGTCACGCACCACGACCCGGTCCACGCCGCGGACCTCGCGCGCCTTGGCGGCGATGGAGAGCCTGCGGGCGGCGCCGACCAGGGCGAGCGCGGCCTCCGGACCGGGGCAGGTGACCTCCAGGGAGGAGGACCGGCCGGGCTCGGTGAGCGAGCCGTGTGCCAGGAAGGCTCCGCGCCAGGCCGCCTCGGCGTCGCAGGTGGCCCCGGAGACCACCTGCGGCGGGAGGCCCCGGATCGGACGGCCGCGGCCGTCCACGAGCCCGGTCTGGCGGGCCAGCTGGTCGCCGCCCGCGACGACCCGGACGACGTACCGGTTGCCGCGGCGCAGTCCGCCGGGCGCCATGATCACGAGGTCCGAGGAGTGCCCGAAGATCTCCAGGATGTCCTTGCGGAGCCGCCGGGCGGCGATGCCCGCGTCCAGCTCCGCCTCGATGACAATGCGGCCGCTCACCAGGTGCAACCCGCCCGCGAACCGCAGGATCGCCGAGACCTCTGCCTTCCGGCAGCAGGTGCGGGTGACGGGCAGCCGGGCGATCTCATCCTTCACCGCGGGCGTCATCGCCATGGGCCGATCCTTCCATGCATCCGAAAAATACGGTCGTACGCGGCGGCCAGCAGCTCCGGATCATGCTTCGGAGCACCGTCCGGCCTGGCCACCGGCGCCAGCACGACCGCGGCACCGAACCGTTTCGCGGCATCGGCGAGGGACTCGCGGTCGGGCACGGCGGCCTCGTCGGCCAGCACCACGTCCAGGGCGAGTTTAGGGGCGTGTCGGGCCAAAACCTCCAAATGACGCTGCGGAGAGAAGCCCTCTGTTTCACCGGGTTGTGGCGCGAGGTTCAGCGAGAGGACCCGCCGGGCCTTCGTCTGGACCAGCGCGTCGAGCAGTTCCGGCACCAGAAGGTGCGGAATCACCGAGGAGAACCAGGACCCCGGACCGAGCACCACCCAGTCCGCGTCGAGCACCGCGGCGACCGCCTCCGGCACGGCGGGCGGGTCGTTCGGCACCAGCTGTACGGACTGCACCTCGCCGGGGGTCAGCGCCACCGTGGCCTGCCCGCGGACCGTGTCCACGTCGTCCGGGCGCGCCGGGTCGTGCCCGCGCACCAGGGCCTGGAGCTCCAGGGGCACCGCGGACATGGGCAGCACCCGGCCGTGCGCGCCGAGCAGCTTGCCGACCAGGTCCAGGGCCTGCACCGGGTCGCCGAGCTTCTCCCACAGGGCGACGATCAGCAGGTTGCCGACCGCGTGCCCGTGCAGGTCGCCGCGGGACTCGAAGCGGTGCTGGATCACCCGGGACCAGGTCTGGCCCCACTCGTCGTCCCCGCACAGCGCGGCCAGCGCCTTGCGCAGGTCGCCGGGCGGCAGGACGCCCAGCTCCTCGCGCAGACGGCCGCTGGAGCCGCCGTCGTCGGCGACGGTGACCACGGCCGTGAGGTCGCCGGTGATCCGGCGCAGCGCGGCGAGGGAGGCGGACAGGCCCATGCCGCCGCCGAGGGCGACGACCTTGGGCGTGACCGCCTCGGGCGCGGCGCCGCGCCGCGGCTCACCGCCGGGGGCGGCCTTGTCGCCGCGTCCGGCGGTCAGCCGGCGCAGGCGCCGCAGCCGCAGGCTACGTCCGGTCACTCGCGCCCCATGTCCCGGTGGACGACGACGGTCTCGACTCCCTCGGAGGCGAGGCGGGCGGCGAGCTTCTCGGACATGGCCACGCTGCGGTGCTTGCCGCCGGTGCAGCCGACCGCGATGGTCACGTACCGCTTGCCCTCGCGGCGGTAGCCGGTGGCGATGAGCTGGAGCAGCTCGGTGTACCGGTCGAGGAACTCCTTGGCGCCGGGCTGGCTGAAGACGTAGCCCGAGACCTCCTCGTTGAGCCCGGTGAAGGGGCGCAGCTCCGGGACCCAGTGCGGGTTGGGGATGAAACGGCAGTCGACGACGAGGTCGGCGTCGACGGGCAGGCCGTACTTGTAGCCGAAGGACATGACGGTGGCCCGCAGCTCGGGCTCCTCGTCGCCCGCGAACTGGGCGTCCATCTTGGCGCGCAGTTCGTGCACGTTCAGGCTGGAGGTGTCGATGACGAGGTCGGCGTCACCGCGCAGCTCGCGCAGCAGGTCGCGCTCGGCGGCGATGCCGTCGACGATCCGGCCGTCGCCCTGGAGGGGGTGGGGGCGGCGGACCGACTCGAAGCGGCGCACGAGCGCGTCGTCGGAGGACTCCAGGAACACGATGCGCCGGGTCACCCCGCGGGCTTCGAGGTCCGAGAGGGACTCGCGCAGCGCGTCGAAGAACTGGCGGCCGCGGACGTCGACGACGACGGCGATGCGCGCCACGTTGCCCTGGGAGCGGGCACCCAGTTCCACCATGGTGGGGATCAGCGCCGGGGGCAGGTTGTCGACGACGAACCAGCCCAGGTCCTCCAGGCACTTGGCCGCGGTACTGCGGCCCGCTCCGGACATACCGGAAATGATCACCAGCTCGGGGATGGCCGCCTCGGCGGTATCGCCGGGCTCCACTGTCGTGCCCGTACTCACCTGTGCTCCGTCTCGGTCGCGCTCTGCTGCGTGCTCGGTCATTGCTCGCTCCCCCGTTCGGACGACGCTCCCGCGGACGCGGGGGCCTCGTCCTCAATGATCTCTCCTGTTGCCGTGTTGACCGCAGGAGCGGCGGGAGCCGCCTGGGCGAGGGCCACGGCCACGGTCTCGGCCGTCTTGCGGCCTATGCCCGGGACCTCGCAGATCTGGTCGATTGTCGCCTGTCTCAGCTTTTTCACCGAACCGAAGTGTTTGATCAGCGCCAGTCTGCGGCTCTCGCCGAGACCGGGTACGTCGTCCAGCGGGCCCGCCTTCAGGCGCTTGGCCCGCTTGCTCCGCTGGTACTGGATGGCGAAGCGGTGGGCTTCGTCACGCACCCGCTGGAGCAGGTAGAGACCTTCGCTGGTGCGGGGCAGCACCACCGGGTCGCTCTCGCCGGGCAGCCAGACCTCCTCCAGCCGCTTGGCGAGACCACACACGGCCACGTCGTCGATGCCCAGCTCGGCCAGGGCCCGCTGGGCGGCGGCGACCTGGGGCTGACCGCCGTCGACCACAACGAGCTGGGGCGGGTAGGCGAAACGCCTGGGACGGCCGTCATCCGCCTCCGCGGCCACCTCGCCACCCACTTGGCCGTCGGCCTGGCCGCCGTCGGCGCCCGTGGCGGCATCGGCGCCCGCAGCGGCCTCGGCGGCATCGGCCGGGGACCACTCGCCCGTCCTGAGCTTCTCGCGCAGGTAGCGGCGGAAGCGGCGGGAGATCACCTCGTGCATGGAGCGGACGTCGTCCTGCCCCTCGAAGCCCTTGATCTCGAAGCGGCGGTACTCGCTCTTGCGGGGCAGGCCGTCCTCGAAGACCACCATCGACGCCACCACGTCGTCGCCCTGGAGGTGCGAGATGTCGAAGCACTCGATGCGCAGCGGGGCTCCGTCCAGCTCCAGCGCCCCGGCGATCTCCTCCAGGGCCCGGGAGCGGGTGGTCAGGTCGCCCGCCCGCTTGGTCTTGTGCAGGGCCAGGGACTGCAGGGCATTGCGGTGGACGGTCTCCATGAGGGCCTTCTTGTCCCCGCGCTGCGGGATGCGCAGGCTGACCAGGGAGCCGCGGCGGGCGCCGAGCCACTCGGCGACGGCGGGCGCGTCCTCGGGCAGGGCCGGGACCAGCACCTCCTTGGGCACGGCCTCGCCCTGCTCCTCCCCGTACAGCTGCTGGAGGGCGTGCTCGACCAGGCCCGCCGTGTCGACGGCCTCGACCTTGTCGGTGACCCAGCCGCGCTGGCCGCGGACCCGGCCGCCGCGGACGTGGAAGATCTGGACGGCCGCCTCCAGCTCGTCCTCGGCGACCGCGATGAGGTCGGCGTCGGTGGCGTCGGCGAGGACCACCGCGCTCTTCTCCATGGCGCGGCGCAGCGCCCCGATGTCGTCGCGGAGCCGGGCGGCCTTCTCGTACTCCATCTCCTCGGCGGCCTCGCCCATCTCCGCTTCGAGGCGGCTGAGGTAGGTGCCGGTGCGGCCCGCCATGAAGTCGCAGAAGTCCTCGGCCAGTTCGCGGTGCTCCTCGGGGGTGACCCGGCCCACGCAGGGCGCGGAGCACTTGCCGATGTAGCCGAGCAGGCAGGGGCGGCCGATCTGGGCGGAGCGCTTGAACACCCCGGCGGAGCAGGTGCGGACGGGGAAGACCCGCAGCATCAGGTCGACGGTCTCGCGGATGGCCCAGGCGTGGCCGTACGGACCGAAGTAGCGCACGCCCTTCTTCTTCGGGCCGCGCATGACCTGAACCCTGGGGTACTGCTCGTTGAGGGTGACGGCGAGCGAGGGATAGCTCTTGTCGTCCCGGTACTTGACGTTGAACCGGGGGTCGTACTCCTTGATCCAGGAGTACTCCAGCTGGAGCGCCTCGACCTCGGTGGCGACCACCGTCCACTCGACGGAGGCCGCGGTGGTCACCATCGTGGCGGTACGCGGGTGCAGCCCGGCCACGTCCTGGAAGTAGCTGGCCAGGCGCTGGCGCAGGCTCTTGGCCTTCCCGACGTAGATCACCCGGTGGTGCTCGTCGCGGAATTTGTAGACCCCCGGGGAGTCGGGGATCTGTCCCGGTCTGGGGCGGTAGCTGGAAGGGTCGGCCATGGCATCAGCCTACTTGCGGCCTCTGACAACCGAGCCCGCGCCCGACCCCCCGACCCCGATCCGGCCCCGTCGGCGTTCGAGGCGCGGGGTCCGGGGCGGAGCCCCGGCGGCGGCGCCGCGCCGGGACGGGGTCCGGCCGTCTGGCCGACGGCCGGACCCCCCGCCCGGCGGCTACACCCGCACCCCCCGGCGGCGTACGCGACGCACGCCCAGCGCGCCGACGGCCCCGAGGGCGAGCGCCCCGGCCACGGCCCCGCCCGCCAGCGGCAGGCCGCCCGGCCCGGCGCCCGGCCCGGCATCCGGCACGGCAGCGGCGGCGGCTTCCGTGGGGGCGAAGCCGCCTGCCTTGCCGCCCTTGGCATAGGCGGAGCCGGGCAGTTTGTCCCCGTACGCCGTGACGACCCGGGCGCGGTACGCGGCGAGCGTGGTGCCCCCCGCGCCCACGGCCCGGACGGCGTCCTCGTCCAGCGGCAGCACGCTGCCCCCCTGGGCGACGTACCAGGCATCGATCTGCGGCTCGCGGAAGACCGTTCCGCCGGGAAGTTTCGCGGCGCCCAATTGCGCGTAGCGGAACTCGTCGTCGCCGGTGGCGATGTTCACCACCTGCCACCCCGCCGCGGTCTTGGCGGTCCACAGCGCGGCCTGCTGGCCGTCGGAGGCCACCGCCCTGCTGGCGAGGAACTCCAGCCGGGCGACGGGCGCGCCCGCCTTGCCCGCGACGAAGTCCGGGGAGAGGTAGCTGACGGGGATCGCGTCGCCCTCGATGCGCGGCTGGGCGGCGGTCAGCGAGACCTTGCCCTCCCGGGAGAAGAACCGGGAGAGGGTGGCCAGGCTGTCGGGTGCGGCGGCCGCCTGGTGGGCGGCGGCCCTGGTCTCGGCGGTGGCGGACTGGGGTTGCGGGACGGGTGCGGCCGAGGCCTGCGGGGCCAGGCCCAGGAGGGTGGCCGCGAAGGTGGCGGTGACCAGGGCGGACGCGCGTCGGTTCATGGTGCTCACGCCCCGATCCGGTAGAGCGAGTGGGTCCAGGAGAAGGTGCTGTTGTCGACGTACCAGTCGTGGGAGGCCCAGTTGTAGCGGTCGCTGGAGGGCCAGGGGTCGCCCCAGTAGACCCAGTTGCTGGCCGTGTCGTAGCCGTAGATGACGTGCATGTGGCCGCCGCCGTTGGCCCACTGGATGCGGGTCTCGACGGGCCGGTTGGCGTTGATCTCGCTCTGCACGGTGGTGTAGCGCAGCCAGCCGGTGACGTAGGAACCGGAGCTGATGCCCGCCCAGTTCAGGGCGGTCTGGACGTTGTCGAGGCTGGCCTGACTGTTGGGGCAGTCGTAGCCCTGCTGGCGGTTGAAGGCGGCGTTGCAGAACTGGTTCTGGCTGTAGTTGCGGCCGAACCAGGTGGCGATGGTGTTGCCGCTGGCGGCCCAGCACCAGTTGGTTTTCTGCTGCGCCTGCATGGTGATGTTCAGGCGCTTGGCGGCGAGTGTCGCGCCGTCCGCCCCGGCATCGGCGGCGGCCGCCGTGCCGGTGGGCAGCGCGAACAGGAGAGCGGTGAGGAAGGCGGCCAGGGAAAGCCGCCGGTTTCGGTTGCGCATCGCGTTCCTCCCGAGGTGGGGAGTGGGGGTGGAGGAGCGCGTCCGGACGCTGTGGAGGAGCATCGGGGAGTTGTCGCGAGCAGGTCAACACGCTTCAATTCGCGGTGACATCGCCATGTGAATGGGGAAGCCGTGATGTGAACGGCGCCCACCCCGTCACCTGGGCCCCGGACGCCACCGGTGCGGTCTCCCGCCCCACGGCGCGTGAACGTTCACAAAGGAGTCGCCATGCTGCCGACCGCGGAGAGCGGCCGGGCCGGGGACCCCACCGGAGCCGGCGCCGGAGCCGAGGACGCGCCCGGGGTGGCGACCGGGCCCGGCGAGGGGGCGGAGGAGCTGCCGCGGCTGCTGCGGACGGGCCCCTTCCACCTCGCCCTGCGCGCCGCGCTCGCCGCCCGCGGCCTGCCCCTGCACCGGGTCCAGCACCGCCTCGCCGCCCGCGGCATCAAGGTCGGCGTGACGAGCCTGAGCTACTGGCAGCAGGGCGCCCGGCGGCCCCGGCGCGCCGAATCCCTGCGGGCCGTACGGGCTTTGGAGCAGATCCTGGAACTGCCCGCCGGGACCCTCGTACGGCTGCTGAGCGCGCCCGCGGGCACGGGCACCGACACCCCCCGCCCGGCGGCCCGGCCCTACCGGGCGCTGATCGGCGTCGGGACGGCCGTCGAGGAGGTACTGGCGGACATGGAGCTCCCTGCGGACGGCGGCCTGCACACCGTCGGCCACCACGAGCGGGTCCGGATCGGAGCCCGCCGCGAACTGCTCGGCCGCGATTCGCAGCACGTCGTACGGGCCCACCGCGACGGCATCGACCGCTACCTCGCCATCCACCACGGCGACCCCGGCTGCGATCCGGCCGGGGTGAGGGTGCTGGCCCACGAGAACTGCCGGACCGGGCGGATCCGGCGGCATCCGGAGGCGGGCGTGGTGGTGGCCGAGCTGCTCTTCGACGCGCGGCTGCGCCGGGGGGACACCTACGTCTTCGGCTACGGCTTCGAGGACGGCACCGGCGGCCGCAGCAGCGAGTACATCCGGGGCTTCGGCTACGCGGGCGGCCAGTACGTGCTCCAGGTCCGCTTCGACGCGGGCGCCCTGCCCGTGAGCTGCCGGCGCTTCCGGCAGCTGGGGCCGACGGCCCCGCGCAGCGAGCTGTCCCAGCTGACGCCGAGCGGCGGGCACCGCGCGGTCCACCTGGTGGAACAGGGGGTCCGGCGCGGCATCCTCGGCATCGGCTGGGAGTGGGAATGAGCGCGGCCGCGCGCCGCGGGGCCCCGGGGCGCGGCGCACCCAGGGGACTGCTCCGTGGAGCGCGGCGCGCCCCGGGGGACTCCTGCGCGGGCTCAGCCCGCGATGAGCTTGCCGCCCTCGGCGCGGACCGGGACGGACGGCAGCGGGTCGGTCGCGGGGCCCTGCACCACCTTGCCGGTGGCCGCCTCGAACCGGCTTCCGTGGCACGGGCAGTTGCCGTGCCCCGCGACGATCTTGTCCAGGACGCAGCCCGCGTGGGTGCACTGGGCGCTGAACGCCGTGTACTGGCCCTCGGCCGGGCAGTGGACGATGAGCTTCTCGTTCCGGTACAGCTTGGAGCCGCCCACCGGAACCTCGGCCGCCGCACCCAGGTTCACGGGTGCGGCGGGGGTCGCGGAGGTGCTCCCCCCGCTGCTGGTGCCCGGCGAGCAGGCCGCGAGGGTCGCCGCGGCCCCGGCGGCGCCGGCGAGCGCGGCGGCGCCCTTGAGCACGGTTCGGCGGGCGGCGGCTGACTGCGGCGCGGACATGGGGCTCTCCTGGTGCGGGACGGTACGAACGGGGGCGGGCGGTACGGCCCGGGCGCCCGGGGCGCGCGGCCCACCCGACGATACCGCCGCCGGATGGGGTACCTTCCCCCGCGTGATCGTCGTCGGTGGAGAAGCCCTGATCGACCTGGTGCCCGCGGCAGGGCCGCCGGGCGCGCTGGTGCCCCGGCCGGGCGGGGGACCGTACAACACCGCGCTGGCCCTGGGCAGGCTGGGCGCCGAGGTCGCCTTCTGCTCGCGGGTGTCGGCCGACGGGTTCGGCGAGAGCCTGCTCGCGGGGCTGCGGGCGGCCGGGGTGGACCTGTCGCTGGTCCAGCGCGGGCCGGAGCCGACGACCCTGGCCGTGCCCTCGCTGGCCCCGGACGGCTCCGCGGCGTACGGCTTCTACGTCGAGGGCACCGCTGACCGGCTGTTCACCCTGCCCGGTGCGTTGCCGAGCGGGGCGCGCGCGCTGGCGCTGGGCACCTGTTCGCTGGTCCTGGAGCCGGGGGCGAGCGCGTACGAGGCCCTGCTGCGGCGGGAGTCGGCGCGCGGGCTGCTGACCCTGCTCGACCCCAACATCCGCCCGGCGCTGATCGCGGATCCGGCGGCGTACCGGGCCCGGTTCCTGGGCTGGCTGCCGTCCGTCGGCGTCCTCAAGCTGTCCGAGGAGGACGCGGCCTGGCTCGGCGGGCGGGTCGAGGACTGGCTCGCGGCGGGCCCGTCGGCGGTGGTGCTCACCCGGGGCGCGGCGGGGCTGACCGTGTGGACCCGGGACGGCGAGCGCTGCTCGGTCACCGCCCGCCGGGTCACCGTGGCCGACACGATCGGCGCGGGCGACACCGTCAACGCGGCCCTGCTGCACCGCCTTTCGGGGGCGGCGGGCGCGCCGGTGGACTGGCCGGAGGTCCTGGCCTACGCCGCCCACGCGGCCGCGCTGACCTGCACCCGGGCGGGCGCGGAGCCGCCGTACGCCGCGCAGCTCAGCGGATAGCCGCCCACACGGTCCGCGCGACGGCCGGGGCGAACTCCGCGACCGGCTGGACCGCGTCGGGCCCGGAGAAGTGCAGGAAGAACGCCCTCTGGAAGCAGGCGCCGAGCAGGAGCGCGGCAGCCGCGACCGGGTCGGCGTCGGCGCGGATCCTCCCCTGTTCGCGGTCTTGGCTCAGGGATGCGACGAGCGCGTCGAGGACCACGTGCGGCCCCTTGCCGATCTCCTTGAGGCCCGCGCGGTGGCGGCTGAGCAGGGCCGGTTCGGCGAAGAGGGAGCCCGCTATGGGCATGGTGTCGGCGTAGAACCGCGCCGCGTGCCCGGCGATCGCGGCCAGCCGGTCCTCGACGGGCAGCTCCCCCGGGTCCGCCGTCAGCGCGGTCATCAGCGCGGCGGCGTTGGGCGTGCGCTCCAGCAGTACCCGGACGAACAGCTCCTCCTTGTTCGCGAAGTGCTTGTACAGCGCGGCCTCCGAGCAACCCGCCTCGCGTGCGATGGCCTTGGTGGTGGCGTTGGCGAGCCCGGTGGTGCGCATCAGCGTCTCGGCGGCGTCCAGCAGGCGCTGCGGGGTGGGGCGGGCCGGATCGCTTGACTTCGGGGTGAGCATTCACTCACCCTAACGGAAGGAGGGGTGAGTGAATGCTCACCCACCCACCCGGAGGAGACGGCCATGGAGAGCACGCACACGATGAAGATCACGGTGTTCGGCGCCACGGGAGGCGTGGGGCGCGAGGTGGTACGGCAGGCACTCGACGCGGGACACGAGGTCACCGCCGTGGTCCGCGACCCGGCCCGGCTGACCGTGCCCCCGCACGAGCGGCTCCAGGTCGCCACGGTGGCCGACCTCACCGACGAGGAAGCGCTGATCCCGCTGCTGAGCGGGCGGGACGCGGTGGTCTCCGCGCTGGGCCCGAGCAGCAACAAGCAGGCCCGGCTGACCCCCGTGGCCGGGCCCGCGCTCAGCGCCATCGTCTCGGCCATGGACCGGGCGGGGGTGCGGCGGCTGTCGGCGGTGAGCGCGGCCCCGCTGGGCCCGGCCCACGAGAGCGAGGGCGTCCTGACCCGGGCGGTGTTCCTGCCGCTGCTGCGGCGGGCGCTGCGGGACGTGTACGCCGACCTGGCGGCGATGGAGGCGGCGATCGGGGCCAGCGGTACGCACTGGACGGTGGTCCGGCCGCCGCGCCTGCTGAACAAGCCGGCGACCGGAACGTACCGGCGGGCCCTGGACGCGAATCTCCCGGGCGGCCGGAGCATCGCCCGCGCGGACGTCGCGGACGCCCTCCTGACGACCCTGACCGACCCCGCCACCGCGGGCCACACCCTGGGCATCGCAGCCTGACCCCGCCCCGGACCCGCTCCAGCCCCGCCGGGCCGAAGCGGGCCGAAGCGGCTACGCCTTGCGAGCCCGGGTCGTGGCCTTCTTCGCCGGAGCGGCCTTCTTCGCCGCAGCCGTCTTCTTCGCCGGAGCCGAGGCAACGGCAGCGGCCTTCTTCGCCGGGGCCCGCTTCTTCGCCGGGGCCCGCACCAGCGGCACCTCGGCGTCCGACACCCGATCCGCGCCCAGGATGTCCCGCAGGAACTTGCCGGTGTGGCTCGCCCCCACGGAGGCGACCTGCTCGGGCGTACCCTCCGCGACCACCACGCCGCCGCCGTAACCGCCTTCGGGGCCCATGTCGATGACCCAGTCCGCGGTCTTGACGACGTCGAGGTTGTGCTCGATGACGATCACCGAGTTCCCCTTGTCCACCAGACCCGACAGCACCTTGATCAGCTTCGAGATGTCCTCGAAGTGCAGACCCGTCGTCGGCTCGTCCAGCACGTACACCGTCCGGCCCGTCGACCGCTTCTGCAGCTCCGACGCCAGCTTCACGCGCTGCGCCTCGCCGCCCGACAGGGTCGGCGCGGACTGGCCGAGGCGGACGTAGCCGAGCCCGACCTCGTTCAGCGTGCGCAGGTGCCGCGCGATGGTGGGAACGGCCTCGAAGAAGCCGGCCGCCTCCTCGATCGGCATGTTCAGCACTTCGGCGATGGACTTGCCCTTGTAGTGGACCTCAAGCGTCTCCCGGTTGTACCGGGCGCCGTGGCAGACCTCGCACGGGACGTACACGTCCGGCAGGAAGTTCATCTCGATCTTGATCGTGCCGTCACCGGAGCAGTTCTCGCACCGGCCTCCCTTGACGTTGAAGGAGAAGCGGCCCGGCAGGTAGCCGCGCACCTTCGCCTCCATCGTCTCCGCGAACAGCCTGCGCACGTGGTCGAAGACACCGGTGTACGTGGCCGGGTTGGACCGCGGGGTCCGCCCGATCGGCGACTGGTCGACATGGACGACCTTGTCGACGAGGTCGTCGCCCTCCACCCTGGTGTGCCGCCCCGGCACCGTCCGGGCGCCGTTCAGCTCGCGCGCCAGGTGCGTGTAGAGGATGTCGTTGACCAGGGTGGACTTGCCGGAGCCGGAGACCCCGGTGACCGCCGTCAGTACGCCCAGCGGGAACGACACGTCGATGTCGCGCAGGTTGTTCTCCCGCGCGCCGTGCACGGTGAGCTTGCGGCTCTCGTCCACCGGCCGCCGCACCTCGGGCAGTTCGATGGACCTCTTGCCCGACAGGTACTGGCCGGTGATCGACTCGGGGTTCCTCAACAGGTCCTTGAGCGAACCGCTGTGCACGACCTTGCCGCCGTGCTCGCCCGCGCCGGGGCCGATGTCCACGACCCAGTCGGCCACCTTGATGGTGTCCTCGTCGTGCTCGACGACGATCAGCGTGTTGCCCATGTCCCGCAGCCGCACCAGCGTCTCGATCAGCCGGTGGTTGTCGCGCTGGTGCAGGCCGATCGAGGGCTCGTCCAGGACGTACAGCACACCGACCAGGCCGGAGCCGATCTGCGTGGCCAGCCGGATGCGCTGGGCCTCGCCGCCGGACAGGGTGCCCGCCGCGCGGTTGAGCGAGAGGTAGTCCAGGCCGACGTCCACGAGGAAGCGGAGCCGCTCATTGACCTCCTTGAGCACCCGCTCGGCGATCTTCTTGTCGCGTGCGTCGAGGCGGAGTTCACCCAGGAACTCGGCGCACTCGCTGATCGACATCGCGGAGACCGCGGCGATGGACTTCTCCATCACGGTCACGGCGAGCACGATCGGCTTGAGCCGGGTGCCCTCGCACGTGGGGCAGGGCACCTCGCGCATGTAACCCTCGAAGCGCTCGCGGCTGGTGTCGCTCTCCGCCTCCGAGTGCCTGCGCTTGACGAAGGGCACGGCGCCCTCGAAGGCCGTGGTGTAGGCCCGCTCGCGCCCGTAGCGGTTGCGGTAGCGGACCTCGATCTGGGTCTTGTGCCCGTACAGCAGGGCCTTCTTCGCGCGCTGCGGCAGTCCGGCCCAGGCGATGTCCGTACGGAAGCCCAGCTCGGCCGCCAGCGCGCCGATCAGCCGCTGGAAGTAGTCCTTGGTGTGGCCGAGCGACCACGGGGAGATCGCCCCCTCGTCGAGGGACTTGTCCTCGTCGGGGATGATCAGCTCGGGGTCCACCTCCATGCGCGTACCGATACCGGTGCACTCGGGGCAGGCGCCGAAGGGCGAGTTGAACGAGAAGGAGCGCGGCTCCAACTCCTCGAAGGACAGGTCGTCGTACGGGCAGTAGAGGTGCTCGGAGAACATCCGCTCGCGGTCGGGGTCGTCCTCGGCGAGGTCGATGAAGTCCAGGATCACCATGCCGCCGGCGAGCCCCAGGGCGGTCTCCACCGAGTCGGTGAGCCTGCGCTTGGCGCTGTCCTTGACGGTGAGGCGGTCGACGACCACCTCGATGGTGTGCTTCTCCTGCTTCTTCAGCGTCGGCGGCTCGGAGAGCTGGATCGTCTCCCCGTCCACCCGGGCACGGCTGTACCCCTTGGTCTGGAGGTCGGCGAAGAGGTCGACGAACTCCCCCTTGCGCTCGCGCACCAGCGGCGAGAGCACCTGGAAGCGGCTGCCCTCGGGCAGCGCCAGGACCCGGTCCACGATCGCCTGCGGCGACTGCCGCGAGATCGGGCGGCTGCACTCGGGGCAGTGCGGCTTGCCGATGCGGGCGAAGAGCAGGCGGAGGTAGTCGTAGACCTCGGTGATGGTGCCGACCGTCGAGCGCGGGTTGCGCGAGGTCGACTTCTGGTCGATCGAGACGGCCGGGGAGAGGCCCTCGATGAAGTCGACGTCGGGCTTGTCCATCTGCCCCAGGAACTGACGGGCGTAGGAGGACAGGGACTCGACGTAGCGGCGCTGGCCCTCGGCGAAGATCGTGTCGAAAGCCAATGAGGACTTGCCCGAACCGGAGAGTCCGGTGAAGACGATGAGTGAGTCGCGGGGCAGGTCGAGCGAGACGTTCTTGAGGTTGTGCTCGCGAGCGCCACGAACGATGAGACGGTCGGTCACGCCGGTCCGCACCTTTCTTGAGAGAGCGGGGGACGGGCCCCCGTCCCAGGGTATGGGGGGCGCCGCTCGGGTGGTGGGTGTCTGGTTTCCACGAGCGTATAGCACGCGCATTCGAATTACGGCACTCCGAAGAGTGCTTCACCCGATCGTGTGGCGGCGCTAGGGTCGGGCCCATGATCGATCATGTGCACGACCTGCGATCCGTACGCGACGCCACGGACCGGCTACTGACCGCGGCCGCGAAACTGGACAACGCCGCCGTGGCCGAGGCGTCACGCCTGCCCGGCTGGTCCCGGGGTCACGTCCTCGCCCACCTCGCCCGTAACGCCGAGGCCCTCGTGAACGTGTTCGAGGGCCGCCCGATGTACGAGAGCGCCACGGCCCGTGACGCCGACATCGAGCGCGACGCCGGCCGGGACCTGGTCCAACAGCTGGAGGACGTACGGAATTCCGCCGACGCCTTCCAGGCCGTCGCCGGAGCCCCCCAGGACTGGTCCCGCACCGTCGAACTCCGCAACGGGGTCACCGACGGCGCCTCCCGGGTGCCCTTCCGCCGCCTCGTGGAGATCGAGCTGCACCACGTCGACCTCGGGATCGGCTACGAGCTGGCGGACCTCCCGGACGAGTTCACCGCCCGGGAGATCGAGTTCCTGGCCGACCGCTGGTCCGGGCACCCCGAGGTGCCGCCGGTGACGCTGGCCTCCGACGACGGCCGCACCTGGCACACCGGCTCCGCCGACGGCTCCCCCGTCACCCTGACGGGCACCCCGGCCCAGCTGCTGGCCTGGCTGGCGGGCCGCGGCGACAAGGGCGACGCCCTCACCACGGCGGGCGGTCCCCTCCCCCTCCTCCCCCCGCTCTAGGATCAGGGCATGACGTACAGCGGAGCGGTGAAGGTCGGTGGTCCGGCCGAGGTGCACGAACTCGCGGACCTGATGATTTCCAAGGTCGCCGTGGGCGGCATGAACAACAACGCCTACCTGCTGCGCTGCCGGGCGACCGGCGAGCAGCTGCTGATCGACGCGGCCGCCGAGGCCGGGACCCTACTGAGCCTGATCGGGGACGACGGCATCACGTCCGTCGTCACCACCCACCAGCACGGCGACCACTGGGGCGCCCTGCGGGAGGTGGTCGACGCGACCGGGGCCCGCACCTACGCGGGCCGGTACGACGCCGAGGGCATCCCGGTGCCGACCGACGTCGCGGTCGAGGACGGCGACACGATCACCTTCGGGCGGATCTCGCTGACCGCCCGGCACCTGACCGGTCACACCCCGGGCTCGATCGCCCTGGTCTACGACGACCCGCACGGGCACCCGCACGTCTTCACCGGGGACTGCCTCTTCCCCGGCGGCGTCGGCAACACCTGGGGCGACCCGAAGGCGTTCGTCCAGCTGATCGACGACGTCCAGGAGAAGCTGTTCGGGCGGCTCCCGGACGAGACCTGGGTCTACCCGGGCCACGGCAACGACACCACGATCGGCGCCGAGCGCCCGCACATCGCGCAGTGGCGCGAGCGCGGCTGGTAGGACGCCCCAGACGGTGACGCGGCCCGCTCCTCCCCACCGGGAGGGGTGGGCCGCGTCCACGCCGGGCCGCGGCGACACCGGGCCGCGCCAGCACCGGGCCGTGTCAACACGAGCGGCGCCCCGCACTCGTTCCGGTGGAGGACGCCCGGACCGGCCCTCCCTCCCGGCGGGAGGGGGTACTAGCTGCACCATGCACCAAGATCGCTCCCCCTCGATGCTGCGCCTCGCCCTGGCCTCGCTCATCGGCACCGCCATCGAGTTCTACGACTTCTTCGTCTACGGAACCGCCGCAGCCCTGGTCCTCGGCCCCCTCTTCTTCCCCACTTTCTCCGCCCTCGCCGCAACCCTCGCCGCCTTCGGCACCTTCGGCATCGGCTTCCTCGCCCGCCCGCTGGGCTCGGTGCTCTTCGGCCACATCGGCGACCGCTACGGGCGGCGTCCGGTCCTGCTGGGGTCCCTGCTGCTCACCGGGGTGGCGACGGTGGCGGTGGGCTGCGTACCGGCGTACTCCTCGATCGGTGCCGGCGCCCCGCTCCTGCTCCTGCTGCTCCGCTTCCTCCAGGGTCTCGGACTCGGCGGCGAGTGGGGCGGCGCGGTACTGCTGACCGCCGAGCACGCGCCGGAGCACCGGCGCGGCCTGTGGGCGAGCTTTCCGCAGATGGGCCCGGCCGTTGGATTCCTGCTGGCCAACGGGCTGATGCTGGGCCTGTCCGCCACCCTCACCGGCGGCCAGTTCACGTCCTGGGGCTGGCGGGTGCCGTTCTGGTGCGCCGGGCTGCTCGCACTGTCGGGCCTGTGGCTGCGCCGATCGGTCGAGGAGACCCCGGAGTTCCGCGCGCTGGCCACGGCCGGCCGGCGGGCGAGCGCTCCGGTGATCGAGGTCGTACGGGACCACTGGCGCCTGCTCCTGCTCACCGGCGGGGCCCTGGCCGTCGGCTACGCCGTCTTCTACGCGGTGACCACCTGGTCCCTGGCCTACGCGACCGAGCACCTGGCGGTCGACCGGACCGTGATGCTCACCTGCGTCATGGTGGCCGTCGCCGTCAAGGGCGCGCTCACCCCACTGGTGGCGGTGCTGGGCGACCGGTACGGACGGCGCCCGCTCTGCCTGGCCGGGAGCGCGGCCTGCGCGCTGTGGATGTTCCCGCTGGTGGCGCTGTTGCGGACGGCCGATCCGCTGCTGATGACCCTGGGCTGCCTGGGCGCGCTGCTGGGGATGGTGACGATGCTCGGGGTGGTGGGCGCGTACCTGCCGGAGCTGTATCCGCCGCGGATCCGGTGCACGGGGGCGGCCGTCGGCTACAACCTGGGCGGGGTGCTGGGCGGGGCGCTGACCCCCGTGGTGGCGACGGCGCTGGCCGACGGTTCCGGACCGCCGTGGGGTGTGGGCGCGTACCTGACCGGGATCGCGCTGCTCAGCCTGGGCTGCTTCGCCCTGCTGCCGGAGACCAATCCGGCGGTCGTACGCAGGGCGGCGGGGGCGGCCGAAGCGGCCGCCCCCGCCTGAGCGCGGCCGTCAGGCGCCGATGCTGTCCTGCGGCTCGTCGGCGCGGGCGGCGGCCTCGGCGGCCGCCTGCTTCTTCGAGGCCAGCAGGCTGGTGATCGTGGTGATCACCAGGACACCGCAGATGACGCCCAGCGAGACCGGGATGGAGATCAGCGGGACGTGCACCCCGGACTCGTGCAGGGCGTGCAGTACGAGCTTGACGCCGATGAAGCCCAGGATGACCGACAGGCCGTAGCTGAGGTGGACCAGCTTCTTGAGCAGGCCGCCGATGAGGAAGTACAGCTGGCGCAGACCCATCAGGGCGAAGGCGTTGGCCGTGAAGACGATGTACGGGTCCTGGGTGAGGCCGAAGATCGCGGGGATGGAGTCGAGGGCGAAGAGGATGTCGGTCGTACCGATGGCGAGCATGACCACCATCAGCGGGGTCAGGACGCGCTTGCCGTTGCTCTGGATGAAGAGCTTGGTGCCGTGGTACTTGTCGGCGACGCCGAACTTCTTCTCGACGGACTTCAGGAGGCGGTTCTCCTCGAACTCCTCTTCCTCCTCGTCCTTGCGGGCCTCCTGGATGAGCTTCCACGCGGTGTAGATCAGGAACGCGCCGAAGATGTAGAAGACCCAGGAGAAGCTGGTGATGATCGCGGCCCCGGCGGCGATGAAGATGGCGCGCAGGACCAGGGCGATCAGCACGCCCACCAGCAGCACCCGCTGCTGGAGGTGGGAGGGCACCGAGAACTTCGCCATGATCAGGACGAAGACGAAGAGGTTGTCGACGCTCAGCGACTTCTCGGTGATGAATCCGGCGAAGAACTCCTGCGAGGCCTGGCCGTTGCCGAAGATCAGCAGGCCGAGGCCGAAGAGCGCGGCCAGGGCGACCCAGACGACCGTCCAGATGCCCGCTTCCTTGATCGATACGTCGTGCGGTTTGCGGCCGATGAAGAAATCGGCTCCGATGAGGATGCCCAGACCGAGAATGGTCAGCACCCAGAGGGTCCACGAAACGTCCACGTTGAACACGCCTCCGGCGGATGGCTCAGCACTGCGTCAGCGTCATCGCTGCCGGAGGTCTCTTCCACCCGGACGGCCTGGAGGCCGCGGGCCGACGCCCCGGGACCGGTATCGGTCCGTATTGACGGGCACGCCGTGCAGGAAAGCAGGAATACTCCCCTCCGCATGCACCAGAGTACCCGTCACCCCCGCTTTAGGTAAAGGGGAGACCAAGAGAGACCCATCACTTGGTCAGCGGCGGCCTTCCGCGATCCGTTCCAGAGCGCGCTCCAGGACCAGGCTGCCGACGGGCGGCAGCGCGGCCTCGAAGGTCCAGGCGTGGCCGACCCACGGATCGGCCAGGTGGTTGTCCGGCACCGGTGACAGCCGCATCAGCGAGCGCCAGAGCGGGTCCAGCAGCGGCCCGTACGCCGCCGCCTCGTCGCGGTCGGCCACCATCAGCAGGTGCACACCGGTCCCGGGGCCCTCGTCGGCCAGGTAGCGCAGCTGGGTGACGGACCGGTCGTCGAACCCGTGCGGGAAGTCGTGGACGATCAGCAACTGCTCGGAGGTGTCCAGGTCGGGCGGCAGGTCCTCGGGCGCCCCGGCCCGGACCGCCATCTGTACGAGGTCCACCCGGCGGGTCAGCCGCGCGAGGACCTCGGTGACTCCGGCGGCCCCGGAGGCTGGCGGTCCGGTCAGTACGCCCGCCCGCACCAGCGGGGCCAGCGACTCGGCCCCGGCTCCGGCCGCGTCGATGACCTGGACGGAGAACCGGCCCGCGGGGTGCACCGCGAGCAGCCGCACCGCGTGCGCGACGGCCATGTCCATGGCGGCCCGGCGCAGCGGGGCGGTGTCCGCCATCATCGCCGCCTCGGAGCCGGTACGGCCGTTGTCGATCCACAGCCCGCGTTCCAGCGGCATCCGCACCAGCATGGGGATGCGCACCCCGGGGCACTCGGGCAGGCTCAGATCGCCCAGGCGCAGTGCGAGCGGGGCCTCTTGCGGGGTCCCGGCGGCGTGCCAGACGGGGTTCTCCCAGCGGGCGTAGGCGGCGGGCAGCACGGGCTCGACCACCTCGACCTCGGCGCTCAGCTGCGCGAGGTCCCGGTCGAGGACGGCGCGGGCCTGGGCGACGAGCTCCTCGCGCCGGGCCCTGGCGGTCTCCCGGGCGCCGTCGCCGGAGCCGCTCAGGCGGCTGCGGGGGTCGGCGAGGGCCGCGTCCAGCTCGCGGTCCATCCGGGACTCGGCGAAGTCGGCGGCGCTGCGGTAGGCGGCGACGGAACGGGCCAGGTCCTCGAACATGCCCCAGACCTGGTTGTAGAGCCGCTCGTCCATGGACCAGCCCGAGGCGTCACCGGCCACCGGGCGCGGCGGCTCGCCGGGCAGCGCGGGCGGGGCCTGCGGCGGGGGCGGCGGCGCTTCGGTGCGGCCCCGGCGCGGGTGCGCGTAGCTGACGGTGGGCGGGCCGTCGGAGCCGGAGGCGGGACCGGGGGCGGCGGGCGGCGGAGGGGGCACCGGCCCGGGCGCCGGGTCCCGCGGTACGACGGGGGTGGACAGCGGGGGCAGGGCCGCGGAGGTCGCGGGAGCGGGCGGGTGCGTGGCGGCGGGGCCGGACTCGGCGGAGCAGGGCGGTCCGGTGACCGGCGCCGCCTCGGCGGGCACGGGCTCGGCGGGCGCCGCGGCGGCCGGTCCCGCGGCGGCCGCGTGGGCGTGGGCCGCCACGCTCTCGGCGTCCGGGGCGGTCATCCCGTGGTCGGCGAGGAGGGCGGGAAGGCCCTCGGCGTAGCCCTGGCCGACGGCGCGGACCTTCCAGGCGCCCTGGCGCCGGTACAGCTCGACCGCGACGACGGCGGTCTCGGCGTCCAGGCCGGTCAGGGTGTACCCGGCCAGCTCGGTCCCGCCCGGCGCCGCGACGGCGACGTACGGCGCGGGGACCGCGCCGAACCGCGACGGGCCGCCCGGCGGAAGCACCAGCAGCACCCCGACGGTGTGCACGGCGCCGGGTACGGCGTCCAGGTCCACCGTGATGGAGTGCCCCGCGGCGGCCGCCACCGGCACCTCCAGCCCGGGCACCCGGGGCGCCCCCGGGTGGGCCAGCGACCCGGGACCGGACAGCCGCCCCCGGTCGTCGCCGAGCACGGCCCCGGCGAGCACGGGCGTGCCCGCCGAGACCCTGATCTCCACCCGGTTCCGGGACAAGGGGTGGTTCTGCCCCCGGACCAGTTCGGCCGTCATCGTGCAGCCCCTCCCCCGTCGTACGTGTTCTCTTGTGATGCCCGCCGCCGTCACGCCCGCCACGTGAAGCCGCACCCGCGAAGCCCCAACCGTGAAGCCGCCGCCGTGACGGCTGCCGAGGCGGTGCCCGCGGCGGGCCGCGCGCCTACAGGTGCGGCAGGATCGCGGGCAGCAGGTCCTGGAAGGTCCGGCCGTTGGCCGGGTTGCCCAGGGCCGTCATCTTCCAGCCGTCACCCGCGCGGTGCACCTTCGCCATGATCTGCGCGGTGTACTGGCCGCCGCCGTCGAGCGTGTAGCGGGCCAGCTCCTGGCCGTTGGTCTCGTCGACGATCCGGCAGAAGGCGTTCTGCACCTCCTGGAACGTCTGCCCGGTGAACGAGTTCACCGTGAAGACGATCTGGTCGATGTGCACCGGCACGCGCTGGAGGTCGACGAGGATGGACTCGTCGTCGCCGCCCTGGCCCGCGCCGCCCACCAGGTTGTCACCGGTGTGCCGGACCGAGCCGTCGTCGCTCTGCAGGTGCCGGAAGAACACCACGTCCATGGGCTGCTTGTCGGCGAACAGCACCGCCGAGGCGTCCAGGTCGATCTCCCGGGTACGGGCACCGAACAGGCCGCGGCGCTTGGCCGCCTGCCAGCCGAGGCCCATGCGGACCGCGGTCAGCGTGCCGCCGTCCGCCTTCTGCAGACTGATGGCCTGACCCTTGGTCATGTTGACCGTCACGCGCTGTCCCCTCTCCATAGCCACCCCCAGGCAGCACGTGCCTGTGGCTGTTCCCACGCCCGAACCTTACTGACCGGCCCCGGCTCAGGCGAGGCCCGCTTCCCGCATCTGCCGCAGCTCCTTCTTCAGCTCGCCGACCTCGTCCCGGATCCGGGCCGCGACCTCGAACTGCAGCTCCGCCGCGGCCGCCCGCATCCGCTCCGTCATCTGTTCGATCAGCGACGCCAGTTCGGCCGCGGGACGGTCGGTGAGCACCTCGCCCTTCGCACCGCCCTTCGCCGCCTTGCCGCCCTTGGCCGCCCGGCCGCCCAGCGCGGGCACCGGGGCCTTCGCGTCCTTGCCGCCCTTCTGCTGGCGGTAGCCGGTGCCGAGCAGCTGCTCGGTGTCGACCTCCTCGCGGGCGATGGTGGCGACGATGTCGTTGATCTTCTTGCGCAGCGGCTGCGGGTCGATGCCGTGCGCGGTGTTGTAGGCGACCTGCTTCTCCCGGCGCCGGTTGGTCTCCTCGATGGCCTTCTCCATCGCCGGGGTGATCTTGTCCGCGTACATGTGGACCTGGCCGGAGACGTTGCGCGCGGCGCGGCCGATGGTCTGGATCAGCGAGGTCCCCGAGCGCAGGAACCCCTCCTTGTCGGCGTCGAGGATCGCGACCAGGGAGACCTCGGGCAGGTCGAGGCCCTCGCGGAGCAGGTTGATGCCGACCAGTACGTCGTACTCGCCGGCCCGCAGCTCGCGCAGCAGCTCGATCCGGCGCAGCGTGTCCACGTCGCTGTGGAGGTAGCGGACCGCGATGCCCAGTTCCAGGAAGTAGTCCGTGAGGTCCTCGGACATCTTCTTGGTCAGGGTGGTGACCAGGACCCGCTCGTCCTTCTCGACCCGAAGGCGGATCTCGTGCACCAGGTCGTCGATCTGGCCCTCGGTGGGCTTGACGACGACCTCGGGGTCGATAAGGCCGGTGGGCCGGATGATCTGTTCGACGAAACCGTCGCCGCGCGACAGCTCGTACTTCCCGGGAGTGGCCGACAGGTAGACCGTCTGGCCGATCCGCTTCTGGAACTCTTCCCACTTCAGCGGACGGTTGTCCAGCGCGGAGGGCAGCCGGAAACCGTGGTCGACCAGGGTCCGCTTGCGCGAGGCGTCGCCCTCGTACATCGCGCCGATCTGGGGGACCGTGACGTGCGACTCGTCGATGACGAGCAGGAAGTCCTCGGGGAAGTAGTCGATGAGTGTGTTGGGCGCGGAACCGCGCTCGCGGTCGTCCATGTGCAGCGAGTAGTTCTCGATGCCGGAGCAGGAACCGATCTGCCGCATCATTTCGAGGTCGTAGGTGGTGCGCATGCGCAGCCGCTGGGCCTCCAGCATCTTGCCCTGCGTCTCCAGCTCCGCGAGGCGCTCGGTCAGCTCCGCCTCGATGCCCTGGACCGCCTTCTCCATGCGCTCGGGTCCGGCGACGTAGTGGCTGGCGGGGAAGACGTACAGCTCGCGGTCCTCGCTGATGATCTCGCCGGTCAGCGGGTGCAGGGTGGAGAGGGCCTCGATCTCGTCACCGAACATCTCGATGCGGACCGCGAGTTCCTCGTAGACCGGGAAGATCTCGATGGTGTCGCCGCGCACCCGGAAGGTGCCGCGGGTGAAGGCGACGTCGTTGCGGGTGTACTGGATGTCGACGAAGCGGCGCAGCAGCTGGTCGCGGTCGAACTCCGCGCCGACCTTGAGCGGGACCATCCGGTCGACATACTCCTGCGGGGTACCGAGACCGTAGATGCAGGAGACGGACGCGACCACGATGACGTCGCGCCGGGTCAGCAGCGAGTTGGTGGCGGAGTGGCGCAGCCGCTCCACCTCCTCGTTGATCGAGGAGTCCTTCTCGATGTAGGTGTCCGACTGCGGGACGTACGCCTCGGGCTGGTAGTAGTCGTAGTACGAGACGAAGTACTCGACGGCGTTGTTGGGCAGCAGCTCGCGGAACTCGTTCGCGAGCTGGGCGGCCAGCGTCTTGTTCGGTGCCATGACCAGTGTCGGACGCTGGAGCTTCTCGATCATCCAGGCCGTGGTGGCCGACTTTCCGGTGCCGGTCGCGCCCAGCAGGACGACGTCCTTCTCACCCGCGCGGATGCGCTTCTCCAGTTCGGCGATGGCCGCCGGCTGGTCGCCGCTGGGCTGGTAGGAACTGACGACCTCGAAAGGCGCCACCGTGCGTTCGATCTTCGATACGGGCCGCATGAGTCAACCGTAAGGCCCCCCACTGACACTCACGCATCCACGACGCCGGGACCCCCCGCGCGCGGGGGGTCACACGCTCGCGTGACGTGCGGGGACGCGAGGTGACCCTGGTCCGTTTGTCGTAGTTCGGTGGCGGCCCCTTGATCGTGAACCGCATCATCACGAGGAAGGCGTCACTTTTCACGACAGACCGTCAGATACACCCTGGGAGGCGTGCCCCCGCCACGTCCGCCCGCGCCCACCACGCCGCCCGCCCGCCCCCGTCCGACGCCTGTCGGCGCCGTCCGCGGCCCGTCCCTCCGCCGCTCCCGGTCCGCGCCGGGGCCGGCCTCTGCCACCGTGACCCGGGTCGCCGCCGGGGGGCCGGGCGGGTGCGCCCGCGCGCACCGCCCCGGGCCGGACCCGCCGTGGAACGAGTCCGGCCGGGCCGCCCGCCGACCCACTCATGACCCGAGGAGACCGCACATGTACGTCCGACCCGCTGCCGCGGCTGCCGCCGCCGTCCTGGGCCTCACCCTCTGCGCGCTGGGCGGGCCCGCGTCCGCCTTCCAGCCGCTCCCGCGGGCCGCGGGGCCGCTGGCCGGGCCCGTCGCCGGGCGGCCGGGAGCGCTCGCGGCCCCTGCGATGTCCGCCGCGTCGGTCGAGAAGCCCCTGGCCGGGCCGGGGGCCGGACCGGGAGCCGGACGGGCAGCCTGGCCGCTGCCGGGACTGGTGGGCCTGCCCGTCGTGTACGCCCACCGGGGGGCCTCGGCGTACGCCCCGGAGAACACGCTGGCCTCGATCGACCTGGCGGCCCGGCTGGGCATCGACTGGGTGGAGAACGACGTCCAGCGCACCAAGGACGGCGTGCTCGTGGTGATCCACGACGACACGCTGAAGCGGACCACCGACGTCCAGAAGGCCTTCCCGGACCGCAGCCCCTGGCAGGTGAAGGACTTCACGGCCGCCGAGATCGCCCAGCTGGACGCGGGCAGCTGGTTCCGTCCCGAGTTCGCGGGCGTCCGGGTGCCGACGCTGCGCGAGTACCTCGACCGGGTCCAGCGCAATCGGGGGCGTCTGCTGCTGGAGGTCAAGCGGCCGGAACTGTACCCGGGGATCGAGCAGCAGATCCTGGACCTGCTCGGCACGACGGGCTGGCTCGACTCCCGGCACGTCGCCTCCCGCCTGGTCGTGCAGAGCTTCAGCGCCGACTCGGTACGCCTCGTGCACCGGCTGCGGCCCGACCTGGTGACGGCCTTCCTCGGCGCCCCGCCGGAGGGCGACCTGGCGCGGTACGCCGAGTTCTCGGACCGGATCAACCCCTGGTTCCGGGAGATCTCGGCCGAGTGGGTGGCGGGCGTGCACGCGCTCCAGGGCCCGCACGGCCGGGCCATGGAGGTGGACACCTGGATCGTGGACGACCCGGACACCACTCGCCGGGTGGTGGACATGGGCGTGGACGGGATCATCACGAACGCCCCCGACGTCGTGCGGCGGACGGTGTACGGGTACTGATCTCCCCCGTTCGGCGGCGTTGTCAGTGGGGCGCCGTACGGTGGTCGGGTGGACAGCACCGAGCGGCCCCGGGGGCCGCACCTCGAATGGACCGTGGTCGACAGCCCCATCGGTCCGCTCCTCCTGGCCGCGACCCCCGAGGGTCTGGTCCAGGTCGGGTTCCACGCGTCGCCGGACACGGTCGCCCCGCTGGTCGCCCGGCTCGGGGCCGCGCCCTGGCGTCCGGCGCCGGGCGAAGAGGTGCTCCTGGCAGAGCCCATACGCCAGCTCGACGCCTATTTCGCGGGGGAGCTGCGGCGCTTCGAGCTGCCCCTGGACTGGCGCCTCAGCTCCGGCTTCAACCGCCAGGTGCTGCGCGAACTGGACCGCTCCGTGCCGTACGGATCCGTCGTCGGGTACGGCGAACTGGCCGCCCGGGTCGGTCAGCCGCGCGCGGCGCAGGCCGTGGGCGCGGCCATGGGGTCGAATCCGCTGCCCCTGGTGGTGGCCTGCCACCGGGTCGTGGAGAACGGGGGCGGGATCGGGGGCTTCGGCGGCGGGGTGGAGACCAAGCGGGCCCTGCTGGCGCTGGAGGGCGTACTGCCGCAGCCGCTGTTCTGAGCTGCTGACCTGGAACGATCCGGTGGGCCGCGCGCTGGACCGGGGAGGCGCCCGGCGTGTTACCCGGCCGGTTCCCCGTCGGGGCGGGCGGTGCGAGACTGCGCCGGTGACTCCTGCCACGGCTTTGCCGGCCGTCCCCGCACCCGCTCCGTCCGCGTCTTCCTGCCCGCCGGGACGGGGGTGTACGTCGTGACCTCGCCCTCCGCTCCGTCCGTGCGACCCGGTCCCCCCGGCCGCCGGGGCCCGACCGGCCCGCAGGCGCCGAAGGTGACCGCCCAGGACCTGCCCCGGCTGCGCAGGCGCACCTCCGGGGTGCTCATAGCCGGGCAGGTCCTGGGCGGGCTCGGCATACCGATCAGCATCGCCCTGGCCCCGGTGCTCGCCACCGAGGTCAGCGGCACCGAAGCCCTGTCCGGGCTGGCCTCCACCGCCTCCGTGGTGGGTACCGCCCTGGTCTCACTGCCGCTCGCGGCCCTGATGACCGCGCGCGGGCGCCGCCCTGGGCTGGTGCTGGCCTATCTGATCGGTGCGGGCGGCGCGGGGCTGGTCGTGCTGGCCGCCGTCCTGAAGAACTTCCCGCTGCTGCTGATCGGCATGGCCGCCTTCGGCGCCGCCTCCTCCGCCAATCTGCAGTGCCGCTTCGCCGCCGCGGACCTCGCGGCCCCCGACCATCGGGCCCGGGCCATCTCGACGGTGGTGTGGGCCACCACGATCGGCGCGGTGCTGGGGCCCAACCTGTCGGCCCCGGCCAGCCGGAGCTTCGCGGGGACCTCCATACCCGAGAGGGCGGGCCCGTTCCTGTGGGCGGGCGGGATCTTCCTGCTCACCGCGCTGCTGATCGGCGTACTCCTGCGGCCGGATCCGCTGCTGACCGCCCGGGCGCTGGCCGGCCCCGCCGAGCAGGCGGCCGAGGCCCGTTCCCTGCGGGCCGGGCTGGCCGCGGTGAAGGCTTCGCCCCGGGCGCGTCTCGCCCTGGTGACGGTCGCCGTCACCCACACGGCCATGGTCTCGATCATGGTGATGACCCCGGTCGACCTGGGGCACCACGGCGCGGACCTCCAGCTCATCGGCCTGGTGATCAGCGGCCACATCGCCGGGATGTTCGCCTTCTCCCCGGTGATGGGCTGGCTCGCGGACCGGCTCGGCAGGCTGTCGGTGATCGGGTTGGCGGCCGGGCTGCTGGCGGTCGCCGCACTGCTCGCGGGCACCGCCGGGGCCAGTCACGGGCAGACGGCGGCGGGCCTGTTCCTGCTGGGCCTGGGCTGGTCGGCCGGGCTGGTCTCCGGTTCGGCGCTGCTGACGGATTCGGTGCCGCAGGCCGCGCGGGCCGCCGTACAGGGCCTGTCCGACCTGACGATGAACACGTGCGCGGGCGTCGGCGGTGCGGTGTCCGGGCTGATCGTCGCGCAGGCGGGCTACGGCTGGCTGAACGCGGCCGGGGCCGCGCTGCTGCTGCCGATGGCCGGGCTCGCGCTGTTCACCGCGCGCCGCCATCCCCTTGTCGTTCCCATGCCCGCTCCCGTGGACGGCGAGGCCGTCAGAGACTGATGTGGTAGGCCTTGCGCAGCGTCTCGTGGACGGTCCAGGTGGTCTTGTCGCCCTCCCGAAGCACACAGGCGGTGCCGGGGCCGACCTCCAGCCGCCCGCCGCCCTCGATCTCGATGGTGGCCCGGCCGCTGACGACGACGAACAGCTCGTTCGCCTCGGTGTCGGTGACCACGCCGGGGGTGATCTGCCAGATCCCGCGCAGCTGGGTGCCGTCCTCGGACTCCCACAGCACCTTGCCGGTGACCACTGGCGCACCGGACACGATCTGGGCGGGGTCGAGGTCCTCGGCTTCGAGTGCGGCGTCCGGTACGTCGGACACGGAGACGGCGAACGAGGCGGGGGCGGTGGCCGGGGTGGCCGCGGGGTCACTGGTGCTCATGGCGCGACCCTAGTGCGGCCGGGCCGCGCTCCGCGCCGACCAGGTCGTCCAGGATCGTCGGGGCGCACGAGTCACCCTGTCGAGGGCCCCGGCCATCCGGTCCACCCGGCGGGTCTCGGACAGTTGGCCCGGGGGCGCGTTTGACGGCGCCGCGACCGTGCCATGGATGGGGACATGTCACAGCACTCAGCGGTCCCGGTCCTGTCGGATGAGGTACGCGAGGCGCTCGCGGAGCGGCGCCCGGTCGTCGCCCTCGAATCGACGATCCTCGCGCACGGCCTGCCCCGCCCCCGCAACCTCCAAGTGGGCCGGGAGCTGGAGGCGCTCGTCCGGTCGGAGGGCGCCGTTCCGGCTACGGTCGCGGTGCTCGACGGGGTGGCGTACGCCGGCCTGGACAAGGCACAGCTGGAGCGGATCGCGAACGGCGACGGCGTGCGCAAGCTCGGGCACCGGGACCTGGCCCCCGCGCTCGCCACGGGCGCCACCGGGGCGACGACGGTGTCGGCGACGGCCTTCCTGGCCGCGCGGGCGGGGCTGCGGGTGTTCGCGACCGGCGGGCTGGGCGGCGTACACCGGGACTGGGCCCGGGCCCAGGACGAGTCGGCGGACCTGTCGCTGCTGGCCCGGACCCGGATCACGGTGGTGTGCGCGGGGGTGAAGTCGATCCTGGACGTGCCGGCCACGCTCCAGCGGCTGGAAACCCTGGGGGTGGCGGTGCTGGGTTACGGGACGGAACGTTTCCCCGGCTTCTATCTGGCGAGTTCCGGGGAGCCCGTCGACTGGACGGTGCACCGGCCGCAGGAGGTGGCCGAGGTGATGGCCGCCCAGGACGCGCTCGGCGGACCCGGCTCCGCGCTGCTGGTCGCCCACCCGGTGCCCGAGTCGGAGCAACTGGATCCGGAACTCCACGACCGGGTCCTGGCCGACGCTCTCGCCGAGTGCCGGGAGCGCGGGATCACGGGGCAGGCGGTCACCCCGTTCCTGCTGGGATTCCTGGTGCGGGCGACCGGCGGGGCCTCGCTGGAGGCCAATCTGGCGGCGGTGCGCGGCAATGTGCGGCTCGGCGCCCGGATCGCGATGGCCTGGGCGGAGCGGTGACCGGGCCGGGGGGAGCGGCGGGGCGGCTGCTCGTGGTCGGGGACGTGGTCACGGACGTGGTGGCCGTGCACCTGGAACCACTGGCTCCGGCGACCGACACGCCGGCCCGGATCCGCACGATGCCGGGGGGCGCGGGCGCCAACGCCGCCTGCTGGGCGGCCCGTCAGGGGAACGCGGGGGGCGTCACGGGAGGAACCGCGGACGGCACTCCGGGCGGCGCGCTGGAGGTCGCGCTCCTGGCGAGGGTGGGCGCCGAGTCGGCCCGCTGGCACGAACAGGCCCTGCTGGCCGCCGGGGTGCGGCCGCTGCTGGTGACCGACCCGGTGGAGCCGACCGGGACGGTGGTCGCCCTGGTCGGCAAGGACGCGGAGCGGACGTTCCTGACCGACAGCGGGGCGGTGCTGCGGCTCTCCACGGCCGACTGGAACCCGGAGTTCCTCGACGGGGTGGCCCATCTGCACCTGTCCGGCTACCTGTTCTTCGGGGACACCAGCCGGGAGCTGGCCCGGCTGGCGCTGCGCGCGGCCCGGGAGCGGGGGGTCCCGGTGAGCGTGGACCCCGCGTCGGCGGGATTCCTGGCCACGCTGGGGGTGGCCCGCTTCCTCGACGCGGTGGCGGGGGCCGACGCACTCCTGCCCAATGAGGACGAGGCCCGGATGCTGGCCGGGCTGCCCGCGACGGCCCCCGCCGCGCGGGCGGCGGCGGAACTGAGCCTGCGGGTTCCGCTGGTGGTGGTGACCCGGGGCCCGGCCGGGGCGCTGGTCGCCGCGGGGGGCCGGGTGTGCGCCGAGGTCGCGGCGGAGCCCGCCCTGGCGGTGGATTCCACGGGCGCGGGCGACGCGTTCACCGGCGGTTTCCTGGCGGCCCGGCTGGCGGGCGCGGACCCGGTGGCGGCGGCGCGGGCGGGCTGCCGGGCGGGGGCGGTGGCGGTCACCCGGCTGGGCGGGCGGCCGTAGCGGCGGCCGTCTTCCGCGGCCGGGGGCGGTCAGTTCCGGATGCCGGTCCAGGCGGGGTGGCGGGGGTCGTCGGCGCGGACCAAGGCGTCCGCGGCCGCCTCGGGGCCGGTCTCGGCCTCGTAGCGCGCGAAGGCGGGGACGGTCCAGCGCTCGGCCTCCGGGGTGCGGCGGGCCAGGGCTCCCGCGGAGAGCCGGATGTGGACGCTGAGGTCGAAGGGGAACCAACGGCCCAGCAGGAACGGTCCGTGCAGGATCATCACCCCGCCCGGCGGGAGCGGTACGTACCGACTGCGGGTCGCCCGGTCCGTGACCGGGTCCCACAGGTCCGGCAGTACGCGCCCGCTGCCGCCGGGGTCCAGCGGCCCGAACACCTCGCGCCACAGGGCGGCGGTGTCGAACCAGCCGTCGAGGTAGGTGTCGACGTCCTGGCGGCCGTACTCGAAGCGCAGCGAGGCGGGCCGCAGGAAACCGTCGGCGGGGACGACGAGGACCGAACGGCCGCGCAGGCGCAGGGCGTCCGCGAGGTGAGCGGCGAGCGTGCCCGTACCGGCGGCGGGCGCGCCGTCCACGGCCACCCGCAGCCAGGGCGCCCCGGCGGCCGGGTCCGCGCCCGGGTCCGCGCCCGGGTCCGCGCCTGGGTCCGTGACCGGGTCCGCGCCTGGGTCCGTGACCGGGTCCGCGTCCTGGCCGGGGGTGTGGTCCCGGTCGTCGAGATGGCCCGCGAGCCGCTCGGCCATCCCCTCCCATGTGATCGCTTCCAGCTGCACGGTCCCATTGTCAGTGGTTGACCGTAGCGTTTCTCAACAAGGGATCACCGACGGACCAGAGCCGTCGTCCCGGCCTTGGGGAGGGGTCTGTCATGGCTCGCGAGACGACGTATCTGGAGCTGTCGCAGGATGGCGGTGGAGCGCACAAGTTCTACGAGGTGACCGTGGAGGGGACGGCCGTCTCGGTGCACTACGGCCGGATCGGCGCGGACGGCCAGCAGCAGAACTCCTCCTTCCCCACGGTCGAGAAGGCGCGCGCGGCGGCCGCGAAGAAGGTCGGAGAGAAGGTCCGCAAGGGGTACGCGCCCGCCGTGCGCGGGCAGCGGACGGCCCGCGCGGTCTCCCGCCGCGAGGTGACCTCGGCGCCCTCGACGGCGCGGGCCGCGGCCCCGGTCCTGTGGCGGTTCCGCACGGGGGCGTCGGCGTTCGGGATCCATGTGGACGAGGACCGCTGCTGGGTCGGCAACCAGGCGGGCGACGTCTACACGCTGAGCCACGGCGGCGAGGTGCTGGCCCGCTATTCCCTGCCGGACGGGGTGAAGTGCCTGGTGGCGGACGAGTTCTGGATATATGCGGGCTGCGATGACGGCACGGTGTACGACCTGTCGTCGAAGGTGCCGTTCGGGGCGTACGACATCGCGGCGGACGTGGACATCTTCTGGCTGGACATCCGCGAGGGCGTGCTCAACGTGTCCGACCGCGACGGCGGCCTGACGGTCATCGACCACGAGGACGAGTTCCAGTGGTCGCGCAAGTCGTCCGGTGCCCACGGGTGGATGGTGCGCGCGGACGAGGACGCGGTCTACCACGGACACAGCGCGGGGGTGACGGCGTACGCCCCCGACGGCTCCGGCCAGCTGTGGCACACCCCGACCAACGGCCAGGTGCTGTTCGGCTGGCAGGAGGAGCACGCGGTGTACGCGGGGACCGCCCGGCACAGTGTGCAGCGGCTGGGGAAGACGACGGGGGCCGTCGAGGCCACCTACCGGTGCGACGGATCGGTGTACTCCTGCGCGACCTCGCCGGACGGCAGGCACGTCTTCGCCGGTGACTCCTCCTCGTCCGTCTACTGCTTCGACGCCGACGGGCGGCGGCTGTGGAAGCTGGGTACGGGGAGCGGATCGGCGCTGTCGATGCAGTACCTCGACGAACGGCTGTACCTGGTGACCACGGACGGGTCGCTGGTGTGCGTCGACGCGAGCGAGGCGGCCATCGCCGCGGCCCAGCGGGGCTCGGTGCCGACCGCGATGGACATCAAGTCGGCGGCGGCCCTGCCGGTGTTCACCCCGGCGGCCTCGGCGGCCGCGGTGGCGACGGTCACGGTCGCGCCCGCGGGCGGCGTGGTGGTCGAGTGCGTCCAGCAGGGCGGGCGGATGCGGGTGCAGGTCATCTCGGGCGGGTTCGAGCCTTCGTGGAACGTGCAGTTCCCCCGGGGGATACGGGAGGCCGGGGCCCGGTACGTGGTGGACGGGCTGCACCCGGCCTCGGGAGGGTTCTACCGGGTGCGCGGGGAGATACGCCGCCTGGTCTGAGCGGAGACCCGGTCCCGCGTCCAGCGGGGTGCGGGGGCCTCGACCGAGAGGGGCAGCCCCTCGGGGAGGGCGTGGGTGACGTGCAGGACGACCGGCACGGAGGAGAGGTTCCGGCCGAGGTGGACGTGGTCGGGGCCGCCGGGCTCGATGAAGCGCGACCCGGGCCCGTTCACCTCGACCCTGCCGTCGTGCAGGATCCGGGTGAGCGTCCCGGAGCGGACGTGGGCGTTCAGCGCGACGTGGTGGAAGTGCCAGCCGGTGGAGCCGCCGGGCTCTATGACCAGCTCCAGCCCTCCCTCGCCCATGCGTTCCCCCCTCTGGACCCGGGCCGGGGTCCTCCCCCGGCGGGTCACCATAGAACGACCTGGGGCAGACGAACGGGATGTGGTGAAAGGGCAACTCCCGTGCCCGCCAAGGTGATATAGGGCGCGTCCGGCGGTATCAGAGGTGTATGAACCTCGTGGTGTACGAGCCGCTCAAGCGGATCAGCTGCGCGGAGTGCGGGCGGGGGCCGCTCCCCCACCTCGTCCGCGAACTCGGGGTGCCCCGCTGTCTGGACTGCGCCGACCTCGGGCACCTCGTCTACCTTCCGCGCGGCGACACCGCCCTCACCCGCCGCGCCCGGGAGGGCAGTTCACTGTCCGCGGTGGTGGTGCGGCTCAACAAGCGGCGCCGCCGTCACGAGCGCCAGGGCCTGCTGGTCGAGGAGCGCGCGCTGCTCCTCGCCGAGGTGGCCTGCCTCGCGGACGCCGAGGCCCGGGCCCGGCGGCGGGACCGCGACCGGGTGCGCCGGGCGGCCGAGGACCTCCGGTTCACGGCGCTGTTCGCCGGGGAGATCGCGCGGCTGTTCCCCGGCTGCCCGGCGGAGCGCGCCCGGGCGATCGCGGCGCACGCCTCGGTCCGGGGCAGCGGTCGGGTGGGCCGCAGCGCGGCGGGCCGGGCCCTGACCGAGCAGGCCGTCTCGGTCGCGGTCCGGGCCGCGGTCCGGCACGAGGACACGGAGTACGACGCCCTGCTGATGGCGGGCGTCCACCGGTTCGAGGCCCGCGCCCGGCTCGCCCCGAGGATCGAGGCGGTCCTCGCGTCCTGGCGCCCACGCGCCGCGTGAGCCGCACGCGGACCGCACGCATGCCGCGCGGGCCCGAGCCTCGCGCCCGGACTCCTGTAGCCGCGCGTGCCTGAGCGGCGTAGGTCTGAGCGGCGCGTGCCTGAGCCGCGCAGGCCTGAGCCGCGCGTGCCTGAACGGAGTAGGTCTAGTTCATGCGGAACCGGCGGTAGAGCAGGACTCCGCCCAGGAGCAGTGCTCCGCTGCCCGGGAGCAGATAGCCGAGGCCGTCCGCGCCGGTGTGGGCCAGCGCGGGACCCGTCGCGAGCGGCGGCGCGGGCTGGGCGACCGGGGCGACCGGGCGTACGGCCGTGGGCGGCTGGGCGGGCTTGCCCCCGCTGGGCAGGCTGCCGTTGACCGAGGTGTTGCCCGCGGCGGAGTTCCCGACGCCGACCACGCTCACCGAGTTGCCGCTGACGTTCAGCGGGAGGTCCAGCGGGAGCTGGATGCCGTTGCCGGACAGCAGACCAGGCGAATCCTTTCCGCTCCCGTGTGCGACCGCTCCGCCGCCGGCGCCGTTCCCGGCACCCTGCCGGGAGGGGCCCGTCGAGGACGACGGGCCCGACCGATGCGAGGGCCGGGGGTCCGGATGCTCGACCCGCCCGGCGTTGGTACAGCGGTTCCCACTGGCCGGGTTGAGCACGCCCACCACGCTCACGGTGTTCCCGCACGCGTTCACCGGCACGTTCACCGGAAGCTGCACCAGGTTCCCCGAGAGCAGCCCCGGCGAGCGCTGCGCCTGCCCGCCCGCGTCCGCGTCGGCGTACGCGAAACCGCCCGCGCTGACGGCAGCCAGCCCGCCTCCCGCAACCACCGCCACGATCAAGCCATTTCGACGACTGCGTCGCATCAGTTTCCTGCCTTCCGGAGAAGTTCACGGGCGTCGCGCCCACACCGGAACAACGCCGTAAACCCATTCGGGTTATAGCGCCGGTAGGCATTTCACTCCATCGTGTACTGGGTAGTGCATATTTCATGATGGACAGACCGCTGCTGCTCCTGGACGTGGACGGCCCGCTCAACCCGTTCCGGTCGCCCCTCGCGGGCCTGCGCGGCTATACGACGCACCGGATGCGCCCCGCCCTGTGGATGGGGCGCCGCGCACCGGACTCCCGCAGCGCCCAACGGGGTCTGCGGGTCCGCCTCCACCCCACGCACGGGCCCCGCCTGCTGGCCCTGCCCTTCGAACTCGCCTGGGCCACCACCTGGATGCACCAGGCCAACACGATGATCGCTCCGCACATCGGCCTCCCCGGTGATCTCCCCGTCATCGAATGGCCGGAACTCTTCACCCGCGATCCGGACGGTCTCTACTGGAAAACGCGCCCGCTCCTCGACTGGGCGGCGGGCCGACCCTTCGCCTGGGTCGACGACATGATCACCGCACGCGACCGGGACTGGGCCCGCGCCCACCACTGCGCGCCGTCGCTGCTCCTGCGCATCAGCCCGCGCCACGGGCTGCGGGCACGCGACTTCACCGCCCTCGCGGACTGGGCGGCTTCCCTGGCGCCGGACCCGGGCGGCCCGGACGCCGTCAGCGGTGGGAGGTGAGGGCCGTGAGGGGGTCCGGGGACGGGGAACCGTAGGGCCACCAGTCCTCCTGGTCGCGGTCCGACTCGTAGGCGTACCAGAGGCCGTCCCGGCTGAGGCGGAGCTGGAAGCGGGGACTGGAGAGCCGGTTGCGCCTCGGCCTGAACGGCCCGTGCCCGGCGGCCGCCAGGGCGGGCCCGGCCCGGTCGAAGGGACCGGCCGGCGGATCCCACTCCTCCTCCAGCACCAGCAGCCCCGCCAGACCGCCCTGCCGCCAGGCCGGAACGGCACGCGCCAGGTCACCGGGCGAGCGCCCGGTGGCGGCGGCCAGTTGCCGGTACAGGGCGCGGGTGGAGGCCGCCAGCCCTGACGTCGGTGGTTGGGCGGCGGCCAGCCGGACCGCGTCCTGCCACAGGGACAGCCCCGCGATCGGGTCCCGCCCGTCGGCGAGCAGGGCGTGGGCCCGCGCCGAGGCGTCGGAGGCGAGCTGGTCCAGGGCCAGCGGATCGGGGGCACCCGGCTCGGCCGGGTAGGCGGGAGCGGCGCCCACGGGCGGCGCGTCCAGCGGTGCGGGCAACGGCGGCAGGGCGCTCAGGTGGGCGGGCCGGTGGACGGCCTCGCGGGCCGGGACCCCGGGGAACCCGGGCGCGCTTGCGGGCTGTTCGCGCGCCGCGTGCGCGGCGTTGCGGCGGGCCAGGTCGTCGAGGAGGTCCCGCTCGCTCCGCCCGCGCAGCAGCATCAGCACGAACGGGTCCTCGTCGAGGAGCCTGGCCGCGCGGTAGCAGAGCGCCGCGGCGTGCTTGCACGGCGGACGCCCGGGGTCCGGGCAGGAGCAGTGCGGTACGAGGTCTCCCGCGCCCGGCAGCAGCCGCCCGGCCAGGGCCCGCGGAACCTCGCGCTCCAACAGGGCGGCCAGCGCGGCGGGGTCGGCGGCCATGTCCTCCAGCAGTTCGTCCCACTCCTGCGGGGCGAGGGCGGTCAGGGCCAGCTCGGTGCGGTAGGGCCGGGCCCGGCTGCCGCGTACGTACGCCACGATCCGGCCGGGGGTGACCGTCACCGCGTCGACGTGCCCGTCATCGGCGTAGGTCCGCCCGCGGGCGAGGAGCGCGGCATCGTGCGAGGGCCCCTCCAGGGCGGCCACCCACGCCTGCCCCCACCAGCTGACGGCCCGGGTCCCGTCGGGCAGCGCGTCGAAGGTGCGGCGCAGGTCGTCGCGCGCGGTGATCACGAGCGCCTCCTCAGGGACACGAGGTCGGCGAGTTCCCGGTCTGTCAGCTCGCTCAGCGCGGCCTCGCCGGAACCGAGGACGGCGTCGGCCAGGGCGCGCTTGGCCTCCAGCATCTCGGCGATGCGGTCCTCGACGGTGCCCTCGGCGATGATCCGGTGGACCTGGACGGGCTGGGTCTGGCCGATGCGGTAGGCGCGGTCGGTGGCCTGCTCCTCGACGGCGGGGTTCCACCAGCGGTCGTAGTGGATGACGTGCCCGGCCCGGGTCAGGTTCAGCCCCGTACCGGCGGCCTTCAGCGACAGCAGGAACACCGGGACCTCACCGGCCTGGAAGCGGTCCACCAGTTCCTCCCGGCGGGCCACCGGGGTCCCCCCGTGCAGCAGTTGGGCCGGGATCCCGCGCGCCGCGAGGTGCTGCTCCAGGATCCGCGCCATCGTCACGTACTGGGTGAACACCAGCACCGCGCCGCCCTCGGCCACGATCGTGTCCACCAGCTCGTCCAGCAGCGCGAGTTTGCCCGAGCGGTGCGGGATGCGGGGGCGGTCCTCCTTGAGGTACTGCGCGGGGTGGTTGCAGATCTGCTTGAGCGAGGCCAGCAACTTCATGATCATCCCGCGGCGTTGGATGCCCTCGCTCGCCTCGATCACGGCCATCGTCTCGTCCACCGCCGCCTGGTAGAGGGAGGCCTGCTCCCGGGTCAGCGAGACCGGGTGGTCGGTCTCCGTCTTGGGCGGCAGCTCGGGCGCGATCCCCGGGTCGGACTTCTTGCGGCGCAGCAGGAAAGGCCGGACCAGCGCGGCCAGCCGGGCCACCGCCTCCTCGTTGCCGCCGTCCTCCTCCTGCTGGTGCTCCACCGGCCGGGCGTGCCGCGCCCGGAACGCGGTCAGCGGACCGAGCAGCCCGGGGGTGGTCCAGTCGAGCAGCGCCCACAGCTCCGACAGGTTGTTCTCCACGGGCGTGCCGGTCAGCGCCACCCGGGCCGGGGCTCCGATGGTGCGCAGGGCCCGCGCGGTCGCCGAATGCGGGTTCTTGATGTGCTGCGCCTCGTCGGCGACGACCATCCCCCACTCCTGGTCCGCCAGGCGGGAGGCGCTCGCCCGCATCGTCCCGTACGTGGTGAGGACGAAGCCGCCCGCCAGCTCGTCCAGCGAGCGGTCGGCCCCGTGGAAACGACGGACCGGCACCCCGGGGGCGAACCGCTCGATCTCCCGCTGCCAGTTGCCCAGCAGCGACGCCGGGCAGATCACCAGGGTCGGCTCGGCGCGGTCCCGGTGCAGGTGGAGGGCGATCAGGGTGACGGTCTTGCCGAGCCCCATGTCGTCGGCGAGGCAGCCGCCGAGGCCCAGGGAGGTCATCAGGTCCAGCCAGGCCAGGCCCCGCGCCTGGTAGTCGCGCAGGGTGGCCTTGAGCCCGGGCGGCGGCGGCAGCGGCGCGAGGTCACCGGTCAGCCGGTCGCGCAGGGCGGCCAGGGACCCCACCGCGACCGCGGGCACCGGCTCCCCCTCGACCTCGGCCTCACCGGTCAGTACGGCCGCCAGCGCGTCCACCGGGTCCAGCAGCCCCAGCTCCCGCTTGCGGGCCTTGCGCACCAGCTCCGGATCGACCCGCACCCACTGGTCGCGCAGCCGGATGACGGGCCGGTGGGCCTGCGCGAGGAGGTCCATCTCACCGGGCGTCAGGCGGTCCCCGCCGAGCGCCAGCTCCCAGGAGAAGGCGAACAGGGAGGCCGCGTCGAAGAACGCCGTCCCGTCCGTGGCCGAACCGGGCGCGGTCGACCGTACGACGGCATTCGCGCTCAGGTCGCGGGCGAGGTCCCGGGGCCAGTGGACGAGCACCCCGGCCGCCGCGAGCCGGGTCGCGGCGACCCCCAGGAGATCCTCCAGCTCGGGATCGGAGAGGGCCAGCACATCGGGCACGGGCTGGTCCAGCAGCCTCAGCAGCGGCGGCCACACCCGGCCGGCGCGACGCAGCGCGAGCACCGCGTCGACCCTGGCCCGGGGCCCGAAGCGGTCGGTCGCGGCGCCGCCCCACAACAGCCCGGCGTCGGTGACCAGCGTCGGATCGGCGAGGCTGTGCACCTGGACCACGGCGGCGCCCGCGCGGCGCACCTGATCGGTGTCCTGCGCGGGGCCCTCCTCGGCGTCGAAGAGGCGGTACGAGGACAGGTCGAGCCGCAACGAGATCCCCACCCCGGCGTCCGCCCCGGCCGCGACCTGCGCGGCCCACTCCCGCAACGCGCCCAGTTGCTGCGGTTCGGCCGCCGCGAAGGGCCGCCCGGCGGTGACCGGCGCGGCCGGGGTGCGCGGCAGGGTGTCGGCGACGGCGTCGAGCAGGGCCCGTACCAGAGCCTCGGGTTCGGGCAGCTGGAGCGGGCGACGACCGGCCAGCGGGGCGGCGTACCCCTCGTACGGCAGGGCGGCCGCGACCGCGCGGAGGTAGGCGAGGTCCTCGGCGTCCAGCGGACCCGCGCGCCAGGCGTCGAACCCCTCCGGGGTGAGCCCGGGCAGCAGTCTGCCGCGCGCGGCGAGCGCGAGGGCCTGGCGCGCGGCGGTCCCCCAGGCCCGGGTGGCCGCATGGGCGGCGGGGTGCCGCGCGGCCCGGGCGAGCGGTGCGAGGGCGGTGCTGAGCGGAAGGACGAGGGCGGGCACGGTCCGGGTCCGCAGGGAGGCCCCGGCGGCCTGGACGACGGCCAGCTCCGCACGGACCGCCCCGGGCCACTGACCGGGATCCGGCAGGGCGTCGCCCGAGGGCGCCCAGAAGGCGACCCGCCCCTCCCGGGGCACGCTCCCGGGCAGGAACACCGAGGCGTGCCGCAGCAGCGCGGCGTCCGAAGCGACGGGAACCGCGGGCGCCACGGGCGCGGGGGCAGGCCTGTAGGGCGGGTGGGTCACCGGCACTCCTCCCCCTCCTCGCTGCTCATGAGGGACCCGCGCTTCTCGTCACGGATCCGGACCACTCGCCACGGATCCGGCCGGAACCGGGCGCGACGACACTCTCAGCGAGTCTAGGCGGCCCCACTGACAACACTTCTGACCTGGCCATATGAGAATCGCGCCACGAGTCCCCGGCCGACACGCGGAGCACGGCGCGAGCGGCATGCGGCGGACCTCCCGGGGGGAGGCTGTCCGCACCGACCACACCCACACGGGGAGCTCACACCCATGTCCCGACTGTTTGGACACGCCACCGGCTCAGCCACCGCCACCCTCGCCGCCGCGGCCCTGCTGGCCCTGACCACCGCCGCCTCGGCGTCGGCCGCCACCGCCCCCGGCTTCCTCACCGGCACCGATCTCCCCCCGCACACCGGCTCGGCGTGGACCGCGGGCCCGGTCGCCCAGGGGCTGCCCCGGTCGGCCCCGTTCTGCCTGGAGGGCGCACTGCCCGCCGCGGACAGCTGGCACCGCGCCTTCGGCACCGACCTGGACACCACCGCGGTGCAGGTCTCCGTACGCGCCGCCTCCGACGCCGCCGCCAAGACACTCGCCGCCTCGCTGGAACGCGAGGTGGCCGCCTGCGCCGCCGACTGGCTGCGCGGGAACCCGGGCGGCAGCGCCTCCTGGCAGGACTACGGCGCGATCCGGGTCGAGGAGGGGGCGCACGTCTACGGCGTGCACACCTCGGTACCGGACTCCGAACCCGGGGTCCACCTCTACGGCATCGGACGCGACGGTTCCACCGTGACCGTCGTCAAGTGGGGGCAGATGGGCGTGCTCGCCGACGCCCCCGTCCCCGCCTTCAAGAACACCACCACCAAGGCCGTGAACAAGCTCAATCCCTGACCCCTGACCCCGGGCTCCCCGGCCGCCGCGTGGCACCATGGAGGAGAGGCCCCGACAGAGCCGAGGTGATGGCGATGCCGATGCGTTCCGGAAACGAGCCCCTGACCGCTCGCAGCCCGCTGCGGCTGCGGTTCTGGCTCAGCCTGTGGGGGATGATCTGGGCCGCCGGGGGCACCGCCGCCTTCGCGCTGGCCGCGCGGCCGGGGTGGGCCGCTGCCTGCGGAGTGCTCCTGCTGCTGGCCAGCGTGGACATGGCGATGATTTTGCGCCACATCCACCAGGGCCCGCACTACCAGCCGGGCCGGGACGTCCCGCCGTACGAGCACCCGCGCGGCTGATCCGCGCCGGTCCGCGCCGGCGCTCGTGGATCCGCGCCGCCGCTCGCCGCTCCTCGCGGTGCGGGTCAGTCCTCGAAGGCCGCCGCCCGGAGGTACTCGGGCTGCGGGTCCAGCGCCGCGGCCAGCCGGAAGTGCCTGCGCGCCCGGTCCGGCTGCCCGGCCCGCTGGTGCGTGCGGGCCAGCGCGAAGTGCGCGAAGGCGTTGTCCGGCTCCCGTTCCAGGACCAGCTCGAACTCCAGCGCCGCGGGCCGGAGCTGGGCCGCGGCGAAGAAGGCCCGGGCGCGCAGCAGCCGGGCCGCCGTGTTCTCCGGGTGGGCCGCTATCACCGAGTCGAGCAGCTTCACCGCACCCCGGGGGTCGCGGGCGGCGAGCAGCCGCTCGGCGGCCCGGAAGTCGATGACGTGGGTCTCCGGGCTGACGGCACCCGGCCCGGGGACCGGATCCCGCTCGGGCTCGGGCTCGGACTGGGGCGGCGGCGTGGTGTCGGACACGAGGTGCTCCCTTCCCTCTCCGGGTGGTTTCCTTACCGGATCCCTCTCCGGGTGGTTTCCTTACCGGACCGGGCTTGTTTCCTTCCCGCTCCGGGCGCCTTCAACGCCCCCTCGGCAGCAGCCCGTTGCCATCACCTCGCACCGGCCCGGCGCCGCCCGGCGCGATCCGGGACGGGCGCCCTGGACCGTGCGCTCCCGGCCCGTTCACCCCTGGCCCGTTCGCTCCCGGCCCGTTCGCTCTGGGGTCCTGTCCTGACCCTGGCGCCCTCGGCCGTTCAGGACCGGGGCGCGGCCGCCCGCGCCGTGAGGTCCTCCCACACCGCGCGCACCTGCGGCTCCAGCGCCGCGAACGGCCCGTCGTTGTCGATCACCAGCGTGGCCACCGCCAACCGCTGCTCGCGGGTGGCCTGCGCCGCCATCCGGGCCCGGGCCTCGCCCTCGGCCATCCCGCGCAGCCCGGTCAGCCGGTCCAGTTGGGTCTCCGGCGCCGCGTCCACGACGACGACCAGGTCGTACAGCGGCGCCAGGCCGTTCTCAGTGAGCAGCGGTACGTCGTGCACGACGATCGCGTCGGGGCCCGCGGCCGCTTCCAGCTCGGCCGAGCGCGCGCCCACCAGCGGGTGCACGATCGCGTTCAGGGTGCGCAGGAGTTCCTGGTCGGCGAAGACGATCGAGCCGAGTGCGGGGCGGTCGAGGGTGCCGTCGGGAGCCAGCACGGACTCCCCGAAGGCCGCCACGACCGCCGCGAGCCCGGGCGTACCGGGCTCCACGACCTCCCGCGCGATCCGGTCGGCGTCGACGACGACCGCCCCGTATCCCGCCAGCAGCCGTGAGACCGCGCTCTTGCCGGCACCGATTCCGCCCGTCAGGCCCACTTTCAGCATGGCCCGCAGCCTAGGCCATCCCCTTCGGCCCGGACCGGTCGCCCTGGACGGCGTACGGCCCCTCCCGGAAGCGGGATCACGGTCCGCCGCTACGCGTCGCCCTCGCGCTCCGCCAGGAAGCGCTCGAACTCGCGGCCGATCTCATCTGCCGACGGGATCTCGGCGGGCTCGGCGATCATGTTGCCCCGGGTCTCGGCTCCGGCCGCCGCGTCGAACTGGTGCTCAAGGCCCTGGACCAGGGCGACCAGTTCCTCGTCGCCCTCGCGGATCTGCCGGTCGATCTCGGTCTGCGTCCGGTGCGCCTCGGTGCGCAGCGCGTGCGCCACGCTCGGCAGCACCAGCCCGGTCGCACCCGTGATCGCCTCCAGGGCGGTCAGCGCGGCGTCCGGGTAGGAGGAGCGGGCGACGTAGTGCGGGACGTGCGCCGCGACGCCGAGGACGTCGTGACCGGCCTGCGCGAGGCGGAACTCCACCAGGGACTCCGCACTGCCCGGCACCTGCGCCTCGTCGAAGGGGCTGCGGTGACCCGGCATCAGATCGGTGCGGTTGCCGTGCGGGGTGATCCCGACGGGGCGGGTGTGCGGGACGCCCATCGGAATGCCGTGGAAGTTCACCGAGAGGCGGACGCCGAGGCGCTCCACGATCTGCTGGACGGCGACGGCGAAGCGCTCCCACTCCACGTCCGGCTCGGGGCCGGACAGCAGCAGGAAGGGCGCGCCCGTGGCGTCCTGCACGAGGCGGACCTCCAGTGCGGGGGCGTCGAAGTCGCTCCAGTGGTCGCGCTGGAAGGTCAGCAGCGGGCGTCGGGCGCGGTAGTCCACGAGCCGGTCGGCGTCGAAACGGGCCACCAGCTGGTGGGGCAGGGCGTCGAGGAGCCGCTCGACGATCTGCTCGCCGGTCTCACCCGCGTCGATGTACCCCTCGAAGTGGTAGAGCATGACCAGCCCGGCGGACTCCTGGGCGAGCGCCAGGTCCACCACGGCCAGACCCTTCGCATCCCACTCGTACAGACCTTGCGGATCAAGCACCGTCACCACTCCCCTTCGTCTCGTTCTCTGGCAAGAACGTTCAAGGAGCCGTCGCCATTCCCCAGTTGGCGGTCCATCAGCGGGTCGCCGGAGCGAACCGTTATGAACCGTGACGAATAGCTGTGAACGGCCACCAACAGCCAGAAACGCGGTGAGGCCCGCCCCCCGAAGGGGACGGGCCTCACCGTTTCAGCTCAGCTCAGCCGTGCGCCGGAGCGCACTGCCACGCGCTGCGATCAGCTCTGGCCGCCGGCCAGCTTCTCGCGCAGCGCCGCCAGGGCCTCGTCCGACGCCAGGGCGCCGGAGGTCTCGTCCGCACCCTCGGAGGAGTACGAACCACCGGAGAGGCTCGCGCCGCCACCGGTGCTGCTGCTACCGGCGGCCGGAGCGGCAGCGCCCTCGGCAGCGGCGGCCTCGTCGGCCTCGCGGCTCTTGATGACCTGCGCCTGGTGCTGCTCGAAGCGAACCTGCGCCTCGGCGTACTGGCGCTCCCACGTCTCCCGCTGGGAGTCGAAGCCCTCGAGCCAGTCGTTGGTCTCGGGGTCGAAGCCCTCGGGGTAGATGTAGTTGCCCTGGTCGTCGTACGAGGCAGCCATGCCGTACAGCGTCGGGTCGAACTCGACCGAGGCCGGGTCGGCACCGAAGGACTCGTTGGCCTGCTTCAGCGACAGCGAGATCCGGCGACGCTCAAGGTCGATGTCGATGACCTTGACGAAGATCTCGTCGTTGACCTGGACGACCTGCTCCGGGATCTCCACGTGGCGCTCGGCCAGCTCGGAGATGTGGACCAGACCCTCGATGCCCTCGTCCACGCGGACGAACGCACCGAACGGAACCAGCTTGGTGACCTTACCCGGGACGACCTGGCCGATCTGGTGCGTCCGGGCGAACTGCTGCCACGGGTCTTCCTGCGTCGCCTTCAGCGACAGGGAGACACGCTCGCGGTCCATGTCGACGTCGAGGACCTCGACGGTGACTTCCTGGCCGACCTCGACAACCTCGGACGGGTGGTCGATGTGCTTCCAGGACAGCTCGGAGACGTGGACGAGACCGTCGACGCCACCCAGGTCCACGAAGGCACCGAAGTTGACGATCGAGGAAACGACGCCGGAGCGGACCTGACCCTTCTGCAGGGTGGTGAGGAACGTCTGGCGAACCTCGGACTGGGTCTGCTCGAGCCAGGCACGGCGGGACAGGACCACGTTGTTGCGGTTCTTGTCCAGCTCGATGATCTTCGCCTCGAGCTCCTTGCCCACGTAGGGCTGGAGGTCGCGGACGCGACGCATCTCGACGAGAGAGGCCGGCAGGAAGCCACGGAGGCCGATGTCGAGGATGAGACCACCCTTGACGACCTCGATGACGGTACCGGTGACGATGCCGTCTTCTTCCTTGATCTTCTCGATCGTGCCCCAGGCGCGCTCGTACTGCGCGCGCTTCTTGGACAGGATGAGACGGCCTTCCTTGTCCTCCTTCTGGAGAACAAGGGCCTCGATCTCGTCGCCGACCTTGACGACATCGTTCGGGTCGACGTCGTGCTTGATCGAGAGCTCGCGGCTCGGGATCACGCCTTCCGTCTTGTAACCGATGTCGAGGAGAACCTCGTCCCGGTCCACCTTGACGATGACGCCGTCGACGATGTCGCCGTCGTTGAAGTACTTGATCGTCTCGTCGATCGCCGCGAGGAACGCGTCCGCGTCGCCGATGTCGTTGACCGCTACCTGCGGAGGAGTGGTGGCGGTGGTCTCGGTGCTGCTCGTCATGTGGGAAAGGGCTCCGGTTACGGACAGAAAGTCGTAGGTACTGCTACGCCGGGAGCCCTTATCGCCATCTGCCTACGACCGGACAGCCAAGGAGGTCTCTGAACGCTCGGAGAGCGGAGAGAGCCTCGAAAACCGAGGGGACTGCAACAGATGCGAGCGCAGCCTGCTAGGTCTGAGGAGCGCAGGCTCGCAGCGCAACTTGTAGCATACGGGGGCAGCCGGACAGGGTCAATGCGCGAAAGCGGACACCCGGGGCAGAACGCCATTTACCCGGCACAATTCGTAGGCGGGGAACCCGTGATGACCGGCGCCCTGCCTCTTTTCGAAGACTACGACGACGGGCCCCATGAACCAAGAGGACTACGACCCCGAAGAAGCGTACGAAGCGGAGGCCTCCGCTGGGGACGACGCGGACGACGACGCCGAGGCCACGCGCCGTGACGCCGGAGAAGCGGAGAGCAGCCGCGCCAGCCGCGGCTGGTGGGACCGCAACGCCGACGAGTACCAGAGCGACCACGGCGCCTTCCTCGGCGACGACCGCTTCGTCTGGGGACCGGAGGGCCTGGACGAGGCCGAGGCCGCCCTGCTGGGACCCGCCGAGGGCCTCAAGGGGCTCGACGTCCTGGAGATCGGCGCGGGCGCCGCCCAGTGCTCGCGCTGGCTGGCCGCCCAGGGCGCCCGCCCGGTGGCCCTCGACCTCTCCCACCGCCAGCTCCAGCACGCCCTGCGGATCGGCGACGACGTCCCCCTCGTCGAGGCCGACGCCGGGAACCTGCCCTTCCGCGACGGCTCCTTCGACCTCGCCTGCTCCGCCTACGGCGCGGTCCCCTTCGTCGCCGACCCGGTGAACGTGATGCGGGAGGTCCACCGGGTCCTGCGCCCCGGCGGCCGCTGGGTCTTCTCCGTCACCCACCCCATCCGCTGGGCGTTCCCCGACGAGCCCGGACCCGAGGGCCTGTCCGTCGCCGCCTCCTACTTCGACCGGACCCCCTACGTCGAACAGGACGAGCGGGGCAGCGCCGTATACGTGGAGCACCACCGCACCCTCGGCGACCGGGTCCGGGACGTGGTCGCGGGCGGTTTCCGCCTCGTCGACCTCGTCGAGCCCGAGTGGCCCGCCTGGAACAGCCAGGAGTGGGGCGGCTGGTCCCCGCTGCGCGGCAACCTGATCCCCGGCACCGCGATCTTCGTCTGTGAGCGCGGCTGAGTCATGACCTCCCCCGTCCGTCCCCCCGTACGTACCGAGGCCCTGGCGGCCCTCCCCGTCCGCGAGGCCGTGCCCGAGCTGGTCGCGGCGCTCGACGCGCACGGCACGGCGGTGCTGTGCGCGCCGCCCGGCACCGGCAAGACCACGCTGGTCCCGCTGGTCCTGGCCGGCCTGGTGGGCGGCGGCCCCGCGCGCAAGGTGATCGTCGCCGAGCCCCGGCGGATCGCGGCCCGGGCCGCGGCCCGGCGGATGGCGTGGCTGCTGGGCGAGCAGACCGGGGCCTCGATCGGCTTCACGGTCCGCGGCGAGCGGGTCGTGGGCCCGGACACCCGGGTCGAGGTGGTGACCACCGGCGTGCTCCTCCAGCGCCTCCAGCGCGACCAGGAACTCGCCGGGACCGATGTGGTGGTCCTGGACGAGTGCCACGAGCGGCACCTGGACGCCGATACCGTCGCGGCCTTCCTCCTCGACGTACGGGAGACCCTGCGCCCGGAGCTGCGGCTGCTCGCCGCCTCCGCGACCACGGACGCCGCCGGGTGGGCGCGGCTGCTGCGGGACGCGCCGGTGGTGGAGGCCGCCGGGACCGCGCACCCGGTCGAGGTGGTGTGGGCCCCGCCGGTACGTCCGGTGCGTCCGCCGCACGGGATGCGCGTCGACCCGGCGCTGCTGACCCATGTCGCGGCGGTGGTCCGGCGGGCGCTGGCCGAGCGGGAGGGCGACGTCCTGTGCTTCCTGCCCGGGGTCGGCGAGATCTCCCGGGTCGCCGGGCAGCTGGGCGCGGTGGACGCCGAGGTGCTCCAGGTGCACGGGCGGGCCCCGGCCGCGGTGCAGGACGCCGTCCTCGCGGGCGGCACCGGGCGGCGCCGGGTGATCCTGGCGACCGCGGTGGCGGAGTCGAGCCTGACCGTGCCGGGGGTGCGGATCGTGGTGGACGCCGGGCTGGCCCGCGAACCGCGGGTGGACCACGCGCGGGGCCTGGGCGCGCTGGCGACCGTACGTTCCTCCCGGGCCTCCGCGCGCCAGCGGGCGGGCCGGGCCGGACGGGAGGCGCCGGGAGCGGTGTACCGGTGCTGGCCGGAAGCGGAGCACGGGCGGCTCGTCCCCTTCCCCTCGCCGGAGATCCGGATCGCGGACCTGGCGCAGTTCGCGCTGCAGGCCGCCTGCTGGGGCGACCCGGACGCGACCGGGCTGGCGCTGCTGGACCCGCCGCCCGCCGGCGCGATGGCGGCGGCGCGGGAGGTACTGGCGGCCGTGGACGCGGTGGACCCGGCCGGGCGGCTGACCGCGCGGGGCCGCGCCATGTCCCGCCTCGGCCTGCACCCGCGGCTGGCCCGCGCCCTGCTGGACGGCGCGGCCGAGGTCGGCCCGCGCCGGGCTGCGGAGGTGGTGGCCCTGCTGAGCGAGGAGCCGCCGCGTGAGTACGGGGACGACCTGGCGGCGGCCTGGCGCCAGGCCCGCCGCGGCGCCGACGCCTACGCCCCGCGCTGGCGCACCGAATCCCTCCGCCTGGAACGCGCCGTCCCCCGCCGAGCCCAAGCCGACCCCGCCCCCACCCGCCGCACGACCGCCGGGCCCGACCCCACCCGCCGGCCCCAGGCCGGGCCCGACTCAGCCCCGCCGGCGTTTGAGGCGCCCCCGGAGGGCACGACCACCCGCCGCACGACCGCCGGGGCCCAGACGCATCCGCGCTCGGACCGGGACGGTGACGGGGGCGGGGGCGGAGCCCTGGCGGACGACGCCGTCGCGGGGCTGATCACGGCCCTCGCGTTCCCCGAGCGCGTCGCGCAGCGCAAGGGCGACGGCGCCTACCTCATGGCTTCCGGCACCGGCGCCGACCTGGGCGACGGCTCACGCCTGCGCAGCGCCCCCTGGCTCGCCGTCGCGGTCGCCGACCGCGCCCCCCACTCCCCCTCCGCCAGGATCCGCCTCGCCGCCCTGATCGACGAGGACACGGCCAGGGCGGCCGCCGCCCACCTGCTCTCCTCCGGCGAGGAGGTCCACTGGCAGGGCGGCGCCCCCGGCGGCGCCGCCGGGGGCGACGTGAGCGCCCGCAGCGTCCACCGCCTCGGCGCGATCGAGCTGACCGTCCGCCCGCTGCGCGCCCCCGCCCCCGAGCTGGTCCGGGCCGCGCTCCTGGACGGCCTCCGCGCCGAGGGCCTCGGCCTGCTGCGCTGGACCCAGGACGCGCTGGCCCTGCGGGCCCGTCTCGGCTTCCTGCACCGCACCCTGGGCGAGCCGTGGCCCGACGTGGCGCGGGACGACGTACTCCTGTCGCGCGCCGACGACTGGCTCGAACCCGAGCTGTCCCGGGCCCGGCGCCGCGCGGATCTCGGCCGGATCGAGGCGGGCCAGGCACTGAACCGGCTGCTGCCGTGGGCGACCGGGCAGGCCTCCCGCCTGGACGAGCTGGCCCCGGAACGGATCACGGTGCCCAGCGGTTCCCGGATCCGGGTGGAGTACGGCGACGGGCAGCCGGTGCTGGCCGTCAAGCTCCAGGAGCTGTTCGGGCTGGCGGCGACCCCCCGGGTCGCGGGGGTCCCCGTACTCGTCCACCTGCTGTCGCCCGCGGGGCGCCCGGCGGCGGTGACCGCCGACCTCGCGTCGTTCTGGAAGGACGGCTACCGCGCGGTGCGCGCCGAGCTGCGCGGCCGCTATCCGCGCCACCCGTGGCCGGAGGACCCGGCGACCGCCGAGCCCACCCGCCACACCACCCACCGGCTGCGCCGCTCCTGAACCGGCCGGCGGTCCAGGGAGTGCTCCATTCAAACCGGACCGCGGCACTAGCTAGACCGCCGCGGGCACCGGCACCCGCGTGGGCCCGTCGTCGTCGCGTTCGCGGCGGCGGCGCCCGCGCGCCTCCAGCCACAGCGCCAGCCCGAAGACGGCGAGGCCGACGACGGCCAGCCCCAGCGGCCCGTACGTATGCAGCGCCAGCACCTTGGTCCGGTTCGTTTTCACCAGGTCAACGGTGTAGTCGAGGTAGTCCGGACGGATCTTCACGTCCCCGGCGAAGGCGGTGAGCTTGCCGTCGGGCCGCCCGGCCGCGATCCCGCCGCGCATCTCCTGCTGGATGTTCTGCTCGGCGTTGACGGGCGCTCCGGTCACCGGGTCGACCCAGAACATCATCTTGGCCGAGTACCAGAGGGAGGTGCCGGTCTGCTCCTCGATCGTCGCCGGGTCGATGCCGGGGATCGGCATCTTCTTCGGCATGGGGACCTTGGTCCACGGGACGGTCATCTCGAAGTAGTAGACGTCCAGGCCGCGGAAGGTGCGGGGGCCGACGTAGTGGATCGGCGACGACGTGCGCGTCTGCGCGTCGAAGTAGAGGTAGTCGCGCGGCTCGGTGAAGAACGGCCACTTGAACTCGATGCCCTCGCGCTTGACCGCGTCCCCGTCGACCATCTCCCCGGTGGCGTGCACGGGGGCCTGGGTGTGCGCGTCGAAGATGTAGCGCTCGGGGATCTGGGAGACCATCTTGCCGTCCGGGCCGACGATGTAGGTCAGCGTGTTCCAGACGACCACGTCCTTGCCCGCGCTCGCCTCGATCTCCTTGGACGCCTCGACGTCGCCCTTGAGGGTCTGGATGATCGTGACCTTGTCGACCTTCTTGGGCTCCATGCCGTTGTTGTAGTCGAGGAGGGTCGCGTTCTTGGCCTCCAGCACCATCTCCTGGTACTGGCTCGGCGGGATCTTGGCCAGCCTGGGGTACGCGTACCAGCGCAGCAGGGGTGCGAGGGCGGTGCAGAACACGGCTAGGGCAAGCAGGACGAGGCTCGCTCTGCGTCGCATGGCCGGGCCTCCTCTTACTTTCCGGGGGCGGAGGGGATCGTGGTGAGCAGGGGCTTGGGCGAGGTCTTGCCTTCCGGCACTCCGATCGCCGTGATGGTGAGGACGAGGGCCAGCGCGGCGGCCAGCCCGATGGCGGCGGCGACGAGTGCGCGCATGCCGGGGCCTCCGAGATCTGATGTGTCGTCAGGTCTGGCGCACCGTAGCAACGCGGCGTCGAGATGAGAACCGTCTGGCTAGGGGCTTTCCGGGCCCGTCGGGGACGCGCCCAAGGAGGGATGCGCGGACGGATGCGCGGACGGTACGGAGGGCGCGGCGGACGTGGCCGGGCTCGGCTCCGGGGCGGGGGTACGGGTGGCCGAGGGGGTGGGGGTCGGTGAC
>NZ_JASISO010000110.1 GCF_030063135.1 Streptomyces sp. G-G2
GACCCGCTCACGGAACGCTTGCCTCTCCGCGGTCAGACCCCCACCCTGCGGATACCTCATACAACCGGCATACCGCGACGATCACCAACCGTCAGCCCCTACGACAAGACGACTTCAAGGTCAGTAATCGAAGGGCGCCTTCCGCACTGCCGAGGAGTACCCCGTGAGCACCCCTGCCAGACCCCAGCCCGTCACCTGGGCCGCCAGCCAAACCGGCCCCTGCGCGTCCTGCCACGCCACCTGTTGCCGTTACGGGCACGGGGCTAGCACCTTGTGCCTGAGCTGTAAAAGTGCACGTCAGACGGGCTGTACAGGGCCGGTGATGTCCGAACTTCCGCCGGGCGCCGTCCGGCTCCGCACGGTCGTCACCTACCTGCGCGCAGAGCTGACCCGCGCGGAGCGGGCACTCCTGTCCGCCGAGCAGCAGGAGGCCACCACGGCCCACCGCCGGACACCGCGGAACCGCCCGCCTGGCTGGTAGAGCACGGGATAGGCGTCGGGCGGCCACCCACGCAGGTGCCTTCTCGATGGTGTGCCGCGTACCGCGACACGAAGCCGATGCGTCCTCCCGCAGGGGGTACACGCGGGCCGAGCAGATGGCCAGAGATGGGTGCGGTGAGCGCATCTGCGCCGTCAACGCGGCCTGTGGCCGCGGACCTTCTGGGCCGGCACGCACATGATCGAGCCCCACACTGTGGCGCATCACCGCGGGCCTGGATGCTCCCCGCAGTTGCGGCTCCCATCTACCCAGGCTAGTCACATACCTGCGACTCGGCATCTCGGGCAGGAGTCACGGCCCGGCCCGCCGCGGTCCCACCGGGTGCGTGTCTGCCGCCGTCTGGCAGTTTCCTGTGATGGTGGGACGATGGGAGTAGTACGACGTGTGGTGGGTCAGAGCCGCCGTGAGCGGCGTGGTGACGCACGGGAGGTTTGCATGCCCGGCTTCACTTCTCCACCAGCCGATTCGGCCGTCGCGTACACCTTCGGGCTTGCACATCACCGTCAATGCCCGCCTCCAGGAGGAGGAACCACCCCGTGACCAGTACCCGTACCCGCCGCTGCGCCATGCTCGCGGCAGCCGCGTTCATCCTGCCCGTTTCCGTGGGCGTGGCCGCCCCGGCGTTTGCCGACACCCCCACTGCCGGGCCCTTCGGTCCGGCCTGCGCGTCCGTGCCGAAGGAAGGCTCCGGCAGCCTCGCCGGAATGGCCAAGGACCCGGTCGCGACCGCTGCCTCCCATAACCCCGCCCTCTCCACGCTCGTCACGGCGGTGAAGAAGGCAGGGCTCGTCGACACACTCAATAACGCCCAGAACATCACCGTGTTCGCCCCGAGCAACGAGGCGTTCGCGAAAATCCCCAAGGCCGACCTCGCCAAGATCCTCGGCGACAAGACCCAGCTCACCAAGATTCTCACCTACCACGTCGTAGGCGAGAAGATCACCCCGAAGCAGATGGAGAAGGGCACCTTCAAGACCCTGGAAGGCGGCTCGCTGACCACTGCTGGCTATGGCACGGAGTTCACGGTCAACAAGACGGCGAAGGTCGTCTGCGGCGATGTCCACACCGCCAACGCCACCGTCAACATCATCGACACCGTCCTGACCCCCAAGTAGGTATCAGGAATCGCCACACCGCCGCCGCGCGCCCAGACGCGCGGCATCGCGACGGCGGTGCTCTCGCGGCCGGGCGCGCGAAGCCCGCCCCGCGGCGATCGTGAACTGCGGCTCCGCCAGAAGGTGTCGGGTCTGATCATGGCTGTGAGAACTTCCCCGAAGTGGTGGGTGCGTTTCCCCCTCGCCGCGCTCAGTGGTCTTCTGGCCGGGTTCGCGGCGCTGGCCGTCGCCGAACTCGTCTCGGCCGCGGTACGGCCCGAGTCCGGCCCGATCGTCGCGGTGGGCGGGGCGGCCATCGACCGGACGCCCGCCCCGGTCAAGGATTTCGCGATCCGGCACTTCGGCGAGAACGACAAGCTGATCCTGCAACTGGGGATCCTCGCCACCCTCGCCGCCCTGGCCGTCGTCCTCGGGCTGATCGCCCTGCGCTACCGGCGGCCCGGCTCCGCAGGCGTCCTGCTCTTCGGCGTGGTCGGAGCCGGCGCCGCCATCAGCCGCCCGGACTCGACCGGCATCGCCGACGCACTGCCCTCCATCGTCGGGGCCGTCGTCGCGGCGGTCCTGCTGTACTGGCTCATCGGCCGCCTCACCACCCCCGCCGCGACATCCGACGCGGGGACGGGCGCTGGGTGGGACCGGCGGGGATTCCTCATCGCGGCGACCGCCGCCGCGGTGGCCTCCGCCGGCGCCGGTACGCTCGGCCGCCACCTCAACGACATGCGGGGCCAGAATGCGGTCGCCTCACGCACTGCGCTGAAACTTCCCGCCCCGGCCTCACCCGCCGCCCCCGTAGCCGCCGGAGCACAACTCAAGATCCCCGGGATCAGCCCGTTCACCACCCCGAACAACGCCTTCTACCGCGTCGATACCGCGCTGGTCATCCCGAAGGTCGACGCCACCACCTGGCGTCTGCGGATCCACGGCAAAGGCGTCACCCGCCCGCTCACCCTCTCCTTCCAGGACCTGCTGGGCCGGAAGCTTATCGAGCGGGACATCACGATCACCTGCGTCTCCAACGAGGTCGGCGGCCCCTACATCGGCAACGCCCGCTGGATCGGCGTCCGCGTCGCCGACCTGCTGCGTGAAGCAGGCGTCAAACCGCCCTCCCAAGGCGGTCCGGCCGACCAGCTGGTGGCCCGCTCCGTCGACGCCATGACGATCGGAAGCCCGGTCGAGGACGTGATGGACGGCCGTGACGCCATGCTCGCCCTCGGCATGAACGGACAGCCCCTGCCCTTCGTGCACGGCTTCCCCGTCCGCATGGTCGTCCCCGGCCTCTACGGCTACGTATCGGCCTGCAAGTGGATCCAGGACATTGAGTTGACCACCTTCGACGCCTACGACGCGTACTGGGTCAAACGGACCTGGGCCAAGAAGGGTCCCATCAAGACCGAGTCCCGCATCGACACCCCCAAGCCCTTCGCCCGCCCCAAGGCCGGCACCGTCATGATCGCGGGAGTCGCATGGGCCCAGCACCGCGGCATCGACCGCGTCGAAGTCCGGATCGACGACGGGCCCTGGAACCTCGCCGACCTCGCCGCCCAGGACACCACCGACACCTGGCGCCAGTGGTCCTACCCCTGGAAAGCCACCGCCGGCGGCCACACCCTCACAGTCCGGGCCACCGACCTCACCGGCCAGACCCAGACCGAGAAGCGCACCAGCACCATCCCCGACGGCGCCAGCGGCTGGCACTCCGTCTTCATCACCGTCACATAACCGCCCCACCCCGACCGTGCAAGCGCCACCCTAGATGATTGATTCCAAGGGGTAGCGGCACGGACGCGAGGGTGTCCACCCTCGATGTGTGACGACCGATATGGACACCCTCGCAACTGCACTGTACGTGCGGGTCGATGACCTTTTGAAGGCCTC
>NZ_JASISO010000111.1 GCF_030063135.1 Streptomyces sp. G-G2
AGTGGTCGACGCGCGAAGTCCTTCGGGGGTTGACTCCGGAGCCGGTGGTGAGTGTGGCGATTCTCGAGGGCATCAAGCGTCCGTATCGGGCTGCGTCCCTGCTTGGAACAGGTGAACATTGACGTTCGCGGGGCGGTTGCGGTGGTCCGTGCCGGTGTCCTGCTCGCCCGGTACGGATTTCGGACAAGCAGTGAACATGATGGTGATCGTCAAGCCGTAGATTGGGCGCATGGTGGAGGGCACGCAGGCCGCGGCGGAAGCGCGGTCACGGGGGAAGCAGAGGCGGGGGCGGCACGCCGCTGCGAAGTCGGGTGCGGCACGGGGCGGGCTGATGCGCTCGTCCCTGTTGATGGCGGCGGGGACGGTGGTGTCCCGGGCGACGGGGCTGATCAGACAGGTACTGCAGGCCGGTGCGCTCGGAACCGGCCTGCTCGCCACGACGTACAACCAGGCCAATGTCGTGCCGGCGAGCCTGTACTTCCTGCTCATCGGCGGGGCGCTGAACTCTGTGCTGGTGCCGCAACTGGTCCGTGCCAGAATCGAGCAGCCGGACGGTGGGCGGGCCTTCGAGCAGCGCCTGGTCACCCTCACGATGTGCGTGCTCGGGGTCGGCACGCTCCTAGCGGTGTGGGCCGCGCCGCAGATCATCAGCCTTTATCAGAGCGACTCGCCAGACAACCACGCCGCGTTCGAGCTGACGGTGGTCTTCGCCAGGTTCCTGCTCCCGCAGATCTTCTTCTACGGACTGTTCAGCATCCTGGGGCAAGTGCTCAACGCGCGGAACAAGTTCGGCGCGATGATGTGGACCCCGGTCCTCAACAACGTGGTCCTGATCACCATGTTCGGCGTGTACGTCGGCCTCATGACCGCCCCGGACGGGGTGCAGGACATCACCCAAACCCAGGTGACGCTGCTCGGGGCAGGCACCACGCTCGCCCTGGCCGTCCAGGCCCTCGCACTGATCCCCTTCGTCCGTGCGGCCGGTTTCCGCTTCCGTCCCCGCTTCGACTGGCGTGGCACGGGCCTGCGCAAGAGCATCGGCGCAGCCCGCTGGACACTGCTGTTCGTGCTGGCCAACCTGGTCGCCAGCACCGTGGTCACCCGCTACGCCTCCGCCGCCGACAAGACACTGCCCAGGGACGGCGTGGGCTTCTCCGCCTACACCTACGCGCAGACGATCTGGATGCTGCCGCAGTCGATCATCACGGTCACGCTGGTCACCGCCCTGCTGCCACGGATGAGCCGTGCGGTCGCCGAACACCGCCTGGACGATCTGCGCGGTGACCTCTCCCAAGCCCTGCGGATCAGCGGTGTCATCATCGTCCCCGCCGCCTTCTTCTTCCTCGCCTTCGGCCCGCAGATAGCGCAGTTGCTCTTCGCCCACGGCGCGGCCGATGCCGCCTCCACCCGGCCTTTGGGACACATGCTCCAAGCCTTCGGACTCGGCCTGATCCCCTTCTCCGCGCAATACCTGCTCCTGCGCGGCTTCTACGCCTTCGAGGACACCCGCACCCCGTTCTGGATGGCCGTGTGGATCAGCGTCGCCAACATCGCCCTGGCCACCGCCTGCCATCTGCTGATGCCTGCCCGGTGGGCCGTCACCGGCATGGCCGCCGCCTACGCGGTGGCCTACTCCATCGGCCTGCTCATCACCGCGCTGCTGCTGCGACGGCGCCTCGAAGGACGACTGGACGGCAAGAGACTGTGCCGCACCTACGGCAAGCTGTCGGCTTCCGCCCTCGCGGCCGGAGCACTCGGCTGGCTCGTGGCCCGCGCCTGCGCCACCACCCTCACCTCGAACCCCTGGGTTCCAGCCCTGGGCCTTGCCGCAGGAGGCGGCACGATGCTCCTCCTCTTCCTGCTCCTCGCGCGGGCTTTGAAGGTCGGAGAGCTGCGGAGCCTGCCCGGTTTGAGATGACCCTCCCGGCTCAGGCTGAGGGGCCGCGGTGGCGAATGTGCAGGTCCGTCAGCTGTGGCCGGGTGGCGTGGGCGCGTGGGTGGTGGGCGAGCGAGGAGTTGGTGGCATCGGGCGGTGGGGGCATGGCGGCCATCGTGCCCGATCGTCCTGCGGCCAGGTGCGGCAGGCTACGACCCGTCGTGATCCGCTCCAGCTGATCGGTCTGCCCGCCATGCCTGTTGCCACCGCTCGTCCGATATCCCTCACCACCGCCGAACGCGCGCGGCTGAAGAAGGCGGCCTACGGTCACAAGACCCCGCACCGGACCCGGGTGCGCGCGCACATCGTGCTGCTGGCGGCCCGGGGACGGGCCAACGCACGTATCGCCCGCGAGAGCGGGATGCACCTGGACACCGTGCGGACCTGGCGGTCCCGGTTCGCCGCGCAGGGCCTGCCGGGCCTGGCGGACCACAAACGCTGCGGTCGGCCAGCCTCGTTCACCCCGCTGCAGGTCGCCGAGGTCAAGGCGCTGGCCTGCCAACTGCCCGCCGAGTCCGGGACTCCGCTGGCGCGGTGGTCGTGCCCGGAACTGGCGCGTGAGGTGGTCGCCCGGGCCATCGCCGGGTCCGTCTCCGCCTCCACCGTGCGCCGCTGGCTCCAACAGGACGCAATCAAGCCCTGGCAGTACCGGTCCTGGATCTTTATCCGGGACCCGGACTTCCAGCGCAAGGCCGCGCGGATCATGGACCTGTACGCCGGCACCTGGCAGGGCATCGCGCTGGGTGACAACGAGTACGTCATCAGCGCGGACGAGAAGACCTCCGTCCAGGCCCGCTGCCGCTGTCACCCCACGCTGGCCCCGGGACAGGCCCGCGCGATGCGCGTCAACCACGAGTACGGCCGCGGCGGCGCTCTGGCCTACCTGGCCGCCTATGACGTCCACCGGGCGAAGGTGTTCGGCCGCTGCGAGGACAGAACGGGCATCGTGCCTTTCATGAACCTGGTCACCCAGGTCATGACCACCGTGCCCTACGCCGCCGCCGAACGCGTCTTCTGGATCGTCGACAACGGCTCCTCCCATCGCGGACAACGGGCCATCGACCGCCTGACCAGAACCTTTCCGAACGCGGTCATGGTCCACACCCCCGTGCACGCCTCCTGGACGAACCAGGTGGAGATCTTCTTCTCCATCGTCCAACGCAAAGTCGTGGCACCCAACGACTTCACCGACCTCACCCAGGTCCGCGATCGGCTCCGAGACTTCGAAGACCGCTACAACGCCACGGCACAGCCGTTCCAGTGGAGGTTCACCACCTCCGACCTGGACGATCTGCTGGCCAGACTCGACCGACACTCTCTCGACCGACAGGAAGAATCCTCCACCGCACCGACTGCTTGATCAACCCCCGAAGGACTTCGCGCGTCGACCACT
>NZ_JASISO010000112.1 GCF_030063135.1 Streptomyces sp. G-G2
GATGCCGGCCCCAGTGAACTCGCCAGCTTGTCTGGTGGGGTGATGGGTGGCTGGTCGTTGCTTGAGAACTACACAGTGGACGCGAGCATCTGTAGGCCAAGTTTTTAAGGGCGCACGGTGGATGCCTTGGCACCAGGAACCGATGAAGGACGTGAGAGGCCGCGATAGGCCCCGGGGAGCTGCCAACTGAGCTTTGATCCGGGGGTGTCCGAATGGGGAAACCCGGCAGTCGTCATGGGCTGTCACCCACTGCTGAACACATAGGCAGTGTGGAGGGAACGCGGGGAAGTGAAACATCTCAGTACCCGCAGGAAGAGAAAACAACCGTGATTCCGGGAGTAGTGGCGAGCGAAACCGGATCAGGCCAAACCGTATGCGTGTGATACCCGGCAGGGGTTGCGCATACGGGGTTGCGGGAATTCTTTTGAACGGTCTGCCGGCCGTTCGGCGAGTCAGAAACCGTTGATGTAGTCGAAGGACATGCGAAAGGTCCGGCGTAGAGGGTAAGACCCCCGTAGACGAAACATCAACGGCTTGCTTAAGAATCTCCCAAGTAGCACGGGGCCCGAGAAATCCCGTGTGAATCTGGCGGGACCACCCGCTAAGCCTAAATATTCCCTGGTGACCGATAGCGGATAGTACCGTGAGGGAATGGTGAAAAGTACCGCGGGAGCGGAGTGAAATAGTACCTGAAACCGTGTGCCTACAAGCCGTGGGAGCGTCGCCGTTGTTCTTCGGAACACCGGTCGTGACTGCGTGCCTTTTGAAGAATGAGCCTGCGAGTTAGCGGTGTGTAGCGAGGTTAACCCGTGTGGGGAAGCCGTAGCGAAAGCGAGTCCGAATAGGGCGATTGAGTTGCACGCTCTAGACCCGAAGCGGAGTGATCTAGCCATGGGCAGGTTGAAGCGGAGGTAAGACTTCGTGGAGGACCGAACCCACCAGGGTTGAAAACCTGGGGGATGACCTGTGGTTAGGGGTGAAAGGCCAATCAAACTCCGTGATAGCTGGTTCTCCCCGAAATGCATTTAGGTGCAGCGTCACGTGTTTCTTGCCGGAGGTAGAGCACTGGATAGGCGATGGGCCCTACCGGGTTACTGACCTTAGCCAAACTCCGAATGCCGGTAAGTGAGAGCGTGGCAGTGAGACTGTGGGGGATAAGCTCCATGGTCGAGAGGGAAACAGCCCAGAGCATCGACTAAGGCCCCAAAGCGTACGCTAAGTGGGAAAGGATGTGGAGTCGCACAGACAACCAGGAGGTTGGCTTAGAAGCAGCCACCCTTGAAAGAGTGCGTAATAGCTCACTGGTCAAGTGATTCCGCGCCGACAATGTAGCGGGGCTCAAGCGTACCGCCGAAGTCGTGTCATTGCAGCAATAGGGCCAACGCCCGCTGTGATGGGTAGGGGAGCGTCGTGTGCCGGGTGAAGCAGCAGCGGAAGCTAGTTGTGGACGGTTCACGAGTGAGAATGCAGGCATGAGTAGCGATACACACGTGAGAAACGTGTGCGCCGATTGACTAAGGGTTCCTGGGTCAAGCTGATCTGCCCAGGGTAAGTCGGGACCTAAGGCGAGGCCGACAGGCGTAGTCGATGGACAACCGGTTGATATTCCGGTACCCGCTTTGAAACGCCCAGTATCGAATCCTCTAATGCTAAGGCCGTGAAGCCGTTCCGGACCCTTCGGGGAAAGGAAAGTGGTGGAGCCGCCGATCCAAGGTGGTAGTAGGTAAGCGATGGGGTGACGCAGGAAGGTAGTCCAGCCCGGGCGGTGGTAGTCCCGGGGTAAGGGTGTAGGCCGTGTGATAGGCAAATCCGTCACACATTAAGGCTGAGACCTGATGCCGAGCCGATTGTGGTGAAGTGGATGATCCTATGCTGTCGAGAAAAGCCTCTAGCGAGTTTCATGGCGGCCCGTACCCTAAACCGACTCAGGTAGTCAGGTAGAGAATACCGAGGCGTTCGGGTGAACTATGGTTAAGGAACTCGGCAAAATGCCCCCGTAACTTCGGGAGAAGGGGGGCCATCACTGGTGATCGGATTTACTCCGTGAGCTGGGGGTGGCCGCAGAGACCAGCGAGAAGCGACTGTTTACTAAAAACACAGGTCCGTGCGAAGCCGTAAGGCGATGTATACGGACTGACGCCTGCCCGGTGCTGGAACGTTAAGGGGACCGGTTAGTGCACTTTCGGGTGTGCGAAGCTGAGAACTTAAGCGCCAGTAAACGGCGGTGGTAACTATAACCATCCTAAGGTAGCGAAATTCCTTGTCGGGTAAGTTCCGACCTGCACGAATGGCGTAACGACTTCTCGACTGTCTCAACCATAGGCCCGGTGAAATTGCACTACGAGTAAAGATGCTCGTTTCGCGCAGCAGGACGGAAAGACCCCGGGACCTTTACTATAGTTTGATATTGGTGTTCGGTTCGGCTTGTGTAGGATAGGTGGGAGACTTTGAAGCAGCCACGCCAGTGGTTGTGGAGTCGCCGTTGAAATACCACTCTGGTCGTGCTGGATGTCTAACCTCGGTCCGTGATCCGGATCAGGGACAGTGTCTGATGGGTAGTTTAACTGGGGCGGTTGCCTCCTAAAGAGTAACGGAGGCGCCCAAAGGTTCCCTCAGCCTGGTTGGCAATCAGGTGTTGAGTGTAAGTGCACAAGGGAGCTTGACTGTGAGACCGACGGGTCGAGCAGGGACGAAAGTCGGGACTAGTGATCCGGCAGTGGCTTGTGGAAGCGCTGTCGCTCAACGGATAAAAGGTACCCCGGGGATAACAGGCTGATCTTCCCCAAGAGTCCATATCGACGGGATGGTTTGGCACCTCGATGTCGGCTCGTCGCATCCTGGGGCTGGAGTCGGTCCCAAGGGTTGGGCTGTTCGCCCATTAAAGCGGTACGCGAGCTGGGTTTAGAACGTCGTGAGACAGTTCGGTCCCTATCCGCTGTGCGCGTAGGAATATTGAGAAGGGCTGTCCCTAGTACGAGAGGACCGGGACGGACGAACCTCTGGTGTGCCAGTTGTCCTGCCAAGGGCATGGCTGGTTGGCTACGTTCGGGAGGGATAACCGCTGAAAGCATCTAAGCGGGAAGCCTGCTTCAAGATGAGTATTCCCACCTCCTTGAGAGGGTAAGGCTCCCAGTAGACGACTGGGTTGATAGGCCAGATGTGGAAGCCCGGCAACGGGTGGAGCTGACTGGTACTAATAGGCCGAGGGCTTGTCCTCAGTTGCTCGCGTCCACTGTGTTAGTTCTGAAG
>NZ_JASISO010000113.1 GCF_030063135.1 Streptomyces sp. G-G2
CACCACCTCCGACCTGGACGATCTGCTGGCCAGACTCGACCGACACTCTCTCGACCGACAGGAAGAATCCTCCACCGCACCGACTGCTTGATCAACCCCCGAAGGACTTCGCGCGTCGACCACTAAGGGTCACCACCGTCTCGCCCGGCGTGATCTCCACCGACTTCGCCGAGGCGTCGAGCAACGACCGGGTCCGCGACGACATCACGCGCATGCGGGACGAGGTCGGCATCGCGCCCGCGGCGGTCGCGCGGGCCGTCGCCTACGCGATCGGGCAGCCGGCGGACGTGGACGTGAACGAGATCGTGGTCCGGCCGACTGCGCAGAGCTGATCGGCGTGGCCGACGGCCGGAAAGCCGTTCCCGGCGGCCCAACGGGCCCGGGTCACGCCCCGCTGCTTCCGCTCCCCCGGTACACGGCGTGCCCGCAGGCCCGGGCCACCGGTGACCGCTCACCGCTCACCGCTCACCGGCCAGCGCTGACCACACGTGCCCGGGCCGGTCGCTGACTCCCGCATCCGATGCTGGCACTGACCTTCGGGAGTTGTCCCGGAGGGTGACGATACCGTTCGAGCCAAGGGGCGGTCACGAACCCTGGCTGCCCGACTCACACGCTCACCTCGTAGCCTCCGCACATGACTGATGATCCGTTCCAGTGCCGCTGCGTCCTCTGCCATGACTACGGTGACCGAGACGAAGCGGACCGCGCGGATCTGACGATCATCGAGAATGTGCGGCAGCACGGATGGCACGTCGTGATGGTGCCCGAGGACGAGATCGGTCCTGGATTCGCCTACACGATCGGCCTGTCACACACTCACGGAGCACCTGAACTCGCCATGTTCGGGCTCGATGTCCACGTCATGCAGCGCATGCTCAACAGGCTCGGGGCTAAGTCCGCCGCGGGCACTGTGCTGGCTGACGGCCAGAGGCATCCTGACGTTGCCCACGGCCACCAGGTCGCGCTCAGGCAGGTGGATCTCCGCTGGTACCGGACCTTTTTCGGGCGCGCCATCGGGTTCTACCGGCGGCCTCCTTTCCCCGTGTTGCAAGTTGCGTGGCCCGACGTGGACGACCGGTTTCATTGGGAAGAGCAGGTTGAGGAGAGGCATCGGGAGGCGCAGCCTCAGTTGTGGCTGCCACCGAGTGAGCACCCTGTCGGGACCTGGACGACCGAACTCTGACCGCGAAGGCGGATGTTGGCTCCAGAGAAGTCGAGCCGGCTCTCCCAGCACATCCCAGACCGCAAGGACCCCGGCGGCTCCACATTCCGGGCGACCCCTGCGACCGTCGAAGCGTCAGCACTCCATGGCGGCATGCCCACCAGCCGGGCCGGCCGGGCCGCCGCACGACCCACGAGTGCCCGAGGGATTACTGTCAGCGCGTCCAGCCGCCAGCGGTGTACCCGTCGGGGCCGGACGTGGCGGAGGGGGAGCGCGCTGCGGACGCCAGGAGAGCCGACCGGATTGCGGACCTTTCCAGGTCCTGATGCACTGGAAAGAGGACAGAAGCACTGCCTTGTGTACGCCTCCCTTGAGCTGCCACTTCTTCCCCGTGACCGACGGGACGGTGGTATCAGTCGATCGATAATCCGGGAGATGTGTCGTGCGAAGCAAGAAGAGGCTTCAGAGAAAAAGGCGTGGCACGTTCACAGTGGCATTGGTCGGGCTACTGACGGTCAGCTCGGTCGGCGGTTTGGCTGGAACCCAAGAAGCTGCAGCATTCGGCCCATACGGCCCAGATACGTGCATAAATGGATTCGTTTGGCGGGAGGCAACTCCTGACGACCATGTCTGCGTTCCACCAAATATCCGGACTTTCACTCGCATTCAAACCCAGGATGGCCAGAAATTCCGACAGGCCGGAGGTGGCGCATACGGACCGGATACGTGCATAAAGGGATTCGTATGGCGGGAGGCAACACCGGACGATCACGTCTGCGTGGCCCACAGTGTCCGGGATGCCCATCACCAGTTTTCACGATTTGCCGCAGCCCGCTGGGCCGCCACCGCTCACCCTTCTGGGATCGTGGATGATTTCCCGTTCCTGGTTGCCGACATTTGGGTGTCTATCGGAAGTCCGGGTCACGATGACCTGGTCATTGACGGAGCCAATGATCGAGCCAACGTTCACGTACTCGGAGGGAGTTCTGTTCGAGTACAGCCATCGGTCAACTCGGACAGCCAAAACTTCGCCTTCCTGCGACGGGGAGACGGAGTTGCCTACCAGAACGCATTTGAACTGATGGATCGTGCTTCGCGAAAATGTTTGACCCTCGGCGGGGCAGCAGGTCGGGACGGCGCCAGAATCGTCAAGTCGCCATGCGATTGGAAGGCTGGGAAAACCTGGTCCCTCGAGCGCTTGGGAGACGCGGGGCGCTGGGCACTTCGCTCTGCCATCAGTGACAAATGCCTCACAGTAAACTCCCCGCCGCCGAGAACCGATGAACCCCGGGCCGGCGCGGCATTGATTCAGTGGGCTTGCTACGCGGGAAAGGCGCAGGCCTGGGTTCTCTAGTGATCGCGCCGAAGCCCGGTGGAATGGCACGGGGTGAGGTTTCCAGAGTCAGAGAATCCCCTGACTGTTCTCCATCCCGGAAACGGCCGTGAACGGCGCTGGACCGGAGGCCTACGGAGCGTCGTCGGGGCTGAAGTCGGTGGACAGGGTGAGCTCTTCCCAGGCGACGAGGCCGCGATCGATCGCCGCGCGTCCGGCCCGTACCAGACGCAGAGCGTCGGACCCGAGGGCTAGATGATTGATTCCAAGGGGTAGCGGCACGGACGCGAGGGTGTCCACCCTCGATGTGTGACGACCGATATGGACACCCTCGCAACTGCACTGTACGTGCGGGTCGATGACCTTTTGAAGGCC
>NZ_JASISO010000114.1 GCF_030063135.1 Streptomyces sp. G-G2
GTCCGCGTCCTGCAACGCATCCTGGCCCTCACCGCCGCAATCTGGCACAACACCAAGGCCGGCGAACCAGTGCTCCGCTCACTGACCGCCTACGATCACTGACCCCTTGGAATCAATCATCTAGGCGCGGGCACCCCTCCGCGAGAGGCGCGGCGTCCGGGTGATGCCTGTGTCGAGTGGCGTAACACTGCGTTGTCCGTGCTGCCGCAGCGGGCAGGGATCGACGTGCCGTTTGAAGGACTGAGGATCCGACGTCAGGATCTCTCAGCGCCCTCGTGCCCGGACAGTGCCGCCTGCCCGTTTCTCCTGTCCCGCCGACCGCTCGGCCAGTGAGGTCAGCCTGGCCGTCGGCGCGTTCAACAAGGCGGTCCACCTCGTGCTGCGCCGCGTTAGTTCGTTGAGGGGTGGAAGATGGACCTCCGCGCGAAGGACGCCCGCTACGTCCGCTTTGTTCGGCTGAACGTGACAGTGCCGACGCAGACACCGTCCACGGGACCCAGATCTACGAGCTGCGTGTGCGGGTCGTAGACACGATAGAGTGCGCTCGATAGTTCAAAGCCTTCCGGTCCGCCGGAAGGCTTTTCGCGTTCTCCAGGAGGATTAGATGGCAGACGTGGCTGTCCGCAGAGCGGGCGCCGTCGACCGCGACATCTTGGAACGGCTCTGGCCGCTTTTCCTGCACGACCTGTCAGAGTTCAGGGGCGTCCTGCCGAACCCGGACGCAACATACCGGCGCGAGTGGCTGGAGTCGGCGATCGGCGATCCCACCTGGGCGGCCTACCTCGTATGGTCTGGCGACCGGCCGGTCGGCTTCGCGTTCGTACGCGCGCTGGACAGCGAGGCGCGCGTGCTGAACAGCTTCTTCGTGGTGCGTGGGGCACGCCGGTCGGGCCTCGGGCTGCGAGCGGTGCAGTCCGTCCTGACCGCGCACCCCGGCCGATGGGAGATCGCTTTTCAGGAGGAGAACGCGGGCGCGGCCCGCTTCTGGCGTCGCGTCGCTTCCGAAGTCGCGGGCGAGGCCTGGACCGAGGAGCGGCGACCGGTGCCCGGGAAGCCCGAGTTGTCGGCGAACACGTGGGTTGCGTTCGACGCGCGCTAGTCCTGCTCCGCGTTAGCTCGTGGAGGGGTGTCGGTCAGGCTGGTTGGTCGCCGAGGTAGAGGTAGCAGGCGCAGTCGAGGCAGTCTTCGGGGCTGCCGGCGGGCAGTCCGCTGGGCAGGAAGTTGTCCTGGTGCTGCCTCGGCTGGCCAGGTAAAGGGCGAAGCCCCAGGTATGCAGCACGCCGGTGAAGCGCAGGCGGCACAGCGGGAGCTGTTCGCCGTCCTTCAGCTCACCGCTGACGTAGGCGAAGCCGGTGCGGAACCGGACGTCGACGCGGGCCAGTTGCGGCCAGCGCCCCTTGGCATGGGCGTTCAGGCGCTGGCGCAGGTGGTGCTGCATGGACTCGGGCGGGTTCTTCGGCACAGCCCCATCCTGCCCGCGGCGCCGACGGTCCGCCATGATCATCGATCATGATCGTGCGCAAGCGGGTGGGCGGGGCCGTCGCGGCAGTCGCGGTGACCTTGGACGACGCCGCGAGCCGGGCCCTGGAGCGGCTGGCCCTCTCTGCGAAGGCCCAGGTCCGCGAAGCCCTGCGGGCCCGGATCGTCCTGGCAGCGGCCGACGGCCTCGCCAACGCCGAGACCGCACGCGACCTCGGCGTCTCGGTGTACACCGTGCGCAAATGGCGCGGACGCTTCGCCGAGCACGGAATCCAGGGCCTGAAGGACGCCGGGCGCTCGGGCCGCCCCAGGGTCTACGACGGCAAGGTACGCGTGGCCGTCGTGGTCGCCGCCACCAGCACCCCTGCACATCCGGCCGCGACCTGGACCCACCGGGCGATCGCCGAGCGGGTCGCCCAGACCGTGTCCGCGTACATCCCACCCTCCCAAGTCGGCCGGATAATCGCCGAGTTGGACCTCAAGCCGCACAAAATCCGGGGCTGGCTCACCCGCCGCGACACACCCGACTTCTGACAGCGCGCCGAACACATCTGCGACCTCTACCGCGACCCGCCCGCCGGCGCGCTCCTGCTGTCGATCGACGAGAAGACCGCAATCGCGGCGCGCTCCCGCAAGCACCCCGGCAGCCCCGCCGCCCCGGGCCGGGCACCACGCCAGGAGTTCGAGTACGTCCGCCACGCAGCACCGCTTCCCTGGTCGCCGCCCTGGACGTGCGCACCGGCGAAGTCCTGACCGAGGTGATCGCCCGCAACAACGCGGTGACCTTCACCGGCTTCCTCGACCGCATCGACGCCCTCGTCCCCCAGGGCGCCGACATCCACGTGGTGCTGGACAATGGCTCCTCGCACACCGCCAAGCACACCAAGGCGTGGTTCAAGGCCCATCCGCGCTGGACGGCGCACTTCACCCCGCCCCACGCCTCCTGGCTCAACCAGATCGAACTGGTCTTCTCCGCGCTGACCCGCAGCGTCCTGCGCCACGGCGACTTCGCCAGCCGCGACGACCTCGTCGACAAGCTCGACAGCTACATCATCAACCGCAACGAGACCGCGAAGCCCTTCCGCTGGACCTATGCAGGTACCCCGCTCAAGGAAGCCCCCTGACCAACACCCCTCAACGACTAACGGGGTCTGTACGGTCAACGGTGGATCTTCGAGCAGGAAGTGACACCTGATGACTGACGTGACCGTGTCGGCGGAGGCCGTGGCGGAAGTACAGCCGTCCGGGTTGGTGCCGGAGGTTCTGGACGATCA
>NZ_JASISO010000115.1 GCF_030063135.1 Streptomyces sp. G-G2
CCCAGACCACCTCATCCGCCGACTCCGACATGGCCTCCGTCAGATCCAATACCGCAGCGACATCATCGACGGATGCCTCGCCGCGACCGGCCTCACACCCACGACACCACGCCTACAACCTCAGTAACGGTGGTTTTGCCGGGAGGGACGGCGGCGGCGCCGTACTGTCCCGTGAAGCCGTGGCGAGCCGTTGGCGCTGGTGCTCTCGTGCTTGGCGGTCAGGATGGCTGGACTTGGTCGAAGAGTGCGAGGGCTTCGGCGGGGTCCGGGCTCACGAGGCGTTCCAGACCGGCCGTCGTGATCTTCGCCCACCTGTCGGCCCGTGCCCACATCTGTTCCTCGAAGGCGCGGACGACCTCGTCCAGATCTTCAGGGCGGGTGGCGATGGACTCGGCGAGTTCGGCGCCTTCCAGCATCGCGAGGTTCGCGCCCGCCCCCAAGGGGGGCATCAGGTGGGCGGCGTCGCCCATGAGCGTTACCCCGGGGACGTGGGTCCAGGTGTGGGACACGGGCAGGACGTAAAGCGGACGGTGGACGAAAGCGACGCCGTGGCGGAGGAGGTCGAGGACGGGAGCGGCCCAGCCGTCGAACAGTGACAGCAGGCTTGATCGCACGACCTCGACGTCGGCCAGGTCCAGGTTCGTGTGCCAGTCCAGCGGCGCGCGGAACTGGGCGTACACCTTGACGTGGCCGCCGCTGTTGCGCTGGGCGACGAGAGCTCGGTTCACGCCGTACACAGCCATGGAACCGTCGCCGATCAGCCGGGCGAGGCCGGGGTGTCGGGTGTCGACATCGTCGAGGGAGGTCTCGACATAGGTGACGCCGGTGTAGTGCGGCGTCGCCGGCGAGACTGCCGGGCGGATCCGGGACCAGGCGCCGTCCGCGCCGACCACGAGGTCGAACGTCTCCTGTCGCCCGTCCGCGAAGTGGACCAGTACGCCGTCCCGGGTCCCCGGTACCACCTGCGTTACGCCCCGACCCCACTGGACGTCGAGAGGGCCGAGCAGCAGGTCGCGGAGTTGTCCGCGGTCGATCTCGGGATTGGCCCGGTCATCTGGACGGGGCCGCCAGTCGCGCAGGACGGTCCCGGCCGTGTCCAGGATGCGCATGGCCTGCCCCTCGGGACGAGACAGCGCCTGGAACTCCGCCAGCAGCCCCGCCTTGTCCAGCGCGAGCTGGCCCAGCCCTTCCTGAAGGTCCAGCGTGCCGCCCGGGGGGCGGGTGTCGGGGGCGGGATCGCGTTCGAGGACGGTGACGGGGTGGCCGTGTCGGTGCAGGACACGGGCGAAGGTAAGGCCGGCGGGACCGCTTCCGACCACTGCGATGCGTTGTCTCATGGCGCTACACTGTATTGCTCGTAGACGGTGTATCGCAACGGTACGGTGGGAGCATGACTGTCTGGGACCGGCCGGAGCCGCCGACTCGCCCCGTGCCGCTCGACCGGGAGCGGATTGTCGCCGCCGCCATCGCGCTGGCCGACGAGGGTGGGCTGGAGGCGGTCTCGGTGCGCAGGGTCGCGGCCCGCCTGGACGCCGGTCCGATGCGGCTGTACAGATACATCTCCACCAAGGAGGAGCTGTTCGACCTCATGGTGGACGAGGTCCAGGCCGAGATTCTCCCCGAGGAGCAGCCCGGTGACTGGCGGGAGGCGCTGCGCGCCCTCGCCCATCGCACCAGGCAGGCCGCTCTCCGTCACGAATGGCTGGCCGACCTGCTCGGCGGCCGCCCGGCCCTGGGCCCGAACGGCCTCGCCGTGACCGAGGCCACGCTGGCCGCCCTCGACGGCCTCACCGATGTCGACACCGTCATGCGCGCCGTGGAGACTGTCAGCGCCTACTTCATTGGTGCGATCAGGCGCGAGATCGCGAACCTGCGGGCCGAGCGCGCCACGGGCCTGCCCAAGCACGACTGGCAGCGCGCCCACGGCCCGCATGTGACGAGCATGTTGGCCACGGGCCGCTTCCCGGCACTGTCCAAGGCCGTGTACGACGGCGCGGACGTGGACGCCCAGACATCCTTCGCAATCGGCCTGGACTGGGTCCTCGACGCCGTGGCCGCCAAGCTCACCGGGCCGTCGGCGTGACGCTCAGCTCTTGCCGAAAGTGATCGAGGGGATCGCGCCGGACTGTGTAATCACCCGGAGGAGGGGTTTGGTCCCATTCGAGCTGCCCAGTCCCGGCAGGTCTGCAAAGCGGCATACCATCCTTCTTCCTCCCCCTGCTCCAGCAGCCTCGTGATCCCGGCGAAGTCGGCGCCGGACGGTGCCGTGAAGGCGGCCATGGGGAACTCCGTGCTGAAGACCTCACCGCCGAGACCGAATACCGATAGGCGTTGGTGCACGGCCCGCGCGCTGCGGCCCAATGGACCGGACGGAACGGGCACTACCCGAATCGTGCAGTTACCTGAGGCCACGAAATCGGTTGCGGCACGGAGGAGTGGTGGAGCGCCTAGAGCTCCACGGGGTGCTCCCTCGCAACGAATCTCGTCGGATTGCCACTGAAGTCTGACGGACCGTAGTTTCCTGCCATCGAAGCTTGCGCACTCGTGGCGATTGATGGTGAATCGCCCCGGGTTTGATGGAGACATCGAAGACCCGGAAGGATGCCGATCATGGCTGCTCCCCGTAAATACCCCGACGAACTGCGTGAGCGCGCGACGCGTCTGGCGGTCGAGGCCCGCAAGG
>NZ_JASISO010000116.1 GCF_030063135.1 Streptomyces sp. G-G2
CCAGACCACCTCATCCGCCGACTCCGACATGGCCTCCGTCAGATCCAATACCGCAGCGACATCATCGACGGATGCCTCGCCGCGACCGGCCTCACACCCACGACACCACGCCTACAACCTCAGTAACCGATCTCGACCACGCGTGCCCACGCGGGCGGGAGCCGCGGCACGTAGCGGGGGTCGTCCTCGTCCCACGACGCGTCGGACCGGCGGGGGAAGAGGCCCACCACCGTCCGGCACGGGGGACGGGAGGCGGGCCAGGGCGTCTGGCCGTCGGTCAGGACCACGATGACATCGGGCCGGGCCCCGGTGCGCAGGGCCATGGCGAAGCCGGTGCGCAGGTCCGTACCCCCGCCCCCCAGCAGGGGGATCCCCTCGGCGCGGCACAGCGGGTGCGCGATGCGCGCCGCCGCGTCGCAGGGGACCACCGTCACCAGGTCCCTGCGGCCGCCCACCGCACGGGAGATCGCGGCCACTTCGAGGAGCGCGCCGCCCAGTTCGGCGTCGCTGACCGAGGCCGACGTGTCGATGACCACCGTCACCCGGGGCGGCCGGCGCCGCAGGCTCGGCAGCACGGCGCCGGGCACTGCGGCCGAGCGGCGCGAGGGCCTGCCGTACGTGTAGTCCTCGCCCGCGCCGGAACCGGAGGCGGCCGAGCGGACCGCGGCGCCCAGCAGTTCCCGCCACGGCTGCGGCGGGTGGAACGCCTCGTCCGCCCAGCGCTTCCATCCCCGCGGGGTCCGGCCCGGGCCGCCCGTGATGCCCTGCGCCACCCGGAACCGGACCGCGTCCCGCTCCTGGGCGGTGAGGCCGTGCGCGCCGTCCGGTCCCAGGTCCCACTCCCGCTCCAGCCCGTCGGCGCCGCTGCCGCAGTCCAGCCAGGCCAGGTGCGCGGTACCCGGTCCGAGCCCGAACCGGCGCAGGTAGTCCTCCATGAGGAGGCCCTCGGGCAGGCCTGCGGACAAGGGATCGGCGGCGCCGTCGGGGCGGGCCAGTCCGTCGCCGTACACGTCGTCGTTGATCTCGAAGTCCGCCGCGATGTTCATCCGCAGCCGCTCCCCCGGGCCGGTCAGGCCGCGCTCCCGGGCGACCCGGTCACCGCGCCCGTGGTGGTCGCGCAGCAGGTGGGACACCTCGTGCACCCAGACCGCGGCGAGTTCCGCCGGCGGAGTACGCCGTACGAACCCCGGCGAGGCGTAGCACCGCCAGTGCCGGTCGACGGCCATCGTCGGCACCTGCCGCGACTCCACGACGTGGAGGGCGAACAGGGCGGTGGCCAGGTACGGCCGGACCCGGGTGGCCCGCAGCCGGGCGGCGTAGAGCTTGCCGAAGTCGAGCGCGCCCGCCGTCTCCGGCGCGTCATGCCGGTCGGGCGCGTCCCGAACGCCCCTCGTCATCGGCCGACCGGCACATCGGGCGTCGTACGGGCCGGGGCCGGGCCGGCCCGCCGGGAGAGGTCCACCGCTCCCGCGAGCCGCTCGATCGACGGCGGCACGTCCCAGTCGTCGTGGCGCAGCGCGGCGAGCGCGGTCGCGGGGACCACCACCAGATCGGGCGCTCCGGCCTCCACCGCCCGGGCCAGGATCACCCACGCCGCGTCCCAGCGGGATTCCTCCGGGCGCTTGCGGACCGCGTCCACCACCCCGTCCAGCACGGCCTGGCGCAGGTCCCCCCGGACGGGCAGGACGGCGGCCGCCGGGTCGGCGAGAAGCACCTCCGGGTCCGGGAGGTCCAACCGGTCCAGGCTCGCCAGGAGTTCCAGGCCCGGCCCGTCGCCCACCGTGCCCCGGACCAGCACGGACAGTACCTCCCGGGAGGAGCCCGCCGCGGTGGCGAAGGCGATCAGGCGCAGCGTCGTCTCCCAGCTCCGGGGCGAGGGCCAGGCTCCGCCCCGGCCGGTCTCGCTGGTGGGCAGCCGGTGCACGAGGGTGGGCCGGGCGGCGAGCAGCCCGCACACCGCGCGGCGCGCGAAGGCCACGGCCTCCGGCAGCCGGTCCGGGTCGAGGCGGGGCAGCGTCGCGCGGGGCCACGTTCCGCCGAGGCCGCGCACCACGACGTCGTGGTCGTGGGTCCACTGGAGGTGGACGAACCGGTTGGCCAGGGGCGGGCTCAGTTCCCAGCCGTCGGCTGCCGAGGAACGCGGATTGGCCGCGGCGACGATCCGGACCTCGGGCGGCAACCGCAGGGCGCCGATGCGGCGTTCGAGGACGAGGCGGAGCAGGGCGGCCTGGACGGCCGGGGGCGCGGTGGACAGCTCGTCCAGGAAGAGCAGCCCCCGGCCCGCGCGGACCAGGCGGACGGCCCAGTCCGGCGGGGCCATCGGGACTCCTTGGACGGCGGGGTCGTCGCCGACGATGGGCAGGCCGGAGAAGTCGGACGGTTCGTGCACGCTGGCGATCACCGTGGTGAGCGGCAGGTCCAGTGACGCGGCGAGCTGGGTCAGGGCGGCGGTCTTGCCGATCCCCGGTTCGCCCCACAGGAGTACGGGCAGGTCGGCGGCCACCGCCAGGGTCAGCGCCTCCAGTTGGCTGTCGGAGCGGGGTTCGGTGGTGGCGTCGCGGAGCAGGGTCAGCAGCTCTGCGGCCACGTCGAGCTGGGTGGCG
>NZ_JASISO010000117.1 GCF_030063135.1 Streptomyces sp. G-G2
CCCTCGCGGGTTTTCCTCCGGGCTTCGTTCTTCGTTTCCGACTCTATCAGACTCTCTCGTGTCCGATTCCCGGTCGAAGCGGGTTTCGCTTTCCAGGTTTTCGCTTTCGCGTTTCCCTTTCCGGCGAGTCCGACTCTATCAGAAGTTTCGGACCGGTTCTCCCGGCGTTCACATCTGAAAAAGAGCGGAGTGCACCCCTGATGGATTTGAATTCCATGGGAGGGGGGCAAGTAACGACCTTAAACCATCGCTGCCGAACTTGTCCAGTTCGAGGCAACCGTTTGACTCTACTCAGCCACCATCCCCCTGTCAACGGCTCCCCTGCGGGTCCAGGACCGCCCGGATCACGTGCCGTGCGTTCCCCGCCATCGCGCGATTGGTGGTCCGGTAGGAGGGGAGCGCGATCAGCGCCTGCGAGAGCGTCCGGGCCCGGCCGCGGGACCAGGTGGCGTCGTCCACCCCGAGCGCCTGGCGGAAGACCTCGCGCGCCCCTCCCGGCAGCAGGTTCCACGCCGGGAACAGATCGCAGGCCGGATCGCCCACCCCCGCACACCCGAAGTCGATGACCGCCGTCAGCCTGCCGTCCTCCACGAGGACGTTCCCCGGCATCAGGTCGGCGTGCAGCCAGGCCGGCGGACCGTCCCAGGCCGGAACCCGCAGCGCCTCCTCCCAGACCGCGGCCGCGGCATCGCAGTCTATGCCCTCCTCCGGGATCCCGCGCAGTTCCTCGATGGCCCTTCGGGTCTCCGTATCGAGCGAGGAGAGAGGGCCTCCGCGGTGGGCCGCCGGCGCCCCCGGCAGGGTGACCCTCCGCATCGCCGCCACGAAGCCGGCGAGATCGACGGCCAGGCCCTCGGGCGCGCTCAGCGCCCCCGCCTCCGGGATCTCCCCCTCCAGCCACCGGTACACCGACCACGGCCACGGGTACCCGTCCTCCGGCTCCCCGCTCCCGAGCACCCCGGGCACCCCCACGGGCAACAGGGACCCGAGCCGCGGCAGCCACTCCCGCTCCCTCACCACGTCCCCCGCCCCACCCGCGACCAACGGAAGCCGCACGACCATGGCGCCGCCCAGCCGGTACATGGCGTTGACCGTTCCCCCCGACACGACCCGGCGCACCGCCAGCCCACTCCACTGCGGGAACCGCCGCGCGACCAGCCGCCGCACAAGGCCGTCGTCGACGGGGTGAACCCCGGAATGCAGCTGCCCCGTACTCATGACCCACCATCCGACCCTTTGCGTTCACACGGACCATCCGCGTTCCAGTCACCGGGGAGCGTCTCGTCCCGAAACAGGGCGACGAACTGTCCCTACCTCCGGCCTCCGTTCCGAAGCCCACGCCTCGGCGTGCGCGCCCGAGCGGATGACTCTTCCGCCGGCCCGCCGGCCCGCCGACCCGCCGGCTCCTCGGCGTACCCATCACCCCGCGGCTGCACCGACGATTCGCTGTTCCAGCCTCGCCCGGCATTCCGGCCACTCCTCGGCGGTGATCGAGAAGATCGCCGAGTCGCGAAGGCGGCCGTCCTCGCCCGGGGCCCATGACCGGGACCAGTTCCGCAGGACGCCCTCGAACCGCGCGCCGACCCCTTCGATCGCGGCCCGGCTACGGCTGTTGCGCGCGTCGGTCTTCAGGTCGAGGCGGGCGACCCCCCACCGCTCGAACGCATGCCGGAACAATAGGTACTTGGCCTCGCTGTTGACCCCCGTGCCTTGCGCCGAGGCCGCGAGCCAGGTGAACCCGACCTCGACCGCACACAGGCCGTCCCCGGTGGGGCTCAGCCGCGGGTCGAGATACGCCGTGGCCCCACGACCCGGCCCGAGGCCCGCTCCACCTGTACGTAAGGGACCACCTCGCCCGCCTCGGCACGGGCGAGCTGAGCATCGACGTACCCCTCGACCTCCGCCGCTGTGGGGACCCAGGTGAACCGGTACGACCCCCGGTCCTCCTCCGCCGCCACCGCCAGGCCCGCCGCATGCCACCGATCCAGCGGCTCCAGGCGCACGTAACTGCCTTCCAGAACCGGTCCCTCGAACGCGAAGCCCATCGCCCACCCATCCAATGCCCGACCGAATACCCGCGCGGCCCACCTGCACCCCGCCGCCGCAGCGTCCCAAATCGGCGGGGCCCTGTCCCCCCAATTGCTCGCGTGCTGAGACACGACGAGACGCGACCTGACACGACGAGACGCGCCGCACAGATCGCGCGACCGGACCCGGGTGCCACGGCTGGAGCGGGTCGGCCGGCTGCGCGGCCTGACCAGGTGTCTCCCGAAGGCCGGGGTCGTGGCTGTGGTCGAATGCGGGTCCCACACGTTCATGGACGCCGAGGTCGGCGCGTGGAACATCAGAACCGTCGCCATCATCCGCCGCACCGCCACCGGGAGGGCGGCCATTCCCCCTGGTCGGGGGGTGGTTGCGGAGAATTCTGGCCCGGAACGCAGAAAAGCCCCGCACCATAAGGTGCGGGGCTTTCCCGGAAAAATTGTTCGGCGGCGTCCTACTCTCCCACAGGGTCCCCCCTGCAGTACCATCGGCGCTGAAAGGCTTAGCTT
>NZ_JASISO010000118.1 GCF_030063135.1 Streptomyces sp. G-G2
ATCCAGAGGCCCCGAAGAGCCTGACAGCTTGATCAATCTCAAGTTGGTCACCACCAACTTGGTCCAGGCGCCGCCTGCTACCAAGCTACCGAACTCCCTGGCTCTGGGGTTCAGAAACAGGCACTGATGAACGCCACGGCCGAAGCCCTCCTCGAACGCAATCGTGGCCTCCCCAGAATCGGCTGATGGGCCACGTGTCGGCGATCAGGGAAGCCGCGCAGCGCCCCACCAACCTGAGCAACCGGACTCGGACCTGCCAACACCTGAGGTCAGACTGCTGGACAGCTTGATCCTGCACCGATTCAGCGAGCCGGACCTCCGGCAACTTGCTCAATCAATGAGCTTCTTCGAGTTGGCCACCGATCGGGTGATGGTCGTGAAGCGCAACGAACGAGGCCCCCGAGCTGTTGATCGAGATGTCTGACGTCTCAATCACGTTGCTCGGTGGCCTCGTTGATCATCCATTCTGCCGCACTTGACCTGCCGCATGCGCTCGTGGAGTGGGTCACCATGCTGGTTGTCACTCGTGAGGGCGACCGGCGCTGCAAGCTCCGTCCGTCTCAGCGGGCGATGGTGGCACTGGTGTACCTGCGAGAGCACACCACTCTGGCGAAGATCGCCGCCGGGTTCGGGATCAGCGAGTCCACCGACCACGCCTACACCCGCGCGGTCGTCGACCTGCTCGCCGAACGAGCACCGGGTCTGCTCAAGACGCTGCGCTAGCACGGTCCCGACTTCATCCTGCTCGACGGCACTCTCGCCGAGTGCGACCGGGTCGGCGACGGCTGGGCCGACTACTCCCACAAACACCGGCGCCACGGAGTGAACGTGCAGGTCGTCACCGACCCTTACGGCCGGCTGCTGTGGCTCTCGCCCGCCCTGCCGGGCCGCACACACGACCTGACCGCCGCCCGCACCCACCGGATCATCCGGATCTGCGAGCGCCAGGGCGTTCCCATCCTGGCCGATCTCGCCTACCAAGGCGCAGGACCGTGGCTGACGACCGGCATCAAACGCAAGCCACTCCAGGAACTCACTCCCACCGAGAAGACCCTCAACCGGGCGTTGGCCGCAGCACGAGCGCCCGTTGAACGCGGTGTCGCAAGCCTGAAGTCCTGGCGGATCTTCCGCAGGTCCCGGTGCAGCCCCAACCGCATGACATCAATCGTCAAGGCCATCCTCACGCTGGAGCGGCAGCGCTGAAGATCCTTAGTGAGCACTTCGTCTGGCGATGACCGCCACATGAAGCGCTCACCCGGAACCGAAACCTCTGGGGTCAGTCATGATCTTGGCTGTACTGGGCCGCGTACCAATTGGAGTCGATGGCGGGGTTGCGCAGCACCCCCCAGAATCGGTCGTCAGGTATCGGTGGCAGGGGCTGATTGCCCAGGTCCGCATGCAGGTCCGCACGCCAGTCGAGAGTAAAGTGACTCCGGGTCTCCGCGCTCTCGCACACGGACCTGTACGGGGACCCCCAGATCCCAAGGGCTATTTTCTCCGCGGCCCATCTGCGTGTGTGGTCGCGGCCGGTGTCGGCCTGTGCGAGCACCGCGCGGAGTCGCAAGGCGAGCGGGCCGGTCTGGTCCGGCTGTGGCGGGGCCACACCGCGCTCCCACGCGTCCAGGGCTGTCTTGACCTCCGGGTAGTTGTTCAGGCCCGTTTCGACCGCCAGTCTGCGCAGCTGCTTCCGCGCGGCGTCGACCACCTGCTCATACGGCAGGACTGCGATCAGCGCACCGAGTTCCTCATGCCCGTCCAGGTGGCTCACGTGGAGGAGGTCGGTGGGACTGTAGGACAGGTCCAGCTCTGGCAGCTGCTCATCCGGTGCGGGAAGGGGATCGTCGGCACTGTACTGCGGGCTGGCAGGCGGACGCCCCTCCCAGAACAGCCGGCCGTTGAAGGTGACGACACCGGCGTCCTGGCCGCGCTCAAGCATGCCGGCCAGTTCGGCCAGATACTCACCCAACGAGTCGGCCTGCCCGAAACTGGTGCCGGTCTCATCGAAGAACCGTCCGATTACACCGAAGGAGTCCCGCCCGGTACGGCAATCCATCAGAAGACCGTCCGACGTCACGTCGTAAGAACCGAACTTCACGTAATCGTGAAGCCAGTAGCCCTCGGTCTCCCCGTCGAGGCCCTGGTCGATGCCGCGCATGAACCCGGTGTCCCCGAGGATTCCGCTCACTCCGAGCAGCCGGTCGCCCGTGCTGAAGCGGAAAGCCTCAGGTCCCTCCAGCGCCCCGTTGTGCCGGAGGAGTGAAGCGACCAGGTCCGGAGGAAAGGTGACCCCCAGTTCCTGTTGCGCTGCTGCGATCTCCTCGTCTCCTGCGGGCGGCCGAAGCGTGGCAAACGTGCGGGGCGCGTGCTCGCGCAGCCACGCGTCGATGCGAGTCCATGAGTCCTGGACCAGGTCTGATGTCAGAAGCCGTTGTCTTACCGATTCTGATCGCTGAGTTTTCCCAGCTCAGGCATGGTTTCGCTGTCGGGGTGGGAGGGTTCGGGCGTCGTGTTCGGGCTTGGTGGTGCGGAGGTTTTCGGTGGCGTC
>NZ_JASISO010000119.1 GCF_030063135.1 Streptomyces sp. G-G2
GGGGCTGGAGGGGGAGGCGGGTGGCGGTGGGGAGGACCGCCGTGTGGGGGACCACGGCCGCCGTGATGGTCGCGGCGCTGAACACCCCGTACGGCTGGGCCGGGCCCGGTGGGGCGGTCACGTGGAAACCGGGGTAACTGGCCAGGGCCAGCTCGATGGCCGCCGAGGTCAGGGCCCGCCCGACGCGGTCGGCGGACGGGTCCCGGACCACCAGCCGCAGCAGGGCGCTCGCCGTCTCCTGGGTGTCCGGGTCCGCGTGATCGGTACGGGCCAGGGTCCAGCCGACGTCGGCGACGCCTTCCAGCACTCCGGCGAACTGGGCCCGTACGAGGGCCGCCTTGGCCTCGATGTCCAGGCCCGTCAGGACGAACACCACCTCGTTGCGCCACCCGCCGATACGGGTGACCCCGACCTTCAGCGTCGGCGGCGGCGCCTCGCCCCGCACCCCGCTGATCCGGACCCGGTCCGGGCCGTCGTCGGTGAGCCGTACGGTGTCCAGCCGGGCCGTGACGTCGGGGCCGAGGTACCGGGCGCCCTGGGTCTCGTACAGCAGCTGCGCCGTGACCGTGCCGGTGGTCACCGCACCGCCCGTACCGGGGTGCTTGGTGATGACGCACGAGCCGTCCGCCTCGATCTCGGCGAGCGGGAAGCCGGGGTGGTGCGGGGCGTGCCGCGTGAAGAAGGAGTAGTTGCCGCCGGTGGCCTGGGTCCCGCACTCCAGGACGTGCCCGGCGACCACCGCTCCCGCCAGCCGGTCGTGGTCCCCGGCCGCCCAGTCGAACCACCAGGCCGCCGGGCCGCTGACGAGCGCCGCGTCCGTGACCCGGCCGGTGACCACGACGTCCGCGCCCGCCCGTAGACAGGCCGTGATCCCGGCGCCGCCGAGGTAGGCGTTGGCGGTGAGCACGCCCTCGGCGTACGGCATCAGGTCGTCGCCCTCGACGTGCGCGACGGTCACCGGTACGCCGACCTTCGCGGCCAGTTGACGTACGGCGTCTGCCAGCGCGGCCGGGTTGAGACCGCCCGCGTTGGCGACGATCCGTACGCCCCGCTCGTGCGCGAGGCCGAGACCCTCCTCCAGCTGGCGCAGGAAGGTCTTCGCGTACCCGAGGCCCGGATCCTTGAGGCGGTCGCGGCCGAGGATCAGCATGGTCAGCTCGGCGAGGTAGTCCCCGGTCAGGACGTCCAGCTCGCCGCCGGTCAGCATCTCGCGCATCGCCGAGAGCCGGTCACCGTAGAACCCGGACGCGTTGCCGATGCGCAGCGCGCGCCGCTGCCCGCTCACGCGGGGCCGCCGGCCGGTTCACGGCCGGGCCCGGCCGGGCCCGCGAAGGCCTGGGCGATGTCGAGCCACTGCTCGGCGTCGGCGCCCCGCGCCAGGACGGCGAGGTCGGCGCGGTGGGCCCGCTGGGTGACCAGCAGGCAGAAGTCGAGGGCGGGCCCGGTGACCCGCTGCGGGGCGTCCGGGGGGCCGTACGTCCATACGCCGGCCCCGTCGGGAGCCGTCAGCTCGACCCGGAACTCCCCGACGGGCGCGGGCAGTCCCCGTACGGCGAAGGCGTAGTCGCGGGCCCGCACCCCGATCCGGGCGACGTGCCGAAGCCGGTCGGTGGGCGCACGGCGCACGGCGAGCGCGTCGGCGATGTCCTGGCCGTGCGCCCAGGTCTCCATCAGCCGGGCGCTGGCCATCGAGGCGGCCTTCATCGGCGGCCCGTACCAGGGGAAACGCGCGTCGGGCGAGGCTGCGGCGAGTGCCCGGTCCAGGGCCGTACGTCCGCCACGCCAGCGGGACAGCAACTCCCCGGGCCCGAGCGCGGCGCCCTCGGCCGCCCCCTCGTCGACGAACCGCTCGGGCGCGGCGAGCGCCTCCGCGACCATCCGCCCGAATCCGTCGGCGTCGGTGAGCGACACCAGGGCCGCCCGGTCGGTCCAGGCCAGGTGCGCGATCTGGTGGGCGACGCTCCACCCGGGCGCGGGGGTGGCCTTGGCCCACCCGGCCTCGGGCACGTCGGCGATCAGCCGCTCGAGTGCGTCGCCCTCCGCACGCAGATCCGCGAATACGGCGATGGGGGCGGATGCGGAGGCGGGGGTGGGGGCGGGTGAAGGCGGGGG
>NZ_JASISO010000011.1 GCF_030063135.1 Streptomyces sp. G-G2
GGGTGGGGTGGGGTGGGGGTGGGGGGAGGCGTGCGGGCTGTGGGAGGGGGGTCTAGGGGCGGTGCGAGAGGCCTCGGGGGAGCGCCTTGGCTATCTTCCGCGCGTCCAGAGCCAGTTCACGCAGCATTCCGCTGATCGGGTTCGTGAAACCGGTGAAATACAGCCCCGGGGCCGAGGCGGCGGTACGGCCGCCCCGCGCGAGGGGGCGGCCGCGCTCGTCGAGTACGCCGAGGTGTCCGACCAGGCCCTCCAGGGCGCGGCGGTAGCCGGTGGCCGCGATCACCACGTCCGGGGTGATCCGGGAGCCGTCCGCGAGGACCACCTCGGCTCCGGCGAAGGACTCGACCGCCGCGACCGGCAGCACCGCACCCGCCCGGACCGCGTCGATCAGCCCGACGTCCTGCACCGGGATCGCGCCCTCGCGGACCCGGCTGTAGAGGCCGGTGGCGGGGCGGGGGAGACCGTACGCCGACAGGTCCGGGACGGAGGCCTTGGCGACGAGGGCGCCGAGCCGGTCCACCAGGCGCACGGGCAGGCGGCGGACCAGGATGCCGGTGCGCTGGGCGGGCCAGCCCGCCGTGGAGCGGCGTACCAGGTGGGGCGCGGTGCGGACGGCCAGGCGGACGCTCGCCGCGCCGCCCTCGGTGAGGTCCACGGCGATCTCGGCGCCGGTGTTGCCGACGCCGACGACGAGGACGTCGAGGCCGGCGAAGGGAGCGGGGGAGCGGTAGTCGCCCGCGTGCAGCAGCCGCCCGGTGTACGTGTCCCGGCCCGGCCAGTCGGGGAGCGCGGGGGAGTGGTTGAAGCCGGTGGCGACGACCACGGCGGCGGCGGCGAGTTCCCGGCCGCCGCTGGCGTGCAGGGTCCAGCCGGGGAGTTGGCCGGATACGGACTCCGCGACGGCTCCTCCAGGGGCCCCGGCGTCGGCCGCGCCGGTGCCCGCGGTGGCGGCTCCCGGGCCGGCGCCGCGGTCGACGCGGGTGACCTCGACGCCGGTGATCAGTTCCAGCTCGTGGTGCTCGGCGTACCGCTCCAGGTAGCGCACGAGGTCGTCGCGGGACACCCAGCGCCCGTACCGGCGCGGGATGCGCAGCCCCGGGAGGGCGGAGAGGCGCCGGGTGGTGTGCAGGTGGAGGCGGTCGTAGTGGCCCCGCCAGGAGGAGCCGACCCCGTCGGACTTCTCGATCACCACGGCGCGGACGCCCCGGGCGCGCAGGGCGGCGGCCACGGCGAGGCCACCCGGGCCGCCGCCGATCACGTACACGGGGCGGGGCTGGGTGGTCATGTCGGGCTGTGCGGGCGCTCCAGGCATGAGGTGTGAGCGTATCGGCGTGCGGCGGCGGTGGGTCTCGGACGAGGAGGGAATCGGTTGCGGATCGATCACGGGCGGGGGCCGCGCGCCGCGGGGCGCGTCCGGGGCCTTGCGGGAAGCGGCCGGATCCGGTGAACTGACGTACCGTCAGATTGTTTGTGGAGGGTGGAGGGCTGCCGTATGCAGAGCGTCTGGCTCGGTGGGGCCGAATGGCTGGCCGTGCTCCGGATCGGCCTCGGCCTGTGGTGGCTGGAGAGCTGGCGGCACAAGGACAAGAAGGGCTGGTTCGAGCGCGGCACGGGCATCGCGTGGGCGGCGGACGTCGCGGGCAAGCACCGGTGGGCGTTCGTCAAGGGCGGCTTCGACACGGTGGTCCGGCCCCGGCCGAAGCTGATGGCGTACATCGTCGTCTACGCCGAACTCGCCCTGGGCCTGGGCCTGGTGGCCGGGTTCCTCACGCCGGTCGCGCTGATCGGCGGGCTGCTGCTGAACCTGCTGTATCTGGTGCTGATGATCCACGACTGGGCCGAGCAGGGGCAGAACGCCATGATGGCGCTCGTCTCGTTCATCGCGCTGGTCACGATGAGCTGGCAGGTCTGGTCTCTCGACGCGGCGATGGGACTGTTCCTGTGAGCGGCGCGGCGCGAGTGAACTCAGGGGCGAAGGCGGGAGCGGGGGCGACTCCGGCGGGCGCCGGTACCGGTACCGGCGCGGGTGCGCCCCGGTTCGACCTGCCCGAGGTCGACGACTTCACCCGGCCCTACTGGGACGCGGCGGCCGACGGGCGGCTGCTGCTGCGCCACTGCGCCGACTGCGGGCGGGCGCACCACTACCCGCGCGAGTTCTGCCCGCACTGCTGGGCGGGCGAGGACCGGGTCGTGTGGCAGGACGCGAGCGGGCGGGCGACGCTCTACACCTGGTCCGTGGTGTACCGCAACGACCTGCCGCCCTTCGGCGGCCGGGTCCCGTACGTCGCCGCCGTGGTCGACCTCGCCGAAGGGCCCCGGATGATGACCGAGGTCGTCGACTGCGCGGCCGGGGAGCTGCGCGTCGGGATGCCGCTGGAGCTGGCCTTCCGGGTGGAGGGCGGCGGCCCGGAGGGAGCGGGAGCCGGTGCGGTCGCGGTGGCGGTGTTCCGCCCGGCGCCCGCTGGCTGAGTACGTGCCGGGCCCGCCGGGAGTGCGTGTGGGGTGAATGAACTGTCCTGCGGGTGGCGGGTCTTGGGGTGTTGGCCGGTCGGACCCCTCAGGTAGGTTTCAGAAAACTGATTTCCACATCTTGACGGGGCTGACGTGTTAGAGCTGAGCGGGAGCGGGGCCGGGCCGCTGGAAGCGGAGGACCCGCGGTGGATCGGTGCGATTCCGCTGGTGGGCAGGCTCGGGGCGGGCGGAATGGGCCGGGTCTACCTCGGGGTGCACGAGGGCCGGTACGTCGCCGTCAAGCAGCTGCTGGCCTCCGTCGTCGGGGAGGACGAGGACTTCGTACGCCGCTTCGGGCACGAACTGGACAACCTCGCCCGGCTGCCCGAAGAGGCCACCGCCCCGCTGCTGGCCAGCGACCGCACCGCCCGGCCCCCGTGGTTCGCCACCGCCTACATCCCCGGGCTGACCCTGGCCAAGGCCGTCGAACTGTACGGCGGCCCGCTGCCCGGGGACGCGCTGTGGGCGCTGCTGCGGGAGGCGGCGAAGGGGCTGGCGTCGGTGCACGGGCTCGGGATGGTGCACCGGGACCTGAAGCCCTCCAACGTCATGCTGACCCTGGACGGGCTGACCCTCATCGACTTCGGCATCGCCCGGGCCGCCGAGCAGAGCCAGCTGACCAGGACGGGCATGGTGGTGGGCACCCCCGCCTACATGGCGCCCGAGCAGGCCTCCGGGAAGCGACAGGTCAGCGGCGCCACGGACGTGTTCGCGCTGGGTTCGGTCCTCGCGTACGCCGCGTCCGGCCAGCCGCCCTTCGGCGACGAGTCCGGGCACGGGGTGCTGTACCGGATCGTCCACGAGGAACCGGAACTGGAGCCGCTGCGGGAGCTGGACCCCGAACTCGCCGAGCTGGTCGAGGCCTGCCTCGACAAGGATCCCGAGGGCCGTCCCACCGCCGCCGAACTCCAGGAGCACGCCGAACGCCGGGGGCCGGCCGCCGACCCGCTGTGGCCGGGCGTGATCACCGAGCGGCTGCGGGAGCGGGCCGCCTTCGGCGCGGACGTGCGGCCGGTCGACGTGGCGACCCTCCCGCTCCTCGCCCGTGAACCGTCCGGAGCGGCCGGGGGCGGTGGCGCCGCGGCGCCGGACGCGGAGGCGGGGCCCGGCGCGGAGCGGGAGCCCGGGGCGAAGGCCGGTACGCTGCCCGACGCCGAAGCCGTGCCCGTGCCCGTCCCGGTGCCCGTGTCCGTGTCCGTCAAGGGGGTCGAGGCGCCCCGTCGGCGGCGGGCGCGGGCGCTGCTCGCCGTGATCCCCGTCGTCGTGGTCGCGGGCGGTACGACCCTGGCCATCCAGCACCTGCCGTACACGTCCTCACCGCAGGCCGGGGCCCAGAGCGGCCCGTCGGCCGGGGCTTCGGCGCCGGGGACCGGCGGGAGCGCGCCGTCGGCTCCGACGACCGTGACCGGCGCGGCCGGCGCCGCCACCGCCGGCCAGGGTTCGCCGGGGCCCGGCCAGCCTCCGGCCCAGGGCGGCCAGGTGGCCGCGGGCGCGCCCGTCGGCGGCCCGGGAGGCGGGTCCAACCCCGCGGGCGGTACCCCGAACGGCGCGGTCGGCGGCTCCGCGAACGGCGGGAACGCGGGCGGTGCCACCAGCCCCCAACCGCCCGGCGGCGGGGCGTCCACCGCTCCCGTCCCGGCGCCCAAGCCCGCCGATTCCGGCACGTACCGCTTCCGCAACGGCAACAACAGCCGGTGCGTCACCCAGGTCTTCGGCGCCGCCGACTTCGGCGACTGCGCCGACTCCACGGCGCGGTGGACCGTACGGAGCCGCACCGACGGCAGCTACAAGCTCGTCAACCAGGAGACCGGCCAGTGCCTGTACTCCAACGGCCTCGGCCAGGCCGTCTTCGTGGGCGACTGCTCCCAGGACGGCGGCAGGCTGTGGCGTACGGGTTCCGGCGGCAGCCTGCGCAGCGACTACGGCGGCGGCTGCCTCGACCTGGGCATGAGCAGCGGCCTGAACACCAGCTCGTGCGACGGGGACGCGTCGCAGCGCTGGACCCGGCAGTGACGCGGTAGCCGCGGGCGGCGGTCCGGGGCTCAGGGGCTGGGCTCGGGGGCTGGGATCAGGGGCTGGGCTCAAGTGCCGTGGCCAGGGGCCGGGTTCCGGGGCCTGTTCAGGAACCGGGCGGCCGGGGCGCGCCGTGGCGGTGGAGGACGATCAGCAGGCGCCACACGTCGGTCGCCACGGCGTGCGGGGGGCCGGTCAGCAGGCCGTGCACCCAGTCCGCCAGTACTCCGGTGAAGGTGGCCGCGACGGCGGAGGCGATCAGTTCCGGGGCCGCGCCGCCCGCCGCCGTACGTTCCGCCAGGCTGCGCGCCCGCAGTTCCCGGTGCAGCGTGTCGCCCAGCGGGCCGCCGCCCCCGGGGTGCAGCAGGACGCGGTAGAGGTCGCCGCGCGGCGCGCCCGCCACGCCGTCGAAGAAGGCGGTCAGCGCGGGCGGCGGGGCCCCCGGGTCGGGGACCCCGCGCCAGGAGTGCAGGGCCTCGACCGCGTCCCGTACGGTCTCGGCGCACGCGTCCACCGCCAGGTCCGGTACGTCGGTGTAGTGCAGGTAGAACGTGGCCCGCGCGACCCCGGCCCGGCGGACCAGCATCGCCACCGAGATCTCCCGCAGCGGGCGCTCCGCGCACTCCGCGAGCAGCGCCTCGTGCAGCCGCTCCCGGGTCCGGGCGGTCCGGGGGTCGCCGCCGGGGCGCGGGCTCATCAGGCCGCCTGCCCGGCGACCAGTACGGCGGCCAGCGCGAGGGCGCCGGGCAGCGCCTGGGCGAGCAGGATCCGGCGGTTGGCGGTGAGCCCGCCGTACACCCCGGCGATGACCACGCAGGCGAGGAAGAACACCTGCGCGCGGTAGCCGGTGGGGTCGGCGGCGATCAGGCCCCAGACCAGCCCGGCGGCGAGGAAGCCGTTGTAGAGGCCCTGGTTGGCGGCGAGCGGGGCGGTGGCCTTGGCCATGGCGGCGTCGAACCCGGACAGACCGCGGCCCGGGGCGCGCTCCCAGAGGAACATCTCCAGCACCAGGATGTAGGCGTGCAGCAGGGCCACGAGCCCGACGAGTACGTGCGCGAGCGTGTGCATGGAGCGGCCCCTTGTGAGTCGGCGAACTAGTGGACAGGTGTCCAGAGTAAATGGACAGCTGTCCATTCGTCTACTGGGATGCCCTACCGGATGCCATGGCTGAGTGGCCGGGCCGAATGGCCGGGCGGTATCAGGGCCAGAGCAGCTCGCGCGCCCAGCCACCCTCAGGCGTCCGGCGATACCGCAGCCGGACGTGGCGGCGCCGCTCGTCACCCTGGAAGAACTCGACCTCGTCGGGCGCGAGGACGTACCGCGTCCAGGTCGGCGCCGCGGCGCCCGGCTCCGCCGCGGCCCGCTCCCAGGCCGCCGCCGACGCGCGCGCCAGCTCGACGGCCGAGCCGAGCACCTCGCTCTGGCGCCCGGTGAGCGCCGCGGCGAGGGCGCCGCGCGAGCGAACGGAGAGGTCCGCGCGGCTCTCGGCGGCGCCCGCCGCGGTCACCCGGCCGCGGATGCGGACCTGGCGGGCGACGGTGGGCCAGTAGAAGCCGAGAGCGGCCTCGGGGCGGGCGGCGAGCTGACGGCCCTTGGCGCTGGTGGAGTGGGAGGCGAAGTGCCATCCGTCGCCGTCCGCGTCGTGCAGCATCAGCGTCCGCAGGTCGGGGCGGCCGTCCGCGTCGGCGGTGGCCAGGGTCATGGTGTGCGGCTCGATCTGGCCCGCCCGGGCGGCGTGCGTGAACCACGAACGGAAGAGCGGCACCGGGTCGGCGGGCGCGGACTCCGGATCGAAGGAGGGGAGTTCGGTGTCCCAGACCCGCAGGGAGCGCAGGGTCTCGGTGAACTCGTCCGTGGGGCCGGTGGCGGCGGGCTGCTGCTCGGCGGCGGGCTGGTTCTCGGTGGTCATTCCCCTATCGGAACACGCTCGTCGAGGTGGGTGACGAGGTACCGGGTGCCGGGCGCGGCAGCGGCGTACCAGCTCCAGTCGGCCGGGACGTGCAGGACTTCCCCGGGCCGCAGCCGGAACCGGCAGTGCGGGACGGTGCGCGCGGGCGTGAGGTGCCAGACCGTGGTGCCCGCCGTCTGGTGCAGGAGCAGGTCCCCGGCCGCGCGCCCCGTGAGCGGGGGACCGTCCGCCGCCGGGGTCGCGGCGGCCTCCGTCCGTACCCGCAGGCCGGTCAGGTGTGCCAGGCCGTCGGCCAGGGCGCTGAGGTCGGACGCGCGGGCCGCGGGACCGTAGGCCGGGTGGTCGTGTTCGGGCCACAGCACGCCGGGCGCCACGTGTGCATGCTCGGTCCTCTGTCCTTCGCTCGTTGCTTTTTGCTCGTGTGCGGTACTCCAACGATGCGGCCCACGGGCGCCGCTGGGCCATTCGCGGGAATCCGGTCCCAGGTTCTCGGGACTTGCGCGGTCGCGGTTCGTCGGGGCGTGCCTCGCGGCGTGGAAGGAGCGTGCCTCGCGGGGCGGAAGGGGCGCGGGGGCTACGGCGTGCCCCAGCAGCCCCCGGGTGGCCGCGGCCACGCCCGCCTGGAAGCGGCTCGCGGCGTCGAGCTCCTCCATGATGTCGGCGACGTGGCGGCGCGCCGTCCGCCCGCGAGGGCCGAACCGGCCCACAGAGTCCATCTTGTTGGTGTCTGCGGTGTTCTGCTGACAAGAAGAACTTTGCCGGGACGGTGGAATCCTCAAAAGAAACGGCATCCGGGTCCCAGGCCCACGTGTCCCAGGCCCACGTGTCACGCGGCCTCGTTCCCCGGCCACGGGCAGGCCCCGCAGGCCTCCCAGGCCTCGCAGGCCCCCCGCGCGGCAGGCCCCCGCAGGGCGCGCCGCGGCATGCGAAAGCCCCGGTCCGCGCGCTGTCCGCGCGGGCCGGGGCCCCTTGGCCGCCGCCGGGTTCGCCCCCGGCTCACCGCCCGAGGATCACCGTCCCCGAGGAGCAGAACCAGCCGCCCGTGCCCGAGGCGAGGGCGACCTCCGGGAGCCGTCCGCCCGCCTTGCGGACCTGGCCCTCTCCCGCCTCGCCGCGCAGCTGGCGGACGGCCTCGACGAGCAGGAACAGCCCCCGCATGCCGGGGTGGCAGGCCGAGAGGCCGCCGCCGTCGGTGTTGACCGGGAGTTCGCCGTCCCGCAGCAGGCGGCCCTTCTCCACGAACGCCCCGCCCTCTCCCTTCGCGCAGAAGCCGAGGTCCTCCAGGGTGACCAGGGTCATGTAGGTGAAGGCGTCGTACAGCTCGGCGACGTCCACGTCCCCGGGGGTCAACCCGGCCCGCTGGAAGGCCAGTCGGCCCGAGACGGCGGCGGGGGAGACGGTGAAGTCGTCCCACTCGGACATCGTGGTGTGCGAGACGGCCGTGCCGGTGCCCAGGACCCACACCGGCGCCTTCGCGGTGTCGGGTACGAGGTCCTCCGCCACCAGCAGTACCGCGCAGCCGCCGTCCGAGCGGATGCAGCAGTGCAGCTTGGTGAAGGGGTCCGCGATCATGTCGCCGGACAGCACCTCGTCGACGGTGATCGGGTCGCGGAACATCGCGTCGGGGTTGGTCGCGGCGTTGGCGCGCGCCTGGACGGCCACCGAGGCCAGCTGCTCCAGGGTGGTCCCGTACTCGTGCATGTGGCGCCGGGCCGCCATCGCGTACTTGGCGACCAGCGTGTGCCCGTACGGCACCTCGAACTGGAGGGGTCCGCGGGCGCCGAAGGAGAGGTTCGAGGTGCGCCGCCGGGCCTTGATGTCGGCGCGGGCGGTCGATCCGTAGACGAGGAGCACGGCGTTCGCGTGGCCCGCGGCGATGGCGTCGGCCGCGTGGGCCGCCATCACCTCCCAGGTGGAGCCGCCGACCGAGGTGGAGTCCACCCAGGTGGGGCGCAGGCCCAGGTATTCGGCGACCTCGACCGGTGCCAGGGTGCCCAGCCCGGCCGAGGCGAAGCCGTCGATGACCGAGCGGTCGAGCCCGGAGTCGGCGAGGGCGCGGCGCGCGGCCTGGGCGTGCAGGGCGTAGGGGGTGGGGCCGTCGACCCGTCCGCAGTCCGAGAGGGCGACGCCGGCGACCGCGACCCGGCGGCGGGGAGCGGCCAGGGCAGCGGGGCCCCGTGCGGGTCCGGGCGTGGGGCGGGGCGTGGGACGGGGCGTGGGTCCAGGCATGGAGCGACGGTACATCTGACGGGACGTCAGTTTCTAGTGGGTGATGCGGTTGCCGCCCCTCTGTGCATCTGCCTCCCCCCGGCCTAATATGACGGCCCGTCAGATCTGGGGAGGAGCCCGACGATGGACGCCGCCTTCACCGCGGAGCAGGAAGAGATACGCCGCACCCTGCGCGAAATCCTGGGCAAACGCTGCGGTCCGGACGAGGTCAAGGCCGCCGTACGGACCGACGCCGGATACGACCCGGAGCTGTGGCAGCAGCTCGCCCGGCAGCTCGGGCTGCCCGGACTCGCCGTCGCCGAGGAGTACGGGGGCGTCGGCTGCGTCCCCGCCGACCTGGCCCTCGCCTGCGAGGAGACCGGGCGGGCCCTGCTGCCCTCGCCCCTGCTGGCCACCGCCGTGCTCGCCGCGCCGTTGGTCACCGCCCTCGGCAGCCCGGCCCAGCGCTCCGCCCTGCTGCCCCCGCTCGCCGCGGGCACCCTCACCGCCGCCCTCGCCGTCCCGGGCGCCGCGCTGTCCACCGCCCTCGGGCTGACCGCCGACAACGTCGCGGGCGAGTGGGCGGGCGGCGGCCGGGCCGGGGGTGTGCAGGCCCGGCGCCCCGAGGGGGAGGAGGGCTGGCGGCTGTACGGGGAGGCCGCCCAGGTCCTCGACGGCCACAGCGCGGGCCTGCTGCTGGTCGCCGCCCACGCGGGGGGCTTCGCGCGCAGCCGCGCGCTGCTGTTCCTCGTGCGGGGGGACGCGCCCGGGCTCGTACGGTCGAGGCAGGCCGCCCTGGACGAGACCCGGCCGCAGGCCCGCGTCCAACTGCGCGACACCCCGGCTGAGTTGCTCGGGGGGCGGGAGGACGCCGACGTCGCCGGGGCGCTCGCCGCCACCGGGCGCGGCGCCGCCGCCGTACTGGCCGCCGAGGCGGTCGGCGCGGCCGAGCAGGCCCTCGTACGCACCGTGGACTACGTACGCCAGCGCGAGCAGTTCGGCCGCGCCATCGGGTCGTTCCAGGCGGTCAAGCACCGCCTGGCCGACCTGTACGTCCGGGTCCAGGCGGCCAGGTCGGCCGCCTACTACGCCGCCTGGGACCCGGAGCAGGGGGGCCTCGCGCTCGCCCAGGCCCTGGAGGCGCTGCGCGTGACCTCGGGTGAGGCGATCCAGTTGCACGGAGGGATCGGCTTCACCTGGGAACACGACGCACACCTGTACTTCAAGCGCGCCGCGGCCGACGAACTGCTCTTCGGGCCGGTCCACCGGCTGCGCGCGCACGCCGCCGACCGGGCCGGACTGTTCGCCGGGCCGGACCGGTCCCCCCGTGACGAGCGTGTGGAAAGGGTGGCCGTCTGATGGCTCTCGGCGTGAAGCTGATGCAGAAGGTCTCCTCGACCGTGCTGTTCGCCAAGATCGCACCGCACTTCATCCCCGCCATGGACAAGGCGGTGCACCGGCTCACCCGCGGCAAGGTCATTCTCAGCGCCCAGATGCTGCCCGGTGTGATCCTCACCGCGAAGGGCGCCAAGAGCGGCGAACCGCGCACCACACCGCTCGCGTGCATGCCGGAGCGGGACGGCGCGAGCTGGATTCTGATCGGGTCGAACTTCGGCCGCCCCGGCCATCCGGCCTGGACGGGGAACCTGATCAAACACCCGGACGCCGACGTCAGCTGGAAGGGCCAGGACATCGCGGTACGGGCCCGGCTGCTCCAGGGTGAGGAGCGCGCGGCGGCGTGGCAGGCGGCACTGAAGTTCTGGCCGCCGTACGCGGCGTACCAGGCGCGCATCGAGCGCGAGATCCGGCTGTTCCGGCTGGAGCGTCGCTGATCGGGCCGGAAGGGGTGCGGTACGTGCGGGAGCAGTAGGAGAGGAAGGGGAGGGGGGAGGGGGCGGGAGCGGGAGCGGGAATCGGCGGGAGGCCGCCGGGGCGGCGGACCCCTGGGGGTCCGCCGCTACTTGGTGGGCTTCTTGCCGGTGATGCCGAGGTGCACGAGCAGCGCCAGGTTCGGCTTCAGTTCGGCCTGCTTCACGCCCCAGGTCTGGAAGCCCTTCTGGTGCGAGGCCACCGCGGCGAGCATCGCGACCAGGGAACCGGCCATCGCGGCAGGGCTGACGTCCTTGTCGACCTTGCCCTTCGCCTGGAGCTCCTTCACCGATTCGGTGAGGGAGTTGGTGACCGAGTTGAGGATCTTCATGCGGATCTTGTAGAAGCGCTTGTCGCCCTCGGCCGCGCCGAGGTCGACGACCCGCAGGATCGCGTCGTTGCGCCGCCAGAAGTCCAGGAAGCCCTCGACGAGTTCCTCGGCGGCGGCCCAGCCGGCTTTGCCGACCCAGGCCCGGCCCTCGACGAGCGCGGTCAACTGCGCGCCGTCATTGGCCATTTCCTCGGCGATCTCCAGGACGGCGCCTTCGACGTCCGGGAAGTACTGGTAGAAGGTCGCGGGGGAGGTGCCGGCCTTGCGGGCGACGTCGATCACCTTGACGTCGCGGTACGGCGAGGAGCTGAGCATCTCGCTGAGGCAGTCGAGCAGCTTCTGCCGCGTCGCCTGGCCGCGCCGACCGGCCACGCGGCCGTCGACGGTGCGTACTTGTCCTGTCATGCCGTCAGCTTACCGAGGGGTGATCGGCGCGCGATTCGGCCGCCTGCAAATGGGGTTACGGGGTACCTGGCCTGCGGGTACGCCGCCCGGGGGGCGGAATCCGGCCGCACCCGCGCGCTGACGGGCCGCGAGGGGGCCGCGGGCGGGCCGGGGGCGGGCCGCGAGTCGGCCGCGGGCGGGCGGCGGGCGGGTCCAGTCGGCGCGGAGGGGTTGCGGCGTGTCCCCCGAATAGTCTTATCAACAGGCTGTGGACAAGTAATCGGGCGGATCATGGCCAGGAGGGCACACTCACGCATGCCGTACGAGACCGTATGTGATCGTACGAGACCGCATGAGACCGGATGAAAGCGGAAGGAAGAGGGCCCATGGCCGCATTCTCAGAGGGCACCCCCTGCTGGGTGGACGCCTCCCTTCCGGACGTGGAGGCGGGCAAGCGCTTCTACGGGCAACTCTTCGGGTGGACCTTCGCGGGCGGCGCGGGCCCCGAGTACGGCCACTACACGCAGGCCTACAGCCAGGGCCGCAACGTCGCCGCCCTCGCCCCCAAGCCCGACGGCCGCATGCCCACCGTCTGGAGCGTCTACCTCTACACCGTCGACGCCTACGCGGCCGCCGCCCGGATCCGCGCCACGGGCGGCCAGCTGGTGATGGATCCGATGCCCGTGGGCCCGTACGGCACGGCGGCGCTCGCCGCCGACCCCGGCGGTGCGGTCTTCGGGCTCTGGCAGCCCGGCACCCACCACGGCTTCGAGGCCCAGCAGGAGCCGAACTCGTACTGCTGGAGCGAGGTGTACACCCGGGCCCGGGACGCCGTGGACGTCTTCTACGCCGACGTCTTCGGCTACGTCGCCCAGGACCAGGAGGACGCGGGCACCGACTACCGCACCTGGTCCCCGCCCGGCAGCGCGCCCGGCCCGGCCACCGCCGTCCTCGGCCGCAGCCTGATCACCGGTGCCTTCCCGGAGGTCATGCCCGCGCACTTCCTGGTCTATTTCGCCGTCGAGGACTGCGATACGGCCGCCCTTTCCGTACGCCGCCTCGGCGGTCGGATCACGGCGGATCCCTTCGATACGCCGTACGGACGCATCGCGGTCGTCACCGACGACCAGGGCGCCGTCTTCGGTCTCCTCGCACGGGCCTGACGCGACTCCGCGGCGGCCGGCCGCCCCCCGGATGTGACCCGGTCGTGGCCCGAGTCGCGGCGGAGCCAGGGCCCGGACCCGGCGCGGGCCTGACAGAATCGGCTGAGCGCGACTCCGGGGCGGCGCCCGGGAGTGAGACGCTGCACGGGGCCGGTGGGCGCCCCGGCTGAAACGGGCCGTCGACGGTCCGTACGGGGAGGTGTGGGGCGAGTGGTGGAACAGCTGACGCAGCACGACCCGAGACGGATCGGCCCCTTCGAGGTGCTGGGACGGCTCGGCGCAGGCGGCATGGGGCTGGTCTATCTCGCACGGTCGGCGTCCGGACGCAGGGTCGCGATCAAGACGGTGCGCACCGAACTCGCCGAGGACCAGCTCTTCCGGGTGCGTTTCACCCGCGAGGTCGAGGCCGCACGGGCCGTGTCCGGTTTCTACACCGCCGCCGTGGTCGACGCCGATCCGCGCGCCGCCGTGCCGTGGCTGGCCACCGCCTACGTTCCGGCGCCCTCCCTGGAGGAGATCGTCCACGAGTGCGGGCCGATGCCCGCCCAGGCCGTGCGGTGGCTCGCCGCCGGGATCGCCGAGGCGCTCCAGTCCATCCACGGGGCGGGCCTGGTCCACCGCGACCTGAAGCCCTCGAACGTGCTGGTGGTCGAGGACGGGCCGCGCGTGATCGACTTCGGCATCGCGAGCGGGGTTTCCAACACCCGGCTGACCATGACGAACGTCGCCGTCGGCACCCCCGCCTACATGTCCCCGGAGCAGGCCAAGGACTCGCGCAGTGTCAAGGGCGCCAGCGACGTCTTCTCGCTCGGCTCCACCCTGGTCTTCGCCGCCACCGGGCACCCGCCCTACCACGGGGCCAACCCGGTGGAGACGGTGTTCATGCTGCTGCGCGAGGGCCCCAACCTGGACGGGCTGCCGGACGAGCTGCGGCCGCTGATCGACTCGTGCATGCAGATGGACGCCACGCAGCGGCCGACCCCGGCCGACCTCCAGGCGCAGCTGGCCCCGCACCTGTTCGCGGTGGGCGAGGTCGGCGACGACAGCGGTACGGCTTCGGCCTGGCTGCCCACGCGGGCGGTCGCGATGATCGAGAACCGCCGGGCGGTGGGGCACCGTACGCCGGGCTCCGGCGCGGGAGCGGCTCGCGAGCGCGGCGGGGCCGCGGGTGGCGCGGCGCGTGTCCCCGGACCGGGAGCCGGGCCGGGAGCCGCTCCCGGCGTCGGACCGGGTGCCGGTCCGGGTGCCGGGCCCGCCACGCACCGGCGCGGCAGGCCGCAGACCCCGCCGCGCGGCTCCGACCCCTGGGCCGACCCCCGTACCGGGCAGGCCCCGCCGCCGCGCCCGCAGCACCCGCCGATGGCCCCGCTGCCGGGCGAGCCGGTGCGCCTGGGCGGGTCCCCGGTGCCGATCGGCCCCGGCCCCCGGGTCTCCGTGGGCGCTCTGGCCGGGCAGTCGGGCGCCGACTCGGCGACGGGCTGGATCCGGCCGCCCGGCGGCTCCGCGCCCACCGGGCTCGCCGCCGCCCCGGGCGGCCTGCCCGCCACCGCGGGGGTCCCGCGCCCCGGCGCGGCCCCCGACAGCGGCCGGTGGCGCCCGTGGCGCTTCCGCATGTCCAACGAGGTCTGGGGCACCCCGACGGTCGCGGGCGACCTGCTGTACGTCACCTCCTTCGAGGTCCACGCCCTGGACGTGGCGAGCGGCCGCCGCCAGTTCAAGACCCGGGACGTCGCCTGGTCCATGGCCGTCTCCGACGGCCGCATCCACGCCTCCGACGGCCCCTCCCTCTACGCGCTGGACGCCACCGAGGGCGCCGAGCGCTGGCGCCTGTCCACCGACTCGTGGGTGTACGCGCTGCGCGCCGACCGGGGCACCGTCGTCACCGCCACGCGCGGCGGCGGCGTACAGGCCTGGGAGGCCGCCAACGGCCAGAAGCTGTGGGAGCTGACCGGCGCCCAGACCGACTTCGAGACCGCGGAGGCGGCTCCCGCGCTGCACGACGGCACGGTGTACGTCTGGCAGGACGCGCGGCTGCGCGCGCTGGACGCCCGTACCGGCAGGGAGGCCTGGTCCTACCCGGTGGGCGACGCGGCGTCCTGCGGGAACGTCCCCGTCCGGGTCACCCCGGCCGCCGACGGCAACGTGTACGTCACCGCGGGCTCCCGGGTGCTGTCGGTGGACCGCGCCTCGGGCCGGGTCCGCTGGCACTTCGAGGCCCCGGCGGTCTTCACGGCGCCGCCCGCCTTCGCGCCGGGTCCGGCGGTGACCGGCGGCGGCGTGTACCTGGTCGACTACCTCGGCACGGTGTACGCCCTCGACGCGACCACCGGCGCGGACCGCTGGCGGATCGCCACCGAGCCCCGCCAGTCCCCGGACCCGGTGATCGTCGCCCACGGCAACGTCCACCTGGGCGCGGGCAGCGCGCTGTACACCCTGGACGCGGTCACCGGCACCCCGAAGTGGCGCTTCGCGGCGGGCGGCGAGATCACCGGCTCCCCGGCGGTCGCGGACGGCCGGGTCCACTTCGGTTCGGCCGACCACTGCCTCTACACCCTGGACGCGGCGGGCGGCCAGCTCCGCTGGAAGCTGGCCACGGGCGGCGAGATCACCGGCTCGCCGGTGGCGGAGGCGGGCGTGGTGTACGCGTGCAGCAAGGACCGCTGCGTGTACGCCCTGGACGCGGCGAAGGGGACCGGCACGCGCACGGGCGCCTGACCTGCACGGGTGAGGCGCCGCGGCCCCGCCGGGTCGCGCGGCGCACCGGGAGTGACAGGATGGACCCCATGAGCAACGTTTACTTCGACATCAACATCGACGGCCAGGCCGCCGGCCGCATCGTCTTCAACCTCTTCGACGAGGTCGTCCCGAACACGGCCAAGAACTTCCGCGAGCTGGCCACCGGCCAGCACGGCTTCGGCTACGCGGGCTCGCCGTTCCACCGCGTCATCCCGCAGTTCATGCTGCAGGGCGGCGACTTCACGAACCAGAACGGCACCGGCGGCAAGAGCATCTACGGCGAGAAGTTCGCCGACGAGAACTTCACGCTGAAGCACGACCGCCCGTTCCTGCTGTCGATGGCGAACGCCGGCCGCAACACCAACGGCTCGCAGTTCTTCATCACGACGGTCCTGACCCCGTGGCTCGACGGCAAGCACGTCGTCTTCGGCGAGGTCGTCGAGGGCAGCGAGCTGGTCCAGAAGATCGAGTCCCTGGGCTCCCAGTCGGGCGCCACCCGCTCCAAGATCGAGATCGCCGCCTCCGGCGTCGTCGAGAAGTAGTCCCGAGTCCCCCGGGGTCTCACCCCAGGCACGCCGGCCCCGCCCCCTTCAGGGGGCGGGGCCGGCGCCGTTCCGGGCTGTTCCCGCTCAGAACGTCAGAGATCGTCCGGAGTGCCGTCGACGGCGGGCCCGCAGCCGTCGGGGAGGCTGGCCGCGATCAGCTCCATCGACTCCTGCAGGGTCTCCGTCACGCCGAGGAGCGTGTTGTCGGACTGGCGACGCACCCGGTAGCCGCCCGCGGCCTGCGGAAACATGGTTCCGACGTCGTGGGTCCAGGGGTATCGCGTGCACCGGCTCAGATACAGGATCCCGTGGCTGACCATGGGAAACAGCTCCCTCAGTCTTGGATGCGCGTACGCGGCCCGAGGCACGGCAGGGTCCACGAGGTCCTCGCCGTAGCCCAGGACGCTCTCCCACTCGGCGGCCACAATGGCAGCGGCGTCCTGGGGCGTCTCATCAGTAGTCATACGGTGATGTCACTTCCGCTTCACGGTGGCTGGCAATTGAATTTCGGGAATGTCCGGCTTGGGTACGTGGACTCTCTCGTTGTTCGAGTACCAGTGGATCTCTTCCCATGGCCGTCCGGAACGCAAGTCCTCCGGTTCTCCGTCCATGGCGTCCATTTCATACTTGCGCACGTTCAACGCGACGATGTTCATCTCCCAGGCCGTTCCGTTACCACGCCGGGGGTAGTTGTCCTCGTGCAGAGTGTTGAACGGTGCGCCGTTCCTTGCGGCTGTCTGGAAAGCGTCCACGATGCTTTCAGGCGTGTTCCAGTTGCCCACTTCACCACGGCTGTTCGGCATGCCGTCGAGAGTGATCGACAGAGTGGTGCCACGGTCCCCGACGGCAGCCATGACGTTCGTCATCCATACCGGGCCGCCCGATTCCTCGGCAGAGTAGTCAGGCCCGTTGTACGTGTGCGCGCCGGGGTCTCCATTGGCCCGCAGGTGCCTGGCGAGATTTTCCGACTGGTGGTGGGGAGAGACGTCCACGCCCAACGCCACACTGTGCTTGTGTTCCCCGCTCTTCCTGTGCGGGCACATTTCCAGACCCAGAGGGTCGATCCATGTCGTCGGGTTGTCGACGTAGGCGACAGGGTTGGGTGCCGGGGTCAGACCGAGGGGGTCGGCAGAGACGTACCGGCCTGTGGCCGGGTCGTAATGGCGGTGACGGTTGTAGTGGAGTTCCGATTCCGGGTCGAAGTACTGGCCTGGGAAACGAAGGGGCGTGTAGGCCGTCGCGTCGCGGTTCCAGGTGGTGATGCCCCATAGGGTCGCTCGGGTGTGCCAGGCGACGTCGCCGTTCTCGTCGACGAGTTCCCGAGGTGCACCGACGAGGTCGGTGACGATCGCGAAGAAGCGACTGTCGACCTCGGTCTGGCCGAGGAGACGGCGTTCGGTCTGGGCGACGGGCTTGACGCCGTCGTGGTCCCAGGTGAGAGCGATGCCGAGGGGGGAGCCGGGGGTGCGGGTCACTTGCTCGCACAGGGTGTCGCCGTCCCAGGTGAAGTCCGTCTGCTCCGCGATGCCCTGTCCGTCCGGTGACATGCGCTGCTTGGCGATACGCCGCCCCAGCGCGTCGTACACATAGCGCCAGCACGTGCCGTCCGGGGTGGTGACCGAGACCAGCCGGTCCTCGGCGTCCCAGCCGTAGCGCCAGGTGTCCGGCTTGCGCGAGAGCCGCGCCTTCTGCCGCAGGACGACCCGGCCCTGTGCGTCGTGTTCGTAGCGGACGGACCCCGCGCGGGCTATGCGGGTGCCGGTGTACGTCCGGAGCCCGGCGGCATCGCCGGCCTCCGGCCAGGACGCCTCGGTCTGGTTGCCGGCCTCGTCGTAGGCGTACCGCTCGGTCCAGGTCCCGGCAGTGACGGCGGTGACCCGGCCCTCACGGGTCAGCTGGAACTGCTGGCGACCGGCGAGCTGGTCAACGATCGCCGTGATGTGCCCGTCCGGGCGGTAGGTGTACGAGCGCTGCTGGACGGACCGCTCTCCGGAGCCGCGTACCCGCTGGTCCGTGAGGCGGCCCGACTCGTCGTACGTGTGGTGGACGGTCAGGGTCTCGCCGATGCGGCGTGTGGTCTCGCGGCCCGCCTCGTCGAATTCGAAGACCAGCTGACGCCCTGATGAGTTGAGCAGCGCGGTGCTGCGGTCGACCGGGTAGGTCCATGCGCTCACCGCCCCCGTGGGGGGTCGTGCGGCGGATTCGGCGACCCGCCTCGTCGTAGGTGTGTGTGAGTTCGCGGCCGTTGCACAGCTCGACGACGGTCCGGCTCGCCTCGTCGCGCACGTATGCCAGGGCGGAGTCCGGGCCGACCGCTCGGGCGAGGCGGCCGGAGCCGTCGTAGGCGAAGTGGGTGAGTGCGCCCTCGATGTCCTTGACGAGAAGTCGGCCGCCCGGGTCGCGCTCGTAGCGGATGCTCTGCCCGAGGCCGTTGGTACGGCTGGCCAGTCGTCCAGCGGCGTCGTGGGTGTAGCTGAGGGTGCGGCCGTCGAAGTCCGTCTCCGACGTGACACGGCCGACCGCGTCGTACGCGTAGTCCCACGTCAGGCCGGCGGGGTTGGTCACCCGCACGATCCGCAGCTCCGTGTCGTGAGTGAAGTCGTGGCGCGAGCCGTCAGGCGCGATGCGGGCGGCGAGCAGGTCGAAGTGGGTGTACTCGAAGCGCGTTTCGCCGCCGATCGCATCCGTGTGGGTCAGACAGTTGCCTTCACCGTCGTAGGTCCAGGACTGTCGCGTGCCGTCCGGATCGGTACGGCGGGAGAGTGTCCCCTCGACGGTCCACTCGAGCCCGGTGACACGGCCATGCGGATCGGTGATGCGAGTGGGGCGGCCGAAGGCATCGCGCAGGTACCGGGTGACGGTGCCCTGGGGTCCGCGGATCGCGAGAGGCAGACCGGCGGGGTCGCATCGCAGCCGGTCCAGCGCGCCGAGTGAGTCGTCCACAGCCGTGAGGTGGCCCCGTGCATCGTGGGTGAGGCGGGTGATGGAGCCGTTGGGGCGCGTGAAGAGGGTCGGGTTGCCCCGGTCGTCGTACTCCTGGTGCGTGGTGCTGCCATCGGGGCCGGTGACGGAGACCAGCTGATGCTGTTCGTTGTATTCGGCTGTGGCCGTGCTGCCGTCCGGGTGCACCACCTGGGTGAGGTCGCCGCGTCCGTCGTACGTGAAGGTGGTGGTCCGGCCGAGCGCATCGGTGCGGGCGAGCAGTCGGTCGTACGGGTCCCAGAGCTGTTGGAAGGTGGCGCCGAGCGGGTTGGTCTCGGCGACGACCTGGAGGTGGTCGTTGAACCGGAAGACCGTTGCCGCGCCGGTAGAGTCGGTGTAGCGGGTGATCCCCGCAGTGGAGTCGTAGGCGAACGTGGACGAGAGGAACCCGTCCGGGCCGATCGTCTCGACGACCCGGCCGGTGGTGTCGTAGACGTACTGGAAGACGGAGCCGTTGCGGTCGGTCCAGGACGTGACCCTGGCGTCCTCGTCGTACGTCAGACGTTGGGACGAGCCGGAAGAGTTGGTGATCGAGTGGAGGTTGCCGCGCTCGTCGTAGCCGTACTCCAGGACGGCTACCGGCCCATCGGCCGTGCGCAGGGCGAGGGCGGAGATCCGCTGGCCGTGCGTGGTGAGCTGGACGGAGTAGCCGCCGCTGTGGGAGACGGAGACAGGGGCTCCGGCAGAGTCCCGGGCGAAGCCGATGATGTTGTCGTTGCGGTCCTCGATCGAGTCCAGCCAGTAGGCGGTCGACGCACGGTACGGGCTTCCCGTGAACGACCGGGTCAGACCGGTCCGGGGGTCGTTGACCGTGTACGTGGTCTCGTCGTCGTCCTGGCCACCGTGGGTCAGGGCCAGCCGCGGCCCTTCCAGGGGCAGGACAGGATCGCCGTCCGGCAGTGGGAGACGAGGATAGACGAGCAGAGAGCCGTCCTCACGGGCCCAGACCGCGCCGGGGCCATGCGGATCGGGTTCGATCCGCTCGTCGAGGGTGGAGGCCCAGCTGCGGCCGAACCACTGGCCGTAACGGTAGGCGGATAGATGCGTCCGTTTCAGGGCGAGCGTTAGCGTTCCGGGCAGGGTGAGGTCGGTCTGCGGCAAGGTCATCTCGCCGGTGACGACATCGATCGGGTCGTTCTCGCAGCGCTTCTTGTCGAGCGAGATGCCGTTGCGGCGGGGCTCGTCCTTGGCCTTGTGAAGTGCGTCGGGTTTGGTGCGGTCGCCCGGACGGCTTCTGTTGCCGCCGTCACCGCCGGGACCTTTGCCGCCGCCCTTGTCGTCGTGGGTGTCTTTGAGTTTCTGGCGGTTGATGCGGTCGCGGATGGCGTCGTCGTTGTTCTTGTGGTCGGTGGAGATCTGGTTGACGGCTTTGGGGAGGGTCTTGCCGACGTGGTCGCCCATGGACTTGGTGGCCTTGGTGAGCGCTGCCATGGCTTTGTCGGCGATGGGGTCGATGGCGCTGGCGATGGAGTCGCGGCCGCGGGTGCGGCCGTGGTGGGACTTGGCCTTGGTGAGCTTGGTGGTGGTCTTGCCGTGGATACCGGCGCTGACGTTGTTGCGCTGGGTGCCGGCGCGGGTGTGTTCGTCGTGGTCGATCTGGAGGTCGATCAGGCCGGATCCCTTGCCGCCGCCCGCGCCGCCGCCGCTTCCGCCGTCCGCGGAGGCGAGGTGCATGGCTTCCTTGCCGCTCTGGACGCCGCCGTCGAAGCCGTCCTGTCCGGCCTTCTTCGTCTGGTTCAGGTCGACGCCGTCCTGGAGGCCGATGGCCATCGCGCCGAGCTGGACGACGAGGTCGGCGGCCATCTCCTCCAGGGCGGCGACCGCGGGCTCGGTGAGGGCGGAGACGATGTAGCCGACGGCTTCCTCGACGCACTCCTTGATCAGGCGCTTGATGACTTCCCTGGGTGGCGCGCATCGCGCCCGCCCCGATGAGGGCGGAGAGGCCGCCTGTGACGGGGATCAGGGAGATGGCGATACCCGCTTCGGCGGCGAGGTAGCCGAGCTGGACGAGGGCGGCGAGCTTCATGGCCTCGACGGCACCTGCGGCGGTGTCCATGGCTGCGCCGATGGTGCGCGCGGCCCCGGCGATGTCCTTGAAGTGCTTGCCCTTGACGGTGTTCCAGTGGGCGTTGAGGGCCTCGATGGACTCGCCCTTGCCGGGGACAGGAGGCGCTCGAAGTGGTTGTTGGCGAGCTGCCCGTCGTCCTCGAGGTCGTCCGCGAACTCCCGCAGCGCGTCCGCCATGTCGCGGTACGCGTCCTCGTCGACATTCGGCCAGGGCACACCGATCAGGTCCAGCAGTGTGTCCGCCCAGTCCGGCACCGTGACTGACATGCCCCCGCTTTCCCCCGTATGCACACCTGTTCGCAGGGTGCGTGTGCGAATCAGCTTGCCATGAGGGGCTGACAGGGGGACCCGGGGGAGGGGGAGTTGGCGGGGTGCAGGCCGGAATGGGCAGCAGTTACGTGCGGTCCTCCGGTGGGGGCCAGGGTTCGTTCGCGGGTGTTACCGGTGGGGGTTCCGGGTGGGCGGGGGCGCGGGCGTCGCGGCGGCGCATGCGGGGGCGGCCGCGCATGACGGCCGCGGCCAGGATCAGGACGGCGCCGCCGACGAAGGCGGTCGCGACTCCCTCGCCGAGGCCCGTACCGTCGCCGCCGACCGAGAGGCCGCCCGCGGCCTGGCCCTGGCGGACCATCCACAGCACGGTGAAGCCGATGACGACGACGCCGGCGAGGCCCATGAGGGTGCGCGAGCGCAGCACGATCGCGACCAGGGTGAGCAGGGCGGCGAAGAGGAACGGCAGCAGGATCGAGCCCATGAGGGCGGATTTGCTGTCGGTGTTGATCCCGGAGCCGGTGAAGAGGTCGGAGACGCGGTAGTCGCGCCCGTGACGGCCGTCGTACCAGTCGCGGAACGGGCTCCAGACTGCGGCCGTCGCTCCGAGGAGGCCCATCAGGGCACCGATTGCGTTACGGATCAAGGTCCGGCCCTCCCGGGTATCGGAAGCAGGACGTGAACAAGACACGAGCGGGACGTGAGCGGGACGTCACTCCGACGCTACGCCGGGCGAGGGCGGCCCGCACGCCGGGCGGAGTCCGGCGCGGCGGGCCGATGCCGCCGCGGCCCCTGGGGCCGTGGGGTGCGAGGGGCGCGTGGGGAGGTGGTCGCTACGCCGGGCGACGGCGGCCCGCATGCCGGGCGGAGTGCGGCGCGGCGGGCCGAAGGTGTCGCGGGCCCGGGAGGTCGTGGGGTGTGAGGGGTGTGTGGGGGAGGCGCCCGCATTCCGGCGAGCGGGGGTCTTCGCGTCGCTCGGCTGGTACCGTGACGCGCCGTTGTCCTGGGGAGGGATCGAGCCATGCTGGCGCGTCGTATGAGGTTCGGGGTCGTGCTGGTCGCCGTGGTGCTGGCGCTGACCGGGTTCTCGTCCGGGAAGCACAAGAGCCGCAGCGGGGGCGGGTGCTCCAGCTCCAAGTCCACCACGCACCGGACGACGACCACCACCACCGGTGGCACTGGCAGCGGGAGTGGGCGCAGCGGTACGGCCACGCCCACGCCCAGTCCCAGCAAGTCCGGGCCGCCCGCCCACGGCGTCGTCGTCAGCTGTGCCGGGCCCACCTCGGCCGTCGCGACCGTCCGGGTGACCTCCGACGTCGACGTGACCCGTACGGTCACCGTCCCCGTGGTCTCCGACGGCGCCACCCATGACTACGGCTCCGCCACCGTCACCCTCAAGCCCCGCGAGACCCGCACCGTCACCGTGACGATGGGCGCCCCGGCCGACGCGTCGGCCGTCCGCACCTGCCGGGTCGGCACCATCTCCTAGCGCGGGCTTCAGTGCACGCCTCAGCGCACGCCTCAGCGCACGCCTCAGCGCACGCGGAAGTCGGGGCGGCGGGTGTTGAAGAGTTCCGCCTGGCGCGACGCGGGGAGGTTGCCCAGGGCGATCAGGTGCGGGGCCTGGGCCAGGGCCTGGGCGCGGGCGGCCTCCTTCGCCGCCCACAGGGCCCGTACGGTCCCCTGCACGGCCTCCGTCGGGAACCCGGCCAGGGTCCGCGCCGCCCGCTCCGCCGCCGCCAGGAGATCATCCGGTTCGGCCAGCTCGGAGACCAGGCCGATCTCGTACGCCCGCTGCGCGGAGAGCCGTTCCGCCGTGCCCATCAGGGACATCCGGGCCACCTCCCCGAACGGCATCCGCTGCGCCATGTGGATCGCTTCGTACGCGCTGACCATGCCGTAGCTGGTGTGCGGGTCGAAGTACGTCGCGCGGGTCGAGGAGATGATGAACTCGCTCTCCCCGAGCAGGTAGAAGGCGCCCCCGCAGGCCATCCCGTTGACCGCCGCGACCACCGGTTTCCACAGGTCGTTGGCCTTCGGCCCGATCGCCGTCATCGGATCGTCGATCGAGTACGGCGACGGCGGCTGCGGCACCTCCACCGACCGGTCGATGCCCGTGCAGAAGGCGGCGCTCCCGGCCCCGGTCACCACCACCGCCCGTACCGTCTCCTCGTACCGGAACTCCCGCCACAGAGCGCCCAGTTCGGCCGCCATCGCCAGGTCCACCGCGTTGTGCCGCTCGGGCCGGTCGAGGGTGACGACCGCGACCCCGGTCGCCTTGTCCCGCTCCACGCGTACGGTCATGACGTGGCCAGCAGCCAGCGCGGCACGCTCATGCCGTCCTGCTCGGTGAACGCCACGTGCACCCGCGCCCCGATCCGCAGCCGCGCCGGGTCCAGCGAGTCGAGCGGGGCGTCGGGGGCCGTCACCAAGTTCCCCGCGAGCCGGATGTGCGGGGCGTCGGCCAGCTCGACGAGGATCACGTTGTACGGGGCCTGCGCGGCGTAGGCGGGCAGCAGCGGCGGGTGCGGCCGGACGTACGACCACACGCGGCCCTTGCCGCTCATCAGCCGCCACTCGCTCTCGAAGGACTGGCAGTGCGGGCAGCACGGGCGGGGCGGGAAACGGAGCTTGCCGCAGCCGGGCGCGGCGCACGCCTGGACGCGCAGCTCGCCCCGGGCGGCGTACTCCCAGAAGGGGGCGCCGTCCTCGTCGGGCACGGGCAGGAGCAGATCATCGGATGCGGTCGTCACGGGCGGGGTCGTCAGGGGCGGCGTGGTCACGGGCGGTGTCCTCACGGGCGGTCAGCTCCTCAGCAGGATCGCGGACGTCGGGACTCCCTCGCCCGCCGTCACCAGGCAGGTCGCGGCGTCGGGCACCTGGGCGGTGGAGATCCCGCGCAGTTGCTTGACGCCCTCGTTGATCAGGTTGAAGCCGTGGACGTAGGCCTCGCTCAGACCGCCGCCCCCGGTGTTGATGGGGAGGCGCCCGCCGATCTCCAGGGCCCCGCCCTCGGTGAAGGCTGCGCCCTCGCCGCGTCCGCAGAAGCCGTAGCCCTCCAGGGAGAGCGGGATGAGGGGGGTGAAGGCGTCGTAGATCTGGGCGACGTCCACGTCCTGCGGGCCGAAATCGGCCTGCTTCCACAGGTGTCGGGCGGCGGTCCAGGCGGGGCCGGTCAGCGGATCGTCGTTCCAGTAGTTGACCATGCCGTGGTGCTGGGCGGGCAGGCCCTGGGCCACGGAGTGGACGTAGACCGGCTTCTGTCTGCAGTCGCGGGCCCGTTCGGCGGAGACGATCACGCAGGCCAGCGCCCCGTCGGTCTCCAGGCAGTTGTCGAAGAGGCAGAGCGGCTCGCTGATCCACCGCGCGGTCATGTAGCTCTCGCGGGTCATCGGGCGCTCGTACATGATCGCGGCCGGGTTCTGGTTGGCGCGGTTGCGGCAGGCCAGGGCCACGTTGAAGAGGTGGTCGCGGGTGGCGCTGTACTCGTGCATGTAGCGGCGCGCCAGCATGCCGATCTCGTCGGCCGGGCGCAGCAGCCCGAAGGGCCGCGTCCACTGGCCGGGGGTGGGGAGCTGGACGGCCGTGTTCTTCCAGGGGCGCGGGCCGGAGCCGCGCTTGCGCGAGCGCCAGGCGACGCCGACGCTCGCCTGCCCGGTGGCGACGGCGGCGGCGAGGTGGCCGATGGTGGCGCAGGAACCGCCCCCGCCGTAGCCGACCTTGGAGAAGAAGGTGACGTCACCGGCGCCGATGGTCTTGGCGATCTCGACCTCGTCGGTCTCTTCCATCGTGTAGGACGCGAAGGCGTCGACCTCGGAGGGGGCTATCCCCGCGTCCGCCAGTGCGGCGAGAATGGCGCGGCAGGCCAATTCCTTCTCGGTCTGCGGCAGTTGTTTGGCGAAGGCCGTCTGGCCGATGCCGACAATCGCCGTAGCGTCCTTGAGTGTTGCCGCCATCGCCACCTCCGGGGGGTGCGCCAGTACTGACAGCCGCGAAGGCTACAGCTAATCTGACGAACAGTCAGCTATTGGTTCGCGGTGAGGGGCGTGCGATGGACGAGGAAGCGGAAGAGCACGTGCGCGAGGGCGGGGCCGGACCCGGGCATCCGTCCGCCGACGGACCCGAGGACCGGGCCGCAGAACGACCCGAGGACCGGGCCGCCGACGGACGCGAGGACCCGGCCGCAGACGGAGCCGAGGACGCGGCCGCAGACGGACCCGAGGACGCGCGCGGCGATCTGCGCTGGGGCAGCATCGGCGGCCTGGTCCGCGACGCCGCCTCCCGGTTCGCCGCGCACGAGGCCGTCGTCGACGGCCGGGTCCGGATCAGCTACGCGCAGCTCGGCGAACGGGTCGAACGCGCCGCGGCCGCCTGCATGGCCGCCGGGCTGGAACCGGGAGACCGGGTCGCCGTCTGGGCGCCCAACACCCTGGAGTGGATCGTCTCCGCCCTCGGCGCGGTCTCGGCGGGCGCGGTCCTCGTGCCGCTCAACACCCGTTTCAAGGGCGCCGAAGCGGCGTACGTCCTTGAGCGCAGCCGCGCGCGGATGCTCTTCGTCACCGGCACCTTCCTCGGCACCTCCTACGTCGCCTCCCTGCGCCGGGCCGCCGCCGAGGGCCCGGGCCACGGCCCGCTGCCCGGGCTGCCGCACCTGGAGCAGGTCGTCGTACTCGCCGAGGACGCCCCCGAGTCCTTCCGTACCTGGAAGGACTTCCTGGCGGGCGGCGACACGGTCCCCGCCTCCGCGGTGCGCGAGCGCGCCGACTCCGTACGACCGGACACGCCCTCCGACATCATCTTCACCTCCGGCACCACCGGCAGCCCCAAGGGCGCGGTGATCACGCACGCCCAGACCCTGCGGTGCTACCAGGTGTGGAGCGAGCTGGCCGGGCTCCGCGAGGGCGACCGCTACCTGATCGTGAACCCGTTCTTCCACACCTTCGGCTACAAGGCGGGCATCATCGCGTGCCTGATGCGCGGCGCGACGATGGTCCCGCAGCCCGTCTTCAACATCGACACCGTCCTCGCCAATGTCGCCGCCGAGCGGATCTCCGTACTCCCCGGGCCGCCCACCCTGCACCAGTCGCTCCTCGACCACCCGGCGCGCGACCACCACGACCTCTCCGCCCTGCGCCTCGTCGTCACCGGGGCGGCGGTGGTCCCGCTGCGGCTGGTGGAACGGCTGCGCGGCGAGCTGCGGATCGGGGTCGTCCTCACGGCGTACGGGCTCTCCGAGGCCAGCGGCATCGTCACCATGTGCCGCCGCGGCGACCCGGCGGAGACCATCGCGGCCACCTCCGGGCGGGCCATCCCCGGCACCGAGGTGATGATCGCGGACCCGGAGGGCGCGCCGCAGCCGACGGGGGAGGCGGGCGAGGTGTGGGTCCGCGGGCACCACGTCATGCGCGGGTACTTCGAGGACCCGGAGGAGACCGCCCGCGCCATCACCCCCGAGGGCTGGCTGCGCACCGGTGACGTCGGGGTGACGGACGCGGACGGCAACCTGCGGATCACCGACCGGATCAAGGACATGTTCATCGTCGGCGGTTTCAACGCCTACCCCGCCGAGATAGAGCAGCTCCTCGGGCTGCACCCGGACATCGCGGACGTGGCGGTGGTCGGGGTACCGGACCCGCGGCTCGGCGAGGTCGGGCGGGCGTACGCGGTGCGCCGCCGCGGCTCGACCCTGACCGCCGACGACCTGATCGCCTGGTCGCGCCGGGAGATGGCGAACTACAAGGTGCCGCGGTCGGTGGAGTTCGTGGCCGACCTGCCGCGCAACGCGAGCGGCAAGGTGCTCAAGCGGGAGCTGCGCGCGCGGTCCTGAGGCGTCACGGGTTCAGGCCGTGCGTGCTGAGGCCGTGCGTGCTCAGGCCGTGCGGGTTCAGGCCGTGCGGGTTCAGGCTGTACGCACTCAGGCTGTACGTGCTCAGGCCGTGCGGTCCTTGCGGGCCAGTACGAGCCGCCAGTGCGGCGTGCCGTCGCCGGGGCGGCGCCCGAAGTGTTCCAGGGGCGCCGTCTCCACCGTGAAGCCCGCCGCCACGAGGTCGGCCCGGACCCCGCCGAAGGGGAAGGTCCGGTAGTACATGACGAAGGGCGGCCGCCAGACGGCGTTGCGCACCCGCATCGCCGCGTCGAACCCGGCGGTGAGCCACCAGAGCGCCGAGGTGGGCGGCAGCGGCGCACCGATGGGGAAGGCGAAGAGGCCGCCGGGGCGCAGGACACGGTGGGCGCCCGCGAAGAGGGCGGGGCGCTCGGCGGGCAGGAAGTGGCCGAAGGCGCCGAAGCTGACGGCCAGGTCGAAGGCGCCGTCGAGCGCGGCGGGCAGGGCGAGCGCGTCCGCCCGTACGAACTCCGGCGCGGGCGGCCCGTCGTCACGGCCGACGGCGCGGCCGACGCCGAGGTCGCCGTCACGGCCGTCGCTCTCCCCGCTGCCGGGGTGGGCCCGGTGGGCCGCGGCCAGCATGCCCGCGCTCAGGTCGACCCCGGTGACCCGCTCGCGGCACAGCCGCCGCAGCATCCCCGTCCCGGCCCCGGTGCCGCAGCACAGGTCCAACCCGGCACCGAAGGAACCTTCGCGCTGGGCCAGGGTCTCCTCGACGGCGTCGAGCATCCGGTCGGGGGTGCGGAAGGGGGTGTGGTCGAAGGTGGGCGCCAGCAGGTCGTAGCCCCGCTCGACGGAGGACAGGGCCTGTACGGCCAGCTCGCGAACGCTCGGCCCGCCTGTGGTGAACACCCGGCCCAGCGTAGAGGGCCGGGGCCCCGACGGCTCGCACCGGCCGCGCCGACCGGACCGGGCGCCGGGACCCCCTGTTACGGGCGCGGAGCGGCTCCGGACATGAGTGTGCGGCGGTCGCGATGGCACCCCCTCCGGGCCACCGCGACCGCCGTCCCCCCCGTACCCCGTCGGTCCTTACCCGTGACCCCCTGTTACGGGCGCGGACCGGACGCGTGGTTGTCCATCGTCTGGAGTTCCTCGCCCGAAGCGTGGTTGTCCAGAGGCTTCGTCTCGGTGCCCGAGGCGTGGTTGTCGAGCGGCTTCAGCTCGCCGTCGTCGGTCAGCGGCAGCAGACCGGGCGCGGTCGGCGCCTTCGGTACGTTCGGCAGAGCGTTCTCGTTCGTCGTCATCGCGCACTCCTGATGATGGGTCGGGCCCGTTCGGCGATTCCCCCGCGACCGCCGAACGGGTTGTCCAGCCAACCCGCCAGATCCCCCGAGGCGACGAGTCGATGTACCTATCGTGACGGGTGGCGATAAACGAACGATGAACGCCTCGTTCATGCGTGGACGTCGCAGTTCAACGCCGTGGTACAAGCGCGGCACCGGCGCGGCGCGGGCGCGGCGCGGGCGCGGTCCACGCGTAGTGGAGGCGGACCGGAGCGGACCGGAGCGGTCCGGAGCCGGCCGGAGCCGCCCGGTGTCGGCTGAATCCGCTCAGGCCGCGATCGCCGACGCCAGCAACGCCCGTACTTCCGTCAGTTCCGGCGACCCCAGCTGCTCGAAGACGGCCTCCGCGTCCCGCCAGCACACCCGCGCCCGGTCGGTCTGCCCCAGGCTCCTCAGCGCCTTGCCCAGGACGGTCAGGACGGTCGCCCGCCGCCACTCCCCGCCGATCCCGCGCAGCGCGATCGCCTGCTCGGCGTGCGAGGCCGCGAGGGTGGGGCGGCGGGCGGCCAGGTGCGCCTCGGCGAGCCGGAAGTGCGTGACGCCCTCCCACAGCGGCTGGCGGTTGTCGTGGAAGAGGGACAGCGCCTCGGTGAGCTGTGCCTGGGCCTCCTGGAGGCGGTTCGCCTGGGTGAGCGCGATGCCCAGCGCGTAGCGGCCGTTGGCCAGGCGCAGGCTCAGGCCCATCCGGTCGTAGATGGCGATGCCCTGCTGCGCCAGCTCGATGGCGCTGGGCAGCCGCCCGAGTTCCACGTGGATGCGGGAGAGGTTGCACAGGGCGCTGGCCTCGCCGACGTGGTTGTCGTCGGCCCGGAAGTTCTCGATGGCCTCCAGCAGGAAGCGCTCGCCGTCGGCGTAACGGCCCTGGTGGAGGGCGATGATCCCCCGGTCGTTGGGCGCCCAGCAGCTGGGCAGCGGGTCTCCGGCGGCCTTGGCCAGGGCGGTCGCCTGGCGGGCCTCGTCGTCGGCGGCGGTGAAGCGGCCCGCGATCAGGTGGACGGTGGTGAGCGTGGTGCGGGCCCGGCCCTCGGCGCGCGGGTCGCGGGCGGCCTGCGCCGCGTCGCGCACGGCGCCCGCCGTGGACTCGTACTGCTTGGAGTTGGCCCCGGACTCGGCGAGGTCCTTGGCCGCCCACAGCAGGTCCACGGCCCGGCGCAGTACGTCGTGCACGGCGCCGCCCGCGGCGGCTCCCGTGGTCCGGGCCGCGGCCTGGCGCACGCAGGCGAGGACGGTGTCGGCCTCGGCGTACAGCCAGTCCAGGGCGGCGTGACCGTCGGCGAAGTCCCGGCCCGGGTAGCGGGTCGGTGACAGGTGGGCGACGAGCCGGTCGCCGGGGCGCTCCAGCGCGTACACGCGGGAGGCGGTGGCGAGGTAGAAGTCGAGGAGCCGGTCCAGGGCGGCGGCCCGTTCGCTCGCGGGGTGCTCGTCGCGTTCCGCGCAGGCACGCGCGTAGAGCCGTACGAGGTCGTGGAAGCGGTAGCGGCCGGGCGCGGCGGATTCGAGCAGGGAGCAGTCGACTAAAGCTTCGAGGAGGTCCTCGGTGTCGTGGGCGGGCCGGTCGATGACGGCGGCCGCGGCGCACAGCGAGATGTCGGGGCCGTCGGCGAGCCCGAGCAGCCGGAAGGCGCGCTGCTGGGCGGGCTCCAGCTGGCCGTAGCCCAGCTCGAAGGTGGCCTTGACCGCGAGGTCCCCGGCCTGGAGCTCGTCCAGGCGGCGGCGCTCGTCGGCGAGTTTGGCGGCGAGGACGGAGACGGTCCAGGTGCGGCGGGCGGCGAGCCGGGAGGCGGCGATCCGGATGGCGAGCGGCAGGAACCCGCAGGCGCCGACGACGTCGAGGGCGGCCTGGCGCTCGGCGCCGACCCGCTCGGCGCCGACGATCCGGGTGAACAGGAGCAGGGCCTCGTCGGGGCTCATCACGTCGAGGTCGACGAGGTGGGCCCCGGCCAGCCCGGCCATCCGGACCCGGCTGGTGACCAGGGCGGCGCAGCCCGCGGTGCCGGGGAGCAGGGGGCGTACCTGGGCGGCGTCGCGCGCGTTGTCGAGGAGCACCAGGACGCGGCGGCCGTCGAGGGTGGAGCGGTAGAGCGCGGCCCGTTCGGCGGGGGAGTCGGGGATCTGGGTGTCGGGGGTGCCGAGCGCCCGCAGGAAGGAGCCGAGGACGGCCTCGGGTTCGACGGGGCGCGCCTCGGTGCCCTGGAGGTCGACGTAGAGCTGCCCGTCGGCGAAGTGCGGGCGGGCGGCGTGCGCGACGTGCACGGCGAGGGTGGTCTTGCCGACGCCGCCTATGCCCGCGAGGGCGGAGACGGCCATGATCTGGCCGTCGGCCCCGGCGAGGATCCGGCCGAGTTCGGTGACGAAGGTGGCGCGTCCGGTGAAGTCGGGCACCGTGGCCGGGAGTTGCGCCGGGCGGACCTGGGCGGGGGTGGCGGCGGGGGCCGGGTCGGCGGCGCGGGCGAGTTCGGCGTCGGCGCGCAGGATCCGCTGCTGGAGCGCGGCGAGTTCGGGGCGCGGGTCGACCCCGAGTTCGTCGGCGAGGAGGCGGCGGGTGTCGGCGTACACGGCGAGCGCCTCGGCCTGCCTGCCGCTGCGGTAGAGGGCGAGCATGAGCAGCTCGCGCAGGCGCTCGCGCAGCGGGTGGGCGGCGGTGAGGGCGGTGAGTTCGGAGACGGCCTCGGCGTGGCTGCCGACTTCGAGGTCGAGGTCGAGGCGGGTCTCCAGGAGCTGGAGGCGCCATTCGCCGAGCCGGACGCGTTCGGTCTCGGCGTAGGGGCCGGGGACTCCGGCGAGGGGTTCGCCGTCCCACAGGTCCAGCGCGCGGGCCAGCAGGGTCCGGGCGAGGGAGCGGTCCCCGGCGGCACGGGCCTTGTCGGCGTCGGTGGTCAGGCTGCGGGCGACGCCGAGGTCGAGGGCGGCGGCGGAGCCGAGCCGGATGGCGTACCCGCCGGATTCGCTGACGAGCAGCCCGGCGTCGAGGACCTTGCGCAGCCGGGAGGCGTACGTGCGGATGGCGGCCAGGGCCTGCGGGGGCGGGTCCTCTCCCCAGATCGCGTCGATCAGCTCGGGGGCGGTGGCGGTGCGGCCGTCGCGCAGCAACAGGGCCGCGAGCAGCGCGCGTTGCTGCGGGCTGCCGGAGTGGAGGGCCTCGCTGCCGCGCCAGGCGCGGATGGGGCCGAGGACGGCGAAGCGGGTGCCGCCCGCGGGAGCGGGGGCCGGGTCCCGCTCCCGCGGTGTGCCGGGCGCGGGCGCGGCGAGGCGGGCTGCGGGCACGGGTGCGGCGGCCGCGGGCGGCACGGGTGCGGCGGCCGCGGTGGGCGGAGGCGTGGGCGGCGCGGCGGGTGACGTGGCCCGGGGCACGGGGGGCTTGGCGGCGCGCGGGGCGGCGTGAGGCGCCGCGGGCGGGGTCGCGGGCCTGGTGGCGGGCGGTGCGGCGGGCCGGGGCGCCGCTTCGGGCGGGTGGGAGGATCGGGACGCCGCGGCGCCGGGCCGGGTTGCCTCGGGGTGGTTCCGCTGGTGCGGGATGGCCGGTATGCCGTCCATCTGTCGTCCCCCCTGCCTTCCGTCGGTGTGGTGGCCAGTCTGCCCTGTCTTGCGGTGAGACGTCAGCCCGCAGTGGACGGATCGCCGTCCAACTAGCTGACGCATCGTCAGATCAACGCTACCGTGAGGGTCATGGAGACCTTCCCGAAGATCATCTCGGTGGACGACCACACGGTTGAGCCCCCCCACGTCTGGCGGGACCGGCTCCCGTCCAAGTACCACGACATCGCCCCGCGCGTGGTCCGTGCCCCCCTGAAGGAAATGACCTTCCTGGGCGGCAAGTTCGCGCCGGTCATGGGTGCCAAGGGCGACGACGGGCCGATCGGCGACTGGTGGGTCTACGAGGACCTGCACCGGCCGCTGACCCGACTGGACACGGCGGTCGGATACGACCGCGACGAGATCAAGCTGGAAGTCATCACCTACGAGCAGATGCGCCCGGGGTCCTTTTCGGTTCCCGAGCGCCTCGCCGACATGGACGTCAACCACGTCCAGTCCGCCCTCTGCTTCCCGACGTTCCCCCGCTTTTGCGGACAGACCTTCACCGAGGCCAAGGACCGCGAACTCGGTCTCCTCGGCGTACGGGCGTACAACGACTGGATGGTGGAGGAGTGGTGCGGGCCGCTTGCCCAGGGCCGGCTGATCCCGCTCACCCTCATCCCGCTGTGGGACCCGCGGCTCGCCGCCGCCGAGGTCCGGCGCAACGCGGCACGCGGCGTGCGGGCGGTCGCCTTCTCCGAGATACCGCCGCACCTCGGGCTGCCGTCCATCCACACGGACGAGTGGGACCCCTTCCTCCAGGCCTGCGACGAGACCGGCACGGTCATCGCCATGCACATCGGCTCCTCGTCGCGCATGCCGTCGACCTCGGCGGACGCCCCGCCCGCCGTCGGCTCCACCATCACCTTCGCCAACTGCTGCTTCTCGATGGTCGACTGGCTGATGAGCGGCAAGTTCGAGCGCTTCCCCAACCTGAAGATCATGTACGCCGAGGGCCAGATCGGCTGGATCCCCTACATCCTGGAGCGCGCCAACGTGGTCTGGGAGGAGAACCGCGGCTGGGGCGGCGTCGCCGACAAGGTGCTGCGCCCGCCGTCGGAACTCTTCGCCGAGCACGTCTTCGGCTGCTTCTTCGACGACGCCTTCGGGCTGAAGAACCTGGACTCGATCGGGGTGGCGAACGTCCTGTACGAGACGGACTACCCCCACTCGGACTCGACCTGGCCGAAGTCCCGCGAGGTCGGCGAGGCCCAGATGGGCCACCTCGCCCCGGACGTGGTGGACCGCATCGTCCGCGGCAACGCGATCGGCCTGCTGGGCCTGACCCCGGACGGCCTCTGGGCGGGGCCGGGGGCGTAGGCCGTCCCGTTCGGCGGGTGGCGTCGGCGGGTCGTGCCGGCGGGTGGTGTCGGCGGGGAATATCCGCGCCCTGGGCAACGTACGACTGCCGTCGACCACTTACGCCCACTGGTGCGGGTCGGTGCGGGTCGGTGCGGGCTGGTGCGGGCGGGCTGCTGCGGGTCGGTGCGGGCCGGTTCCGATCGGTGCCGGTCGGCGCCCTCGTGCGCCGAGTGCAGCTCGGGGCGGGCGAGGTCCTCGCCGCGTACCGAGATCCACTGGCCGACCCCCTGCTCGATCCCTGGCCGCCCCCCTGCTCGATCCGCTGCTCGATCCCCCTATGTGTGGAAGACGGGATGACGGGAAAGCGGGGGTGAGAGGCTGGGAGCCGAAGTGCGCCCCTTGCGGTCCGCCTGGCGTCAAGGCATGCTTCGCCAGAGCAAAGAGGGAGGGGCGGCTGTGGTGGACAAGCGGACCGTGGTGACCGCGGTGCTGTGCTCGGTGGCGGCGCTCGGCGCCTCGGCGGCCATGACCGCGGTGGTGCCGACGCCCGACTCCCGTCCGCCCGCGCACGCGAAGGCCGCGCCCACGGCGAGGCCCTCGTCCACCCCGTCGTCGCGGTCGCAACCGTCCGGACAGACGTCCGGGCGGGTGCCGCAGTCCCGCCAGTCCCCGCTGGCCACCCCGTCGCCGAGCGCCCCCGGAGCCACGCCCGGGCCCGGCGGATCCGGGTCCGGTACGCCCACGGCCATCGCGGGGGCCCTGTTCACGGGCGGCCTGGACGGTGACCACTTCTGCACGGCGACCGTCGTGCACAGCGCGGGCCGCAACATGATCGTCACGGCGGGCCACTGCCTGGTCGCCGGGGAACAGGGCGACGCGGGAGCGGTCTTCGCACCCGCATACGCGAACGGCACTGCCCCGTACGGCACCTGGAAGATCGAGAAGGTTTTCGAGGACCCGCGCTGGTCGGACGACAACGACGACGCCTTCGACCTCGCCTTCGCCCGGCTCGCCCCCGACGCGGCGGGCCGCCGGATCGAGGACGTCACCGGCGCGGCAGCCCTGGACACCTCGGGCCGCGCGGCCGAGGAGGTCACCGTCACCGGCTACCCCGCCGACCGCAAGGTGCCCCGCACCTGCACCGCCGTCACCATCCGCGACAGCGACACCGAACAGCGCTTCGACTGCGCCGACTTCCCCGGCGGCACGAGCGGCAGCGCCTGGGTCGGCCGCGACGGAAAGATCATCGGCGTCCTCACCGGCGGCGACACGGACGACGTGTCGACCAGCACCGTCTTCGGCGACTGGGCGAGCATCCTGTACGCGAAGTCGACCGCCCCCAGCGCCTAGGAGTGTCCTGAAGATCTTGGAAACGCGCCCGGCTTGCACCAGGTTGCCCCGATCGACATTTACCGGTGAATCGGGGTGACTCGGGCGCCCCGAGCAAGATCTTCAGCAGTCTCCTAGGGCACGTTGCGGAAGGAGCGTCGCGGGCCACGCGGGATTTCTCGAACCCGACCGAAAGAGACGGCCCAGGCCCAGGCCCTGTCGCATCAGGCACACCATCCCGCACCGGCTCAGGCACCGCCGCTGCGATCTGGCTCCGGCTCTGGCTTCGTCCGTGATCCGCCGGACAGCACCTGGCGATGAGGCGCGCGAAAACCAGTGGAACAGCGCCGCGGTGCGCCCTTACAGTGCTGCCGAACCGAGCCGTCTAGTCAAGGACATGCCGTTGTACACCCTGTGAGTCCTCCCGAGTGCTGAATCGTCGCGCGTCGCGCATCTGCGCCGTGCTCCTTTTTGCTGCGGACTTCTCACTGGAACCGGTGTACTTCTGTGCTCAAAACCTGGGCGGTCGTGCCCACCTGCCTACCTCTCGTCCTCCGCCGCTGCCACGCGTGCGCGTCCGAGCGCTTCCGGGCAAGCGGTAAATTTCGCGTCAACGCACACCACAAACTCATCGACGCCTGGCTCCTCGTGCTCTGCACCACTTGCGGGGAAACGTCGAAGCTCACGGTCCTGGAGCGGGTGAATGTGCGCTCCATACGGCCTGAGCTGCTGGACCGGCTGCACGGCAACCACCCTGGCCTGACAGCTGAGCTGCTCCAGGATCCGGGCGTACAGCGCCGTAACCGCATCGCCCTCGACTGGGACAACGCCTGGCGCCTCGACACCGGCGGATCGGATCACCTGGATTGCGAGGTGATCGACGTCGCGGTCCGCTGTGCGGCGCGGATCCCTGTCCGGCCGGTGCGACTGATCGCCGAAGGGTGCGGTCTTCCGAGGGCCGAGGTCGAGCGACTACTCAGGGAGGGGAGACTCGTTTCGGGAGTCCGGCTGAGCGGCAAGCTCACCGGCGACTTCACCTTCACGCTCAAACGCTGAGCCCCCTGGGGGCCGGGGCCCGCACCCAGCTGCCGAGCTGCCCAGCTGCCCTGCTGCCCAGCTACGCAGGGCTCCCCGGGCCATCCATCCGCGGTCCCTCCCCCGCGTGGGGGAGTCGGCTCCCCCGTCGGGGGGATCCTTGGTGCTGGCGACGCTGCGATGTTGGTGGGTATGACGACGCACGGGTATGTGAGCGCGACGACCTCGGTCACCGGCCGGGCCGGTTGGCCGGGGTATGCCGCGGCGGCGTGGGGCTTCGCGTTCGCTCTGCCGAGCTTCTACTGGCTGGCGGGGGGCACGGCCGGGGTTGCCACCACGGTCGCGCCCTCGTTGGGCGAGTTGCTGCGGGACCGGGTCACCTGGTTCATCGTGGTCCTGGGGGTCACGGGTTTCCTGAAACTCGTCGGGGGGTTCCTGGGCCTCGCCCTGATACGCCGCTGGGGGCGGCGGGTGGATCGCCTTCTGCAACTGGCCGGTTGGGGCGCGGGGGTGCTGCTCGTCTGGCACGGGGGGCTGTTCCTCGTGCAGGGGCTGCTCGTGCAGAGCGGTGTGGTCGGGATCGCACCGGATCTGCTGCCGGTCAGCCGTTGGTACACCTATCTGTGGGGGCCGTGGTTCGTGGTCGGCGGACTTTCGTTCATCCTGGCCGCGCGAATACATCTGCGGCGGATGACCGACCGGCGAGGCGGCGTGGCGGCCGGTGCGATCGGTGGGTTCGGTGCGCTGGGTCTTTCCGTGGCGATGCTGGTGGCGGGCATCGGCTGACGGCTGGCGGCAGCTGGCGAGCACCGGCTAGCGGATGGCGGCGAGTGGCGAGCGAGTAAGCAGGCCGGGGAGCCGGAGGCAGGTGGTCATTCGACGCAGCCGCCGCAGCCACTTCCGCAGTTGTCGCCGCCTCCGCAGCCGCCCGTGTCCCCGGCCCCGCGGCCGGGCCTCGCAACCCCGATCGGGGCCGCCGCTGTCGCCCCGGGCCGCCCCGGGCCGCCCGCCCCGCCCCGGCCCGGGGCGGTGTGGGCGCGTTCCGGGTGGGCTTGGCGGCCTGCGCGCGGTCCGTTCCGGGGTCGTAGCCGGCCAAGGCCGTGGCGGCGACGGCCCTGTTCCGACGGGGAAGGCCGCCGCTGCCAAGGCGATTGGTACGGTCGTGACGACCCTGCTCTTGGGAGCGGTGTGCTCTGCCGCCTCCGCTGGAACAGGGCCTTCCGCCCTGCGCTACCGGCCCCGGCGGGTCATCCGATGACCCGGTCCACCAGCCCCAGGTGCACCGGCTCCGTCGCGGAACCCGCCGCCAGCAGCCCCGGCAGCAGGGGCGGCCACAGCGGTTCCCCGAGCGCCCCGAGGGCCTCGGGCGACAGCCACTGCCAGTGTGCCTCGGGGTACTCCGGCACCGGATCGCGCTGCGGTCCGGTGGTGACGTAGATGTGCTCGTGCTGGCGGACCGGGATGCCCTGGTGGGTGAAGTCGTGCTCCCAGGTGCACAGCAGCCGCTGGGGGGCGAGGTCGGTCCAGCCCGTCTCCTCGCGCAGCTCGCGCCGCACGCATTCCTCCGGGCTCTCGCCGGGATCGATGCCGCCGCCGGGCGGCAGCCAGTGGATCCCGACTTCCACGTTGTTCTCGCGGAAGAGGAACACCGATCCGCTGGGGGAGAGTACGACAATTCGCGCTGCCTGCCGTGGAGTTCTCATCAGATCAATGTACGACGCGACCCCTCCCCGATCGTATGGGCGCGCACCTCCCGCTTCCCGCCGCGCACCTCCCGCTCCCCGCCGCGCGACGGTCCGCGCCTCCCCGCCGGGCGAGCGCCTACGCCGCTTGCAGGGCCAGCGTCGGCGACAGCCGGGCCGCGCGGACCGCCGGGTAGAGCCCCGCCACCGTGCCGATGGCCAGGGTCGCGCCGAAGCCGCCGGTGACCGCCCACAGGGGGACCACCCATGGCAGTTCGCCCGCTCGGGCGTAGACCAGGGTGGCGATCCCGCCGAGCGCGATGCCCGCCAGGCCACCGAGCCCGGACAGGAGTAGGGACTCCGTCACGAACTGCACCCGGATCTGGCCCTTGGTCGCGCCCAGGGAGCGCCGTAGCCCGATCTCGTGGCGCCGTTCCAGCACCGAGATGATCATGGTGTTGGCCACTCCGACACCGCCCACCAGCAGGGCGATCCCGCCCAGCCCCAGCAGCAGGGTGCTGAACGCGCCCTCGGTGGCCGCCTTCGCCTGGAGCGCCGCCGACGGGTCGGTCACCGACACCGCGTTCGGGGTCTGCGGGTTCGCCGTCTGCGCGATGAGCGCGCGGACGTCGGCGACCCGGTCGTCCGCCGAACGCTCGTAGATCGCCGTCGGGTGCCCGTCGAAGCCCAGGAGCCGCTCCGCCGCGTCCCATCCGATCAGCGCGGAGCGCTCGATCTCGGGGGCCAGCGGGATCGGGTCCAGGATGCCGATGACCGTGAAGTACCGCCCGCCGATGAACACTTGCTGGCCCGCCGCGGTGATGCCGAGGCGCTGCGCGGAGACGTGGCCGAGCACCACCGAGGGGTAGCGGCCGGTGGCCGCGTTCAGCCAGGTGCCGTTGCGCATGTCGGCCCGCAGTGTGCCGAGGAGGTCGTCCTTGACCGCCTTCAGGGCGATACCGCCGGTCTCCGCCTCGGCGATGTTCTCGCTGCGGCGCACGGCCTCCGGGACGTCCCCGGTGGTGCCGACCGACCGGACTCCGCCGATGCGGGAGATCATGCCGGGGGCCTCCTTGGGCAGTTGGGTCTGCTGGCCGGTGAACATGCCCTGGCCGGGGGTGGCCACCAGCATGTTCGTGCCGAGCTTGTCCAGCTCCTGGAGCAGCTTGGCCTGGCTGGAGGAGGAGATCCCGACGACCGCGATCATCGTCGCGATACCGATGGCGATGCCGAGCGCGGAGAGGAACACCCGCATGGGGCGCGAGCGCAGGCCCGCCGAGCCGACGTGCAGGACGTCGCGCGGGCTCAGCCGGGGCGGGGTCAGCCGCCGCGCCCGCCCGTCCGCACGCTTCCCGCGCCGCCTTCCCCGCCGACCCCGCCCGGTCGCCTCCGGCTGCTCAGCGGAACCGGTACGTCCACCCCCGCCCGCAAACTCACCACTGCCCGCACCTCCCGCACGTCCCGCAGGCCCACCACTGCGCGCACGCCCAGCACCTCCAGCACCTCCAGCACCTCCAGTACGCTCCGCGCGCCCCATCACACCGCTCCTTCCGTACCCGCAGGCGCCACCGGCAGCGGCACGGTCTGCCGGTTCCACACGTCCGCCACGATCTCGCCGTCCCGCAGCCGGACCTGCCGGGGCAGGCTCGCCGCGATCTCGTTGTCGTGGGTGATCACGGCGATGGTGGCCCCGTCCCGGTTCAGCTCGTGCAGCAGTTCCATCACCGACGCGCCGGACTTCGTGTCCAGCGCCCCGGTCGGCTCGTCCGCGAGCAGCAGGTCCGGTTCGCCCGCCACCGCGCGGGCGATCGCCACGCGCTGCTTCTGGCCGCCGGACAGTTCGTGCGGCCGGTGGTCCATCCGGTCGCCGAGGCCCACCCGTTCCAGGGCCTCGGCCGCCCTGCGCCCCCGCTCGGTCCGCGAGAGGCCGGAGTAGAGCAGGCCCTCGGCGACGTTCGCCCGGGCGCTGATGCCCGGTACCAGGTGGAAGGACTGGAAGACGAAGCCGACGTGGCGCGAGCGCAGCGCGGACAGCGCGCGGTCGGAGAGGGCCGCGATGTCGTACCCGGCGATCGCGACGGTGCCCGCGGTCGGCCGGTCCAGGGTGCCGACGATGTGCAGCAGCGTGGACTTGCCGGAGCCCGACGGTCCGACGATGGCGAGGAGTTCGCCCGCCATGACCGTCAGGTCCACCCCGCGCAGGGCCGCGACCCCGCCCGGGTACTCCTTGGTGACCGCGGCCAGTTCGACGACGGCGCGCGCGTGTGTGTTCACAGCTTCGGGACCCCTACGTTCATGCCCTCCTTGAGGGAGCCCCCCTTGACCTCGACCCGGCCCTGACCGAACATCCCCAGCTCGACCCCGACCTCCCGGACCGTGCCGTTCTCGACGACCTGGACGCCGAACCCGCCGCCGTTCAGCGCGAGCAGCGCGTTGACCGGTACGGAGAGCACGCCCTTGCGGACCTCGCCGGTCAGGCTGACGTACACCGGGGACTGGTCGGGCCCCTGCACCTTCGAGGGGTCGTCGAAGGCGATGCTCACCTCGACCTTGGGCTTCTTGTCCCCGCCGCCCCCGCCCCCGCCGCCCCCGGACCCACCCGCACCGCCGCCGTCCGGGTCGGCGGCGGTGTCCACCGACTCGATCTTCCCGGTCGCCGTACCACCGACGGGCAGCGCGACGCTCACCTTGTCGCCGACCTTCAGCGTGCCCGCCTTCGCCACCTCCAGCTGGAAGCGGACGCTGCGCTCGGTGCCGGTCAGGGTGATCACCGGCTTGCCCGGTCCCGGCTCGTCGCCGACCGCCGCGTCGTTCTTGCGCACCCGCTGCGGCCCGGAGGCGAAGGCGACGTCGGCCTTGGCGACCTCGCCCGTCTCCTTCACCTTGTGGGCCTTCTGCCACCGCTTGACCGCCGTCGTGGTGCCCGCCGTGAAGGTCGCGTCGTCCGGGTCGAGCCCGGTTCCGTGACCGAGGGCCTGGAGGTTGCGCTTGAGCTGCTTGACGTCGTCGCCCTTGTCGCCCTCCTTCAGCTCGCGGTACATGGGGGTGGCCCCGTACATCAGGCGGACCGGCTTGCCGTCGATCTCGTACAGCTTCCCGTCCCGTTCGACCGCCGAGCCCGCGGCCGCGACCCAGGTGAGGACGCCGGGGCCGCCCGCGTTCAGCTTGCGCTCCTTCGCGTAGCCGAGGGTGCCCTCGACGCGCGTGCCGGAGCTGAGATCGGTACGGGTGACCGGCGCGGTGCCGGGCGGCAGCCCGTCGGAGCGCTGCTCCTTCTTCCCGTCCGCGGCGGGCTGGGCCAGTACGGCGTAACCGCCGCCGGAGACGGCCAGCGCGGCGGTCAGGGCGGCGAGCAGCCAGGTGTTTCGCTTCTTCATCGGCATCGGCATCGGCGGATTCCCTTCGGCTTTCCTTCCGGTCCGGGTGTCAGGAGGCCGCGTTGCACTTCGGCAGGGCGTCCTGGAAGGCCTTCTCCTGGCCCTTGGGGATCTCGGTCGCCTTCTTCATGCCGTTGACGGCGGGCTCCGGGTCCTTGAGGTCCACGCCGTTCTTGCGCATGCACTGGATCCAGGCCAGTTCCTTGTCCGCGTCCTCCTGCGACGGCGCGCCGCCGCCGGAGCCGGGGCCCTTCATCCCGCACTTCTCCATGGCCTTCTGCAACTTCTCCTGGTCGGCGCCACCCCCCACGGTCATGCCGCGCGGATCCTCGCCGGGCTTGGGGTCCGGGGCGTCTATGCCCTCCCCGCGCAGGCACTGGCGCATCTTGAGGGCGTCGTCGGCGATCTTCTGCTTGTCCCCGCCGCCGCCACCGCCAGCCCCGCTGCCGTTCGCCGAGCTGTTCGCGGAGCCTTCCTTCTTGTCCGAGCCCGCGCCCGTGGTGGAACAGGCGGTGGCGAAGAGGGCCAGTCCGGTGAACACCGCGGCCGTGGTCATGGTGAGGGATCGGTTCATGGGCCCGAGCCTGCGGCAAGCGGGGATTTCGCTTCTCTCACGCAGGACGCTTACAACGAGGAAATGCCGGTCTCCGGTAAAGAGGACGGCATGCGAGTTCTGGTGGTGGAGGACGAGGAATTCCTCCGGGAGATGATCGCCGAGGGGCTGCGCCGTGACGCGCTGGCCGTGGACGAGGCGAGCGACGGCCTGGAGGCCCTGCGGCGGCTGCGCCTCGGCGACTACGACGTCCTGGTCCTCGACCGCGACCTGCCCGGGCTGCACGGCGACGAGGTGTGCCGCCAGGTGGTGCGCGACCGGCTGCTCACCCGGGTCCTGATGCTCACCGCCTCCGGCACGGTCCGCGACCGGGTGGCGGGACTGGGCCTGGGGGCCGACGACTACCTGACCAAGCCCTTCGCCTACGACGAGCTGCTCGCCCGGGTCCTGGCGCTGGGCCGCCGCGCCCGGCCCGCGCTGCCGCCCGTACTGGAGGCCGCCGGGATCGCCCTGGACACGGCGGCCCGCGCCGCCGTCCGCGACGGGCACCGCCTCGCCCTGTCCCGCAAGGAGTTCGCGGTGCTGGAGACGCTGCTGCGGGCGGCGGGGGCGGTGGTCAGCAGCGACGACCTGATCGAGCAGGTGTGGGAGCAGGACACCAGCTACAGCACGAACGCGGTGCGGGTCACGCTCAGCAAGCTGCGGGCCAAGCTGGGGGAGCCGCCGCTGATCGAGACGGTGCCCGGCGCGGGATACCGGATCGCCCGGTGAGCGCCCCTCGCGCGCTGGGCCGACTGGTGCCGCGCAGCGAGCGGGCCCGGCTGACCGCCCTGTACGGGGCGCTGCTGGTGCTCGCGGGCGGGGGCCTGGTCGCGCTGCTGAACGTACTGGTCCGCCGGGGCCTCTTCCGCAGCATCAACCAGGCCGTCTCCACCTACGCGCCGGCCGTCAACCGGACCGTGTCCGTCGCCGAGGGAGAGAAGTTCCCCGTTCCCGCCCAGCGGCTGCCCGACGACCTGCTGTCCCCGGAACAGCTGGCGACGTTCAAGGCCACCCGCACGCTCAGTACCGCCGCCGAACAGGCGGCCCTGCACGAACTGTTGACCGTATCCCTGATCGCGCTCGCGGTCTTCGCCGTACTGTCGATCTGGCTGGCCTGGTGGATGGCGGGCCGGGTGCTGCGCCCCGTCGGGGTGATCAGCGAGACGGCCCGGCGGCTGTCCGGCGAGAACCTGCACGAGCGGATCGCCCTGGACGCGCCGCCCGGCGAGCTGAAGCGCCTCGCGGACACCTTCGACGGGATGCTCGACCGGATGGAGGACCTGGTCGGCGCCCAGCGGCGGTTCGCGGCGAACGCCGCGCACGAGCTGCGCACCCCGCTGGCCGTCCAGCGGGCGGCGGCCGAGATCGGGCTGGCCGGGGACCCGGGGCCGGAGAAGCTGGCCCGGATCCGTACCAAACTGATCGGGGTCGCGGACTCCAGCGAGCACCTCATCGAGTCGCTGCTGCTGCTCGCCGTGTCTCAGGAGGGCCTGGGGAGCACGCGGCCGGTGGACCTCGCCGAACTGGTGGCGTCGGAGCTGGCGGCTACGGAGCTGTCGGGTACGGAGTCGGCGGGTACGGAGCTGGGGGCCATGGAGCCGGCGGGCGGCGCGGCGCGGGGGCTGACGGTCGAGCGGTCGCTGGAGCCGCTGCCGGTGACCGGCGACGGAATACTGCTCGGGCACCTGGTCCGCAATCTGCTGGCCAACGCGGTACGCCACAACCGCCCGGGCGGCCGGATCGTGCTGCGGACCTCCGTCGAGGCGGGGGAGGCGGGGGCGGACGGCGTTCTGACCGTCTCCAACACCGGGCCGGTGATCGAGCCGGGCGAGGTGGCGCGGCTGATGGAGCCGTTCCGGCGGCGCGCTGAGCGACGGCACACCCCGGGCGAGGGCGCGGGGCTGGGGCTGTCGATCGTCGCTTCGATCGCGCGGGCGCACGGGGCGGAGCTGACGGCCGAGGCCAACCCGGTCCCGGGCGGCGGCCTGACGGTCCGGGTCCGCTTCCCGGCTCCCCAGTGACCCCGCTTCCGCGCTCCCCCGCGACCCCGCGACCCCGTGACCGGGGGCCCGGGGCCGCCGTAGGGTCGCCGTCATGAGTGCGGAGATCACCGTCTACTGGCGGCCCGGGTGTGTGTACTGCATGAAGCTGTGGGTCAAGCTCCGTCTGACCGGCACCCGTTACCGCCCGGTCAACATCTGGCGCGACCCCGGCGCGGCCGCCTACGTCCGCGGTGTCGCGCAGGGCAACGAGACCGTCCCCACGGTCCGCGTCCGCCGCGCCGACGGCGCCGAGCACGCCCTGGTGAACCCGACCCTGGCCGAGGTGCGCCGGGCGGTCAGCGGGTGAGGCCCGGGGCCCCTGGCGGGGCGGTCCGCGTCCGCGTCCGGTGGTGGAGCAGCAGGGCGATGTAGGCGAGGTCGAAGACCCCGCACAGGATGCCCAGGCCCAGAATGAACGGGGCGTCCTCGATCACCCCGAACAGGACGGTCGGGGCCAGGGTGCCGAGCCATTTCGCGACGGCGATGACCAGGCTCTGGCCGCGCGTCCCCGCCCGGTCCGCGAACAGGGCGATGAACAGCCCGGACATCAGCAGGTTCTGCAGGAACGCCGAGTAGCGGCTCGCGTCGTGCGCCCCGAAGTGCGCGAGGAAGAGCCACTGCACGGCGAAGGCGCCGCCGAAGACCAGTACCCCCCAGACGGCGAACAGCGGCCGGGTGACGAACTCCGGCAGCTCGGCGCGCCCGAAGCGGAAGAACGTGGAGACGATCACCAGGTCGGCCAGGGCCCACACGATGTTGACGACGCCCTGCGCGGACACCCCGCCGAGGACGTCGTTCACGGCGTACGTCGACTCCCACGCGAAGTTCAGCGCGAGCGCGGCCACCGGCATCGCGTACGTCCGCTGCCGCAGCCCGAGCCGGATGGCCTCGGCGTAGACGAGGGTCCAGGCGATCCCGCTGACCAGGGTCAGGAACAGCTCCACGCTCTTCTCCCGCGCTCGTACCGTGCTGGCAGCCGTTGCTCGTACCAGCTCAGGCGCCGCACCCTAGCGCCGTGACCGGCAAGGTGCACCGGGTCGAAGGAGGCAGGGGGTGCTGACCACGTAGGTGAAGGTGGTGTGGTCGAGGTCCTCCGCGCTGACGAACCGCCGGTCCTTCGGGCGCTGGGCGTCCACCGGGTACGCGCGATCCACCGCCTGCCTGGCTCCGGCCCAGCCGTCGGGCCCCGAACGCCTGGGCCCACCCCTTGCCTGACGATGCGTCAGCTACCACCATGGGCCCTGGTCGTCATGTGACGGGACGTCAGCCCGTGGCGATGGTGATGGCGACGGCCACGACGAAGGCGAGGCGGGCACGGCATGGCGCGTGTGTTTCCGGAAGGTCGGCTGGTCTACGGGATGCAGCTCCCGGTCCAGTCGCAGAGCACCATCTACGCCGAGCCCTGGGAGGCGTCGGCGGGCGCGGCCGATCTCGCCGAGGTCGCCCGCGCCGCCGACCGGGCGGGCTTCGGATACCTGGCCTCGTGCGACCACGTGGCCATCCCGCGCAGGCTCGCCGGGCCGATGAGCACCGTCTGGTACGACCCGGTCGCCACCCTGTCCTTCCTGGCCGCGATCACCGAGCGCGTCCGGCTGCTCAGCCATGTCGCGGTCGTCGGCCTGCGCCACCCGCTGATCAGCGCCAAGCAGTACGCGACCCTCGACCACCTCTCCGGCGGGCGGCTGATCCTCGGCGTGGGGGCGGGGCACGTGCAGGAGGAGTTCGAGGTCCTCGGCGTCGACTTCGCCCGGCGCGGCCCGCTGCTCGACGAGACCATCGACGCGCTGCGCGCGGCCCTCGGGCCCGAGGAGTACCCGGAGTTCGAGGGGGAGACCTTCGCGTTCAAGGACCTCGGGCAGCTGCCGCGCCCGGCCCAGGAGCGGATCCCGGTGTGGGTCGGCGGCTCCTCGCCCGCCGCCGTGCGCAGGGCGGCCGTACGCGGCGACGGCTGGCTCCCGCAGGGCGACCCGCGCGACAGGCTCCCGGCCCAGGTGGCCCGTATCCGGGAACTGCGCGCCGCCGCCGGGGTGGGCGCCCCCATCGAGATGGGCGCGATCACGGAGGCGCTGTACATCGGCGAGCCCGGCTGGGACACCGGGCGGCGCACGCTCACGGGCAAGGCGGAGGTCCTCGCCGAGTCCCTGCGGGAGTACAAGGCGCTCGGCATGGACCAGATCCAGGTGCGCTTCCGCAGTCGCGACCGGGCCGAACTCGTGGACCAGATCAGCGCGTTCGGGGCCGAGGTGGCCCCGCTCCTCAACGACTGAACGGCTAACGGCAAGGGGTATCGGCATGGGCAAGCTGGACGGGCGCGTCGTCATCATCACGGGTGCGGCGCGCGGGCAGGGCGAGCAGGAGGCCCGGATCTTCGCCGAAGAGGGCGCGAAGGTGCTGCTGGGCGACGTACTGGACGAGCAGGGCGCCGCGGTCGCCAAGGAGATCGGCGAGGACCGGGCCCGGTACGTACGGATGGACGTGAGCCGGGAGGAGGACTGGGCGGCCGCCGTCGCCGCCGCGAAGGAGACCTTCGGCGAGATCAATGGACTGGTCAACAACGCGGGCATCCTGCGGTTCAACGAGCTGGTGAGCACCCCCCTGGAGGAGTTCCAGCAGATCATCCAGGTCAACCAGATCGGCACCTTCCTCGGGATCAAGGCGGTCGCCCCCGAGATCGAGGCGGCGGGCGGCGGCACCGTCGTCAACACCTCCTCCTACACCGGTCTGACGGGGATGGCGTACGTCGGCGCCTACGCCGCCACCAAGGCGGCGATCCTCGGCCTGACCCGGGTGGCCGCGCTGGAACTGGCGGCCAAGAACATCCGCGTCAACGCGATGTGCCCGGGAGCCGTGGACACCCCCATGGCCAACCCCGGGCTGCTCGATCCGGCGGGGATGACGGACGAGGCGCGGGACGCGATGGCGGAGCTGTACAAGCGGGTCGTGCCGATGGGGCGGGTGGGCCGCCCGGACGAGATCGCGCGCCTCGCCCTCTTCCTGACCAGCGAGGACTCCTCGTACATCACCGGCCAGCCGTTCGTCGTGGACGGTGGCTGGATGGCGGGCGTCAGCATTCTCTGACGCGTCATCTGATGGAGCGTCAGGTATTGACGCGTCCGGCGCGCGATGGAACAGTCAACCCATCAAATCTGACGCAACGTCAGAAACTTAAGGACGGTGAACCCCTTGGAATTCGGGCTCTTTGTGCAGGGATACGTGCCTGAGGCGCGCTCCAAGGTCGACCCCGAGGCGGAGCACAAGGCGCTGATCGAGGAAACCGAGTACGTCATCCAGGCGGACAAGTCCGGCTTCAAGTACGCCTGGGCCTCCGAGCACCACTTCCTGGAGGAGTACTCGCACCTCTCGGCGAACGAGGTCTTCCTCGGGTACCTCGCCCACGCCACCGAACGCATCCACCTCGGCTCCGGCATCTTCAACCCGCTCGCCCCGGTCAACCACCCGGTCAAGGTGGCCGAGAAGGTCGCCATGCTCGACCACCTGTCCAAGGGCCGCTTCGAGTTCGGCACCGGCCGCGGCGCGGGCAGCCACGAGATCCTCGGCTTCCTCCCCGGCATCGAGGACATGAACGGCACGAAGGAGATCTGGGAGGAGACCATCGCGGAATTCCCCAAGATGTTCCTCCAGGAGGAGTACGAGGGGTTCCAGGGCAAGCACTGGTCGCTGCCGCCGCGGAAGATCTTCCCCAAGCCGTACGGGAAGGCCCACCCGGCCATGTGGTACGCGGCGGGCTCGCCCTCCTCGTACGCGATGGCCGCGAAGAAGGGGCTCGGGGTCCTGGGCTTCAGCGTCCAGAAGGTCTCGGACATGCAGTGGGTCCTGGACCAGTACAAGACGGCCATCCAGGAGGCGAAGGCGATCGGCGCGTTCGTCAACGACAACGTCATGGTGACCTCGACCGCGATCTGCGCCGAGACCCACGACAAGGCCGTGGAGATCGCGGTCAACGCCAACATGAACCGCTTCCAGTCGCTGGTCTTCCGCTACCACGACACCTTCCCGCGGCCCGAGGCGATCCCGGAGTGGCCGGAGATCCTCCCCGAGTACAACGCGGAGATCATCGAGCTGCTGATCGCCGAGGAGCTGCTGATCTGCGGGGACCCGACGGAGGTCCTCCAGCAGTGCAAGCGGTGGGAGTCGGCGGGGGCGGACCAGCTGTCCTTCGGTCTGCCGACGGGGGTGTCGTACGAGGACACGATGAACACGGTGAAGCTGATCGGGGAGCACGTGATCCCGAAGATCGACACCGACCCCATCCACCGCACCACCCGCTTCCGCGAATCCGCCTGACCCACCACCAGGCCTCCGGCCGGGCCCGTCGGCGTTGGGGCCTCCGGCACGGTGAAATCAGCCTCGCCGGCGGTTGAGGCGCGGGGCCGGGCGGAGCCCGGTGCGGCCCGCGAGGGCCGGTCTCCGCCGCCGGAGCCGCCGGGGCGCCGCCGCCGGCCGCCCGCTGAACTGGAACGTGCTCACAACACGCCGGCGGGGCTGGGGTCGCTCGGCGAGGCTGGGGTGGGCCCGGCGGGGCCGGGGCTGAGGGTGGCCGGAGCCGCCGGGGCGCCGGGTCGCAGACCAGGAAAGGGACGTCATGCTCGACCATCTGATCAAGGGCGCGACCGTCGCGGACGGCACCGGCGCCCCCGCCTACACCGCCGACGTCGGCCTCAGGGACGGCCGCATCGCCGTCATCGCCGAGCCCGGCCACGTCACCGAGGAGGCCAGGACCAGCGAGGACGCGCACGGCCTCGTCCTCACCCCCGGGTTCATCGACCCGCACACCCACTACGACGCCCAGCTCTTCTGGGACCCCTACGCCACCCCCTCCATGAACCACGGCGTCACCACCGTCGCGGGCGGCAACTGCGGCTTCACCCTGGCCCCCCTCCACCCCGACCGCCCCGAGGACGCCGACTACACGCGCCGCATGATGAGCAAGGTCGAGGGCATGGCCCTCAAGGCCCTGGAGGAGGGCGTCGACTGGTCCTGGTCCACCTTCGGCGAGTACCTCGACGCCCTCGACGGCCGCATCGCCGTCAACGCGGGCTTCATGGTCGGCCACTGCGCCCTGCGCCGCCACGTCATGGGCGAGGACGCGGTCGGCGGCCAGCCCACCGAAGCGCAGCTCCAGCAGATGCTCGACCTCTTCCACGACGCGATGAACGCCGGCGCCTGGGGCCTGTCCACCACCCAGTCCTCCACCCACTCCGACGGCGCGGGCGCCCCCGTCGCCTCCCGGCACGCGAAGCCCGCCGAACTCCTCGCGCTCTCCCGGGCGGTCGGCGAGCACGAGGGCACCCAGCTGGAGGCGATCGTCGCGGGCTGCCTCGACCAGTTCGCGGACGAGGAGATCGACCTCTTCGTCGAGATGAGCGCCGCCGCCGGCCGCCCGCTGAACTGGAACGTGCTCACCATCGACGCGGCCGTCCCCGAACGCGTGCCGCGCCAGCTCATCCCGAGCGAGCGCGCCCGCAAGGCGGGCGGCCGGATCGTCGCGCTCACCATGCCGATCCTGACCCCCATGAACATGTCCCTCGGCACCTTCTGCGCCCTGAACCTGATCCCCGGCTGGGGCGAGGTCCTCGGCCTCCCCGTGCCCGAGCGGATCGAGAGGCTCCGCGACGCCGACGTACGGACCGCGATGCTGCGCCGCGCCGACAGCAAGGAGGCCGGGGTCTTCCGGCGGCTGGCGGACTTCGGGCGCTACGTCATCGGGGACACGTACAGCGAGGTGAACGAGGGCCTCTCCGGCCGGGTCGTGAACGACATCGCCGCCGAGCGCGGCCTGGATCCCTTCCACTGTCTGGTGGAGATCTGCGCCAACGACGAGCTGCGCACCATCCTGTGGCCGATGCCCACCGACAACGACCCGGCGAGCTGGGCGCTGCGCCAGGAGACCTGGCAGCACGAGGACGTGATGCTGGGCGGCTCGGACGCGGGCGCGCACCTGGACCGGATGTGCGGGGCCCCTTACACGACCCGGTTCCTCGGGGACTGTCTGCGCGGGCGCAAGCTCGTGCCGCTGGAGCAGGCGGTACGGATGCTCACGGACGAGCCGGCCCAGTTGTTCGGGCTGCGCGACCGGGGCCGCATCGCCGAGGGCTGGCACGCGGACCTGGTGCTCTTCGACCCGGAGCGGATCGAGGCCGGGCCCGCCACGCTGGTCCACGACCTGCCGGGCGACAGCCCGCGGCTGGACTCGCGGGCGATCGGGATCGTGTCCGTCCGGGTCAACGGGGTGGAGACGATCCGTGACGACGAGGTGACGGGAGCCATCCCGGGCATCGTGCTCCGGTCGGGCCGGGACACGAGGACGGTGAGCACCCGATGAGTGCTGCGGACGAACCGGCGGGCGGCCCGCAGCGGTTGCTGATCGACGGCGCGTGGGTGGAGCCCGCGGGCGGCCACTACGAGGTGATCAACCCGGCGGACGAGTCGGTGGTCGGCCTGGCGCCCGAGGCCTCGCGCCAGCAGGTGCACGAGGCCGCCGCCGCGGCCCGGGACGCGTTCGCGACCTGGTCGCGGACCCGCCCCGAGGAGCGCGCGGCGATCTTGGACCGGGCCGCGGACATCATGGAGCGGGAGTACGAGCCGTGGGCCCGGCTGGCCCAGGCCGAGACGGGGGCGCCGACCGGGATCGCGCGCGGCATGCAGGTCGGCGTCGGGGTGGCCCGCTTCCGGCGGTACGCCCGGGGCGCGCTGGAACCGGTCGAGCGCGGGCTGCCCCCGCAGGTCACCGAAGCGGGGCCGATGGGCGCGGCCAGCGTCCTGGGCGCACTGGAGATCCGCCAGCCGGTGGGCGTGGTCACCTGCATCACCTCGTACAACAACCCGTGGGCCAACCCGGCGGGCAAGGTGGCCCCGGCGCTGGCCATGGGCAACACGGTGGTCGTCAAGCCCGCTCCGCAGGACCCGCTGTCGGTGTTCCGGATGGCGCGGGCCCTGCAGGAGGCGGGAGCGCCGCCCGGGGTGGTGAACGTGGTCAACGGCGCCTCGGTGGAGGTCGGCGAGGCCGCCGTGGACTCCCCGGACGTGGACATGGTCTCGTTCACCGGTTCGACGGGCGTCGGGCAGCGGATCGCGGAGGTCTGCGGCCGGAGCATGAAGCGGCAGCTGATGGAGCTGGGCGGCAAGGGTGCGGCGGTCGTCTTCGACGACGCGGACCTCGACGCGGCCGTGCGGGGGATCGGTACGACCTTCTCCTTCTACAGCGGCCAGATCTGTACGGCCCCGACCCGGGTGATCGCGCAGCGCGGGATCTACGAGCGGCTGATCGAGAAGCTGACCGGCTATCTGGCGTTCATGAAGGTCGGCGATCCGGGGGAGCGCGGCACGGTGGTCGGCCCGGTGATCTCGGCGGCGCACCGGGACCGGGTGGAGTCCTACATCGAGCTGGGCCGGAAGGAGGGCGCGCGGATCGCCTTCGGCGGCGAGCGCCCGGTGGTGGGCCCGGGGCCGTCCGGTAAGGGCCCGTCCGGGAGGGGTCCGTCCGGAAAGGGCTTCTACGTGGCCCCCACCCTGCTCGTCGACTGTACGAACGACATGCGCGTGGTCCGGGAGGAGATCTTCGGACCGGTCGTCGTGGTGGTCCCCTTCGACGGGGACGAGGACGAGGCGGTGGCGCTGGCCAACGACAGCGACTTCGGCCTGCTGCACTACGTGTGGTCCGGGGACGTCGCGCGGGCCTTCCGGGTGGCGCGCCGGATGCGGGCGGGCGGTGTCGGGGTGAACACGATCGGCCGGAACATGGAGGCGCCGTTCGGCGGCTTCAAGCGCAGTGGGGTCGGGCGGGACGTGGGCTCGTACGCATTGCACGCCTACAGCGAGATCCAGTCCGTCGTGTGGGCGTGACCGAAAATTGAATGGGAAAGTTTAAAACCCGACAATTCGGCCATGCCTGCGGTTTCCGCATGGTGAAAGTGAACGTCCAGGCCCGCCGAAACAACGACCGGCGGGCCTGTGGGCCTTTCAATGGGGCGCACGTAGCCCGCCCAACCTCGTGATTCCAAGGTCCTTCCGGGATTTTCGATCCGGACTTATGTCCTCCGGATGTGGAAACCACACCGTCTAACGTCCCTTTACATGACAGAGCTGGACGTTCGGCCTCGGGTCGGAGACACGGTAAGCGGCGTCGCGGACCCGGCCGCGGGCAGTGGCGCCGACGGCGTACGCGGCAAGGGCCTCGGCAAGGGCTCCGTGGGCCTTTCGTCATCGGCGTGGGCCTGCTGCTCCTCGGCCTGGTCATCATGCGGGTCACCGAACGCCGCAACCCCGCCTTCTTCCGCGGCCGGGTCCTGACGAAGTCCACCCCGTCCCTGGTGGCCAACGACTGACCCTCCCCCACCGCTCCCCACACCGACCGCCCCCGCTCCGTCATCCCGTCGGCCCCGGCCCGCTCCCCGGCGTCCGGGGCCGACGGCGTCGTACGGGACGGCCCCCGCGGTGCGAAAGGGCCGGGACCGCTCGATTCGCGGAACGCCCGCGGGTTGGTGGTGACCCGGGGGCTCCGGGGTCGTTGGGCCACGCATGAACGCCATGAAGCGCACCCTCGCCGCCCTGGTTCTCTCCGGCGGCGCCGCCATCGCCCTCACCCCGGGCCTCGCCCAAGCCGCCGACCAGACGCCGTCGGGGCCGCCGATCACCGCGCGGCTCGGCGACATCGTCGACCACCCGAGCGGGGCGGTCAAGGACGCCAAGACCGCCGTGGGCGTCGCCGCCGGAGCCGCCAACACCTCCGCCCACGCCACGGACAGCTCCCTCGTCGGCACCGGCACCGCGCTGGAGACCGGACTGCCGAAGGCACCGAAGGTGGGAACCAAAGGCTGAGCCGGTCCCCCGGCTCCGCGGGTGACCGGCGCCACGGAGATCGCCCGCGCCGTCGCGACCCGCGAGGTGCCGTGCCGGGCGCCGCGACCCGGTGCACCTTTCCGGTCACGGCACTGGGCCGCGTACGAGGGCGTCGCGGTCACCACCCCGGGCCGCGGCGGAGCCGCCTCCGCGGCCGTGCGCGCGGTCGCCGTCGTGGACCGGGTCCGGGCCCGGGACGGGGCCTGCCCGAGGGTCGCGGTCATGCCGAGGTCACGCCCGCGTGGGCACGGCGCAGCGACGGCGCCCCGGCCTCCTCGACCACCGCCCGGGCGAAGTCCCCCGGGGTGATCCGGGCCTCGGCGTCCGCCGGGGCCAGGACGTACCCGCCCGCCCCCGGGCCCGTGTGGTCGAAGTCCCCCGACGGACTCAGCACCAGCCAGTCCAGCGCCTCCGGCGCGGCCGCCCGCAGCGCCTCGGTCCCGGCGCCGTGGGCGACGTAGAACTCCCGCCACTCCTGCGGATACCCCGGGGAGTCCATCAGCAGCGCCCCGGTCGCGGTGGGCAGTACGGACGCCAGCCCGACCGCGACCAGCCGCCGCACCCCCGCGGCCGGCAGCCCCTCCGCGAGGGCGCGGGCGACCGCCGGGAAGAACTCACCGGGCACGGAAGCCCGGTCGAAGACCGGGACGACCGCCGCGTCGTGCCCCGCCGCGAGCCGCGCCACGGCCGCCGGATCCGTCACCGAGCCGTCACCCCGGCCCGCCTCGGTGACGGTGTGACACCGCGCCCTCAGGGCGAACGGACCACGGACGACAGGCGCGCAGCCAGATCGCCACACGGTCGTGGACAGATCGCTACACGTTCGCGGCCGGTTCGCTACTCGGTCGCGGCCGGTTCGGCGGGGAGCGGCTTGATGAAGTAGATGTCCTCGTGCGGGGACGGGATGCCGGGGATGCGGGCCGTCTCGCGATAGCCGTGGGCGACGTAGAAGGCGGGGGCCTGGAAGCTGTACGTCGACACCGTGATCGTGCGGCAGCCACGGCGGCCGGCCTCGGCCTCGGCGGCGGCGAGGAGTCTGCCGCCCCAGCCCTCCTGGCGGTGCGCCCCGTCGACCCACAGGAGTTCGATGCCCGCGCAGTCGCCCCAGGTCCATGCGGTCAGCCCGCCGACGATGGTGGCGTCCGGGGCGTTGACCCGGACCGTGAACCCGCCGCGCTCGTGCCCCCCGGCCGCCCGGGAGTTGAAGGCCGTCAGCTCTTCGTCGAGGCGGTCCTCCAGTTCGGCGTCGGGGCCGTTGATGTGGAGACTCGTCATGCACCCAGTGTGCGGGCCGCTTGACCCTCGACCTGGTGCAGGTCCCAGAGTCGTGGACGTGGAGAGCGAGATGCGCAGCATTGGCGAGATGGGCCGGGACAGCGGACTGGGCGTGAGCGCGCTCCGGTTCTACGACCGGACGGGCGTGCTGGTGCCCGCCCGGGTGGATCCGGTGACCGGATACCGGTGGTACGGGCCCGAGCAGCTCGGCGAGGCCCGGCTGCTGGCCCGGCTGCGCCGGGCCGGGATGCCGCTCGCGGACATCCGGCTCGTGCTGGCGGGCTGGTCCGGTGGCGACACCGGCCTGGTACCCCGCCTGCTCGACGGCCACTTGAGGCGGCTGGAGAGCGGTCTGGCCGATGCGCGCGCCGAGTTCTCCACGGTACGAGCCCTACTCGCACACGAGGAGACCCCCATGACCACCACCGCCCGACTGACCCTGCCCGCCGAAGAGATCGCGGCCGCGCTGGACGCCGTACGGTACGCCGCCGGGAGCGACCCCGAACTGCCGATGCTCGGCGGCGTCCACTTCGACATCGAAGGGGAAGACCTGCACGTCGTCGCCACCGACCGCTACCGGATGGCCATCGCCCGTACGACGACCAGCGGCCACGGCGGCGAGCGCCTGCAGGTGACCGTGCCCTCACCCCTCGTGGACGCGATGCGCGCCCTGCTCACGGACGGCTCCGCCCACCTCACCGTCGACGGCGACCGGGTGGAACTGGAGACCCAGGGCCACCAGCTCGCCGGCCGGGGCCTCGGCGAGCCGTTCCCCGACTACCGCCGCCTGATCCGGCTGCCCGAAGGCCGCCGCATCCCCCTCGACGTCCCCGCCCTGCGCGAGGCCCTGACCGGAGCGGAAGGGGTGTGCGTGCTGGTCCTGACGGACACCGTGACCGTCGGCGACGACCAGTCCGCCGGCGAACGCGTGGGCGTGAACCCCGAGTTCCTCCTGGACGCCCTCACCGCCGACCACCTGCTCCTGGAGTACGTCGGCCCGAAGGCCCCCCTCGTGGTCCTGAACCCCGACGACGGGGACGCCTTCTCCCTCCTGATGCCGGTCAGCCTGACCCCTTGAGGCCCCGGGGCCGGGGGCCGGGGTCCGGGTCCGGGGGCCCGCCCCGCGGAAGCTCGTGCGAACCCCACGAACGAGGCCCAGGCTGCCGGAGCGAGGGTGACACCGCGGCCCCCGGCGGCCACCGAAGACGAGGGCCGCCGGGGGCGGTCACTTCTTCAGGTTGTCCGCTACCAGTCGCTTGAACGACTCCGGGGCGATCGAGTCGATGCCCTTGCCGGACAGCACGTTGACCCGCTTGCCGTTGATCTCGATGTCCGGCGTGCCGGTCTTGCCGCTCTCGTGGAAGGCCTTCGAGACCTTGTCGACCCACGGCATGTAGGTCAGCTCCTTGACCGACTGGTTGAACGCCGGGGTGCGCAGCCCCGGCACCTGGTCCGCGAGGTCCAGGAGGGTGGCCGTGGAGCCGAAGGTGTCGTCGGTCTCCTTCGCCGGGTGGTTCTTGTAGAGCACCTGGAGGTAGTCCATGAACCTCTCGGGGCTCTCGTTGACCGCCGCTCCCAGGGCGTTCAGGGCGCGCTTGGAGCCCTTGCCGCCGAACGAGCCGTCCAGGAAGGTCGCGAAGTGGTAGTCGACCCGGTAGGTGCCCGCGTCCGCCTGCTCCTTGAGGGTCGGGCCGAGGCCGGTCTCCACCCCCGCGCAGAACGGGCAGCGCGGGTCGATCCAGATGCTGACGACGTCCTTCGCGTCGGCCTTGCCGTACGGGACGACGACGCCGTCCGTGCCGGAGGTGTGGGCGGGCCGGACGAACGGCTTGCCCACAGAATCCGAGGAGGCACCCGCATCACCCGCACCACCCGGAATACCCGGCTTCGAGGCGTAGATGCCGATTCCCGCCGCGAGGGCGAGCACGGCGGCCAGCGCACCGCCGACCAGCAGGCGGCCGCGCAGTGTCGCCTTGCGGGCGGCGGCTTCGCGCTCGGTGCGCAGCCGCGCCCGGGCCTCGCGGCTCTGCTGGTCCCTCTTGGTGCTCGTGGCCATGGAGACAGCCTAGGGAGCAGAGCCCGTACAAACATGGGCCTTTAGGACTTTTCCGTACAGGTCTTAGGACCTTCGTTCGGAGTTGAACGAGGTTCCGGTGAAGACGAGGCGAATGGTGTGTCACATAAGCGTGGGGGGACGGCGAGTCGCCCGCGAATACCTGATAGACAGTGAATATTCATGGCTCGTCCGGCCGCGCACTCACATGTCCACGGCTGCCTTGGGGGGATTGCCGCACTGTGAAGCCTCTTCACCGTCACCTTGTCAGTACCTCGCGCAAAGTCCTGTGCACCGCCGCTCTCGCGGCGAGTCTGACCACGGCGGCGGTCGTCACGACCGCGCCGACGGCCGACGCCGGTGAGGCGGAGCCGGGACCGGACAGCCCGCAGGCCAACGACCGGGGCAACGCGCGCCTGGACCTGCCCGACCTGGTGGCCGACCCGCCGCCGGCCGGTGCGGGGTCGCCGGAGGGTGCCAGCGGGATACCCGCGACCGCCCTCGACGCCTACCGCCGGGCCGAGCTGTCGGTCGCGGCCGCGCTGCCCAACTGCAAGCTGCCCTGGCAGCTCTTGGCGGGCATCGGCCGGATCGAGTCCGTCCACGCCTCCGGCTACGGGCTCAAGGGCGACGGGTCCACGGAGAAGCCGATCCGGGGACCGCGCCTGGACGGCAACGGCTTCGCCCTGATCAAGGACACCGACAAGGGCGAGTGGGACGGGGACCAGGAGTACGACCGGGCCGTCGGCCCGCTCCAGTTCATCCCCGAGACCTGGAAGACCTGGGGCGCCGACGGCAGCGGCGACGGCAAGCGGGACCCGAACAACATCTACGACGCCGCGCTCGGCGCCGGGCTCTACCTCTGCGCGGGTGACCGGGACCTCTCCAAGCCCGCGGACCTGGACAAGGCGATCCTGAGCTACAACAGCTCCCGCGAGTACGTGAATTCCGTGCTCGGCTGGATGCGCCAGTACCAGGCCGGGGTCGCCGACGTGCCGAACCCGGCCGCCGGGAACTACCCGACCCCGCCCCCCGGCTCGCCGCCCACCCCGCCGCCGCCCGCCCCGCCGCTGACCCCGCGGCCTCCGGCGACCCCGGCGAAGCCGCCGACCACGCCGCCCACGAAGCCGCCGACCAAGCCCACCGAGCCGACCAAGCCGTCGGTCCCGCCCGCTTCGGTGGACGGGCTGACGGCGCTCGGCGAGCCGAAGATCACGGCCGAGGCCGGTTCCGTCTTCGCCACCGCCCCGAAGGTCAAGGCGGTCCTCAGCGACGGCAAGCCCGCCGAGGGCGAGACGGTGGTCTTCGAGATCGCCGACGACGACACCTCCGGCACGGTCTTCGCCGGGGCCAAGCGCTACGTCGTGGTCCGGACCGACAAGGGCGGCGTCGCCACCGCCCCCGCCCTCACGGCGGGTGACAAGGCGGGCGCGAAGAACGGCGCCTTCACCCTGCGGGCCACGCTCTACGGCACCCGCGAGTTCACGGTGAAGTTCACCGCAACGGTCACTCCGAAGCCCGCTCCCGTCGTGGACGCGCTGGCCCGTACCACCACCAAGCCGCTCACCGCGGTCGCCGGCTCCAGCTTCGTGGGCGTGGAGGTCAAGGCCACCGCCAAGGACGCACCCGTCGCGGGGACGAAGATCACGGCGGCCCTGGTCGAGAAGGACGCGAAGGGCGCCTGGGTCCCGGTGGACCCGGCCGCGAAGACGCCGTTCTTCAAGGACAAGGACGGCAAGCTCCTGCACACGGTGGCGCTGGCGCCGACCGGCGCCGACGGCGCGGTCGTGCTGCCGGACCTGTTCACCGCCTCGGCCCCGGGCGCGGACGCCGTCTCGGCCGCACCGGGGACGTACCACCTGCGCCTGGTCACCGAGAACGGCGTGGAGCTGATCCTGGACCTGATCGTCACGGCGGCCGCACCGGCTCCGGCGAATTCGGCGAACCCGACGGTCCCGGCCGCGTAAGCACACGAAGAGGGGGCCGGGACCCATCGGGTCCCGGCCCCCTCTTCTCTTGTGCCCCCGTCGGGGCGAAAAGGCAGGAGCCCCGCCCTCTCCGCTCGCACGGAGGAGGCAGGGCTCCTTGGGTACTGCATCTCCAACCCGCGATCGGGCTGGCCCAGGCGACTAGGCCGGGGTGACGTTCTCCGCCTGCGGGCCCTTCGGACCCTGCGTGACGTCGAAGTTCACGAGCTGGTTCTCCTCAAGGGAGCGGAAACCAGCCGCGTTGATCGCGGAGTAGTGGACGAAGACATCCGGGCCGCCGCCGTCCTGGGCGATGAAGCCGAAGCCCTTTTCAGCGTTGAACCACTTCACGGTTCCGGTAGCCATGAGCCCTCCTATGGGCCAAAGGGTCGCCCTGCTCCAGAACCTGCTAAGAAGTCTGAAAACTACAAAAGCCTGCGGGTCACATGCTCCGCAGGCTTCGTACTGCAAGGGAAACCAAACTGCAACTTGCGTCGAGCCTAGCACGCAGACTGCGGGGTCGACCAGAGGGAAAGATCACGTCACCCGGACGTTTGAGACCCGTCCGAAGGCTGACGGTCGGACGGGGGCTAGTCTCGCGATGTGGACGTCTATCGCAGCCGGCCCAGGGTCGGCCACATCCAGTTCCTGAACTGCCTGCCGCTGTACTGGGGGCTGGCCAGAACCGGCACGCTCCTGGACCTGGAGCTGACCAAGGACACCCCCGAGAAGCTCAGCGAGCGGCTCGTCCGGGGCGAGCTGGACATCGCCCCGATCACCCTCGTCGAGTTCTTGCGCAACGCCGACCAGCTCGTGGCCTTCCCCGACCTCGCGGTCGGCTGCGACGGCCCCGTGATGTCCTGCGTGATCGTGTCCCAGGTGCCCCTGGAGCAGCTCGACGGAGCCCGGGTCGCCCTCGGGTCCACCTCTCGTACGTCCGTACGGCTGGCCCAGCTGCTGCTCGCCGAGCAGTACGGCGTACAGCCCGACTACTACACCTGCCCGCCCGACCTCGGGCTGATGATGCAGGAGGCGGACGCGGCCGTACTGATCGGTGACGCGGCCCTGCGGGCCTCCCTGCACGACGCGCCCCGACTCGGTCTCACCGTGCATGACCTGGGGCTCATGTGGAAGGAGTGGACCGGACTGCCGTTCGTCTTCGCCGTCTGGGCCGCCCGCAAGGACTACCTCGAGCGCGAGCCCGCCATGGTGCGGGAGGTCCACGGGGCCTTCCTCGCTTCCCGGGACCTGTCCCTGGAGGAGGTCACCAAGGTGGCCGAGCAGGCGGCCCGCTGGGAGGCCTTCGACGCCGAGCTGCTGGAGCGGTACTTCACCACCCTGGACTTCCGCTTCGGCCCGGACCAGCTGGCGGGCGTACGGGAATTCGCGCGCCGGACCGGGGCGACGACCGGGTTCCCGGCGGACGTGGCCGTGGAGCTGCTCGTCCCGTAGCGGCGGCCCGTGGGGGCGGCCCGCGGCGGCGCCTCGGTGACCCTGTGGCGGCTCCGTGGCGGCGGCGTCGGAGGGCCGGTCCTCAGCGGGTGGGGACCGGTGCCTGGAGGTGGTCGCTGATCCACTTCATGGTGCCCTCGCCCATGCCCCGGATGTAGGTCTTGGCGTTGTGCTCGCCGCCCTGAATTACCTGCAAATGGGTCTTTACCGGACCCTTTCCATAATTCGCGATGAATTTCTGCACATTGGGCAGGCTGCTTTCCTTGCTGCCGACCTGGAACGCGAGATAAACATCCGGGCCCGTCTTCGCCGCGAGTTCCGTGGAGAGTCGTTCCGGATTGTTGGCCTGGCGCTCGTCCTCGAATCCTTTCCACAGCGGGGAGTCCGGCACGGTGTCCGGTCCGGAGGCGATGGCGGCCTTGAATTGGTCCGGCTTCTGGAGCACGGACTTCAGCGCCGCGAAGCCGCCCGAGGAGGAGCCCATGAAGGCCCAGCCGTCCCGGGCGCGGAAGGTGCGGAAGTTGGCCCGCACCAGATCCGGGACGTCCTCCGTCAGCCAGGTTCCCATCTTCGGCTGTCCCGGGATGTCGCTGCCGTCGTAGTAGTGGGACTTGTCCGGGTTGAGGACCGGCATCACCACCAGGAACGGCAGGCTCCGGCCCTCCAGCGACCAGTGGGCGATGCTGCTCTGGAGCTTCAGACCGGCTGCCATCCAGTAATTCTTCGGAAAACCGCGGCCGCCGGGGAGCGCGATCAGCACCGGGAAGCCGCTGTGCGCGTACTGGGGTTCGAAGTACTGCTTCGGCGCCCACACCCAGACTTTGCCGGTGAAACCCGATTTCTGGCCCTCCAGGGTGGTCACGCCGATCGTCGTGCCGTCGGGGAGCCTGCTCTCCTCGTGGAACTCCGCCTCGGGGCCGGTCGGGGGCAGGGTCAGCCGCTCCGCCTCGCTCACCGGACGCGGGCTGACGCCGCTGGTGGGCGTGGCGGTCGGGGTCGTGGCCGGGGCGTCGAAGCTGACCCGGGCGCCCTGACCGGAGCAGGCCGCGAGCGAGGCGGTGAGGCAGGCGGTGAGCAGGACGGCGGCCGAGGTCGCCGTGGCCGCCGTGGTGGTGCGCGGTCTCATGCCGATCACCGTGCCACGGATTCGGTGCCTCCGTGGGCCGACAGGGCCTAGTGTGCTGAGCCGTCGGGCAGGTACGGGGGAGCAGAGGACGGGGGACGCGATGCAGCCGCTGGAAGCCGGTGAACCGCGGGTGATCGGGGCGTACCGGCTGCTGGGCCGCCTGGGCGCGGGCGGTATGGGCCGGGTCTACCTGGGCCGCAGCGCCGGTGGCCGTACGGTCGCGGTCAAGGTCGTGCACCCGCACTTCGCGTCGGACGACGAGTTCCGCGCCCGGTTCCGGCGTGAGGTCGCCGCCGCGCGCCGGGTGGGCGGGGAGTGGACCGCCGAGGTACTGGACGCGGACCCGGAAGCAGCCGTTCCGTGGGTGGCCACGGCCTACGTCGCCGGGCCCGCGCTGGACCGGGCGCTCGCCGCGCACGGGCCGCTGCCCGCGCGGTCCGTTCGGGCGATCGGCGCGGGGCTGGCCCGCGCGCTGGTGGCGGTGCACGCGCTGGGCCTCGTACACCGGGACGTGAAGCCCTCGAACGTGATGCTCACCCTCGACGGGCCGCGGCTGATCGACTTCGGCATCGCCCGGGCCACGGACGGCACCGCCTCGCTGACCTCCACCGGGGTGTCGGTGGGCTCGCCCGGCTACATGGCGCCCGAGCAGATCCTCGGCAAGGGGGCCACCGGGGCTTCGGACGTTTTCTCGCTGGGTGCGGTACTGGCCTTCGCGGCGACCGGGAAGCCGCCCTTCAGCGGGGACAACGCGGCGACCCTCCTCTACAAGGTGGTGCACGAGGAGCCCGACCTGAGCGCGGTACCGGCCGGGGAGCTGCGCGAACTGATCGCGGCCTGCCTGGCCAAGGCGGCGGCCGACCGGCCCGCCCCGGAGGCGGTCGCGGTGGCGCTCGCCGGAGCCCTGGGCGCGCCGGGCTGGCTGCCGGGGCCGCTGGTGGAGGAGGCGAGCCGGGCGAACGCGCGGCTGCTGGACCTGGACGCGGACGTGCCGGACGCGTGGGGGGCCGCCGGTTCGTCGGGGGCCTCCGGCCTGGTGCCGTTCGCGACGCCGAGCTACGGGGACGGGGCGGGGGCCGGGGGCTCGGGCACGGGCTCGGGCTCGGGTGCGGGCTCCGGCCCGGGTGGCTCGCTCGGCTCCGGAGGTTTCGGGCCCGCGGACTCCTCGTACTCCGCTTCCGGGTCGGCTTCCGGGCCCTCGTACGACGGGTGGCGGGCCCCCGTCGGGCCGGTGGGGCCGTACGGGCTCCCGACCGGGGCGGGCGGCACGGGCGGGAGCGGGGCCGGGCACGCCGCCGGGCATGCCGAGACCGCCGCGGACGGGGTGGGCGGCGGGCAGCGCGGGGTCCGCTTGAGCGCGGCCGGGCGCCGGGTCAGCTGCACGCTGGTGCTGGCCCTGGGCGCCGTCGCGGTGGCCCTGGGGGGCGGGCTGTACGGGCTCGGACTCCTGCCGACGGGCCCGGGCGGCGGGCACGACGTGGCCTCCGGCCGTCCGTCCGCCTCGGCGCCGGCCACCGGGTCGTCGCCCTCGGTGTCGTCGTCGGCGTCGCCGCCCGCGCCGGGGGACGGGTCCGCGCCGCCGACGCGGAGCACGCGGGAGGACGTACCCAAGGAGTTCATCGGGACCTGGAAGGGCTCGCTCACCACCAACCTCGGCCTGCCCAGCCAGTTCGAGATCACCATCCGGGCCGGGAAGCGGGGCGCGGTCGTCGCGCGCGACACGTCGGTCATCGACCTGCTCGGGACGACCTACGACTGCAGCGGTGACTGGAAGCTCGCCGTGGCCACCGACCGCGCGCTCGTCCTGGACACCGCGGGCGGCCCCAACCCGCACCCCGGCATCTGCGCCCCCGGCTCCGCCGACGAGCGGTTCAGCCTCACCGGGAGCGGCGCTGTGCACTACCGCTCCGGGGACAAGGCCGCCGGGAACCCGGAGGGCGACCTGACGCGGGGGTAGCCCGGGCGTTCGCCCCGGCCCCCCGCGAGGGCACCCGACCGCTGGCGTAGGCTGGATCGGTCCGGACAACCCTTGACACACCGCCGAAAGGTGACGCACCGGTGACCGACCAGGCCGCTCTCCAGTCTGTCCTCGACCGTGCCGCCGCAGGGGGCCGGATCACCCAGCAAGAGGCCCTCGACCTCTACCGCGACGCGCCGCTGCACGCGCTCGGCCAGGCGGCCGACGCGGTGCGCCGCCGCCGGTACGCGGGTACCGAGCACATTGCGACGTACATCATCGAGCGCAACATCAACTACACCAACGTGTGCGTCACGGCGTGCAAGTTCTGTGCCTTCTACGCGGCCCCCAAGGACACCAAGAAGGGCTGGTCCCGCGACCTCGACGACATCCTGCGCCGCTGCGCGGAGACCGTCGAGCTGGGCGGCACCCAGATCATGTTCCAGGGCGGCCACCACCCGGACTACGGCGTCGAGTACTACGAGCACCACTTCGCCGCGATCAAGAAGGCCTACCCGCAGCTGGTCATCCACTCCCTCGGCGCGTCCGAGGTCGAGCACATGGCCCGCATCTCGGGCGTCTCGGCGGAGGAGGCCATCCAGCGGATCCACGCCGCGGGCCTCGACTCCTTCGCGGGCGCGGGCGCCGAACTCCTGCCGGAGCGGCCCCGCAAGGCGATCGCCCCGCTCAAGGAGTCCGGCGAGCGCTGGCTGGAGATCATGGAGATCGCCCACCGGCTGGGCGTGGAATCCACCTCCACCATGCTGATGGGCACCGGCGAGACCAACGCCGAGCGGATCGAGCACATCGCGATGATCCGCGACACCCAGGACCGTACGGGCGGCTTCCGCGCCTTCATTCCGTACACCTACCAGCCCGAGAACAACCACCTCAAGGGCCGCACCCAGGCGACGATCTTCGAGTACCTGCGCATGATCGCGATCGCGCGGCTCTACCTCGACAACATCGCGCACATCCAGGGGTCCTGGCTGACGGTCGGCAAGGAGGCGGGCCAGCTGTCGCTGCACTACGGCGCGGACGACCTCGGCTCGATCATGCTGGAGGAGAACGTCGTCTCCTCGGCCGGTGCGAAGCACCGCTCGAACCGCATGGAGATCATCGACCTGATTCGCAAGGCGGGCCGGACCCCGGCGCAGCGCGCGACGACGTACGAGCACCTGCTGGTCCACGACGACCCGGCGAACGACCCGGTCGACGACCGCGTGGTCTCGCACATCTCCTCGACGGCACTCGAGGGCGGCACGGCGCACCCCGAGCTGAAGCTCATCGCGACGAACTGACGCAGGCCTTCCCATGCTGACGCTGCACACCGCGGACCTGGTCGTGACCGGGCCGTCCTCGCCGCTGCCCGTCCTGCGGGGCGGGGCGGTCCTGGTCGAGGGGGACCGGATCGCCGAGGTGGGGGCGTACGAGGACCTCGCCGGGCGGTACCCGCTGGCCCGGGTCCGGCACTGGCCCGGGGTGCTGACCCCGGGGCTGGCCGTGGCCGGGGCGGCGGCGCTGCTGGAGGGGACGTACTACCCGGACGATCCGTCCGAGACCGCCGAGCTGGGCGCCGATCCGATCACGGGGGCGGCGGAGCTGGCGGCCCTCGGCCTGACGGAGGCGCGGCGGGGGGCCAGTGCGCGGAGGGGCACGCAGAAGCTGCTGTCGCGGGGGGTGGTGGTGGTCGTCGGGTCGCTGCGCGTGGCGGCCGTCCGTACGGCGGTGGCGCGCTCGGGGCTGACCCTGCGGGCGGACCTGGCGGTCGGCCGGGCGCCCTCTTCGGCGCCCTCTCCGGCCCTCTCTCCGGCCCCTTCCCTCGACCCCTTCGCGGGGCGGGCGTCGGTCGCCGAGGCGTTCTGCGGTGGGCTGGAGCCGGGGGGCGCGGCGCGCTTCGCGGTCTTCGACGCGCCGGACCCGGAAGCGCTGCTCGCCCTCGGCGCGACCACGTGCGTAGCCACCGTCATCGCCGGCCGCCTCCTCCACCGCCGCCGCTGACCCTCCGGGGGCGCGGCTGAGGATCCGGCGCGTCCGGCGCGTCCGGAGCTTCCGGGGGCCTGGTCCTCAAACGCCGGACGGGCTGAAGCTCCGGAGCCCGCGTTGTCGTCCGCGGCCGTGTGCGCCCTCCGGGGGCGCCTCAATCGCCGGCGAGGCTGGATGTGCCGGAGCCGGGACCTTCAGCCCGTCCGGCGATTGAGGACCGGGTGCGGGCGGAGGTCGTGTGTTGCGGGTGAGGCTGGATGTGCCGGGGCTGAAAATCAGGCCCGTCCGGCGTTTGAGGACCGGGTGCGGGCGGAGCCCGGGGGGTGGGCCTGAGAGGATGGGGGGTACATCAGCACCGCGCCCGGCGCCGCGCAGCGGACCGGCAACCCGATCTCTGCGAGGCCAACGCCAGTGACCCGCGCATCCCTGGACAAGCAGCCGCACGAAGTCGCCTCCATGTTCGACGGCGTGGCGGCCAACTACGACCTCACCAACGACGTCCTCTCCCTCGGCCAGGCCCGTCTGTGGCGCAAGGAGGTCGCCAAGGCGGTCGACGCCCGCCCCGCGCACAAGGTGCTGGACCTGGCCGCCGGGACCGCGACCTCCTCGCTGCCCTTCGCCGCGACCGGCGCGTACGTCGTCCCCTGCGACTTCTCCCTCGGCATGCTCCGCGAGGGCAAGAAGCGCAACCCGTGGCTCCCGCTCACCGCGGGCGACGCGACGAGGCTGCCCTTCAAGGACGCGGTCTTCGACACCGTCACGATCTCCTTCGGGCTGCGCAACGTGCAGGACACCGAGGGCGCCCTGCGCGAGCTGTACCGGGTGACCAAGCCGGGCGGCCAGGTCGTCATCTGCGAGTTCTCGCAGCCGACCTGGGCCCCCTTCCGGACCGTCTACACCGAGTACCTGATGCGCGCCCTGCCCCCGGTGGCCCGCGCTGTGTCCTCCAACCCCGACGCGTACGTCTACCTCGCCGAGTCCATCCGCGAGTGGCCGGACCAGCCCGCCCTGGCCGGGCTCCTGCAGAAGGCGGGCTGGTCGAAGGTCGCCTGGCGCAACCTCAGCGGCGGCATCGTGGCCCTGCACCGCGGGGTCAAGGACTAGCCGTGGACTACCAGGCGCTGCTGGAGCAGGTCGCGGCCGACACGGCCCCGCTGACCGGCAGCGGGACGCCCGCCGAGTACATTCCGGCGCTCGCGTCCGTCGACCCCCGCCAGTTCGGCATGGCCATCGCCGACCTCGACGGCAACGTCCACGGGGTCGGCGACTGGCGGACGCCGTTCTCCGCGCAGTCCATCACCAAGGTGTTCTCGCTGGCCCTCGCCCTCGCCGAGGGCGGCGACAGCCTGTGGGAGCGGGTCGGCCGCGAGCCCTCCGGCAACCCCTTCAACTCGCTCGTGCAGCTGGAGTACGAGAGCGGCATTCCGCGCAATCCGTTCATCAACGCGGGCGCGCTCGTCGTCACCGACCGGCTCCAGACCCTGACCGGTGACGCGAGCAGCGAACTCCTGCGCTTCCTGAGGGAGGAGAGCGGCAACCCGGACATCGGCTTCGACGCGGAGGTCGCCGCCTCCGAGGCGGAGCACGGCGACCGCAATGCCGCCGTCGCCCACTTCATGGCCTCGTACGGGAACCTCGACAACCCGGTCCCGGCCCTGCTCGACCACTACTTCTGGCAGTGCTCCATCGAGCTGAGCTGCGGCGACCTCGCCCTCGCCGCCCGCTTCCTGGCCCGGCACGGGCTGCGCGCCGACGGCTCGCGGCTGCTGACCCGCAGCGAGGCCAAGCAGATCAACGCGGTGATGCTGACGTGCGGGACGTACGACGCGGCGGGCGAGTTCGCCTACCGCGTCGGCCTGCCCGGCAAGAGCGGGGTCGGCGGCGGCATCGTCGCCGTCGTCCCGGGGCTGTGCACGCTCGCCGTGTGGAGCCCGGGGCTGGACGCCCAGGGCAACTCGGTCCAGGGTGTGGCCGCCCTGGACCGGTTCACCACGCTGACCGGTCTCTCCGTCTTCTGACGACCGCTCGGCCGGCCTATCCGGCGTTCTCGGGGAAGGTGAGCGTGTACTTGCGGCCCGGGTTTCCACTCGGAGTGGTGAACTCCTCGGCCAGTTCCATCCCGAGCCGCTCCGCGACCGCGATCGACCGGGTGTTGCGCGTGTCGATCATCGCCATGACGTACGGGACGCCCGCCGCCCGGACCCGTTCGACGGTGGCGAGCGCGGCGGTGTAGGCGTACCCCTTGCCCCAGAACTCGCGGCCCAGCCGCCAGCCGATCTCGATCTCGCCGAGGGGCGGACCCCAGGGTTTGGGCCACGGCTGCGCCCCGGTGAAGCCCATGACCGCGCCGTCCGCGTCCACCAGGGTCCACAGGCAGAACCCGCGCTGGGCGTCGTGCATCCGCTGGCGGGCGGTGAATTCCTCGTACACGGAGAGTTCGGCGGGCCCGCCCAGGAACTCCATGACGTCGTTGTTGCCGAACACCCGGTGCCAGGCGTGCGCGTCCTCGTCGGTGGGCACACGCAGCTGTACATCCGGGAGCGGCCGGGTCGGTGAGGCGGTCATCGTGGGCAGCCCTTCGGATCGTGATCTCTCTCGCTGCTTAGACTGCACATGTCTCGTGCCGTTCGGCACCCCTTATCGAGCCTTCGGGAGATCCCGCAGTGAGCGAGCCCCTGTCCGAACACTCCGCGGATGTGATCGTCGTCGGGGCCGGGCCCGCCGGTTCCACCACCGCTTACTACCTCGCCAAGGCCGGACTCGACGTCCTGCTGCTGGAGAAGACGGCCTTCCCGCGCGAGAAGGTCTGCGGCGACGGGCTGACCCCGCGCGCCACCAAGCAGCTCGTCGCGATGGGCATCGACGTCTCCGAGGAGGCGGGCTGGCTGCGCAACAAGGGCCTGCGGATCATTGGCGGCGGCCAGCGCCTCCAGCTGGACTGGCCCGAGCTGGCGTCCTTCCCGGACTACGGACTCGTTCGCAAGCGCGACGACTTCGACGAGACCCTCGCCCGGCAGGCGCAGAAGGCGGGCGCCCGCCTCTACGAGCGCTGCAACGTCGGCGAGCCGGTCCGTGACGCCCGTACCGGCCACATCACCGGGGTGCGCGCGAAGCTCGGCGAGGAGAAGACCGAGGTCACCTTCCGCGCCCCGCTGGTGGTCGCGGCCGACGGCAACTCCTCGCGGCTCTCGCTGGCGATGGGCCTGCACCGGCGCGAGGACCGCCCGATGGGCGTCGCCGTACGCACGTACTTCACCTCGCCCCGCCACGACGACGACTACCTGGAGTCCTGGCTGGAGCTGTGGGACCGGCGCGGCGCGCAGGACCGGCTGCTGCCCGGCTACGGCTGGATCTTCGGCATGGGCGACGGGACGTCGAACGTCGGCCTCGGCATCCTCAACTCCTCCTCCGCCTTCAAGGAGCTGGACTGGCGCGAGGTGCTCAAGGCGTGGTGCGCGTCGATGCCCGCCGACTGGGGCTACACCCCGGAGAACATGACGAAGCCGATCCGCGGCGCGGCGCTGCCGATGGCGTTCAACCGGCAGCCGCACTACACGAAGGGCCTGCTGCTGGTGGGTGACGCGGGCGGCCTGGTCAATCCGTTCAACGGCGAGGGCATCGCGTATGCGATGGAATCCGGCCAGATCGCGGCCGAGGTGATCGTCCAGGCGCACGCGCGGGCCACCCCGGCGCAGCGGGAACTGGCGCTGCACAGCTACCCGAAGGTCCTCAAGGAGACGTACGGCGGCTACTACACGCTGGGCCGCGCCTTCGTGAAGCTGATCGGCAACCCGAAGGTCATGAAGATCGCCGCTCAGCGCGGGCTGACGCACCCGGTGCTGATGCGGTTCACGCTGAAGATGCTGGCGAACCTGACGGACCCGCAGGGCGGCGACGCGATGGACCGCATCATCAACGGCCTCAGCAAGGTGGCTCCGAAGGCCTGATCAGGCCCAGCTCGACCGGTGTGATCGGGCCGATATGACCGCTTCTGGGGGGTACGTCGTCCAGCGCGCCGGGGTCGGCGCCGTGGACGGCGTGCACCCCCCGGCGGAGCAGGACCAGCCCGCACAGCAGCACGGACAGCGCGGAACCCCAGTACAGGGCGAGCACGGCCGGGCCGTCGGGACGGTTCCAGGGGCGGGTGGTGGTCAACAGCCAGCCGCCGAGCGCGAGCAGGCCGAGGCCCACGGCGGCCGCGACCGCCGTCGCGTCGGGGGCGGGGGCGTGGTCGTGCTGCCCGAAATCGTCCCCGTCGGGGGTGTTGTCCTGCGCGTGGTGATGCGTACTCATCCGGCCACCTCCTGAAGAGGATGGTAGGCCTCCGGGGCCCGGTACGGCGCCGAGGGGCGTACGGGCCGTGAGAGCGGACGGCGGCGTACCGGTGGGGGACGGACCCCCACGGGCGCCCGGGGGCGCGGAGACGGCGCGTCAGGCGTGCGCAAGGGCCGGTACCCGCCCCCCGAGCGGGGGAGTACCGGCCCTTCGCGGGCTCCGGGGGGCCGGAGCCGGGTGGATCAGAGGACGCGGACGGCGCCGGTCGGCGGGTCGTAGCTCAGCGAGCGCTCGACGATGCCGGTACCGGAGTTCTGCGCGCCGACGAACTTGCCGCCGCCGACGTAGAGGGCGACGTGGTAGGCGTTGCCGCGGCTGCCCCAGTAAAGGATGTCGCCCGGCTTGAGGTTGCTCAGCGAGACGGACGTGCCCTCGGAGGACTGGTCCTGGGACATGCGCGGCAGGGAGATGCCAGCCTGGCGGTAGGCGGCCTGCACGAGACCGGAGCAGTCGTACGAGGACGGGCCGGTGCCGCCGAGGACGTACGCCTTGCCGACCTGGTTGCGCGCGAAGTTGATGACGGCCGAGGCGGAACCGGTGGCCGGGGCGGTGACGCCCGAGTCGTCGGAGGAGCCCGAGCCCGCGGAGGAGCCGGAGCCGGAGGACGAACCGGAGGCGGAGGCGCTCGCGAGCTGCGTGCGGCTGGAGCTGCGGTTGGCGCGGTCGGCGTCGGCCTGGCGCTTGGCCTCGTCGGAGGCCTTCTTCTCCGCGTCGGCCTTGGCCTGCGCGTCGGCCTTGGCCAGCTTGGCCTCGGCGGCGGCGCCCGTACGGGCGGTCTCCTCCTGGGCGGTCAGTTCGCCCACGAGAGCGGCGGCGCGGGTGTTGTCCGCGGCCTTGACGACGGCGGAGGACACCTCCGAACCGAGGTCCATGTTGAGGACCGGCATCTCGAGGGTGGTTTCGGTGACGGGCTCGGCGGCGGGGGACGCGCTCGCCGTGCCGGCCATCGCCAGCGTGCTGAGAACGCCACCGGCAACTCCGGCGCGGACCGCGAGCTTCGAGGCGCTGCGGCGGGGCTTCCGGTGGCTGGGTATGTGAGCGGTGTGGGACATAGGGACAACCGGTATCAGGGGGTGGTGGGTCCCATCAAGAAACGTGGTCTGCGCCACAGTTGCGTCAGAACAGGTTTAACCGGGCGCGTCGCGGGCGTTATTGACGCCGTAACGGGCGAATCGGGCAGCGGCCCCCAGGGCTGTGATCATGGGTTTTCCGTATTAAGTCCGAATTGACCAGGCGGCTACCATCCACCTGCACAGATGGCCAAGCCCCCTTTCCCCGGCGTGAATTCGATTGTGGTGCAGGTCACAGAACCGTCACGCGGTGCGGGTGCTGTGACCCGTCCGTGATGCGGCTGTGAAGTTCGTGAACGGATGCACGCGTCCGCCGCCGGCCGCCGGGGTCCACTCGCGTCCTCGCGGGGTCCCCCGACCGGGGGACGCGGCTTCCCTTTACCATCCGCGCCCACCGCTCGCCAATTTGCGTGCCGTCTCCATCATTTGATAGGGCGACACCCCTTCCACCTGCGGTGAAGGGCACGGATGTCACCTTTGGTGATCATGTGGATGCTTCGCGTATGAAGATCACCACTCATCGGACTTCATGATCGTTCGTCAGGTGGTGGAGATCACAAACTCGTTGTTGTTACCCGTGTCGCAGATCACAGACCGCCGGGCATAAGATGCGCACCAGTCCGGCTTGTGAACTGCCTCACATGCAAGCGTTCGATCAAAAGCGTGATCTTTCCGAGGCGGAACAGTGCGCCGGTGCAGCGGTCCAACGGTCAAGGACGACTGGAAGGAGCGAGGAGCGTGAATGCGTACGCGCCCATCCTCGTGCTCGGCGCCCTCGGCGCAGGGTTTGCGATCTTCTCCGTGGTCATGGCCACGCTGATCGGCCCAAAACGGTACAACCGGGCGAAACTTGACGCCTATGAATGCGGGATCGAACCGACCCCGGTTCCGGCGGGCGGCGGTCGCTTCCCGATCAAGTACTACCTGACGGCGATGCTCTTCATCGTCTTCGACATCGAGGTTGTCTTCCTCTACCCCTGGGCCGTCACCTTCGACTCCCTGGGGATCTTCGGGCTCGTCGAGATGCTGCTCTTCGTGCTCACCGTCTTCGTCGCCTACGCGTACGTATGGCGGCGGGGCGGCCTGGAATGGGACTGAGGGGCTGAATTTTCCATGGGACTGGAAGAGAAGCTGCCGAGCGGCTTTCTGCTGACCACCGTCGAACAGGCCGCGGGCTGGGTGCGCAAGTCATCCGTCTTCCCGGCCACGTTCGGCCTCGCGTGCTGCGCCATCGAGATGATGACCACCGGAGCGGGCCGGTACGACCTGGCCCGCTTCGGCATGGAGGTCTTCCGCGGTTCGCCGCGGCAGGCCGACCTGATGATCGTGGCCGGGCGGGTCAGCCAGAAGATGGCGCCGGTACTGCGGCAGGTGTATGACCAGATGCCTTCTCCCAAATGGGTCATTTCTATGGGGGTTTGCGCATCTTCAGGTGGAATGTTCAATAACTACGCGATTGTCCAGGGCGTCGACCACATCGTCCCCGTGGACATCTATCTGCCTGGCTGCCCGCCCCGCCCCGAGATGCTGATGGACGCGATCCTCAAGCTCCACCAGAAGATCCAGGGCTCCAAGCTCGGTGTGAACCAGCGGGAGGCGGCCCGGGAGGCTGAGGAGGCGGCCCTCAAGGCGCTCCCCACCATTGAGATGAAGGGGCTGCTCCGGTGAGCGCGACGAACGAAGAGCCGGAGGGGAACGGGAACGTTCCCGTTCCCCGCGGCAGCGCGGGCGGCGAGGTCATCGGCGTCCGCAAGGGCATGTTCGGGGCCGAGAACGGCGGTGACACCAGCGGCTACGGCGGCCTGGTCCGCACCGTCGCCCTGCCGGGCGAGAGCAGCCGCCCCTACGGCCCCGCCGTCGAAGGCGGCTCGGCGTACGGGGTCTTCGACGAGGTCGTCGACGAGTTGGAAGGCGCCCTGGAGGAGCAGGACCTGCTCCCGGAGAACGCGATCGAGAAGGTGGTCGTCGACCGCGGGGAGCTGACGCTCCACATCGCGCGCGAGCACCTCGTACGGGTGGCCTCCACCCTGCGCGACGACCCGGCCCTGCGCTTCGAACTGTGCACCGGCGTCTCCGGGGTCCACTTCCCCGGGGACAAGAGCCGCGAGCTGCACGCGGTCTACCACCTGCGCTCGCTCACCCACGGACGGGTGCTGCGCCTGGAGGTGTCGGTCCCGGACCGCGATCCGCACCTCCCGTCGCTCGTCGCGGTCTACCCGACCAACGACTGGCACGAGCGCGAGGCGTACGACTTCTTCGGCCTGGTCTTCGACGGGCATCCGGCCCTCACCCGGATCATGATGCCGGACGACTGGCAGGGCTTCCCGCAGCGCAAGGACTACCCGCTCGGCGGCATCCCCGTCGAGTACAAGGGTGCCCAGATCCCGGCTCCCGACCAGCGGAGGTCGTACAGCTGATGTCCACTTCACCCGAGACGTCCCACGCCTCCTCCCGGGAGACCACCGAGGGCACCGTCTACACCGTCACCGGCGGGGACTGGGACGAGGTCGTCCAGTCCGCGGCCCGCGCCGACGACGAGCGGATCATCGTCAACATGGGTCCCCAGCACCCGTCGACGCACGGCGTGCTGCGGCTGATCCTGGAGATCGACGGCGAGACGGTCACCGAGGCCCGCTGCGGAATCGGCTACCTGCACACCGGGATCGAGAAGAACCTCGAATTCCGGAACTGGACGCAGGGCACCACCTTCGTGACGCGCATGGACTACCTGACGCCGTTCTTCAACGAGACGGCGTACTGCCTGGGCGTCGAGAAACTCCTCGGCATCACGGACCAGATCCCCGACCGCGCCACCGCCGTCCGCGTCCTGCTGATGGAACTCAACCGGCTCTCCTCCCACCTGGTGTGCATCGCCACCGGCGGCATGGAGCTGGGCGCGACCACGATCATGATCTACGGCTTCCGGGACCGCGAGCTGATCCTCGACATCTTCGAGCTGATCACCGGCCTGCGCATGAACCACGCGTTCGTCCGCCCCGGCGGCCTCGCCCAGGACCTGCCCGCCGGTGCGATGGACCAGCTGCGGGACTTCGTGAAGACCATGAAGAAGAACCTGCCGGAGTACGACAAGCTCGCCACCGGCAACCCCATCTTCAAGGCCCGCATGCAGGACGTCGGCTACCTCGACCTCACCGGCTGCATGGCGCTCGGCGCCACCGGCCCGATCCTGCGCTCGGCGGGCCTGCCGCACGACCTGCGCAAGACGGACCCGTACTGCGGGTACGAGGAGTACGAGTTCGACGTACCGACCACCGAGTCCTGCGACTCCTACGGGCGCTTCCTGGTCCGCCTCGAAGAGATGCGGCAGTCGCTGCGGATCGTCGAGCAGGTCCTGGACCGGCTGGAGCCGGGCCCGGTCATGGTCGGCGACAAGAAGATCGCCTGGCCCGCGCAGCTCGCGATGGGCCCGGACGGCCTCGGCAACTCGCTCGACCACATCAAGAACATCATGGGCACCTCCATGGAGGCCCTCATCCACCACTTCAAGCTGGTGACCGAGGGGTTCCGGGTCCCCGCCGGGCAGGTCTACGCGGCCGTCGAGTCCCCCAAGGGCGAACTGGGCGTCCACGTCGTCTCCGACGGCGGCACCCGCCCCTACCGGGTCCACTTCCGCGACCCGTCCTTCACCAACCTGCAGGCCATGGCGGCGATGTGCGAGGGCGGCCAGGTCGCCGACGTCATCGTGGCCGTCGCCTCCATCGACCCCGTGATGGGAGGCGTCGACCGATGAGCACTGCGCTTTCTGGAGGGGACACCCCCCAGTCCCCCCTCTCGCTGGGGATGCCCCAGCTGCCCGCCCCCGACTATCCGGCCGAGGTGCGCGAGCGGCTCGCGGCGGACGCCCGGGACATCATCGCCCGCTACCCGGACAGCCGCTCCGCGCTGCTGCCGCTACTGCACCTCACCCAGTCCGAGGACGGGTACGTCTCGCGCACCGCGATCCGGTTCTGCGCCGAGGTGCTGGGTCTGACCACCGCCGAGGTCACCGCCGTCGCCACCTTCTACACGATGTACCGGCGCAAGCCCTCCGGGGACTACCAGGTCGGCGTCTGTACGAACACCCTGTGCGCGGTGATGGGCGGCGACGCCATCTTCGACGAGCTGAAGCAGCACCTGGGCGTCGGCAACAACGAGACCACCGGCGACGGCAAGGTGACGCTGGAGCACATCGAGTGCAACGCGGCCTGCGACTTCGCCCCCGTGGTGATGGTCAACTGGGAGTTCTTCGACAACCAGACGCCCGAGTCCGCGAAGGCCCTGGTCGACGACCTGATCGCGGGCCGCGAGGTGCGGCCCACCCGGGGCGCGCCGCTGTGCACGTACAAGGAGACGGCCCGGATCCTGGCCGGGTTCCCGGACGAGCGTCCCGGCGCCGTCGAGGCGAGCGGCGGCGCCGGACCCGCCTCGTTGATCGGCCTGCGGATCGCGCGCGGTGAAGTCCCGCACCAGAGCGGCAAGGTCGTCCATCCGCGCGCCGGGGCAGACGCCGAGGAGGGGGAGTGATGACGGTGACCACCGAACTGAACGAGAACGGCACCAGCCCCGAGAAGCTGCTGGCGCCCGTACTGTCGGCGTTCTGGGACGACCCGCGGTCGTGGACGCTGGAGACCTACCGGCGCCACGAGGGGTACGAGGGCCTGCGCAAGGCGCTCGCGATGACCCCGGACGACCTGATCGCCTACGTGAAGGACTCGGGGCTGCGCGGGCGCGGCGGCGCGGGCTTCCCCACCGGAATGAAGTGGCAGTTCATTCCGCAGGGCGACGGCAAGCCGCACTACCTGGTGGTGAACGCGGACGAGTCGGAGCCGGGGACCTGCAAGGACATCCCGCTGCTCTTCGCCAACCCGCACTCCCTCATCGAGGGCATCGTGATCGCCTGCTACGCGATCCGCTCGCAGCACGCCTTCATCTACCTGCGCGGCGAGACCGTCCCCGTACTGCGCCGCCTGCACGAGGCCGTGCGGGAGGCCTACGCGGCGGGCTACCTCGGCAAGGACGTACTCGGCAGCGGCCTGGACCTGGAACTGACGGTCCACGCGGGCGCGGGCGCGTACATCTGCGGTGAGGAGACCGCGCTCCTCGACTCGCTCGAAGGCAGGCGGGGCCAGCCCAGGCTGCGTCCCCCCTTCCCCGCGGTCGAGGGGCTCTACGCCTGCCCCACCGTGGTGAACAACGTCGAGTCCATCGCGTCCGTTCCCGCGATCCTGAACCGGGGCAAGGACTGGTTCAAGTCGATGGGTACCGAGAAGTCCCCCGGTTTCACGCTGTACTCGCTGAGCGGGCACGTCGTGGGGCCCGGGCAGTACGAGGCCCCCCTCGGGATCACCCTGCGCCAGCTCCTCGACATGAGCGGCGGGATGCGGCCCGGGCACCGGCTGAAGTTCTGGACCCCCGGCGGCTCCTCCACCCCCATGTTCACCGAGGAGCACCTCGACGTGCCCCTCGACTACGAGGGCGTGGGCGCGGCCGGCTCCATGCTGGGCACCAAGGCCCTGCAGTGCTTCGACGAGACGACCTGCGTGGTCCGCGCGGTCACCCGCTGGACCGAGTTCTACGCGCACGAGTCCTGCGGCAAGTGCACACCGTGCCGCGAAGGCACGTACTGGCTGGTCCAGTTGCTCCGCGACATCGAGGCGGGCAAGGGCGTCATGTCCGACCTCGACAAGCTGAACGACATCGCCGACAACATCAACGGCAAGTCGTTCTGCGCGCTCGGCGACGGTGCGGCCAGCCCGATCTTCTCCTCGCTGAAGTACTTCCGCGCGGAGTACGAGCAGCACATCACGGGCAAGGGCTGCCCCTTCGACCCCAGGAAGTCGACCCTCTGGGCTGACACGGAGGTGAACGCGTGACCGTCACCAGTAATGCTCCCGCCGGTGGCGGAGAGGCAGTGCAGCCGCCCGCCGACCTGGTGTCCCTGACCATCGACGGCGTGGAACTGTCGGTGCCCAAGGGGACCCTGGTCATCCGGGCCGCCGAGCAGATCGGCGTGGAGATCCCCCGGTTCTGCGACCACCCGCTGCTCGACCCGGTCGGCGCCTGCCGGCAGTGCATCGTCGAGGTCGAGGGCCAGCGCAAGCCGATGGCCTCCTGCACCATCACCTGCACCGACGGCATGGTCGTCAAGACGCAGCTGACCTCGCCGGTCGCCGAGAAGGCCCAGCGCGGGGTGATGGAGCTGCTGCTCATCAACCACCCGCTGGACTGCCCGGTCTGCGACAAGGGCGGCGAGTGCCCGCTGCAGAACCAGGCGATGTCCCACGGCAACGCCGAGTCCCGCTTCGAAGGGCGCAAGCGCACCTACGAGAAGCCCGTACCGATCTCCACCCAGGTGCTGCTGGACCGTGAGCGCTGCGTGCTGTGCGCGCGCTGCACCCGGTTCTCCAACCAGGTGGCCGGTGACCCGATGATCGAGCTGCTGGAGCGCGGCGCGCTCCAGCAGGTCGGCATCGGCGAGGGCGACCCCTTCGAGTCGTACTTCTCCGGCAACACCATCCAGATCTGCCCGGTCGGCGCGCTCACGTCCGCCGCCTACCGGTTCCGCTCCCGCCCCTTCGACCTGGTGTCCTCCCCGAGCGTGTGCGAGCACTGCGCGGGCGGCTGCGCGACCCGCACCGACCACCGCCGCGGCAAGGTGCTGCGCCGCCTGGCGGCCGAGGACCCCGAGGTCAATGAGGAGTGGGTCTGCGACAAGGGCCGCTTCGGGTTCCGCTACGCGCAGCGCCCCGACCGGCTGAACACCCCGCTGGTGCGCGGCAGCGACGGGGTGCTCGCCCCGGCGAGCTGGCCCGAGGCGCTGGCGGCCGCGGCCGCCGGACTGGCCGCCGCGCGCGGCCGGGCGGGGGTGCTCACCGGCGGCCGGCTGACCGTCGAGGACGCCTACGCCTACGCGAAGTTCGCGCGGGTGGTGCTGGACACCAACGACATCGACTTCCGGGCCCGGGTGCACAGCGCGGAGGAGAGCGACTTCCTGGCCTCCTCGGTCGCGGGCCGCGGCAAGGACCTCGACGGCACCGGGGTCACCTACGGGTCGCTGGAGGCGGCCCCCGCCGTCCTGCTCGCCGGCATCGAGTCCGAGGAGGAGGCCCCCGGGGTCTTCCTGCGGCTGCGCAAGGCGCACCTCAAGCGCAAGCAGCGCACCTTCGGCCTCGCGCCGTTCGCCACTCGCGGTCTGGAGAAGGCGGGCGGCACCCTGCTGGCCGCCGCCCCCGGCACCGAACCCGAGTGGCTGGACGCGCTGGCCTCCGGCACCGGTCTGGAGGCGGGCGGCCAGGAGGCGGCCGAGGCGCTGCGCGCTCCCGGCGCGGTCATCGTGGTCGGCGAGCGGCTCGCCGCCGTCCCGGGCGCGCTGACCGCGGCCGTACGGGCGGCCACCGCGACCGGTGCCCACCTGGTGTGGATCCCGCGGCGGGCCGGTGAGCGGGCCGCCGTCGAGGCGGGCGCGCTGGCGTCGCTGCTGCCGGGGGCCCGCCCGGCCACCGACCCGCGGGCCCGCGAGGAGGTCGCCGCGGCCTGGGGCCTGGACGAGCTCCCGCACCGCTACGGCCGGGACACCGGCCAGATCGTCGAGGCGGCGGCGGGCCGGGAACTGGGCGCGCTGCTCGTCGCGGGCGTCGAGGTCACCGACCTGCCGGACCCGGAGCGGGCCCGCGAGGCCCTCAAGGAGGCCTTCGTGGTCTCCCTGGAGCTGCGGCCCAGCGAGGTCACCGACCACGCGGACGTGGTGTTCCCGGTGGCGGCGGTCGCGGAGAAGCCGGGTGCCTTCATCAACTGGGAGGGCAGGGTCCGGCCGTTCGAGGCCGCGCTGAAGCCCGAGCAGATGACCCGGCGCCTGGCCCCGGCCGACTCCCGCGTGCTGCACATGCTGGCGGACGCCGCCGACCGGCCGATCGCGCTGGCCGACGTCCACGCCGTACGCCGGGAGATCGACCGGCTCGGGCCGTGGACCGGGGAGTACGCGGGCGCGCAGGGCGCGGACACCGCGCCGCTGCCCCGGCCCGGCGCGGGCGAGGCGGTCCTCGCGGGCCACCGGCTGCTGCTCGACCAGGGCAGGCTCCAGGACGGGGACGAGGCGCTCGCCGGTACCCGGCACGAGGCCCGTGCCCGGCTGTCGGCGGCGACCGCGGAGGAGACCGGGGTGAAGAACGGCGATCTCCTCGCCGTCACCGGACCGGCCGGTTCCGTGGAACTGCCGCTGCGGATCACCGAGATGCCCGACCGGGTGGTCTGGCTCCCGCTGAACTCCACCGGCTCCGGAGTCCTCGCGGACACCGGCGCCCGCCCGGGCGCCCTGGTCCGCATCGGACCCGCGACCCCGCGGCCCGACACCGGCGACGCCACTTCGGAGGTGGACGCGTGAACGGCGTACAAATCGCTGCCGAGGACCTGTCGCTGTTCGGCAAGGACGTCTGGTGGCTGGTGCTCATCAAGGCGGTGTTCTGCTTCGCCTTCCTGATGGTGACCGTGCTCTTCTCCATCGTGTGGGAGCGCAAGGTCGTCGCCTGGATGCAGCTGCGCATCGGCCCCAACCGGCACGGCCCCTGGGGCCTCCTCCAGTCGCTCGCCGACGGCGTCAAGCTGATGCTGAAGGAAGACATCGTCGTCAAGCGGGCCGACAAGGTGGTGTACATCCTGGCCCCGATCATCGCGGCGGTACCGGCCTTCATGGCCATCGCGGTGATCCCCTTCGGGCCCTCCGACAACCAGGTCTCGATCTTCGGCCAGCGCACCACGATGCAGCTCACCGACCTGCCGATCGCGATGCTGTACGTCCTCGCGGTGGCCTCGGTCGGCATCTACGGCATCGTGCTGGCGGGCTGGTCCTCCGGCTCGACCTACCCGCTGCTCGGCGGTCTGCGCTCCTGCGCGCAGATGATCTCGTACGAGATCGCGATGGGCGCGGCCTTCGCCTCGGTCTTCCTCTACTCCGGGTCGATGTCGACCTCGAAGATCGTGGAGGCGCAGGGCGACCGCTGGTTCATCGTGCTGCTGCCGGTGTCCTTCATCATCTACGTCGTCACGATGGTGGGCGAGACCAACCGCGCCCCCTTCGACATGCCGGAGTCCGAGGGCGACCTCGTCGGCGGCTTCAACACCGAGTACTCCTCCATCAAGTTCGCGCTGTTCATGCTGGCCGAGTACGTCAACATGGTCACCGTCTCCTCGGTCGCCACCACCCTGTTCCTGGGCGGCTGGCGGGCCCCGGCGCCGATCTCCACCTACTGGGAGGGCGCGAACCACGGCTGGTGGCCGATGCTCTGGTTCGTCCTCAAGGTGCAGCTGCTCCTCTTCTTCTTCATCTGGCTGCGCGGCACGCTGCCGCGCGTGCGCTACGACCAGCTGATGAAGCTCGGCTGGAAGGTCCTGATCCCGGTCTCCGTGGTCTGGCTGATGCTCGTGGCGACCGTCAGGGCGCTGCGCAACGAGCGGTACGACTTCTCGGAGATCGTGCTGTACGTCGGCGGGGGCGTCGTCGCGATCCTGCTGCTCTCCCTGATCGTGGACGTCTTCCGCGACCGCAAGGGAAAGGCGGCCGAAGCGGCCGGTGCGGGCGGGGCCGCCGAGGCCTTCGACCCGCTGGCGGGCGGCTTCCCGGTTCCCCCGAAACCAGGCCAGCACCTGGCGCCCGTACCGCGCAGGCGGCCCCGCGGAGAGCGGGAGCTGATCGTCAGTGGTGGGCCGAACAACGACAGTGACCGAGAGGAGGGTGCTGAGGATGTCTGACGCCGACCAGAACGAGAAGTGGCAGAACCCGGTCGCGGGCTTCGGCGTGACCTTCAAGGCCATGTTCAAGAAGCGGCTCACCGAGCAGTACCCGGAGCAGCAGAAGACCACCGCTCCGCGCTTTCACGGGCGGCACCAGCTCAACCTCCATCCGGACGGCCTGGAGAAGTGCATCGGGTGCGAACTGTGCGCCTGGGCCTGTCCCGCCGACGCCATCTACGTGGAGGGCGCGGACAACACCGAGGAGGAGCGCTACTCCCCGGGTGAGCGCTACGGCCGCGTCTACCAGATCAACTACGCCCGCTGCATCCTGTGCGGGCTCTGCGTCGAGGCGTGCCCGACCCGGGCGCTGACCATGACCAACGAGTTCGAGCTGGCCGACTCCAGCCGCGAGGCGCTCATCTACACCAAGGAGCAGCTCCTCGCCGGGCTGACCGAGGGCATGGTCGAGGCCCCGCACTCCATCTTCCCGGGCACGGACGACCAGGACTACTACCGGGGGCTGGTGACGGAGGCCGCTCCGGGCACCGTCCGCCAGGTCGCGGTCTCCAAGGGCGAGACCGCCGACGGGAACGCCACCGAGGGGGTCGGCGCGTGAACGCCATGGCCGCCGCTTCGCTCACCTCCACCGGTGAGGCCGTGCAGTTCTGGGTCCTGGGCACCGTCGCCGTGATCGGCGCGCTGTGCACGATCCTGATGAAGAAGGCCGTGCACAGCGCGCTGTGCCTGGCCGGGACGATGATCATCCTGGCGGTCTTCTACCTCGCCAACGGGGCGTACTTCCTGGGCGTCGTCCAGGTCATCGTCTACACCGGCGCGATCATGATGCTCTTCCTCTTCGTGGTCATGCTCGTCGGCGTCACCGCCGCGGACTCCCTCAAGGAGACCATCAAGGGCCAGCGCTGGCTGGCGGTCCTGTGCGGGCTCGGCTTCGGCATCCTGCTGATCGCCGGCATCCGCAACGCCTCCCTGACCCACTTCAACGGGCTGGGGAAGGTCAACTCCGCGGGCCACGTCGAGGGTCTGGCCACCCTGATCTTCACCAAGTACGTGTTCGCCTTCGAGATCACCGGCGCGCTGCTCATCACGGCGGCCGTCGGCGCGATGGTGCTCACCCACCGCGAACGCACCGAGCGGCCCGCCACGCAGCGCGAGCTGGCCGAGAAGCGCGTACGCGACGGAGTCCAGCTCCCGCCGCTGCCCGCCCCCGGCGTCTACGCCCGGCACAACGCGGTGGACGTCGCGGGTCTGCTGCCGGACGGCACCCCGTCCGAGCTGACCGTCAACAAGACCCTGCGCGCCCGCGGCCAGATCCGGGACGTGTCCAGCACGGCGCTGGAGGACCTGAAGGCGCTGGAGCAGGCCTCGTCCGAGCGGCTCGGCCGTGAGGAGGCATCGAAGTGAATCCCGTCAACTACCTCTACCTCGCCGCCCTGCTGTTCACCATCGGCGCGGCCGGTGTGCTCATCCGCAAGAACGCGATCGTCCTGTTCATGTGCGTCGAGCTGATGCTCAATGCCTGCAACCTGGCCTTCGTGACCTTTTCCCGGATGCACGGCAACCTCGACGGCCAGATCATCGCGTTCTTCACGATGGTCGTCGCCGCCGCGGAGGTCGTGGTCGGCCTGGCGATCATCGTGTCGTTGTTCCGTACCCGCCACTCGGCCTCGGTCGACGACGCCAGCCTGATGAAGCTGTAAGGGGCGCTCACCGTGGAGAACCTGATCGCGCTGCTCGTAGCGGCGCCCCTGCTCGGAGCGGCGGTGCTGCTGTGCGGCGGCCGGCGCCTCGACAAGGCCGGGCACTTGCTCGGCACCCTGTTCGCCGCCGTCTCCTTCGGGATCGGCGTGGTGCTGTTCACCGACATGCTCGGGCGCGGCGCCGAGGAACGGGCCATTCACCAACGGCTGTTCAGCTGGATTCCGGTGGAGGGCTTCCGGGCCGACCTCGGCTTCCAGCTCGACCAGCTGTCGATGACCTTCGTCCTGCTGATCACCGGCGTCGGCACGCTCATCCACGTCTACTCCATCGGTTACATGGAGCACGACGAGCGCCGCCGCCGTTTCTTCGGCTACCTCAACCTGTTCCTCGCGGCGATGCTGCTCCTGGTCATCGCCGACAACTACCTGCTGCTGTACGTCGGGTGGGAGGGTGTCGGCCTGGCGTCGTACCTGCTCATCGGCTTCTGGCAGCACAAGCCCAGCGCGGCCACCGCCGCGAAGAAGGCCTTCCTGGTCAACCGGGTCGGCGACATGGGCCTGTCGATCGCCATCATGCTGATGTTCACCACCTTCGGGACCTTCGCCTTCGGGCCGGTCCTGGGCGCGGCGGACGCCACGGGCGAGGGCAAGCTGACGGCCATCGGCCTGATGCTGCTGCTGGCCGCCTGCGGCAAGTCGGCGCAGGTGCCGCTGCAGTCCTGGCTGGGCGACGCGATGGAGGGCCCGACCCCGGTCTCGGCCCTGATCCACGCGGCGACGATGGTGACCGCGGGCGTGTACCTGATCGTCCGCTCCGGGGCCATCTTCAACGGGGCGCCGGACGCGCAGACCGCGGTCGTCGTGGTCGGCGCGGTGACGCTGCTCTTCGGTGCGATCGTCGGTTGCGCGAAGGACGACATCAAGAAGGCCCTCGCCGGGTCCACGATGTCGCAGATCGGCTACATGATCCTGGCCGCGGGCCTCGGCCCCATCGGCTACGTCTTCGCGATCATGCACCTGGTGACGCACGGCTTCTTCAAGGCCGGTCTCTTCCTCGGCGCGGGTTCCGTGATGCACGGGATGAACGACGAGGTCGACATGCGCAAGTACGGCGCCCTGCGCACGTACATGCCGGTCACCTTCGTCACCTTCGGCCTCGGCTACCTGGCCATCATCGGCTTCCCGGGCCTGTCGGGCTTCTTCTCCAAGGACAAGATCATCGAGGCGGCCTTCGCGAAGGGCGGCACCGAGGGCTGGATCCTGGGCGGAGTGGCCCTGCTGGGCGCGGCGATCACCGCGTTCTACATGACCCGCGTGATGCTGCTGACGTTCTTCGGCGAGAAGCGCTGGCAGCCCGCGCCCGACGCGGACACCACGCCCGGTGCGGAGCCCGCGGCCGAGGACGCGGCCGGCCGGATGCCGCACCCGCACGAGTCCCCGAAGTCCATGACCGTCCCGATGATCATCCTGGCCTTCGGCTCGGTGTTCGCGGGCGGCATCTTCGGGATCGGTGACCGGTTCCTCAAGTGGCTGGAGCCCGTCACCGGGCACGAGCACGGGAACCCGCCGGTCAGCGCGCTGACGGTGACCCTGTCCACCATGGTGGTCCTGGTCCTCGGTGTCGGCGTCGCCTGGATGATGTACGGGCGGCGGCCGGTCCCGGTGGTCGCCCCGCGCGGCTCCCTGCTGACCCGGGCCGCCCGCCGCGACCTGCTCCAGGACGACTTCAACCACGTCGTCCTGGTGCGCGGCGGCGAGCACCTGACCCGCTCGCTCGTCTACGTCGACCACAGCCTGGTCGACGGAGTGGTCAACGGTACGGCCGCCGCGGTCGGCGGGCTGTCGGGCAGGCTCCGCAAGCTCCAGAACGGCTACGCCCGCAGCTACGCGGTCTCGATGTTCGGGGGCACGGCGATCCTGATCGCCGCGACCCTGCTGATGAGGGCGGTGTGAGATGAGTTTCCCGCTTCTGACGGCGACGGCGGCGCTGCCCGCGGTCGGCGCGATCCTGACGGCGGCCGTACCGGCCGCCCGCAGGACCGCCGCCAAGTGGCTCGCGCTGCTGGTGTCGGTGGCGACGCTGGCGCTGGCCGCCATCGTCGCGGTCCGCTTCGATCCCGGCGGCGACCGCTACCAGCTCACCGAATCCCACTCCTGGATCAAGGACTTCGGGGTCCGCTACGAACTGGGCGTGGACGGCATCGGGGTGGCGCTCATCGCGCTCACCGCGCTGCTGATCCCGTTCGTGATCGCGGCCGGCTGGCACGACGCCGACCCGCTGGACGAGCCGACCAGTGGCTCCGCCACGTGGCACCCTTCGCGCTGGCGGCCGACCCAGGGCTTCTTCGCCCTGATCCTGCTGGTCGAGGCGATGGTGATCATCTCCTTCGAGGCCACCGACGTCTTCCTCTTCTACATCTTCTTCGAAGCCATGCTGATCCCGATGTACTTCCTCATCGGCGGCTTCGGGGACCGGGCTCACTCCGGCTCCGACGAGAACGCGGCCGCGCAGCGCTCGTACGCGGCCGTCAAGTTCCTCCTCTACAACCTGGTCGGCGGACTGATCATGCTGGCCGCGGTCGTCGGGCTGTACGTGGTCGCGGGGAACTTCTCCCTCCAGGAGATCGTCGAGGCCCGGGCCGCCGGGACCCTGGACATGTCCCAGGGCACCGAACGGCTGCTGTTCCTCGGCTTCTTCTTCGCCTTCGCGGTGAAGGCCCCGCTGTGGCCGCTGCACACCTGGCTGCCCAACGCGATGGGCGAGGCCACCGCCCCGGTCGCCGTCCTGATCACCGCGGTGGTCGACAAGGTGGGCACCTTCGCGATGCTCCGCTTCTGCCTCGGGCTCTTCCCCGAGGCGAGCAAGTGGGCCACCCCGGTCATCCTGGTCCTGGCCCTCATCAGCATCGTCTACGGCGCGCTGCTCGCGGTCGGCCAGCGCGACATCAAGCGCCTCGTCGCCTACGCCTCGATCTCCCACTTCGGCTTCATCATCCTGGGCATCTTCGCGATGACCTCCCAGGGCCAGTCCGGGGCCACCCTCTACATGGTCAATCACGGCCTGTCGACGGCGGCGCTGATGCTGGTGGCCGGATTCCTGATCTCGCGGCGCGGCTCGCGGCTCATCGCCGACTACGGCGGTGTGCAGAAGGTGGCCCCGGTGCTCGCCGGGACCTTCCTGATCGGCGGCCTCGCCACCCTCTCGCTGCCGGGCCTCGCGCCCTTCGTCAGCGAGTTCCTCGTCCTGGTGGGCACCTTCGCCCGCTACCCGGTCGTCGGCATCATCGCGACCTTCGGCATCGTGCTGGCCGCGCTCTACACGCTGGTGCTCTACCAGCGCACCATGACCGGCCCGCTCAAGGAGGAGGTCCGCACCATGCCGGACCTGCACCTGCGGGAGGTCCTCGTGGTCGCCCCGCTGATCGCCCTGCTGATCGGGCTCGGCGTCTACCCGAAGCCGCTGACCGAGATCGTCAACCCGGCGGTGAAGCACACCATGTCCGATGTGAACCAGAAGGACCCCAAGCCCGCCGTACCGGTGAAGAGTGTGGAGGCCGCCAAGTGAGCACCACCGCTGTGGGCCTCTGGTCCCTGGCCGCCGGCCCGATCGACAAGATCCCGGCCCCGCACATCGAGTACGTCCAGCTCTCGCCCACGCTGATCGTGCTGGGCGCCGCGCTGATCGGCGTCCTCGTCGAGGCGTTCGTACCGCGCAAGGCCCGTTACTACGCCCAGGTGTTCCTCACCGTCGCCGCGCTGGCCTCGGCCTTCGCGGCGGTGGTGGCGCTCGCCGCGGGCGGGTACGGCACCGCCAAGGCGCACGTCGCCGCGATGGGCGCCGTCGCCGTCGACGGGCCGGCGCTGTTCCTCCAGGGCACCATCCTGCTGGCCTCGATCGTGGCCGTCTTCACCTTCGCCGAGCGGCGCCTGGATCCGTCCCCTCGCTTCGCTGGGGAGACCCCAGAGGCCCACGGCAGCCGGCGGGTGGACTCCTTCGCCGCCCAGGCCGCGTCCGTACCGGGCAGCGACAGCGAGAAGGCCGCCGTCAAGGCCGGGTTCGCCACCACCGAGGTGTTCCCGCTGGTGCTGTTCGCGGTCGCCGGAATGCTGATCTTCCCGGCGGCCGACGACCTGCTGACCCTGTTCGTGGCGCTGGAGGTCTTCTCCCTCCCGCTCTACCTGCTCTGCGCCCTCGCCCGCCGCCAGCGGCTGATGTCGCAGGAGGCCGCGGTCAAGTACTTCCTGCTGGGCGCCTTCTCCTCCGCCTTCCTCCTCTTCGGCATCGCGCTCCTCTACGGCTACGCGGGCTCCGTCTCGTACTCCGTGATCGCCGACGTGGTGGACGGCACCGTCCAGAAGATCGACCCGGCCCTCGCGGGCACCATGGGCAACGACGCGCTGCTGCTGATCGGCGGCGCGATGATCCTGATGGGCCTGCTGTTCAAGGTCGGCGCGGTCCCCTTCCACATGTGGACCCCGGACGTCTACCAGGGCGCCCCGACCCCCGTCACCGGCTTCATGGCGGCGGCGACGAAGGTGGCCGCCTTCGGCGCGCTGCTGCGGCTGCTGTACGTCGTCCTGCCGGGCCTGCGCTGGGACTGGCGCCCGGTGATGTGGGGCGTCGCGATCGTCACGATGCTGGCGGGCGCGGTCATCGCGATCACCCAGACCGATGTGAAGCGGCTGCTGGCGTACTCCTCGATCGCGCACGCGGGCTTCATCCTGGCCGGTGTGATCGCCACGTCGAAGGAGGGCGTCTCCTCCGTCCTCTTCTACCTGGCGGCGTATTCCTTCGTGACGATCGGCGCCTTCGCCGTGGTCACGCTGGTGCGCGACGCGGGCGGCGAGGCCACGCACCTGTCCAAGTGGGCGGGCCTCGGGCGCCGTTCCCCGCTGACGGCGGCGGTCTTCGCGGTGTTCCTGCTCGCCTTCGCCGGTATCCCGCTGACCTCCGGCTTCGCTGGTAAGTTCGCGGTCTTCAAGGCGGCGGCGGAGGGCGGCGCGGGGGCGCTGGTCGTGGTCGGTGTGATCTCCTCGGCCATCGCGGCGTTCTTCTACATCAGGGTCATCGTGCTGATGTTCTTCAGCGAGCCGAAGGCCGACGGCCCGACGGTGGCGGTCCCCTCGTTCCTGACGATGACCACGATCGCGGTGGGCGTGGCGGTCACGGTGGTCCTGGGCGTCGCACCCCAGTACTTCCTGGAACTCGCCGGCCACGCGAGCACGTTCGTGCGCTGACCGGTTCTTCGCGGGTACGCACCAGGGCCCGGGCCCCCGAGGGGGTCCGGGCCCTGTGCCGTCCTCAGCGGCCGTGATCGTGCTCGTGCGCGGCGGGCTTCGCCGGGGTGGCGGCCTTGCCGGGGCAGGTCAGGGCGGGGTTCCAGTTGTGGAAGCGGCCGGCCGGGTTGTCCTTGTACGCCCACATGTGGAGGTCGTAGTGCTTGGGCATGCCCGCCCAGTGGCCGGGCATGGGCCCGTCGAACGGCAGGCCGAACATGCTCGGCCGGTCGTCGCTGGTCTTCAGGTCCTGGTCCCGGTCGGTGGACATCCACTCCACGGTCTGGAGCTTGCGGCGGCCGTGCCGGTCCTTCTCGGTGCTGTAGAGGAGCGCGGTCGGCCTGCTGGGGTCCAGGGAACCCCAGTAGGACTCCTTGACGTAGTGGTAGCCCATGGAGCCCACCCCGAACGGGTTGGTCATGCACGCTTCACCGTGCGGTACGTACCCGTCCTTGAGGGCCTCCCGCTCGTCCGCGTACTTGGCGGTCACCGCCATCGCCGTGGCCATGTCGCGCATCGCCCGCTGATCGCGGGGATCGGGCGCCGGCCCGTCCACCGCCTGGGCCGAGGGGACGGCGGTCCAGACGAGGGACGCGGCGGCCGCGCAGGTCAGGACGGTTTTCAGGTGACGGGCGGTCATGGGACTCCTCGCGGTGGGGTGCGGGATACGGGATGGGGCCCTCCCGGGTTCCGTCCGCCCACCCTCTCGGCCCGCGCCGCCGGCCGCACGCGGGCGGCGCCCAATGGGGGAGCTGCCCGCGCGAGTCACCCCTGCCGCGACTCCACCCGTCCGGCGTAGGCGCGCGCGTCCGGGTCCCCCAGCCGCAGCGGCACGCCGCACTGTTCGGGCACGCCACCGGGCGGGACTCGACGTACGGCTCTGGCCCGGGGCTCCGGCGGGGCGACGGGAAGATCCGCCGCCCCGCCGGGAAACTCGCCCCCGAGGCGTGGACTAGCGGGCGTCCACGATCCGGGCGGCGGCGATCGTTCCGGTGACCTCGCCGAGGCCGACCTTGGTGCCGTCGGGGCCGGGGGCCCAGGCGGTCAGGGTGACCGTGTCGCCGTCCTCCAGGAAGGTGCGCTTGCCGTCGGGGAGTTCGAGGGCGTCGCGGCCGTTCCAGGTCAGCTCCAGGAGCGAACCGCGCTGGCCGGTCTCGGGACCGCTGACGGTGCCCGAGCCGTAGACGTCACCGGTGCGCAGGGAGGCGCCGTTGACGGTCATGTGGGCGAGCTGCTGGGCGGCCGTCCAGTACATCGAGGAGAACGGCGGGTGCGCGACCTCGTGGCCGTTGATCGCGACCGTGATGCGCAGGTCGAAACCGCCCTGTTCATCGGCGCCGGCGTCCGAGTCGTCGAGATAGGGCAGCAGCGGGAAGTCGCGCGCCGGGGGCGTCACACGGGCCGCGTCCAGGGCCTCCAGCGGAGTGACCCAGGCGGAGACGGAGGTCGCGAAGGACTTGCCGAGGAAGGGGCCGAGCGGCACGTACTCCCAGGCCTGGATGTCCCGCGCCGACCAGTCGTTCAGCAGGAACAGGCCGAAGACGTGCTCGCGGAAGTCCCCGAGCGGCACGGCCGTGCCCAGCTCGGAGGGGGTGCCGACGACGAAGCCGACCTCCGCCTCGATGTCGAGCTTGATGCTCGGGCCGAAGACCGGCGCCGGGTCGGCGGGCGCCTTGCGCTGGCCGCAGGGCCGTACGACGTCCGTGCCGGAGACCACGAGGGTGCCCGCGCGGCCGTGGTAACCGATGGGCAGGTGCTTCCAGTTGGGGGTGAGCGCGTCACCGTCCGGGCGGAAGATCTGCCCCACGTTGGTGGCGTGGTGCTCGCTCGCGTAGAAGTCGACGTAGTCCGCGACCTCGTACGGCAGGTGCATGGTGACGGCTTCGAGGGGCACCAGGTGCGGCTCGACGGCGGGACGGTGGCCGGGATCGGTCACCCACGCGGTCAGCGCGCGGCGCACGTCGTGCCAGGCGGTGCGCCCGGCCGCGAGCAGCGGGTTGAGCGTGGGGCGGCCGAGCAGCCCGGCGTACGGGGACCCGAGCGCGAGGGCCACGGCCCCGGCGTCCAGCACGTACCCGCCGATCCGCACGCCGATGCGCCGTCGGGGTGCCGTGTCGCCGCCCGTGTTCTCGGCGGTCGAGAAGACGCCGTACGGGAGGTTGTGCGGCCCGAACGGGTCGCCCTCGGGAACGTCGAGGGGGCTCTGCAGGGGCATGGGATACTGCCTCGCTTTCCGCGCGGTCCGGGGGTGTCCCGGGTCTTGTTGACACGTTACGTGCCTGGTGGGGCCTGCGGGAGGCCGGATTCGGGCGCTATTTGTAGGACTTGTCCAACGAGGTCCGTATCCTTGAACCCGTGACTTCCGCCCTCCCGCACGCCCTCCCCTACGCCCTCATCGCCACTGACCTGGACGGGACTCTGCTGCGCGCCGGTGACACGGTCTCCGCCCGCTCGTACGCGGCGCTCGCGACGGCGCGCGCGGCAGGCGCCCGGCACATCATCGTCACCGGGCGCCCCGTACCGCAGGTCCGCCACGTACTTGAGGACCTCGGCTACACGGGGCTCGCGGTGTGCGGGCAGGGCGCGCAGGTGTATGACGCGGCGGCCGGGCGCATGCTGCACTCCGTCCCCCTGGACCGGGACCTCGCGGAGGTCGCGCTCGGCAAGATCGAGGCGGAGATCGGGGAGGTGTTCGCGGCCGTCAACCGGGAGGGGGTGGACGCGGAGATGCTGATAGGGCCGGGCTACCGGATGTGGCACCCGCACCTCCCGACGGTCCGCGTCCCGCGCCGCTCCGACCTGTGGTCGGCCCCGATCAACAAGGTGCTGCTCCAGCACCCGGAGCTGGACGACGACGAACTGACCCGGGTCGCGCGGGGGGTGGTCGGTGACCTCGTGAACGTGACGATGGCGGGGGAGCACACGGTGGAGCTCCAGCCGCCGGGGATCGACAAGGCGAGCGGGCTGGCGTGGGCGACCGGTGTCCTGGGCCTGGACGCGTCCTCGACGATCGCCTTCGGCGACATGCCGAACGACATCCCCATGTTCGCGTGGGCCGCGCACGGGGTGGCGATGGCGAACGCGCACCGGGAGCTGGTGGCGGTGGCGGACGAAGTGACCCTGTCGAACGAGGCGGACGGGATCGCGGTGGTCCTGGAACGCCTGTACCGGTAGCCGGGGGCGGCGGCCGTTCCAGCCCGCCCGGCGTGTGGGGGCCCGCTGGAGGGCAATCCCAGCCCGCCCGGCGTTTGAGGGCAGCGTTTCGCGCCGCGGGTGCCTCCGGCGGCGCCTCAAACGCCGGCGGGGCTGGATTTGGTCCGGCCCGGAGGGCAGCTTCAGCCCGCCCCGCGGGGGAGGCGGCGTTCCCACGTGCGGTGGAAGAGGACTTCGTCGGCCTCGCGGCAGACGACCTCGTTCGACGTCACGAAGCCGCCCTCGTCGCACGAGATCTCCGACCGGGTCTCGACCCTCACGTCCCAGCCCAGCTCCGGCCGGTGCAGCCGGATCCGCCAGTCCGAGCGGGTGCGGGCCGACAGGGGGTCCGCCTCCTGGATCTCGTACACCTCCAGCGCGTCCTCGCTGAACTCCAGCCCGTCCGGGTACACCCGCGTCCCGCCGTAGCGCGGATCCACCTCCAGCCGCCACGTCCCGCGCGCCACGTCCCGCACGACCAGCCGTTCCGGACGCGGCTCGTCCAGGGTCCCGGGATAGGACACCCCCAGCCCCTCCGACTGTTCCGGGGCCTCGAAGGCGATCTCCGCCGCGGCGGCCCCGGGCGCCCGGACCGGCAGGGTCAGCGCGCTCCCCGCCGGTTCCAGCGTCCAGCCCGCCTCCGAACCGGCCCGCGGCCAGATCCACGGCCAGTACGCGGAGGACAGGGCGAGCCGGATCCGGTGCCCGGCCGGAAAGGCGTGCCCGATGCCGTTCAGCTCGAAGGTGACGTCCTCGTACGCGCCCACCGGCCACGCCACCGCCTGGTCCCGCCCCCGGCGCGCGGACAGGTTCAGGGCGCCCCGCGTGACCAGGGTCGAGGACCCGTCGGGCGCCACGTCGCAGACGCGGGCCACGACCTGCCCGTACGGCACGTCGAGCCGCAGCCGCAGGGTGACCCGGGGCCGGCCGAGGATCTCCACCCGCTCGCCCGCCCCCACCGGGAACTCGAAGCACGCCGACTTTGCGTCCTCCTCCCGCTGGTCGGGCGGCAGGTCCCCGTCGTTGCCGAAGGGGAAGAAGCGGCCCGCGTCCAGGCCGGTGTGCTGCGGGGACGCGACGACCACGGGGGCGCCCTGGAGCCCGTACGAGAGCGGCGAGACCGAGGGGGAGGGCCAGGCGGTGTCGCCGACCCAGCGGCCCTCCAGCCGTTCGTACACGGTCGCCGGGCGGTGCGACTCGCTGATCCAGGAGCGCAGCAGCGGCTCGTCCATGACCCCGTTGTCCACGCCCTTGAGCCAGTGGTCCCACCACCGCAGGGTCTCCTGGAGGAAGCCGATCGCCGGGCCGGGCGGCAGCCCCCGGTCGGGGTACTGGTGGGACCAGGGGCCGATCAGGCCGCGCACCCGGTCGGGCGGCAGGTGCTCGACCAGGCGCAGGACGGTGTCCCGGTAGGGGTCGTGCCAGCCGCCGACGGCGAGGACGGCCGCGCCGATCGCGGAGTAGTCCTCGCAGACGCTGCCGTGCTTCCAGTAGCCGTCGCGGGTCTGGTGCGAGAGCCAGGTGTGGACGAGCGGTTCGACGGCCTCCAGCCGCTCCAGCCACCGCTCCTTCCAGCCGTCGCCCGCGTAGAGCGGGTCCGGCGGGCGGGCGGCGAAGGCGAGCATGGTGGCGGCCCAGGCGTGCATGTCGACGGCGAGGACGCAGCCGCCCATGTAGTGGACGTCGTTGTCGAAGCGGTCGTCGGTGGAGCAGACGGTGACGACGGCCTTGAGCGGTTCGGGGGCGAGGGCGGCGATCTGGAGGGAGTTGAAGCCGCCCCAGGAGATGCCGAACATGCCGACGGCCCCGGTGCACCACGGCTGCGCGGCCAGCCACTCCACGACGGCGACCCCGTCGGCCAGCTCCTGGGCGTCGTACTCGTCGCCGGGGAGGCCCCCGCTGTTGCCGTGCCCGCGTACGTCGACGCGCACCGAGGCGTAGCCGTGCCCGGCGTACCAGGGGTGGCGCTGCCGGTCGCGGGGGGCGGTCCAGTCGGTGAGCCGGTACGGGAGGTACTCCAGCAGCGCCGGAACGGGCTCGTCGGTCACCGGCCGCCAGATCCGGGCGTACAGCTCCACGCCGTCGTCGCCGGGAAGCGGGATCCGGACGTCCTCGTGGGTGGTCCCGTAGGGGAAGTCGGTACGGATGATCATGGGTGGGCAGCCTCCGGTCGACTCGTGGGCATCGGCTCAGTGGACGGGGTGCATCGTGCGCCGCAGCCAGGGGGCGAGGGCGATCACGGCCACGCCCGCGGCCACCGCGATCCCGCCGTTGACACCGAAGTACACGGGGTTGGAGACCTCGCCGTAGATCTTGACGACCTGCGCCTGGATGCCGTTGGCGAGGGCCAGCGAGAGGAACCACAGCGCCATGGTCTGGCTCGCGTACGCCCTGGGGGCGAGCTTGGTGGTGGCCGACATGCCCGAGGTCTCCAGCAGGACGTCGCCGAGGCCGAGCAGCAGGTAGGAGCCGACGATCCACCAGGCGGCCATCTCGTAGGTGCCGTCGCCCGCGTGCCCGGAGGTGGGGACGACCATCAGGAGGAAGGACAGGCCGCCCAGGATCACCCCGATGGCGATCTTGTTGGAGGAGTGCGGCTGGCGGGGGCCCATGCGCACCCACAGGGCCGCGACGACCGGGGCCAGCGCCACCTCGAACGCGCCGAGCGCGGAGGCGTACCAGCCCGCGGGGAAGTCGAAGCCGAGGATCGTGGTCCGGGCGTTCGTCGAGGCCAGCAGCATCATCGTCGAGTACGCCTGGAACAGGATGAAGTTGAAGGCGACGGAGGCCAGGAAGAGCACCACGTACGGGCGCAGCCTGCCGCGCTCCTCGGCGCTCACCCGGGGGCTGCGGAACATGACGGTGAAGTAGACGACCGGGGCGATCACCGAGAGCAGGGTGAGCAGGTCGACGAGGCGGCCCAAGGTGAGCCAGCCGAGGGAGGCCAGTACGGTCGCCAGCGCGGCCACGGCCAGCGGTCCGCCCGCGATCGTCCACACGGCGCGGCGCATCGCGTCGGGGGCGAGGGCGTACTCGGCGGAGTGCTTTCGTCCGGCCAGATGGCGGCGCCCGAGGACGTACTGGATCAGCCCCGCGGTCATGCCGACGGCGGCGGCGGAGAAGCCCCAGTGCCAGCCCTGGTGCTCGCCGAGCCAGGCGGTGACGAGGGGTCCGGCGAACGCGCCGATGTTGATGCCCATGTAGTAGAGGGCGAATCCGGCGTCGCGGCGCTGGTCGTCGGTGCGGTACAGCTTGCCGACCATGCTGGCCACATTGGGCTTGAGCAGGCCGGTGCCCGCGCTGATCAGGCCGAGGCCCACCCAGGTCATGGCGGCGGTCGGCACGGCCATCGCGTAGTGGCCGCAGGCGATCAGGACGCCGCCGCAGAGGACGGCCCGGTAGGAGCCGAGGATCCGGTCGGCGAGCCAGCCGCCCGCGACGGAGACCAGGTAGACCATGGTTCCGTAGGCGGCCGATACGGAGGCGGCGGTTCCCGGATTCATTCCGAGGCCGCCGTTGGCTACGGTGTCCGCGAAGTACAGAACGAGAATGGCCTGCATGCCCAGGAACGAGAAGCGCTCCCAGACCTCCAGTCCGGAGAGCGTCGCCAGACCCCGGGGGTGGCCGAGGAAGGCGTGGTCGTCGCCGGGCGGCGGCTGCTCGGTCTCCGGGTCCACCGGTTCGTCGGTATCGGTCGCAGTTATGGACAAAACGTATTCTCCGGTCGTATCGGCTCCCCCAGAACATACCGGTGCGGTTCGGGCAGTGCGCGGGTGGCGACCGGGCAGGCGCTCTCGGTGATCGAAAACAGACCGGATACGCTGGCTTGAGTGATGGCAGCGACACATCGACAATCCAGGTGATCGTCACCGTGATCGTCAGCAGACAGGAGTACCCCTCGTGACCGTCGTCGGGCCGTTCGGACTGAGCGTGCGGGACCAGGCTCTTGAGAGCGATGTCCAGGCCGGACTGGCCGCAGTCGAGGCGGGTCTGCTGGAGGCCACCAAGAGTGAAGTCCCCTTCATCACCGAGGCCGCGCAGCACCTGATCAAGGCGGGCGGCAAGCGGTTCCGGCCGCTGCTGGTGATGCTCGCGTCCCGTTTCGGCGACCCCTACGCACCCGGCATCGTGCCCTCCGCGGTGGTCGTGGAACTCACGCACCTCGCCACGCTCTACCACGACGACGTCATGGACGAGGCGGACGTCCGGCGCGGGGTGGAGAGCGCCAACACCCGCTGGGGCAACTCCGTGGCGGTCCTGACGGGTGACTTCCTGTTCGCCCGCGCCTCGCACATACTGGCCGACCTCGGGCCCGAGGCCGTACGGATCCAGGCCGAGGCCTTCGAGCGGCTGGTGACGGGCCAGATCCTGGAGACCGCCGGCCCGCGCGACGGCCGCGACCCCGTCGCGCACTACCTCGACGTCATCGCCGGCAAGACCGGCTCGCTGATCGCGGTCTCCGGCCGCTTCGGCGCGCTGATGGCCGGGGCGGACGACTCCGTCGTCGACATCCTCACGCAGTACGGCGAGCGCCTCGGCACCGCCTTCCAGCTCGCCGACGACGTCCTGGACATCGCCTCCGACTCGCACGAGTCCGGCAAGACGCCGGGTACGGACCTGCGCGAGGGCATCCCGACGCTGCCGGTGCTCCGGCTGCGCGAGACGGCCGCCCGGGACGGGCGGGCGGAGGACCTGGACCTCGTACGCCTCCTGGACGGCGATCTGACGGACGACGCCCGGCACGCCGAGGCGCTGTCGCGGCTGCGGGTCCACCCGGCGCTGGAGCAGGCCAGGCGGGACACCATCCGCTACGCCGAGGACGCGCGTGCCACGCTGGCGCCGTTGCCCGAGTGCTTCGCGAAGTCGGCCCTGGAAGAGCTGTGCGACGCGGTGGTGCACCGGGCCGGATAGGCCCCCGGCAGGCCGCGGGTGTGCCGCTGCTCGGCCATTGGACAGAGGCGAGGCCCCGCGACCCCTACTGGATGGGGGCGTGGGGCCTCTCTCATGTCATCCCAGGGGTGTACGCCGGATTGGCTCCGAGGAGTGATGACGCGACCCCCTCCTCTTTGGTCAGATAGAGGCACATCCCCACCAGATCGGGTGAGAGTGGCGGCGCGGGGTGGACGCAAGACAGCCGGGACGGGTAGGTCGCCGCCTACACACAGAGGTAGGGCAGAGACATGGAAGCGAACGTAAAGACTTCTCGCAAGGCCTCGCGGTACGCGGTACCGGTCGTGGTCCTGGGAGTGGCCGTGGCGACCGTCGGACTGGTTCCGGCCTTCGCCAACGCGAGCGGACCGGACCTTCCCAAGGTGACGGCGCAGCAGCTCATCGAGAAGATCGCGGCATCGGACACGCAGCAGCTGTCCGGCACCGCGAAGATCAGCACCGACCTCGGCCTGCCGAGCCTGGCCACCGGCCTGCTGGGCGGCGGGGGCGTCACCGGGGGCTCCGCGAACCCGGAGGACAAGGTGGCGCAGCTCGCCGCCGGCACGCACACCTTCAAGGTCGCGGCCGACGGCCCGGACCGCCAGCGGCTCACGTTTCTGGACGGGAAGGACGAGTACAGCCTCATCCACAACGGTGACGAGGTCTGGGGCTACGACAGCAGGGCCAATGAGGCCTTCCACGAGAAGAACGCGGGCGCCAAGGCCGGGGAGAGGGCCAAGGAGCACAAGACGGCCGACCGCCTCGGCACCTCGCCCGCCCAGCTCGCCGAGCAGGCCCTGAAGGCCGCCGGACCCACCACGGACGTCAGCGTGGGCGATACCGCCCAGGTGGCGGGGCGCGATGCCTACCAGCTGGTGCTCAAGCCGAAGGCGAGCGGCTCCACGATCGGCTCCGTGCAGATCGCGGTGGACGCCAAGAACGGCGTGCCGCTGCGCTTCCAGGTGCTGTCCAGCCAGGGCGGCAAGCCCATCGTGGACGTCGGCTTCAACAAGGTCGACTTCGTCAAGCCCGCGGCCGACACCTTCACCTTCACCCCGCCCAAGGGCGCCAAGGTGAAGGAGGGCACGGACGCCCCGGGGGCGGCCACGGGCGACAAGGGCGCCAAGGAGCACCGGGGCCTGCAGTCCCTGCCGATCCCCGGCCTGGACGGTCTGGGCGGCGGCACGGGCAAGGGTGACACGACCGTGCTCGGCGAGGGCTGGGCCTCGGTCGCCCGCATCGACTCCGGCAACGGCAAGGGCCTCAAGGACCTGGAGGGCAAGGCCAACGAGAAGGACGCCCCCAAGGAGGCCAAGCAGTTCCTCGACTCGCTCGGTGACAAGGTCACCGGCACGTTCGGCTCGGGCAAGGTCTTCTCGACCCGCGTGGTCAATGCCCTGATCACGGACGACGGCAAGGTCTACGTGGGCGCGGTCACCAAGGACACGCTCGTGAAGACGGCCAACGCGGCCAAGTAGCCGCCCGTACGCGAAGGGTGGCCCGGGACATGTGTCCAGGGCCACCCTTCCGGCGTAACCCTCCTCCGTACAGCGGGCCCGCTGTACGGTGAGGGGCATGTCGAGACACGTCACCATCCGCCTGGAAGAAGAGTTCCACGAGCGCCTCAAGGCGCGCGCGGCGGCGCTGGGGACGACGGTGACCGCGCTGATCACCGAGGTCACCGAACGCGAACTGGACGAGGACCGCAAGAACTTCCTCTCCGGTATCGAGGAGTTCGCCGACCACTGGGGCTACTTCCAGGAGCGGTTCGGCCATTGAAGATCACCATGGAGTGGGCCTGGACCGCTCTGGCCCACCATCTCCCGTCCGATCCCGCCGTCTGGGATCCCTCCGGGGTGGCCGCCGCGGTGGCCCGCCACCAGAACGATCTGGTGCTGGTCCCCGAGCAGCCCGCCCCCGACACCGCCTGGCGGGCCGCCGCGTTCCTGCACACCCTCGCCGTGTGCCCGGCGCTGGAATCCCCGATGAACGAGTTCTACGCGGCCGCCGCCACCCGCTCGTACCTCCGGGTGGCCGGGGCGAAGCAGCTGCCCTCGCCCGAAGCGCTCGGTGACCTGGTGGAGGCCGCGAAGCTGGGCCGCGCCGACATCGCGGCGGTCGCCGAGGAACTGCGCGCCCGGATACAGGAACCGGTGCCCGAGACGATGCCGGTGCGCGCCGAGGGCGCGTAGCCGCACCGGACGGTGCCCGGCCGCGCGGCTGAGTGCCGCGCGGCCGGGCCGGCCGGTCACCTGGTTCAGAAGGTGATCTTCCAGCTGTTGATGTAGCCGACGTCCTGCGCCGCCACGTCCTTGACCTGGAGCTTCCAGATTCCGTTGGCGACCTCGCTCGACGCGTTCACCGTGTAGGAGGCGATGACGTTGTCGGCGGAGTCCGAGCTGGAGTTCTTCAGCCGGTACGCCGTGCCGTCCGGGGCGATCAGGTCGATCTGGAGGTCACCGCGGTAGGTGTGGACGATGTTCACGTCCACCTTCGTGGTGGCCGGGGCGTTGCCCGTGACCCCCGAGGCGGTGATCGGTGAACTGACCCCGGCGGCCGGGGAGTCGGGGATGGCGTAGTCGGTGGTGTTCTCGAACGACGCGCCCGGCGGGACCTGGGTGGCGGCGCCCAGCGTCCAGACCGCGTAGGCGATCGCGTCGCTGTTGTGGTCGAGCGCGGTGTCGTCGATGTTCGCCGAGGTGTCGCACGACCGGTGGTAGCAGGCGTCGAAGGCCTTGCCGGAGGTGCCGCCCCACTTCTGTGCCTGCGCGGCGGTCTTGATGTAGTCGGCGCCGCTGAAGAGGCCGCCGACCGGGATGCCCGCGTTCTTGAACGGGGCGTGGTCGGAGCGTCCGTCGCCCTCGGTCTCGATCTCGGTGGGGATGGCGATGCCCGAGAAGTACGTCTTGAAGGTCTGTTCCAGCGTGGCGTCGTCGTCGTAGACGAAGTAGCCGGGGTTCGGCGAGCCGACCATGTCGAAGTTCAGGTAGCCGGAGATCTTCGACTTCTCCGCGCTCGGCAGGTTGTTGACGTAGTACGTCGACCCGACCATGCCCAGCTCCTCCGCGCCCCACCAGCCGAAGCGCAGGTGCTTGGTGGACTGGAGGCCGGCCCGGGAGACGGCGAGGGCGGTTTCGAGGATGGCCGCCGAGCCGGAACCGTTGTCGTTGATGCCGGGGCCCGCGGACACCGAGTCCAGGTGCGCGCCGGTCATCAGGACCGAGTTGGGGTCGCCGCCCGGCCAGTCGGCGATCAGGTTGTAGCCGGTGGCTCCGCTGGAGGTGAAGGTCTGGAGGGTGGTGGTGTAACCGGCCGCGTCCAGCTTGGCCTTCACGTAGTCGATCGAGGCCTTGTACCCGGCCTTGCCGTGGGCGCGGTTGCCGCCGTTGGCGGTGGCGATGGACTGGAGCTGGGTCAGGTGCGCCTTGACGCTGGCGACCGGGATGTCGGGGGGTGTCGGCGCGGCGGTGGCCGAGGCGGGAGAGGCCAGGGCCGCGGGGGCGGTGGAGGCGAACAGGCCGGCCACCGCTATCGCGGTGACGGCGGCCAGGCGCCGGGAGACGGACAGGCTCATGTGGGGGCTCCGGGATTCCGCGGGGATATGACGGAACGTGCGGGGATAGAGCAAGTGAGCGTTCGTGCGCCAGTGCGAGCCTGATGTTCAGCGAGAGTATGACTGTCCGTCAAGGTCATAATCCGGTCACGAGGGTTCGGAAAACGGACGATCCCCGGTACGGATGTTCCGTACCGGGGACCGTGAGGCGGATGAGGCGCCGCTACGCCGGTTCGCGCGCCGGAGCCGCGGGGCTCGCCGGAGCTTCCGCGGTGGCGGTCGACCGCGCGGTGGCCGCCGCCGCGAGGTCCGCGCGCGAGCGCCGGGCGGTGCGCAGCGCGTCCCAGGTGAGCAGCGCGAGCGCGGCCCACACCAGGGAGAACCCGGCCCAGCGCTCGGGCGGCATCGCCTCGTGGAAGTAGAGGACGCCGAGGCCGAACTGGAACACCGGGGCCAGGTACTGGAGCAGCCCCAGGGTGGAGAGCGGGACCCGGATGGCGGCGGCGCCGAAGCAGACCAGTGGGACGGCGGTCACCAGGCCGGTCGCCGCGAGGAGGGCCGCGTGTCCGGGGCCCTGGCCGGTGAAGGTGGACTGGCCCTGGGCCGCCAGCCACAGGAGGTAGCCGAGGGCGGGCGGGAAGAGCAGCGCGGTCTCGGCCGCGAGCGAGTCCAGACCGTGCAGGTTGATCTTCTTCTTGAGCAGCCCGTAGGCCGCGAAGGAGAAGGCCAGCGTCAGCGAGATCCACGGCGGGCGGCCGTACCCGATCGCGAGGACCAGGACGGCGGCGACACCGATGGCGACGGCCGCCCACTGGGCGCGGCGCAGCCGCTCGCCGAGGACGAGGACGCCGATGGCGATGGTGACCAGCGGGTTGATGAAGTAGCCGAGGCTGGCCTCGACGACGCGGCCGTTGTTCACGGACCAGATGTAGAGGCCCCAGTTCACCGAGATCACCGCGGCCGCGAGCGCGGTCAGGCCCAGCCTGCGCGGCTCGCTCGCCAGGGTGCGTATCCATCCCCAGCGGCGCGTCACGACCAGCGCGAGGCCGACCGCGGCCAGCGACCACACCATGCGGTGGGCGAGGATCTCGACCGCGCCGGAGGGCTTGAGCAGCGGCCAGAAGAGGGGGACCAGCCCCCAGAGCCCGTACGCGCCGAATCCGTAGAGCAGACCCGTGCGCTGCTCGTTGTCTGCCTTCACGGGCCCTCCTGGGTTACTTCAAGCCAACCTCATGAAGGTAGCGCCGCCGGGGCGGGATGTCATGTCCGTTACACGGTGACAGTCATGACATCCCCGGCTCGTCCAGCGCGGCTCAGGCGAGCGAGGCGGCGATCGCGTCGGCCACCGGGGTGGTCGGGCGGCCGATGAGGCGTGCCAGGTCCCCGCTGGTGCCCGCGAGGCGGCCGCGCCCGATGGCCGCGTCCACGTCGACGAGGATGGCCGCGAAGCCTTCCGGGACACCGGCGCCGGTCAGCACCTTGAGGTGCTCCTCCGCCGGGACCGCCGCGTAGACGACCTCGCGGCCGGAGCGCGCCGCGACCTCGGCCGCGTACTCGGCCAGGCTCCAGGCGGTGTCGCCGCTCAGCTCGTACGTGCGGTTCAGGTGGCCCTCGCCGGTCACCGCGACGGCCGCGGCGGCGGCGTAGTCGGCGCGCGCCGCGGAGGCGATCCGGCCCTCGCCCGCGCTGGCGACGACCGCGCCGTGCTCCAGTACGTTCCCCAGCTGAGCGGTGTAGTTCTCGTGGTACCAGCCGTTGCGCAGGAAGGTGTAGGGCAGCCCGGAGCCGAGGATGAGCCGCTCGGTGATCCGGTGCTCGGCGGCGAGGTCGAAGTCCGCCTCGGGGCCGCCGAGGATCCCGGTGTAGGCGAGCTGGGCGACCCCGGCGGCCTTGGCGGCCCCGATCACGGCGGTGTGCTGCGGGACCCGGCGGCCGACCTCGCTGCCGGAGATCATCAGCACCCGGTCCCCGGCGCGGAAGGCGCCGTCCAGGCTTGCGGGGTCGTCGTAGTCGGCGACGCGCACCTCGATCCCGCGCTCGGCGAGGTCTGCGGCCTTCTCCTTGTTCCGGACGACGACGGCGATCCCCTCGGCGGGGACGGTGGCCAGAAGTTCTTCCAGGACCAGACGGCCGAGGGCTCCGGTGGCTCCGGTGACGACGATGCTCATGACGCGCTCCTTGGGTCCTTCGGATTGATGACACCACCCTACGGAAGGCGCTAACTATTATATAGTACCCACTTGGAAGTAAGGTACTGGCATGGGAGTAAGTGGTGTCAGTGCCGAGAGTTTCAGTGCCGAGAGTGTCCGGGCCGTGAGCGTCAAGGCCCCGATGTGTCCCTCGCGGGGCGTCCTGGAGCACGTCACCAGCCGCTGGGGGGTCCTGATCCTCGCCGCGCTGGTGGAGCGCTCGTACCGGTTCAGCGAACTGCGCCGGGAGGTGGGCGGGGTCAGCGAGAAGATGCTGGCCCAGACCCTCCAGACGCTGGAGCGGGACGGGTTCGTCCTGCGGGTCGCCCGCCCGGTGATCCCGCCGCGCGTGGACTACTCGCTCACCGAGCTGGGGCGCGAGGCCGCCGAGCAGGTGTGGGGGCTGGCCCGCTGGACGGAACGCCGGCTGGGCGCGGTGCAGGCCGCCCGGGCGGAGTACGACGGAGCCCGGACCCCGTGAGGACGGGATCCGGGCTCGGCGCGTGCGGGGGCTCGTCCCGCGTCGGCTCAGCCGACGACGGTCCAGTTGTCGGTGCCGGCGAGGAGGGCGGTGAGGTCGCCCTTGCCGTGCTGTTCGACGGCCGTGTCGAGCTGGTCGGCCATCTGGGTGTCGTAGACCGCCCGTTCGACGCTGCGGAACACGCCGATGGGGGTGTGGTGCAGGGTGTCGGGGTCGGCGAGGCGGGACAGTGCGAACGCGTTGGTCGGTGACGTGGTGTGCGCGTCGTGGACCAGGATGTCCGCCTCGTTGGCCGGGGTGACGGCCACGACGCGGAGGTCTCCGGTGGCGGGGTCGCGGACGACGCCCTTGGCGTTGTCGGCGCCGAAACGGATGGGCTGCCCGTGGGTGAGGCGGATGACGGCTTCCTGGGCCTGTTCCTGGTCCTTGAGGACCTCGAAGGCGCCGTCGTTGAAGATGTTGCAGTTCTGGTAGATCTCCACCAGGGCGGTGCCCTGGTGGTCGGCGGCGGCCCGCAGGACCTCGGTGAGGTGCTTGCGGTCGGAGTCGACGGTGCGGGCGACGAAGCTGGCCTCGGCGCCGATCGCGAGGGAGACCGGGTTGAACGGCGCGTCCAGGGACCCCATCGGGGAGGACTTGGTGAGCTTGCCGACCTCGCTGGTGGGCGAGTACTGGCCCTTGGTCAGACCGTAGATCCGGTTGTTGAACAGCAGGATCTTGAGGTTGACGTTGCGGCGCAGGGCGTGGATGAGGTGGTTGCCGCCGATGGACAGCGCGTCGCCGTCACCGGTGACCACCCACACGGACAGGTCCCGGCGCGAGGACGCCAGGCCGGTCGCGATCGCGGGGGCGCGGCCGTGGATGGAGTGCATCCCGTAGGTGTTCATGTAGTACGGGAACCGGGAGGAGCAGCCGATCCCGGAGACGAAGACGATGTTCTCCTTCGCCAGACCGAGTTCGGGCATGAAGCCCTGGACGGCGGCGAGGACGGCGTAGTCGCCGCAGCCGGGGCACCAGCGGACTTCCTGGTCGGACTTGAAGTCCTTCATCGACTGCTTGGCCTCGGCCTTGGGGACCAGTGACAGCAGCGTCGGCGTCTGGGCGGGTGCTTCAGTCATCGATGGCCTCCTTGAGGACCGTGGCGAGCTGCTCGGCCTTGAAGGGCATGCCGTTGACCTGCGTGTACGAGCGGGCGTCGACGAGGTACTTGGCGCGCAGCAGCATCGCGAGCTGGCCGAGGTTCATCTCCGGGACCACGACCTTGTCGTAGCGGGCCAGGACCTCCCCGAGGTTCTTGGGGAAGGGGTTGAGGTGGCGCAGGTGCGCCTGCGCGATCGGCAACCCGGCCAGTCGCAGGCGGCGCACGGCCGCCGTGATCGGCCCGTAGGTGGACCCCCAGCCCAGCACCAGCGTGGTCGCCTGCTCCGGGTCGTCGACGTCGAGGTCGGGGACCTGGATGCCGTCGATCTTGGCCTGGCGGGTGCGGACCATGAAGTCGTGGTTGGCCGGGTCGTAGGAGATGTTCCCGGTGCCGTCCTGCTTCTCGATCCCGCCGATGCGGTGCTCCAGGCCCGGGGTGCCGGGGACCGCCCAGGGGCGGGCCAGGGTCTGCGGGTCCCGCTTGTAGGGCCAGAAGACCTCGGTGCCGTCGGCGAGCTGGTGGTTGGGGCCGTCCTGGAAGGGGACCCGCAGGTCGGGCAGGTCGCTGACGTTCGGGATCCGCCAGGGCTCGGAGCCGTTGGCGAGGTAGCCGTCGGAGAGCAGGAACACCGGCGTGCGGTAGGTCAGCGCGATCCGCGCCGCGTCCAGGGCCGCGTCGAAACAGTCGGCCGGGGTGCGCGGGGCGACGATCGGGACCGGCGCTTCACCGTTGCGCCCGAACATGGCCTGGAGCAGGTCGGCCTGCTCCGTCTTGGTCGGCAGGCCCGTGGAGGGGCCGCCGCGCTGGATGTCCACGATCAGCAGCGGCAGCTCCAGGGACACCGCCAGCCCGATCGTCTCCGACTTCAGCGCCACACCCGGGCCGGACGTGGTGGTCACCGCGAGGGACCCGCCGAACGCCGCGCCCAGTGCCGCGCCGATCCCGGCGATCTCGTCCTCGGCCTGGAAGGTGCGCACCCCGAAGTTCTTGTGCCGGGACAGTTCGTGCAGGATGTCGGACGCCGGGGTGATGGGGTACGAGCCCAGGTACAGCGGCAGATCGGCCTGCTGCCCGGCCGCGATCAGCCCGTAGGACAGCGCCAGGTTCCCCGAGATGTTGCGGTACGTACCGGTGGGGAACGCCTTCGTCGCCGGAGCCACCTCGTAGGACACGGCGAAGTCCTCGGTGGTCTCGCCGAAGTTCCAGCCCGCCCGGAAGGCGGTCACGTTCGCCTCCGCGATCTGCGGCTTCTTCGCGAACTTCGACCGCAGGAACGCCTCCGTGCCCTCGGTCGGCCGGTGGTACATCCACGACAGCAGACCCAGCGCGAACATGTTCTTGCTGCGCTCGGCCTCCTTGCGGGAGAGCCCGTAGTCCTTCAGCGCCTCCACCGTCAGCGTGGTCAGCGGCACCGGGTGCACGTTGTAGGCCTCCAGCGAGCCGTCCTCCAGGGGAGAGACCGCGTAGCCGACCTTGGCCATGGGGCGCTTGGTGAACTCATCGGTGTTCACGATGATCTCCGCGCCGCGCGGGACGTCCGCGATGTTCGCCTTCAGCGCCGCCGGGTTCATCGCGACCAGCACGTTCGGCGCGTCACCGGGGGTGAGGATGTCGTGATCGGCGAAGTGCAGCTGGAAGGAGGAGACGCCGGGCAGGGTTCCGGCAGGAGCCCGGATCTCGGCCGGGAAGTTCGGCAGCGTCGAAAGATCGTTGCCGAAGGACGCGGTCTCGGACGTGAAACGGTCACCCGTGAGCTGCATGCCGTCACCCGAGTCACCCGCGAAACGGATGATCACGCGGTCGAGCCGACGGACTTCCTTGGTACCGGCCGCGGCCGTGCGCTGTCCACCGACAACAGCGCCTCCGGCCCCGTCGGCCTGCTCGGCTGGGCTACTGACCTGGCTGGTCACTGAACTGGACCTCCTTCGAGGCGTGGCGTTCGCAAGGCCAACCCTACGTCGGTAAGGGTGTCCTTCCTTGAGCCGCTCATATTCTGGACCGTCCCGTGAGACGGTCTGGTCCAGAGTGTCCCCTGCCTGGCAAATAGCCCTCCAAGGGACACTCCACCATCACATTCTTTTGACACCCGACGTCGTCATTACCTGACAGGGTGTCAGTCAATCAAGATCGCAGGTAAGTGAGGACGGCGAGCACGCGCCGGTGATCCCCGTCACTCGGCGACAGGCCGAGCTTCATGAAGATGTTGCTGACGTGCTTCTCCACCGCTCCGTCGCTGACCACCAGCTGCTTGGCCACGGCGGAATTCGTCCGGCCCTCGGCCATCAGCCCCAGCACTTCGCGCTCGCGCGGCGTCAGCCCCGCCAGCACGTCCTGCTTGCGGCTGCGGCCCAGGAGCTGGGCGACCACCTCGGGGTCCAGGGCCGTGCCGCCCCGGGCCACCCGGACCACCGCGTCGAGGAACTCCCGCACCTCGGCCACCCGGTCCTTGAGCAGGTACCCCACCCCGGTGCTGGACCCGGCCAGCAGCTCGGTGGCGTACTGCTCCTCCACGTACTGGGACAGCACGAGCACCCCGATCCCGGGGTAGTCCTTGCGCAGCCGTACGGCCGCCCGCACCCCCTCGTCGGTGTGGGTCGGCGGCATCCGTACGTCCGCCACCACCACGTCCGGCAGCGCGTCCTGCGCCGCCAGCTCCGCCACTGTCTTGATCAGGGCTTCCGCGTCCCCGACGCCTGCGACGACGTCATGCCCCCGGTCGGTCAGCAACCTGGTCAGGCCCTCACGCAGCAGCACTGAATCCTCGGCGATGACCACCCGCACCCTGTCTTCCACGACTCAGCAGCTCCCGCGTCCCTCGTTGTCGATCCCTGGCACAGCCAAGCATCCCAGCCTCGGGGCCGGGTCAAGGCCGGTCCGGGCCTACGAATCGGCGTACGGGCGGTGTTTCGGGAGCGGCGGAGGGCGCGGGCCGCTCCGCGCGCCGCGAGGACCCACGACGCTCGACGCACGACGCACGACGCGGACGGGCCCCGGGGGAATCCCGGAGCCCGCCGCCGCGTCCCTCGCCTCGCCGGACGCCCTCGCCTCGCCGGACGCCCTCGCCTCACACGGCGTCCTCGCCTTGCACGGCCGTCCTCGCCTCACACCCGCCAGGGCAGCTCGGCGGTCGCCGTGGTCCCGCCGCCGGGGGGCGAGTCCAGGACCAGTACGCCGTCCACCGCGTCCAGCCGCTCCGCCAGGCCCGCCAGCCCCGTACCCGCCGAGGTGCTCGCGCCGCCCCGGCCGTCGTCGGCGACCTGGATCAGCAGCCGTTCCCCGGACTTCCACACGTCCACGCTCGCCATCCGGGCCCCCGAGTGCTTGCTGACGTTCTGGAGCAGCTCGGAGACCGTGAAGTACGCGATCCCCTCGATCGCGGCCACCGGCCGCCCCGGCAGCTCCACGTGCACCCGGACCGGGACGGTGCAGCGCGAGGCCACCGACGACAGGGCCGCGTCGAGCCCCCGGTCGGTCAGCACCGCCGGGTGGATGCCGCGCGCCAGGTCCCGCAGCTCCTGGAGGGCGATCTTCACCTCGCCGTGCGCCTCGTCCACCATGCGGGCCGCGGCCAGAGGGTCCTCGGAGAGCTTCTCCTTGGCCAGGCCCAGATCCATGGCGAGCGCGACCAGCCGGGCCTGGGCGCCGTCGTGCAGGTCGCGCTCGATCCGCCGCAGGTCGGCGGCGGCGGTGTCGACGACGATCCCGCGGTCCGTCTCCAGCTCGGTGACGCGATGGGCCAGCCGGGACGGGCCCAGCAGGCCGCCGATCAGGATCCGGTCCACCGCGGCCAGGCCGTGGATCAGCCACGGCGTGACCAGGGTGAGGCCCAGCCCGACCACGAAGGTCAGGGCGATCATCGGCGGGGCGTCCAGGTAGAAGGTGTAGTCGTCACCGTTCTGGAAGAGCTGGAGCCCGGGCTGGTCGGTGAAGGCGGGGAAGACCCAGAACCACAGCGGGTAGGTGAGCATCGTCCAGCCGAGGGACCAGAAGGTCAGCGCCACGGTGAAGCCGAACATGGCCCACGGGAGGTGGATCACCGAGTACAGGACGTGCCGCCAGGCGCTGCCGCTCTTCAGCATCGCGCCCATGGCCGTGAGCGCCCCGCCGCCGCGCTCGATCCGCACCGGCTCCGGGTCGGAGATGTCCATCCCGAGCAGGGCGCGCGCCCGGGACCGCTCCAGGTGGCCGAAGCCGCGGGCCATCGCGAGTACGCCCGCCAGGACCGGTACGCCGATGAACGTGACCAGGAGCCCGGCGCCGAGGGTCACTCCGGTGAGGGCGAGCGAGAAGTACAGGAGGCTCAGCGGCATCCCGATCAACAGGTGCCCGAACTCGCGCCAGGTCCGCCCCGCGAAGGGCGCCGTCAGCGTGGTGGGCACCCGGGCCCCCGCGCCGTCCGTACCCGAGCTGTAGCCGATCGCCATGATCCCGTCCCGTCCTCTTCCCGTGCCCTGCCTACTCCCTCAACCCTGTCTCCTCCCCACCCCCGCAACCATCCGGCACGTCGGCGTCCCCACCGGGGGGTTATCCCCACCCCACCCCACCGCCCCCGCCCTCAATCGCCGGGCGGGCTGGATTCGCCCCGCCGGGCCCGGCCACGTCCGGTGGTCCGGCATCCGGGCCGGGCCCAGTCCAGCCCCGCCGGCGTTTGAGGCGCCCCCGGAGGGGAGTGCGGCCCGCGCATGCCTCCGGCGGGCCCTCAATCGCCGGGCGGGCTGGATCTCGCACGCGGGCAAGCGGCCCGCGCATGCCTCCGGCGGGCCCTCAATCGCCGGGGGGGCTGGATCTCGCACGCGGGCAAGCGGCCCGCGCATGCCTCCGGCGGGCCCTCAATCGCCGGGCGGGCTGGGTTCGCCGAAGGGCCCCGCGTCTCCGGGAAGGTCACCGCCCCCGGTCGCGCCACGGCAGCTCCGCCGTGACCACGGTCCCGCCACCCTCCGGCGAGTCCACGACGAACACCCCGTCCACCGCCCCCAACCGTTCCGCCAGCCCCGCCATCCCGGTCCCGCCCCCGGTCCCCGCGACGGCCGCCCCGCCCCGCCCGTCGTCCGACACCCGGATCAGCAGCCGGGCTCCCGACCGCCACACCTCCACGCTCGCGATCCGCGCCCGCGCGTGCTTGCTCACGTTCTGGAGCAGCTCCGAGACCGTGAAGTACGCGATCCCCTCGATCGCCGCCGCGGGCCGCGCGGGCAGGTCCACGTCCACCTTCACCGGCACCACGCACCGCGACGCCACCGACGACAGGGCCGCGTCGAGCCCCCGGTCGGTCAGCACCGCCGGATGGATCCCGCGCGCGAGATCCCGCAGCTCCTGGAGCGCGATCTTCACCTCGCCGTGCGCCTCGTCCACCATCGCCGCCGCCGACTCCGGGTCCTCCAGCAGCTTCTCCTTGGCCAGACCCAGCCCCATCGCCAGCGCGACCAGCCGCGCCTGCGCGCCGTCGTGCAGGTCGCGTTCGATCCGCCGCAGGTCGGCGGCGGCCGTGTCGACCACCACCCCGCGGTCCGATTCCAGCTCGGCGATGCGCCGCTCCAGCCCGTCCACGGGCGAGAGCAGGCCCCGTACCATCGCGCGGTCCACATTCGTCAGACCGCGCGTCAGGTAGGGAAGTACGGGCCACAGCACGAACAGCCCGACCAGCGCGAGCGTGAAGGTGAGGATCCCCCACGGCAGCCGGATCAGCCCGTACAGGGACGTCCGCCACGCGACCGGGTCCTTGAGGCTCGTCCACAGCCAGGGGAAGAACCCGCCCGCCCGCGCGGGACCGGGGATCGGCGTCGGCTCGTCCACCCGCACGCCCAGCAGGGCCCGCGCCCGTGCCCGCTCGGTGCGGCCCAGCAGCCGGTTCACGTACAGACCGCACGCGAGCAGCGGCAGACCGATCGCGGTCACGGACAGACCGCCGCCCATGGAAACCATGAACACCGTGTAAACAAAGCCGATGATCGCCATCGGCAGATTCATCAGAAGATGGGCGATCTCCTTCCACGTCTCGCGCCCGAACACGGGGCGGACGGGCGGCGGGCGGTCTTCGGCGGGGGCTGGGAGGTTGACGGTCATGGGGCCCAGCCTGTCAACGGCGGGCCGCCGGTGCCATGGGGTGACCGGGGGGCGGTGAACGGGGGATAACCCCACCCCGTGTGGCCAGGCCCTAGACTCCCGTGCGTACCAGATCATCGACAGTTGCCGGGAGCGAGGAGCGCACGTGCCCGAACCAGCGGTGTCAACGACCGTATCCGTGCTCGCGGCCGACTATTTCCGGAGTTATTCGGTCGTCGGGCTGCTCGCCGTCCTCGGTGTGCTCTTCGTGGCCGTCGCCTTCGGCGCGGGCCGGCTGCTGCGTCCCTCGGTGCCGACCCGGGAAAAGCTGCTGACGTACGAGTGCGGTGTGGACCCCGTCGGCGAAGGCTGGGCGCACACCCAGGTCCGCTACTACGTCTACGCGTTCCTCTACGTCATCTTCGCCGTCGACTCGATCTTCCTCTTCCCCTGGGCGACCGTGTTCGCCGCTGCCGGTTACGGCGCCACCACGCTCGTGGAGATGTTCGTCTTCCTGGGCTTCCTGGCCGTCGGCCTGCTCTACGCGTACAAGAAGGGCGTCCTCGAATGGACGTGACACCCGGGGCGACCCCGGAGCTGCTGCCGGAGCCGAAGCGGCTGGGCGTGCTCTCCCGCCTGGCCCCCGAGCCGATGAAGGTGGTCCTGAACTGGGGCCGCCGCTACAGCCTGTGGGTCTTCAACTTCGGGCTCGCCTGCTGCGCGATCGAATTCATCGCCGCGTCCATGGCGCGGCACGACTTCATCCGGCTCGGCGTGATCCCCTTCGCGCCCGGCCCGCGCCAGGCCGACCTGATGATCGTCTCGGGCACGGTGACGGACAAGATGGCCCCGGCCGTCAAGCGGCTCTACGAGCAGATGCCGGAGCCGAAGTACGTCATCTCCTTCGGCGCGTGCTCGAACTGCGGCGGCCCGTACTGGGACTCGTACTCGGTCACCAAGGGCGTGGACCAGATCATTCCGGTCGACGTCTACGTACCCGGCTGCCCGCCCCGCCCCGAGGCGCTCCTCCAGGGCATCCTCAAGCTCCAGGAGAAGATCGCTCGCGAGTCGCTCGCGGAGCGGTACGCGCAGGGCCCGTCGGTGGCCCAGCTGACGAGCGGCCTGGTCACGCCCCCGCCGGTGGGGGAGACCCGCGCATGAACCTGTACGAATCCCTCCCCGACGGGGCCCCGCAGATCTTCGGCGAAGAGGCCCTCGGCTCGTACGCGTACGACGTCCTGACGGTCGACGTGCCCGTCGGCAGCTGGATCCCGGCGTTGGAGATCGCGCGCGACAAGCTGGGCTGTACGTACTTCGACTGGCTGAGCGCGGTCGACGAGCCGGGCACCGGCTTCCGGATCTGCGCGCACGTCGTGGCGCTGGAGAACCACCGCGTACGCCGCCTGCTGCTGCGCACCACGGTCCCGCACACGGCGCCGTCCCTGCCGTCCGCGGTCGCGGTGTACGCGGGAGCGGCGTGGCACGAGCGCGAGACGTTCGAGATGTTCGGCGTGGACTTCACCGACCACCCGAACCTGATCCCGCTGCTGCTCCCCGAGAACTTCGAGGGCCACCCGCTGCGCAAGGACTTCGTCCTGGCGGCGCGGGTCGCCAAGGCCTGGCCCGGGGCCAAGGAGCCGGGCGAGGGCGCGGACCCGGACGGGCCGAAGCGGCGCCAGATGCTGCCCCCGGGCGTCCCGGACCCGAACGAGTGGGGCCCCCTCAAGGGCCAGCTCCCCCCGGCCCCCACCCGCCCGGCGCGCCCCCCGCGCGCGGCGGGCGCCGCCGCCCCGGCCCGCACCCCGCGCGAGGGCGCCCCGGTCCGCCGCGCCCGCTCGGTGGCCGACGGCTCGGCCACCCAGGCCGCCGCCCCGGACGCCCCGCGGACCCCGGACGACGCCGCCGCGCGCCCGCCCCGCCGCACCCGCCCGGCAACGGACGGCCCGGCCACCCAGACCCCGCCCCCGGCGCCCACGGCAGGCACGGCCGCCCCGGCCGCTCCCGCGCCCCCGGCCCGCCGGGCCGCACCGACCACCCCGGACGCCCCCTGGCACGACCCGAAGCCCGCCTTCGACCCGCCCCCGGCGGCCGCCCCGGCTGAACCGGCGGCCCCGACTGAACCGGCGGCCCCGGCGGCCCCGGCGGCCCCGGCTGAACCGGCGGCCCCGGCGGCCCCGGCTGAACCGGCGGCCCCGGCGGCCCCGGCGGCCCCGGCTGAACCGGCGGCCCCGGCGGCCCCGGCTGAACCGGCGGCCCCGGCGGCCCCGGCGCCCGAACCGGCCGAACCGGCGCCCCAGGCCACCCCGAAGCCCGCCGCAGGCGACCCGGCAGGCGACCCGGCCGACCCGGACCAGGACCCCACCCGCCCGGCGCCGGAACCAGGAGGCTCCGCGTGAACGACGTACTCGACGTCGCCCTGCGACTGATCGTCGTCTTCGTCGCCTTCCTCGTCCTGCCCCTCGTCATCGGGCAGGCCGAACACAAGGTGATGGCCCACATGCAGGGCCGCCTCGGCCCCATGTACGCGGGCGGCTTCCACGGCTGGGCCCAGCTCGTCGCCGACGGCGTGAAGTTCGTACAGAAGGAGGACGTCGTACCGGCCAACGCCGACCGGCGCATCTTCCAGCTCGCCCCCGCCGTCGCGCTGCTGCCCTACCTCCTCGTCCTCGTCGTCATCCCCGTCGGCCCCGGTGACGGCGCGGTCGGCCAGGTGGTCGACGCGGGGATCTTCTTCGCGCTCGCCGTCATGGGCGTCGGCGTACTCGGCAGCCTCATGGCGGGCTGGGCCTCCGCCAACAAGTTCTCCCTGCTCGGCGGCCTGCGCACGGCCGCCCAGCTGCTCGCGTACGAGCTGCCCATGCTGCTCGCCGCCGCCTCCGTCGCGATGGCCGCCGGGACCGTGTCTCTGACCGGCATCGCCGCGGCCTTCGCATGGTGGTGGCTGCCCTGGCAGATCGTCGGGGCCGTGGTCTTCTTCGTGGCGGGGCTCGCCGAACTCCAGCGCCCCCCGTTCGACATGCCCGTCGCCGACTCCGAGATCATCTTCGGCGCGTACACGGAGTACACCGGCCTGCGCTTCGCGCTGTTCCTGCTCTCCGAGTACGCGGGCATCCTCGTGCTGAGCGCCCTGACCACCGTCCTCTTCCTCGGCGGCTGGCACGGCCCCTTCGGCGGTGACGGCCTCGGCTGGGTCTGGACCCTGCTTAAGATCGCCGCACTGTCGTTCGTGGTGATCTGGCTGCGCGTCACCTACCCGCGGCTGCGCGAGGACCAGCTCCAGAAGCTCGCCTGGACCGTACTCATTCCCCTCGCGCTCGCCCAGATCGCGCTCACCGGCATCGTGAAGGTGGCGATCAGCTAATGCCCCCCGTCCCAGGATCCGGCCTCGCCAAGGGTCTCGCCGTGACGCTGCGCACGATGGTGAAGCGCTCGCACACGGCCCAGTACCCCGAGGCCCAGCCCGAACTGCCGCCGCGCTCGCGCGGGGTCATCGCGCTGTTCGAGGAGAACTGCACGGTCTGCATGCTGTGCGCGCGCGAGTGCCCCGACTGGTGCATCTACATCGACTCGCACAAGGAGACGGTCCCGGCGACCGCCCCCGGCGGGCGCGAGCGCAGCCGCAACGTCCTCGACCGCTTCGCCATCGACTTCTCCCTCTGCATGTACTGCGGCATCTGCATCGAGGTGTGCCCCTTCGACGCCCTCTTCTGGTCGCCGGAGTTCGAGTACGCGGAGACGGACATCCTCGAACTCACCCACGAGCGCGACAAGCTGCGCGAGTGGATGTGGACCGTCCCGGCCCCGCCCGCGCTCGACCCGGCCGCCGAGGAGCCCAAGGAGCTCGCCGCCGCCCGCAAGGCCGTGGAGAAGGCCGAGGCCGCGGCGGCTGTCGAGGCCGCTGCCGCCGGAGCCGCTGAGCCCGAGGCCGCGCCCGAGACCCCGCCCGAGACCACCCCGGAGGCAGACGCGTGAGCCCCGCCGCCACCCTGGCCGCCGCCACGGCGGGACCCGGGTTCCTCTCCCCGACCGGGGTCGAGATCGCCTTCGTACTCGTCGCCGTCGCCACCCTCGGCGCCGCGCTCATCACGGTCACCACCAAGCAGCTGGTGCACGCCGCCCTCTGGCTGGTCGTCGCCCTCGGCGGGATCGCCGTCGAGTACCTGCTGCTGACCGCCGAGTTCATCGCCTGGGTCCAGGTCCTGATCTACGTCGGTTCCGTGGTCGTCCTCCTCCTCTTCGGGCTGATGCTCACCAAGGCCCCCATCGGCCGCTCCCCGGACGCCGACTCCGGCAACCGCTGGGTCGCGCTGGCCGTGGCGGTAGCCGCCGCCGCCTCCCTCGTCTGGGTCGTCGTCGACGCCTTCCGCACCACCTGGATCGACCTCGACGGCCCCTCCCAGGGCTCCACCAAGGTGTCCGGCGAGTTCCTCTTCCAGCACTGGGTGCTGCCCTTCGAGGCGCTGTCGGTCCTCCTGCTGGCCGCCCTGGTCGGCGCGATCGTGCTGTCCCGCAAGTCCGACCCGGCCGCCGACGGCAGCGAAGACAAGGAGCGGCAGCGCTGATGCACCTCGCCTATCCCGCCGTACTGGCGGCGCTCCTCTTCTGCACCGGCCTGTACGGGGTACTGGCCCGCCGCAACGCCATCCTGGTCCTGATGTCCGTCGAGCTGATGCTCAACGCCGTCAACCTCAACCTGGTGGCCTTCGACGTCTGGCTGCGCGACACCCTGCACGCCGGACAGGCCCTCACCCTCTTCACGATCGCCGTCGCCGCCGCCGAGATCGGCATCGGCCTGGCCATCGTGCTGATGGTCTACCGCAACCGCGGCACCTCGGACGTCGACAAGCTCCGCGACACCGCCGAGCCGACCGGTGCCGGCAGCGGCCACGGCCAGAACCCGAACAACCCCGGATACCCGAGCAACCCGAGCGAGGTCACCGCGTGAGCACCACGACCCTCGCCGTCCTCGTCCCCGCGCTGCCCTTCCTGGGCGCGCTGGCCGGACTGCTCCTCGGCCGCAGGGCCCCCGGATTCGTCCGCCCGCTGGCCGTGCTGCCCGCGCTGGCCGCCGCCGTACTGGCCGTCCTGGTCGCCGTCCGCCACGGCGGCGGGCGCGCCATCGACGCCGCGACGGAACTGACCCCGACCGGCTCCGTGCCCATCGAACTGGCGATCCACCTGGACGGCTTCGCCGTCCTGGCGGCCGTACTCGTCGGCGTCGTCGCGACCTGCGTCCAGCTCTTCTCGACGGCGTACCTGCGCGAGGACCCGCGCTACGCCTCCTACGCCTCCCTCGTCTCCCTCTTCACCTCCGCCATGCTGCTCGTCGTCTACTCCGGCGACCTGATGGTGCTGCTGGTGGGCTGGGAGGTCATGGGCATCTGCTCGTACTTCCTGGTCGGCCACTACTGGGAGACCGAGGCCGCCCGGGCCGCCTCCCTCAAGGCCTTCCTCGTCACCAAGCTCGGTGACGTGCCCTTCCTGATCGGCCTGTTCGCGCTCGCCGCCGACGCGGGCTCCTTCCGGATCACCAAGATCCTCGGAGCCGTCACGGCGGGCGGACTCGACCACCCGACCCTGATCGCCCTGCTCCTGCTCGCCGGAGTCGCGGGCAAGTCCGCGCAGTTCCCGCTGCACACCTGGCTCCCCGACGCCATGGCGGGCCCCACCCCGGTCTCCGCGCTGATCCACGCCGCGACGATGGTCGCCGCCGGTGTCTACTTCATCGCGCGCCTCCTGCCCGTCTTCACGGCCTCCGGGGCCGCGCTGGTGGTCATGGCCGTCATGGCGGCCGTGACGATGGTCGGCTCCGCCCTCGCCGCCCTCGCGCAGGACGACATCAAGCGGGTCCTCGCCTACTCCACGATCGGCCAGCTCGGCTACATGACCGGGGCCCTGGCCGTGGGCGACCGCGGGGCCGCCGTCTTCCACCTCCTGTCCCACGGCGCCTTCAAGGCGCTGCTGTTCCTCGGCGCGGGCGTGGTCATCCACGCCGCCGGTACGAACTCCCTGGCCGCCATGGCCCGGATGGACGGCCTGGCCAGGCGCATCCCGGACGCCTTCTGGACGATGACGATCGCGCTCCTCGCGCTCGCCGCCGTCCCGCCCTTCGCCGGGTTCTTCTCCAAGGAGACCGTGCTGGTCGCCGCCGAGCACGCGGCCACCGGACACTCCGAGCTCGCCCCGACGGCCGCGGGCTGGCTCGTCCTGGTCGCGGGCGTGCTCACGGCCCTGCTCACCGCCGCCTACGCCACCCGGCTGTGGCTGCTGGCCTTCCGCGGCCGGGGCGTCGCGGCCCCCGACCACGGCAAGGACCCGATCACCATGACCGGCGTGCTGTGGCTGCTCGCGATCCCCTCGGTCGGCTTCGGGCTGGCCGCCAGCACCCTCCCCGACTGGTTCGACGGCGGTGAACTGCGGCCGACCGTCCTCACCGTGGTGATGGGCACGGGCGCGGCCGTCATCGGCGCGCTGCTCACCTTCGCGCTGTGGCAGCGGGCCGAGGCCAAGGCCGCCACGGGCGCCCGTCTGCCGGGCGTACCCGCGTCGGCCCTCGCCGCGGAGTCCGCCGCCGAGACGCCCGAGGTCGCCGCGGTCACCCACGACCACCCCGCCGTCCCGGCCACCCCCGCGCCCGACCCCGGCAAGGCCCTGCTGGGCCCCCTGCACCGGCACGCGGCCGCCGGATTCCACCTGGACGCCCTCTACGACGCGCTTTTCGTCCGCCCCGTCCGGGGCGCCGCGAGCCTCGTCCGCTTCCTGGACCGCGAGGTCGTCGACACCTACGTCCGGGGCGCGGGCAGCGCCCCCCGGCTGCTCGGCACCCTCGTACGCCGCGCCCAGACCGGCAACGTGCAGACCTATCTGAGCGCCCTGCTCGCCGGTGCCGTGGTCCTGGCGCTCGCCACCGCCGTCCTCGCCAACGTCAACGCCGGATCGTGAGCCGTGAGTCAGCCGTGATTGATATCAGCGCATCCGTGATGCAGTTCCTTCTGGCGTTCATCGTGGCCGCACCGCTCCTCGGCGCCGTGGCCGCCCTGCTCCCGGCCCCGCCCGGGCTCAAGGGCCGCGGCGCCGACCAGGCCGTGCTGCGCCACGGCGTGACCGTGACCGGCGTGATCCTCGCCGCGGCGATCGCCCTCACCCTGGGCTTCGACCACGACGCCCCGTCCCGCTTCCAGGCGACGACGGACATCAGCTGGATCCAGGCCCTCAACGTCCGGATCCACCTCGGCATCGACGGCATCTCGCTCCCCCTCGTCCTGATGACCGCGCTGCTGTTCTTCCTCTGCGCGCTCTACAGCTACTTCAAGCTCCCCGCGGGCCCCGCCCCGAAGGCCTTCGTCGCCCTCCTGCTCGTCCTGGAGTCCGGCACCCTCGCCACCTTCGCCGTCCTCGACCTGCTGCTCTTCTTCCTCGCCTTCGAGATGGTCCTCATCCCGATGTACTTCCTCATCGCCCGCTGGGGCGGTGCCCAGCGGCAGGCCGCCGCCTGGAAGTTCATCCTCTTCACGCTGCTCGGCTCCGTGGTCATGCTCCTCGGCCTGCTGCTGATCGGGATCAAGAGCGGCACCTTCGACATGGTGGCACTCGCCTCCGACAACGGCCGCGGACTGAGCGGCACCACGCAGCTGATCGCCGTCCTCACCATCGGCACCGGCCTCGCCGTGAAGACCCCGATGTGGCCGCTGCACAGCTGGCTCCCGGACGCCCACACCGCCGCCCCGACCGTCGGCTCCGTGCTGCTCGCGGGCGTCATGCTGAAGATGGGCACCTACGGGTTCGTCCGCATCCTGCTCCCCGTCGCCCCCGACGGCATGCACGCCTTCGCCCCCTACCTGGCCGCCTTCGCCGTCGTCGGGATCGTCTACGGATCCCTCGCCTGCCTCGCGCTGGCCCGCAAGGGCGCCAAGGGCGACCTCAAGCGCCTGATCGCCTACTCCTCCGTCGGCCACATGGGCTTCGTCCTCCTCGGCATCGCGACGATGACGCCCACCGGAGTCAACGGCGCGCTCTTCGCCAACATCGCCCACGGCCTGATCACCGGCCTCCTCTTCTTCCTCGTCGGCGCGCTCAAGGACCGCTACGGCACCAGCGACCTCGACACCCTCGCCGGGGCCACCGGCGCGGCCCTCTACGGCCGCGCCCCCCGCTTCGGCGCGCTCCTGGCCTTCGCCGCCGTGGCCTCCCTCGGGCTGCCCGGACTCGCGGGGTTCTGGGGCGAGATGCTGACCCTGTTCGGCGCCTTCGACCCGGCCGCGGGGCTGTCCCGGCCCGCCTTCCTCACCTTCATGGCGATCGGCGCCTTCGGCACCCTGCTCACCGCCGCCTACATGCTGGTCGTCGTACGGCGCATCTGCATGGGCGACCCGCAGGCCCGCCCCGCCGACCAGGCCCCCCTGGCCGTCGCCGACATCCAGGGCTACGAGTTCGCCGCCTGGACCCCGCTCGCCGCCCTCACCGTCCTCGCCGGCCTCTGGCCCGCGGTCCTCCTCGGCCTCACCGACCCGGCCGTCCAGAAGCTCCTCGCAGGAGGCAACTCATGACGGCCCTGTACGCGGCCGCCGCGTCCGCCGCGTCCGCCGCCGCCCCGCAGCCGGGCGCGGCCGCTCTGGTCCAGTCCGTCGACTGGCTCGCGATCGCGCCCGTGGTCATCACAGCCGCCGTCGGCCTGGTCATCCTGGTCGCCGACCTCTTCGTACCCGAGCGGAAGAAGCCCCTGCTCGGCTGGACCGCCGTCGCGGGCCTCGCCGTCGCCACCCTCGCGCTGCTGCCGCTGCGCGCCGGGGACCGCGCCACCTTCTGCCTCACCGGCGACGCGGGCGCCTGCAGCTACACCGTCGACCACTTCGCGCTGGTCGTGCAGTTCCTGGTGCTGGGCGGCGCCCTGGTCACGGCCCTGCTGTCGGTCACCGCCGTCGAGGAGAGCAGGCTCCCGGCCGGGGAGTTCTGGTTCCTGCTGCTGTCCTCCGCCGCGGGAGCCGCGCTGCTGCCCGCCGCACGCGACCTCGCGACCCTCATCGTCGCCCTCGAAGTCGCCTCGCTGCCCGCCTTCGCCCTGGTGGGCCTGCGCCGGGGCGACCGGCTCTCCTCCGAGGCCGCCCTCAAGTTCTTCCTGTCCTCGGTGACGGCCACCGCCGTCTCCCTGCTCGGCGTCAGCTTCGTCTACGCCGCCACGGGCAGCCTGCACCTGACCCGGGTGGCCGAAGGCCTCCAGGACGTCCCCGCGCAACTCGACACCCTGGCCATGGCGGGCGTCGCGCTCACCCTCGTCGGCTTCGCCTTCAAGACGGCCGCCGTCCCCTTCCACTTCTGGGTCCCCGACACCTACGTCGGCGCCCCGCTGCCCATCGCCGCCTACCTGTCCGTCATCGGCAAGGCGGTCGGCTTCACCGGCCTCATCCTCGTCACCGTGATCGCCTTCCCGGCGTACTCCGACGTCTGGGGCCCGGCCCTCGCCGTGCTGGCCGCGCTCACCATGACCCTGGGCAACGCCGCCGCGCTGCGCCAGGCCAAGGACCGTGCCCACGGCGCGGTCCGCCTCCTCGCCTGGTCCTCCGTCGGCCAGGCCGGTTACCTGCTGGTCCCGATCGCGGCCGCCGCCTACGCGGGCCGGGACCAGATCGGCGCCACGGTCGCCTACGCCCTCATGTACGCCGCGGTGAACCTGGGCGCCTTCGCCGTCGTCGCCCTGGTGGCCCGTACGAGTCCGCGCGGCCGGATCGACGACTTCCGCGGTCTGTACGCGACGCGGCCCTTCGCCGCCCTGTCGCTGGCCTTCTTCCTGCTCTGCCTGGCGGGCCTGCCCCCGGGCATCATCGGTCTCTTCGCCAAGGTCACCGTCTTCCGCTCGGCCGTCGACGCCGGGCTGGGTTGGCTCGCGGTCGTCATGGCGGTCAACGTGGTCGTGGCGCTCTTCTACTACCTCCAGTGGACGGCGCTGCTCTTCCGCACCCCGACCCCGGTCGAGGGCGCGGACGCCGCGGCCGCCCCGGTGGCATCCCGCCCCAAGGCCCCGCTGCCCGTCATGGCGGCCATCGTCATCACCGCTGTCGTCGCTCTTGTGTTGTCCGGCGCCCCTCAGCTGGTACTACGTTTCGCGTCCACCGGCCTGTTCCCGAAGTAACCCGTACGGAGTAACACCCGCCCCGAGGCCCGGCCCCGCGGCCTCCCGGCCGCCCCCGGGCCGCCCCGCGGCGCCGCCCCCCCCGGCCCCCGGGACACCGCCCCCGCGTCCCCGCCCGGGCCGCCGTCCGGGACGGGGCGGGAACCCGTCGCCCCCGCCTGGCGTTGACCAGGAAGGGAGGGTCCACTGGACCGGAGACCCTCCGACCCCCGGACCCTCCGACCCGCGGACCCCCGGACCCGCGGACCCCGGATCCGCGGCCCCCCGACCTGGATCCGCCGACCCGCGATCCGCGGACCCGCGATCCGCAGGCCCACGATCCACCGATCCCGGACGGGTTCCCCCTGCCGCACCACTTGGAGGGCGCACCGTGCACCGCCGACACAACGGGCTGAAGACCGCCGTACTCCTCGGCGGACTGTCGGCACTCATCATCGTCATCGGCAGCCTCTTCGGCCGGACCGGCCTCGTCGTGGCCGTGCTCGTCGCCCTCGGGACGAACGCGTACGCGTACTGGAACAGCGACAAGCTGGCTCTGCGCGCGATGCGCGCCCGCCCCGTCAGCGAGTTCGAGGCCCCCGAGCTGTACCGGATGGTCCGCGAGCTCTCGACCTCCGCGCGCCAGCCGATGCCCCGCCTGTACATCTCCCCGACCGAGGCCCCCAACGCCTTCGCCACCGGCCGCAACCCGCGCAACGCCGCCGTGTGCTGCACCGAAGGCATCCTGCGCATCCTCGACGAACGCGAGCTGCGCGGGGTCATCGGGCACGAGCTGAGCCACGTCTACAACCGGGACATCCTCATCTCCTCGGTCGCCGGAGCCCTCGCCTCCGTGATCATGTTCCTGGTGAACTTCGCCTGGCTGATCCCGGTCGGCCGCTCCAACGACAACGAGGGCCCGGGCATCTTCGGCATGCTGCTGATCATGATCCTCGGTCCGGTCGCCGCGTCCGTGATCCAGCTGGCCATCAGCCGCTCCCGCGAGTACGAGGCGGACGCCTCCGGAGCCCAGCTCACCGGCGACCCGCTGGCCCTCGCCAGCGCGCTGCGCAAGCTCGACGCCGGGACCAAACAGCTCCCGCTGCCCCCCGAGCCCCGCCTGGAGACCGCGAGCCACATGATGATCGCGAATCCCTTCCGTCCGGGCGAAGGAATGTCCAGAATGTTCTCGACCCACCCCCCGATGGCCGAGCGCATCGCCCGGCTCGAACAGATGGCAGGCCGTCAGCAGTGAAAACCATCCTGAACATCATCTGGCTCGTGTTGAGCGGCTTCTGGCTCTGCGTGGGCTACGCCTTGGCGGGCCTGATCCTTTGCGTCACGATCATCGGCATCCCGTTCGGCATAGCGGCCTTCCGGATCGCGGTCTACGCCCTGTGGCCCTTCGGCTACACCACGGTCGAGCGCCGCGACGCGGGCGCCCCGTCCTGCGTCGGCAACGTCCTGTGGCTGGTCCTCGCGGGCTGGTGGCTGGCCCTCGGCCACATCGTCACCGGCCTGGCGCTGTGCGTCACGATCATCGGGATCCCGTTCGGCATCGCCAACTTCAAGATGGTCCCGCTCGCGCTGCTCCCGCTGGGCCGCGAGATCGTCCCGACGGACGCGCCCTTCGCCTCGCGCTGACGCCCCCAGGGGCGCCGGAGCCGATGCCCGTACGGGCTGATCCCGGTACGGGCTGATCCCCGTACGGGCGCCCGCGCCGATCCCGTAACGAGCGTCCGCGACGAGCGCCCGTACGAGCGTCCGTAGCGAGCTCCCGAACGGGGTGCGGGCCGGTCTTTTATACTGGGGTTCCGCTCTTGACGCCCAAGGGCACCCCACGTCGAAACCCTGGACAGGATTTCCGATGTCGGCAGCGCCCTTCCCGACCACCCTCTCGGTCGTCGTTCCCATGTACAACGAAGAGGAAGCCCTCCCGGCCCTCGTGGAGCGCCTGCGCCCGGCCCTCGACGGTACGGGCGTCGGCTACGAGGTCATCGCCGTCGACGACGGCAGCACCGACCGCACCGCCGCGCTGCTGGAGGAGTTCCGGGAGACCTGGCCCGAGCTGCGCGTCATCGGCCTGCGCGGCAACTCCGGCCACCAGGCCGCCCTGACCGCCGGGCTGCACGGCTCCAAGGGCGCGTACGTCGCGAGCATCGACGCCGACCTCCAGGACCCGCCGGAGAAGGTGCCGGAGATGCTCGACCTGGCCGTCGCCGAAGGCCTCGACATCGTCTACGGCGTCCGCGCCGACCGGAGCGCCGATTCCGGCTTCAAGCGCCGTACCGCCGGCCTCTACTACTGGCTGATGCGCCGCATCGTCGGCAAGCAGGTCCCCGCCCAGGCCGGTGACTTCCGGCTGCTCAGCCGCGAGGCCGTCGAAGCGCTCAAGGCGCTCCCGGACCAGCACCAGGTGTACCGGCTGCTCGTGCCGTGGCTGGGCTTCCCCAGCGGTCAGGTCAGCTACCAGCGCGAGGAGCGGGTGGCGGGGGAGACCAAGTACCCGCTGAGCAAGATGATCCGGCTCGCGGTCGACAGCATCACCAATTTCTCCGCCGCCCCGCTGCGCCTGGCGACGTGGCTCGGGGTGTTCAGCTTCTTCTCCTGCTTCGTGATGATGGCCGTCACCTTCGTCGTCTGGTTCGTCGGGCACACCGTCCCCGGCTGGACCTCGCTCTTCGTGGTGATGCTCTTCCTCGGCGGCGTACAGCTGATATGCGTCGGGCTGCTCGGCGAGTACATCGGGCGCATCTACACCGCCGTGCAGCGCCGCCCCACGTTCTTCGTCGGCCACGACACGGACACCGGCACGGGCACGGACACCGGCACGGGCACGCATACCGCCACGGGCACCCACCGGAGCGCGCCCAGAACCGGCACCGGCACCGGCGCCGCCGCCGGCACCGACACCGGCGGCGCCAAGGACCGCGAGCCCGCCCGCTAGCGCGTCCGCGAGCCGGCCCGCCGTACGCCGTACAGCAGCGCCCCGAGCCCCAGCACCCCCGCGCCCGCCACCACCGACGCGGGCGGCAGCGCGCACGCCAGCACCACGCACCCGGCCAGTCCCACCACCGGTACGGCGCGGTCCAGCACCCGCCCGCCCAGCGTCCAGGCGGCGGCGTTCGCGATCGCGTAGTACGCCAGCACCCCGAACGACGAGAACCCGATCGCCCCGCGCAGGTCCACGCACCCGGCCAGCACCGCCACCACCGCACCCACGGCGGCCTCCGCCCGGTGCGGCACCCGGTGGCGCGGATGTACGGCCGCCAGCGCGCGCGGCAGATGCCCGTCCCTGGCCATCGCCAGGACGGTCCGCGACACCCCCAGCACCAGCGCCAGCAGTGCCCCCACGGCCGCCAGTACCGCACCCGCCCGCACCACCGGGGCCAGCCCGCCCCAGCCCGCCGCCCGCACCGCGTCGGACAGCGGGGCCGCCGACGCCGCCAGGCCGTCCGTCCCCAGAACGGATAGCACGGCCACCGTCACCGCCGCGTAGACGCTCAGCGCGATCCCCAGCGCCACCGGCACCGCACGCGGGATGGTCCGCTCCGGATCCCGCACCTCCTCGCCCAGGGTGGTGATCCGCGCGTACCCCGCGAACGCGAAGAAGAGCAGCCCGGCCCCTTCCAGCAGCCCCCGGACCCCCCACGCCCCGCCGCCCCACGGCGAGCCGGCCGCGCCGGAGGTCAGGCACAGCGCCACGACCCCGGCGAGCACCGCCAGTACCGCCGCCACGATCACCCGGGCGATCCGGGCCGACTTCCGCACGCCCCCGTACCCCGCGGCCGTCACCGCCACCACCGCCGCGACGGCCACCACGTGTTCCCGCCCCGGCCACAGGTAGGCGCCCACGGTCAGCGCCATCGCCGCGCACGAGGCGGTCTTGCCGATCACGAACCCCCAGCCCGCCAGGTACCCCCAGAACGGTCCGAGCCGTTCGCGCCCGTACACGTACGTCCCCCCGGACGAGGGGTACCGGGCGGCCAGCCGGGCCGAGGAGCGCGCGTTGCAGTACGCCACCACCGCGGCCACGCCGAGCGCGCCGAGCAGCGCCCCGCCCGCCGCCCGGGCCGCGGGCGCGAGCGCGGCGAAGATCCCGGCCCCGACCATCGCCCCCAGCCCGACGACGACCGCGTCGGTCACCCCCAGCCGGCGCTCCAGCCGCCCACCCGCCGCGCCACCCTCATCCGCACCCGCACCCGCACCCGCACCTGATCCCGCATCCGCACCCGCGTCGTTCGTCACGCGCGGGACCCTAACCCGTCCCGGTGACGCTCCCGTGACCGTGGCCTGAACCGGCGGCGGCGGTGGCGGCGGCCCGCTGCGCCTGCCACCCGTCGAGCGCCGCCATGCAGGCGTGGTCGAGGTGACGCACCCCGGTCAAGTCGACCCGTACGGGCTGGTCCCCGGGCAGCGCGTCCAGTACGTCGAGCAGCCGGGGCAGCCGCAGGAAGCTCGCGTTCCCCGCCACCCGCACGCACAGCACCTCGCCCTCCCAGACCTCCTCCACCTGCATGCTGGAGGTCTCCCACGCCGCCTTGGCCACCGCGAGCGCCAGCCCCACCAGCACCCCCTCGAAGAGGTTGGTGGCCACGACCGCCCCCGCCGTCGCCACCAGCACCACCGCCTCCCCGGGGTGTGAGCGCCACAGCGCCGCCACCCCGCGCACCGGAAGCAGCTTCCAGCCCGCGTGCAGGAGTACGCCCGCCAGCGCGGCCAGCGGTACGACGGCCAGCGCGTGCGGCAGCAGCACGGCGAACAGCAGCAGCCAGACCCCGTGCAGCACCCGGGCCGCCCGGGTCCGGGCCCCCGCCTCCACATTGGCCGCGCTGCGCACGATCACGGCGGTCATCGGGAGCGCGCCGAGCAGCCCGCACACCGCGTTCCCGGCGCCCTGGGCGATCAGCTCGCGGTCGTAGTCGGTGCGCGGGCCGTCGTGCATGCGGTCCACGGCGGCGGCGCTGAAGAGGGTCTCGGCGGAGGCGATGAGCGCGAAGGCGATCACGGTCCCCACCGCCCCCGCGGAGCCCAGTACGGCGAACTCGCCCCAGCCCGGCGCCGCTACGGCGTCCAGCACCCCCCGCACCTCGATCCGTGCCACCGGCAGCCGCAGCAGCGCCGCGGCCCCGGTGGCCGCCACGACCGCGACGAGCGCTCCCGGCACCACCCGGACGGCGTCCGGCATTCGCCGCCAGCCCGCCGTCACCAGCACGGTCGCGGCCCCCAGCGCGACGGCCGCCCAGTCCGCCTGCGCCGCCAGCCGCACCAGCCCCCCGAACTTCTCCAGGGTCGGTCCGGGCGCCTCCACCCCGGCCGCGGCATAGAGCTGCCCGGTGATCAGTACGAGCCCGATCCCGGCCAGCATCCCCTGCACCACGGCCACCGAGACCGCCCGGAACCACCGGCCCAGGCGCAGCGCGCCCATGCAGAGTTGGAGCAGCCCGGCCGCCAGGACCAGCACCCCGAGCGCGGCCACGCCGTACGCCCGCACCGCCTCGTAGACCAGCACGGTGAGCCCCGCCGCCGGACCGCTGACCTGGAGCGAACTCCCGCGGAACCAGCCGGTGACGAGCCCGCCCACCACCCCGGTGACGATCCCCAGCTCGGCGGGCACCCCCGAGGCGACCGCCACCCCCGCACAGAGCGGCAACGCCACCAGCGCGACCACGACGGACGCTCCCAAGTCCGCACGGAAAGTGCCGTCCCCTGGCATCCGAGACCCCCTGCCCACGCGGTGATGGATGCCCCCAGCGTGCTGGGGCGCACCCCGCGGCTCCCAGTCCCCACCGAGGCCGCCCCGGGTCCACGCGCCGCACGCACGCGGCGCACACCCCCGCCGAGCGCCACCCCCAGGCGCGAACCCCCGAACACCTGCCCGGACCGGACCCCGCTCCGGCCGGGAACGGCCGAGGGCGCAACGGGAGTCGTCCCGTTGCGCCCTCGGTGGCCGCGACCATTGGGGTCAGCGGTAGTTCACGAACTGGATCGCGAAGTCCAGGTCCTTGCCCTTGAGGAGGGTCTGGACTTCCTGGAGGTCGTCGCGGCTCTTCGAGGTGACGCGCAGTTCCTCGCCCTGGACCTGGGCCTTGACGGCCTTGGGGCCCTCGTCGCGGATGATCTTCGCGACCTTCTTGGCGTTCTCCTGGGAGATGCCCTCTTCGATCGTGGCGAAGATCTTGTACTCCTTGCCGGACAGCTGCGGCTCACCGGCGTCCAGCGCCTTCAGCGAGATGCCGCGCTTGATCAGCTTGGTCTCGAACACGTCGAGGATCGCCTTGACGCGCTCCTCGGAGTTCGCCTCCATGATGATCTTCTCGCCGGACCAGGCGATCGTGGCGCCGGTGCCCTTGAAGTCGTAGCGCTGCGAGAGTTCCTTGGCGGCCTGGTTGAGGGCGTTGTCGACCTCCTGCCGCTCGACCTTCGAGACGATGTCGAAACTGGAGTCGGCCATGTGCTGTGGCTCCTTGAAGTCGGCTGTGCTGGCCCACAGGGGCACGCGCCGGACAGACCCCGGCCGCGCCGTCAAGCCTAGCCACCACACCCGCCGACGGCGCAGATCAATCCGGTGGCGAAGCACCCCTGTCCATCGGGTATCGTTTACGTCGTTGCCAGAGAGCACCGCCGCGAGGCGGAAATCAACGGCAGCCTCCCATGGCGGTGTGCCCGAGTGGCCAATGGGAACGGACTGTAAATCCGTCGGCTTAGCCTACCCAGGTTCGAATCCTGGCGCCGCCACGCGACGTGAGACCCCCGTAATTGCGGAAACGCAGCTGCGGGGGTCTTCTCGTTGTGCCGACGCCCGCAGACCGCCTCCCGCGTCGCACACCCCGCAGCCGTACGCCGCCACACCGCTGCCGCGCAGAGGGCGTAGCGACCGCATCGTCGGGCGCCGCCGGTCGTTCAACCCGCGTGACTTGGACTACTGACACCCGTGGCAAGGTCGGCGGCGGGGTGCTGATCGCACTCCTCGGCGCCGGGATCCCCGCGCTGGTCGGCGCCGCCCTGCACGGGCACACCGGCGTGCCCTACCGCGAGACCCGGCTCTACTTCGGCACCGAGCGCCCCGGTGGTGCGCCCCCGGTCGGGGAGCGGGAGTTCGACCGGTTCATCGACCGGAAGATCACCCCCGCCTTCCCCGAGGGGCTGACCGTGCAGCCGGGGCACGGACAGTGGCGCGAACCGAGCGGACGGATCGTCCACGAGACCAGCTACGAGGTGGTCCTGCTCTACCCCGACAAGGGCGCCGACGAGCGCGGCGTACGCATCGAGGAGATCCGCCGGGCGTACCGGAAGGAGTTCGCGCAGGACTCGGTCCTGCGCTCCGACGCCGAGGTCAGCGCCGACTACTGACGGGCCGACGGCCGGCGGACGGCTGGCGGACGGCCGGATCCGTACCGGTCCGTCCGACGTTCCCGTCCGCAGGTCCCGTCCGAGGTTCCCGTCAGCGGGTCGCCGTCCTCAGTTGCCCGCCACGTCCTTGACCGCCACCGCGACCGGGGTCGCGCCCGCCACCAGCTCCAGGGTCAGACCCGCCGTCGCCGGGGTCTCGACCAGCTCCGCCAGCACGGCCGCCACGTCGTCGCGGGGGACCGGCCCGCGGCCCGTACTGGCCTCCAGCCGGACCAGGCCCGTCCCCGCGTCGTCGATGAGGGCGCCGGGGCGCAGGATCGTCCACTCCAGGCCCAGCCGGGTCCGTACGTGGGCGTCCGCCTCGCCCTTCGCCCGCAGGTAGAAGTCGAAGACGCCGTCGCCCGGATGGTCCGCGTCCGCGCCCATCGAAGACACCATCAGGAACCTCGGTACGCGCGCCCGTTCGGCCGCGTCGGAGAACAGCACCGCCGCCGCCCGGTCCACGGTGTCCTTGCGGTCGACCGTACTGCCCGGACCCGCCCCGGCCGCGAACACCGCGACCTGGGCGCCCTGCAGGATGCCCGCCACGTGCTCGACGGTCGCCGACTCCAGGTCGCAGAGCACCGGTTCCGCGCCGGCCGCCCGTAGATCGTCGCCCTGCGCCGGGTCGCGGATGATCCCCGCGACCTCGTACCCGCGCGCGGCGAGCAGGCGCTCCAGCCGCAGCGCGATCTGACCGTGTCCACCCGCGATGACAATGCGCATGCCTCGACCGTACGTCGCCACGGGCGCCCACGCGTCCGAAGGCGCCGCCGACGCTCAGGGACCGGGCTCCATCCGGCCCTGTCGGGGCAGGTCCAGGGCGACCGCGACCGCGGAGTCGCAGTACTCGCGTACGGCACTCGTCCGGGCGACCACCCGCCCGCGGTGGATCACGATCCGGCTGTACGCCAGGGACAGCACCCCCGCGAGCCGCTCCCCGCGCACGGCGAGCAGCTCCGCCGGGAACCCGGCCTCCACCCGCACCTCGGGCAGCCCCATCGCCTCCCGGGCCGCCGTACTCACCGCGTCGTACGCCTCGGCCGCACGCAGCCCGCCCTGCGAGGCCAGCAGGTACGCGGCCTCCAGCGGGTCCCCGCGCCCCACCGGGTTCCCGGCGTCCCGCAGCGCCCCGCTCCCCGCCGCGACCCGCACCCCGGCGGCCCGCAGCAGCCGTACGGGCGCCGTGCGCAGCCCGCGCCGCTCCAGGGCCGCGCAGTCGCCCTGGGGCAGGCAGGTGACCCGTACGCCCGCCGCGCCGAGCTGGTCGGCGGCCCGGGAGGCCACGTCCAGCGGGAGCCGCGAGAGACCGCCGCAGGGCCCGATCGTCACCCCGGGGCGCAGGCCCCCGGCCATCGACGCGAGGCGGGCGAGACGGCCCGGATCGTCACCGTCCGTGTGCAGGTCCACGGGGCAGCCGTGCTCGGCGGCGATCTCCAGGACGGCCTCGACGAAGCCCGCCGGGTCGGGGTCGAGGTCCGGGCAGCCGCCGACGACGGCCGCGCCCATCTTGACCGCGTCGCGCAGCATCGCGAGCCCGTCGGCGCCCGCGACACCGGTCAGCAGCCGGGGTACGGCGACGGCCGTGAGGTCGGCGAGCCCGCGCAGGGACCGGCGGGCCTGGAGCACGGCCTCCATCGGGCCGAGGCCGTGCACATCGGCGATGCGGACGTGCGAGCGGATGGCGGTGGCGCCGTGCCCGAGTTGCAGCAGGGCGGCCTCGGTGGAACGGCGCTGGACCTCGTCGGCCGTGTGGGACACGGGTCCTTCGCCGTCGGCGGTCAGCGCGGTGTCCCCGTGGGCGTGCGGTTCGGCGGGGGCCGGGAGCAGCAGGAAGCCGGTCAGATCGACCCGGCCGGGGGTGGGGGCGGGCAGGCTCCCGGGGGTCCCGACGGCTTGGATCCGGCCGCCGCCGAGCCGTACGTCGACCGTGCGGCCGTCGGTCAGCCGGGCACCGGTGAGCAGCAGCGTCGCCGTGTCCGCCGTGGCGGGAGCGGGGCCGTGGCCGCCGTCCCCGCCGCGGCCGCCGCGCGGGGAGGGGGACGGCTGCGGCGGCTGGCTGTCGGACATCGCGCTCCTGCTGGGGCTCAAGCGGTTCCTGAGCCCGTGGCCGCGGCCCGCGGCCCAAGATCACGCAGCGTGCTCAGAGCCTAGGGCGCGGCGCACTCCGCTTCGCGGAAGAGGGCAATAGTCGTACCGGTGTGGTGCCGGTGCGCGGGGGCGTGCGGATGTCGTCCGGAGGGGGTGGTGAAGTGGGCCGGAAACCAGGCGCCGCAAAGGATTTGGGCGATCGGTGGGCAACCGTGTAATGTCTTCATCGCTCGCCCCAATAGCTCAGTCGGTAGAGCGTCTCCATGGTAAGGAGAAGGTCTGCGGTTCGATTCCGCATTGGGGCTCTGGTGAGAGAGACCCCCCGCCTGCTTTAAGGTGGGGGAGCAATCACATCAAAGCGGCGTAGCTCAGTCGGTAGAGCAAGCGGCTCATAATCGCTGTGTCACCGGTTCAAGTCCGGTCGCCGCTACACACAGTAGCCGATTGCGGGGTCGGTCTCCCGGTCGGCTACTCTTGTTTGCGTTCATCCGTCCACATTTCCGTCAAGGAGCACTCACGTGGCTGCCACCGACGTCCGCCCGAAGATCACGCTGGCCTGCGTGGAGTGCAAGGAGCGGAACTACATCACCAAGAAGAACCGGCGTAACGACCCGGATCGTCTTGAGATGAAGAAGCACTGCCCGCGCTGCAACTCGCACACCGCGCACCGCGAGACCCGCTGACCCCAGCGGTAACTCGAATACAGGCTCCGTCATAAGGTCGTCCCCTGCAAGGGGGGCGGCCTTGTGTCGTTTCTACGTGTCATTTACACCACAGGAGGTAGTGAGCCATGGCGCTCGACCAGTCCTTCGTGGGGCGGACCTATCCGCCCACCGATCCGTACGAGGTCGGCCGGGAGAAGATCCGCGAGTTCGCGGAGGCGGTGGGCGACGCCAACCCCGCCTACACCGACCCCGAAGCCGCCAAGGCGCTGGGCCACCTGGACGTGATCGCGCCTCCGACGTTCGTGTTTGCCATCACATTCCAGGCGGCGGGTCAGGTCATCCAGGACCCGCAGCTGGGTCTGGACTACAGCCGCGTGGTGCACGGGGACCAGAAGTTCGCCTACACGCGGCCGGTGCGGGCCGGTGACCGGCTCGCGGTGACGTCCACCATCGAGGCCGTGAAGTCCCTCGCGGGCAACGACATCATCGACATCCGCGGCGAGGTCCACGACGAGACCGGTGAGCACGTGGTGACCGCGTGGACCAAGCTCGTGTCCCGCGCGCCGGAGCCCGCCGCCACCGAAGGGGCCTGAGATGGCTGCACAGATCAACTACGCGGACGTCGAGGTCGGCACCGAGCTGCCCGCCGGGAGCTTCCCGGTGCTGCGGTCCACGCTGGTCCGGTACGCCGGTGCCTCGGGTGACTTCAACCCGATCCACTGGAACGAGAAGTTCGCCCGTGAGGTCGGACTGCCGGACGTGATCGCGCACGGCATGTTCACCATGGCCGAGGCGATCCGCGTGGTCACGGACTGGACGGGCGACCCGGGCGCGGTGCTGGAGTACGGGGTCCGCTTCATCAAGCCGGTCGTGGTGCCGAACGACGACCGGGGCGCGGTGATCGAGGTCACGGCGAAGGTCGCGGCGAAGCTCGACGAGAACCGGGTCCGGGTGGACCTGACGGCCACGAGCGCGGGCCTGAAGGTCCTGGGCATGTCCCGGGCGGTAGTCCAGCTGTCCTGACGCGCGCGGGCGGCCGGGGGCCGGGAGCCGGGGGCTGGTGTGCTGCCCCGGCCTGGGCTCCCTGCTCCGCAGGGGCCGCCTCCGCCCCCGCCTCCGCCCCCGAAGAGCCGCCACGCCTCCGCCCCCGCCGCCGCCCCGCAGGGGTTGACTTAGTTAGTGAGTGGCCACTAACTTTGGGGCATGGTCAGGATGAGCGCGGACGAGCGGCGCGAGAGCGTCATCAATGCGGCGATGAGCGAGTTCGCCCGGGGCGGGTACTACGGGACCTCCACCGAGGCCATCGCCAAGCGCGTCGGCGTCTCCCAGCCCTACCTCTTCCGGCTCTTCCCCAACAAGCAGGCCATCTTCCTGGCCGCCGCCGGCCGCTGCGTGCAGGACATGCGCTCCGTCTTCACCGAGTCCGCCAAGGGGCTGCACGGCGACGAAGCCCTGGAGGCCATGGGCGCGGCGTACATGCGGCTCATCACGGAGCAGCCGGACAAGCTCCAGATGCAGCTGCAGATCTACGTCACGGTCGCCGCCGCCGAGGCGGCGGGGGAGAGCGAGTTCGGGGAGTCGGTCCGGGCCGGGTGGCTGGAGCTGTGGGACGCGGTTCAGGAGCCCCTGGACAACGACCCGGCCGAGGTCACGCTCTTCATGGCGTACGGGATGCTGATCAACACCCTCTCGGCGATGGGCTTCCCGCCCGGCCACCGGATCTGGGACGCGTGCTATCCGGCCGTCCGCCCCCGGCTCCAGAAGTAGGACGCCGGCCGGGCGCCGGTTCCCGACCGCCCGGGGCCGCGGGCCCGTGAGCCGTCGTCCGCCCGAGGCACCGCGCCGTCGCGGCACCGCCCTATCTCTTCACCTCTCCATCTCCTTACCTCGTGCACGCGCGTTCTTGTGGGCACGGAAGTTAGTAATGCATCACTAACCTTTCACTTTCCACTGGGGGAACCGTGAGCACCACACCCGTACCCGCACCCGACACCCGACTCCGCGGCCCCGCCGTCTGGGCCCTCGTCCTCACCGGTGTCGCCAGCTTCATGGCCGCCCTCGACAACCTCGTCGTCACCACCGCCCTCCCCGCCCTCCGCGAGGATCTCGGCGGCGCGCTCGAAGACCTCGAATGGACGGTGAACGCCTATACCCTCACGTTCGCCGTCCTCCTCATGTTCGGCTCCGCCCTCGGCGACCGCTTCGGCCGCCGCAGGCTCTTCATCACCGGGCTCACGATCTTCACCGGCGCCTCCGCCGCGGCCGCCCTCTCGCCCGGGATCGACGCCCTCATCGCCGCCCGCGCCGTCCAGGGCGTCGGCGCCGCGATCATGATGCCGCTCACCCTCACCCTGCTGACCGCCGCCGTCCCGGCCGCCCGCCGCGGTATGGCCCTCGGGATCTACGGCGCCGTCACCGGCCTCGCCGTCGCCAGCGGCCCGCTCATCGGCGGCAGCCTCACCGAGCACATCTCCTGGCAGTGGATCTTCTGGCTGAACGTGCCGATCGGCCTCGCCCTGATCCCGCTCGCCCGCCTGCGCCTGGTCGAGTCCACCGCCCCCAACTCCCGCCTGGACATCCCCGGCACCCTCCTCATCAGCGGCGGACTCTTCGGGATCGTCTACGCCCTGGTCAACGCCAACGCACACGGCTGGACCAGCGCCCCGGTCCTGACCGGCCTGATCCTCGGCGGCGCCCTCGTCGGCGGGTTCGTCTACCACGGCATCAACAGCGCGAACCCGATGCTCCCCATGCGGCTCTTCCGCAACCGCGGCTTCCTCGGGATCAACTTCGCCAGCCTGCTGATGTTCCTCGGCATGTTCGGCTCGATCTTCCTGCTCAGCCAGTTCCTCCAGGGCGTCACGGGTTACTCGCCCACCGAAGCGGGCCTGCGCATGCTGCCCTGGACCGGCATGCCGATGATCGTCGCCCCGATCGCCGGAATCCTCTCCGACCGCATCGGCGGCCGCCCCGTCGTCGCCGCCGGACTCGCCTTCCAGGCGATCGGCCTCGGCTGGTTCGCGATGGTGCTCAGCGCCGACGTCTCGTACACCGCCCAGCTCCCGGCCCTGATCCTCAGCGGCATCGGCATGGCCCTGTACTTCGCCCCCGCCGCGAACGTCCTGATGTCCACCGTCACCCCCGCCGACCAGGGCAAGGCCTCCGGCGCCAACAACGCCCTGCGCGAGCTGGGCGGCGCCCTCGGTGTCGCCGTCCTCGCCTCGGTCTTCTCCGCCCAGGGCGGCTACGAGACCCCGCAGTCCTTCACCGACGGAACCGTCCCCGCCCTGTGGATCGGCGCGGGCGCCGTCGCCCTGGCCGCCCTGCTGGCCCTGCTCCTGCCCGGCCGCGCCGCGCAGCGCGCCCAGGCCGCGGGCCCGGTCAGCGGCTCCGCGACGGCCCCGGCCGAGGCCCGGGTCAAGGTCGCCGCACACTGACGGCCCCCTACGGTCCGTGGCCCCGCCGGGAAGCGGGGGCCACGGACCGTACTCTTGTCCACGTGCAGGAACTCCACGATGCCCCCCTCGCCCCGCTGACCACCTTCCGCCTCGGCGGCCCGGCCACCCGGCTGGTCACCGCGACCACCGACGCCGAGGTCACCGCCGCCGTGCGCGCGGCCGACGAGAGCGGCACCCCGCTCCTGATCATCGGCGGCGGCAGCAACCTGGTCATCGGCGACCAGGGCTTCGACGGCACCGCCCTGCGCATCGCGACCACCGGCTTCGTCCTCGACGGCGCCACCCTGGAACTCGCCGCGGGCGAGAACTGGAGCGAGGCCGTCGCCCGCACCGTCGAAGCGGGCCTCGCCGGGATCGAATGCCTCGCCGGGATCCCCGGCTCCGCCGGAGCGACCCCCGTGCAGAACGTCGGGGCGTACGGCCAGGAGGTGTCCAGCACCATCACCGAGGTCGTCGCCTACGACCGTACGCTCGGCGAAACGATCACCCTCACCAACGCCGAATGCGCGTTCTCGTACCGCCACAGCACCTTCAAGGAGCACCCGGAGCGCTACGTCGTCCTGCGCGTCCGCTTCGCCCTGGAAGCCGCGGGCGGCCTCTCCGCGCCGATCAAGTACCCCGAGACCGCCCGCGCCCTCGGCGTCGAGGCGGGCGACCGGGTCCCCGCCGCCACCGCCCGCGAGACCGTCCTGCGGCTGCGCGCCTGCAAGGGCATGGTGCTCGACCCCGCCGACCACGACACCTGGTCCGCCGGTTCCTTCTTCACCAACCCGGTCCTGAGCGACGAGGCCTACGCCGCTTTCCTGGCCCGCGTCCACGACCGCCTCGGCCCCGACACCGCCCCGCCCGCCTACCCGGCGGCCGACGGCCGTACGAAGACCAGCGCGGCCTGGCTGATCGACAAGGCGGGCTTCACCAAGGGGTACGGCTCCGGCCCCGCCCGGATCTCCACCAAGCACACCCTGGCCCTCACCAACCGCGGCGAGGCCACCACCGAGGACCTCCTCACCCTGGCCCGCGAGGTCGTCGCGGGCGTCCACGCGGCCTTCGGCGTCACCCTGGTCAACGAACCGGTGACGGTCGGCGTCAGCATCTGAGGAGTCCCGGCCGCCCATGATCTGTCCCCGGCACGGGGCCGGTACGGACCCCACCAGACTGGTGGGACGCACGATCGCCAGCATCGTCGCGTCCTGGCACGTCTACGAGGGCGAACGCTCCGAAGCCCCCCTCGACGTCTGGCTCATCGACGACGAGGGCGACTCCACCAGGATCACCACCGGCTCCGACCGGTGCCTGATCGTCGAGTCGGCCGACCCGCACGCGCCCTGCGACATGGACGAGTGGGGCCGGATCGAGGTCGGCGAGGACCTCGGCGACCACCCCTTCCTGCGCCACCTCGGTGACACCGTGGCGACGGTGAGCGAGTACGCGGCCCCGCGGACCGGCCGCACCCAGCTGGAGATCGGCTTCGCCGACGGCGACCGGGTGCGGGCCGACTGCTGGGAAGGCGACCTCCGTCTCACCCGCTGAGACTCAGCTGGTCAGCCAGTGGTCGATCCCCGCCAGCAGCTTGGCCTGTACGTCCTCGGGCGCGGCCGAACCGCGCACCGACTGCCGGGCCAGCTCGGCCAGCTCCGCGTCCGTGAAGGCGTGGTGGCGGCGGGCGATCTCGTACTGCGCCGCCAGCCGGGACCCGAACAGCAGCGGGTCGTCGGCGCCCAGCGCCATCGGCACGCCCGCCTCGAACAGGGTCCGCAGCGGAACGTCCTCGTGGCGCTCATAGACCCCCAGGGCCACATTGGACGCCGGACAGACCTCGCAGGTGATCTGGCGGTCGGCCAGCCGCTGCAGCAGCCGCGGGTCCTCGGCGGCCCGGACGCCGTGCCCGATGCGGGCGGCGCGCAGATCGTCCAGGCAGTCCCGGACGGAGGAGGGCCCGCTCAGCTCACCGCCGTGCGGGGCCGCCAGCAGACCGCCCTCGCGGGCGATCGCGAAGGCCCGGTCGAAGTCGCGGGCCATGCCGCGGCGCTCGTCGTTCGAGAGCCCGAAGCCGACGATGCCGCGGTCGGCGTAGCGGACGGCGAGCCGCGCCAGGGTCCGGGCGTCGAGGGGGTGCTTCATCCGGTTCGCGGCGATGACCACGCGCATGCCCAGGCCCGTCTCGCGGGAGGCGGCGTCCACGGCGTCCAGGATGATCTCCACGGCCGGGATCATGCCGCCGAGCAGGGGGGCGTAGGAGGTCGGATCCACCTGGATCTCCAGCCAGCCGCTGCCGTCCCGTACGTCCTCCTCCGCGGCCTCGCGGACCAGGCGCCGGATGTCGTCGGGCTCGCGCAGGCAGGAGCGGGCGGCGTCGTAGAGCCGCTGGAAACGGAACCAGCCGCGCTCATCGGTGGCCCGCAGTTTGGGTGGCTCTCCGCCGGTCAGCGCGTCGGGCAGCCGCACGCCGTACTTGTCGGCCAGCTCCAGCAGGGTCGACGGGCGCATCGAACCCGTGAAGTGCAGGTGGAGGTGGGCTTTCGGCAGAAGCGTGAGATCGCGTACGTGCTCCATCCGGTGATCCTGCCGTACGAATCGCCCGCGCGGCAGTCCGTTTCCCGATCGGGACCGTTCCCGAACGCAGTTCCACCGGGGTCCAGGTCCCCGCGCGGCGGTTCCCCCACCCGCCCCACCCGCCCCGCCCCGTCCCGTCCCGGAACCGGCTCCGCCCGGACGCGGTCCCCACCCGCCGGGCGCCCTGGCAATCCAGCCAACGGGAAGGGGGCCCGGGACGGAACCCGGGCCCCCCTCTACTCCGCCGTGCCGCCCGCCCTACGGCTAGGCCTTGGCCTCGGCCAGGAGCTTCTGGATCCGGGACACGCCCTCCACCAGGTCCTCGTCACCGAGCGCGTACGAAAGGCGCAGGTAGCCGGGGGTGCCGAAGGCCTCGCCCGGGACGACCGCGACCTCGACCTCGTCCAGGATCAGGGCCGCCAGCTCGACCGAGCTCTGCGGTCGCTGCCCGCGGATCTCCTTGCCCAGCAGCTCCTTCACCGAGGGGTACGCGTAGAACGCGCCCTCGGGGGTCGGGCAGAAGACGCCCTCGATCTCGTTGAGCATCTTGACCATGGTCTGGCGGCGGCGGTCGAAGGCCTTGCGCATCTCCGCGACCGCGTCCAGGTTCCCGGACACCGCGGCCAGCGCGGCGACCTGCGCCACGTTGGAGACGTTCGAGGTGGCGTGCGACTGGAGGTTCGTCGCGGCCTTGACGACGTCCTTCGGGCCCACGATCCACCCGACGCGCCAGCCGGTCATGGCGTACGTCTTGGCCACGCCGTTGACGACGATGCACTTGTCGGCGAGCGCGGGCACCAGCACGGGCAGCGAGGTGAACTTCGCGTCCCCGTAGACCAGGTGCTCGTAGATCTCGTCGGTCAGCACCCACAGGCCGTGCTCGGCTGCCCACTCGCCGATGGCGCGGGAGTCCTCCTCCGAGTAGACGGCGCCGGTCGGGTTCGACGGGGAAACGAAGAGGACGACCTTCGTGCGCTCGGTGCGCGCCGCTTCCAGCTGCTCGACGGTGACCCGGTAACCAGTGGTCTCGTCGGCCACGACGTCGACCGGCACACCGCCCGCGAGACGGATCGACTCGGGGTAGGTGGTCCAGTAAGGGGCCGGGACGATGACCTCGTCGCCCGGGTCGAGGATCGCGGCGAAGGCCTCGTAGATGGCCTGCTTGCCACCGTTGGTGACGAGGATCTGGGCCGGGTCGACGGCGTAGCCCGAGTCGCGCAGCGTCTTCTCCGCGATGGCCTTCTTCAGCTCCGGCAGGCCACCCGCCGGGGTGTAGCGGTGGTACTTCGGGTTGCGGCAGGCCTCGACCGCGGCCTCGACGATGTAGTCGGGGGTCGGGAAGTCGGGCTCACCGGCGCCGAAGCCGATCACCGGACGGCCCGCGGCCTTGAGGGCCTTGGCCTTGGCGTCGACGGCGAGGGTGGCGGACTCGGAAATGGCGCCGATACGGGCGGAGACCCGGCGCTCGGAAGAAGGCGTTGCAGAGCTCATGCGGCCAATCGTCCCAGACCGCGAAGTGCCGCCGCACACCGTTTCACTTACCGGACGGAGCAGGTCCGGCCCGTCTCTGTTCGACGTCGGGGCCGGGACCACGTATGCTCACCTGTCGTTGGACCTCACCAACCGCTTCAAACGCGTGCACTCCGTGCACTCGCTCGGATGCGGTAGGTTGGGGAAAGCAAAGGGTCGTAGCTCAATTGGTAGAGCACTGGTCTCCAAAACCAGCGGTTGGGGGTTCGAGTCCCTCCGGCCCTGCTCCACACTCCTTCGCCGGAAGTGTGCGCAGGTACGTACATCTATGCACCGCCGTGCGGCTCAACCGGGGCGCGGCACGGCCATGACCCGGATTCAGGTGAGAGACGTGACGGACGCCGTGGGCTCCATCGACATGCCTGACGCCGAGGACGAGACCCGCGAGAAGAAGGCCCGAAAGGGCGGCAAGCGCGGAAAGAAGGGCCCCCTGGGCCGTCTCGCGCTCTTCTACCGGCAGATCGTCGCGGAGCTCCGCAAGGTCGTCTGGCCGACTCGCAACCAGCTGACGACGTACACCACTGTGGTGATCGTGTTCGTCGTCATCATGATCGGTCTTGTTACCGTGATTGACTATGGCTTCAACGCGGCCATCAAGTTCGTCTTCGGCTGATCCCCGCGGGGGGCGGCACCTTGATGGGTGCCGCCCGTTTTCGCATGTTCCACCCCATTTTGTATCCAGGAAGAAGCAGCCACCGTGTCTGACCCGAACCTGAACGCGAGCCCCGACTCCGTCGAGTCCGTCGAGGACGCGCTCGACATCGTCGAGGCGGCGGACGCTGCTGACCCGGACGAGGTCGAGATCGCCGACGCCGAGGCGGGTGTCGCGGCCGAGGAGGCCGCCGTGCACGTCGTCGACGAGGACGAGGCGTCCGACGAGGCTGACGACACCGACGAGGACCTCGCCGCCGACGCGGCCGACGAGGACACCCCGGCTGACGACGACGCCGAGGACGGCGACGCCGAGGACGAGGCCGACGACGCCGAAGAGGCGGACGAGGCCGACGCCGAGGCCACCGCCGAGGACGAAGAGCCCGCGGAGCCGGTCGACCCGATCCAGGCCCTGCGCGACGAACTCCGCAGCCTGCCCGGCGAGTGGTACGTGATCCACACCTACGCGGGCTACGAGAAGCGCGTGAAGGCGAACCTGGAGCAGCGCGCCGTCTCGCTGAACGTCGAGGACTTCATCTACTCGGCCGAAGTGCCCGAGGAAGAGATCGTCCAGATCAAGAACGGCGAGCGCAAGAACGTCCGGCAGAACAAGCTGCCCGGTTACGTTCTCGTCCGCATGGATCTGACGAACGAGTCCTGGGGCGTCGTCCGCAACACCCCGGGCGTCACCGGCTTCGTGGGCAACGCCTACGACCCGTACCCGTTGACCCTCGACGAGATCGTCAAGATGCTCGCCCCCGAGGCGCAGGAGAAGGCCGCCAAGCTGGCCGCGGAAGAGGCCGGTCTGCCCGCGCCCGCCGTCAAGCGCACCATCGAGGTCCTGGACTTCGAGGTCGGCGACTCGGTCACCGTCACCGACGGCCCGTTCGCCACGCTCCAGGCGACCATCAACGAGATCAACCCGGACTCGAAGAAGGTCAAGGGTCTCGTCGAGATCTTCGGCCGCGAGACCCCGGTCGAGCTGAGCTTCGACCAGATCCAGAAGAACTGATCCAGATCTTCTGACACACGCTTCCAGCCAGGTCAGATCGCCCCGGAAAGGGTGGTCTGACCTGCTGGGTTTTCAGCCCCGCCCTGATACCCGTTATCGTGGTGCGGTATGCCTCCATCCGGATGACCGGTTGGCGGCGAAAAACTCTCACAGGACCCGGAGAGAGCAATGCCTCCCAAGAAGAAGAAGATCACGGGGCTCATCAAGCTCCAGATCAAGGCCGGTGCGGCCAACCCGGCGCCGCCGGTCGGCCCCGCGCTCGGTCAGCACGGCGTCAACATCATGGAGTTCTGCAAGGCCTACAACGCCGCGACCGAGTCGCAGCGTGGCATGGTCGTGCCGGTGGAGATCACGGTCTACGACGACCGCTCCTTCACCTTCGTGACGAAGACCCCCCCGGCCGCGCGTCTGATCCTCAAGCACGCGGGTGTGGAGAAGGGCTCGGGCGAGCCTCACAAGACCAAGGTCGCCAAGCTCACCGGCGCCCAGGTCCGCGAGATCGCCACGCTGAAGATGCCTGACCTGAACGCCAACGACCTGGCCGCCGCCGAGAAGATCATCGCCGGCACCGCCCGTTCGATGGGCATCACGGTCGAGGGCTGATCCAGCCCCTCGCACGCCCCAGTGGTAGGGCCAGCGCTGGCCCGCACCACGACTCCACACCAGCCACGCGGCGGAAGCCGCATGGTGCTATCTGCAAACAGGAGCAGAAGTGAAGCGCAGCAAGACTCTCCGCGCTGCGGACGCCAAGATCGACCGGGAGAAGCTCTACGCCCCGCTCGAGGCCGTCCGTCTCGCCAAGGAGACCTCCGCGACCAAGTTCGACAGCACCGTCGAGGTCGCCTTCCGCCTGGGTGTCGACCCGCGCAAGGCCGACCAGATGGTCCGCGGCACCGTGAACCTCCCGCACGGCACCGGCAAGACCGCCCGGGTCCTGGTCTTCGCGACCGGTGACCGTGCAGCGGCCGCGGAAGCCGCCGGCGCCGACATCGTCGGCAACGACGAGCTGATCGACGAGATCGCGAAGGGCAACCGCCTCAACGAGTTCGACGCCGTTGTCGCCACCCCGGACCTCATGGGCAAGGTCGGCCGCCTCGGCCGCGTGCTCGGTCCCCGTGGCCTCATGCCGAACCCGAAGACCGGCACCGTCACGATGGACGTCGCCAAGGCTGTCACCGAGATCAAGGGTGGCAAGATCGAGTTCCGCGTCGACAAGCACTCGAACCTGCACTTCATCATCGGCAAGGTCTCCTTCACCGATGAGCAGCTCGTCGAGAACTACGGCGCGGCCCTGGACGAGATCCTTCGTCTGAAGCCGTCCGCCTCGAAGGGCCGCTACATCAAGAAGGCCGCCCTGAGCACCACGATGGGCCCCGGCATCATCCTGGACCAGAGCCGCACCCGGAACCTCCTCGTCGAGGAAGACCCGGCGTCGGTCTGATCCGGCCGGGCCCCCGGGCTCACCGGCAGTATCCGAGCGGGCCCCGCACCTCCCTCACGGGAGGCGCGGGGCCCGTTTCCGTTCCCGGGCGGCCCGCCGGGGCCACTCCGGGGGCGCGGGCCCGCAGCGGGGCTCCCAGCGGCCTCCAGGGGCCCGCGGGGGTCTCCAGGGGGCGATTTGCTCCGGGGCGGGATGTTCGCGTACGCTTCCGGAGAAGCCAAAGACCGCTGGTCGTTGCCGTGCTCGCAAGAGGACGGCGGCCGAAGGATTCGCTAGCTGCGAACGACCTGCGCAGGTGTTCAGTGGAAAGTTCCCGGACTCGTTCCGGTTGAGCTACGCCCCGAGCGCCTGCGCCGGGGCGTTTTCGTTGTCTAGCCCCTTCTGAGCGGTCCTCATCACCCGGAAGGAGGCCGACGCACTATGCCGACGCCCAACAAGGCTGCCGCGGTAGCCGAGCTCACGGACCAGTTCCGCGACTCGAACGCCGCCGTGCTGACCGAGTACCGGGGTCTCACCGTGGCGCAGCTCAAGACGCTGCGTCGTTCCCTCGGTGCGAACGCCCAGTACGCCGTGGTGAAGAACACGCTGACCAAGATTGCGGCCAACCAGGCCGGGATCACCGCGCTGGACGAGCACTTCGCTGGTCCCACCGCGGTCGCCTTCATCACCGGTGACCCGGTGGAGTCGGCGAAGAGCCTGCGTGACTTCGCCAAGGACAACCCGAACCTCATCATCAAGGCGGGTGTCCTTGATGGTAAGGCGCTCACCGCCGATGAGATCAAGAAGCTCGCGGACCTCGAGTCCCGCGAGGTTCTGCTCAGCAAGCTGGCCGGCGCGTTCAAGGGCAAGCAGTCTCAGGCTGCCTCGCTCTTCCAGGCGCTGCCGTCGAAGTTCGTCCGCACCGCGGAAGCGCTTCGCGTCAAGCTCGCCGAGCAGGGCGGTGCCGAGTAATTCGGCTCGCGCATTGATCCACGCCGCCTAGTGCGTGGGTCGTAGCGGGCCGTCACGCCCGCCTCTATATACATCCGGCACCTGCCGATTTAGTGGAAGGATCGCCCATCATGGCGAAGCTCACCCAGGACGAACTCCTCGCCCAGTTCGAGGAGCTCACCCTCATCGAGCTCTCCGAGTTCGTGAAGGCGTTCGAGGAGAAGTTCGACGTCACCGCCGCCGCGGCCGTCGCCGCCGCCCCGGTCGGCCCGGGCGCCGTTGCCGCCGAGGTCGAGGAGCAGGACGAGTTCGACGTCATCCTCACCGGCGCCGGCGAGAAGAAGATCCAGGTCATCAAGGTCGTGCGTGAGCTGACCTCGCTGGGTCTGAAGGAGGCCAAGGACCTCGTCGACGGCGCTCCGAAGCCGGTCCTCGAGAAGGTCGCCAAGGAGGCCGCTGAGAAGGCTGCCGAGTCCCTCAAGGCCGCTGGCGCCTCGGTCGAGGTCAAGTAACACCTCTGAGGCCCGCTCAGGGCCTTTCCAAGGGCGATCACCCGTAAGGGTGGTCGCCCTTTGGCGTACCCGCAGTGCCTGACTTGCCCTGTCCTGGTTGGGGAGTAGGGTGATCTTCGTTGCTCCGTGACAGGGCCCGGTGATGATCCGCACGGAGCAGGGGGCCTTGACGAACGGCACGCGGCGCGCAATTCTCAGTCCCGTTGCCGCGTGGAGTGGCCGATCCGGATCCCGAGGCATGGATCGGTTACAAAGAGGGCAGTATCGATACGCGCTCTGTGTGCGAGGGCCGCAGTGTTCAACAACAAGGGAAGGCCTGTTGCAGGACTCCGAAGAGCTGGCCTGGACATCAGTGAGCCAAGTGGCTACACTGACCCTTTGCGCTGCCTGTTAGCTGCCCCCTGCCCGTCGCCAGGGGCATACCCACGCTAGAGCACATCTGACTGATCACCCTGACCTGGTCCTTTGGCCAGAGAGGGGAAAGTTCGTCTTCTGTGTGAGGTGGGACCGGTACGCGCGTAGTGAGTCCGAGCCCTCGGAAGGACCCCCTCTTGGCCGCCTCGCGCAACGCCTCGACCAATACGAACAACGGTGCCAGCACTGCCCCGCTGCGCATCTCCTTTGCAAAGATCAAGGAGCCTCTCGAGGTTCCGAACCTCCTGGCGCTGCAGACCGAGAGCTTTGACTGGCTGCTCGGTAACGCCGCCTGGAAGTCTCGCGTCGAGTCGGCTTTGGAGAGCGGACAGGACGTCCCCACCAAGTCCGGTCTGGAAGAGATCTTCGAGGAGATCTCGCCGATCGAGGACTTCTCAGGGTCGATGTCGCTGACCTTCCGCGACCACCGTTTCGAGCCTGCGAAGAACTCCGTCGACGAGTGCAAGGACCGCGACTTCACGTTCGCGGCGCCGCTGTTCGTCACGGCCGAGTTCACCAACAACGAAACTGGCGAGATCAAGTCCCAGACGGTCTTCATGGGCGATTTCCCGCTGATGACCAACAAGGGCACCTTCGTCATCAACGGCACCGAGCGTGTCGTGGTGTCGCAGCTCGTCCGTTCCCCCGGTGTCTACTTCGACTCCTCCATCGACAAGACGTCCGACAAGGACATCTTCTCCGCCAAGATCATCCCTTCCCGGGGTGCCTGGCTGGAGATGGAGATCGACAAGCGCGACATGGTCGGTGTCCGCATCGACCGCAAGCGCAAGCAGTCCGTCACCGTTCTCCTGAAGGCTCTCGGTTGGACCACCGAGCAGATCCTGGAGGAGTTCGGCCAGTACGAGTCCATGCGCGCCACCCTGGAGAAGGACCACACCCAGGGTCAGGACGACGCGCTGCTCGACATCTACCGCAAGCTGCGTCCCGGCGAACCGCCGACCCGTGAGGCCGCGCAGACGCTGCTCGAGAACCTCTACTTCAACCCGAAGCGCTACGACCTCGCGAAGGTCGGCCGCTACAAGGTCAACAAGAAGCTCGGTGCGGACGAGCCTCTTGACGCCGGTGTGCTCACGACGGACGACGTCATCGCCACCATCCGTTACCTGGTCAAGCTGCACGCCGGCGAGACCGAGACGGTGGGCGAGTCGGGCCGTCCGATCGTCGTCGAGACCGACGACATCGACCACTTCGGCAACCGTCGTCTGCGTAACGTCGGCGAGCTCATCCAGAACCAGGTCCGTACGGGTCTGGCTCGCATGGAGCGCGTCGTGCGTGAGCGCATGACCACGCAGGACGTCGAGGCGATCACGCCGCAGACCCTGATCAACATCCGGCCGGTCGTCGCCTCCATCAAGGAGTTCTTCGGCACCAGCCAGCTGTCGCAGTTCATGGACCAGAACAACCCGCTGTCGGGTCTCACCCACAAGCGACGCCTGTCGGCGCTCGGCCCGGGTGGTCTGTCCCGTGAGCGGGCCGGCTTCGAGGTCCGAGACGTTCACCCGTCGCACTACGGCCGCATGTGCCCGATCGAAACCCCTGAAGGCCCGAACATCGGTCTGATCGGTTCGCTCGCGTCCTACGGCCGCGTCAACGCGTTCGGTTTCGTCGAGACCCCGTACCGCAAGGTCATCGAGGGTGTCGTCACGGACGACGTCGACTACCTGACGGCCGACGAGGAAGACCGCTTCGTCATCGCCCAGGCCAACGCCGGCCTGAGCGACGAGATGCGCTTCACCGAGAACCGCGTGCTGGTTCGCCGTCGTGGTGGCGAGATCGACTACATCGCCGGCGACGACGTCGACTACATGGACGTCTCCCCGCGCCAGATGGTGTCCGTCGCGACCGCGATGATCCCCTTCCTGGAGCACGACGACGCCAACCGCGCCCTCATGGGCGCGAACATGATGCGCCAGGCCGTTCCGCTCATCAAGGCGGAGGCGCCGCTCGTCGGCACCGGCATGGAGTACCGCTGTGCGGTCGACGCCGGTGACTCGATCCGTGCGGAGAAGGACGGTGTCGTCCAGGAGGTCTCGGCCGACTACATCACCGTCGCGAACGACGACGGTACGTACACCACGTACCGCGTCGCGAAGTTCTCCCGCTCGAACCAGGGCACCTCGGTCAACCAGAAGGTCATCGTCAACGAGGGTGACCGGATCGTGGAGTCCCAGGTCCTCGCCGACGGTCCTGCGACCGAAGAGGGCGAAATGGCCCTCGGCAAGAACCTGCTCGTCGCGTTCATGCCCTGGGAAGGTCACAACTACGAGGACGCGATCATCCTGTCGCAGCGCCTCGTACAGGACGACGTCCTCTCCTCGATTCACATCGAGGAGCACGAGGTCGACGCCCGTGACACCAAGCTGGGCCCCGAGGAGATCACCCGGGACATCCCGAACGTCTCCGAGGAGGTCCTCGCGGACCTCGACGAGCGCGGCATCATCCGCATCGGTGCGGACGTCGTCGCGGGCGACATCCTGGTCGGCAAGGTCACGCCCAAGGGCGAGACCGAGCTGACCCCGGAAGAGCGCCTGCTCCGCGCGATCTTCGGTGAGAAGGCCCGCGAGGTGCGCGACACCTCGCTCAAGGTTCCTCACGGTGAGATCGGCAAGGTCATCGGCGTCCGCGTCTTCGACCGCGAAGAGGGCGACGAGCTTCCCCCGGGCGTGAACCAGCTGGTCCGCGTCTACGTCGCCCAGAAGCGCAAGATCACCGATGGTGACAAGCTCGCCGGCCGTCACGGCAACAAGGGCGTCATCTCGAAGATCCTCCCGATCGAGGACATGCCCTTCCTTGAGGACGGCACCCCGGTCGACATCATCCTGAACCCCCTGGGTGTCCCGTCCCGAATGAACCCGGGACAGGTCCTGGAGATCCACCTCGGCTGGCTCGCCAGCCGCGGCTGGGACGTCTCCGGCCTCAGCGTGGAGTGGGCGGAGCGGCTGAAGGCCATCGGCGCCGACAAGGTCGCCCCCGGCACCAACGTCGCCACCCCGGTCTTCGACGGCGCCCGCGAGGACGAGCTCACCGGCCTGTTCGAGCACACGCTGCCGAACCGTGACGGTGACCGCCTGGTCCTGCCGACCGGCAAGGCCCACCTGTACGACGGCCGCTCCGGCGAGCCGTTCCCGGAGCCGGTCTCGATCGGCTACATGTACATCCTCAAGCTCCACCACCTGGTCGACGACAAGCTCCACGCGCGTTCGACCGGTCCGTACTCGATGATCACGCAGCAGCCGCTGGGTGGTAAGGCACAGTTCGGTGGCCAGCGCTTCGGTGAGATGGAGGTGTGGGCGCTTGAGGCTTATGGCGCCGCTTACGCCCTCCAGGAGCTGCTGACCATCAAGTCCGATGACGTCACCGGCCGCGTGAAGGTCTACGAGGCCATCGTCAAGGGCGAGAACATCCCCGAGCCGGGCATTCCCGAGTCCTTCAAGGTGCTCATCAAGGAAATGCAGTCGCTCTGCCTCAACGTGGAGGTGCTGTCCTCGGACGGCATGTCCATCGAGATGCGCGACACCGACGAGGACGTCTTCCGCGCGGCGGAGGAGCTCGGTATCGACCTGTCCCGGCGTGAGCCGAGCAGCGTCGAAGAGGTCTGACGGGCCTGACGGGGGGCTCGCTCAAGAGCCCCCCGTCATCCCCGGGACCGTTCAGACCATGATTGAGACTCGACCCCGAAAGAGGGATTGACGCACAGTGCTCGACGTCAACTTCTTCGACGAGCTGCGGATCGGCCTTGCCACCGCGGACGACATCCGAACCTGGTCCCACGGCGAGGTCAAGAAGCCGGAGACCATCAACTACCGCACCCTCAAGCCCGAGAAGGACGGACTCTTCTGCGAGAAGATCTTCGGTCCGACCCGGGACTGGGAGTGCTACTGCGGCAAGTACAAGCGTGTCCGCTTCAAGGGCATCATCTGTGAGCGTTGTGGTGTCGAAGTCACGCGCGCCAAGGTGCGTCGTGAGCGCATGGGCCACATCGAGCTTGCCGCTCCCGTCACCCACATCTGGTACTTCAAGGGCGTCCCGTCGCGTCTTGGCTACCTGCTGGACCTCGCGCCGAAGGACCTCGAAAAGGTCATCTACTTCGCCGCGTACATGATCACGTTCGTGGACGACGAGCGCCGCACCCGCGACCTCCCGTCGCTGGAGGCCCACGTCTCCGTCGAGCGCCAGCAGATCGAGAACCGCCGTGACGCGGACCTCGAAGGCCGCGCGAAGAAGCTCGAGACCGACCTGGCCGAGCTTGAGGCCGAGGGCGCGAAGGCCGACGTACGCCGCAAGGTGCGCGAAGGTGCCGAGCGCGAGATGAAGCAGCTGCGCGACCGTGCGCAGCGCGAGATCGACCGTCTGGACGAGGTCTGGTCGCGCTTCAAGAACCTCAAGGTCCAGGACCTCGAGGGCGACGAGCTGCTCTACCGCGAGCTGCGTGACCGCTTCGGCACGTACTTCGACGGTTCGATGGGTGCCGCGGCGCTGCAGAAGCGCCTGGAGTCCTTCGACCTCGAGGAAGAGGCCGAGCGCCTCCGCGAGATCATCCGTTCCGGCAAGGGCCAGAAGAAGACCCGTGCGCTCAAGCGCCTCAAGGTCGTCTCCGCGTTCCTGCAGACCAGCAACAGCCCCAAGGGCATGGTTCTGGACTGCGTGCCGGTGATCCCGCCGGACCTGCGTCCGATGGTGCAGCTGGACGGTGGCCGCTTCGCGACCTCCGACCTGAACGACCTGTACCGCCGCGTGATCAACCGCAACAACCGTCTGAAGCGTCTCCTCGACCTCGGTGCCCCCGAGATCATCGTGAACAACGAGAAGCGCATGCTTCAGGAGGCCGTCGACGCGCTGTTCGACAACGGCCGTCGTGGCCGTCCGGTGACCGGTCCCGGTAACCGCCCGCTCAAGTCCCTCAGCGACATGCTGAAGGGCAAGCAGGGTCGATTCCGTCAGAACCTTCTCGGTAAGCGTGTGGACTACTCCGCGCGTTCCGTGATCGTCGTCGGTCCGCAGCTGAAGCTGCACCAGTGCGGTCTGCCCAAGGCGATGGCGCTGGAGCTCTTCAAGCCGTTCGTGATGAAGCGCCTGGTCGACCTGAACCACGCGCAGAACATCAAGTCGGCGAAGCGCATGGTCGAGCGCGGCCGCACGGTCGTCTACGACGTGCTCGAAGAGGTCATCGCCGAGCACCCGGTTCTGCTGAACCGTGCGCCCACGCTGCACCGCCTCGGCATCCAGGCCTTCGAGCCCCAGCTGGTCGAAGGCAAGGCCATCCAGATCCACCCGCTCGTCTGCACCGCGTTCAACGCGGACTTCGACGGTGACCAGATGGCCGTGCACCTGCCGCTGTCGGCAGAGGCGCAGGCCGAGGCCCGCATCCTGATGCTGTCCTCGAACAACATCCTGAAGCCGGCCGACGGTCGTCCCGTCACCATGCCGACCCAGGACATGGTGCTGGGTCTGTTCTTCCTCACCACTGACGGTGAGCTCCGTGACACCAAGGGCGAGGGCCGCGCGTTCGGCTCTACGGCCGAGGCGACCATGGCGTTCGACAACAGTGAGCTGGCTCTCCAGTCGTCCGTCGACATCCGCTTCCCGGTGGGCACCATCCCGCCGCGCGGCTGGGTGCCGCCGGTCGCCGAAGAGGGCGAGCAGGAGTTCCAGCCGGGCGACACGTTCCGTCTGCGTACCTCCCTGGGCCGCGCGCTCTTCAACGAGCTGCTGCCCGAGGACTACCCGTTCGTCGACTACTCGGTGGGCAAGAAGCAGCTCTCCGAGATCGTCAACGACCTGGCCGAGCGCTACCCCAAGGTCATCGTGGCGGCGACGCTCGACAACCTGAAGGCGGCGGGCTTCCACTGGGCGACCCGTTCGGGCGTCACCGTGGCCATCTCCGACGTCGTCGTGCCCGAGGCCAAGAAGGCCATCGTCAAGGGCTACGAGGAACTGGACGAGAAGGTTCAGAAGCAGTACGAGCGCGGTCTGATCACCAAGGACGAGCGCACGCAGGAGCTCATCGCGATCTGGACCAAGGCGACCAATGAGGTTGCCGAGGCGATGAACGCGAACTTCCCCAAGACGAACCCCATCTTCATGATGGTTGACTCGGGTGCCCGAGGAAACATGATGCAGATGCGACAGATCGCCGGTATGCGTGGTCTGGTGTCGAACGCGAAGAACGAGACCATCCCGCGTCCCATCAAGGCCTCGTTCCGTGAGGGCCTCACCGTTCTGGAGTACTTCATCTCCACGCACGGTGCCCGTAAGGGTCTGGCGGACACCGCCCTGCGTACCGCCGACTCGGGTTACCTCACCCGTCGTCTGGTGGACGTCTCGCAGGACGTCATCATCCGCGAGGAGGACTGCGGTACCGAGCGTGGTCTGAAGCTCAAGATCGCCGTTCGGGACGAGACCGGCGCCCTGCGCAAGTCCGACGACGTCGAGACCTCGATCTACGCCCGCATGCTGGCCGAGGACGTCGTCATCGACGGCAAGGTCATCGCGCCGGCCAACGTCGACCTCGGTGACGTCCTGATCGACGCCCTGGTCGCCAACGGCGTCGAGGAGGTCAAGACCCGCTCGGTCCTGACCTGTGAGTCCGCGGTCGGCACCTGTGCCTTCTGCTACGGACGCTCGCTCGCCACCGGCAAGCTGGTCGACATCGGTGAGGCGGTCGGCATCATCGCCGCCCAGTCCATCGGTGAGCCCGGTACCCAGCTGACGATGCGTACCTTCCACACCGGTGGTGTGGCGGGTGACGACATCACGCAGGGTCTGCCGCGTGTGGTCGAGCTCTTCGAGGCCCGTACCCCGAAGGGTGTCGCCCCGATCTCCGAGGCCGCAGGCCGCGTGCGGATCGAGGAGACCGAGAAGACCAAGAAGATCGTCATCGTGCCGGACGACGGTGCCGAGGAGACGGCGTTCCCGATCTCCAAGCGCGCCAAGGTCCTCGTGCACGAAGGTGACCACGTCGAGGTGGGCCAGAAGCTCACCGCGGGTGCCACCAACCCGCACGACGTGCTGCGCATCCTCGGTCAGCGCGCGGTCCAGATCCACCTGGTCGGCGAAGTCCAGAAGGTCTACAACTCGCAGGGCGTGTCGATCCACGACAAGCACATCGAGATCATCATCCGGCAGATGCTGCGCCGCGTGACGATCATCGAGTCCGGCGACGCGGAGCTGCTTCCGGGCGAGCTGGTCGAGCGGTCGAAGTTCGAGACCGAGAACCGTCGTGTGGTCACCGAGGGCGGTCACCCCGCCTCCGGCCGTCCGCAGCTGATGGGTATCACCAAGGCCTCGCTCGCGACCGAGTCGTGGCTGTCGGCGGCGTCCTTCCAGGAGACCACCCGAGTGCTGACGGACGCGGCGATCAACGCCAAGTCCGACAGCCTCATCGGCCTCAAGGAGAACGTCATCATCGGTAAGCTCATCCCGGCCGGTACGGGTCTGTCCCGCTACCGCAACATCCGGGTCGAGCCCACCGAGGAAGCCAAGGCCGCGATGTACTCGGCCGTCGGCTACGACGACATCGACTACTCGCCCTTCGGCACCGGCTCCGGCCAGGCTGTCCCGCTGGAGGACTACGACTACGGCCCGTACAACGGCTGAGTCGCGGCAGAGCAGTAGGCACTAACCGCAGGGCGGTCACCCGAGAGGGTGACCGCCCTGCGGCGTTTGCTCAGGGCCGCCCCGCGCGGCACTAGAAGGGCCCCCACCCCGGCCGGGCATGTCGCCCGGTCGGAGTGGGGGCCCTTGCCGCTGCCCCGGTCGCCCCGCTCAGCGTCCCGTGCGGCGGCGGTGGCGGGTGGTGACCGCGACGGAGATCAGGGCCAGGAGGGCCAGGGCGCCGGCCGCCAGGCCCGGGGTGAGGCCGCGGGGGGTGAAGGTGCACGAGACCTTGGTGGTGGCCGGGGTCACCGGGAGGGCGACCAGGCCGTTGAACGAGGACGGGGTGGCGAAGGCGCCGCCGCCCGCCGCGCACTGCCAGCCCGGGACGTCGGTCATGGCGAAGACAGCCGTGCCGGAGGCACCCTTGGGGAGGGTGGCTTCGATGCTGTGGCCGCCCGCGGTGACCGAGGTGGCGCCGGTGGCGGTCAGGTGGGCGACGGCCGCGTCCAGGCGGGCGCGGTCCAGGCAGCCGACCGGGTGCTCGGGGGCGAAGGCCTCGGACCGGGTCTCGACGGTGACGTCGGCCCTGCCGGAGGCGGGGACCTCGCCGAGCTTCATGACCCCGGAGAGCGTGTCCTCGATCGGGCGCCGGGCGCCGTCGCTGACGACCGTGCCGTAGAGGGCGGGGGAGTACCAGTACAGCTCGGAGCCGGGGGTGCACTGGGCGGTGTACGTCTGCGCGGTGTCCGTCCCGGTACGGGTGACCTTCGGGACCTGGTAGACGGTGGCGCCCAGGACGTTCTCCTGGTGCGCGTACACGCTGTCGGGCGGGTTGGGCGAGGCGAAGGGGCCGCTGCGGACGGTCACCAGGGGCGGGGCCGGGAAGCGGGTGCCCGTCCAGCTGTTCGCGGTGTCGCCCGGACGGACCCGGGCGCCGATCGAGAAGATCGCGTCGAGGACCGGGTTGTCGGCGCCGAAGAAGGTGCGGCCGTCGTTCTTGTACCCGTAGCCGAGGGGTTCGAGGGCCTTGTACGTGGCCTCGGGGAGGTAGCTGCTGTAGTACTGCGGGCCCTCCGCCTGGAGGGCGAGGGCGTCATTGTACGAGGTCTGGGGGGCGCCCGAGTCGGTCCGGTATGCGGGCCAGCCGTCCAGCTCGCGGACAGCGTCGACGTGGTGGGTGATCGACCGGTTCGAGGTCGCGGCGGGCGCGGCCCAGCGTTCGCGGGCCCGGCGTTCGTCGGCGTTCACCGCGGCCAGCGTGGATTCGCCGAAGACGACGCCGACCATGAGGACCGCGGCGATCGGGACGAGTACGCGGCGCTTCTCGCCCAGACCCAGCAGGAGCAGGGCGAGCAGCGAGATCCCGCCGCCGCCGAGGACGGCCGCCCAGGTGTAGCCGCCGAAGTCGTCGGTGTGGCGCAGGACGAAGGTGGCGGCGACCAGCAGCGCGGCGGTCAGCGTCAGGTGCAGCGGGCGCGGCCGGTTGGCCAGGGCGAGCCAGGCCAGGATCACCAGCATCCCGCTGAAGACGAAGGCCTCGCGGTACGGATTGCCGTTCGGCACCGCCAGCCCGTGCCACACGTACTGGGTCGGCGGGAACTGGAAGGAGGCCGCCACCAGCACGATCGCGGCGGCCCACACCAGCCGGGTGCGCTTGGCGACGGCGGTGTTGAGCACGAAGGACCCGGCCAGGATCAGCCCGAGCGAGGCCACGTACAGCCGGGGCCGGCCGCCCCACAGGTGGGTGGCGGGCAGCATGCCGGTGAGGAAGACCTCCAGCCGCTGCGGGCTGAAGGAGGAGGCTTGGGTCGGCTGCGCGGAGCCGCTGGAGAGGAACGACGGCAGCAGCAGGGGCAGGGTCAGCATGATGCCGACCACGGCGGCGGAGGCCGCGCGCCACACGGCCCGGATCCGCGCACCGGACTCCATGTCCCGGGTGATGAGACGGATGGCGAGGAGTACGCAGGCCGCCATCGTCGCCATCATCGCGGTGTAGAAGTTGCCGTACCAGGCGAGCGCGACCAGGACGGCGACCCCCGGCCAGCGGCGTCCCTCCAGGCACCACTCGACCGCGATCCCGAGCATGGGCAGCGCCACCAGGCCCCACAGCCACATCGGGATGTACGAGGCGTCGCTGAGCGCCCACCCGCACAGCCCGTAGCAGGCGCCGAGCACCCCGCGCTGCCACCAGGGGCCCGGGTTCAGCTTGCCGAGGTAGACCGCCATCAGGGCCGCGGCCAGGCCCATGGTGAGCGGGGTGACCAGGAACACCGCGAGGTCGACGTGGGCCCGGGGGACCAGCACGGTCAGCCAGGAGACGGGGTTGCCGAGGTAGGTGTAGTAGTCCGAGAGGAACTGCTGGCCGAAGCCGCCGCGCCAGGTGAAGAGCAGGTCACCGGCGGCCTGGCCGTGGACCAGGTCCCAGAGCGCGCGGTGGAAGGGCACGTATTGGTTGGCCTGGTCGTTCAGGGCGCGCCCGGTGTCGCCGAAGGGGAAGGCTCCGCGCAGCGCCCAGGCCGAGCAGAAGGCGCCCGCGGTGACGAGGAAGGCGAGCAGGGGCGCGTACAGCCGCCGCAGGAGCGGCCGCAGGCGGCTGCGGGCGGGCCTGCCGGGCCGAGGGGGCGGGCCGTCGACCGCTGTCCGCTCCGATGCCACGGTGCCCAATGTCTCGCTCCTGGTGCTCGCCGATGCGCGCTGCTCGATGATCGGTATGATGGATGGTTTCGGGTAGTTTAAGCGGCTGCGGACCGCTGCCCCGGGGCCGGTCGGCCCGGCGAGGGCATTTGTTTTGACCGGAGAGAATGCGGTAGGTACGCTCAGACCTTGTGCCTGGGGTGTGCCTGGGCTCCCGTGCGTGTCCATCAACCGCATGCGAGCCGCAACTGGCCACCGTCATCCGAACGGTTTCCGCTTAGCGCGGGGGCTGTCCGGGTGCGACACACCCGACCGCGTGGGTCGGCAAATGTTCCAGGTTAGCTTCACTACACGGCACACAGAAACCGGAGAAGTAGTGCCTACGATCCAGCAGCTGGTCCGTAAGGGCCGGCAGGACAAGGTCGAGAAGACCAAGACCCCCGCGCTTGAGGCTTCGCCCCAGCGCCGCGGCGTCTGCACGCGTGTGTTCACGACCACCCCGAAGAAGCCGAACTCGGCGCTCCGTAAGGTCGCGCGTGTGCGTCTGACCTCCGGCATCGAGGTCACGGCCTACATTCCGGGTGAGGGACACAACCTGCAGGAGCACTCCATCGTGCTCGTGCGTGGTGGCCGTGTGAAGGACCTGCCGGGTGTTCGTTACAAGATCATCCGCGGTGCGCTTGACACTCAGGCTGTCAAGAACCGCAAGCAGGCCCGCAGCCGCTACGGCGCCAAGAAGGAGAAGTAGAAATGCCTCGTAAGGGCCCCGCCCCGAAGCGCCCGGTCATCATCGACCCGGTCTATGCATCTCCTCTGGTGACGTCGCTCATCAACAAGATCCTCATGAACGGCAAGCGCTCCACCGCCGAGCGCATCGTCTACGGCGCCATGGAAGGCCTCCGCGAGAAGACCGGCAACGACCCGGTCATCACGCTGAAGCGCGCGCTGGAGAACGTCAAGCCGTCGCTTGAGGTCAAGTCCCGCCGTGTCGGTGGCGCCACCTACCAGGTGCCGATCGAGGTCAAGCCGGGTCGTCAGTCGACCCTCGCGCTGCGCTGGCTCGTGGGTTACTCCCGCGCCCGCCGCGAGAAGACGATGACCGAGCGCCTCATGAACGAGCTGCTGGACGCGTCCAACGGTCTTGGCGCCGCTGTCAAGAAGCGCGAAGACACGCACAAGATGGCCGAGTCCAACAAGGCCTTCGCGCACTACCGCTGGTAGTCCCAACCCACATCGAGACCGAGAGAAGACTGAGCCGATATGGCTACCACTTCGCTTGACCTGGCCAAGGTGCGCAACATCGGCATCATGGCTCACATCGACGCGGGTAAGACGACCACCACCGAGCGCATCCTGTTCTACACCGGTGTGTCGTACAAGATCGGTGAAGTCCACGACGGCGCTGCCACGATGGACTGGATGGAGCAGGAGCAGGAGCGCGGCATCACGATCACGTCTGCCGCGACGACCTGCCACTGGCCCCTCGATGAGGTTGACCACACGATCAACATCATCGACACCCCGGGCCACGTCGACTTCACGGTCGAGGTGGAGCGTTCGCTCCGCGTGCTCGACGGCGCCGTCACCGTCTTCGACGGTGTCGCCGGCGTCGAGCCGCAGTCCGAGACTGTCTGGCGTCAGGCGGACCGCTACGGCGTCCCGCGTATCTGCTTCGTCAACAAGCTCGACCGCACCGGTGCCGAGTTCCACCGCTGTGTCGACATGATCAAGGACCGCCTCGGTGCGGTTCCGATCGTGATGCAGCTCCCCATCGGCGCCGAGATGGACTTCCAGGGCGTTGTCGACCTGGTCACCATGAAGGCGTTCGTCTGGTCCGCCGAGGCGACCAAGGGCGAGATGTACGACATCGTCGACATCCCGGCCACGCACACCGAAGCCGCTGAAGAGTGGCGCGCCAAGCTCATCGAGACGGCCGCCGAGAACGACGACGAGCTCATGGAGCTGTTCCTGGAGGGCGTCGAGCCTTCCGTCGAGCAGCTGCACGCCGCGATCCGTCGCATCATCATCGGTTCCGGCAAGGGTGACGGCGCCACGATCACCGCGGTGTTCTGTGGCACGGCGTTCAAGAACAAGGGCGTTCAGCCCCTGCTCGACGCCGTCGTCCGTTACCTGCCCTCGCCCCTGGACATCGAGGCCATCGAAGGCCACGACGTCAAGGACGCCGAGGTCGTCGTGAAGCGCAAGCCTTCGGACGACGAGCCCCTTTCGGCGCTCGCGTTCAAGATCATGCGCGACCCGCACCTCGGCAAGCTCACCTTCGTCCGGGTTTACTCGGGCCGCCTGGAGGCCGGCACTGCGGTGCTGAACTCCGTCAAGGGCAAGAAGGAGCGCATCGGCAAGATCTACCGCATGCACGCGAACAAGCGTGAAGAGATCGCCGCGGTGGGCGCCGGTGACATCGTCGCCGTCATGGGCCTGAAGCAGACCACCACTGGTGAGACGCTGTGTGACGACAAGGCACCCGTGATCCTGGAGTCCATGGACTTCCCGGCTCCGGTCATCCAGGTCGCCATCGAGCCCAAGTCCAAGGGTGACCAGGAGAAGCTGGGTGTCGCCATCCAGTCTCTCGCGGAGGAGGACCCCTCCTTCCACGTTCACTCGGACGAAGAGACCGGCCAGACCATCCTCGGTGGTATGGGCGAGCTGCACCTCGAGGTGCTGGTCGACCGTATGAAGCGCGAGTTCAAGGTCGAGGCCAACGTCGGCAAGCCGCAGGTCGCTTACCGCGAGACGATCCGCAAGACCGTCGAGCGTCACGACTACACCCACAAGAAGCAGACCGGTGGTACCGGTCAGTTCGCCAAGGTGCAGATCGCGATCGAGCCGATCCTCGAGGCCGACGGTCCGGCGTACGAGTTCGTGAACAAGGTCACCGGTGGCCGCATCCCGAGGGAGTACATCCCCTCGGTCGACGCGGGTGCTCAGGAAGCCATGCAGTTCGGCATCCTGGCCGGCTACGAGATGACTGGCGTCCGCGTCATCCTTCTCGACGGTGGTTACCACGAGGTCGACTCCTCGGAGCTCGCCTTCAAGATCGCCGGTTCGCAGGCCTTCAAGGAGGCCGCGCGCAAGGCGTCCCCCGTACTGCTCGAGCCGATGATGTCCGTTGAGGTCACCACGCCCGAGGAGTCCATGGGCGACGTCATCGGTGACATCAACTCCCGCCGTGGCCAGATCCAGGCCATGGAGGAGCGTCACGGTGCCCGCCTCGTGAAGGGCCTCGTGCCCCTCTCGGAGATGTTCGGCTACGTCGGAGACCTCCGCAGCAAGACCTCGGGTCGCGCCAGCTACTCGATGCAGTTCGACTCCTACGCCGAGGTTCCCCGGAACGTCGCTGAGGAGATCATCGCGAAGGCCAAGGGCGAGTAACTCTTCCGAGTACACGCTTTAGGCTTGTCACCGGAGCCTCTGGGGCAACAGGAGCAACCCTCCCGCTGCCCCGGGGGAACCGGCTATCCAGCAAAGATCACCTGGCGCCGATGAGCAAGGCGTACAGAACCACACTCCAGGAGGACCCCGTGGCGAAGGCGAAGTTCGAGCGGACTAAGCCGCACGTCAACATCGGCACCATCGGTCACATTGACCACGGTAAGACGACCCTCACGGCCGCCATTACCAAGGTGCTGCACGACGCGTACCCGGACCTGAACGAGGCCTCGGCCTTCGACCAGATCGACAAGGCTCCTGAGGAGCGCCAGCGCGGTATCACCATCTCGATCGCGCACGTCGAGTACCAGACCGAGGCGCGTCACTACGCCCACGTCGACTGCCCGGGTCACGCCGACTACATCAAGAACATGATCACCGGTGCCGCGCAGATGGACGGTGCGATCCTCGTCGTCGCCGCCACCGACGGCCCGATGCCGCAGACCAAGGAGCACGTGCTCCTGGCCCGCCAGGTCGGCGTTCCCTACATCGTTGTCGCCCTGAACAAGGCCGACATGGTGGACGACGAGGAGATCCTGGAGCTCGTCGAGCTCGAGGTTCGCGAGCTCCTCTCCGACTACGAGTTCCCGGGCGACGACCTTCCGGTCGTCCAGGTCTCCGCGCTGAAGGCGCTCGAGGGCGACCCGGTGTGGAGCGAGAAGCTTCTCGGTCTCATGGCCGCGGTCGACGAGCACATCCCGACGCCGCCGCGTGACACCGAGATGCCGTTCCTCATGCCCGTCGAGGACGTCTTCACGATCACCGGTCGTGGCACCGTCGTCACCGGTCGCATCGAGCGTGGTGTCCTGAAGGTCAACGAGACCGTGGACATCATCGGCATCAAGGAAGCCAAGACCACCACCACGGTCACCGGCATCGAGATGTTCCGCAAGCTGCTCGACGAGGGCCAGGCGGGCGAGAACGTCGGTCTGCTCCTCCGTGGCATCAAGCGCGAGGACGTCGAGCGCGGCCAGGTCATCATCAAGCCCGGCTCGGTCACCCCGCACAAGGAGTTCGAGGCCCAGGCCTACATCCTGTCGAAGGACGAGGGTGGCCGTCACACCCCGTTCTTCAACAACTACCGCCCGCAGTTCTACTTCCGTACCACGGACGTTACGGGCGTTGTGACCCTCCCCGAGGGCACCGAGATGGTCATGCCCGGTGACAACACCGAGATGACCGTCGCGCTGATCCAGCCGGTCGCCATGGAAGAGGGCCTGAAGTTCGCCATCCGTGAGGGTGGCCGGACCGTCGGCGCCGGCCAGGTCACCAAGATCAACGCCTGATTTCCATCAGAGCTGGTCTGACCTGGTAGCTCTTCGGAGCGCCAATCACTGAGGGGCCCTTCCCCCGTCGCTCGCGCGACGGGGGAAGGGCCCCTTGGTGTTTCCCCCGGACCGCGCTACGACCAGCCGTTGTCCAGCTCGGTCGCCTTCACCGAGGTGGACCAGCCGTTGTCGCCGGCGACGGTCTGCCCCGCACTGGACAGCACAGGAGAGTGGCCGATAATGAGGGCCAGCGCCGCGGCTGCACCGGTGATGAGCAGGGTGATTGGGGCAGGGATCGACTGCATTGTGTGGGTCCTTTTCATGCTGATAGGTCAGAACAGCATCAGGTTGAGGGTCGACATACAGCGCTGATCAGCCAGATTTTGGTTTCACCGGGTGACCGGCTGCCTCGTCTTCGAGTAGCTTGCCGCGCTCAAGAGCCGCTGGGGACCCCCCTTGACCTGCGGTATTCACGTCTGTCGCAAACACGAAGGGTGGCGAAGTCGATGGAGTACGGCGAAAACGGAGCCGCTGAGGTCCCGGAGGCGGAGCTGACCCCCGACGGGTTGCGTCTCTACGAGTTCGTGGCCGGTCTGCCCTCCTTCACGCCGGAGGAGGTGGCGGGCGCACTCGGGCTCGGGGAGCTGGAACTGGAAGCGGCCGTCGAGCAGTTGGAGGAGCTGCGGCTGCTGCGCCGTGACGCCGGCAACGCGAACCGGATGGCTGTCGTCTCCCCGCAGTTCGCGGCGGGCCAGCTGCTGTGGCCGATGGAACGCAGGATCCGGCGGCAGTCGGAGGCGGTGGAGCGGATCCGCACCTCGTTCGCCGCGCTGGGCCCCTGCTACCAGCTGGGTCAGCAGCGCCAGCAGCGCAAGGCCGTGGAACTGCTGACCGATCTGGACGACGTACGCCGTTTGATCGACGGGCTGACGGACAGCTGCCAGACCGAGGCGCTGCACGTGCAGCCGGGCGGCGCCCGCGACCCGGAGGCGCTGCAGAAGGCGCGCGGCAGCATGGCGCGGCTGCTCGAACGAGGGGTGAGCAGCCGGTCGATCTACCAGCACCCGGCCCGCTACAGCCAGCACACGGTGGAGTTCGCCGAGTGGATGATGGAGCGCGGCGCCGAGGTGCGCACCCTCGCGGACGGCCCGGACCGGATGCTGATCTACGACCGCCGGGCGGCGGTGGTCAGTGTGGAGGGCAATTCGGCGCACGCCCTGGTCGTCTACGAGCCCAACCTGGTGGCGTTCATGGTGACTTCGTTCGAGACGGCGTGGCGGGCGGCGGACCCGTTCCCCGTGAGCTTCGACCGCGAGTGGGCGAAGCAGGTCTCCGAGGACCTGCGTCACTCGATCGTCCGGCTGCTGACCGCGGGCCTGGACGACAAGGCCATCTCGCGCAGGCTGGGCATGTCGGTGCGGACCGTGCAGCGCCACGTCGCGGAGATCATGCGGTCCCTCGACGCGAAGAGCCGTTTCCAGATCGGCTACCTGGTCGGTCTGGAGGAGGCGGGTGTGCTGGTCGACGGCGGGGGCAGGGCGGCCGCCGACGCGGTCGAGGCCGACCGCGCGGGTGCGGGTGCGGCCGAGGGGCAAGCGGGCCGGTTCACCACTGGGCCAGGAGCCTAGGCTGCCCCACGTCCCGGCGGCTGTGGCCCAGGGTCATGGCCCGGATGACGCCCGGGGTGCTCAGCCCGGCGATCAGCGGGTCCAGCACGGCGCCGAGCGCCGCCGCGAGCCGCAGGTTCTCGTCCTGGAGCAGTGGGTGGGGCCGCGTCGCCCGTGCGGCCGTCGGGCCCAGCCAGTCCAGGCCGGACGGTGGGGCGCCGGGCAGGACCATCACGTATTCGTGTTCGCTCTCGTACGGGCCTGCGCGCGGCGACCGGATCCACCACGCGGCCCCGGCCGCCTCCAGCGGGGGCACCGGCGGGGCGATGAGCCGGGGGACCCGGCCGGTCAGCGCCCGGACGAGGGCCGACGCCGCCTCGGCACGGCCGCCCGCTCCGGACACCGGGGCGTGGGGGAGGGTGAGCGCGCCGCCGGGCAGGACGCCCACCCGCCAGGGGGCCGGCGGGACGCCGGTGCCGGTGTCCTTGCCGGTGCCGGGCGTGCGGGCGTAGACGTAGCACCGGACGGCCGTCACCGCCGGGGCAGCCGGTCCGGGAGGCCGAGGAGCAGCAGGGCCAGGTTGACCCCGGGGCGGCCGAACTCCTCGTGGTAGCGGTCGATGACCACGTTCTCCTCGGTCAGGGAGGTCCGGGCGCCGCCGGAGGTGACGCGGGCGTGGGTCTGCTCGCGGGCGGCCTCGGCGCGGCGGCCGACGAGGTGGATGATCTGCTGGTCGAGGACGGCGATGTCGTCGGGCTGCATGGGGTTCTCCGTTGTGGTGGTCACGGGGGGTCAGCCGGCCGGTACGAGCTCGGCGGCGCCGGAGTCGGCGGTGGCGGCGGAGGCGGTACGGGCCCCGCGGCGCAGGGTGGTGAGGGCGACGAGCCCGCACAGGGCGGCGAGCGGCAGCCAGACCCAGACCGGGTCGCCGAGGCCGATGAGCGCGATGCCCGCGGAGGGGCCGAAGAACATGCCGATGCCCATCATGGAGTTGCACAGGGCGCTGGCCCGGGTCAGCTCGCGGTCGGGCACCTTGGAGATCAGCCAGGGGTGGAACGAGCACGAGTACGCGCACTCGCCGAGGCCGAAGAAGGCGGCGTAGAGGATCAGTCCGGTGAGCTGGACTGGTCCGGGGCCGAAGGCGGTACCGAAGGCGAAGAGGAATCCCGTCACCCAGAAGGCCACGGCGACGCGCAGCCCGCGTTCCTCGGGGTGCTTCTCCAGCAGCTTCCCCAGGGGGCGCTGGCAGGCCACGATCACCACGACGTTGACGGTGAGCATCACCGAGATCCAGCCGATGCCGGTGTCCATGAGCTGGTCGGCGACCAGGGGGGCGGTGGCCTCGAACTGGCTGAAGCCGAAGAGGTACGCGCCGAACTGGAAGAGGGCGGCGGTCAGCGAGGCGCGGATCAGCATGCCGGTGCCGAAGGCGGGGGCGGGGGCGGGCCGGTCGGCTTCGGTGGCCGCGCCGTCCGGTGCGGCGGTGCCGGGTGCCGCGGTGTCCGGTGCCGCGGTGTCCGCGATGCCGGGGACCTTGCGGGCCAGCGCCAGGACCAGGGCCACCGGCAGGTACCCGGCCGCGTTCACCAGCAGCAGCCAGGTGATGGCTTCCCGGGAGAAGACGGCGAGGAACAGGCCGGCCACCAGGGAGCCGCCCGCCAGCGTGGCGTTGAGGATCTGGTAGCGGCGGGCGAAGACCGCGCGCCGTTCCTCGGGCGGCACCAGGGAGTTCACGATCGGGATGATCGCGGCCATGAAGGCGCCCTGGCCCGCGCCGCCGAGCAGGGCCGCCGCGCCCGCCTCGGGCAGGGTCGTGGCGCCGGTCAGCACGCCGAAGCAGCCGATCCACAGGAACAGGCCGAGGATGGCGAGGGCGTGCCGGGGGATGCGGACGGCCGCGGCGGTGAGCAGCAGCGATACGGCGAGGTTGGACAGGCCGGAGGCGCCGTAGTAGACGGCGACCCCGGCCGTTCCGATCTCCGGCCGGGCGGCCAGGTGGATCCCGATGAAGGGGAAGACCATGCCGTAGCAGAACGACGACAGGCCGTGCAGGACCAGGATGCGGTTGACCGACCTGCGGCGGAGCGCGGCCAGGGCGTCGGGCGTCGGGCTCATGGGTGCCTTTCCGGGATCGGGGATCAGGGGGCGCGGGGCCGGGCCGTCAGGCGCCGGTGGCGGGCACGAGGGCGAGGATGCGGGCGGGGCTGCCCGAGCCGCCGACGATGGGCAGCGGCGCGGCGATCAGCACGGCGCCCTGGGCGGGCAGCCTGTGCAGGTTGCGGAGCTGGGTGATGCCGTACTTGTCGGCGCCGTGGAAGTACCAGTGGCAGGGGTAGGGCTGGTCCTCGAACTCGCCCGCGAGGCCCGCGTCGGTGCCGACCGTCTCCACCCCGATGCCGATGATCTCGGTCTCCTCGGCGAGCCAGCGGGCGCAGTCCGGGGCGATGCCGGGGGTGTGCCGCCCGTTGAGGAAGGTGTCCTGGTCGCCCTGGCGGGCCTCCCAGCCGGTGCGGTAGAGCAGCCAGCCGCCCGCCGGGAGGGGGCCGTGCTCCTGCTGCCAGGCCTCCACGTGGTGGCGCCGGAGCAGGAAGTCGGGGTCGGCGGCGGCCTCGGCGGAGAAGTCGAGTACGGCGGCGGGGCCGACCAGGCGCTGCGGCGGGACCTGGGAGACGTCGTCGAGGTCGCGGCCCGTGAGCCAGTGGACCGGCGCGTCGAAGTGGGTGCCGGTGTGCTCGGAGAGGCGGATGTTGTTCCAGTAGACGGTCGGTCCGGCCTCGTCGTAGTGGCTGATGACCTCGCGCTCGAACGGCCAGGGCTGGCCGCGCTCCGGCGGGAGCTGGATCAGCGGGGTCTCCTCGGACAGCGGGGAGGTGAGGTCGACGACCTCCACGGAGCCGTCGAGCAGGGCGCTCAGCAGCGGTGCGAGCGCGGCGCTGGCGCCGACGGCGGCGGCGGTGGCGGTGCTCATGCGGAGGTCTCCGTCGTGTGGACGATCGTGTTCCAGTGGCGGTAGTCGGGGTGCTGGTCGCGCACCACGGCGTCGTAGAGCTCCTGGAGCTTGCGGGTGGTCACGCCGGGCCCGCCGTCGCCGACCGGGATCCGGTCGATGGTGGTGACCGGCGCGACCTCGGCGAGGGTGCCCGCGACGAAGATCTCGTCGGCGGTGTACAGCTCGGTGCGGTCGATCTCGCGGCGCTCCATCGTGATGCCCAGCTCGTTCGCGGCGAGTTCGCCGATGGTGGCGACGGTGATGCCTTCGAGTACGCCGCTGGTCCCGGGCGGGGTGATGAGCTTGCCGTCCCGCAGCATGACCACGCAGGAGCCGGGGGCCTCGGAGACGGTGCCGCGCTGGTTGAGCAGGAGCGTGGTGTCGTAGCCGTTGCGCACGGCCTCGTGGTGGGCGAGACGGCTGTTGTGGTAGTTCGCGCCCGCCTTGATGCGCGTCGGCATGCTGTCGTCGCCGATCCGGCGCCAGGAGGAGATGGTCGCGGAGAGCCCGCCGTCGAAGCCGCGGCCGCGCGGGGCGCGGGTGGTGGTGATGTGCGCGCCCGCGTCGTCGGTGTGGCTGAGCGGGTCGCCGTTCGGGCCCATGTTGAAGTACGAGACGACGCAGATGTGCGCGTCCTCGTCGAAGGTGTTGGCCTTCAGGACGTCGAGCACGCCCTGCTTCAACTGCTCGTCGGTGAAGGGGATCTCCATGCGCAGCGACTTCATCGAGCGGCGCAGCCGGGCGAGGTGCTCGTCGATGCGGAAGACCGCGAGGCCCGACCGGTCGGGGCGGCGGTAGGCGCGCAGGCCCTCGAAGACGTTGGCGCCCCAGAAGGCGCCCTGCGAGCGGGCGTGGACGGTGCAGTTGTCCCAGTCCACGACGGTGCCGTTGAGCCAGGCGTGGGTGGGGAGCTGGGGGACGGTCATGGGGTACTCCTGCGGGGTGAAGAAGGTGGGGTGGCCGGGTCCGGTACTGGGCCGGATCAGACGCCGACGGGGATCCGGGTGTCGGCCGCCGGGGTGTCCTCGGCGGCGGCCGCCGTGGCCAGCGCGCAGCGGGCGAGCGTGTCGCCGTAGCGCTCCGGGTGGTCGGCGTCGGCCAGGGCGCCGAGGTGGCCGTCGGGGCGGACGATCAGGCAGGTGCCCTCGGTGGCCTGGTAGGCGGCCCGCAGCACGTTGTCGCGGTCGCGCAGTACGGTCACGCCCGCGGGCATGCCGTCGGCCGGGCCGGCGGCCGGTACGGCCAGTTCGCCCTCGCGCAGGACCACGATCAGGTCGGCGTCCAGGCCGCGGGTGTCGGCGAGCGCGCGCTCGGCGAAGGCGCGGGCGGTCTCCCGGTCCGGGGCGAAGTAGAGGCCGGTGAACCCGGCGCCGTACAGCTCGCGCAGGCGGGCCGCGCCGGGGGCGGAGATCCGCGCGTCCGGGGCGAAGGCGCCGAGGAGCGGGTGGCGCTGGGCGGACTCGACGACGGGGGAGTCGACGTAGGTGTGCGGCTCGGCCATCTTGCCGCTGTTGACCTTGTCGCGGGCGCCCTGGAAGGGCTGGGAGAGGGTCAGCAGCACCTTGCGGACCGTGCGGCGCAGCAGGTTCGGCGGCACCATGAACTTGATCGTCGCCTCGGTGACGGCCAGGTTCTCCTTCGCGGCGGCGTAGCGCTCGTCGTGGTAGGTGTCGAGGAGGGCGTCCTCGGCGTGGCCCCGCAGGACGAGGGCCAGCTTCCAGGCGAGGTTGTCGGCGTCCTGGATGCCGCTGTTCATGCCCCGGGAGCCGTACGGCGGCAGTGAGTGGGCGGAGTCGCCCGCGAAGAAGATCCGGCCGATCCGGAAGTTCTCCACCACGCGCTGGTGGAAGCGGTAGGTGGACAGCCAGTCGATCTCGTAGTCCACGTCGCCGATGACCGCGCGCACCCGCTGGTCGAAGCGGCCGTCGGCGCGCTCCGCCTCGATGTCGGTGTGGGGGGCGAGCTGCCAGTCGATGCGCCAGATGTCGTTCGGCTGCGGGTGCATGACCAGCTGGCGGCCCGGGTTGAACGGCGGGTCGTAGTGGAAGTGGCGCTCCTTGGCGAGCGGCAGCTTCACCTTCAGGTCCGTGATCAGGAAGCGGTCCTGGTGGCTGTAGCCGGTCCAGGCGACGCCGGTGAGCGCCCGCATGGGGCTGCGTACGCCGTCGCACGCGACGAGGTAGCGGCAGGTGTAGGCGCGCGGGCCGTCCGGGGTGTCGGCGGTGACGGTGACCCCGTCGTCGTCCTGCACGGCGTCGGTGATCTCGTGCGCCCAGCGCACCTCGGCGAGCGGCTCGGACTCGATCTTCTCCAGCAGCAGCTGTTCGATGCGGAACTGCGAGATGTTGACGAACGGGCCGTAGCCGATCCGGCGGGTGTACTCGGCGGCGCGGATCTCCTTGCCGCGCACGTAGGTACGGGCGGTGGTCCAGGTGACGCCCTCGGCGCCGATGGTCTCGGCGCAGCCGAACTTGTCGAGCACCTCCAGGACGTCGCCCTGGATCAGGCAGGCCTTGGAGCCCTGCTTGCGCAGCTCGGGGTCGCGCTCGAAGAGGACGGAGGGGATGCCGAAGGAGGCCAGGCGGGCGGCGAGGGCCATGCCGACGGGGCCGGCACCGACGATGCCTACGGGGATCTGGTCGCTGTTCATGCTGCTGCTCCGCCTTCGTTCGGGAGGCCGGTGGGGGTGTCGGTGCGGGTGTCGGTGCTGCCGTCGGCGCCGCTGCCGGTGGCGCCGTCGGTGTCCGGCTCCTCCGCGACGCTGCGGAAGACCGGGATCTTGCGTACGGAACTGAGGTACGGCGTGCCCTCGGTGGCCCCGGTGCCCGAGCGGGTGCCGAGCATCCGCACGGCGATCCGGTAGTGGGTCTGGCGCCAGCGGCGCAGCGCCCCGGCGAAGCCGAGCATCGAGGCGGTCAGCAGCTCGCGGTCGGCGGCCGTGAAGCGAGGATCGCCGTGGGCGGCGGCGCAGGCCTCGTCGAGGGTCTGCTGGCCCGCCAGGATCCGCTCGCGCACCTCGGGGGTGGATCGGTAGGCGGGGGAGTCGAGCCGGTCCTGGTCCGGGACCCGGCACAGCGACTCGACCAGCTTGTAGTTGCGGGACTGGATGGCGCTGGCGCCCTCGGTGAAGTCGCGGAACACCCGGAACGACTCGACCTGCATCGTCGCGAGGAGCGAGAACAGCGGGGCCGATTCGGCGAGCGCGCTCTCGGCGACCGCCAGGTGGGCCGCCGCCGCCTCGGTGCGGGCGCCGTCGAGGTGGCCGATGGCCGTACGGATGCTCAGCGCCAGCAGCGCGAACGTCGTCTCGAAGGTCTGGAGCACCCGGATGAACATGTGCTCGTCGTGCGATATGTAGACCGGCAGCATGCTCAGTCGCAGCACCTGGCGCTCGTGCCCGTCCAGCAGTTCGCCGTCGGTCAGCTCCCACAGCTGGGCGGCCTGCCCGGCCGGGTCGGCGGCGGTGATCCGGTCCCCGAGGCCGAGCCGGACCAGCGCGGGCCGGGCCACGCGGACGGCGAGCCGGTGGCGCTTCTCCACCATCCGGGCGTCGGGCCGCATCTGCGGCAGCCATCCGGTGCGGCCCTCCGCGGCGGCCAGCTCGAAGCGCAGCAGGTCGGCGAGGAGCTGCACGGTCAGCCGGTCCCGGGTCACCCGGGCCGCCGCGGCGGCCTCCGGGCCGTCGTCGGCGGTGGGCAGGCCCAGCACACCGAGGGAGGTGTACGTCGGGTAGTCGTAGCGCCCGTCCCACTTGTCCAGCGCGGTGTCCAGGAACCGGTCCAGGAGCAGCCGCTCGGCCGCGTCGGCGCCCGAGGGCGCCTGCGGGGCGAGCCGTTCCCGGGCCAGGGCCAGCGACTTCAGGGTCGGGTCGCCGACGAAGTGCTTGCCGACGAGGTGGAACTCCTGGAGCACGGCGGGGTAGGGGAACCGGCTGGGTACGGGATCGGCCAGCCAGTCGGTCAGCTCTTTCACGCTGGGGGTCTCACCTTCGGGAGCGGGACGGGGACGGTAAGGGCGGGCCCGGTCAGCGCGCGGAAGGCGCGCATGGCCTGGCAGAGGGCCTCCACGTCGGCCGCGGAGTTGTAGTAGTGGAAGGACAGGCGCACGACGGGGCCGCGCGGGCTGACCGCGATGCCCCGGGCGGCCAGCCACCCGGCGAGGGAGCGCGGGTCGGCGTCGTACAAGCCGAGGTGGGCGCCCTGGAGTTCGGGGGTCTCGGCCCGGCGGACCCGTTCGCCCTGGGCGGTCAGGGTCCGTGCGGCGAGCTCGATCAGCGCGCCGACGTGGCGTCGTACGTCGGCCCAGTCGACCCCGTCGAACAGGCCGAAGGCGGCGTTCGCGGCGTAGACGGCGGGCACGGCCGGCGTGCCGGTCTCGAAGCGGCGGGCGACGGCCGGGAAGTCGAGCCGCAGCGGGTCGAAGGCCATCGGCTCGACCCGCCCGAACCAGCCGGTGAGCTGCGGGTCCCGGTCGGTGGCCAGACCGGCGCGGGCGTAGAGGAAGGCCAGGCCGGGCAGTCCGGCGAGGTACTTCATCGTGCCCGCGACCAGGTAGTCGCAGCCGATCTCGGCGACGTCCACCGGCATCACGCCCACGGCCTGATAGGCGTCGACGAAGGTCAGCGCTCCGGCCTCCCGGCCGGCCTCGACGATCTCCGCGACCGGGGGCCGCTCGGCGTACTGGTAGGTGGACATCGGGACCGAGAGCAGGGCGGTCCCTGAGCCGAGGACGGCCGTGTAGTCGGCCGTCCTGATCCGCCCGGCGTCCCGGTCCCCGGTGAAGACGACCCGGGCGCCGCGCGGCCGCTGGGCGAGCCAGACGTGCGCGATGGAGGGGAACTCCTCGACCGTGGTGACGATCTCGGTCCGGGGCGTTTCCAGGGACAGGGTGGAGACCACCTGGTAGGCGCCGACGGAGGCGTTGGGCAGGACCGCGATCTGGTCCGGGGCCGCGCCGACCAGGGAGGCGAAGTTCTCCCGGGCCTCGTGGATCTCCCGTTCGAACCGGTCCCAGGGCGCCCCGTGGGCGCCGATGGCCTCCTGCATCCGTGCCAGGGACCCGTCGACCGCGTCGGACCGGGCGCCGAGGCTGCAGCTGGCCAGGTGGACCGTCCGCTCCAGCATCGGGAAGGCACGGCGGAAGGCGGCGGCCGTGACGGCGGGTGCGGGTGCGGGCGCCTCGGCGGGGCCGCTCATGCCGGGCTCGCCCCGGCGGGCGGTGCGGTGGCGGTGCCGGGTGCGGTCGCGGGGCCGGCGCCCATCGGGCAGACCGGCTTCGCGACGCCCTCCAGGTACTCGGCGTACTCGGGGGCCGGTTCGTCCCCGCCCATCGGACCGCTCAGGGTCAGCTCGGTGCGCAGCTCCCACAGCTGCGGGAAGAACTTGTGCCCGATCAGCTTGGCCAGGAACTCCACCGGCGCGCCCTTGGTGCCGACCACGGAGTGGCCGATGACCCGGGTGGCCATCTTGTAGTGCTGGGTGCGCCACAGCGAGATGCGCTCGTCCCAGTCGATGAGGGCCTCGCACAGCCGGTACTCCGGGGTGTCCTGGCCGCTGCGGTAGACCTCGACGAGGTCGGTGCCGCGGGCCTCGGTCAGCCGCCGGAACGCCTTCTCCAGGTCCAGGCTGACCAGCCGGGCGGCCTTCCAGCCCGGGGACTCGAAGCCCGAACCGTGTCCGAGGATCGTCCGGATGATCTGGAAGTCCCAGGGGGCCAGCTGCCGCATCATCTCCAGCTGGTCGGCGGTCATCCGCGCGCTCAGCGAGGCCCGGCCCAGCAGTCGGGCGGCGGTGTCCAGCTGCCCCGCGTCGATCTGCCGGGTGGCCTCCTCGACCTCGTAGCAGGCGAGCTTGAGCCACAGCTCGGTCGACTGGTGGACGACCTGGAACAGCATCTCGTCCCGGTGGACCATGTCCTCGGGGCGGCGCTGGAGCGACAGCAGCGTGTCGGTCCGCATGTAGCGCGTGTAGTCGTTGTCCCCTTCTCCGTCGAGTACGGGAACCGAATAGTCCTTGGCCACGATGCTCCTGTCAGACGGTGGTGGTGGACAGGGCGAGCGGCTCGGCGCGCACCCGGAAGTCCTTGGCGGTGGCGGTGATGGCGGCCTCGGCGGCGGCGCCGGTCGCGGCGCGGAAGCGGAAGCGGCCGCCGACGTGCTCGTAGTAGGCGTCCGCGTCGGGCAGTACCTCGCCCGGGTGCAGCACGACCTCGGCGTACGGTCCGATGGCGCGGCCGGTCATGGAGGTCGACTCCGTGATGCGGCAGGGCCGTTCGGCCGGGGCGGGCACGAGCATCCAGCCGGCCACCTCGTCGGCGGCGTGCGGAGCGGCGGCGGACACCGGGACCGGCGGCAGCGGGAGGTCCAGCTGGAGCTGCCAGGCGGCGTGCATCAGGTCGTAGCCGTGCACCTCGCGCCAGAGGAAGGCGATCTCGGCGCCGCCGACGCGGGCGCCGCACTCCAGGAAGCGGCAGTGGGGGCGGCCGTCCTCGTCGCGGTCGATGAAGACTTCGAGGTGGAAGACGGTGGCGCGGCCGGGGGAGAGCGCGCCGAGGAAGGCGGTGGCGGCCCGCTCGACGGCCGCGTTGACCTCGGGGTCGTCGATCTCGACGGAGCCGAGGTGGTTCCCGTCGCGGAAGCCCAGGCAGGTGTTGAGGTAGCGGGAGGCCCGCCAGGCGAGCAGCCGTTCGCCGTCGAAGACCCCGTCCACGTGGGAGATCGGGGCGGCCACGAAGGCCTGCACCAGCATCGGCTCGCTGTCCAGGTCCAGCTCGGCGACCTGTTCGGGGCGGTCCACCCGGACGACGCCGGAGCTGGAGCTGCCGGTGCGCGGCTTGACGATGACGGGCCAGCCCGTGTCGTCGCCGAAGGCGAGGACGGCGGCGCCGTCGGTGGCGGCGGCGAACTCCGGTACGTCCAGGCCCGCGTCGGCCACCGCGCGGCACATCACGTACTTGTCGCGGAAGACGATCTGCGAGGCCTGGCGCGGACCGGGTACGTCCCACTCCTCGCGCAGCGCGGCCCCGACGAGCAGGTCGTCCTCCTTGAGGGCGACGATCGCGCTGGGTGCGCCGTGCCGGGCGGCCAGGGCGCGCACCTCGGCGCGGACCCGCTCCAGGTCGTCGGTCGCGGGGACCAGGACGACCTCGTGGGCCTCGGGGGGCACGGAACCGGTGCCGACCGCGGTGCTCACGTAACTGACGCGGTGCGTGGAATGGTCGACGTAGCGGGTGAATTCCGCGTACCGCTCGCGCCAACGGTTGACGACGACGATGTGCGGGCTGGTGTCCGGGCCCGTATGCGCGCTCATGTCAGTGCTCATATCCGCGCGAGTGTCCGCGCGAGTGTCCGCGCTCATATCCGGGCTCATATCTGCTTCTCCTCGTCTTCCGGGTGGGTGAATACGCAGGTGCCGCGGGTGCCGGGATTCGCATAGGTGATGACGGATCCGTCCTCCGGCTTGAGGGCCCGTACGAAAGCGCCGCCGAATCCCTGCGGGGTGACGAAGATTCCCCAGTTCGCGACCCATTCCCCGGTCAGCCCGCTGTCCGGGTCGAGCGCGGGCTCCAGGGCCGGTACGACCAGCTCCTGCGCCACGTAGTCGCGCAGGGCGGTCGCCGCCAGGGCCGCGGCCCATTCCTCGTCGCCGACGTCCCGGCCGATCACCACGCCGTCGGCGCTGTATCCGATGCCGGGCTTGAGCACGAGCGAGGCGCGGTGCGTACGGGCGTACTCAAGGGCGTCTTCGCAGCCCTCGGCCCCCAGCACCCAGGTCCGCGGCAGCACCCGGTCGATCAGCTCCAGCTCGGACCCGCTCAGCGCGGCGCGGACGGCCGGGCGGTGCAGCAGGCCGAGCGCGGCCTTGCTGGTGAACAGGGCCCCTTCGAGCGGGGTGAACAGGGCGGTGCGGCCGTCCGCGTGGGCGCGGTTGACCCGGGTCAGCGCGGCCCGGGCGGCCGGGTCGCCGGCGATCTGGCCCGCGGCGAAGAACCGCAGGATCACGTCGAGCGGGCGGCCGCGCAGGGCGAGCCTGCCGTCCGGGGCCTCGGTCAGCTCCTGGATCTCGCCGAGCTGGAGGTCGATGCCGTGGCCGCGCAGGTCCTCCTGGATGGAGAGGAAGACGACGTCGTGCTCGCCGAGCGCGCCGGGGGCCTCCAGCAGGGCCACGGCGATGTCGCTGGTCGTCGCCGACGCCGCGCCGGTACGGGCGGCCGACGCCGCGCGCAGTGCGGCGGCCAGGTGCGCCATGGTGTCGGTGTGGCCGAGCCGGTTGCGTTCGGCGAAGGCGCGGAAGGCGGGGACTTCGAGGAAGGCGCGGTTCAGCTGGGCGCTGTCGATGCCGCCCAGTTCGCTGCCGACGTTCAGTTCCAGCAGGCGGAAGCCGGCGCCGTCGTGGAAGGCGTCGGCACGGGCGTAGAGCAGCGGATCGCCGGTGGCGCCCTCGCGCATCACCTCGGACAGCTCGGGCGGGAGCCCGATGGCCGCGCAGTAGCGGTCGAGGTCGCCGTCGTAGCAGCGTTCCGGCAGCGAGACGAGGATGCGGAAGATCGCGGCGAGGTCGTCGGAGAAGGCGCTGATCTCCCGCTCCGGGACGAAGACGGGGCGGGGCAGCAGGACGTGGCCGTAGGCCTTGTCGTAGGCGGCCGGGACGGCGGTGCGCGTGGTGAGCGTACGCAGCTCGCTGCCCGGGCGCCGGGTCTCCTCGACGTAGCGGCCGGTGACGGAATTCTCCATGGGCGGTCTCCATTTCTGCCGGATCTGGGCATGCCGGATCACGGCACGAAGGGGAAGCCGCCGAAGGCGCGGCGGCGCGGAATGCTGTGAAGACGGTGAATACGGGGAATGCGAAATGTGGGCGCGAAGAACACGGGAGCGCGGGAAAGCGGGGAATGTGTGGGGGGGTGGGGGAAAGCCGGTCGGTGGGGGGAAGCCGGCGAGTGCGGGGAACGCGGAGAATCCGAAAGCCCGGATGAGGAATCCGAACGCGGCCTTCGGGGCGGTCCGGCGCGGGGCCCGAAGAGAGCGGCCCGGGGAAAAGCGGGAAGCGGGGGTTGATCCGCGGTGACGTGCCTTCACTGTGGCAGCGGCGGCGTCGGCCGGGGCCGCGTCCCGGGCTGCGCGTTTACGGCTGTCGTGTATGCGCCAGGGGGCTCCGGGCGCCCGGAACAGGACAGAACCGGTCGAAGGGTCGGCTCCGGCGGTCCGATCCGGTTGCGCGGGGCCCCGACGGCTGCTTACCTACAGATCACTGCAGGGGCCCACGCCCCTCCGGACGATCCGCGGTGACCACCGGACCGTCCACCAGGGAGAACCCACATGCCCCGCCTGCAGATCGTCATCGCGAGCACCCGCCCCGGCCGTGTCGGCCCCGCCGTCGCCGCCTGGGCCGCCGCCGAAGCCCGCCGCCACGGCGGCTTCGAGATCGAGACCGTCGACCTCGCCGAGGCCGGCCTGCCGTTCTTCGACGAGCCCGAGCACCCGTCCACCGGCGAGTACGTCCACCAGCACACCAAGGACTGGAGCGCCACGGTCTCCCGCGGCGACGCCTACGTCTTCGTGATGCCCATGTACAACGGCGCCTTCACCGCGCCCCTGAAGAACGCCATCGACTTCCTCTACCAGGAGTGGCAGGACAAGCCCGTCGCCCTCCTCAGCTACACCGCGGGCCCCTCGGGCGGCGTCCCGGCCGTGGAGATGCTGCGCCCGATCCTCACCCGGGTCGGCTTCCGCGCCGCCGGGCGCAGTCTGTCCGTTCCCAACGTCGGCGAGCTGACCGACCCCGCCGACCGGTCCGTCTTCCGCGCCCCGGCCGCCCTCGCGGCCGAGCTGGACGGCGTACTCGACGAGCTGGCCGAGCTGCTGGCGCCGCTCGACGTGCCCGTCCCGGCGCAGGTCTGAGGGGCGCGGCCATGACCTCGCACTCTCCGCCCCCGCCCCCGCGCGGGTCCGTAGCCGCCTCTGCCCCCGCCTGCGCCGCGCCGCGGCTGATCGTGGTCGGCAGTGGCGGGCGCCCGTACCGCGCGTACTCCTTCGAGTCCCTGCACGCCCGCTACACCCTCTCCGCGGTCCTCTCCGCCGAGCCGGACTGGCAGCGCGGGTACCTCGACTCGTACGCCGTCGCCGACCTGTCCGATCCGGTCGCGATCGCCGATGCCGTACTCGCCCTGGCGGGCCCGGACATCGCCTCCGCCGCGGTGCTGACCTGGGACGAGACGGCGGTCGAGGCGACCGCCGCGGCCGCCGCCAAGCTCGGGCTGCCGCACCTGTCCGCCGAGGCCGCGAGCCGCTGCCGCGACAAGTACGCGACCCGCACGCTGCTCGCCGAGGCGGGTCTCGCCGCGGTGCGCCACCGGCTCGTCACCACGGCGGAGGAAGCGGCCCTGGCAGCAGCCGAGTTCGGCTATCCGGTGGTCCTCAAGCCGCGCGCCCTCGCCGGCAGCATCGGCGTCACCCGCGCCGACGACGAGAGCCAGGTACGGGCGGCCTTCGCCCTCGCCGACGGCGCCGCCTTCGCCACGCTGCCCACCGGCCACGGCGTCCTCGTCGAGGAGTACCTCGACGGCCCCGAGATCAGCATCGACAGCGCCGTCCACGAGGGCGACGTGCACATCGTCCACATCGCGCGGAAGCGGCTCGGCTTCGCACCGTACTTCGAGGAGGTCGGCCACCTCGTCGCCACCGCGGACGGCGAGCCCTGGGCGGACGAGGTCCGCGAACTGGTCACCGGCGTGCACCGGGTGCTCGGCGTCACCACCGGCGTCACGCACGCCGAGGTGCGCCTCACCTCCCGCGGGCCGCGGCTGATCGAACTCAACGCCCGCCTCGGCGGCGACCTGATCCCCTTCATCAGCGCCCTGGCCAGCGGAATCGACCTGGTGGCCGCCGCCGCCGAGCTGGCGTTCGGCAGGCTCCCCGACCTGACCCCGACGCGCGCGAACACCGCCGAGGTCCGCTTCGTCTACGCGGCCGGCGACGGCCTGGCCCGTCCGCTCGACCTCACCGCCGCCGCGGCCGTGTCCGGCATCGCGCACACCGCCGTGCTCGCCGGTCCCGGGGACACCCTGCTGCTCCCGCCCCGCCAGGCCATCCCGCGGCTCGCCGCGCTGGTCGCCGTCGGACCGGACGAGGCCGCCTGCGCGCGGATCCTCGACCTGGCCGAGGCCGCCGTGGACCGCGCCGTGGACCCGCTGCCGGGAACGGAGGCCACCGCGTGACCGCTCCCGTCGACGAGGTCGCCGGCCTGTGGGCCGCCGACCTGCGGGCGGGCGTGGTGCCCGACTCCGCCGCCGCGCTGGCCCTGGCCGCCCGCCACGCCTATGTACCGCTCTACATCGAGCTGCTCTCCGACACCCTCACACCGGTGACGGCCTTCGCCAGGCTCTGCGGCCCCGACGAGACGGGCCTGCTGCTGGAGAGCGTCATCGGGACCGACGCGACCGTCGCCGTCGCGCGGTACTCGTACATCGCCCACCGCACCCGCTCCCTCCCGCTCGGCGACGGGGACCCGCTCCTCGCGCTGCAACCGCTGGCCGACCGCGACGTCGCCCGGCTGCCCGGACTCCCGCCCTTCCACGGCGGGGCCGTGGGCTACCTCGGCTACGAGAGCGCCCGCCACTTCGAGCGGCTGCCCGCCGCGCCCGGACCCGGCCCGGACATGCCCGAATCGGTGTTCTTCCAGGCCGATGACCTGGTCGTCTTCGACCACGCCACCCGCCGGGTACTGATCACCACCCTGCACGACACGGCGGCCGAGACGTACGAGGACGCCGTCGCCCGGCTCTCCGCGACCCATGAGCGGCTGTACGCCGACCAGGGCGCGGCCCGGGGCGCCGGGCACGGTGGCGGCCCCGGCCGGGGCGGTGCCCGCCCGCTGGCCCGCCCGCTCGCCCGCACGCGGACGGCCGACCAGCAGGACCGTTCCGCCTGGCGCGCCCACACCACCGAGGAACGTTTCCTCGACATGGTCGAAACCGCCCGCGAGTACATCCGGGCCGGTGACGTCTTCCAGGTCGTGCTCTCCCAGCGGTTCAGCAAGCCGCTGGCCGCCGAACCCCTGGACGTCTACCGGCACCTGCGCGCCGTCAACCCGTCGCCGTACATGTTCCACCTCTCCCTCGGTGGCGGCCGGCACGTCATCGGCGCCTCGCCCGAGCTCCTCGTCAAGGTCGAGGACGGCCGCGCGCAGACCCGCCCGCTCGCCGGGACCCGCTGGCGCGGCACCGACGCCGCCACCGACGCGGCCCTGGAGGCGGAACTGCTCGCCGACGAGAAGGAGTGCGCGGAGCACGTCATGCTCGTCGACCTCGGCCGCAACGACATCGGCCGGATCGCCGCCCCCGGCACCGTCCGGGTCGACCGGCTCATGGAGGTCGAGCGCTACTCGCACGTCATGCACCTGTCGTCCACGGTCAGCGGCGACCTCGCCGAAGGCCGTACGCCGCTGGACGCGCTGCGCTCCACCTTCCCCGCGGGCACCGTGTCCGGAGCCCCGAAGATCCGCGCCATGGAGATCATCGCCGAGCTGGAGGAAGAGCGGCGCGGCGTCTACGGCGGTGCGCTCGGCTTCATCGGCACCGGCGGTGACCTGGACACGGCCATCGCGCTGCGCACCCTCGTCATCGCCGACGGGCGGGCCTGGGTCCAGGCCGGGGCCGGGGTGGTCGCCGACTCCGACCCGGCCGCCGAGTACCGCGAGACCCTCAACAAGGCACAGGCGCTCTTCGCCGCGGTGGAACGGGCGGAGGCCTCCGCATGAGCGACCTCGCCGGCATCCGCGCCCGCCGCGCCCCGCGCATCGCGGTCATCGACAACTACGACTCCTTCACCTACAACCTCGTCCAGTACCTGGCCGAGGCGGGCGCCGAGCCGCTCGTCCACCGCAACGACGGCGTCACCCTCGACGAACTGGCCGCCCACGACGCCGTCCTGATCTCGCCCGGCCCCGGAAACCCCGGTCGGGCGGGCATCAGCCTCGCCGCCGTCCGCGCGCTCAGCGGCCGGCTCCCGCTGCTCGGCGTCTGCCTGGGCCACCAGGCGATCGCCGAGGCCTTCGGCGCCGACGTGGTCCGGGTGGGGCCCGTACACGGCAAGACCGACCGGGTGCGGCACGACGGCACGGGCGTCCTGGCCGGCCTCCCGGACCCGTTCACCGCCACCCGCTACCACTCCCTGGCCGTGGACCCCGCGAGCCTGCCGCCCGAGCTGATCGCCCACGCCTGGGCCCAGGACGGCACCGTCATGGCCCTGCGCCACCGCGAACACCCGACGTACGGCGTGCAGTTCCACCCGGAGTCCGTGCTCACCGAGCAGGGCCACCGGATCATCGCCACCTTCGTCGACTCGATCCCGCTCACGGCCGGGATCCCGGGCCCCCGCCCCACCACCGGCCCGGCCCGCACGCTCCAGGAGGCCACCCGGTGAAGAACGCCCTGCGCACCCTGGCGGCGGGCCGCCGCCTCACCCGCGACGAGGCGGGCAGCGCCATGGCCGCGGTACTGGCCGGGGAGGCCACCCCCGGCCAGATCGCCGGATTCGCCATGGCCCTGTCCGCCCGCGGAGCCGACGTCGAGGAGATCGTCGGGCTCGTCGCCACCGCCCGCTCCTTCGGCGCCCGCCTCACCGGCGACGGCCGGGTCCTCGACACCTGCGGTACCGGCGGCGACGGCCACGACACCTTCAACATCTCCACCACCGCCGCGATCGTCGCGGCGGCCTGCGGAGTTCCCGTCGCCAAGCACGGCAACCGCAGCGCCTCCTCGGCCTGCGGCAGCGCCGACGTCCTGGAGGCCCTGGGCGTACGGATCGACGCGGGCCCGGCGGAAGCGGCCGCCTGCCTGGCCGAGGTGGGCATCACCTTCCTCTTCGCGCCCGTCTTCCAGCCCGCCTTCCGGCACGCGGCCGGACCCCGCCGCGAGCTGGGCGTACGGACCGTCTTCAACGTCCTCGGCCCGCTCTGCAACCCGGCGGGCGCCCGCTACCAGACCCTCGGCGTCTCCGACCCGGCCCTGCTGGAGGTCATGACCGAGGTCCTGCACCGGCTCGGCACCGAGCGCGCCCTGGTGTTCTGCGCGGAGGACGGCCTGGACGAGCTGAGCACCTGCTCCCCGTCGCGGGTCGTCGAACTCGCCGACGGCCGCACCACCTCCTACCGGCTCGACCCCGCCGAGCTGGGCCTCGCCCCCGCCACCCTGGCGGACCTGCGGGGCGGCGACGCCGTCGCGAACGCACGGACCGTACGCCGGATCCTCGGCGGCGAACCCGGCCCGCGCCGGGAGATCGTGCTGCTCAACACGGCCGCCGCGCTGCGGGCGGCCGGGCGGTGCGAGGACTGGCACACGGGGATCGCCCGCGCCGCCGAAGCCATCGACAGCGGCCGCGCCGCCGCCGTGCTCGCCGCCTGGACGGCCGCGGGAGCGGCGCTCCGGCCGGTCCGGGCCGCCGCATGACAACGCCACCGCCGCATGACACGAGGAGCCGTACGTTGACCCGCACCACCCCGGCCCCGGCGCCCACCCCGGCCCCGGCGCCCACCCCGGCCCCGGCGCCCACCCCGGTACCCGCGCCCGCCCCGGTACCCGCCGCGACGGCCGCGCGGAGGCCGACGCCGACGCCCGAGACGGGCGGCCGCAGCGGCCTGCTGGCCGAGCTGATCGAGGCCGCGCACCGCCAGACCGGGGCCCGCCGCGCCGAGGTCCCGCTCGCCGAGATCGAGCGCAGGGCCGCCCAGGCTCCCGCCGTACGGGACTTCGGCGCGGCCCTGCGCGCTCCCGGCCTCGGCGTCATCGCCGAGCTGAAGCCCCGCAGCCCGCTCAAGGGCCCGCTCACCGACGACTACCAGCCCGCCGACCTGGCCCGCGCCTACGCGGCGGGCGGCGCCTGCGCGCTCTCCGTCCTCGCGCACACCGAGGGCTTCGGCGGCCGTCCCGAGGACCTGGCGACCGTACGGGAGGCCGTCGGCCTGCCCGTCATGCGCAAGGACTTCATCGTCGACGAGTACCAGATCGCCGAAGGCCGGGCCTTCGGCGCGGACGCGGTCCTGCTCGTGGTCGCCGCGCTGACCGAGGAGCGGCTGGCCCAGCTCTACACGTACGCGACCGGCCTCGGCCTGCACGTCCTGGTGGAGGTCCACAGCGAGGCGCAGGCGCACACCGCGCTCGCCCTCGGCGCCGTGAACATCGGGGTCAACCACCGCGACCTGCGCGACTTCCGCATGGACCTCGGCCTCACCGGCCGCCTGCGCCCGCAGGTCCCGGCCGACCGGGTGCTGATCGCCGAGAGCGGCGTACGCGGCCCGGCGGACGCCCGCCGCCTGCGCGCGGACGGCGCGGACGCGGTCCTGGTCGGCGAGACGCTGATGCGCGCGCCGGACCCGGCGGCGCTCGTGGCGCAGCTGAAGAACGCCGAGCACACCACCGAGGAGACCCCGTCATGACCAGCACCAATTCCTTCTTCCCGGACGCGGAGGGAGTGGTCCCGAACACCGAGGGCTATTTCGGTGATTTCGGTGGCAAGTTCATTCCGGAGGCGTTGGTCGCCGCGGTGGACGAGGTTGCCGCTGAGTATGAGAAGGCGAAGGTTGATCCGGCGTTCGCGGCTGAGCTGAATGA
>NZ_JASISO010000121.1 GCF_030063135.1 Streptomyces sp. G-G2
GTCTCGACAACCCGGAGATGTTCAGGAGGCCCTGCCTTCATGCGCGGACACGGCCAGGTTCACCCGCCCCAGCCCCCGTTTTCGATCACATCGCTCTCATGATCGATAGAGATACGGCTTCTCAGTCAAGGAGACCGACGCAGCCGGGCTCGAGCGCAGCGGCCCCGCTTCTCGCAACTTGTGAGGAGGAAGCTGGTCAGCTCGGCGGTGGTGGATTGATCGGACCACCACACGACGTAGTTCTCACCGGCCACTCGCTCCCACGAAGGCGGCTCGTGCTCGTGAATGGAGCCGAGTAGCTTGATGCTGGGGAAGCGAGCGCTAAGTAGGCGTAGCTGCGTGGTCTTGCCAGCGTTGTCCGGGCCGTTGCGCCTGATGAACAGGACGGCCGGTCAGGACGCCCGGATTTGAGTGTCGAGCACGGCCTTGATGGCCTCGACATTCCCAGCGGTGAACTCGGCCAGATCAGGCGGCATCAGGTTTAGCTGCCGGATCGCCTCCGCGGTGAATGGCACTCGCACGACCTCGTAGCCACCCCGCTCGGGCTTGTCGAACTCGGTACCCGTACGCGCCTCGATGTCCATCCGCTCCAGCCGCGCGGCGAAGATGTGTTGGACTCCGAGGCCGTCCTCCAGTGGGTCGGTGATCAGGTGCACGAGCTCCGCCTTGCTCAGCTTGCCCCCGAGCTCCTCGAACGCCTCGCGGTGCAGGGCGTCCTCGATGCTCGCGTCCTCGGCTTCGACGCCGCCACCGACCGTCACCCAGTACGGGTCCCGGCCGGGCTTGGTCCGCTTGATGAGGACGAGCTCGTCGCCGTCCAGAAGGATTGCCCTGGCATTTCGCTTGGTGATTGTCATCTCAGGCACCTCTCCAGGCCGTTCACAGTGGTTACTGATCGCACCGATTGATTCGTCGATGAACGCGCCCGCCAGGCCGCTGTCGACATGTGTCGTCGTCTGCTGTCCCCGTACCGACACCGAGGATTCCCGCCCGCCAACGGCCTGGATGCCTGGGCGGCCGCCTGCCTGGCCCGAATACATTGGCCAGGTCACGACGAGGCACGAAGGGAAGCTCATGACACATGGGGTCTGGCGGGACAGTCTGCGGGGCAGGTACCAGTCCATGGATGAGTCGTTGGTCGGTTGGGCGACGAGGGTTGCAGACGCGGAACTCAGCCTTGCACTTCCGAGGCGGTGGGCGCACTCGCAAGGGGTGGCAACTCGAGCGGCCGAGCTTGCGCAGATCTTGGGAAGAGACGCCGGCCTCCTGTTGGCTTCGGCGGTGCTGCATGACGTGGGGTACGCACCTCGGCTGGCGGTGACGGGCTTCCATCCGCTCGACGGGGCACGGTTCCTACGCGACGAGCATGGTGCTGATGGACGGCTCGTGCGGTTGGTGGCGAACCATTCCTTCGCGCAGCTGGAAGCCGAAGAACGCGGGCTACGGGAGTGTCTGGATGTTGAGTTCCCGTTGCTTGACGAGCCGCTGCTGGTGGACGCGCTCGTGTACTGCGACATGACGACGACGCCCGACGGGGAGCGGACGACCGCTGAGGAGCGGGTGGCGGAGATCGTCGGCCGCTACGGGGATGACAGCCTTGTCAATCCCCTGGAAGCGTAGAGACCTTCCTTATGCGGCTTGATCCTTCTGATGGTGCCGGGCACGTGCTTCGCTGATGGTTCGTTCGAATTCGATGGGTGCCAGGCCGGCGGCCCCGCTGTGGCG
>NZ_JASISO010000122.1 GCF_030063135.1 Streptomyces sp. G-G2
AGAAGCCGTTGTCTTACCGATTCTGATCGCTGAGTTTTCCCAGCTCAGGCATGGTTTCGCTGTCGGGGTGGGAGGGTTCGGGCGTCGTGTTCGGGCTTGGTGGTGCGGAGGTTTTCGGTGGCGTCGGTGATGGGGTTGATGGAGCGGCGGGAAGCGGTGGCTCGGGTGCGGGTGGAGGAGCTTCGCTCCGAGGCCGAGCGGGTCCTGGCCGAACTCGCCGGGGCCGAAGCGGTGCTGGAACGCCGGGTGTCGGCGGTGGCGGAGCTGGCCGAGGCCCTGACGGAACTCGGGGCGGAGTCGGTGACCGGCGTCCCGGTCGCCGAGCAGGTCACCGAGGACGTGCCGGGGCCGGTCCCGGTGGCCCGGTCGGTGGTGCCGCGCCGTGCGGAGGGGGTGGAGCTCTCTGTGCTCGCGCCGGACTACCGGCGGATCGTGGAGCTGGTGGAGAACGAGCCCGCGGCGGCCGGTGGGGAGGGGGTCTCGGCGAAGGAGATCACCTCCCGGTTCGGGCTGGAGTTGGTGCCGGCGAAGATCGAGGGGGTGCGCTCACGGGCGAAGCGGCTGGCCGAGCGGGGCTGGCTGGAGGTGTCCCCGGCAGGCCGGTTCACGCCGCGAGAATCGGCCGCGCCTCCTGCGGGACGGTGACCGCCCGGGCGCTGGGGGTGGTGCGGGCCAGGCGGCGGCTCATCAGCATGACCATCGAGAAGTGGACGAAGGCTTCACTGGAGGCGGGCAGGGACTCGAAGTCCCGCACCAGACGCCGCGAGCGCATAAGCCACCCCAGCGTGCGCTCGACCACCCACCTTCTCGGCAGCACCACGAACCCCTCCATGTCGTCGGTGCGTTTCACGATCTGCAGCGTGAGCCGGAGCTTCTCCTGCGCCCAGGTGACCAACCGGCCGGTGTAGCCGCCGTCGGCCCAGATCAGGACGATGTTCCGGAACCTTTCCCGCAGGCCGGGCAGGAGGAGGCGGGCGGCCTGCCGGTCAGTGACGTTCCCGGCGGTCACCAGCACCATGAGGATCATCCCCAGACAGTCCGTGATCACATGCCGACGCCTGCCGTTGATCTTCTTGCCGCCGTCGTAACCCCGTGAGCCGGCCGGGACCGAGGCGGCGGCCTTCACCGACTGCGAGTCGATGATCGCGGCGGTCGGCTCCGCCTCGCGCCCTTCGGCGATGCGGACCTTTCCGCGCAGCCGGTCGTGGAGCTCGGCGACCAAGCCGTTCGCCCGCCAGCGGCGGAAGAACGCATAGACACGGTCCCAGGGCGGGAAGTCGGCGGGCATCGCTCGCCACTTGATCCCGTTGTCGGTGATGTAGAAGATCGCGTCCAGTATCTGCCGGTGGCAGTAGCCCTCGGGCTGCCCGCCCTTCCCCTCCATCCAGGCCGGCACCGGTAGCGCGGCCCGTACGACCTGCCACTGCACGTCCGTCATGTCCGACGGATACCGCCGTGCCCGCCCGGGCCGGTCGGCCGCGTTCCCGAACCGGTGAGCGAGGCAATCGCACGACACGCCCGCGGAGTTGAACCCGACCGGCGACACCACGTACAACTGCAACAACAGGGCCTCCTGGCATTCCTTGGTCTCGACAACCCGGAGATGTTCAGGAGGCCCTGCCTTCATGCGCGGACACGGCCAGGTTCACCCGCCCCAGCCCCCGTTTTCGATCACATCGCTCTCATGATCGATAGAGATACGGCTTCT
>NZ_JASISO010000123.1 GCF_030063135.1 Streptomyces sp. G-G2
GATCGTCCGGGTCGCAACCGCCTCTGGCACCAGCACTGCCACCATCGCGCGAGGTATTGCCGAGCTGGCCGGTTGCTCGTCGCCGACCCGACGGGTCCGGGCTCCAGGCGGGGGCCGCAAGCGGCTGACAGACACCGACTCCGGTCTACTGCCCGCGTTGGAGTCCCTGATCGAGCCGCACACTCGAGGCGACCCCGTCTCTCCGCTGCGATGGACCACGTTGTCGTTACGGGCTCTGGCCTCGACCCTCACCACACAGGGCCACCCGATCAGCGCTTCAACCGTCGGACACCTGCTGCACATCCTGGGCTACAGCCTGCAGGGAACCGCGAAGACAACAGAGGGCATCAGCCATCCGGACCGGGATGCCCAGTTCACCCACCTCAATGCCACCGCCACCGAGTTCCTCAACGACGCCCAGCCAGTGATCAGCGTCGACACCAAGGCCAAGGAGTGGCTCGGCAACCGGGACCGGCCCGGTCGCACCTGGCGGCCGGGCAAGAACGCGATCAAGGTGGACTGCCACACGTTCACCACCAACGACCAGCCCATGGCGATCCCCTACGGGATCTACGACATCGCCAACAACACCGGGTGGGTCAACGTCGGAACCGACCACGACACCGCCCAGTTCGCGGTGGAGTCCATCCGCCGCTGGTGGCAGCACCGCGGACGGGCGGACCACCCGAATGCCGGCCGGCTCCTGATCACCGCCGACTCCGGCGGCTCCAACGACCCCCGCCGCTGGACCTGGAAGAGCAACCTGGCCGCCTTCGCACGAGAGAGCGGCCTGGAGATCACGGTCTGTCACCTACCGCCGGGGACTTCGAAGTGGAACAAGATCGAGCACCGGATGTTCTGCCACATCACCGCGAACTGGCGGGGACGACCGCTGACCAGCTACCAAGTGGTCCTCGAGACCCTCGCCGCCACAACAACCAAGACCGGCCTGACCATTGGGGCCGAACTGGACACAGGAAGCTACGACCTCGGCATCAGTGTCACACCCGCCGAGTTCCACGCCCTTCCGATCACACCCAACACCTTCCACGGCGACTGGAACTACACACTGTCTCCCGTGCCACCGCGCACGCCCGACGCGCCGGCAAGCACTCACCGGACCGATCCGACCCTGACCCTGATGCTCACCGAACCAGCCCTGACCGGCATGTCACGAGCCGCTTTCGACTATTTGGTGGCGGCCTCGGAACCATTCTGGGACGCCATGGCCGAGGCGGCATTCCAGCGACGCTTCCACCGTCCGCGCAGCTACCGCCACCCGCAGACCAGCAGCGTGGACCACACCCACCGGCTCCTGGCAGCCATCCTGCGCCGCCGCAGAGCGGTGACCATGACGTTCCTGGCTCAATTACTGGGCGTCAACCGCACCAATCTGTCCATTCAGTACCAGGACGGAAAACGGCTCCTGGACCTGCACGGAATCCTCGTCACACCGATACCCGGATCGCCCGCCCGCACATTGGCACAGCTACACGCCCGAACAACCCTCACGGAAACCCGTGATTGACACTTATTGAAATACGGGCCCC
>NZ_JASISO010000124.1 GCF_030063135.1 Streptomyces sp. G-G2
GCCTCGTACGCCTCACGCACCGTCCGCAGCACATCGGCGATCTTCACCCCGCCACGCAGCGCGATGTCATCAGCCGTCTGGATCACCGGACCATCCAGCACCGGATCACTGTGCGGCAACCCGATCTCCACCACGTCCGCGCCACCCGCGATGACAGCCTTCACCGCCTCGATCCCACCGTCCACCGTCGGGAAACCCGCCGGGAGATAAGCCACCAGCGCCGCACGGTCCTCGGACTTCGCCTTCGCCAGAGTGCGGGCAAGGAGTTCGATGTTCCCCGTGTGCGTGCCCGTGCTCACTTGGTGGCCCCTTCGGTGGCTTCGGTGGCTTCGGTTCCGTCGTAGAGCCCGAAGTAACGGGCCGCCGTGTCCATGTCCTTGTCACCACGACCGGACAGATTGACGATGATCAGCCCGTCCCGGCCCAGCTCCCTGCCCAGATCCAGCGCACCCGCCAGCGCGTGCGCCGACTCGATCGCCGGAATGATGCCCTCCGTACGCGACAGCAGCCGCAACGCCCGCATCGCCTGGTCATCGGTCACCGCCCGGTACTCCGCCCGGCCCGAATCCTTCAGGAACGCGTGCTCCGGACCGATACCCGGATAGTCCAGACCCGCCGAGATCGAATACGGCTCGGTGATCTGACCCTCCTCGTCCTGAAGGACGTACGACCGCGAACCGTGCAGGATCCCCGGCTCACCCGCGCTCAGCGTCGCCGCGTGCTCACCCGTCTCGATGCCGTGACCCGCCGGCTCGAAGCCCACCAGCCGCACCTCCGCATCCGGAATGAACGCGTGGAAAAGACCGATCGCGTTCGAACCGCCACCCACACACGCCGCGACCGCGTCCGGCAGACGACCCGCCCGCTCCAGAATCTGACGGCGCGCCTCCACACCGATCACCCGGTGGAAGTCACGCACCATCGCCGGGAACGGATGCGGACCCGCGACCGTACCGAACAGGTAATGCGTACGGTCCACATTCGCGACCCAGTCACGGAACGCCTCATTGATCGCGTCCTTCAACGTCCGCGAACCCGACGTCACCGCGATGACCTCAGCACCCAGCATCCGCATCCGCGCCACATTCAGCGCCTGCCGCTCCGTGTCGATCTCACCCATGTAAATGGTGCATTCCAGACCGAACAACGCACACGCCGTGGCCGTGGCCACCCCGTGCTGACCCGCACCCGTCTCCGCGATCACCCGCGTCTTGCCCATGCGCTTGGTCAGCAACGCCTGACCCAGCACATTATTGATCTTGTGCGAACCCGTGTGGTTCAGGTCCTCACGCTTCAGGTAGACCGTCGCCCCACCCGCGTGCTCCGCGAACCGCGGCACCTCGGTCAGAGCACTGGGACGACCCGTGTAATTCACGAGCAGATCATTCAGCTCAGCCGCGAACGCCGGATCAACCTTCGCCTTCTCATACTCAGCGGCAACCTCGTCCACCGCGGCGACCAACGCCTCCGGAATGAACTTGCCACCGAAATCACCGAAATAGCCCTCGG
>NZ_JASISO010000125.1 GCF_030063135.1 Streptomyces sp. G-G2
TCCCCTCGGTCACCGAGGACCTGCGCCCCGGCTCCATGGAACTGCTGTGGATCGTCGACGCCTACCCCCTCGTCTGCGCGGCGCTGCTGATCCTCTTCGGCACCCTCGGCGACCGGGTGGGCCGCCGCAGGATCCTGCTGCTCGGCTACGGACTCTTCGGTGCCGCCTCCGCGATCGCGGCCCTCGCCGACAACGCGCAGATGCTCATCGCCGCCCGCGCCCTGCTCGGCGCCGGCGGCGCGATGATCATGCCCGCCACCCTGTCGATCCTGCGCACGGTCTTCCCCGAGCGGCGCGAGCGGGCCCTCGCGATAGGCATATGGACGGCGGTCGCCGCCGTCGGCGCGGCCAGCGGTCCGGTCATCGGCGGCTTCCTCGTCCAGCACTTCTGGTGGGGCTCCGTCTTCCTGATCAACATCCCGCTCATGGCGCTGATCCTGCCGCTCGGCCGCTGGCTGCTGCCCGAGTCCAAGGGGGCCGACGACGGTCCGTGGGACGTCCTCGGCGCGCTGATGGCCGCGGGCGGCGTGCTGGGTACGGTGCTCGGGGTCAAGCGGATCGGCGCCGACCGGGTCCTGCTGGAGGCCTCGGCCCTGGTGCCGCTGCTGATCGGGGCCGGGCTGGTGGTGCTCTTCGTACGGCGCCAGAAGCGGCGTACGCACCCCCTCGTCGACATCCGGCTGTTCTCCCGGGTGGCCTTCTCCACCTCGGTGGCGTGCATCGTGCTCGCCATGCTGGCGCTGGTCGGCCTGGAGCTGATCGCCGTCCAGTACCTCCAGCTCGTGCTGCACCTGAGCCCGCTGGAGACCGGGCTGCGGCTGCTGCCGCTGACCTTCGCCGCGATGGCCGCGGGCGCCACCGGCGCGTACACCCTCCAGCGGGTCGGGCCGCGCGCGATGGTCTCGCTCGGGTTCACGCTCACCGCGCTCGCCGTGCTGCTGCTGACGATGATGGGGCTGGACGACCGGCCCTGGCTGCTCACCTGCGGCTTCGTCCTGCTCGGCTTCGGCCTGCAGACCACCCTCTTCGCGGCGTACGAGTCCATGCTGAGCGAGGCCCCGGTCAGCAGGGCGGGGGGTGCGGCGGCGATCGGCGAGACCTCCTACCAGCTGGGGGCGGGCATGGGCATCGCGCTGCTCGGCAGTGTCATGAACGCGGCCTACGCGCCGGGGCTGCGGGGGGTTCCCGGGGTGACGGGGGCGGAGTCCGCGCGGGCGGGGAACTCGCTGGGGGAGGCCTACCAGATCGCCCGGCACCTCGGGGGTGCGGCGGGGGAGTCCCTGTACGCGGCGGCCCGGACGTCGTTCGTGCACGGGCTGCACGTGACGCTCCTGGTGAGCGCGGGGCTCTTGTTCGCGGGGGCGGCGATGGCGCTGAAGCTGCCGCGGGGCATGGAGCCGTCCTCTTCCGCTGCCTGTGACTCCGTCGAGGGGG
>NZ_JASISO010000126.1 GCF_030063135.1 Streptomyces sp. G-G2
CCGGGTGGACGGACGACGTGTGGGTCGTGGACTCCACCCCGGTGGAATGCGGCCGGTCCCGGGAGACCGCCAAGCGGTCCGACCTGGCCGGATGGGCCGAGTACGGATACTGCGCCAGTCACTCGCGTTACTTCTGGGGCCTTCGCCTGCACCTCGTGTGCACGCTCAGCGGCCTGCCGATCGCGTTCGCCCTGGCCGGAGCGAAGGCCAACGAACAGCAGACCCTGCTGGAGATCTTCGCCGTGGAACCCGGCCTGCTGGCCGAACGCCCTGGTCAGACGCTGATCGGGGACAAGAACTACTTCGGTGCCCAGTTCGAGGCGCAGTTGGCGGACGCCGGCGTGCACCACCTGCGGCCCGCGCGCAAGGGCGAGGCCGAGCGACCGGGAGCGGAGCTGTTCAAACCGCTTCGGCAAGTCATCGAGTCGATCAACCAGACCCTCAAAGGGCAGCTTGACCTGGAACGACACGGCGGCCGGACCGTCACCGGAGTGACAGTCCGCGTCCTGCAACGCATCCTGGCGCTCACCGCCGCGATCTGGCACAACACCAAGACCGGCAAACCAGTGCTCCGCTCACTGACCGCCTACGATCACTGACCCCTTGGAATCAATCATCTAGTACCGCGGGCTGTCCCGTACTCCGCGCCCGCCGGGGATTACGGGACAGCCCTCAGGGCCGTGCGATGAGGTACTCGAACTCCTTGGCGCCGGAATCCCCCGGCATCGGCACCGTCACGCCGCTCGCCACGAACCCGAAACGCCGGTAGAAGGCCCCGGCCCGCGCATTGTCCTCGTGGACGAAGAGCCGTACGCGCTCCAGCGCGGGCCCCTCCAGCGACCAGGCCCAGTCCAGCGCGGCCTGGAACAGCCGCTCGGTGAGCCCGCTCCCCCGCTGCTCGGGCCGTACGAACACCCCCACGAGGTGCCCCTGGTCCACCGGGATCTCCTCGTCGAAGATCCCGCTCGTCCCGGCGCTCTCGACGAGCACCGTCACGGACCCGACCCAGCGCCCGTCGGCCGCCTCGGCGATGAACTGCCGGGCTCCACGCCCCACGGCGCCCCCCTCGGTCCGCCGCTGCCAGAAGGAGTCGGGCTGGGCCGCGGCCTCCGCCGGGGATTCCAGGAAGGCAACCGGAGCCGCAGGGTCGGCGAGCGCGGCCAACCGCAGCTCCTTGACCTTCGCCCACTCGTCGGCCTGGATCTCACGTATCGCGTACTGGTTCATAACCGCAGATCCTATCCGGAGATCCGATTCTGGCCCGGAACGCAGAAAAGCCCCGCACCATAAGGTGCGGGGCTTTCCCGGAAAAATTGTTCGGCGGCGTCCTACTCTCCCACAGGGTCCCCCCTGCAGTACCATCGGCGCTGAAAGGCTTAG
>NZ_JASISO010000127.1 GCF_030063135.1 Streptomyces sp. G-G2
CTTGATCTTTAACCTCGCTGCTGTTTCAGGCGGACGTGTTCGGTGAGGGTTTCGGCTCGCTTGACGGTCTTCCCGGGTTCGTGGCGTGGGGCTGGCCTGCGGTTTTTCGAGCCGGGTGGGCGTCCGGGGCCGGGCCGGGAGGGTTGCGGCACCGCTGCGGGACGGTCGGTCTTCGCGCGGAGGTGGCGGAACCCTCGGCGGACGCGTGCGGGGGTGAGCCGGCGCGGTTCAGCGGTCCGTTCCCAGGGGCGGCGGAGGTCCTCTGCGAGGGGGCGGGCGAGGTGGAGCTGGGTGTGGGCGGCGATGATCAGCCAGGTCCACAGGTCGGCGGTCGCGGGGTCACGGACCTTCGGGACGGTCCAGCCCAGGGTCTGCTTGAACAGCCGGAAAGTGTGCTCCAGGTCGAATCTGCGGAGGAAGGCCTGCCATCGAAGGTCGACGTCGGCGCCGGTCATGCCGGTGCGTGAAGACCACAGCCAGACCGGTTTCGGGTCGCGGTCGCCCGGCAGGTGCTCGACCTTCAACCGAATCAACGTGCCGTGGATCAGAGGAAGTTCACCGCAGTGGTCGAGCCAGGGGCCGCGGGCTTGCAGGCGTGGGTGCATGCGGTCCCAGGCGAGGGCTTCGGCGGTGCCGTAGCGGGTGGTGGTGCAGTTGGTGGCCTGGTCGGGGGTGTGCCAGGAGTCCGGTTTGGAGAACGTGAGGACACCGCCATGTTTGCGGGGCTGTCCGCCGCGCGGGGTGGAGCGGCGCGGGCCGGCGTCGCGGAGCATGACCCGGTCCGAGCGCAGGCGGCCGACCAGTTCGACGGGCAGGTCGGCCAGGACGTGGGCGAGGCGGGTGACGTCGTAGCCGGAGTCCATCACGATGAGGATGTCCGGGTCACCGGGCTTCCACTGCCCCGCGCGCAGGAGCCGGTCGAAGACCTCGCGGAGCTGGTCGGCGGTGACCGCGGTGGCGTCGTCGGCCGGGCCGAGCCGGATCGCGTCGAGGATGGCCGTCCAGGAGGTGCGTCCGGTTTCCAGGGCGGCGACGAAGGAGTAGGGCCAGCCGGGGATCATCTGGTCGGCGCTGCGGCCCCGTCCGTAGACGTGGCAGAACAGCAGGTCAGGGCTGGTGGGTGCGTCGTGCCGCAGCCAGTTGCTCACATCCACCGCCAGGACGATCCGCCCGTCGGCGGCCCGCGGCAGCGGCGTCGAGGCGAGGAGCCTGCGCAGGCGCCGGGGCTCCAGCCAGCCGTGGTTGACCGCGTCGTACATCGCTCCGTGCCCACGCCG
>NZ_JASISO010000128.1 GCF_030063135.1 Streptomyces sp. G-G2
TACTGACCTTGAAGTCGTCTTGTCGTAGGGGCTGACGGTTGGTGATCGTCGCGGTATGCCGGTTGTATGAGGTATCCGCAGGGTGGGGGTCTGACCGCGGAGAGGCAAGCGTTCCGTGAGCGGGTCCGGATGGAAGCGGTCGGGATGTTCGCTGCCGGGCGGGGCAGTACGGACGTCGCGAAGGAGTTACGGGTCAGCGTCCGGTCCGTCCAGCGGTGGCGGAGGGCCTGGCGGGAGGCCGGCCAGGACGGGCTCCGTTCCCAGGGCCCGGCGTCTCGCCCGAAGCTGAGCGAGGTGCTGTTCGCCGTGCTCGAGGAGGAGCTGACGAAGGGTGCCGTCGCTCACGGCTGGCCCGATCAACGATGGACACTGGCCCGGATCAAGACCCTGATCGGTCGGCGTTTCCACAAGAGCATGACGCTATCGGGCATCTCGCAGATGCTGCGGAGACACGGCTGGAGTCATCAGGTTCCAGCTCGCCGCGCCGTCGAGCGCGACGAGGCAGCCGTGGCCGGCTGGGTGAAGGAGGTGTGGCCACACCTGGAACCACCGCGGCGGCGCTCGGGGCCTGGCTCGTCTTCGAAGACGAAGCCGGATTCTCGATGACGCCGCCGACCTCCCGCACCTGGGGCCGCCGTGGATCCACCCCCGTCATCCGGGTCCGTGGCCGTTCCCAGCGCCGCTTCTCCATAGCGGCCCTGTGCTGCTACAAACCCGGCGAACGATCCCGTCTCATCTACCGGCCCAGACGGCATACCGATCACAAGAGCGGCGGTCGCAAAAGCTTCGCCTGGACCGAGTACCGCGACCTCCTCATCGCCGCCCACCATCAGCTCAACGGCCCGATCGTCCTCGTCTGGGACAACTTGAACGTCCACAAGGACCGACGCATGCGGGCCTTCATCGACGCCCACGACTGGATCACCGCCTACCACCTGCCGCCCTACGCACCCGACCTCAACCCCGTCGAGGGCATCTGGTCGGTCCTCCGCCGGACCAGCCAGGCGAACACAGCCTTCACCGACCCAGACCACCTCATCCGCCGACTCCGACATGGCCTCCGTCAGATCCAATACCGCAGCGACATCATCGACGGATGCCTCGCCGCGACCGGCCTCACACCCACGACACCACGCCTACAACCTCAGTA
>NZ_JASISO010000129.1 GCF_030063135.1 Streptomyces sp. G-G2
GTAAACGCTGGACCCAACGCTGGAAAGCCGCTCTGAACGCCTTCGACATCACCTTCGACGGCCGACTCTCAGCCGCCCGCCGCTGAACCCCCAACAACTCCAAAACCACCGTTAACTTTACGGACCCGCACTAGAAACGGCGAGCGTCGGCGGTCCACTGCCCCAGCGGGAAGTTGGCAAGCGAGGCTGGTCACCCCGTGGCTTCCGCCTCCTGGTCGTCGACGGCGGGCGCGCGGTACGTGAACGGCACCTTCAGATCACCGTGCTCGCGGGCGTAGATCACGGCCGCCTCCACGCCGCGCCGCCAGTGCTCGTGCTCTGGGTTGAGGACCCGCAAGTTGATGAACGCGGCGAGGGCGGCCGGGTCGCGGGGCGTGGAGAACTTCAGCAGAGCCTTGGCGGGGGCGCTGACACCTCCGGAGCCCTCGCCGCTCCCATCCGTGATCTTCCCGTTCTCGTCCTTGCTGACGGCCTTGTAGCGGCTCGGTGCCTGCTGCTCCGCGAGGCTCTCCACGATCCGCGCGTCGTGCGCCCGCAGCGCTTCCAACAGCTTGGCCACCCCACCGAACGCCCGGCCGTGAGCATGTTGTCCGCCGTCTCGCCCGGCCCGAGCAGCACCGGCACCACGAGTGAGGCCACCTTGCCCTCGCTCGGCTGCATCTGCAGCGCCCGGCCCACTGCCTGGTGGCTTTGTACATGTCGAAGATCAGCGTTTCGACAGCAGTTCGGGAGTCACCCTGGCCGTCGGCACCGAGCCGTTCCTCATGACAACGGGAGTCACCACCCATCGCCGGGACCTCGCGCTGATGGCCTGGGCGCCGCCGGGGCCGGGCTCGGCCACAGGGGAACATCAGCGCCGCACGCCGTCGTACGAGACCTCTGGACGACACGGCAGCTTCGGGGACGCTCCTCCCCATATTCGACATGGCCGCGTGCTAAGTGGTCGACGCGCGAAGTCCTTCGGGGGTTGATCAAGCAGTCGGTGCGGTGGAGGATTCTTCCTGTCGGTCGAGAGAGTGTCGGTCGAGTCTGGCCAGCAGATCGTCCAGGTCGGAGGTGGT
>NZ_JASISO010000012.1 GCF_030063135.1 Streptomyces sp. G-G2
CGCCGGGACCCCCGCCCCCGCCTCCGCCTCCGCCGGGACCCCCGCCCCCGCCCCGGACGGCGACGGGTTCCAGGGGCTGGACCCCGACCGGGACACCCTGCGACCGCGTCTCTACTGGTTCAACGCCGGGCTCACCCTCACCCTGCTCACCGCGATGATCATGGAGTTGCTCCCCATCCCGGTGCTCTTCCTGCTCGGCGCCGCCCTCGCGCTCACCGTCAACTACCCGAGGATGACCGACCAGAGGGCCCGGATCGCCGCGCACGCCGACAACGTCCTCAATGTCGCGGGCATGGTCTTCGCCGCCGCCGTCTTCACCGGCGTCCTGACCGGCACCGGCATGGTGAAGGAGATGGCCGACTGGCTCGTCGGCGCCATCCCCGACGGGATGGGCCCGCACATGGCCCTGGTCACCGGCCTGCTGAGCCTGCCGCTCACCTACTTCATGTCCAACGACGGCTTCTACTTCGGCGTCCTGCCCGTGCTCGCCGAGGCGGGCGCCGCCCACGGGGTCTCCCCGCTCTCGATCGCCCGCGCCTCCCTGGCCGGTCAGGCCCTGCACATGTCCAGCCCGTTGGTTCCGGCCGTCTACGTGCTCGTCGGCATGGCGAAGGTCGAGTTCGGCGACCACACCCGCTTCACCGTGAAGTGGGCCGTGCTGACCTCCCTCGTGGTCCTGGCGGCGGGGATGCTTTTCGGCATCATCTGACCGTCGTCCGACCCTGGCACCAGAAAACTACCGACGCTAGTTTGTAGGGTGGCCGCGAGGTCCACGCGGTCCACGCGTTCACGCGCTCGTGCTCGGGAGGAATGCCATGAAGGCCCACGACGGTATGTACATCGGCGGGGAGTGGCGGCCCGCCGCCGGACGGGACCGGATCGAGGTCGTCAACCCGGCGGACGAGCAGGTCATCGCCGACGTCCCGGCCGGGACCGAGGAGGACGTGGACGCGGCGGTCCGGGCCGCCCGCGCCGCGTTCCCCGGCTGGGCGGCCACCCCGCCCGCCGAGCGGGCCGCGCGGATCGGCGCCCTGCGCGACGTCCTGGTCGCCCGCAAGAGCGAGATCGCGCAGACCATCACCGCCGAGCTGGGCTCCCCGTTGGGCTTCTCCGAGGCGGTGCACGTCGGCGCTCCCATCGCCGTGGCCCACTCCTTCGCCGAGCTGGGGGCGACGTACGCCTTCGAGGAGCGCATCGGCAACTCCACCGTCCTGCTGGAGCCGGTCGGTGTCGTCGGAGCCATCACCCCCTGGAACTATCCCCTGCACCAGGTCGTTGCCAAAGTGGCACCCGCTCTCACCGCGGGCTGCACCGTCGTCCTCAAGCCCGCCGAGGACACCCCGCTGACCGCACAGCTCTTCGCCGAAGCCGTGCACGAGGCGGGCATTCCCGCCGGTGTGTTCAACCTGGTGACCGGCACCGGACCGGTCGCCGGACAGGCGCTGGCCGCCCACCCCGGGGTGGACCTCGTCTCCTTCACCGGCTCGACCGCCGTCGGCAAGCGGATCGGCGCCACCGCGGGCGCCGCGATCAAGCGGGTCGCGCTCGAACTGGGTGGCAAATCGGCCAATGTCATCCTGCCCGGGGCCGACCTCGCCAAGGCGGTCTCGGTCGGAGTCGGCCACGTCATGAACAACGCGGGCCAGAGCTGCAACGCCCTGACCCGGATGCTCGTCCACCGCGACGACTACGAGGAAGCCGTCTCCCTCGCCGCCGCCGCGGTGGCCAAGTACCCCACCGGCGACCCGCGCGACCCCGCCACCCGCCTCGGCCCGGTCGTCAACGCCAAGCAGCACGAACGCGTCCGCGGCTACATCGCCAAGGGCGTCGAGGAGGGCGCCCGCCTGGTCGCCGGCGGCTCCGACGCGCCCGCGGAGCGCGGCTACTTCGTGGCGCCCACCGTCTTCGCCGATGTCACCCCGGACATGACGATCGCCCAGGAGGAGATCTTCGGCCCCGTCCTGTCGATCCTGGCCTACGCCGACGAGGACGAGGCCCTGCGCATCGCCAACGGCACCGTCTACGGTCTCGGCGGCGCCGTGTGGGCGGCGGACGAGGCGAGCGCCGTCGCCTTCGCCCGCCGGATGGACACCGGCCAGGTGGACATCAACGGCGGCCGGTTCAACCCGCTCGCGCCCTTCGGCGGCTACAAGCAGTCGGGCGTCGGGCGCGAACTGGGCCCGCACGGCCTGGCCGAGTACCTCCAGACCAAGTCCCTGCAGTTCTGAGCCCCGGAAACACGGAGACGACGACCATGGTCCGCGCCGCCATCCTGCCCGCCATCGGAGCACCCCTGGAGATCAGGGAGATCGTGCTGCCCGACCCCGGACCCGGGCAGGTCCGGGTCAAGCTCACCGCCGCCGGGGTCTGCCACTCAGACCTCTCCCTCACCGACGGCACCATGCGGGTCCCCGTACCGGCCGTCCTGGGCCACGAGGGGTCCGGCACCGTTCTCGCCGTCGGCGAGGGCGTCACCCACGTCGCCCCCGGCGACGGCGTGGTCCTCAACTGGGCCCCGTCCTGCGGGCAGTGCCACCACTGCTCCATCGGCGAGGTCTGGCTCTGCGTCAACGCCCTCGCGGGCGTCGGCGCCGTCTACGCGCACGACGCGCACGGCACCGAGCTGCACCCCGGGCTCAATGTGGCCGCCTTCGCCGAAGAGACCGTGGTCGCGGCGCGCTGCGTGCTGCCCGCACCGGCCGGGGTTCCCCTCGCCGAGGCCGCGCTGTTGGGCTGCGCCGTCCTCACCGGCTACGGCGCCGTCCACCACAGCGCCCAGGTCCGGCCCGGCGAGTCCGTCGCCGTCTTCGGTGTCGGCGGCGTGGGCCTCGCCGCCCTCCAGGCCGCGCGGATCGCGATGGCGGGCGCGATCGTGGCCGTGGACATCTCCCCGGCCAAGGAGGAGCTGGCCCGCGCGGCCGGGGCCACGGAGTTCGTCCTCGCCTCCGACACCACCGCCAAGGAGATCCGCGCGCTCACCGGCGGCCGGGGTGTGGACGTCGCCGTCGAGTGCGTCGGCCGGGCCGACACCATCCGCGGCGCCTGGGAGTCCACCCGGCGCGGCGGGCGTACGACGGTCGTCGGGATCGGCGGCAAGGAACAGCAGGTCACCTTCCACGCCCTGGAGATCTTCCACTTCGCCCGCAGCCTCACCGGCTGTGTCTACGGCAACAGCGACCCGGCCCGGGACCTGCCGGTCCTCGCCGCCCACGTCCGGGCCGGCCGCCTCGACCTCGGCGCCCTCGTGACCGACCGCATCGGCCTCGACGGCATCCCGGCCGCCTTCGACGCGATGCTCGCGGGCAAGGGCGGCCGCTCCCTGGTGATCTTCTAGGGCGATCTTCGAGGCCGAACTGCCCGATGGGCCGGCCGCCGGACCGGGCAGTTTGGCCGGTTCGCATCCCGGCGCGCGTACGGGTCCCGCGCGCCGGGGCGCACGGTCCTTGCCCGCTACCGGGTCCGCAGGGCCTCGTACTGGAGGGCCAGGCCGTCCAGCAGGGCTGTCAGGCCCGTCTCGAAGGCCCCCTCGTCCACCTCCCGCTGCCGTTCCGCCAGCAGGTGGGCCTGGCCCAGGTGCGGGTAGTCCGCCGGGTCGTACGCCGCCTCGTCGTCCACGAAACCCCGGGCGAACGAGGCCACCGCCGAGCCCAGGATGAAGTACCTCATCAGCGCGCCGATCCGGGTCGCCTGGGCGGGCGGCCACCCCGCCGCCGTCATCCCCCCGTACACCGCGTCGGCCACCCGCAGCCCGGCCGGGCGCCGCCCCGGCCCGCGCGCCAGCACCGGCACGATGTGCGGGTGGTCGGCCAGCGCGTCCCGGTAGGAGTGCGCCCAGTCGGCCAGGGCGGTGCGCCAGTCCCGCGGGTCCGGGTCCTCGAACATCGTCAGGTCCACCCGCGCGCTCACCGCGTCCGCGACCGCCTCCAGGATCTGGTCCTTGGTGCGGAAGTGGTTGTAGAGCGAGGGCCCGCTGACCCCCAGGGCCGCCGCCAGCCGCCGGGTGGAGACCGCCTCCAGTCCCTCCGCGTCCACCAGCGCGCCCGCCGCCGACACGATGCGGTCTCTGCTGAGGAGGGGCTTGCGCGGTCTGGCCATGCGCCACATAGTAAAGCCTGCCCGCCATAAACTAGCGGCGCTAATTTAAGGCGTCGGCCCACGCGTTCGAGAGGTGGCCATGAACCTGGAACTCAGCGAGGAGCAGACCGCGGTCCGACAGCTCGCCCGCGACTTCGCGGACCGCGAGATCGCGCCGTACGCCGCCGAGTGGGACCGCGCCGAGAGCGTGGACCGGGCCATCGTCAAGAAGCTCGGCGCGCTCGGCTTCCTCGGCCTCACCGTCCCGGAGGAGTACGGCGGCTCCGGCGGCGACCACCTCGCCTACGTCCTGGTCACCGAGGAGCTGGGCCGCGCCGACTCCGCCGTGCGCGGCATCGTCTCCGTATCCCTCGGCCTGGTCGCCAAGACCGTCGCCGCCTGGGGGAGCGAGGAGCAGAAGCGCGCCTGGCTGCCGCGCCTGTGCTCCGGCGACGCCCTCGGCTGCTTCGGCCTCACCGAGCCCGGGACCGGCTCCGACGCCGGGAACCTCACCACCCGCGCCGCGCACGACCCGGCCACCGGGACCTACACCGTCAACGGCGCCAAGACGTTCATCACCAACGGCACCTGGGCCGACGTGGTCCTCCTCTTCGCCCGCACCAACGACGAACCCGGCCACCGCGGGATCTCCGCCTTCCTCGTCCCCACCGGTACCCCCGGCCTGACCCGCCGCGAGATCCACGGCAAGCTCGGCCTGCGCGGCCAGGCCACCGCCGAACTCACCTTCGAGGACGTCCGCGTCCCCGCCTCCGCGATGCTCGGCCCCGAGGGCAAGGGCTTCTCGGTGGCGATGTCCGCGCTGGCCAAAGGCCGGATGTCGGTCGCCGCGGGCTGTGTCGGCATCGCCCAGGCGGCGCTGGACGCGTCGCTGGCGTACGCCACCCAGCGCGAGCAGTTCGGCAAGCCGATCGCCGGTCACCAGCTCGTCCAGGAGCTGATCGCGGACATCTCCGTCGACGTGGACGCCGCCCGGCTGCTCACCTGGCGGGTCGCCGATCTCATCGACCGCGGGCTGCCCTTCGCCACCGAGTCCTCCACCGCCAAGCTCTTCGCCTCGGAGGCGGCGGTCCGCGCGGCGGGCAACGCCCTCCAGGTACACGGTGGTTACGGCTACATCGACGAGTACCCTGCGGGCAAGCTGCTGCGCGACGCCCGCGTCATGACCCTCTACGAAGGCACCAGCCAGATCCAGAAGCTGCTGATCGGCCGCGCGCGCACCGGAGTCTCCGCCTTCTGAGCCGGGGCCCCGGCGCCCGCCACTGAGTACGCATCTGCACGCATCTGAGTACGCGCACGGATTACCCCCGCGCCCGCCGCTCGCGATGCTGGACCCATGAACGAGACACCGGTCAAGCAGCAGAACACGGGGGCGTACTACGGCCAGGCCGTCGCCTCCTTCGGCATCGCCATGGGCGCCGTCTCCCTGGGGATCTACAACCTGGACGCGAACGCCTGGGTGCGGGCCTTCCTCGGCATCGCGGTGCTCTACCTCACCACCTCCGCCTTCACGCTCGCCAAGGTGGTGCGCGACCGCCAGGAGGTCACCCAGATCGTCACCCGGGTCGACCAGGCCAGGATGGAGAAGATCATGACGGAGTACGACCCCTTCTCGCCCCGGCCGCTCCCGAAGCCCGCTCAAGACCGCTAAGCGCTTGCTCACCCTCCGGTAAGGTGTTCCTTCCACACGGGACGAGCATGGCGAACACGGCGAAGAGGGTGAGCGGGCGATGGACATCGCGGACGAGGCGCCGACCGGCGGCTACCAGCCGTGGTCGGAGGTCACCCCCGACGCCGCACGGCGGCTGCTCGTCGCCGCCGTCGAGGCCTTCGCCGAGCGCGGCTACCACGCCACCACCACGCGTGACATCGCGGGGCGGGCCGGAATGAGCCCCGCCGCGCTCTACATCCACTACAAGACCAAGGAAGAACTGCTCCACCGGATCAGCCGGATCGGTCACGACAAGGCCCTGGAGATCCTGGAGACGGCCGCGGACGGACCCGGCACCGCCGCCGAGCGGCTCGACGCCGCCGTCCGGTCCTTCGTCCTGTGGCACGCCGCGCACCACACCACCGCGCGCGTGGTCCAGTACGAGCTCGACGCTCTCGCTCCGGAGCACCGCTCCGACATCGTGGCCCTGCGCCGCCGCAGCGACGCGGCCGTCCGCCGCATCCTGGCGGACGGGGTCCGTACGGGCGAGTTCGACGTGCCGGACGTACCGGGCACCACTCTCGCCGTGCTCTCGCTGTGCATCGACGTGGCCCGCTGGTTCAGCGCGTCGGGGCGGCGCGCGCCCGACGAGGTCGGCGCGCTCTACGCCGACCTCGTGCTCCGCATGGTCGGGGCCCGCCAGGAAGCCCCTCAGAAGTAGTAGCGGGACACCGTCTCCGCCACGCACACCGGCTTCTCGCCGCCCTCGCGCTCGATCGTCACGGTCGCCGCGACCTGCACCCCGCCACCCGCCTCCGTGACCGCGGTGATGACGGCGGTGGCCCGCAGCAGCGAGCCGACCGGCACCGGTGCGGGGAAACGCACCTTGTCCACCCCGTAGTTGATGCCCATCCGCATGCCCTCGACCCGCATGACCTGCGGCACCAGGCTCGGCATCAGCGCGAGCGTCAGGTACCCGTGCGCGATGGTGGTCCCGAAGGGTCCCGAGGCCGCCCGTTCGGGGTCCACGTGGATCCACTGGTGATCGCCGGTGGCGTCGGCGAACAGGTCGATCCGCTTCTGGTCGATCTCCAGCCACGCGCTCGGCCCGAGCGGCTCACCGACCCCGGCGCGCAGTTCCTCGGCGGACGTGAAGATCCTCGGCTCGGCCATGCCTGTGCCCCTGCCTCTCGAACGGCTACATCGACTACATCAACTGCGTCAGCTACATCTAGCGCGTCAGCTACATCTACTACGTCGGCCAAGTCCACTACGGCAGCTACCTCCGCTCCAGCAGCGAACAAGCGCTTGCTCAGGGTGCTCAGCATGCTGGGACCTCAAGGGTCTGTCAACGGATCCCCGCCGCCACCGACTACCCTCGACCCGGTGCCGCAGATTCCCGAAAAAGTCCACGAACTCACCGTCGGCCAGCTGTCCGCGCGCAGCGGCGCGGCGGTCTCCGCGCTCCATTTCTACGAGACCAAGGGCCTGATCAGCAGCACCCGCACCGCGGGAAACCAGCGCCGGTACACCCGTGACGCCCTGCGCCGGGTCGCCTTCGTCCGCGCCGCCCAGCGTGTCGGAATCCCGCTGGTCACCATCCGCGAGGCCCTCGCCCAGCTGCCCGAGGAGCGCACGCCCACCCACGAGGACTGGGCTCGGCTCTCCGAGAACTGGCGTACCGAACTCGACCAGCGCATCAAGCAACTCGGGCGTCTGCGCGACCATTTGAGCGAGTGCATCGGCTGCGGCTGTCTCTCGCTGGAGACCTGTGTGCTCTCCAACCCGGACGACGTCTTCGGCGACCGCATCACCGGCTCCCGCCTCTACGTCACGCCCCGCGAGTCCAGTTCGTAGCCTCCTGCCCGAGCAGGGCGCGCGCCACCGCCACCAGTTCCTCGTTGGACCGGGCGGGCCGCCCCTCGGGAAGACGCAGTACGTCGCCCAGCCCGATCCGCACCAACCGGCGCGGCCCCGTTCCCGCGCCCCGGAGCAGAACGTCCCAGGCGGCGGCGTCACAGCCGTGGACCAGTACCTCCGTCGCCCCGCCCCACCCGCTGACCGCGCTCGCGAGCACCTGGCCCGCCCCCAGCTCCACCACCACCCGGGCCGCCCCCGCGAAGCCCCGCAACTCCCGGGTCCCCGCGCCGCCCGCCTCCACGTCGTGCCCCGACACCACCGCGTCCACCGCCACCCCCCGCTCCGCCAGGGCCCGCGCCAGCTCCGCCGCCCCCGGCTCCGCGAACCGCACCTCCGCCCGGTCGGGCAGCACCTCCCAGGCCCGCACCCGCGCCACCCGCCCCGCAGGATCCGCCTCGCCGCCGGAGCCCCCGCCCGCGCCGGAGCCCGCGCCCCCGCCCGAGCCCCCGTCCACGCTCGCGCACACCACGAGCGGCCCCGCGGCGCCGCCCGCCCGCAGCGCCTCCAGCAGCGGCCCGACCACCCGCGGCGACAGGCTCTCCCGCCCGCACGGCGTCCGCGGGTGCACCAGGACCTCACCCGCCCCCGCGGCCACCGACCGCCGCGCCGACTCCACCAGCGCCTGTGGGGACATCGGCACCGCGGCCCCATCGGCGCCGGTCCGCGCCCCGTTCAACGCCACCTGCAGCACCACGGCTCCCGCCGCGCGCCCCTTGCGTACGGCCCGCGCGACCTGTTCCGCCCTGTCGTTCCGCTCCGCCCACACGTTCCGTTCCGGGGCGCCTGTCTCGGTGCCTTCCGCGTTCCGATCCGGGTTCCGATCCGCGTTCCGTGCCGCCCGCTCCCTCACGCCGATTCCGAGAGCGCCGGTCTGGGCACCACGATCCCGCAGCCCGCGCACACCGGCCCGTCCCAGTGCCCCCGCTCGGCCGGGGCGGGCCAGCGCAGCTCCTGGTCCCCGCACACCGGACACCCCGTCCCCGGCTCGGACTCCAGTGCCTTCACCAGCCTGCGCAGCACCTCGCCCAGCGCCCCCTCGGGCCGTACGTCCGGGTCGGCGCACCGCACCACCGCCTCGCCGGCCCACGCCCACTCCGGCCTGCGCAGCCCGTCGTGCTTCTCGCGGCGTCTGCGCTCGGCGAAGTGGCGCTCGTACTCCAGCCACACCGCACGCGCGTCCTCCAGCTCCTCCAGCGCGGCGACCAGTCTGAGCGGGTCCGCGCCCCGGTCCTCGGGGGCGATGCCGTGCCGGTCGCACAGGTGCCACCAGGTCGCCCGGTGCCCGTACGGGGCGAACCGCTCCAGGCAGCGGCGCAGTGAATGACGCCTCAGGGCACGGTCGTTGCCCGCGTCGCGCACCTGGCACGCCAGACTATGGAAACCCGCCATCACACCTTCACCTCCGCCGCGCCGTCAACCCGCTCCCGTACCGCGTCGACCGCGTCACAAACCCTTGTCGTGCCCAACATGCCCGCCCAGCCCTGGGCGCATGCGGGGGCGGTCGAGGCGTACGGGTGGCACATGGCCGGAAGTCAGCGCCCGATGCGCCCCGCCAGAGTGACCAGCCGGGCCAGTTCCGGGTGGCAGACATCGCTGTGCGCCCCCGACGGCGGACCGCCGCGGCGCACCACCGACGCGGCGTCCACGCTGACGCACCCGGCCGTCGGCAGCCCGCCGCGCAGGGCCGCGTCCAGGCTCAGCCGCGGGGTGCCCGGGAGCTGGAGCCCGTCGTGCCCGACGGCGCCCCAGCGGGCGTCGAACCCGGCGAAGCCGGTCGCGTCCCCCGCCATCCGGGAGGCCAGCGGGTAGAGCACCTTCAGGGCCGTGTCGAAATCGGAGTGGCAGGCCACCACCGGTCCGGCCACCCGGTCCTCCAGTCCGTGCAGCGGCCCTGCGCTGTCGGTGTCGAAGGGCAGCCTGCCGGTGAACGCGTAGTGCGAGAAGGCTCCTTGGAGCAGGGTCGCGGAGCGGACGAACCGCTGCCCGTCGGCCGGTACCCCGCGCAGCGCGTACGAGACGACCCGGGCCCCGAAGCTGTGCCCGATCAGGTGGACCCGCGGGCCCGGTCCGCCGCCCGCGGGCCGGGCCAGGCCCGTCAGGACCGGGCCGAGCCCGCGCTCGCCCACGACTCCGGCGCGCTTCTTCATCTGGTAGTAAGTGGCCTGCCGCAGAAGCTCCTTGGCCCCGTTCCACAGACTGTGCAGCCCCGATCCGACCGACAGGCCCCGCGCCCCGGATACCAGCGGCGCGCCGGTCTCGACCAGCGCGTCCGTGAAGGCCCGGCACACCTCCAGGACGTCCGCCGTGAACATGAGCGGGGTGCTGCCGGGTGCGGCCGCCGCCTCGCTCACCGCCGCGTCCGTCCCGCTCAACTCCCTGACCAGCGCCCCGAACTCGATGAAGGCCACGGCCGACTCCGGCTGCTCGTCCAGCAGCTGCGCCAGGCGGTCCAGCTCGGCCTCCCGGCCCGGCCAGAATTCCCCGAGCGCCCGCCGTGTCGCCGGGTCCAGCGGCACCCCGTACCCGGCGGCGTCCACGGCCCCCGCCACCGCCTGGTGGCCGAAGTCCGGTATCGGCTCGTCGGAGAACCGCATCGAGGGCCAGACGACCCCCACGTACCCGGGGCGCACCCCGGCCCCCAGCAGGCCGGGGAACGGCGCGAAGAAGTGGTCGTAGAGCTGGGTCGCGGCCGTCCGGTCACTGTTCCAGCCGTGCGCGAAGACCAGCAGGTCCGTCACGTCCAGCGCGGCCACCGCGTCCCTGGTGGCCGGGTCCACGTCCCCCTCCGCGTCGAAGGTGAGCTCCACGTACGGCCGTACGCCGATCCCCGCGACCCCCACCGCCGCACCCGCAACGGCACCCGCAACGGCACCCGCACCCGCAACGGCACCCGCGCCCGCACCAGCACCCGCACCTGAAATCGCCGCATCCGTCATGGCGTCGTCCCCCTCCGCGTCGCGCCGCCGTGCCGCCGGGCACGGTCGGTCCGGACAGCATCCTGCGGGCACGGCCCTGCGGCCAGCCCCACGACCGCACCTACCCGCGACCGCCCGGATCTCACACCGGGCGCCCGGGCGGCCCCCTCACGGAGAGAGCCGCCCCGGACGGCCTCCCCCTCACGGATAGAGCAGGTACCGCTCCCGCACCCGCGCGAAGTGCGCCCGGCCCGCTTCCCAGTCCGCCGCGATCTCCGCCACCCCGGCCCCCGCGTCCACCATCCGCCGCACCCGGTCCGAGCCGGTCAGCCGGTCGATCCAGTGGTCCGGGCGCCACGCGAACCCGCTCCAGGCCCGGCGCGCGCTCACCAGCAGCCCGATCCCGGTCCGTACCGGGTCGAAGGCCTCCCGGTCGTGCACCAGCAGCCGCACCCCGCCGCACAGCCGCCCCGCGTGCTTGTCGAAGGTCGGCGTGAACCACGCCTCCCGGAACCACACCCCGGGCAGCTCCAGCGCCTCGGCCGCCCGCGCCCACCGCCGGTCCACCCCCTCCGCGCCCAGCACCTGGAAGGGGGTGGTGGTGCCCCGCCCCTCCGACAGGTTCGTCCCCTCGAACAGGCAGGTCCCCGCATACACGAGCGCCGTGTCCGGGGTCGGCATGTTGGGGCTCGGCGGCACCCAGGGCAGCCCGGTCTCACCGAAGTGCGCCTCCCGCCGCCAGCCGGACATCCGTACCGTGCGCAGCCGCGCCGGGGCGTCCACCAGGAACTCGCCGTTGAACAGCAGGGCCAGCTCGGCCGCCGTCATCCCGTGCGCGAGCGCGACCGGCTCCAGGCCCACCCCGCTCGCGTACGCCCGTTCCAGCACCGGCCCGGCGGCCCGCGTCCCGCCCACCGGGTTCGGCCGGTCCAGCACCACCACCGCCTTGTCCGCCAGCGCCGCGGCCCGCATGCAGTCGTAGAGGGTCCAGACGTAGGTGTAGAACCGCGCGCCCACGTCCTGGACGTCGAAGAGGACGGTGTCCACCCCGGCCGCCGTGAGCACGTCCGCGAGGGCCCGGCCGCTCTTGCCGTAGATGTCGTACACGGGCAGCCCGGTCGCCGGATCGCGCGAAGCCGCCTCCGACGCGCCCGCCTGAGCGGTGCCGCGGAACCCGTGCTCCGGACCGAACACCGCGACCAGGCGCACCCGTTGGTCCGCGTGCAGTACGTCGACCAGGTGGCGGGCGTCGGCGGTGATCCCGGTGGGGTTGGTGACCACCCCGACGCGCTGCCCGGCGAGTTCCGCGTACCCGTCCGCCATCAGCCGCGCCAGTCCGGTCAGCACCGGCTCCGCCCCGGCCGCGCCGCCGCCCGGCACGCCCAGCGCCCCGGCCGCCCCCACGGCTCCGGCCATCCCCAGCAGCCCGCGTCGCGACACGTCCATCCGTCCACGCTAGGACGCGACACCCTTCCGCCCGGACATACCGACTGGTTAGTCTGCCCTCGGTCGGGTGTGATCCGTCAGCAGGCGACGAAGGGTGATCCAGTGGGCAGGGACCAGGACAGCCAGGACAGCCGAGCCACGCGGAGCAGTGGGGACGACCCGGACGGCCCGGACTTCCGCGGCGCCCGCGTCGTCGTCACCGGAGCGGGCGGCGGCATCGGCGCCGCCCTCGCCCGCCGGTTCGCCGCCGAGGGCGCCACCGTCGTCGTCAACGACCTCGACCCCGGCAAGGCCGCGGCCGTCGCCGAGGAGATCGGCCCGCGCGCCGTCGCGCTCCCCGGGGACGCCTCGGCCGTCGTGGACCGGGCCCGCGAGGCGCTCGGCGGCGCGGTGGACGTCTACTGCGCCAACGCCGGACTCGGCTCCGGCGGTGACGCCTTCGCCGACGAGGCCGTCTGGGACGCCGCCTGGCAGACCAACGTGATGGCCCACGTCCGCGCCGCCCGCGCGCTGCTCCCGCACTGGCTGGAGCGGGGGAGCGGCCGGTTCGTGTCCACCGTCTCCGCCGCCGGACTGCTGACCATGATCGGGGCGGCGCCGTACAGTGTCACCAAGCACGGCGCGCTCGCCTTCGCCGAATGGCTGTCGCTGACCTACCGCCACCGCGGGATCCAGGTCCACGCCATCTGCCCGCAGGGAGTGCGCACCGACATGCTGACCGCCGCCGGTTCAGCCGGTGAGCTGGTGCTCGCGCCCACCGCCATCGAGCCCGAGGCGGTCGCGGACGCGCTCTTCGACGGGATGGCGCGGAACCGGTTCCTGATCCTCCCGCACCCCGAGGTCGCCGGGTACTACACCGCCCGCGCCGCCGATCCGGACCGCTGGCTCAGTGGGATGAACCACCTCCAGCAGAAGTGGGAGACCGAGTGACCCCGCCCGCGCGCCCCGCGCACGACCCCGGCTCCCCGTACGCCGCTCGCCCCTGGCTGGGCCGCCTCACCGAGGCCCAGCGGGCCCCGGTCACCCCGCCGCCCACCGTGGTGCACGCCTTCCGCGACGCCGCGGCCCGGGCCCCGGGCCGGACCGCCCTCGCCTACTTCGACGGGCGGATCGGCTACGCCGAGGCCGACGCGCTCTCCGACTCCGTCGCCGGATTCCTCGCGGGGCGCGGGGTGCGGCCCGGGGACCGGGTCGCGGTCATGCTCCAGAACACCCCGCACTTCGCGCTCGCCGTCCTGGCCGCCTGGAAGGCGGGGGCGGTCGTCGTCCCGCTCAACCCCATGTACAAGTCCGCCGAGGTGTCCCACATCCTGCGCGACTGCGGGGCCACGGCGATGGTCTGCGAGCGCCGGGCCTGGGCGGCGTACGTGGGCCGGGCGGCGGCCGGTGCGGCCGTACGCACCGCCCTCACCGCCAGTGACCTGGACTTCCAGACCCGCGGCGACACCCGCGTCCTGGACCCCGACGCCGAGCGGACGGCCCCCCGGAGTCCGGCCGACGAGCCCCCGGCCCACGAACAGCCGCACGCCGAGGACTTCCTGGCCGTCGCCCGCCACGGCCATCCCGCGCCCGAGGTCCCTGACGCCGGCCCCGCCGACACCGCGCTGATCAGCTACACCTCCGGCACCAGCGGCGCCCCCAAGGGCGCCCTGAACCCGCACGGCGCGATCACCTACAACGCGGTCCGGCAGGTGACGGGCCACCCCGTCCCCGAGGGCGCCACCTACTTCGCGCTCGCCCCGCTCTTCCACATCACCGGCCTGGTCTGCGAACTGGCCGCCTGTTTCCTCAACGCGGGCACCCTCGCCCTGGCCCACCGCTTCGAGCCCGGGGTGGTCCTGGACGCCTTCCTCGAACACCGCCCGGCCTACACCGTCGGCCCGGCCACCGCCTTCATGGCGCTGGCCGCCCACCCCGGCGCCACCCGCGCGCACTTCGCCCCGTTCCAGGTGATCTCCTCGGGCGGGGCCCCCCTCCCGCCCGCCCTGGTCGAGCAGCTGCGCGCCGCCTTCGGCTTCTACCTCCGCAACGGCTACGGGCTCACCGAGTGCACCGCCCCCTGCGCCTCCGTGCCCCCGCACCTCGAAGCGCCGGTCGACCCCGGCTCCGGCACCCTCTCCGTCGGGGTCCCGGGCGCGGAGACGCTCGTACGCATCCTCGACGAGCGCGGCGCCGAGGTGCCCCTCGGTGAGAGCGGGGAGATCGCGGTGCGCGGGCCGCAGGTGGTGCCGGGCTACTGGCGGCTGCCCGCCGACACCGCGAAGGCCTTCCCGGACGGTGAGCTGCGCACCGGGGACATCGGTTTCATGGACGCCGATGGCTGGCTCTATGTGGTCGACCGCAAGAAGGACATGATCAACGCGTCCGGTTTCAAGGTCTGGCCGCGCGAGGTCGAGGACCTCCTCTACACGCACCCGGCGGTCCGCGAGGCCGCCGTCGTGGGTGTTCCGGACCCTTATCGGGGGGAGAGTGTGAAGGCGTACGTCAGCCTTCGCCCCGGTATGTCAGTGGAGCCCGCCGAACTGTCCGCGTACTGCGCCGCGCGCATCGCCGCGTACAAATACCCGCGCCAAGTGGAGATCCTGCCTGTTCTCCCCAAGACCAGCAGTGGCAAGATCCTGCGACGGGAACTGCGCGAGCGCGGCTGAAAACCAGCGGTGGGCGCGTCGCGTTCGAAGGTGAAGCCGAAGGGAAGGCGAAGGCCATGGAATCCAAGGGGCCCGCACGGTCGCAGCAGCCCGTCCGGCTGAGGGTGGCGCCGCGGCCGAAGGAGCCCGCGGCGGCGCAGGAGACACCGGTGCCGCAGCGGCTGCTGGCCGTCGCGACCCGGCTGTTCGCCGAGCGCGGCTACGACCGCACCTCGGTCCAGGAGATCGTCGAGGCGGCCGGGGTCACCAAGGGCGCGCTCTACCACTACTTCGGGTCCAAGGACGACCTGCTGCACGAGGTGTACGCGCGCATGCTGCGGCTCCAGCAGCAGCGGCTGGACGCGATCGCCGACTCGGGCGGCCCCGTCGAGGAGCGGCTGCGCGCGGCCGCCGCCGACGTGGTGGTCACCACCATCGAGAACCTCGACGACGCGATGATCTTCTTCCGCTCGATGCACCAGCTGAGCCCGGAGAAGTACAAGCAGGTACGGGCGGAGCGCAGGCGCTACCACGAGCGCTTCCGGGCCCTGGTCGAGGAGGGCCAGCGCAGCGGGGTCTTCGCCTCCGTCACCCCGGCCGACCTGGTGGTGGACTACCACTTCGGGTCCGTCCACCACCTGTCCACCTGGTACCGCGAAGACGGCCCGCTCACCCCGCAGCAGGTCGCCGATCACCTCGCGGACCTGCTGCTGCGCTCGCTGCGCCCCTGAGTCGGCGCCCCTGCCCGTCGCGGTCGTCGCGGTCGTCGCGGCCTCGGGCGCGGTGGTGGGGGAGGCCACCGGCGCCGTGGTCAGGGGGGAGCTGGTGCCGCGTCAGGCAACGTTCGCCCCGTCGCGACGCCCGGCACGCACTCTCGCCGCACCGGCCGAAAGCCCAAGCACGCTGCCGCAGCCGCTCCGGGTACGGCCCGTACGCGCCGATCGGCAGGTACGGGCCGATGAACTCCCACTCCACATCCGTCAATTGCATCCGCGTCACACAACACGATCTACGGGATCAGGCCCAGCCACGAGGGCCAATCCCGCAAACCGATCACAACCACATACGCTCCCTAGCCGGACCCGGACCGTCTGGCAGTGCCAGCCCGTCCCGACGTTGTCGGGGCTGCTTACCGCCCGGCTCGGCATCCCCCGAGAGCTACCGCGCTGGCCTCCACCTCCGCGCCTCAATGATCTGGATCAGGGACCTCACACCCTGTCCCGTCCCGCAGCCGCTCGGCGAACACCCGTGCGGCGGTCAGGTCCTCGGCGTTCGGCCGCTGTTTGTTGATGCCGCCGACGAGCTTGAAGGGCGTCCAGGTATCGAACGCCCGGCAGGAGAAGCTCCCGTCCACCTCGAAGCCCTTGCCTTTGAGGAGCTGGACCAGGGGGCGGGTGAAGGGCGCAATCGGTATCTCGGGGAGCCCGCTGGTGGCGAACACGAACGCCCGGCCCCGCCTGGTGGGAAGTGTCTTGACGAAGTCGGTCAGGCGGGGGTGGAGCTTGCTGTAGAAGACGCCCGAGCCGAATCCCAGGAGGTCGGCGCGGGCCAGCTCCGCCAGGCTGGCCTCCTCGGGGGAGACAACCTTCGCGCCCAGTACCCGGGCCATGGTGTCGGCGACACGACGCGTATTGCCGTGTGACACGGAGGCGCACACGATGACGGTCTTCATCCTGACGATCCCTTCCCTCGTTTCTCTCGCTTCCGTAGTGAGGACAACGCAGCGGCGCCAGATGTGACACCACCCGATGTGACGGCGGCCACATCGCACGGGGACAGCGACAAGCCCGGGGCCGTGAGGGCTGAGGGACGGTGCGGGAGGCGGTCGATCCGTGGGCGCCTCCGGCGAGCGTCGACGCGAAGTGCGCACTGGACCCGTGACCGAGGGGTTGAACGTTCCCCGGAACCTGGACCTGGGCAACCGGGCCCGCGCCGTGCAACGGCGAAGCAGCAGTTGCCGCCGCAGCGCAGCGCCACGCACCGACAGCCTTCGAGGTGCACTGCACTACTGGGTAACCGCGTCAGGCAATGTTTGCCCGTTGGGGAGCGGACGTGGCCTGACGCGGCAATACAGCTAGGGCCCCCGTGGCACCCCCCGAAGTCAGCGGTACCGCTTCAGCTCCCGCCGCGCCAGTGACCGCTGGTGCACCTCGTCCGGGCCGTCCGCCAGCCGCAGCGTCCGCGCCGCCGCCCACAGCTCCGCGAGCGGGAAGTCCTGACTGACCCCGCCCGCGCCGTGCAGCTGCACCGCCTGGTCCAGGATCCCCACCACCGCGCGCGGCGTGGCGATCTTGATGGCCTGGATCTCGGTGTGCGCGCCCCGGTTGCCCACCGTGTCCATCAGCCAGGCCGTCTTCAGCACCAGCAGCCGCAACTGCTCCACGGTCACCCGCGCGTCCGCGATCCAGTTCTGCACGACCCCCTGCGCGGCCAGCTCCTTGCCGAAGGCGGTACGTTCCACAGCGCGGCGGCACATCAGCTCGATGGCCCGCTCCGCCATGCCGATCAGCCGCATGCAGTGATGGATCCGGCCCGGCCCGAGCCGCGCCTGGGCGATCGCGAAGCCGCTGCCCTCGTCCCCGATCAGGTTCGCGGCCGGGACCCGCGCCCCGTCGAAGACCACCTCGGCGTGGCCGCCGTGGTCGTGGTCCTGGTACCCGTACACGCTCATGGCCCGGCGGACCTCGACGCCCGGGGTGTCGCGCGGGACCAGGATCATCGACTGCTGGCGGCGGGGGTCGTCATGGTCCGGGTCGGTCTTGCCCATCACGATGAAGATCGTGCAGTCCGGGTTCATGGCGCCGGAGATGTACCACTTGCGGCCCGTGACGGCATAGCTCTCGCCGTCGGCCGAGCGTTCGATCCGCGTCTCGATGTTGGTGGCGTCCGAGGAGGCGACCTCCGGTTCGGTCATCGCGAAGGCGGACCGGATCTCCCCGGCCAGCAGCGGCTCCAGCCACCGTTTCTTCTGGTCGTCGTCCGCGAACTGGGCCAGCAGCTCCATGTTCCCGGTGTCCGGGGCCGCGCAGTTGGTGGCCATCGGTGCCAGGTGCGGACTGCGGCCGGTGATCTCGGCGAGCGGCGCGTACTGGAGGTTGCTCAGCCCGGCGCCGTACGGAGCGTCCGACGGGCCGTGCTGGTCCACGAAGAAGAGGTTCCACAGGCCCTGGCGGCGCGCCTCGGCCTTCAGTTCGCCGAACACGGCCGGGGTGTCCCAGGGCGAGGCCAGCCGCGCGCGCTGCTCGGCGGCGACGGGTTCCGCCGGGTAGACGTACTCCTGCATGAACGCGAGCAGCCGCTCGCGGAGTTCCTCGGTCCGGGCGTCGAATGCGAAGTCCATCAGCGGGTGCCTCAGCCTTCCTGGAGGGTGGTCAGACCGTGTTCGATGAAGACCGGGACCAGCTCGCCGATCCGGTCGAAGCCCGCGCCCACGGTCTGCCCGAGCGTGTAGCGGTAGTGGATGCCCTCGAGGATCACCGCGAGCTTGAACCAGGCGAAGGCCGTGTACCAGGAGATCGCCCCCGTGTCCCGGCCCGAGCGGGCGGCGTACCGCTCGATCAGCTCGGCGGGCGACGGATGGCCCGGCGCGCCGCTGGTCGTGCTCACCGGGGACTCGGTCAGCCCCAGGTCGGAGCTGTACATCACCAGCAGTCCGAGGTCGGTCAGCGGATCGCCCAGCGTGGACATCTCCCAGTCCAGCACCGCCCGGATGGTGTCGTCGCCGGACGGGGACCCGCCGATCAGCACGTTGTCGAGCCGGAAGTCGCCGTGCACGACGGTGGGCGCGGGGGAGGCGGGCAGCGCCCGGCCCAGCGCCCCGTGCAGCTCGTCGATCCCGGCCAGCTCCCGGCCCCGGGAGGCCGCCAGCTGCTTGCCCCAGCGCCGCAGCTGCCGGTCGAGGAAGCCCTCGGGGCGGCCGAAGTCGCCCAGGCCCACGGCCCCGGGGTCCACCGCGTGCAGGTCGACCAGGGTGTCCACCAGGGCGAGCACCGCACGCCGGGTCCGGTCGGGGCCCAGGGCGGCGAGCTGGCCCGCCGTGCGGTACGGCACCCCGTCGACGTACTCCATGACGTAGAACGGGGCGCCGAGCACGGCCTCGTCCTCGCAGAGCAGCAGCGCCCCGGGCACCGGGACGGCCGTGCCGCGCAGCGCCGCGATGACCCGGTGTTCGCGCCGCATGTCGTGCGCGGTGGCCAGTACGTGCCCCAGCGGGGGCCTGCGCACCACCCAGCGGGACGCGCCGTCGGTGATCTCGTAGGTCAGGTTCGAGCGGCCGCCCTCGATCAGCCTGCCGCTCAGCGGGCCGCTCACCAGCCCCGGCAGCGCGTGGTCGAGATGACCGCGCAACCGCTCCAGATCGAGGCCCCGGGGGTCTTCGGCTGGGGCTGTGGTCATGGTGCGCACCTCCACGAGGAGTTGACGACGGGCGGGCCGATCGGATGTCTGGGAGCCATCATGCCGACCAGTCGGTATGCCGTCCAGGGCGCGGCCCGGAAATCCGCCCCGCGGGTTCCGGACGGCGGACCGCCGCGGGCGCGCCCGCTCAGGCGTGACAGGCGATCGGTACCCCGCCGTTCATCACCGTCATGTCCCGCAGCACCGACATGATGTCCAGCGGCTCCCCGAGCGGGCCGCCGTCGAGTTCCGCGTACGCCCGGTGCACATTGGCCACCAGCCGCTCGCTCTCCCGCCAGCCCGCGAACTCCCCGAGCTCCGCCCGGCGCGCGGTCTCCAGCGGGCTGTCCCCCCGCTCCCGGCCCTCCTCGGCGAGGTGGGCGACGTAGCGCAGGTAGCGGGTGGTGGCCTCGTACGCCGACGGGTCGGTCAGCGGCCCGTGCCCCGGTACGACGGTCTCCGCGTCCAGCGCGGTCAGCAGCTCCAGGGCCCGCAGCGAACCGGCCAGCGAGCCCATCGCCAGGAAGGGCGTGCCCTCGGCGAAGACCAGGTCCCCGGTGAAGACGGTCCGCTGCTCCGGCAGCCACACCACCGAGTCCCCGGTGGTGTGCGCGACACCCGGGTGGATGACCTCCACCACGGTGTCGCCCACGTGCAGGGTGGCCCGCTCGCTGTAGGTGAGGTCGGGCGCGGTGATCGGCAGGGCGCCGAAGTCGGTGTCCGGCCAGATCAGCTCCAACTGGCGTCCCGCGTCCAGCTGTTCGGAGCGGCACCGGTCGTGGCCGAGGACGAGCGCCTCCGGGGTGAAGACGGCGTTGCCGTAGGTGTGGTCCCCGTGGTGGTGGGTGTTGACCACGGTGCGCGGCAGTGGCGCCCCGGTCGAGAGGACCGCGTCCCGCAGGGCCAGCGCCCGGCGTTCGGTGGCGGCGGTGTCGACGAGCAGGCTCCGGCCGCCGCCGGTCACGAACCCGGCGTTGTTGAGGCACCAGCCCCCGTCCGGCTGTATGTAGGCGAAGACACCTGGCGCCGGCTGGACGAGGTAAGGCTTCTCTGCGGTCATCTGCGCACTCCCCGGGTCGCGTTGACGGGCGGGCAGCATCCTGCCAGCCGCCGCGGTCCCGGGGGAGGGCGGGGTCACGGCCGCACGTGTGGCTCAGTGGTCGTCGTAGTGCCCGTCGTGCTCGGCGTGCCGGTGGCCGTCGTGTGCGTAGTCCACGTGGTCGCCGTGGGGGACCGCCTCGTGGCCGCAGCCGGCGCCGTGCGCGTGCGGGTGGCCCTCGTGGGCCACGTGCCCGGCGGGCTCGCACTCGTCCCAGTGCCCGGAGTGCTCCCGGTGCAGGTGGCCGTCGTGCGCGTAGTCGGTGTGGTCGCCGTGGTCGACCTCGGTGTGGCCGCAGCCGGGACCGTGGGAGTGCTCGTGCGTGGGGTGCTCGTGGTGCAGGGTCGTCATGGCGCCGAGGCTAGTGGCGGCCGGCCCGTATCGCCGGTTGTGTCCGCACGGCGCGGAAAAGCCGGATGATCACACCGGCGGCCCCGCCGTGACTCCCCGTTCGGCTCCCCCCCCCGACGGGAGGCCGCAGCGCGCCTCACCCGATCAGCGCCATCGCGAACACCGCCAGGGCCACGGTGCACAGGGCGGTCGCGAGCGCCGTGCGCGGAGCCGGCCCCGGCGTCCCCCCGGCCGCCAGCGCCGTCATCCGGCGGTGCGCCACCACCAGGAAGGCCAGCCACACCAGCACGATGAACACGGTCGCGGACACCTCCACCGCGGACCCGGACCCGTGCAGCGCCTGGCGCACCGCCAGCACGGCGGTCACCGAGGCGCTCAGCGTCGTACGCCGCCAGGCCATCCGGGTGCGTTCGGGCTGGAGCCCGGGGTCCCTGGCGGACCGCTGCGCGGCGGGCCCCGTCACCGGCCCGTCGTCCAGCCCATCAGCATGACCACCACCATCGCCACCGCGACCAGCCCCACCCCCAGGCTGAGCACCACCGGGAACCGGGACAGCGGCAGGTCCTCCCCGCGCCGCATCGCCCGCTCGCACCGCGCCCAGTGGTTCACCGCCCGCAGCGCGCAGGCCGCCCCGACCACGAGCAGCGCGAGGGCCATCCCGACCCGCACCGCCCACCGCAGGTCCGGCAGGAACTGGTCCACCGCGAACCCGCCGCCCACCAGGGCCAGCGCGGTCCGGATCCAGGCGAGGAAGGTCCGCTCGTTGGCGAGGGAGAACCGGTAGTCGGGGGTGTCGCCCTCCTCGCGGAGCCGCTGGGGCGCGAACCAGAGGCGCACCCCCCTGACGAAGTCGATCATCCGCCCAATCTACTGGCGCCGGTCCGCCGACCGCCGGTCCGCCGCCAGCCGCCGGTACGCCTCCAGCCCGTCCGGTACCCACGGCCAGGACCCGTCACCGGCCCGCCGCGCCAGCTCCGCCTCGTCCACGAAGGCGTACCAGTCCACCTCCGAGGCCTGCGGCCGTACCGGGGACGCGCACCGAACCTCGTGCACGGCGGACCACCAGGCCCCGCCCTCGCCCTCGTACAGGAACGTGAACAACGGCGTCGGCGCGGCCAGGCCGGTCACCCCCAGCTCTTCCTCCGCCTCCCGCAGCGCCGCGTCGGCGTAGCTCTCGCCCGCGCCCACCACCCCGCCCACGAACATGTCGTACCGGGACGGGAACACCAGCTTCGACGCGGTCCGCCGGTGTACGAAGATCCGCCCCTCCGGGTCCCTGGCCTGCACGAACACACAGCGGTGCAGCAGCCCGCGGGCGTACGCCTCGCCCCGCGGGGCCTGCCCGGTCACCCGGTCCCGCCGGTCGACCACGTCCAGTACCTCGTCGGCCGGATTCTCCTCCGGACGCTCCACCGGATTCATCGCATTCATGGAGCCCATCCCCTCATCACTGTTGACTGGTTACCGCGAGGTAGCCAGGATCTGTCCCATCCACCGAGGTCAGGACGGGAACGCATGGGGTACGACGCAGACGTCATCGTGATCGGCGCCGGGCTGGCGGGCCTCGTGGCCACCGCCGAGCTGATCGACGCGGGCCGCAAGGTCATCCTGCTGGACCAGGAGCCCGAGCAGTCGATCGGCGGCCAGGCCCACTGGTCCTTCGGCGGCCTGTTCTTCGTGAACTCCCCCGAGCAGCGCCGCATGCGCATCAAGGACAGCCACGCCCTGGCCCTCCAGGACTGGTTCGGCACCGCGGGCTTCGACCGCGACGAGGACGCCTGGCCGCGCCTCTGGGCCGAGGCGTACGTCGACTTCGCGGCGGGGGAGAAGCGCCCCTGGCTGCACCGGCGGGGCGTGCGCTTCTTCCCGGTGGTCGGCTGGGCCGAGCGAGGCGGCTACGACGCCACCGGCCACGGGAACTCCGTACCCCGCTTCCACATCACCTGGGGCACCGGCCCCGGGCTGGTCGAACCCTTCGAACGGCGGGTCCGGGCCGGGGTCGCGCGCGGGCTGGTCCAGCTGAGGTTCCGCCACCGGGTCACCGGGCTCTCGCGGACCGCCGGAACCCTGGACACCGTCACAGGGGAGGTCCTGGAACCCTCCGACGCCGTACGGGGCGCCGCGAGCGGCCGCGAGGCCACCGGCGCGTTCTCCCTGCGCGCCCAGGCCGTCATCGTCACCTCCGGTGGCATCGGCGGCAATCACGACCTGGTCCGCGCCCAATGGCCGGCCCGGCTCGGCACCCCGCCCGAACGGCTGCTCTCCGGGGTGCCGGCCCATGTGGACGGCCTGATGCTGGGCATCGCGGAGGAGGCGGGCGCCAGCCACATCAACAAGGACCGGATGTGGCACTACACCGAGGGCATCGAGAACTGGAACCCGATCTGGTCCCGGCACGGCATCCGGATCCTGCCCGGCCCGTCCTCGCTCTGGCTGGACGCCACCGGCAAGCGGCTGCCCGTACCGCTCTTCCCCGGCTTCGACACGCTCGGCACCCTCGACCACATCATGAAGACCGGCCACGACCACACCTGGTTCGTCCTCAACCAGCGGATCATCGGCAAGGAGTTCGGGCTCTCCGGCTCCGAGCAGAACCCCGACCTCACCGGGAAGTCCGTCCGCGAGGTGATCAACCGGGCCCGCCAGGACGTCCCCGGCCCGGTCAAGGCCTTCATGGACAACGGCGCCGACTTCGTCGTCGAGCGGGATCTGGGCGCCCTGGTCCGCGGCATGAACGCGATCACCAAGGAGGGCCTGATCGACGAGGAGGAACTGCGCCGCGAGATCACCGCCCGCGACCGGGAGATCGCCAACCCCTTCACCAAGGACCTCCAGGTGATGTCCCTCCACGGGGCCCGCAAGTACCTCGGCGACAAGCTGATCCGCACCGCCGCCCCGCACCGCATCCTCGACCCCAAGGCGGGACCCCTGGTCGCCGTCCGGCTCTCCATCCTGACCCGCAAGTCCCTGGGCGGCCTGGAGACCGACCTCTCCTCCCGGGTGCTCGGCGCGGACGGCGAGCCGCTGCCCGGCGTCTACGCGGCGGGCGAGGCCGCGGGCTTCGGCGGCGGCGGGGTGCACGGCTACCGCGCCCTGGAGGGCACCTTCCTCGGCGGCTGCATCTTCTCGGGCCGGGCAGCGGGCCGCGCGGCCGCGAAGGCGGTGGGCTGAGGCGATGGGCTGAGGCGGCGGCCCGGGGCGGCGTGCCCGGGCGGCGATCCGAGGCCGCCGCCGGGCCGCCGCGCGGGGGGCCCGCGCCCCCGCTCAGCCCAGCCGCTCGACGACCCGGAACCGCTCGGCGACCACCAGCGTCTCCTCGTCCACCGTGAACTCCGGGTCGCCGAGCTCCTCCCGCAGGGCCGCGCTGTGCCAGAACTCCTCGTGCGAGGAGCGCCATTCGGCCACGGAGGCGTCCCCCTCGCCCTCGTCCACGGCGTGCCGCAGGTCCACCTCGCCCAGCCGCAGCACCCGTACTTCCAGCACCTCCACCACGGCCACCGCCCGCTCCGCCGAGTCGAGCAGCGCGGCGCGGTCGCCGGGGCGGGGCAAGGGCTCGCCCTCGGCCTCGTACCCGGCCAACAGCCCCGTGGTGGTGGTCTTCGCCCCGCTCAGCACCGCCGCCACCAGCCTGTCGCGCAGGGGACCCGGGAAACCGAGCAGGTACGGCGGCAGCCCATCGATGATCGTCATCCAGCCAGCCTAGCTCCCGCCCGCCCCGGCGCACAGAACCGGAGCAACCACCCCAACTGCGCTACTTCGAAGACCAGTTGAAACCCGCCACCCAGTGGACTGGACCTTGACTCGGAGCTGTGCCTACCGGTTTGCTGTGCGTGATCATCCACCGCTCGTCGACCCGCGCTCGCGTTCTGGAGGGAAACCGCGGATGTCTCCGCCTCCGCCGCCCCTCGGCCGCGCCCGCAAGCGGGACGCCCAGCTCTTCGACGCGGCCCTGTGCGACATCGAACTGGTCGACGTACGCGCCCAGTTTACCCAGGGCCGCTGGGCCACCGCCCGGTCCCTGCTCGCCGCGACCGCCGACGACTGGGACCGCCGCGGCCACCGCGTCGTCGTCCTCGCCGAAACCCCGGCCGCCACCGCCTGGGCCCGGGAATGGCTGCTCGCCGAGCCCGAGAGCGCCGACGCCACCACCCTGCTCGCCTGCGCCGCCGTCTTCAACGCCCTGCGCCGCAAGGGCAGTCCGGAAGCGGCCGAGGAGGCCTGCCGCCGCGCCGCCGCCCTGCTGCCCGCCGACCCCACCCCCTGGCTCGGCCTGCTGCTGCTCTCCCGCGCCTACGGCACCGAGGAGGAGTTCAGCCGCCACTTCGACCAGGTCCGCGCCCGGCACCGGGAACACCACCACGCCCACCACGTGATGGTCGCCCGGCTCGCCGAACGCCTCCCCGGCAACGGCCACGACCCGCTCCACGAGGTCTACGACTTCGCCGCCTGGGCCGCCGAGGAGTCCCCGGCCGACTCCCCGCTCGCCGTCCTCCCCGTCATCGCCCACGCCGAGCGCTACCGGGTCCTCGCCGCCGCCCACGGCGGAGCCGCCCCCGGCCCCGTCGCGGCCGCCGAACACTGGTCTGGCCGCCGCGCCCGCCAAGTCCTGCGCTCCGCCTTCGACTGGTGGCTCGAATGGGAACGCGAGGACCACCCCCGCAACCGCGTGGACCTGAACTTCCTCGCCCACGCCAAGCTCTGCGAGGGCCGCCCCGCCGAGGCCGCCGCACTCTTCCAGCGCATCGGAAGCCATGCGACCCGGGCCCCCTGGTCCTACCCCGACCTCGACCCGCACAAGGCCTTCCTCGCCGCGCGCAGTGCCGCGCTCGGCTCCGCTTGAACTTCCCTTCCCGAAAGGACCCCCCGCCATGGCGACGGGCAGTTCCACCACGTCCCCGCGCACCACCGCGGCGGAGATCCGCACGTACAAGGGGCAGGACCGGGCCCTGCGCGCGGACCGCCTCGGCACCGCGGGCCTGCTGCTCTCCGTACTGGCGGCCAGCGCGCCCCTGATGGTGGTCGCCGGCGTGATGCCGACCACCTTCGGCGTGATGGGCATCGTCGGCCAGCCGCTGCTGTTCGTCATCCTCGGCGTCGTCCTCGCCCTGTTCAGCATCGGCTACGCCGAGATGAGCAGGCACGTCCACAACGCAGGCGCCTTCTACGCCTACATCGCGCGCGGCCTCGGCCCCACCGCGGGCGCGGGCGCCTCCCTGGTCGCGCTCGTCGCCTACAGCGCCATGCAGGTCGGCGTCTACGGCATCCTCGGCTTCGAGATATCCGGCCTCTGCGCCACCTACCTCGAACTCCAGGTGGCCTGGTGGATACCGGCCCTCGTCGCGGTCGCAGCCACCGGCGCCCTCGGCTGGCTCAAGATCGACCTCAACGCCAAGGTGATCGGCGTCCTCATCCTCATCGAGTGCGCCCTCGTCGTCGTCTTCGACGCCGCCGCCCTCGGCAAGCCCGCCGCGGAGGGCCTCTCGCTGCACGCCTTCAACCCGGCCACCCTCAGCGGCCCCGGCCTCGGCACCGCCCTGTGCTTCTGCATCGCCGCCTTCGTCGGATTCGAGCAGTCCCCGGTCTACGCCGAGGAGACCAGCAAGCCCCACATCGTGGTCTCCCGCGTCATGTTCCTCGCCGTCGGCTTCGTGGCCCTGTTCTTCGCGCTGAGCGCCTGGGCCCTGACCGTGGCCACCGGCCCCTCCCAGGTGGTCAAGAGCGCCGCCGACGCGGGCCCCGGACTCCTCTTCCAGCTGACCGAGGACCGGCTGGGCGCCGCCTTCACCGACGTCCTGCACGTGCTCTTCGTCACCGGCATGTTCGCGGCCATGCTCAGCTTCCACAACGTCGTCGCCCGCTACGCCTTCGCGATGGGCCGTGAGGGCCTGCTCCCGGCCACCTTCGGCCGGACCAACCCGGGCACCGGCGCCCCCGGCACCGGCTCGCTGCTCCAGACCGGCGTCTCGGCCCTCGTCGTCCTCGGCTTCGCCGTCACCGACGACAACCCCGTGGGCGACCCCACCGCCCCCGTCCTGCACCTGTTCACCTGGATGGGCAGCGTCGGCGCCCTCGGCATCACCCTCCTGATGGCCGCCGCCTCCTTCGCCGTCATCGCCTTCTTCGTCCGCCGCGGCACCGCCTCCGCCCAGGTCTGGCGCCTCGTCGCGGCGGGCGCCGCGGGCCTCGCCCTGCTCGGCATCGCCGTCTACACCGTCAAGGACTTCGCCGTCCTGGTCGGCGCCGACAAGGGCTCCGCCCTCAGCTGGGCGCTGCCCGGCATCATCGGCGCGGCCGTCGTGGGCGGCCTGCTGTACGGAGTGCTGCTGCGCTCCCGGCGCCCCGAGGTGCACGCCCGGATCGGCCTGGGCAACGAGGCCTTCCGCCTGGACCAGGCCGCCGAGGTCACCCCGCAGGCCTGAGCGCCGTACGCCCGACAAGAGCGGTAGAGGCCCCTGGTACCCCTTTCGGGGGGAGCCGGGGGCCTCTGCCGGTAAAGAGCAGGTTTTGGCCGGAGCACGGCACACATGGTCTCCTGGGGCGATCAAAAACGGACCGCGGCACAGGCGAAACCACCCAGCTCTCCTGCGTGACGGTCCGGACCTGCCTGTCCACCCCACGAAGGCGAAGTCATAGATGAGTGACCGCACCCTGAAAGAGGCCGCGTCCCGGGCCCCTGCCGCACCGAAGGCGGCCGTCCACGTCGACGCCGGTGACGAGGGTTACAGCAAGGACCTGAAGTCCCGCCACATCAACATGATCGCGATCGGCGGAGCGATAGGCACCGGCCTGTTCCTCGGCGCGGGCGGCCGCCTGGCGGGCGCCGGGCCCTCCCTCGCGATCGCGTACGCGGTGTGCGGCGTCTTCGCCTTCTTCGTCGTCCGCGCCCTGGGCGAACTGGTCCTCTACCGACCCTCCTCGGGCGCCTTCGTCTCCTACGCGCGCGAGTTCATGGGCGAGAAGGGCGCGTACACGGCGGGCTGGCTGTACTTCCTCAACTGGTCCACGACCACCGTCGCCGACATCACCGCGGCCGCGACCTACGCCCACTTCTGGTCGCTGTTCAGCGACGTCCCGTCCTGGATCCTCGCCCTCATCGCGCTCTCCGTGGTCCTCGCCGTGAACCTGATCTCGGTGAAGTACTTCGGCGAGATGGAGTTCTGGTTCTCGATCGTCAAGGTCGGCGCCCTCGTCGCCTTCCTCCTGGTCGGCATCTACCTGGTCGCCACCAGCCACCCGATCGACGGCCACACCCCCGGCCTCGGCTCCATCACCGACAACGGCGGCATCTTCCCGGTCGGCATGCTCCCCATGCTCCTGGTCGTCCAGGGCGTCGTCTTCGCCTACGCCTCCGTCGAACTCTGCGGAGTCGCCGCCGGTGAGACCGAGAACCCCGAGAAGATCATGCCGAAGGCGATCAACTCGATCATGTGGCGCGTCGGCGTCTTCTACGTCGGCTCCGTGGTCCTGCTGGCCCTGCTGCTCCCGTACACCGAGTACTCCGCCGACCAGAGCCCCTTCGTCACGGTCTTCGACAAGCTCGGCATCCCCGGCGCCGCGGGCATCATGAACCTGGTCGTCCTGACCGCCGCCCTCTCCAGCCTGAACTCCGGCCTCTACTCCACCGGCCGCATCCTGCGCTCGATGGCCATGGCGGGCTCGGCCCCCAGGTTCACCGCCAAGATGAACCGGGGCAAGGTCCCCTACGGCGGGGTCCTGTTCACCGCCGCCTTCGGCGTCATGGGCGTGGGCCTGAACTACTTCATGCCCGACGACGCCTTCGAGATCGTCCTGAACTTCGCCTCCATCGGCATCCTGGGCACCTGGGCGATGGTCATGCTCTGCTCCCTGCACTTCTGGCGCCGGGCCCGCCAGGGCCTCGTGGAGCGCCCGTCCTACCGGCTGCCCTGGGCCCCGTACACGCAGATCGTGACCCTGGTCTTCCTGGTCACCGTGCTGGTCCTGATGTGGAGCGACGAGGGCGTCGGACGCCGCACGATCCTCTTCCTCCCGGTGATCGCCGCCGCCCTGGTCGGCGGCTGGTTCCTGGTCCGCCGCCGGGTCGCGGACCTCGCCGCCGGGCGCCGGGACTGACACGCCCCCGCGCCCCGCGCACGCACGAAGGGCCCCGGTACGGTCACCACCGCACCGGGGCCCTTCCGGTACCCCCACCGCCCGCATCCGGGCCGAACGCGCGAAAGACCCTGCCGGTGCGGGCACTCACGTAAGGACGGAGCGCGGAAGCTCGCCGACTCCGGAGCGGGCCGACTCGGCCTGTCATCCCAGGTCTGACCTGGGGATTCACTGGGTTGTTCGTCACGTGGTGGGTCACGCCACAGCCCGGAAAAGCAAAAAACCCCACGGGAAGTGGGGTCTCAGCTGGTGTCCGAGGGGGGACTTGAAATCTCCACTCGGGCACCAGCCTTCTTACGTCCTGACCTGGGGAAACATGCTCTGTAGAGCCGTTCCTTGACGGCTGGGGTTGGTCATGCATCCCATGTGTTTCGGCCCGTTTCGGGGCGCTGTTGGTCATGCGTTGGTCACGTGGCCAACCCCAACATCCTGGCCGACATGATCCGGCCGACTGCAACGGTTTCCAGTAGTGGAAACCAGAACCCCTTGCCCCACCCTCACCAGCCCGACAGCATCGGACCGGACACCAGCGGCGACGAGGGGGAACAGTGGCAACCGAACTGACACGGCTGGTCGGCGGCTGCGAAGACGCCGAGTGCCCCACCATCTACGCCACCGACCGGGGCACCCTCGCGTTTCAGGGCGAGGAGATCACCGACCACGGCCGGACCATCCCCGCCCACGAAACCATGGTCGAGATCCCGATCGAGCTGATCCGAAAGGCCATCCGTGACAACCTCATCTAAGTCCCTGGGGGACTGGTTCAAGGACTTCGAGCGGGAAGCGTTCCGCCTCGAAACGCTGGACGACTACAGCAAATCTGGCGGAATCGACGCCTACCACCAATTCCTTGCCGGAAAGCCTCAGCCTGAGGAATTTAAGACGGCCGACTGGATCAACACGGTAAGCAATGCGACTCGGGCCGGTAAGCGCATGTACCGCGTTCACGTCGTCGCCCGGCCGCTTACGGACTATCTCCGCTTCGAACTCGGGTGGGGATATCTCCGCAATATGACGGCTGGGGAAGAGTTCTTCATCCTCGACATCACCGAGCAGGAAAACCCTATCCCGGACGTGCCTGACTTCTGGATGTTCGACCAGAACATGGTCGGCGCCATGAGCTACGACGGCGAGGGTAAGTACCTGGGAACGGAATTCGTCGGGGAAGGTCAGGTATCAGAGTTTCTGGCGTATCGGGATGCGGCTCTGGCTGCGGCTGTTCCGTTTCCCGAATGGTGGGCACAGTACGGCGAGTGAACAGATCTAATCTCGGGTCGGCGTTGCGGGCACTGCGGGAGTCCTCCGGAATGGAGGCCAAAGCGGTAGCCCGCAATGCTGCTATGTCCCGCTCCAAGCTCTCCAAGATTGAAAACGGCAACACGTCGCCCAGCGTCACCGACGTCGATTGCATCCTCACCGCCATAGGTGTCTCTGAGGATGTCAAGGCCGAGTACATGGCAGCCGCGAGGGCGGAGGCCACGGAGGTGACCGCATGGCGCCTCGTCCGGCGCCTGGGCTACAGCCGTAAGCAGCAGCAGGTGCAAGCTGTAGAAGCCCAAACGAACCTTCTGTGCCTCTTTCAGCCCTCCCTCGTTCCGGGACTGCTCCAAACCCCGGAATACATTCGGGCCGTGTTCCTCCGGAAGAACGTCACAGAGGTACAGCTAGAGCGCACCATCAGTGCGAGGCTAGCTCGCCAAGCCGTGCTTCACACTGAGGGAAAGACGTTCCGCTTCATCATCACGGAATCCGTGCTTCGCTGGCGGATTGTCCCGCCACTGGTAATGGTTGGCCAACTCGACCGCATCGTGTCCGTCTCCCGGCTCCCCAGCGTCGATATCCGGGTTGTTCCGTTTGGCGCTGCGCAGACCGACTTTCCTGGGCACTCGTTCTCCATCAAGGATGATCGAACAGTAACCATCGAAATGGTTCACGCAGAGACTGTGGTAACCGATCCCCGGGACGTTGCCCCGTACATTGCCAAATTCGATGGGTTCGCCGGCATGGCGCTTTCCGGTGAAGCTATGCGTATCTTCGTCGAGTCGATCCGCGACGGGTTTTTGCGCGAACAGGAAACTGCCTAGAGCGAAGCCTTTCGCTCGTACACCATTAGCGCCGATGGACGGGAACGGCAGCGAAGGGGTACGGCATGGCAAGGGCGAAGAAGGCAGAGGTTCCGGAGTTCGACCGGGACGTGTGGGAGTACCTGACCTATGCCCCGGGACGGACGTGCTCCGCGTGCTCCCGCAAGGTCAAGCCTTTGGAGCCCGTACGCCGACGCGTCGAGGACCGCACGTCCGGCGCCCCCGTCATCGTCTACCGGCACAACAAGTGCCCCAGCGCTCGTGCTGTGGCCGCCTGATGGAGATGCAGGCGCGGCGTGATGGCCTCGACAACCTCGGGCCGTGACGCCTGGACCCGACCGGGCAGACACCAGCACCTACCTGGTCCCTGGGATGACCTATTGCGGCACCTGCATTGGGCGTCGAACGGTCTGGTGTGACTACTGCTGCGGGTTCGACTTCGAGCAGTGCCGCATGTGCAAGCTCGGCCGCCGCAGGTGCCCCTGACTGCGACGGAGGGGACGCCCAGCGGATCCGCTGGTGATGCCTGGCCGAAAGGAGGTGCAGCGATGACCGACCCCGGCGACAAGGACGGCGGCGAGAAGTTCCCGCCCCCGCCCGCCGCGTAACCACTCCCCAACCGTCGAGAGAGAGGGAATCTCACTGTGACGACCATGCTGGAATCTTCCGTCGCCTTACGGCGCGGGCGGGACCTCGTCAGTCCCGAGCTGTTCGAGAAGGTGTCGGAGTTCTGCGCGGAGGAGTACGGGCACGAGCTGTCCACCGCCCGCCGGATCGTGGACCAGGCCCTTGCCTTCCTCAAGATCATGGGCGACGCCCGCGCGTTCGACATGACCCCGTCCGACGCCGTGGACCCCGGATGGCACTCGTTCGTGCTTCACACCCAGGCATACGCCGCGTGGTGCGACGAACAGTTCGGCTTCTTCCTCGGACACGAGCCCAAGGCCACTGTCCGTACCCGGCCGCTGATCGGCTCCGTGGTGGATCGCGTCAGGGCCGCCGGGTTCCACGTCGATGACCGTCGGTGGGGCGCGGCGCAGGACTGCAACCCGCCCGCGTGCTGCGGTGACGGCGACGGCTGCTGATCCACTGTCACTGAACGGAAGCGGTCCGGGCGTGGCTAAGGCGCCCGGACGGCCACAGCCAAGGGTTCCAAAGATGAGCAGCAATGACGAGGGCCTCACCGGAAGCAGTCGGGTCACGGTGTTCGCCATGTTCGGTGCAGTCTGCGGCTACGCCACCCACCACCTTGACGACCGGCGGATCGGAGAGGTGGCCGTCATCGGCCCCCTGAGCCCCGGCGTCGAATGGCCCCGGCTCTGGCAGATGGCCCGCACCTGCGGCAGGCCCGCCGCCAAAGACGCCGATCTTGCACAGTGGATTCTGATCCAGGCAACCCGCTCGTTCGTCTGCGGCAGCGACCGCATCGCCCAATTCCAGGACCAGGGCTGGAAGCTGGAGCCCGGCGGGAAGCGCGTCAGCTTCGAAGCGACCTACGCCCACCGAGACCACCTGTGGACCGGCAACCTGACCGTGGACGGCCTCAGCCCTGACCAGGTAGCCGAGCGCCCTTCGCTCTACCGAGCCTAGATCGGTAGCCCTGGCATAGTCGAAGTAACCAAAGAGACCCCGGCCGATTGGCCGGGGTCTCTTTGGTTTGTTCGGTGGTTCAGAGCAGAGCGCGGAACGGGTTGTCAGCCACAGCGGGATGAACGTCCTCAAGTGGCAGAAGCGGCGCCAGGACGAGGAGCGGAAACGACTAGGGACCACGTGGGTTGATCATGACCTGGTGTTCGCCCGGGACGGCTTCAAGCTCTACCGAGGGGAGGCAGGTGGGCCCAGGACCCCGAGAAGGTCTCGGCACGGTGGCGCACCCTCCGGACGCGCCTGCACCTGCCGGAGGACTTCCGAATCCATGACTGGAGGCACAGCAAGGTCACGAACGACCTGGAGGCCGGGGAGAACCCCGTAGAGGTCTCAGCAAACGTCCGGCACCACTCGCCGGGCTACACGATGGCCCGGTGCGGGCACTCACGTAAGGACGGAGCGCGGAAGCTCGCCGACTCCGGAGCGGGCCGACTCGGCCTGTCATCCCTGGTCTGACCTGGGGAATCTCTGGGCCGTTGGTCACGTAGTTGGTCACGCCACAGCCCAGAAAAGCAGAAAACCCCACGTGAAGTGGGGTCTCAGCTGGTGTCCGAGGGGGGACTTGAACCCCCACGCCCGATAAAGGGCACTAGCACCTCAAGCTAGCGCGTCTGCCATTCCGCCACCCGGACAAGGTGTCTGTCTCGCGTCCCTCGCGGGCCGTTCCGACGTGGAAAACATTACCAAACATTCCGGGGTGCCCGATCACACCCCCCGGTGACCGGGGATCGCCCTTGGGCGGAGCCGTCCGGAGCGGGAGGATGGGGGCAGTTCGGTACTGATCAGTGGGAGGAAGCAGCGTGAGCGAGTCGAGCGCGGGCAGGACCGTCTCCGGCGAGGACGAGGTCGTCGACCTCTGCCGGGACCTCATCCGGATCGACACCAGCAACTACGGCGACCACTCCGGTCCCGGTGAGCGCAAGGCGGCCGAGTGGGTCGCCGAGCAGCTCGCCGAGGTGGGACTCGAGCCGCAGATCTTCGAGTCGCACAAGGGCCGGGCCTCCACCGTGGCCCGGATCGAGGGCGAGGACCGCTCGCGGCCCGCCCTGCTGATCCACGGCCACACCGACGTCGTCCCGGCCAACGCCGCGGACTGGACGTACGACCCCTTCGCGGGCGAGATCGCCGACGGCTGCCTGTGGGGCCGCGGGGCGGTCGACATGAAGGACATGGACGCGATGACCCTGGCGGTCGTGCGCGACCGGATGCGCAGCGGCCGCAAGCCTCCCCGGGACATCGTGCTCGCCTTCCTCGCGGACGAGGAGGCGGGCGGCATCTACGGCGCGCGTCACCTCGTCGACAAGCACCCCGGGCTCTTCGAGGGGGTCACCGAGGCGATCGGCGAGGTCGGCGGCTTCTCGTTCACCGTCAACGAGAACCTGCGGCTGTACCTGGTGGAGACCGCCCAGAAGGGCATGCACTGGATGCGCCTCACCGTGGACGGCACCGCGGGCCACGGTTCGATGACCAACAACGACAACGCCATCACGGAGCTGTGCGAGGCCGTGGGCCGCCTCGGCCGCCACACGTGGCCGGTGAGGGTCACCAAGACCGTACGGTCCTTCCTGGACGAGCTGTCGGACGCCCTCGGCACCCCGCTGGACCCCGACGACATGGACGCGACGCTCGCCAAGCTCGGCGGCATCGCCAAGATGGTCGGCGCCACCCTGCGCAACTCGGCCGCCCCGACCATGCTCGGCGCGGGCTACAAGGTCAACGTCATCCCCGGCCAGGCCACCGCGCACGTCGACGGGCGCTTCCTGCCCGGTTACGAGGACGAGTTCTTCGCCGACCTCGACCGGATCCTCGGCCCGCGCGTCCAGCGGGAGGACGTGCACGGGGACAAGGCCCTGGAGACGTCCTTCGACGGCCGGCTCGTGGACGCCATGCAGACGGCGCTGAAGGCCCACGACCCGATCGCGCGCGCGGTGCCGTACATGCTCTCCGGCGGTACGGACGCCAAGTCCTTCGACGACCTCGGGATCCGCTGCTTCGGCTTCGCGCCGCTCCAGCTGCCGCCGGAGCTGGACTTCGCCGGAATGTTCCACGGGGTGGACGAGCGGGTGCCGCTGGAGGGGCTGAAGTTCGGCGTGCGGGTCCTCGACCGGTTCATCGACGAGTCCTGACGCCCGGGAATCGGAAACGTGTGCGGATTCCACTGAGAAGAGTGAATGCGCTCATACGCTCGTAGCCCCGGTGGGAACTCCTCGTTACAGGTGGTGCGGTCCGCGGCTGGTACCGCATTGCCTACTAGGAGGAACAATGATCAAGAAGGTTGTCGCCGCTGCGGCTGCCACTGGTGGCCTCGTACTCGCTGGTGCGGGTCTGGCTGTCGCCGACGCCGGTGCCCAGGGTGCGGCCATCGGTTCCCCCGGTGTTGCCTCGGGCAACGTCATCCAGGTTCCCGTCCACGTTCCCGTGAACGTGTGCGGCAACACGATCTCCGTGATCGGTCTGCTGAACCCGGCTTTCGGCAACACCTGCGTCAACAGCTGACGCTCTGAAGTCCCGGCCCCGGAGCGCGTCCCAGCGCTCCGGGGCCGTAGGTCTTTCCGGACTGTTTTCCGGACTGCTTTCTTCGGCGTACGAGGCGGGGAAGCCCGTACGGCCAGTACGTCGATTCGAAACGAACGTACAGATCCGCGCGCGGATCAGGGTAGGGGACACGGACACATGCGACACATCCGACGGCAGCAGACCGGCAGGAAGACGCTGATCACCATGGCGGCGGCGGGCGGGATGCTCGCCCTGGGCGGTGGCTACGCCCACGCCGACGCCGGTGCGGGTGCGGGCGCCTCCGGGCACGCTGCGGACTCACCGGGACTGCTGTCCGGGAACGCCCTGCAGGCTCCCGTGGACGCCCCGGCGAACCTCTGCGGGAACACCGTGACGGTGGTGGGGGCGCTGAACCCCGCCTTCGGCAACCACTGCGGGAACACCTCGGGCCACCCGAGCGGCCACCAGGGCCAGACCCACCCGGACGAGCCGCGCGACTCCGACGGCGGCCACGGCGGGAACCCGGGTACTCCGGGCGGCCACGGCGGCGATCACGGCGGGAACCCCGGAACCCCGGGCGGGCACGGCGGCAACTCCGGTACCCCGGGCGGCAACTCCGCTACGCCCGGCGGGAACCCCGGTACGCCGGGCACCCCCGGTACGGGCACCGGGACCCCGGTCGGCTACCCGGGAACCCCGAGCGGGAGCGGAACCGGTGGGGAGCTGGCCGCCACCGGTTCCGACGGCTTCGCCGGGGCGGCCGTACCGCTCGCGGGCGGGATGCTGCTGGCGGGCGCCCTGCTCTACCGGCGCGCCCGCAACGCCGCCTGACGACGGCTCGACGACCGGTCCGGCGGCCGGTTCACGACGCGGGTCCCGTTTCCGGGGCCCGCGTCACCACGTCGCGCGTATCTGTCGGATGATCCGGCGCCGCAACCGCACCCGGCGACTTCCGTCCCGGTGCAGTGTGAGCCGGTCAAGTTCCCAGTTCCCGTACTCGGCATGGTCGGTCAGCAGCCGGGTCGCCTCCTTGCGTGGCACACCCCGGGGCACGTACACGTCGACAAATTCGTATTCCGGCATCGCATCTATTGTGCAGACGGAGCCCCGCTACGGATAGCGTCTGCTCTATGTCTGATGCCGCTCTGCCCACTGTTGCCGAGGTACGCGCCGCCGCCGAGGCCGTCAAGACCGCGCTGGACCGTCACCTCGCGGCGGTCGAGGGCAGGTCCGGAGACGATGATCCGGCCGTCTACGCCGCGTTCAACGAACTCGCCACCGCCGCCGAGGAGTACGACGAACTCCTTTACGACCGCTACGACGAGGTCACACCCTTCGAGATCCCCGCCACCGAGGACGGGGTCCCGTACACCGGCCCCGCCGACCCCACCGCCTTCAGCGTGCTGATCCGCCGCGACTACGTGGTGGCCGAACCGCACCGGCTGATCGCCCAGGCCGGGCGGGTCGCCGCGCACGACCGGGACGCCGAACGCGTCCACGACGGCGGCACGGGGGGCGCGCTCGGCGTCCTGTTCGGTGAGTACGAGCCGGACGAGATCGCCTCCCGCTACAAGGAGTTCGGCCTGGAGGAGGGCGACTCGACCCTCTGGCTCGCGGCCTCCGAGGAAGCCGCCGAACCGGGGGAGTGGCTCAACTCGCCGTTCGACCACGCCGATCCGCAGTCCGTGCTCCACCGCTTCGACGTCAGCTCCGTCTTCGACGACGAGTTCGACGAGGACGACGCCGAGCACACGGACCTCGAACCGGCCGCCCTGGAGGCCGAGCACTGAGTCCGCGGGCCCCGTTCCCCCGCGCCGGTCCACGGCGCGGGGGACCGGGGCCCCTCGCTCACTCCGCCAGGTCCCCGGCCGCGGCGGCGGCCGTCAGGGCCCGCAGGAGGCCCGTCAGCCGCGTCGTACGCGGCTTCGCCGCGACCTCCGCCACCGCGCGCGGCAGCGCCTGGTCCACGCCGTGCACCACGGACAGGTGGCGCTCGGCCCGGCCGAAGGCCGTGTACACCCAGTCCCGGGAGAGCGCGTCGGCCGCGTCACCGGGCAGGACGACGACCACGCCCGGCCAGCGGGAGCCGACGGCCTGGTGGGCCGTGACCGCCCAGCCGTGCCGCACCAGCTGCTCCACCCGCTCCTTCGGCACGACGACCGGGCCGCCCGCGCCGGGGCAGTCCAGGTGGAGCCCCTGGGCGTCGGCGGTGACCACCCGGCCCGGCAGCGCGCGGCCCGGCGAGGGCACGTACACGACCCGGTCGCCGGGGTCGAAGCCGCCGAACCGGCCGGGGCCGGGGTTCAGCCGCTCCTTGAGCGCGGTGTTCAGCGCCCGGGTACCCGCCGAGCCGCCGTGGCCCGGGGTGATGACCTGGACCCCGTCCGCCGGGATCCCGAAGGCGCGCGGTACGGACTCGGCCACCAGCTGCACCGTGCGGTGCACGGCCTCCCCGGCGTCGCGCACCGGGACGATGACGACCTCCTTGCCCGGGGCCTCGACCGCGAGCAGCTCACCGGCGCCGACCCCGGAGACCAGCTCGCCGAGCGGGCCGGGATCGGGCACGCGGGAGGCGATCTGCGGGCAGGCGCGGGCCGCCAGTACGTCCGCGAACACCCGCCCCGCGCCCGCCGATCCGAGCACCCCGGGGTCACCGGACAGCACCAGCCGGGCCCCGTCGGGGACGGATTCGACGAGCGCGGCGGCGCTCTCCACATCGAGCTGCGGGGCGTCGGCGACGACCAGGAGGTCCAGGGCGAGCTGGCCGTCCCCGTCCCGGCCGGGGCCCTCGGTCCCGGCCAGCAGCCCCGTGACGGTCGCGGCGCCCTCACCCGCGAGGTCCCGGGCGGCGGGCGCGTGCGTGGCCAGCCAGGCGCGCAGGCCGAGCGCGCGGGCGGTGGCCAGCAGGGCCAGCGGCTCGGCGCGGGCCGCCTCGCCGCCGGTGTGGGTGACCAGGCCGTGGCCCGCGACGGCGCGGATCAGCTCGGCGGCGCCGGGTCCCGGGGCGGCCTTCGCCCACGCCTGCGGGTCGGCGGCCGCGCCGAAGGTGTTGACCAGTCGGGCCAGGCCGTCGGCGAGGCTCTCCTCGGCCAGGGCGCAGCCCTCCAGGCCCACCAGGACCTTGACCGGCTGCTCCTCGCCCTCGGCCACGGGCTCGCCGACGGGTTCCTGGAAGACGAGGACGGTGCCTTCGCCGATGGCCTGCTCCAGGGCCTCGGCCGGGTCGGGCACGGCGTACTGGCCGAGGGCGGCGGACAGTACGGCCGCCTCCAGCGCGGTGTGCCCCTTCAGGGCCGCCTGGGCCAGCAGCCAGGCCACCAGGGCTGCCGTCCGGCGCTCGTCCCCGGGACCGCAGTCCGCGCCGAGCAGGGCGCGGGCGAACCCGTCGGCCTGGGTGGGGCGGACCCCGGGGACGGCCAGCAGCTGCCAGGGGTCCTCGGTGAGCCGCCCGGCGGCGTCCTCGCCGAGGGCCTCGGCGGCCTGGGCGGCGATGGCCTCGGGGCCGCCGGTACGGGCGAGCAGGGCCCGTACCGCTTCGACGGCCTCGGCGGGCGCCACGGGACGCGGTGCGGCGCGGGGCCGGTCCACGGGGACGGGCGCCGGATCCGGAGTCCGGCGGGGCGCTGCCGGGGCGTCGTCGAAGTAGCGGGACGGCGGCTTCTCCCCGCCCTCCACGGCCCGTACGGCGGCCATCAGGTCCGCCGCCGCGCCGCTGAGCTTGGCCCCCGCTTCGACCGGAGCAGACCGCTCCGCCTTGCGCCGGGCGATCCGCTCCCGCTCGACCTTCTGCGCGGCCAGCTCGGCCGCCGCCTCGCTGACGGCGGGCGCCGCCTCCCCGGCCTGCGCGGGCACCTCCGCGCCGCCGCCATCGTCGGCCTCGGCCGCGTCGTCGCCCGGACCACCGTCCGAGGCGCCCGCCTCACCGTCGCCCGGACCGTCGCCCGGACCGTCGCCCGGGGCGTCGGCAGAGTCCGGACCGGCGTCCGAGGCGTCAGCCGCGCCGTCACCCGCGCCGTCGGGCGGCCCGTCGGGCGGGGAGCCGGGCGCGGTGGCGGGGGTGTCGCCCGGGGTGCCGGGGTCGGGCGCGGCGGCTTCGGCCGGGGCGTCCGGGCCGGAGGCGTCGGCCTCCGGGGGCGGCGGGTCCGTGCGGTCCGTACTCACAGCGTGCTCCAGTCCTGATCGGGGTAGCGGTGCACGGGCGCCGAGACGTCGTCCAGCGCGCGGCAGATCTCCTCGGGAAGACTAAGGGCCTCCACCGACAGGGCCGCGCCGAGCTGGGCCGACGTACGGGCCCCGACGATCGGCGCGACGACCCCCGGGCGGTCGCGGATCCACGCGAGGGCCACCTGGAGCGGGGTCACGGCCAGCCCGCGGGCCGCCGTCGCGACCGCGTCCACGATCCGGCTCGCCGTCTCGTCCAGGTAGGGCTCCACGAACGCCGCCAGGGATTCCGAGGCTCCACGGGAGTCCGCCGGCACGCCCTCGCGGTATTTCCCGGTGAGGACCCCGCGCCCCAGCGGGGACGACGGCAGCAGCCCGACGCCCAGGTCCAGCGCGGCGGGCAGCACCTCGCGCTCCACGCCCCGCTGGAGCAGGGAGTACTCCATCTGGGTGGACGCCAGCCGGTTGCGCGGGCCCGGCGCCGCCAGCTGCCACGTCGCCGCCTTGGCCAGCTGCCAGCCGGAGAAGCCGGTCACCCCCACGTACCGGGCCCGCCCGCTGCCGACCGCGAGGTCCAGCGCGTGCAGGGTCTCCTCCAGCGGGGTCCCCGCGTCGAAGGCGTGGACCTGCCAGAGGTCGACGTGGTCCGTGCCGAGGCGGGCCAGGGAGTCGTCCAGCGCCGCCAGCAGGTGCCCGCGCGAGCAGTCCGCGCGCCGCTCCGGGTCGGGGACCCCGCCCGCCTTGGTGGCGATCACCAGGTCCCGGCGCGGCACCAGCCCGTCCAGCAGCCGCCCCAGCAGGTACTCCGCCTCACCGTCCCCGTACACATCGGCCGTGTCGACGAGCGTGCCGCCCGCCTCCCAGAAGGCCTTCAGCTGTTCGGCGGCGGCTTCCTCGCCCTGTCCCCCCGCGGACCGGCCCCAGGTGAGGGTGCCGAGGCCGATCCGGGACACGCGCAAGCCGGTGCGGCCGAGATGCCTGTGCTCCATGAGCGCTGAGCGTACTGCGGTACCCACGGGGCACTGACGGATGGTGTCCCGGCGCGCTAGAGTCCCCGGGAACAGCGACGTTACTCATCAGTACACACGTGTACCGGCTTACGGCTCAAAGGGGACGACATGCGGCTCGGCATCAATCTCGGCTACTGGGGCGCCGGCATGGACGCCGACAACCTGGCGGTCGCCCAGGAGGCCGACCGCCTCGGTTACGACGTGTGCTGGGCCGCCGAGGCCTACGGCTCGGATGCCCCGACCGTCCTCGCCTGGGTCGCCGCGCAGACCGAACGCATCGACATCGGCTCCGCGATCCTCCAGATCCCGGCCCGCCAGCCCGCGATGACCGCGATGACCGCGGCCACCCTGGACTCCCTCTCCGGCGGCCGCTTCCGCCTCGGCCTCGGCGTCTCCGGTCCGCAGGTCTCCGAGGGCTGGTACGGCGTCAAGTTCGACAAGCCGCTGGCCCGCACCCGCGAGTACGTCGAGATCGTCCGCAAGGCCATGAGCCGCGAGCGCCTCTCGCACGACGGCGAGCACTGGACCCTGCCGCTGCCCGGCGGCCCCGGCAAGCCCCTCAAGCTCACCGTGCACCCCACGCGCGAGCACATCCCGCTCTACATCGCCGCCATCGGGCCCAAGAACCTGGAGCAGACCGGCGAGATCGCCGACGGCGCGCTGCTGATCTTCCCGGCCGCAGAGCACCTGGAGGCCACCGCCCTCACCCACATCCGGGCGGGCCGCGAGAAGGCCGGGCTGACGATGGAGGGCTTCGACGTCTGCCCGACCGTCCCGCTCGCCGTGGGCGACGACGTGAACGCGCTCGCCGACACGTTCCGCCCCTACACCGCCCTGTACGTCGGCGGCATGGGCAGCCGGAAGCAGAACTTCTACAACCAGCTCGCCCAGCGCATGGGCTACGAGAAGGAAGCCGCCGAGATCCAGGACAAGTACCTGGAGGGCGACAAGACGGGCGCGGCCGCCGCGATCCCGCACTCGCTGATCGACTCCACCACGCTGCTCGGCTCGGTGGAGCGGATCGCCGACAAGATGACGGCCTACGCCGAGGCCGGGGTCACCACGCTGACGCTCGCCCCCGCCGGATTCACCCTGGAGGAGCGGATCACCGCCCTGCGCACCGGCACCGAAGCCCTGGAACGGGCCGGACTGGCCTAGGAGACTGCTGAAGATCTTGCTCGGGGCGCCCGAGTCACCCCGATTCACCGGTAAATGTCGATCGGGGCAACCTGGTGCAAGCCGGGCGCGTTTCCAAGATCTTCAGGACACTCCTAGGGCCTGTCCGGCGGCCCGTCCGGGCAAGCCTGCGGCCGTGGTGGGGGCTCGGGGGTCTTCCCCGCCACGGCCGTCACCGCGAACAACGCGCCGGGGGCCCTCCGGGTTACGCCCCGGATCCCACCCCTTCGGGCGGCGGGGCTCCGGATGGACCGCCTGCGGTTGCCCGCCCGCGGGATCGGGACTTGAGTGAGGTCCCGATCCCGCCGGAGGTGCCCGCCCCATGCTCTCTGCCCGCAGCCTGTTCCGGGAGATCCTCGACCACGACGAGTCCTTCCAGCTGTTCTGCTCCGTCGCCGCGAGCGGGGAGTCCCAGGGCGGCTGGGAGAACGCCCGGATCGCCGCCCTGGTGCCCGACACCATGAAGGACCTCGCGCCCAGGATCGTCCGGCACAGCGCCGACGAGGAGAAGCACGGACGGATCTTCCACGCCCTGCTGCGCCACCGCGGCCTGTCACCCGTCACCGTCCCGGCCGACACCGACTACACGATGAAACTGGAACGGCTCGGCATCGGCCTCGCCCACGAGAAACTGCGCCGGGCCGAACCGCTGACCGAGCGGGATATCGTCGTCCACCTCGCCCACAGCCGGGTCACCGAACAGCGCGCCGCCGACCAGATGCGTCTGCTCGTACGGTACTTCGGGGACCACCCCGGGGTCGGCAAGGCCGTCCGCGTGATCAGCGCCGACGAGGACGACCACCTCGCCTACTGCCACGAGGAACTGCTGCGCCTCGCCCGCGCGGGCCACGGCCGCACCATCCAGCGGGTGCTGCGGCAGAGCGCGCTGGCCGAGATCGCCGTCCACCGGGACGTCAGCCTCGCCGTGACGGCCCACCTGGGCAGGATGCTGCGCTGGCCCGCCCCCAAGTCGGCCGCGCTCACCGCCGGAATCCGCTCCGTGTACGCGTACGAGCGCTTCGCGGGCTGGCACCGCATGGCCGACTTGCGGATGCCGGAGCGCCGCGACGCCCTCGCCGCGGGGGCCACGGACCACGGCGGCCCCGGCCGGACCCGTCCGGGAGTGCCGGTCGCTACAGCCAGCCCCGTCGCTTGAACAGCCGGTGCAGCCCCACGCACACGAGGGCCATCAGGACCAGCACCCCCGGATAGCCCCACCACTGGCCCAGCTCCGGCATGTGCTCGAAGTTCATGCCGTAGATCCCCGCGACCATCGTGGGTACGGCCGCCATGGCCGCCCACGCGGAGATCTTCCGCATGTCGTCGTTCTGCCGCACGCCCATTTGCGCCAGGTGCGCGGCGAGGGCGTCCGACAGCAGCCGGTCCAGTCCCTCGATGTACTCGTTGGCCTTCGTCAGGTGGTCGGAGACGTCCCGGAAGAAGGGCCGCGAGTGGTCGTGGACGAAGGGCACGTTCCCCGAGGCCAGCCGGTCCATCGGCTGGAGCAGCGGACTGGTGGCCCGGCGGAACTCCAGCACCTGGCGCTTGAACCCGTAGATCCGGGCGGCGGTGTTCTTCGCGTCCGAGGGAACCGGCGCGAACACCTCCGCCTCCAGCTCCTCCAGGTCCGCCTGGAGTTCCGCCGCCACGTCGATGTAGTGGTCCACCACGGCGTCCGCCACCGCGTACAGCACCGCCGTGGGCCCGTGCTTGAGCACGTCCGGCTCCTGCTCCAGCCGGTGGCGTACGGCGGCCAGCGCGGCCCCCTCGCCGTGCCGCACCGTCACCACGAACGAGTCGCCGACGAACACCATCAGCTCGCCCGTGGTCACCGAGTCGTTGGCGTCGTCGTACAGCACCGGCTTGAGCACGACGAACAGCGAATCGTCGTACACCTCCAGTTTCGGCCGCTGGTGCGCGGTGAGCGCGTCCTCCACGGCGAGCGCGTGCAGCCCGAACTCCCGGCTGACGTGCTCGAATTCCTGCTCCGACGGCTCGTGAATGCCCACCCACAAGAAGGCGTCCCCCGAAGCCCGGGCCTCGGCCAGGGCATCCGAGAAGTCATCGGGTCCTTCGGTACGGCGGCCGTCCCGGTAAATCGCACAGTCGACAATCACCCGGGGCATTCTTCCCTGCCCGGGCCCCCGCCGCACACCGGGCCCGACCGCTTACCCTGTCCGCATGGCCACGCTGATCCTCGTACGACACGGGCGGTCCACCGCCAACACCGCAGGGCTGCTCGCCGGATGGACCCCCGGGGTCGAACTGGACGAGCGGGGCGCCGAACAGGCCGCCGCGCTGCCCGGCCGCCTCGCGGGCCTGCCCCTCGTCGCCGCCGTCACCAGCCCGCTGGAGCGCTGCCGCCAGACCCTGGCGCCCTTGCTCGCGGCCCGGCCGGAGCTGCCGCTGCACCCCGACGAGCGGATCGGGGAGTGCCACTACGGCGACTGGTCCGGCCGCAAACTCTCCGAACTCTCCGAAGAACCCCTGATGCGGATCGTCCAGCAGCACCCGTCGGCCGCCGCGTTCCCCGGCGGGGAGTCCATGCGGGCCATGCAGGCGCGCGCCGTGGAGGCCGTACGCGACTGGAACGCGCGCGTCGACGAGGAGCACGGCTCCGACGCCGCCTACCTGATGTGCTCGCACGGCGACATCATCAAGTCCCTCGTCGCCGACGCCCTCGGCATGCACCTCGACCTCTTCCAGCGCATCCACGTCGACCCCTGTTCGATCACCGCGATCCGCTACACGCCGACCCGGCCGTTCCTGCTGCGGCTCGGCGACACGGGCGACTTCGCGGGCCTCGCGCCCCGCCCGGCCGCCGATCAGTCGGGGGCGGGCACGGACAAAGCCGCCGAAGACGGTGGGAACGCCGTCGTGGGAGGCGGCGCGGGCACCGCGTGATCGAACGGCGCAGTAGGGTGGACTGGCCCAAATAAAAGAGCACAGCCCACTGAAAGAGCACAGCCCAGAGCACGGCCACACGTGCGAACGACACACGTGCGCGGACTTCCCCCTGCCACAGAGACTTGGAGACTGGACGTGCCCCGTCAGGTGTTCCTCTACGACCCGCCGGACCGCTTCGTGGCCGGTACGGTCGGCCTGCCCGGACGTCGCACCTTCTTCCTCCAGGCTTCCTCGGGCCCCCGGGTGACCAGCGTCTCCCTGGAGAAGACCCAGGTCGCGGCCCTCGCGGAGCGGATGGACGAGCTGCTGGACGAGGTCGTACGGCGGACCGGCGGCAACGCCCCGGTGCCCGCCGTGGCCCCCGCCGAGGCCGCCGACACCGCGCCGCTCGACGCCCCGGTCGACGAGGAGTTCCGTGTCGGCACCATGGCCCTGGCCTGGGACGGCGAGGAACAGCGCATGATCGTCGAGGCGCAGGCGCTGGTGGAACTCGAGGCGGAGTCGGACGAGGACCTCGCCGACGCCGAGGAGCGGCTGCTCCAGGACGAGGAGAACGGCCCGCCGATGCTGCGGGTGCGCCTGTCCGGGGCGCAGGCCCGCGCCTTCGCCAAGCGGGCGCTGGACGTGGTCAACGCCGGGCGGCCGCCGTGCCCGCTGTGCAGCCTCCCACTGGATCCCGAGGGGCACGTCTGTCCGCGCCAGAACGGCTACCGGCGCGGGGCGTGAGCGCGATGGAGGACGGCCGCAGCGAGGACAGCCGCACACGGGACGACGACCGCACGCGGGACGACCGCACGGAGGGTCTCCTCGACGTGCTCACCCGGGGTGAGCTGACCGTCCAGGGCCGGATCCGCGAGGCCTCCAACGCCGTACTGCTGTGCACGGTCACCCGGGACGGCCGGAGCGTGGACTGCGTCTACAAGCCCGTGAAGGGCGAGCGGCCGCTGTGGGACTTCCCCGACGGAAACCTCGCCCAGCGCGAGCGCGCCGCGTTCCTGGTCTCCGAGGCCACCGGCTGGGGCCTGATCCCGGCGACCGTGCTGCGCGACGGGCCCTACGGCGAGGGCATGGTCCAGCACTGGATCGAGTCCGCCGACGACCAGGGTCCCGACGGCGGCCTGCTCGCCCTGGTCGACGGGGAGGAAGCGGGGGAGGGCTGGAAGGCCGTCGCCCTGGCCGAGGTCGGGGAGGGCCGCACCGCCCTGCTCGTGCACGCCGACGACCCCCGGCTGCGCCGCATGGCCGTCCTCGACGCTGTGATCAACAATGGCGACCGCAAGGGCGGCCACCTGCTGCCCGCCCCGGACGGCCGCCTCTACGGCATCGACCACGGGGTGAGCTTCCACATCGAGGACAAGCTGCGCACCCTGCTCTGGGGCTGGGCGGGGGAGCCGCTGACCGACGAGGCCCGCGAGGTCCTCACCCGGCTGGCGGGGCTGCTGGCCGCGGGAGCGCCGCTCGCCACCCGGCTGGCGGAACTGATCACACCGGTCGAGCTGGACGCCGTACGGGGCCGGGTGGCGGACCTGCTGCGCTCCGGCGAGCACCCCCGGCCGTCCGGGGAGTGGCCGTCGATCCCCTGGCCGCCCGTCTGACACCGGGCCCCGGGGGAGTACGGGCGTACGCACAGAACGGGGCGGATCGCAAGGGCGACGATCACGCCAAGAGCGCAGGTCCGGTTCGTTTGATGAACACCCGTCCGGTTAGGCTCGACGCATGCATGCCTGGCCCGCTTCTGAGGTCCCCGCCCTGCCTGGCAAGGGCCGCGACCTCCAGATCCACGACACTTCGACTCAGGGGAAGGTCACCCTTTCCCCCGGTCCCGTCGCCCGTATCTACGTCTGCGGGATCACCCCGTACGACGCGACCCACATGGGTCACGCGGCGACCTACAACGCGTTCGACCTCGTACAGCGCGTGTGGCTCGACACCAAGCGGCAGGTGCACTACGTCCAGAACGTGACCGACGTGGACGATCCGCTCCTGGAGCGGGCCCTGCGCGACGGCCACGACTGGACCGAACTCGCCGAGCGCGAGACCGCACTGTTCCGCGAGGACATGACCGCGCTGCGGATGCTCCCGCCGCAGCACTACATCGGCGCCGTCGAGGCCATACCCGGGATCGTCCCGCTCGTCGAGCGGCTCCGGGACGCGGGCGCCGCGTACGAGCTCGACGGTGACACCTACTTCTCGATCGAGTCAGACCCGCACTTCGGCGGGGTCTCGCACCTCGACGCCGAAGCGATGCGGCTGCTGTCCGCCGAGCGCGGCGGCGACCCGGACCGTCCGGGCAAGAAGAACCCGCTCGACCCGATGCTGTGGATGGCCGCCCGCCCGGGCGAGCCGAGCTGGGACGGCGCCTCGCTGGGGCAAGGCCGCCCCGGCTGGCACATCGAGTGCGTCGCCATCGCCCTGGACCACCTGGGCATGGGCTTCGACATCCAGGGCGGCGGGTCCGACCTCGCCTTCCCGCACCACGAGATGGGCGCCTCGCACGCGCAGGCACTGACGGGCGAGTTCCCGATGGCCAAGGCGTACGTGCACGCGGGCATGGTCGGGCTGAACGGCGAGAAGATGTCGAAGTCCAAGGGCAACCTGGTCTTCGTATCGGCGCTGCGGCGGTCCGGGGTGGACCCGGCGGCGATCCGGCTGTCGCTGCTGTCCCACCACTACCGGTCCGACTGGGAGTGGACGGACGGCGTCCTCGCCGACGCGGTGGCCCGGCTGGAGCGGTGGCGTGCCGCCGTGTCCCGGCCGGACGGGCTGTCCGCCGACGCGCTGGTGGAGGAGGTCCGGGAGGCGCTCGCCAACGACCTGGACGCGCCGACGGCGTTGGCGGCCGTCGACCGCTGGGCGCAGGCGCAGATCGCCACCGGTGGCTCCGACGAGTCGGCCCCGGGCCTGGTATCCCGCACGGTGGACGCGCTGCTGGGCGTAGCCCTCTGACCCCGGCCCCCGGGCCTCACGACCGCGGCCCCCGCCCTTCCCGGGCGGGGGCCGCGGTGCGTGTCGTACGGGCGTGGCCTGCCCTCCGGGGGCGCCTCAAACGCCGGCGGGGCTGGAATGCGCTGCCCGACCGGGGAGTCCCAGCCGGCCCGGCGCTTGAGGGCAGATCCAGCCCGCCCGGCGCTTGAGGGCTACGGCTCCGGGGTGTCCGGGGTCTCCGGCGGGGAGCCCTCCGCCCGGGGATCGGCCGGGGGGTCCACCGGGGGGTCCGCCGGGTCCTCGCCGGAGGCGTCCGGCTTGCGCCGCGGCGGCCTCGGCTTCCCGCTCGACGGGTCCCACAGGTACGACCCGTCCCCCGGGTCACCGGCTACGGCGGATCCTGGACCGGGGCCGCCGTCGCGCCTCCGCAGGTACCGCTCGAACTCCCGGGCGATGGCCTCACCGGAGGCCTCCGGCAGGTCCGCCGTGTCGCGCGCCTCCTCCAGCGTCTGGACGTACTCCGCCACCTCGCTGTCCTCGGCGGCCAGTTGGTCCACACCCACCTGCCACGCCCGCGCGTCCTCCGGGAGTTCACCCAGCGGAATGCGGATGTCGATCAGGTCCTCCAGCCGGTTCAGGAGCGCCAGCGTCGCCTTCGGGTTCGGCGGCTGCGACACGTAGTGCGGCACCGCCGCCCACAGCGACACCGCGGGCACCCCGGCATGCGTACACGCCTCCTGGAGGATCCCGACGATGCCCGTGGGCCCCTCGTACCGCGTCTCCTCCAGGTCCATCGTCCGCGCCAGGTCGGGATCGGACGTCACCCCGCTCACCGGCACCGGCCGGGTGTGCGGGGTGTCCCCGAGCAGCGCGCCCAGGATGACCACCATCTCGACGCCCAGCTCATGGGCGAAACCGAGGATCTCGTTGCAGAACGACCGCCACCGCATGGACGGTTCGATGCCACGGACCAGGACCAGGTCGCGCGGCTTGGCGCCGCCCACCCGGACCACGGACAGCCGGGTGGTCGGCCAGGTGACCTTCCGTACCCCGTTGTCCAGCCACACCGTCGGACGGTTGACCTGGAAGTCGTAGTAGTCCTCGGCGTCGAGCGCCGCGAACACCTCGCCCTTCCACTCCCGGTCCAGGTGCGTGACCGCACCGGAGGCGGCGTCACCCGCGTCGTTCCAGCCCTCGAACGCGGCCACCATGACCGGGTCGATCAGCTCGGGCACGCCCTCAAGCTCGATCACCCAGGTCTCCTTCCGAAGTTCCCCTTGTGTACGGGGGCCAGCCTAAGCCTTGCGGGGATGCCTTCCACAGCCCATGGAAAAGGGGTGGCCCCCGGGACCACCCCTTTTCCCCACCTGCGTGGGAGCTATGCCTTGCGGTTCAGCATCTCCTCGACGCGGCCGCGGACCTCGGCGTTGTCGAGACCGCGGACGGTGACCGTCGTCCGGCGGCGCAGGACGTCGTCGACCGTCTCCGCCCACTCGTGGTCACGGGCGTAGGCGACCTGCGCCCAGATCTCCGGGCCGTCCTCGTGGATCCGCTCGGCGAGCGCCGGGTCCTCGTTCGCGAGGCGCGCGATGTCGAAGGCCAGCGAACCGTAGTGCGAGGCCAGGTGGCGCGCGGTGAGCGGGTCCATCCGCGAGCCCGGGTCGCGGTCCATCAGCAGCCGGTGCGCGACCGCGTTGGGGTTGGCGACACCGGGCAGCGGCACCCGGCGGACCAGGGACTTCACCGGCTCCATGTCGTCGGTCAGCGGGCTGCCCGGAAGCTTCGCCAGCTTGTCCATGACCACGCGGCCGATGTGCCGGTACGTCGTCCACTTGCCGCCGGCCACCGACAGCATGCCCGCGCGGCCCTCGGAGACCACCGTCTCGCGCTTGGCCTTCTCGACCCCGCCGGGGCCGCCGGGCAGCACCCGCAGGCCCGCGAAGGCGTACGTCATCAGGGAGCGGTCGAGGTCGGCGTCCTTCACCGAGAAGGCCGCCTCGTCGAGGATCTGCTGGATGTCGGCCTCGGTGGCGCGGACGTCCGCCGGGTCGCCCTCGTAGACCTCGTCGGTCGTACCGAGGAGGAGCTGGTCCTCCCACGGCAGGGCGAACGTGATGCGGTACTTGTCGATCGGGGTGGCCATGGCGGCCTTCCACGGCGACTTGCGCTTCATCACGATGTGCGCGCCCTTGGAGAGGCGGATCGACGGCATCGAGTGCTTGTCTTCCATGCGCCGCAGGTGGTCCACCCACGGGCCGGTGGCGTTGAGCACGACGCGCGCGTCGACCCCGAACTCGGTGCCGTCGAGACGGTCCTTGAGGTCGGCGCCGGAGACCCGGCCCTGCGTCATGCGCAGACCGGTGACCTCGGCGTGGTTCAGGACGACCGCGCCCGACTCGACGGCCGCGCGGACCGTCATGACGGCGACCCGGGAGTCGTTCATCTGGTGGTCGTAGTAGACCGCGACGGCCTTGAGGTTGTCGGTCTTCAGACCCGGGTTGTCGGCGACGGCGCGGGCGGGGGATATGACCTTGCCGATGCCGTCGCCGAAGGCGGACAGCGCCGAGTACGCGAAGACGCCCGCGCCCAGCTTCGCGGCGCCGACCGGGCCGCCCTTGTACACCGGGAGGTAGAAGGTGAGCGGGTTGACCAGGTGCGGGGCCACGTCCTTGGCCAGCACCCGGCGCTCGTGGTGGTTCTCCGCGACCAGCTTGACCGCGCCGGTCTGCAGGTAGCGCAGGCCACCGTGGACGAGCTTGGAGGAGGCCGAGGAGGTGGCGCCGGCGAAGTCGCCGGCGTCCACCATGGCGACCCGCAGGCCCGACTGCGCGGCGTGCCAGGCCACCGAGGTGCCCAGGATTCCGCCGCCGATGACGAGCAGGTCGTACGTGGCCTTGGCCAGCTGCTCGCGGGTCTCGGCCCGGCTCGCGTTCGAACCGGCGGTCGGGTGCGATCCCAGCGAGGGAACGCTCTGCAGGGTGCTCATATCTCTCTTAGCTCCTCGTCGATTGACTCAGCTGGTGCGGTCAGCTGGCGTCTTCGTCGTCGACCCAGCCCATGGACCGCTCCACGGCCTTGAGCCAGCTCTTGTACTCGCGGTCCCGCTGTTCGGCGGGCATGCGCGGGGTCCACTCCGCCGCGCGGCGCCAGTTGGCGCGCAGGGCGTCGGTGTCGGGCCAGAAGCCGACGGCCAGGCCGGCGGCGTAGGCGGCGCCGAGGCAGGTGGTCTCGGCGACCATCGGGCGCACCACGGGGGCGTCCACGAAGTCGGAGAGGGTCTGCATCAGCAGGTTGTTGGAGGTCATGCCGCCGTCGACCTTGAGGGCCGCCAGCTCGACGCCGGAGTCCTTGGTCATGGCGTCGGTGATCTCGCGGGTCTGCCAGGCGGTGGCCTCCAGGACGGCACGGGCGATGTGCGCCTTGGTGACGTACCGGGTGAGGCCGGTGATCACACCGCGGGCGTCGGAACGCCAGTACGGGGCGAACAGGCCGGAGAAGGCGGGGACGAAGTACGCGCCGCCGTTGTCCTCGACCGAGGACGCGAGGGTCTCGATCTCGGCCGCGGTCTTGATCATGCCCATCTGGTCGCGCATCCACTGGACGAGCGAGCCGGTGACGGCGATGGAGCCTTCCAGGGCGTAGACCGGCTTCTGGTCGCCGATCTGGTAGCCGACCGTGGTCAGCAGGCCGCTGTAGGAGTTGATGATCTTGTCGCCGGTGTTCATCAGCATGAACGTGCCGGTGCCGTACGTCGACTTCGCCTCGCCCTCGGCGAAACAGGTCTGGCCGAACAGGGCGGCCTGCTGGTCACCGAGCGCCGAGGCGACCGGGACACCGGCGAGGACGCCGTCCTTGACGTGACCGTAGACCTCGGCGGAGGACTTGATCTCGGGGAGGACGTTGAGCGGGACGCCCATCGACTCCGCGATCTTCTCGTCCCAGGCCAGGGTGTGCAGGTTCATCAGCATGGTGCGCGAGGCGTTGGTGACGTCGGTGACGTGCACACCGCCCTGGGTGCCACCGGTGAGGTTCCAGATGACCCACGAGTCCATGGTGCCGAAGAGGATGTCCCCGGCCTCGGCGCGCTCGCGCAGGCCCTCGACGTTGTCGAGCAGCCAGCGGACCTTGGGACCGGCGAAGTAGCTCGCCAGCGGCAGGCCGGTCTCGCGGCGGAAGCGGTCCTGGCCGACGTTGCGGCCGAGCTCCCGGCACAGGCCGTCGGTGCGGGTGTCCTGCCAGACCAGCGCGTTGTGCACGGGCTGACCGGTGTGGCGGTCCCACAGCAGGGTCGTCTCGCGCTGGTTGGTGATGCCGACGGCCTTGACGTCGGCGGCGGTGAAGCCCGGAATGTCCTGGGCGGCCTTGGTGATGGCCCCGGCGACGACCTCCTGGACGTTGGTCCAGATCTCGGCGGCGTCGTGCTCGACCCAGCCCGGCTTCGGGAAGATCTGCTCGTGTTCCTTCTGGTCGACGGCGACGATGCGGCCGTCGCGGTCGAAGACGATGCAGCGGCTGGACGTGGTGCCCTGGTCGATCGCGGCGATGAAGGGGCCGGTGCTGCTGGTCATGATGGCTGCTCCTGGCAGGTCTGAGTAGGCGGAATCAGGGGGCGGTGCGGTTGGTGCGCAACGTGCCGGTGCTGATCAGGCGAACGCGAGGTTGTACAGACCTCCGGCGAGGGCGGCACCGGCGAGCGGGCCGACCACCGGGATCCAGGAGTATGACCAGTCCGAGCCGCCCTTGTGGGGAAGCGGCAGCAGCGCGTGGACGATGCGCGGACCGAGGTCGCGCACCGGGTTGATGGCGTAGCCGGTCGGACCGCCCAGCGAGAGACCGATGCCGACGACCACGAACGAGGTGATCAGGACGCCTATGACGCCGAGGCCCTTGCCGTCGTCCTGGAGGCCCTGGGTCAGGATGGCCACCACCAGGACGGCGGTACCGATGATCTCGGTGACGAGGTTCTGCGCGATGTTGCGGATCTCGGGGCCGGTGGAGAAGATGCCGAGCACCGGGCCCGCCTGGTCGTGCGGGTGCGGGTCCTCCGGGCCGAGCTTCGCGTCGCGTATGTGCTCCGGGTCGGCCAGGTGGGCGCGGAACTGGCCGTAGTACGTCGCCCACATCAGGACGGCGCCGAGCATCGCGCCGAGCAGCTGACCGGCGAAGTAGACCGGTACGTCGCTCCAGTCACTGTTCTTGATCGCGAGGCCGACGGTGACCGCCGGGTTGAGGTGAGCGCCCGAGAGCGGGGCGGACACGTACGCGGCGATCATGACGGCGAAACCCCAGCCGAACGTGATCGCCAGCCAGCCCGCGTTGCGGGCCTTGGAGCTCTTGAGCGTCACGGCGGCGCAGACGCCGCCGCCGAGCAGCGTGAGCAGGGCGGTACCGATGGTCTCGCCAATGAAGATGTCGGAGCTGGACACCCGCGACTCCTTTGTCAAAACGTCCATGGGGTGGGCGGAACACCGGGTCCCTCCGGTGGTCCTACGCACTCGGTGAGTGCTGCACCGGTCCTTGGCCTTGCTTCACCCTAACGTGTATTGCCGTTAGGTGTTCGACAATGCCGACCGGTGAACGGCAGTTTTCCGCCCAGATGAAGAACGCGTCAAGGGTTGGCCGAGGCAAAGTGCCGGATCGTTACCACTAGGTGCGATCGCCCAAATCCAGCCATCCCATGGTCAGGAACTGGCGAAAATAGGCATGGAACGGCCCGGAAACGGCCCATGGCCGGGAAAGGAAGGTCAGAACCGGCCCGCGCCAAGGTCGCGCGAAACGGCGCGCGCACAGTCCCGCACGGCCGCCACCAGCGACGGACGGGGCTCCCCGGACTCCGCGCAGACCCGCTCCACGGCGCCCGCGACCGCCACCGCGCCGACCGGCATCCGGCGCCGGTCGTGGATGGGCGCGGCCACCGAGGCGATGCCGTCCCAGGTCTCTTCGACGTCGGCGGCCCAGCCGCGCGCCCGCGCCAGCTCCAGCACCTCTTCGAAGCCGGCCAGATCCGTGACCGTACGGGGCGTGAACGACTCCCGCTCGGCCCCCACCGCCTGGCTGTGCGCCACCGGGTCGTACGCGGACAGCACCTTGCCCAGGGCCGTGGAGTGCAGCGGCTGCATGGCCCCCACCTCCAGCACCTGGCGGCTGTCGTCGGGGCGGAAGACGTGGTGCATGATCAGCACCCCGCTCTTGTGGAGCACCCCCACGTACACGCTCTCGCCGCTCGCCCGGGCCAGGTCGTCCGTCCAGACCAGCGCGCGGGCGCGCAGCTCGTGGACGTCGAGATAGCTGTTGCCCAGGCGCAGCAGCTCCGCGCCCAGCTGGTAGCGGCCCGATGCCGGGTCCTGCTCCACGAAACCCTCGGCCTGGAGGGTGCGCAGGATGCCGTGGGCCGTGCCCTTGGCCAGCCCCAGCGAGGAGGCCACGTCCGACAGGCCGTAGCGGCGCTCACCGCCCGCCAGGAGTCGCAGCATCGCAGCGGCTCGCTCGAGCGACTGGATGTTCCGTGCCATCGGACTGCCTCCTGCTGACGTGGTTCGACAATGCTGAACAGTATCGGTCGATGTCGACCTTGCGCATCGTGGGGAAAGAGTTCGAGCCACGGTGAACCGGCCAGACCCGGCAGACCCCCGCGCACAGAATGCAGTCCGCCACGTGGGACACCCTCACCGGGGCCGCTTCCACGCGGTTACCCTGACCGCGTGCACCCTTGACACAGAGGGGGTGTAAAGCCGACAGCCGTCGCATCCCAGGGAGCTCAGCCATGGCCTCGTTGCCGAACCCGCCCGCAGACACCCAGGACAGGGCCGACGCCCTCCGCCAGGCACTGGCCACCCGCGTGGTGGTCGCCGACGGAGCCATGGGAACGATGCTCCAGGCCCAGGACCCCACCCTGGAAGACTTCCAGAACCTCGAGGGCTGCAACGAGGTCTTGAACGTGACCCGCCCGGACATCGTGCGCTCGGTGCACGAGGCGTATTTCTCGGTGGGTGTGGACTGTGTCGAGACGAACACCTTTGGTGCGAACCTCTCGGCCCTCGTCGAGTACGACATTCCTGACCGTAATTTCGAGCTGTCCGAGTCCGGTGCCAGGATCGCCCGGGAGGTCGCTGATGAGTACACGGCGTCGACGGGTCAGCAGCGCTGGGTGCTGGGCTCGATGGGTCCGGGTACGAAGCTGCCGACGCTGGGCCACATCCGTTACGGGGCGATCCGGGACGCGTATCAGGTCAATGCGGAGGGTCTGATCACGGGTGGTGCGGACGCGCTGCTGGTGGAGACCACGCAGGATCTGCTCCAGACGAAGTCGTCGATCATCGGTGCGCGGCGGGCGATGGACGCGTTGGGGGTGTCGGTTCCGCTGATCTGTTCGGTGACGGTGGAGACGACGGGGACGATGCTGCTGGGCAGCGAGATCGGGGCGGCGCTGACCTCGCTGGAGCCGCTGGGTGTGGACATGATCGGGCTGAACTGCGCGACGGGTCCGGCGGAGATGAGCGAGCATCTGCGGTACCTCGCGCGCAATGCCCGTATTCCGATCTCCTGCATGCCGAACGCGGGTCTGCCGGTCCTGACGAAGGACGGCGCGCACTATCCGCTCTCGGCGAGTGAGCTGGCGGACGCGCAGGAGACTTTCGTCCGGGAGTACGGGCTGTCGCTGGTGGGTGGTTGCTGCGGTACCACCCCTGAGCATTTGCGTCAGGTGGTGGAGCGGGTGCGGGGGCTGGCCCCGGTGGCCCGCGAGCCCCGCCCCGAGCCGGGTGCTTCGTCTCTCTACCAGACGGTTCCGTTCCGGCAGGATCTGGCGTTCATGGCGATCGGTGAGCGGACGAACGCGAACGGGTCGAGGAAGTTCCGGGACGCGATGCTGGAGGCGCGCTGGGACGATTGTGTGGAGCTGGTCCGGGATCAGATCCGTGAGGGCGCGCACATGCTGGATCTGTGTGTGGATTATGTCGGCCGTGATGGTGTGGCGGACATGGACGAGTTGGCCGGCCGGTTCGCGACGGCCTCGACGTTGCCGATCGTTCTGGACTCGACTGAGGTTCCCGTGATCAGGGCGGGGCTGGAGCGTCTGGGTGGGCGGGCGGTGATCAACTCGGTGAATTACGAGGATGGTGACGGTCCGGAGTCGCGGTTCGCGCAGGTTACCCGGTTGGCGCAGGAGCATGGTGCGGCGTTGATCGCGTTGACGATCGATGAGCAGGGTCAGGCGCGGACGGTCGAGCACAAGGTGGCGATCGCGCAGCGCCTGATCGCGGATCTGACGGGTAACTGGGGGATCCGCGAGTCGGACATTCTCATCGACACCCTGACGTTCACGATCTGTACGGGCCAGGAGGAGTCGCGGGGTGACGGGATCGCGACGATCGAGGCGATCCGTGAGCTCAAGCGCCGCCACCCCGATGTCCAGACCACCCTGGGTCTCTCGAACATTTCCTTCGGGCTGAATCCGGCGGCCCGGGTGCTGTTGAACTCGGTGTTCCTGGACGAGTGTGTGAAGGCGGGTCTGGATTCGGCGATCGTGCACGCGTCGAAGATCCTGCCGATCGCCCGCTTCAATGAGGAGCAGGTCACTACGGCGCTGGATCTGATCTATGACCGGCGTGCGCAGGGTTATGACCCGCTGCAGAAGCTGATGGCGTTGTTCGAGGGTGTCAACACCAAGTCGTTGAAGGCCGGGCGCGCTGAGGAGCTCCTCGCGCTTCCCCTCGATGAGCGGCTGCAGCGCCGGATCATCGATGGCGAGAAGATCGGTCTGGAACGGGATCTGGATGAGGCTCTTGAGGCCCGTCCGGCGTTGGAGATCGTCAACGACACCCTGTTGGAGGGGATGAAGGTCGTTGGTGAGCTGTTCGGGTCGGGTCAGATGCAGTTGCCGTTCGTCCTGCAGTCGGCGGAGGTGATGAAGACGGCGGTGGCTTATCTGGAGCCGCACATGGAGAAGACGGACGCGGATGGCAAGGGGACCATCGTCTTGGCCACGGTCCGTGGGGATGTCCATGACATCGGGAAGAACCTGGTCGACATCATTTTGTCGAACAACGGCTACAACGTGGTGAACATCGGGATCAAGCAGCCCGTCTCCGCGATTTTGGAGGCGGCGGTCGAGCACCGCGCGGATGTGATCGGTATGTCGGGGCTGCTGGTGAAGTCCACGGTGATCATGAAGGAGAACCTCCAGGAGCTCAACCAGCGCAAGCTGGCCGCCGATTATCCCGTCATCCTCGGCGGAGCCGCCCTGACCCGCGCCTACGTCGAGCAGGACCTCCACGAGATCTACGAAGGCGAAGTGCGCTACGCCCGCGACGCGTTCGAAGGCCTGCGCCTGATGGACGCCCTGATCGCGGTGAAGCGCGGAGTCCCGGGCGCCACCCTTCCCGAACTCAAGCAGCGCCGCGTCGCCAAGCGCGACACCCCGGTCGCCGTGGAGGAGGAGACGGAGAGCGGTCCGGCCCGCTCCGACGTGTCGGTGACCAATCCGGTGCCGACGCCGCCGTTCTGGGGGACGCGGGTGATCAAGGGGATCCCGCTGAAGGACTACGCGTCCTGGCTGGACGAGGGCGCCCTGTTCAAGGGGCAGTGGGGGCTCAAGCAGGCCCGCGCGGGCGGGGCGACGTATGAGGAGCTGGTGGAGAGCGAGGGCCGGCCGCGGCTGCGCGGGCTCCTGGACAAGCTGCACACCGAGAACCTCCTGGAAGCCGCGGTGGTCTACGGCTACTTCCCGTGCGTGTCCAAGGGCGACGACCTGATCATCCTGGACGAGCAGGGCAACGAGCGGACCCGGTTCACCTTCCCGCGCCAGCGCCGGGGCCGCCGCCTGTGCCTGGCGGACTTCTTCCGGCCCGAGGACTCCGGGGAGACCGACGTCATCGGACTCCAGGTCGTCACCGTCGGCTCGAAGATCGGCGAGGCCACCGCGAAGCTGTTCAAGGCCGACGCCTACCGCGACTACCTCGAACTCCACGGCCTGTCCGTCCAGCTCGCCGAGGCCATGGCCGAGTACTGGCACGCCCGGGTCCGCGCCGAACTCGGCTACGCGGGAGAGGACCCGGACCAGGCCGAGACCGCGACATTCATGAACGACATGTTCGACCTCAAGTACCGCGGCGCGCGCTTCTCCCTGGGCTACGGCGCCTGCCCCGACCTGGAGGACCGGGCGAAGATCGCCGACCTGCTCCAGCCGGAACGGATCGGGGTCCACCTCTCCGAGGAGTTCCAGCTCCACCCCGAGCAGTCCACCGACGCGATCGTCATCCACCACCCCGAAGCGAAGTATTTCAACGCACGCTGACGCGGACCGACGTACACTTGTCGGTCCCATACAGGCCGGTCGCCTGTTCCCCCGGGGATGCCCCGCGGGGAAGAGGTGACCGGCCTTCGCGTCCCTTCAGAGAGGTGTGCCGGATGACCAGCACCGTTCCCACGCCCGTCACCCGTACGGCCGACGGACATGCCCTCCAGGCGGTGCTGCTCGACATGGACGGCACACTCGTCGACACCGAGGGTTTCTGGTGGGACGTCGAGGTCGACATCTTCGGCGAGCTGGGCCACCGGCTGGACGAATCCTGGCGGGACGTCGTCGTCGGCGGCCCCATGAGCCGCAGCGCGGGCTTCCTCATCGAGTCGACCGGCGCGGCCATCGGCATCGCCGAGCTGAGCGTGCTCCTCAACGAGCGCTTCGAGGCCCGGATCGCCGACGCGGTGCCCATGATGCCGGGCGCCGAGCGGCTGCTGTCGGAGCTGGCCCGGCACAACGTCCCCACCGCCCTCGTGTCCGCCTCGCACCGCCGCGTCATCGACCGCGTCATGCGCTCGCTCGGCCCCGAGCGGTTCGCGATCAGCGTCGCCGGTGACGAAGTACCGCGTACGAAGCCCCACCCCGACCCCTACCTGATCGCCGCCCGGGCCCTCGGCGCCCATCCCTCGCGGTGCGCGGTGATCGAGGACACCGCCACCGGGGTCGCGTCCGCCGAGGCCGCGGGCTGCCGGGTCGTCGCCGTGCCCTCCGTCGGCCTGATCCCGGCGGCCCCGGGCCGTACCGTCGTCGGCTCGCTGGAGGACGTGGACCTGGAATTCCTGCGGTCCCTCATCACTCCGATGAACTGACCGCGCACTCAGGGTGCCGGAGCGCGCCGAGCGCGCACCCCACGGACGCCGGGCCGGACGCCGAACGGAATGGGGGTGGGATCCCGGTCCTGCCGCAGACCCTCCGGTACGGCGCCCCGGAGGCCGAAATTCCATCCTTGCCGGGGTAGTTGCCAGGGGTGACCTTCGTCACCGGGGCGGCTGCCCCTCGGCATGTCCCGAGGGCCCAGCGGCTTCCCTTGTGTCCCGATTCATCTGCTCCTGCCCGAATCCCCGCGGACGCCGGTGTACGCGGGTGTGCTCCTCCCATCACGGTGCGGTGACGCCCCCCGTCCGGCCAGTTCCAGCCATCCCGTCCGGGGCCACTAGTGTCGACGCGGGCATTGCGCCGCACCTCTGCAACCCCGTGCACACACCCTTGTGCCGGGGTCGCGTGGACCGATCGTCACACCACCGGCCCGATCGTTCCGCCCTGAACGGGCGACCGCCACGCAGTGCCCTTTTCACCGCTGTGAGCAAGTGCCGGGTTGAGGGAGTTTTTCGAGGATGAACCGCAAGACCATGGTGCTGACGGCCGCGGCCGGCCTGCTCACCCCCGCGCTGACCGCATGCGGCAGCACCAGCGGAACCGGAGCGGGCACAGGAGCGATCGTCGTCGGTACCACCGACCGGTTCGAGGCCGCCGACTTCGTCCCCGCCCCGTTCGACCCGGCCTACGCCTACGACGCCGGGACCTGGAACGTACTGCGCCAGACCGTCCAGACCCTGATGCGCACCCCGCGCGGCGGCGGCCAGCCCGTCCCCGAAGCGGCCTCCGACTGCCGCTTCACCGACGCGGGCAACGAGAGCTACCGCTGCACCCTGCGCCCCGGTCTGAAGTTCGCCAACGGTGACCCGCTCACCGCCAAGGACGTCAAGTTCTCCATCGACCGCGTCCTCACCATCAAGGACGAGAACGGCCCGGTCTCCCTGCTCTCCACCCTCGACACGGTCGAGGCCAAGGGCGCGGACACCGTCGTCTTCCACCTGAAGACCCCGGACGCGACCTTCCCGTACAAGCTGTCGACGCCCGCCGCGGGCATCGTCAGCCAGAAGACGTACGACGCCAAGAAGCTCCGCCCGGGCTTCGCCGTGGACGGCTCCGGTCCGTACACGATGAAGGCCGAGGTCAAGGACAACCACCTGGTCCGCGCCGTCTTCACGAAGAACCCGAACTACATCGGCGACATCAAGCCGCAGAACGACAAGGTCGAGCTGCGCACCTTCACCGACTCCGCCGCCATGGGCAAGGCCCTCACCGACGGCTCCGTCCAGATGGTCTCGCGCACCCTGTCGCCCGAGCAGATCCGGGGCTTCGCGGCCAAGGCGCCCAAGGGCGTCCGACTGGTCCCGATGCCCGGCCTGGAAATCCGCTACCTCGCCTTCAACACCGAGGCGCCGGTCGTCAAGGACAAGGCCGTGCGCCAGGCGCTCGCCGCCGCCGTCGACCGCAACGCGCTCATCTCCAAGGTGTACGGGAAGGCCGCGCAGCCCCTGTACTCGCTGGTGCCCACCACGGTGAACGGCCACGTCAACTCGTTCTTCAACAAGTACGGCGAGGCGAACACGGCCAAGGCCGCGAGCCTGCTGAAGGACGCCGGGATCAAGACCCCGGTCAAGCTCACGCTGAACTACACCAACGACCACTACGGCGACGGCACGGCCGCCGAGTTCGCGGCCCTCAAGGCCCAGCTCAACGCGACCCAGCTCTTCGACGTCAGCGTCCAGGGCAGCGACTGGGCCGACTTCCGCCCCGCGCAGAAGAAGGGCGACTTCGCCGCCTACGGCCTCGGCTGGTTCCCCGACTACCCGGACGCCGACAACTTCCTCGCCCCGTTCCTGGACCAGGACAACTTCCTCGGCACGCCGTACGCGAACAACACGGTGCGCTCCAAGCTCATCCCCGAATCGCGCCGCGCCGTCGACCGCAGTGTCGCCGCCCCCGCGATCGCGGAGATGCAGGACATCGTCGCCGACGACGTCCCCGTCCTGCCCCTGTGGCAGGGCAAGCAGTACGTCGCCGCGCGCGACGGGATCACCGGTGTGGAGTGGGCCGTCAACTCCATCTCGGACCTCCAGCTCTGGGAACTCGGCCGCGGCGTCAGCGGCTGAGACCCACCGCGGCTGAGACCGACGGCGACCGGCAGCGGATGGCGCGGGCCGGGCATGGACCAAGCAGGTCGACTGTGAAGGACTTTCGCGTGATGACACGTAACCAGTGGCTGGTGGCCCCGCTCGGGGCGGCCGCCGCCGCCGCGCTGCTCAGCGGCTGCGGTGCCCAGGACGGCGGGGCCACCGCGGGCGGCGCCAAGGGCGTGGTCATGGGCATATCCGCCGATGTGCGCACGACGGACCCGGCGGCGGGCTACGACCCGGGCTCCTGGCTCCTCTTCAACAACGTCTTCCAGTCCCTGCTGGCCTTCCCCAAGGGCGGTACGTCCCCCGAGCCGGACGCCGCACAGTCCTGCGGCTTCCAGGGCAGCGACAGCACGGTGTACAAGTGCACCCTGCGCGGCGGGCTCACGTTCAGCAACGGCGACAGCCTCACCGCCAAGGACGTCAAGTACTCCTTCGAGCGGACGCTGAAGATCAACGACCCGAACGGCCCCGCCGTCATGCTGTCGTCGGTCTCCCGCATCGACACCCCCGACGACAAGACCGTCGTCTTCCACCTCAAGGCACCCGACGCGACCTTCCCGAGCAAGATCGCATCGGGCGCGGGGTCCATCGTCGACCACCGCGAGTACCCGGCCGACAAGCTCCGCACCGACGGCAAGGCCATCGGCTCCGGCGTCTACAAGCTGGACTCCTTCTCCACCAAGAGCGCCTCCTTCTCCGTGAACGGCTCCTACTCGGGCCAGGCCAAGGCGAAGAACACCGGCGTCACCATGACGTTCTTCCACGAGGACGAGGGCGCCCTCAAGCAGGCCCTCGAAGCGGGCGACGTCGACTTCGCCTTCCGCGGCCTCGCCGCCAAGGACATCGCCGGTATGGCCGCCAAGACCGGCAACCAGAAGGTCTCCGTCGTCGAAGGCGCCGGCGCCGAGGTCGAGCACCTCGTCTTCAACATGAACGACCCGGTCGCCGGCAAGCTCCCGGTCCGCAAGGCCATCGCCTACCTCGTGGACCGCGACACCGTGGCCAAGAACGTCTACGACGACACCGTGACCCCGCTCTACTCGATCGTCCCCGCGGGCATCGCCTCCCACAACACGGCGTTCTTCGACCGCTACGGCGGCAGCCCGCAGCCCGACAAGGCCCGGGGCGTCCTGAAGGCGGCCGGCTACAAGGACAAGATCAAGCTGACCCTGTGGTCCACCCCGTCGCGCTACGGGCCCACCACCGACCAGGAGTTCCACGCGATCGCCAAGCAGCTCAACGACAGCGGGCTGTTCGACACGGAGGTCAAGTCCGTCGAGTTCGGGCAGTACGAGAAGGACATCCAGGCGGGCAAGTACGGCGTCTACGTGAAGGGCTGGGTACCGGACTACCCGGACGCCGACAACTTCACCCAGCCGTTCTTCGGCCCGGACAGCGTCCTCGCCAACAACTACGACAACAAGGAGATCACCGGGACGATCATCCCGGCGACCTCCGCGAAGTCCGACCGCACCGCCGCCGCCGCCGACTTCGCGCGCCTCCAGGACATCGTCGCCGACGAGGTGCCGGTCATCCCGCTGTGGCAGGGCAAGCAGTACGCGGCCGCCCGCCCCAACATCACCGGCCTCCAGTGGTCCCTGGACGCCTCCACGGTCTTCCGCTTCTGGGAGATCAGCAAGGGCTGACCGGCCGCCCGGTCCGGGGCCGCTACTGCGCCCCGGGCCGGACCACGCCGCTCTCGTACGCCCACACCGCGGCCTGGACCCGGTCGCGCAGGCCCAGCTTCGTCAGCACGTGCCCCACATGCGTCTTGACCGTGGTCTCGCTCACGAACAGGTCCGCCGCGATCTCCGCGTTCGACAGCCCCCGCGACACCAGCTTCAGCACCTCCACCTCGCGCTCGGTGAGCGTGCCCAGCGTGTTCGGCGCGGACGCCTCACCGGACGGCAGGTGCCCCGCGTACTTGTCCAGCAGCCGCCGGGTGATGCTCGGCGCCAGCATCGCCTCACCCGCCGCGACCACCCGGATCGCCTGCACCAGCTCCACCGCGGGCGCGTCCTTCAGCAGGAAGCCGCTGGCCCCCGCGCGCAGCGCCTCCACCACGTACTCGTCCAGGTCGAAAGTGGTCAGCACCAGCACCTTCGCCGGACCGTCCCGCCCCGGACCGGTGATCTGCCGGGTCGCCTCGACCCCGTCCATCCGCGGCATCCGGATGTCCATCAGCACCACATCGGGCTGCAACGCCCGGACCTGGTCGATCGCCTGGAGACCGTCCCCGGCCTCACCCACGACGGCGAGGTCCCCCTCGGCCTCCAGGATCATCCGGAAACCGGTGCGCAGCAGTGGCTGGTCGTCGACCAGCAGGACGCGGATCGCCACAGGGTCTCCCTCGTAATCGCGTGAAACTCGGACGCCCGGCGGACAGACCCGGCGGGAAAGGCCCCGCCCATTCTGCCCTGGCCCGCCGATCAGACGTCGGCCGGGCGCTCCCCGTCCATCCGAGGAGTGATGACCAGCGGATACACCGGGGGAGTACCACCGAACTCGGGACACACCGCCTGGTGGTCGCACCAGCCGCACAGCTTCGTCGGCCGCGGCCGCCAGTCACCCGTCTCCGTCGCCTCCTTGATCGCGTCCCACAGCGCCAGCAGCTTGCGCTCCATCCGCTCCAGGTCCTCGATCACCGGGTCGTACGTGATCACGTCACCGCTGCCCAGGTACACCAGCTGGAGCCGCCGCGGCACCACCCCCTTGAGCCGCCACACCACCAGCGCGTAGAACTTCATCTGGAACAGCGCGCCCTCCGCGTACTCCGGCCGCGGCGCCTTGCCCGTCTTGTAGTCGACGATCCGCACCTCACCCGTCGGCGCCACGTCCACCCGGTCGATGATCCCGCGCAGCCGCAGCCCCGAATCCAGCTCCGTCTCCACGAAGAACTCCCGCTCCACCGGCTCCAGCCGCGTCGGGTCCTCCAGCGTGAACCAGCGGTCCACCAGCGACTCCGCCTCCGTCAGCCAGCCCGCCAGCGCGCCCCCGTCATCCCCCGGGAACAGCTCCGTCAGCTCCGGCTTCGACTCCAGCAGCCGGTCCCACTGCCCCGGGATCAGCGCCTTCGCCCGCGGCGCCGTCCGCTCCTCGGCCGGGTGGTCGAACAACCGCTCCAGCACCGCGTGCACCAGCGTCCCCCGCGTCGCCGCCGCACTCGGCTTCTCCGGCAGCTTGTCGATCACCCGGAAGCGGTACAGCAGCGGGCACCGCATGAAATCGCTCGCCCGCGAAGGGGACAGCGAAGTGGGCCGGGCTGCTTCGGCCGGACCGGTACCGGGGCTCGTCGTCATACCAAGACCCTACGACCCGCCACCGACAGCACGGGCATACCATCGACGTCGAGCCCCCTCGCACTGCATGATCGGAGCATCACACCGCGCGACGGGGCGCGGCCCCACCCACCCGGCCGGACCGCACGGACCCCGCCCGGACGGCACGGACAGCCCCGATCGACCGACCGAAGGACAGCCGTGGCAGACACCGACGACACCGGCGAGCCCACGGGCCGCCGCCCCGGACCGGGCGGCGGGATCCTCATGGGCCGCCCCTTCGGCGTGCCCGTCTACGTCTCGCCCAGCTGGTTCCTGGTCGCCGCCCTCATCACCTGGATCTTCGGCAACCAGCTCGAACGCGTACTCCCCGACCTCGGCCCGGTCCGCTACCTCGTCGCGCTGTTTTTCGCCGTCGCCTTCTACGCCTCCGTACTCGTCCACGAGCTCGCCCACACCGTCGCCGCCCTCCGCTTCAAACTCCCGGTTCGCCGCATCCAGCTCCAGTTCTTCGGCGGCGTCTCCGAGATCGAGAAGGAATCCGAGAGCCCCGGCCGCGAATTCGTCCTCGCCTTCGTCGGCCCCCTCCTCTCGCTGGTCCTCACCGGCGTCTTCTACCTCGGCATGAAGGCCGTCGAGCCCTCCACCGTCCCCGGCGTGCTCCTCGCCGGACTGATGATCTCCAACCTCCTCGTCGCCGCCTTCAACCTGCTCCCCGGCCTCCCCCTCGACGGCGGCCGGATGCTGCGCGCCGTCATCTGGGGCATCACCAAGAACGCCATGACCGGCACCGTCGCCGCCGCCTGGGTCGGCCGCGCCATCGCCGTCGCCGTCCTCTTCGGCCTCCCGCTCCTCACCGGAACCGGGGTCATCACCGGAACGGGCACCCAGGACCTCGGCGGCATGGACACCATCATGAACGCCCTGCTCGCCGCGATCCTCGCCGCGATCATGTGGACCGGCGCGGGCAACAGCCTGCGCATGGCCCGGCTGCGCGAACACCTCCCCGAACTGCGCGCCCGCACCCTCGCCCGCCGCGCCATCCCCGTCGAATCCGCCACCCCGCTCTCCGAAGCGCTGCGCCGCGCCAACGACGCCGGAGCCCGCGCCCTCGTCGTCGTCGACGGCCAGGGCGACCCCACCGCCGTCGTCCGCGAGAGCGCCATCGCCTCCGTCCCCGAACACCGCCGCCCCTGGGTCGCCGTCAGCGGACTCGCCCAGGACCTCACCGACGGCATGAAGGTTTCCGCGGAACTCTCCGGCGAGGAACTCCTCGACCGGCTGCGCGCCCACCCCGCCAGCGAGTACCTCGTCCTCGAACCCGGAGGCGAGATCTACGGAGTGCTCTCCACCCTCGACGTGGAGAAGGCCTTCGTGAAGGCCATGGCGCGGCCCCAGTCCTAGGTCCAATACACTGGTCACATGTCCGAACCGACCGGTGCCGCCCGCCGACGCGGGCCCTTCAAGGTCGGGGACCAGGTTCAGCTCACCGACCCCAAGGGCCGCCACTACACGTTCACGCTCGAAGCCGGGAAGAATTTCCACACCCACAAGGGTTCCTTCCCGCACGACGAGCTGATCGGTGCTCCCGAGGGCAGTGTTGTCCGCACCACGGGGAACGTCGCGTACCTCGCGCTGCGCCCCCTGCTCCCCGACTACGTCCTGTCCATGCCCCGCGGCGCCGCCGTGGTCTACCCCAAGGACGCGGGCCAGATCCTGGCCTTCGCCGACATCTTCCCCGGCGCACGCGTCGTCGAAGCGGGTGTGGGCTCCGGATCGCTGAGCAGCTTCCTGCTCCGCGCGATCGGCGACCAGGGCATGCTCCACAGCTACGAGCGACGCCAGGACTTCGCCGAGATCGCCACCGCGAACGTGGAGCGCTACTTCGGCGGCCCCCACCCCGCGTGGCAGCTCACCGTGGGCGACCTCCAGGACAACCTGTCCGACACGGACGTCGACCGCGTGATCCTCGACATGCTCGCCCCCTGGGAGTGCCTGGAGGCCGTCTCCAAGGCGCTGGTCCCCGGCGGCATCCTCTGCTGCTACGTCGCCACCACCACCCAGCTCTCGCGCACCGTCGAATCCATCCGCGAGTTCGGCTGCTACGCCGAACCGCAGCCGTGGGAATCTATGATCCGCAACTGGCACGTCGAAGGCCTCGCGGTCCGTCCGGACCACCGGATGATCGGCCACACCGGCTTCCTCGTCACCGCCCGCCGCCTCGCGGACGGCGTCGAGGCCCCGCTGCGCCGCCGCCGCCCCTCCAAGGGCGCCTACGGCGAGGACTACGACGGCCCGGGCAGCCAGAGCGGCGGGCGCTCCGCCGCCCGCTCCGCCGACCCCTCCGCCGACCCCTCCGCCGACCCCTCCGGCGACAGCTCCGCCGCCGACCAGGGCTGACCCGGTCCGCCGGACCACGCGCGCAACGCACAGGCGCCGGTGTGCAGTTCCCCGTACCTCACGGGAACTGCGCACCGGCGCCGTTTCGTTGTACCCGATACCCGATACCCGCCCGCCGACCGGTTCGGCGGACCCGCCCGTTCCGCCCCGGTGCGAGGTGTGGCACGATGCTGGCTCCCCGTCAGCGCCGCCCTTCAGGAGACGCCCCGCGTGCCGCACACCCCCGCCGCCCCGGACCTGGCCCACACCCGCACCCGGCCGGTGCACTGGGCGGCCACCGCGGTGGCGCTGGCCGCCGTCGTGACCGCCGCGGCCCTCGTCCAGCCGGAACGCGCCTCCGGTACCCCGACCATGGGCGCCCCCGCGGCGCCCGCGGCCCCCTCGCCCGCGGCTCCCGCCTCCGCGCCGGACCCGGCCGGAGTGGCCTTCCCGCTGACGTGCCCGGGAGTGGGTCAGCTCGTCACCGCCACCGCCCAGGGCGACCTGGACGGCGACGGACGCCCCGAGACGGTCGTCGCCGTCCGCTGCGACGCGGCCTCCGGGACCCCGCCCCACGCCGTGTACGTCCTGACGGCGGACCCGGCGCCGGGCGGACCGCCCCGCGTCGTCGCCACCCTGCTGGAAAGCGGACTACGCAAGTCCGTCACCGATCTCGCGATCCGTGACCACACGGTGACCGCGACCCTGCTCGGATATTCCTCGCCCGCCGTCCCGCGCTCCGCACCCGATCTGCACCAGCGCTCCAAGTGGCGCTGGACCGGCGGAAAATTCAGCCAGGAGCTTACGGACTCGGCCGCGAAACGAGTTTGATCCGCGAGCGGCCGCTATTCCGCGTCGGGACCGTAGACCTCGACCCTGTCCGAAACCCGACGCACGTGGATGCAATCGCCCGGACATTCCTTGGCCGAATCGACCACGTCCAGCAACAGCGGGAGAGGAACCGGAGTGGTCGCCCCCGCACTCTGGAGCAGTTCGTCGTCGCCGCCCTTCACGTACGCCAGACCATCGATGTCCAGCTCGAAGACCTCGGGCGCGTACTGAACGCAGATGCCGTCGCCGGTGCAGAGGTCCTGGTCGATCCAGACCTCCAACAGCTCCCCGCCCTCGCCGGCACCGCCAGTGTGAGCCTCGTGCTGCACGGTCATATCTCCTGCCGTTCCCTGTCTTCGGTGATCCACTGCGGTCACACGTCGCGGCAAGTCGCGCGAGCGGTGACGGGTGTTGAACAGTTCGAGCTTACAACCGGCTGCTTTCCGATGTTGAAGGGTGGGTATTTCCTTGGGGTGAGGGAGTACGCAAGGGTGAAGATCGGACACACCCCTACCGTCTTTGTGATCTAGGGGTTTCAATCACCACCAGCCCAGGTAGGGTCAGGAAGCGTCCAGCTCCCCTTGGAGGAGGTGAGGACCGTGGCAGCCCACGACGATGACATCACCCGCGGCATCCGGCCGGGGCGAGGGTCTGATGACCCCGCCGGTCAGGTTGCCTATCTCGAGCAGGAAATCGCCGTCCTGCGACGTAAGCTCGCCGACTCTCCGCGGCACTCGAGGATTCTCGAAGAGCGGATCGTCGAGCTCCAGACGAATCTCGCCGGTGTATCCGCGCAGAACGAGCGGCTCGCCAATACGCTCCGTGAGGCCCGCGACCAGATCGTGGCCCTCAAGGAAGAAGTCGACCGGCTCGCGCAGCCGCCGGCCGGCTTCGGAGTCTTCCTTCAGACGAACGAGGACGGCACGGTCGACATCTTCACGGGGGGCCGCAAGCTCCGCGTGAACGTCAGCCCCAGCGTCGAACCCGGGGACCTCAGGCGTGGCCAGGAGGTCATGCTCAACGAGGCCCTCAACGTGGTCGAGGCCATGCAGTTCGAAAGGGCCGGGGACATCGTCACCCTCAAGGAGATCCTTGAGGACGGCGAGCGCGCCCTGGTGGTCGGGCACACCGACGAGGAAAGGGTGGTGAGGCTCGCCGAGCCGCTCCTGGACATCATCATCCGCCCCGGCGATTCCCTCCTGCTCGAACCCCGGTCCGGCTACGTCTACGAAGTGGTGCCCAAGAGCGAGGTCGAGGAACTCGTCCTCGAAGAGGTCCCGGACATCGACTACGACAAGATCGGCGGCCTGGGCGACCAGATCGAGCTGATCCGCGACGCGGTCGAGCTCCCCTACCTCCACCCGGACCTCTTCAAGGAACACGAACTGCGCCCGCCGAAGGGCATCCTGCTCTACGGTCCGCCCGGCTGCGGAAAGACGCTGATCGCGAAGGCGGTCGCCAATTCCCTGGCCAAGAAGGTCGCCGAGGTGACCGGTCAGCCCGCGGGGAAGTCCTACTTCCTCAACATCAAGGGCCCCGAGCTCCTCAACAAGTACGTCGGCGAGACCGAGCGGCACATCCGCCTCGTCTTCCAGCGTGCCCGGGAGAAGGCGAGCGAGGGCACCCCCGTCATCGTCTTCTTCGACGAGATGGAATCCCTCTTCCGCACCCGCGGATCCGGTGTCAGCTCGGACGTGGAGAACACCATCGTCCCGCAGCTGCTCGCCGAGATCGACGGTGTGGAGGGCCTGGAGAACGTCATCGTCATCGGCGCCTCCAACCGCGAGGACATGATCGACCCGGCCATCCTGCGGCCCGGCCGTCTCGATGTGAAGATCAAGATCGAGCGTCCGGGCGCCGAGGCCGCGAAGGACATCTTCGCCAAGTACCTCAAGGCCACGCTGCCCCTGCACACGGACGACCTGTCCGAACACCAGGACTCGCGGGCCGACACCGTCCACAGCATGATCCAGACCGTCGTCGAGCAGATGTACGCCGAGTCCGAGGAGAACCGCTTCCTCGAGGTCACGTACGCCAACGGCGACAAGGAAGTCCTCTACTTCAAGGACTTCAACTCGGGCGCGATGATCCAGAACATCGTGGACCGTGCGAAGAAGATGGCGATCAAGGCCTTCCTCGAGCACAACCAGAAGGGCCTCCGGGTCTCCCACCTCCTCCAGGCTTGCGTGGACGAGTTCAAGGAGAACGAGGACCTGCCCAACACCACGAACCCGGACGACTGGGCCCGTATCTCCGGAAAGAAGGGCGAGCGGATCGTATTCATCCGCACGCTCGTCACCGGAAAGCAGGGCGCGGACACCGGACGCTCCATCGACACGGTGGCCAATACCGGTCAGTACCTCTGATTGAGCGGGGCGGCTGCGGGTGCCCTTTACCGGGGCACCCGCAGCCGACTGCTTTTCAGCCGCGGCGGGGTAAAGGCAATGATTGAAATGATCTCCCCACCAGAGCGGAGCCGCTCTAGGCTCTTCCGTACCGCCGCATCCGCAGTGCGGGGACGGGCACCGCACACGCACCGGAGCACCAGCGGTACTTGAGCGCCGCTTCCGATCGGAAGCGCCGCCGGGCAAGGAGGGCCGCATGACCGTACGGCGAGTAATGGGGATCGAGACGGAGTACGGGATCTCCGTCCCCGGGCACCCGAACGCCAATGCCATGCTCACCTCGTCCCAGATCGTCAACGCCTACGCGGCGGCGATGCACCGGGCGCGACGCGCCCGCTGGGACTTCGAGGAGGAGAACCCGCTGCGGGACGCCCGCGGCTTCGACCTCGCCCGCGAGGCCGCCGACAACAGCCAGCTCACCGACGAGGACATCGGCCTCGCCAATGTGATCCTCACCAACGGGGCACGCCTCTACGTCGACCACGCGCACCCCGAGTACAGCTCGCCGGAGATCACCAACCCGCTCGACGCCGTCCTCTGGGACAAGGCGGGCGAACGGATCATGGCCGAGGCGGCCGAGCGGGCGGCGCAGCTGCCCGGCGCCCAGCCGATCCACCTCTACAAGAACAACACCGACAACAAGGGCGCGTCCTACGGCACGCACGAGAACTACCTGATGAAGCGGGAGACCCCCTTCTCGGACATCGTGCGGCACCTGACGCCCTTCTTCGTCTCCCGCCAGGTCGTCACCGGCGCGGGCCGGGTCGGCATCGGGCAGGACGGCCGGGAGCACGGCTTCCAGATCAGCCAGCGCGCGGACTACTTCGAGGTCGAGGTCGGCCTGGAGACCACGCTCAAGCGCCCCATCATCAACACCCGCGACGAGCCGCACTCGGACGCCGAGAAGTACCGCCGGCTGCACGTGATCATCGGCGACGCGAACCTCTCGGAGATCTCCACCTATCTGAAGCTGGGCACCACCGCCCTGGTCCTGTCCATGATCGAGGACGGGTTCATCAATGTCGACCTGGCCGTGGACCAGCCGGTGCGCACCCTGCACCAGGTCTCCCACGACCCGGACCTGCGCCAGCTGATCACCCTGCGCAGCGGCCGCACGCTGACCGCCGTACAGCTTCAGATGGAGTACTTCGAGCTGGCGCGCAAGTACGTCGACGAGCGATTCGGCTCGGAAGCGGACGAGCAGACCAAGGACGTACTGAACCGCTGGGAGGACGTCCTGGGCCGTCTGGAGACGGACCCGATGAGCCTCGCCGGGGAGCTGGACTGGATCGCCAAACGAGAGATCCTGGAGGGCTACCGCAGGCGCGACGGACTCGAGTGGGACGCGGCGCGCCTCCAGCTGGTGGACCTCCAGTACTCGGACGTACGCCCCGACAAGGGCCTGTACAACCGTCTGGTGGCCCGCGGCAAGATCAAGCGGCTGCTGGACGAGCCGGGCGTGGAACGCGCCGAGACCAAGCCGCCGGAGGACACCCGGGCCTACTTCCGGGGCCGCTGCCTGGAGCAGTACGCCGACGACGTGGCCGCCGCCTCCTGGGACTCGGTGATCTTCGACCTGCCCGGCCACGACTCGCTCCAGCGGGTCCCGACGCTGGAACCGCTGCGCGGCACCCGGGCCCACGTCAAGGAGCTCCTGGACCGCTGTCGCACGGCGGAGGACCTGGTCCGGGTCCTTTCCGGCCGCTGAGCCGTATTCCGGTCACCGAGCCGGGGCTGAAATGGTCCCGGCGCGGGAATCATGAAGACACCCGGACGTTATGAAAGTGCGGGGACGAATGTCGGACCCTCCTTGTAGGGTCCGACATAGAGTCTGATCTTGAGGGATCCCGGACCCGGGGTCCCCCTGTATGGGCGTGCGAACCGAGCGGGGTGAGGTAGACATGGCGACCAAGGACACCGGCGGCGGACAGCAGAAGGCGACGCATTCGACCGAGGAGGTCGAGGAGACGACCGCCGAAGCGACTTCGGACGTTCAGGAACGGCACGAAAAGCTCTCCGACGATGTCGACTCGGTACTTGACGAGATTGACGATGTACTCGAGGAGAACGCCGAGGATTTCGTTCGGAGTTTCGTACAAAAGGGCGGCGAATAGCCTTCGAATCTAAGGCGAACCCGCCAGTGTTTGCTCCATGTCCAATGGAACGAAAGCGTGTCGCGGATGTGCTCGCGACATACCACTGAGCGGGTTCGCTGCGGATCGGAATCGTAGCGACGGGCTGCGGCCCCGATGCCGCGCATGCGTGGCGGCGTACGGTGCCGGGCACTACCGGCGCCGCCAGGCAGCCGACGGCAAGGCCGTCAGGGACCACGTGGAGGTACCGGCGGGCCGCAAGCTCTGCCGACAGTGCGGTGAGGTCAAGCCGCACGCCGAACGGCACAAGAACGCAAGCGCTTCTGACGGACTGTCGACTCGGTGCGAGGCCTGCCGTGCCGTCGAGGGCCGGGCAGGCCATTTCAAGCGGGCCCACGGGATCACCGAGGCCGATCGGGACGCGATGATCGCCGCCCAGGGCGGGGTCTGCGTGCTCTGCCGAAAGGCTCCGGCAGAGCATGTTGATCACGATCATCAGACGGGTAGTGTCCGAGGCGTACTGTGCTTCAGCTGTAACGCAGCCCTGGGGCAGTTCAAGGATCGGCCGGACGTCATAAGGCGTGCAGCCGCATATGTGGAAGGAAACCTGTGGAACCCAACACTCGTAGCACAGGGCGTCTACCGGCAGCCTTCCTGACGCCGGGGTCCTCCTCCTTCATGGACTTCCTGGGCGCGCACTCGCCCGAGATGCTGCCCGGGAACCGGACGCTGCCGGAGGGGGCCGTGCAGGCGCCGCACGGTACGACCATCGTCGCCGCCACCTTCCCCGGCGGGGTCGTGCTCGCCGGTGACCGGCGGGCGACCATGGGGAACATGATCGCCCAGCGGGACATCGAGAAGGTGTTCCCGGCCGACGAGTACTCCGCGGTGGGCATCGCGGGCACGGCGGGTCTGGCGGTCGAGATGGTCAAGCTGTTCCAGCTGGAGCTGGAGCACTTCGAGAAGGTCGAGGGCGCCACCCTCTCCCTCGAGGGCAAGGCCAACCGCCTCTCCACCATGATCCGCAACAACCTCGGCATGGCCATGCAGGGCCTCGCCGTCGTCCCGCTCTTCGCGGGCTGGGACGAGGCCAAGGAGCGGGGCCGGATCTTCTCCTACGACGTGACCGGCGGCCGCTCCGAGGAGCACGGCTACGCCGCCACCGGCTCGGGCTCGATCTTCGCCCGGGGCTCCATGAAGAAGCTGTACCGCGACGACCTGACGGAGCACCAGGCCACGACCCTGGTCGTGCAGGCGCTCTACGACGCCGCCGACGACGACTCGGCGACCGGTGGCCCGGACATGGCCCGCCGGATCTTCCCGATCGTCACCGTCATGACCGACGAGGGCTTCCGCAGGCTCACCGACGACGAGTCGGCCGAGCTGGCCCGCGTGATCACCGAGCAGCGCCTGACGCAGCCCGACGGGCCGCGCGCCTCGCTGCTCTGACCATCCGCCCCTAGCCCTGTAGCAGCCCAGAAGAAAGGGACGGACAGCCGGTGTCTACTCCGTTCTACGTCTCACCCCAGCAGGCCATGGCGGACCGCGCGGAATACGCGCGCAAGGGCATCGCCCGCGGTCGCAGCCTCGTCGTGCTGCAGTACGCCGACGGCATTGTGTTCGTCGGCGAGAACCCGTCCCGCGCGCTGCACAAGTTCAGCGAGATCTACGACCGCATCGGCTTCGCGGCCGCCGGTAAGTACAACGAGTACGAGAACCTGCGGATCGGCGGTGTGCGCTACGCGGATCTGCGCGGATACACCTACGACCGCGAGGACGTGACGGCCCGTGGGCTGGCCAACGTCTACGCGCAGACGCTGGGCACCATCTTCTCCAGCGCCGGTGAGAAGCCGTACGAGGTGGAGCTGGTGGTCGCCGAGGTCGGCGCGACCGCCTCGGGCGACCAGATCTACCGGCTGCCGCACGACGGTTCGATCGTGGACGAGCACGGCTCGGTCGCGGTCGGCGGCAACGCCGAGCAGATCAGCACCTTCCTGGACCAGCGCCACCAGGACGGGATGACCCTGGCGGAGGCCCTCAAGCTGGCCGTGCAGGCGCTGTCCAGCCAGGCCAACGGCACCGACCGGGAGATCCCGGCGGACCGGCTGGAGGTCGCGGTCCTGGACCGGACCCGGGCGCAGCAGCGCAAGTTCAAGCGGATCCGCGGCAGGCAGCTGGCGCGACTGCTGGAAGCGGACGTTCCGGCGGCGGCACAGGCCGATGCGGTGTCCAACGACGAGGAGCCGGAGGATTCGGAGTAGTTCCGGTTCCGAGGGTGTGGTGCCCCGGTCGGCCTCTGTGGAGGCGGGCCGGGGCGCCGTCGCGTTCAGGGGGCGGTGGTCCGGCCGGGGGGCGGGGGTGCGGTGGAGCCCCGTACGACCAGCTCGACGGGCAGGTCGGGCGCGCTCCAGGCGGTGCCCTCCAGGACGGCGAGCAGGGCGCTCATGCCGCGTTCGCCGACCTGCTCGGCGGGCAGGCGTACGGTCGTCAGCTCGGGTTCGACGGCGGTGGCGAGGGCCAGGTCGTCGAAGCCGGTGACCGAGAGGTCGTCGGGGACGCGCAGGCCCAGGCGCCGCGCGGCCTTGCAGGCGCCCGCGGCGAGGATGTCGTCGTCGCAGATGACGGCGGTGGGGCGCTCCCCGGGGGCCGTCAGGGCGCTCTCCATGGCTGCCCGGGCGGCGTCCACGCTGAGGGCGGCCCGTACGGTGCGCAGCTCGGCGGAGGGGCCCAGGAGGCCGTTCAGGGCCTCGGCGCGGATGGTGAAGGTCCAGGAGTCCACGGCTGAGGCGAGGTGCAGGAGGCGGCGGTGGCCGAGGGCCAGGAGGTGTTCGGTGACCTGGCGCATGCCGTCGGCCATGTCGAGGTTGACGTGGGCGGCGGCGCGGCCGGAGGCGGGGTCGCTGTCGAGCATGACGAGGGGGAGGCCGTCGCCGCCGATGGCTTCGAGGGCGTGGGCGGCCATGGAGGAGGCGATGACTCCGTCGAGGGCGGCGCGGGCGGAGGCGAAGGGGTCGCGGGCGGGTCCGGTGCCGTCGGGGGAGGGGTAGAGGACCACGCCGAAGCCGTGTTCGGCGGCGACGCGGGCCGCTCCGGCGTAGACGCGGGCGAAGAACTCGTTGGTGAGGGCGGGGACGACGAGGAGGGCGGTGCGGGTGCTGCCCAGGCGGAGGTTGCGGGCGGCGAGGTTGGGTCGGTAGCCGAGGCCCGCGGCGGCTTCGCGGACGAGGCCGGCGGTGCGTTCGGAGACCCGGCCGCGCCACTTGTCGCCGAGGACGAGGGAGACGGTGGCCTGCGAGACCCCGGCGGCGTGGGCGACGTCGCGGCTGGTGGGTCTCGTCACACGGGGCTCCTGCGGTGCGGGGATCGGGGGGTGGCCGGGGTGGGCCGGTGTCCGCGGGGTGGACCCCCGGACTGTCGCCATGGTACGTATTACCCGTCAGGTTATACGTATTACCCCGGCTGGATCCGGGCGGAAAGGGGCGGACATGGCCGCGGGATACGCGGAGCTGCTCAGGACCCGGCACGCGGCGAGGCTGCTCGTGGGCACGCTCGTGGGCCGGCTGCCCAACGGCACCGCCCCGATCGCCATCGTGCTCTTCACCCGGGCCGAGGGCGGCAGCTACAGCCTCGCGGGCGCCCTCGCGGCGGTGTACGGCGTGGCCAACGCGGTCGGCCAGCCGCTGCTGGGGCGGGCCGTGGACCTCTTCGGCCAGCCCCGGATCCAGCTGCCCGCCGCGCTGGTCTCCGCGCTCGGCATGGTGTGGCTGGCGCTGGCGGGCACCGGATCGGCCTTCGCCGCCTACGCCGCCGTGGTGGTCGCCGGGCTCTTCACCCCGCCGCTGGAGGGCGGGCTGCGGGCCCTGTGGCCGGGGGTGCTGGGCGGCAAGGAGGAGCGGGTGCACGCCGCGTACGCCATGGACGCGGTGGCCCAGGAGGTCATGTTCACGGTCGGCCCGCTGCTGGTGACCCTCTTCGTCGCGCTGTGGGACCCGGCGGTCGCGCTGCTGGTGATCAACGGCATCGGGGTGCTGGGCGCGCTGTCCGTCGTCCTGTCCGAGCCCTCCCGCGCCTGGCGCTCCGCGCCGCGCGAGGCGCACTGGCTGGGCGCGCTGCGCTCGCGCGGGCTGCTGGCGCTGCTCGGCGCCTTCTTCTTCGTGGGCACCGCGCTCGGGTCCATCACGGTCTCGGGGGTCGCGTACGCCGACGGCCACGGCGGGCAGGCGGTGTACGGCTGGCTGATGGCGGCGCTCGGGCTGGGCGCGCTGATCGGCGGCGTGGCCTACGGGTCCCGGCACTGGCCCGGCGCGCCCGAGCGGCGGCTGCGGGTGCTGGTGGCGCTGCTGGCGGTCTGCTACCTGCCGCTGATGCTGGTCCCGGGTCCGGTGGCGATGACCGCGCTCGCCGCGCTGGCCGGGGTGTTCCTCGCGCCCGCCATCGCCTGCGCGTTCATCGTGGTCGACCGGCACGCGCCGAGGGGCACGGTCACCGAGGCGTTCTCCTGGCTGGTCACCTTCTTCGGAGTGGGTGCGGCGATCGGTACGGCGGTGGCGGGTCCGGCGGTGGAGCTGGGCGCCACGGCGAGCGGCTTCGCGGTGGCGAGCGTCGCGGGCGCGGCGGCGCTGCTGGTGCTGATGCTCACTCAGCGGGTGCTGGCGGCACCGGTTTCCGGCTCCTCGGACGCTGACGGGGCCGCTGAAGAGCACGTTGACGGGGCCTTCGGTACGGCCCCGGAGGAAAATGATCGCAACGGCGCTCTCGAACCCGGTTTCAGAACAGGGCAGAAGGCGTAATGTTCAGTCATGGACCGCCGCATTTTCGGGCTGGAGAACGAGTACGGCGTCACGTGCACGTTCAGGGGACAGCGCCGACTGTCTCCTGACGAAGTGGCGCGCTACCTCTTCCGCCGTGTTGTGTCATGGGGCCGCAGCAGCAATGTCTTCCTGCGGAACGGCGCCCGTCTGTACCTCGATGTGGGTTCGCATCCGGAATATGCAACTCCCGAATGCGACAACCTGACCGAACTGGTCACCCACGACAAGGCCGGCGAGCGCATTCTCGAAGGTCTGCTCGTCGACGCCGAACGCCGCCTGCACGAGGAGGGAATCGCGGGCGACGTCTACCTCTTCAAGAACAACACCGACTCGGCGGGCAATTCGTACGGCTGCCACGAGAACTACCTCGTGGCCCGGCACGGAGAATTCTCCCGCCTGGCGGACATCCTCATTCCGTTCCTGGTCACGCGTCAGCTGATCTGCGGCGCGGGCAAGGTCCTGCAGACCCCCCGGGGCGCGGTCTACTGCGTGAGCCAGCGGGCCGAGCACATCTGGGAGGGCGTCAGCTCCGCCACGACCCGCTCCCGGCCCATCATCAACACCCGGGACGAGCCGCACGCGGACGCCGAGCGCTACCGGCGCCTGCACGTCATCGTCGGCGACTCGAACATGTCCGAGACGACCATGCTGCTCAAGGTCGGCGCGACCGACCTGGTGCTGCGCATGATCGAGGCGGGCACGGTGATGCGCGACCTGACCCTGGAGAACCCGATCCGGGCGATCCGAGAGGTCAGCCACGACATCACGGGTCAGCGCAAGGTCCGCCTCGCGAGCGGCCGCGAGGCCTCCGCCCTGGAGATCCAGCGCGAGTACTACGACAAGGCCGTGGACTTCGCCGAGCGCCGGGGCATCCGCACCGGGGTCGTCGACCAGGTCCTGGAGCTGTGGGGCCGTACGCTCGACGCGATCGACGCGGAGGACCTGGACCGGATCGGTACCGAGATCGACTGGGTCATGAAGTACCAGCTGATCGAGCGCTACCGGGCCAAGCACAACATGACCATGTCCAACCCCCGGGTGGCGCAGATAGACCTCGCCTACCACGACATCCACCGGCGGCGCGGTCTGTACTACCTGCTGGAGCGCAAGGGGCAGGCGGCGCGGATCTGCAACGACCTCAAGATCTTCGAGGGCAAGTCGGTGCCCCCGCAGACCACCAGGGCGCGGCTGCGCGGCGACTTCATCCGCCGGGCGCAGGAGCAGCGGCGGGACTTCACGGTCGACTGGGTGCACCTGAAGCTCAATGACCAGGCGCAGCGCACCGTGCTGTGCAAGGACCCCTTCCGGTCGGTGGACGACCGGGTGGAGAAGCTGATCGCTGGTATGTGACATCTCACGGGCCCCGTACGTCTCTCGTACGGGGCCCGCCACACGCCTTAGAGTTGGCGGCGACCGATGTGCCGTCTGAGATCTGAGGAACACGTGCGCCGAATTGCCGGCCTGCTTGTCGTCCCCCTTCTGCTGCTGTCGACAGCGGCCTGCGGTGGTAGCGACAAGGGCTCCGACTCCGTCCAGATGAAGAACGGGGTGCCCGCGATCACGAAGGGCGCCAAGTTCGGGGAGGACCCCACCCTCGCGAAGGGGAAGGGTGAGCCCCCCAAGGGGCTGAAGGTGGAGGTGCTCAGCGAGGGCAAGGGCCCGGCGCTGAAGAAGGGTGACGTGGCTCAGGTGAACTACCTGGGTCAGGTCTGGGACGGCGCCGAGCCGTTCGACAAGAGCTTCGGCCGCCCCGCCCCCTTCGACCTCACCCTCGGTGCGGGTGCGGTCATCAAGGGCTGGGACCAGGGCCTCGAAGGCCAGAAGGTCGGCAGCCGCGTCGAGCTGGTGATCCCCCCGGCCCTCGGCTACGGCGCACAGGGCTCGGGCGACAAGATCAAGCCGAACGCCACGCTGGTCTTCGTCGTCGACATCGTCAAGGGCACCTCCGTCCCGGCCTCGGCCAAGGGCAAGGAGATCCCGCAGGAGAACAAGGACCTGCCCAAGGTCGGCACCAACACGGACGGCAAGGAGGTGTCGGTCGCGGTCCCCAAGGACTCCGCCGCGCCGGCCAAGCTGGTCTCGGAGTACGTGCTGGAGGGCGACGGCCCGGTCGTGAAGGACACCGACAGCGTCGTGGTCAAGTTCAACGGCAAGACGTGGAAGGACGACAAGACGTTCGAATCCACGTACACCAGTGACACCACGGTGACGTGGCCGCTGTCCCAGCTGTCGGTCAAGGGCCTCAAGGAAGGCATCGTCGGGAAGAAGGCGGGCAGCCGCGTCCTCCTGGTGATCCCGCCCGCCGACGGCTTCGGTGACAAGGAGCAGGGCACCATCCCGGCGAACTCGACGCTGGTCTTCAGCCTCGACATCCTCACCGTGATGTAAGACTGTTCCGGTTGCCCCCTCCGGCCTCTGGCGGGAGGGACCCCCTTTCGTTCGTACGTATGAGGAGCAGTTCCGTGAGCGACAAGCTCGAGAAGCCCGAGATCGATTTCCCCGAAGGCGACGTCCCCACCGACCTCGTGATCGAGGACGTCTGGCTGGGCGACGGGGCCGAGGCCAAGGCGGGCTCCAACATCCGGGTCCACTACGTGGGCGTCGCGTTCTCCACCGGCGAGGAGTTCGACTCCTCGTGGGCCCGCAATGAGCCGCTCCCGTTCACCCTCGGTGTCGGCCAGGTCATCAAGGGCTGGGACCAGGGCGTCCAGGGCATGAAGGTCGGCGGCCGTCGCAAGCTGACGATCCCCGCCCACCTCGCCTACGGCGACCGCGGCGCGGGCCGCGCGATCGCCCCGGGCGAGACGCTGATCTTCGTCTGCGACCTGATGGCGGCCTGATCCACCGGTTGTCCGGAGCGAGGGGCCCCTGCCGTACGGCGGGGGCCCCTCGCTCTTGTCCCGGGCCCGCCCTCGCTTTTGCCCCGGACCACCGGGACGGTACGGTCAGCGGTCACGAGGGTGTTGCACGGAGATCGGGGGAGGGGCGTCGATGGCGATTGCCAAGGCCGAGCGGCTGATGAACCTGGCGTTGTGTCTGCTGGGGACGCGCCGGCCGCTCAGCAAGCGCGAGTTGCGCGGTTCCATCGAGGCCTACCTGGAGGCGGGCAACGACGAGTCCTTCAACCGCATGTTCGAGCGGGACAAGGACGATCTGCGCGAGCTGGGCCTGGTCATCGAGACCGTGGAGAGCCTCGACGGGGACATCGGCTACCTGGCCCGCCGCGACAGCAACCGTCTTCCCGCCGTGTCCCTGGACGCCGAGGAGGCCGCCGCGCTGGGCCTGGCCGCCAAGGTCTGGCAGCAGGCCCGCCTCGCGGGCGCGGCCAGCGGCGCCCTGCAGAAGCTGCGCGCCGGGGGCATGCCGGAGGCGGGGGACCCGTACGACGGCCAGCACAGTGCCATCGAGCCGCGCATCCCGGTCCACGAGGCGGCCTTCGAGCCGCTGATGCTGGCCTGCCGGGACCGGCGCCCGGTGGTCTTCGACTACCGCAAGTCCAACGCGGCGCGCCCGGCCTCCCGTCAGGTGGAGCCCTGGGCCCTGGAGTGCTGGCGCGGCCACTGGTACCTCGCGGGCTACGACCGGGACCGCGGCGCGGAGCGGGTGTTCCGGCTGTCCCGGATCACCGGCAAGGTGCGCTCGCGGGCCGGGCAGTACACGGCCGCGGTGCCGGACGTGGTGACCGTGCGGGAGACCGTGGCGAGCTGGGCCGGGGACACCGCGGACCGCTCGGCGCTGATCCGGCTGCGCGCGGGCGCGGGCTACCCGCTGCGGGCCAGGGCGACCGCCGTGCGCGAGGGCGCGGATGGCTGGGACGAGCTGGAGATCCCGTACGGGCACGGACTGGACGCCTGGCTCGTGGAGTTCGGGCCGGACGTGGTGGTGGTGGAACCCGCGGATCTGCGGGCCGATGTGGTGGACCGGCTGCGCGCCGTGGCCAAGGGCTGAGGGGGGACACGTACCAGCATGGCTGCCAACGCCATTGACCAGACCCGACGGATGCTGTCGCTGGTGACCTATCTGCGCGAGCGCCCCGGGGCGCACGTCGCCGACGTCGCCCGCGCCTTCGGGATCACCGAGGACGAGCTGATCTCGGACCTCGACGTACTGCCCATGTGCGGTACGAGCTTCCGCGGCGGGGACCTGCTCGACATCGACACCGACGGCGAGCGCATCTGGTGGCGCAACCCCGACGCGTCGGGGGAGTCCACCGCCGAACCGCTGCGGCTCGCCGCCGACGAGGCCACCGCCCTGCTGGTGGCCGCGCGGGCCGTCGCCACCCTGCCGGGGCTGCGGGCGAGCGACCGGGACGCGCTGCTGCGCGCCACCGCCAAGCTGGAGGCCGCGGCGGGCGAGGCGGCCGGGGCCAGCTCCCGGCTGTCGGTGACCTTCGAATCGGAGGGCGGGGTCTTCGCGGACGTCGACCGGGCGATCGCCGAACGGCGCCGGGTGTGGCTGCGCTACTACTCCCCGGCCCGCGACGAGCTGACCGAGCGCACCGTGGACCCGATCCGGCTGTTCGCGGTGGGACACACCTACATGGAGGGGTGGTGCCACCTCTCCGAGGCCCGGCGCACCTTCCGGCTCGACCGGGTCGCCGAGATCAGGCTGCTGGACGAGCGGGCCGAGCCGCCGGTGATCGAACCGCGCGACCTGTCGGTGGGCCTCGTACAGCCCGCCGCCGGGGACCCGGAAGTGATCATCGAGGTGGGGCCGGGCGGCCGCTGGGTCGCCGAGTACTACCCCCACGACAGCGCCGAGGAGCTGGCGGACGGAGGGCTGCGGATCACCCTGCGCACCCCCGAGCCGACGTCGCTGCGCAGGCTGGCCCTGCGGCTGGGCGGGGACGGCCGGATCGTGGCGCCCACCGCACTGTCGGACAGCGCGCGCCGGGCGGCGCGCGAGGCGCTGGCCGGGTACGGGGAAGAGTTCTGAGGACCGCGACCGAGGGGGATCGCCGCACGATGTCAGTCACCCCGGGGCCCGGTACCACCGCGCCCACCACCGCTTCCACCACCGCCTCCACCACCGCCTCCACCACTCCGGCCGCCGGGTCGGCGGGGCCGTCCGCCGGTCCGCGGGACGGCGGCGGCCCGGTCAGCTTCAAGGCGGCCTGCCCCGACTGCAAGGCCCGCTTCGAGCTGACCGCGGACGCCCTGCGCCTGGCCATCGGGGCCAGCCGCCGCACCACCTTCTACTCCTTCACCTGCCCCGCGTGCGGGGCGGCGGTGCGCAAGCACGCCGGGGAGCGGATCATCGAGCTGCTGACCGGCGGCGGCGTCAGCACCCTGCGCAGCGTCTGAGAGCCCCTGGCCCCCCCCGCTGGAGGGCCGCGGGGGCCCGGCGGGCGCCCGCGGCCCCGCCCGGCCGCGGGGGCCGGGCAGGCGCTAGGCTCGGCCCCATGCTGTGGCCGATGCTCGCAATTGCCCTGGGATTCCTCGGGGTCGCCGTCCTCGCCGTGCTCGCCGTGCGGGTGTTCGTCGAGGTGCGCAGGCTCTCCGGACAGGTCGCCGAGGCCAGTCGCAAGATCGCCGACGCGTCCGGAGAACTGGAGCGCGCGACCACCGATCTGGCCCGCGCGGGGCGTGTGGTCCACTAGACGCGCGTCATCACGGGGGCGCCGGGGGATTGCCGGGCGTTTACCCCCGGGGGTTACGATCCTTGTCAGAGCGGTTTCCGGTTTTCTGCCCGGGCTGCCGCGTCCGTAAGACCAGCCGCTTCGGTGAGAAGGAAGTCAGACACTATGGGCAATCTGAAGCCTCTTGAGATCCTCCTGATCATCGCCGTGATCTTCCTGCTGTTCGGCGCGAAGAAGCTGCCGGACATGGCGCGCTCGCTGGGCAAGTCGGCCCGCATCCTCAAGAGCGAGGCCAAGGCGATGAAGAAGGAAGGCGAGGCGGAGGACGCAGCCGCGGCCGCAGCCGCGCCCGCGCCCGCCGACCAGGCCCCGCAGACCGCTCCGCGCACCATCCAGGCCGCGCCCGGTGACGTCACCAGCGCACGTCCGGTCAACGAGCCGAACCGCACCACCCAGGCCTGACCCCCACCGGTCGCGCCAGTCAACTGCAACGAGCCAAGGGACCTGGGTTGCTCAAGTCTGCCCGAAAGCAGGGGAAGCGGGAGAAGGACGCCGAAGGGCGCATGCCTCTCATCGAGCACCTGCGTGAGCTGAGAAACCGCCTGCTGAAGGCGGTCGTGGCGATCCTCGTGATCACCATCGTGGCCGCCTTCTACTACAAGAACCTCATCGACTTCATGCTGAAGCCGATGCTGGATTCCGTGGGCTGTACCAATGGCGTGGTCTCCCAGCGCAACGGGCGTCCCTGCGCCGACATGACCGTGAACGGCCTCATCGCGCCCTTCTCGATCGCTTTGAAGGTGTCGCTCACCGCGGGCGTGGTGCTTTCCGCCCCGGTCTGGCTGTACCAGCTCTGGGCCTTCATCGCCCCGGGCCTGCACAACCACGAGAAGCGCTACGCCGTCGGGTTCGTCGTGGTCGGCGCCCCCCTGTTCGGCACCGGCGCGGTCCTCGCGTACAAGATCCTGCCGCAGACCGCGCAGATCCTGCTCGAATTCACCCCCGACAACGCGCGCAACCTGCTGCCCGTCGACGACTACCTCGACCTGGTCACGCGCATGGTGGTCGTCTTCGGCCTGGCCTTCGAGCTGCCGCTGCTGCTGATCCTGCTGAACGTCACCGGGGTGCTCACCGCCAAGCGGCTGGCGAGCTGGTGGCGGATCATGGTCCTCGGCATCACGGTCTTCGCGGCGTTCGCGACGCCCACCGGTGACCCGCTCACCATGATGTCGCTCGCCTCGCCGATCATCGGGCTCTATTTCATCGCCCTCGGCGTCTGCTACCTCAACGACCGCAGGCGCAAGCGCAAAAACCCCGACGCCGACCTCGACGACGACGAGGCCGCCGCGCTGGACCTGACCCCGGCGCCCGTCGGGGCGATCGAGCCCGTCACCCCGCCCACCGCGCTGCCCGGCCAGGACGACGGCGGACGCCAGCGGATCAACGGCTACGACGACGCCACCTGACCGGTACGCGCCCTCCGGAAGATTCCGGGGGTGAGTGCGGAGATCACCCTCTTCGTCAGTCCCACCGCCGGACGCGGCCGGGGCGCCCACGCGGCGCAGCCGGCCGCTTCCGCGCTCCGCGGGGCAGGCTTCTCCCTCCGGACGGTCGTCGGCGCCGACGCCGCCCCGGCCCGGCTGCGCGCCGCCGTCCGTGAGGGCACCCTGGAGGCCGCCGGGATCACCGCCTGCGCGGACGGCGGCCCGATGGGCCCGCTGCCCGTCACCGCCCTGTGCGTGCCCGCGGCCGTGCGGGTCCTGTCGTAAAGATCGCGCTTGTTGTCAGGGGTGGCGGGTAGGCTCGACCACAAGATGACCGAGGAACTCTCACCCGCCGACGCGTACGCCGCGTTCCGCCGCCGCGCCGCCGAAGAAGCCACGGCCCTGCACCCCTTCCGGGAGATGTACGCATTCGGCCTGGACCCCTTCCAGATCGAGGCCTGCAAGGCCCTGGAGGCCGGAAAGGGCGTGCTCGTCGCCGCCCCCACGGGCTCGGGCAAGACCATCGTCGGCGAGTTCGCCGTGCACCTGGCGCTGCTCCAGGGCCGCAAGTGCTTCTACACCACGCCGATCAAGGCCCTGTCGAACCAGAAGTACGCCGACCTCGTCAAGCGCTACGGCGCGGCCAAGGTCGGCCTTCTGACGGGTGACAACAGCGTCAACGCCGATGCTCCGGTAGTCGTGATGACCACCGAGGTACTGCGCAACATGCTGTACGCGAAGTCCCCCGCGCTGACCGGTCTCGGCTACGTCGTCATGGACGAGGTGCACTACCTCTCCGACCGGTTCCGCGGCGCCGTCTGGGAGGAAGTGATCATCCACCTCCCCGAGTCGGTCACCCTGGTCTCCCTCTCGGCCACCGTGTCCAACGCGGAGGAGTTCGGCGACTGGCTGGACACCGTCCGCGGCGACACCGATGTGATCGTCTCCGAGGAGCGGCCCGTTCCGCTGTGGCAGCACGTCATGGCCGGACGCCGGATCTACGACCTCTTCGAGGAGGAGACCGACCACGGCGGCCGCGGCAGCGGACGCCGGGAGGTCAACCCCGACCTGCTGCGCATGGCGCGGGAGGAGAACACCCGCACCTACATCCCGAAGGACCGGCGGCGCGGCAAGATGGTCCGCGAGGCCGACCGCGAGCGCGAACGGCGCTCCCGCAACCGGATCTGGACCCCGGGCCGCCCCGAGGTCATCGAGCGCCTCGACAACGAGGGCCTGCTCCCGGCCATCACCTTCATCTTCAGCCGCGCGGGCTGCGAGGCCGCCGTCCAGCAGTGCCTGTACGCCGGGCTGCGGCTCAACGACGACGCCAAGCGGGCCCGGGTCCGGGAGATCGTCGAGGAGCGCACCGCCTCGATCCCCACCGAAGACCTGCACGTCCTCGGCTACTACGAATGGCTGGAGGGCCTGGAGCGGGGCATCGCCGCGCACCACGCCGGAATGCTGCCGACCTTCAAGGAGGTCGTCGAGGAACTCTTCGTACGCGGCCTGGTCAAGGCCGTCTTCGCCACCGAGACCCTGGCGCTGGGCATCAACATGCCCGCGCGCACGGTGATCCTGGAGAAGCTGGTCAAGTGGAACGGCGAGCAGCACGCCGACATCACCCCCGGCGAGTACACGCAGCTCACCGGCCGGGCCGGGCGCCGCGGCATCGACGTCGAGGGCCACGCGGTGGTGCTGTGGCAGCGCGCGATGGACCCGGCGGCCCTCGCGGGCCTGGCCGGCACCCGGACGTATCCGCTGCGCTCCAGCTTCAAGCCCTCGTACAACATGGCCGTCAACCTGGTCCAGATGTTCGGGCGGCACCGCTCGCGCGAACTGCTGGAGACCTCCTTCGCCCAGTTCCAGGCGGACCGCTCCGTCGTCGGCATCTCCAAGCAGGTGCAGCGCAACGAAGAGGGCCTGTCGGGCTACACCGAGGGCATGACCTGCCACCTCGGGGACTTCGAGGAGTACGCGCAGCTGCGCCGCGACCTCAAGGACCGCGAGACGGACCTGGCCAAGCAGGGCGCGGCCCAGCGCCGCGCGCAGGCGGCCGGCTCGCTGGAGAAGCTCAAGCCGGGCGACATCATCCACGTGCCGACCGGCAAGTTCGCCGGGCTCGCGCTGGTCCTGGACCCGGGCATGCCCGCCGGACGCTCCAACGGGCACCGCGGCCAGGAGTACACCGAGGGCCCGCGCCCGCTGGTGCTCACCGCCGAGCGGCAGGTCAAGCGGCTCGCCGCGATCGACTTCCCGGTCCCGGTCGAGGCCATCGAGCGGATGCGCATCCCCAAGTCCTTCAACGCGCGCTCCCCGCAGTCGCGCCGGGACCTCGCCTCGCAACTGCGTACCAAGGCCGGGCACATCGCGCCCGAGCACAGCAGGCGCGGCCGGGCCGAGGCCGCCGACGACCGGGAGATCGCCCGGCTGCGCGCCGCGCTGCGCGCGCACCCGTGCCACGGCTGCGACGAGCGCGAGGACCACGCGCGCTGGGCCGAGCGCTACCACCGGCTCAAGCGGGACACCCAGCAGCTGGAGCGCCGGATCGAGGGCCGGACGAACACCATCGCCCGCACCTTCGACCGGATCCACGCGCTGCTGACCGAGCTGGACTACCTGCGCGAGGACGAGGTCACCCAGCACGGCAGGCGGCTGGCCCGGCTGTACGGCGAGCTGGACCTGCTGGCCTCGGAATGCCTGCGGGCCAGGATCTGGGAGGGGCTCAGCCCCGCCGAACTCGCGTCCTGTGTCTCGGCGTTGGTCTTCGAGGCGCGCCAGTCCGACGACGCGGTGGCGCCCAAGGTGCCCGCCGGTGCGGCGACGGTCGCGCTGGGCGAGATGGTCCGTATCTGGGGCAGGCTCGACGCGCTGGAGGAGTCGCACGGGATCAACCAGGCGGAGGGTGTGGGCCAGCGCGAGCCGGACCTCGGCTTCGCGTGGGCGGTCTACCAATGGGCCTCCGACAAGAGCCTCGACGAGGTGCTCCGCGAAGCGGGCATGCCCGCCGGTGACTTCGTGCGCTGGTGCAAGCAGGTCATCGACGTGCTCGGCCAGGTCGCGGCGGCCGCGCCGTCCACGTCGGGTGACGGGGGCAGCACGGTGGCGCGAAATGCCCGTAAGGCCGTGGACGCCCTGTTGCGGGGTGTAGTGGCCTACAGCTCCGTCGGCTAGCCGCTTTTGGGGCTTCCTCCTACAGTGGGGATGGCGCGATCTGATCTCTTGCCATGAAGCTTTAGGGGTGCTCTGTGGGACGATCTGGCCATGACTGGGCCAGCGGGCGAGGGAGCGAGACGGGTCGGGCGGCCACGCGCCGACCAGCGAAGACCGGACAGTGGGCGGCCGCCGCGCGAGGAACTCCTCTGCGCGGCGGCGGAACTCTTCACGGTCCGCGGATACGCGGCCACCACCACCCGGGCGGTGGCCGAACTGGCCGGTATGCGCCAGGCGACGATGTACCACTACTTCGGCGGCAAGGAGGAACTCCTCGCCGAACTGCTGGAGTCCACCGTGGCTCCCTCCCTGGTCCTGGCGCGGCGGCTGCTGGTCACCCCCGGCCGCAGCGCCGAGCGCAGGCTGTGGGAGCTGTGCCGCTCCGACGTCAAGCAGCTGTGCGGCGGACCGTACAACCTGGGAGCGCTCTACCTGCTGCCCGAGGTCGGCGGTGAGCGGTTCGCGCAGTTCCGCCGGATGCGGGCCGAACTGCGCGACGCCTACCGCACGTTGCTGCGCGCCACCGCCGCCGGTGCCGAACTGGCGCGTGACCAGGCCGCACTGGCCCTGCGCAACGACCTGGTCTTCGGCCTGATAGAGGGCGTGATGCTCATCCACCGCTCGGATCCCGGCAGACCCGTGGAGGCCTTCGCGGCGGCCACGGCGGACGCGGCCCTGCGGATCGCGGGCGTACCGCAGAGCCCTCAGAGGCCGCGCTCGGGTGCGGGTTCCGGTTCAGGCGCCGGCTCGGGATCCGGCTCGGGTTCCGGCTCCGGCGGGGTTCCGGCGGCCCAGGCCTCGTAGTCCGTCCAGGCACCGAGGGTGCGGATGCTCTCGAAGCGGTGGGCCAGGCCGGTCACCGGATCGGTGAACGACAGCACGCGGGCCAGGAGTTGCAGCGGCCGCCGGTAGTCGTCCGGGGCCGGATCGCCGACCTCCGGGTACACCGGGTCCCCGAGCAGGGGCACGCCGAGGCTGTTCATGTGGACGCGCAGCTGATGGGTGCGGCCGGTGTGCGGGGTCAGCCGGTAGCGCCCCAACCCGCCCCGCCGCTCCAGGAGTTCCACCCGGGTCTCGGCATTGGGTACCCCGCCCGGGATCTCGGCGGCGGCGATCACCCCGCGGGTCTTCTCGATCCGGCTGCGCAGCGTGCGGGGCAGGGCGAGCGCCGGATCGTAGGGCGCGACGGCCTCGTACTCCTTGCTCACCAGCCTTTTCTGGAACAGCAGTTGATAAGCCCCGCGGTCCTCGGGTCGGACCGTGAACAGGACCAGCCCCGCGGTGAGCCGGTCCAGCCGGTGCGCGGGGCTCAGCTCGGGCAGGTCCAGGGCGTGGCGCAGCCGGGCGAGGGCGGTCTGGGTGACGTGGCTGCCGCGCGGGGTGGTGGCGAGGAAGTGCGGCTTGTCCGCCACGAGCAGGTGCGCGTCCCGGTACACGACGCGCGGCGCGAACGGTACGGACGCCTCCGGCGGCAGCTCCCGGTGGAACCACAGGAACCCGCCCGGCTCGTAGGGGTCCGCCGCCCGCCGGGGCCGCCCGTCGGCGCCGAACACGCGGCCCGCGCGCAGCAGGCGGGCCATCGGCTCCGCTCCGGAGCTGCCCGCGTAACGGGCGTCGAGGAAGCCGCCGATGTCGGCGTACGGTCCGTCCCCGGGCAGCCGCAGCCGCACCGGGTCGATGCCGTCCAGCTGGGGCAGGGGCGAGGGGGGTGCGGGGGCTCGGCGTCTCATCGGGGCCAGGGTATGCGGCCGGGCGGTGCTCATCCGCTCCGGCTGAAGGTGCCCAGGTGCTCGGTGTCCAGGTACTCGATGCGGACCTTGCCGTCGGTGAAGGTGACCCCGGTGCGGCCGACGGCGTTCTCGCCCCTGGTCTCGAAGCTGAAGGTGCCGCCGTCGTAGTGGGTGAGCGCGTACCGCTCCGGCTTCGGGCCGAGGCCGAGGACGAGGCCCTGACCGGCGGGCTTGCCGGGGTCGGCGGTCACGGTGAGCTTGCCGAAGTACGGGCTGTCGTAGGTGCCGGTGTACGTCGAGTCCGCGCGGGCGGGCTTCGCCCCGGCGGGCGGGTGGGCGTAGTCGGTGCCGGACCGGCCGGGCTGGTCCAGCTGCGCCGCGTAGAGCGCTTCGGCCACGTCCAGCCAGTCGGTGGTGGGCTTGCCGTGCTCGGCGGTGTCGAAGAAGTCGAGGGAGACGGCGTCGGCCTGGCCGATCGGTGCGCCGTTGGTCAGGACGACGATGGCCAGCTGTTCGAGCGGCAGCATCGTCACGGTGGTGTTGGCGCCGAGTTCGAAGGCCCCGGAGTGGCTCAGGCGCAGCCTGCCCGCGTCGTCGTAGGAGACGTTCCAGCCCAGCCCGTAGAAGCCGGTGGGCCCGTAGCGGGTGGTGGGGGCCTGGGACACGATCTCGGCCAGGTGGGTCCGGGCCAGGGTGGCCTCGGGGATGATCCGGTGGCCGTCCAGGGTGCCGCCGGAGAGCTGGAGCCGCATCCACCGGCTCATGTCACGGGCGGTGGAACTGGCCCCGCCCGCCGGGGCCTGCGCGTCGGGATCGCGGACGAAGCGGGCGCTCCAGGTGCCGTCGGCGTTCTTGACGTGGGTGGCGGCGTGGTCCGGGGCGTTCACGAAGGCCTTGAAGGTGGTGGAGGTGCGGGTCATCCCGGCGGGCTTGAAGAGGGTGTCCTGGCTCAGCTTCTCCCAGCTGACGCCCTTGGCCCGGGCGACGGCCTCACCGGCGGCGGTCGGCCCGTAGTTGGTGTAGGCGTAGCTCGCGCGGAAGGGGGACAGGGGTTCCTCGCGGAGGTGGCCGAGGATGTACGACTGGTCGTAGCCGAGGTCTTCGAGGAGGTCGCCGGAGTGGTCGGGCAGGCCGCTGCGGTGCGAGAAGAGGTCGGCGGTACTGACGTGGGCGGTCACCCACGGGTCCTTGAGGGCGAAGCCGGGCAGGTCCACGTGACGGTCCCAGTCGGCGGGGTCGGCGAGGGTACCGGCGATCACGGTGGAGGAGAGCGGCTTGGAGAGCGAGGCGACCTGGAAGACGGTGTCCGGGTCCACCCTGGCGGGCTCGCCGACCTTCCGGACGCCGAAGCCCTTGAGGTAGATCACCTTGTCGTTGTGGACCACGGCCACGGAGAGGCCGGGGACGCCGGTGCGGCGCATCACGTCGGCGATGTTCGAGTCGAGGCGGGCGACGGCCTTGTCGACCTGGGCGTCGGTGAGCCGGGGCTTCGGTGGCGGGGGGCCGGTCGTGGCCGTGGCCGTCGGGGCGGCGGTGGCGACCGACGCCAGGAGCAGGGCGGCCCCTGCGGCGCCGAGGGCTCGGGCGCGGGTGCGTGAGCTGCGCATGCGGTCATTGTCCCGCGGGGAGGGGTTCGCCGCGCGCGGGGCGGCGGGGGCCGGTGCGGGTCGCGGGCGCCGGTCGCGAGCCCTCCGGGGGCGCCTCAAACGCCGGCGGGGCTGGAGGGGGCGGCCTTGCGCACCGGCTGGGCTGGGCGCCTCGACGCCGACGGGGCTGAACGTTTCAGCTCCGCCGGCGGTTGAGGCGCGGGGGGTTGGGGGCGGGGCCCCCGGGTCTCAGCCCTGCTCCGCTTCGACCTGGGCGTTCCAGTCGCGCTTTATGGCGCGCCAGCCCTCGTCCGTCTCGCCCAGGCGCCAGTAGCCCGAGATCGACAGCCGCTTGGCCGGGATGCCGCGCTCGTTGCGCAGGTGGCGGCGGAGTTCCTTCACGAAGCCCGCCTCGCCGTGGACGAAGGCGTGGACCTCGCCCTCCGGGAACTGCAGCGAGGTCACGGCCTGCACCAGCGCCTCGCCGACCGGGCGGTCGCCGCGGTGGATCCAGATCGGCACGATCCCGTCCGGAGTGGCGATCTTCTGCTCCTCGTCGGGGCCGGCGACCTCCACCAGGGCGATCACCTCGGCCCCCACCGGCATCTGCTCCATCGTGGTGCCGATCGCCGGAAGCGCGCTCTCGTCACCCACGAGCAGGTGCCAGTCGGCCGCCGGGTCGGGACCATAGGCGCCGCCCGGGCCCAGGAAGCGGACCGTTTCGCCGGGCTGGGCGCGCATCGCCCAGGGGCCCGCGACGCCCTCGTCGCCGTGGACGACGAAGTCGATGGTCAGCTCTTCGTGCGCCGGGTCCCAGGCCCGCACCGTGTAGGCGCGCTGTCGCGGCCACAGTTCGCGGGGCTGGGAGGCTCTGATCTCTTCCAGGTCCCAGGGTTCGGAGTAGACGGCGCCCTCGGGGGCGAAGAGCACTTTCACGTAGTGGTCGGTGAATTCGCCGACCGTGAACCGGGCGGCGAGCCCCTCCCCGCCCAGCACGACGCGCACCATGTGGGCGCTCAGTCGCTCGGTCCGAACCACCTCAGCGGTAGCGATCCTTCGGCCACGTCCTTCTGCCACGGCGTCTCCCCGGTGTCCCGTGCTGCTTCCCCTGAAACTTAGGATTACCTAAGTTACCACCTCAGGGTCGAAGCGCGCTGGTGAGGCGAGATACCGCTCCGCCCAGTCCCCACCGGTGACCCAGCGCGTCCACCACGTCCTGGTGCGCGGGCACCGCCGGCAGTGCCGGGTCGAACGCGGGAAGTGGCACGTCAAGGGCCACCTGGACCACCTTCGGGGCTACCGCCAGGTAGGGCCGGGCCTCGTCCAGCCGCTTGCGCTGCGTAGGCGTCAGTCTCGACTTCGGGTCGTCCACCGCGGCCAGGATCCCGGCCAGGTTCCCGTACGCGTCGAGCAACTTCGCCGCCGTCTTCTCGCCGACCCCCGGCACGCCCGGCAGGCCGTCGCTCGGGTCGCCGCGCAGCAGCGCCAGTTCCGCGTACCCCGGCCCGTCCACCCCGTACTTCTCGCGCAGCCACGCCTCGTCGGTGACCTGGAGGGAGCCGACGCCCTTGAGCGGGTAGAGCACGCGGCGCGCCTTGGCGTCGTCCACCAGCTGGTAGAGGTCCCGGTCGCCGGTGACGATGTCCACGGGGCCGGTGGCCCGCGCGGTGAGCGTGCCGATCACGTCGTCCGCCTCGTACCCCGCCACGCCCACCCGGGCGATCCCGAACGCGTCGAGCGCGGCCTCGATGATCGGGACCTGCGGGGCCAGGGTGTCCGGGGTCTCCTCCTCGTCGGGCCCGGTCTCCGTCTCCACCGCGACGCGGTGTGCCTTGTATGAGGGGATCAGCTCCACCCGCCAGTGCGGGCGCCAGTCGGCGTCCATGCAGGCCACCAGATCGTCCGGCCGGTGGTCCTGGACCAGCCGTCCGATGAAGTCGAGCAGCCCGCGCACGGCGTTGACCGGAGTCCCGTCGGGGGCCCGGACCGAGTCCGGCACCCCGAAGTAGGCGCGGTAGTAAAGGGAAGCGGTGTCGAGGAGCATCAGGCGTCGGGTCACCTTGACGATGATGCCGTACCCCACTGACACCGCCCGGCATCGCGGTCACCTCCAGCCACACCGGGGTAGCGGACGGCGATCACCGGTCACTCGAATTCCACTCGGAATGCGGCGGCGGCTCGGTACGGTCGGGCCGTGCGAGCGGTGCGGGGGGCCGATGCTGCGTAAGGTACATACAGCACACCTATGTGCGACGGACAAGGGGAGGGCAGCCCCGCCATGGACGACAAGGAAAAGGAAAGAGACACCAAGGAACCGCTCCGGGTGGGCGTGGCCGTGCGCAAGCGGCGCCGCGCGCTGCGGCTCACCCTCGCCGCGGTCTCGGGGCGCAGCGGTCTTTCGGTGCCTTTTCTGAGCCAGATAGAGAACGAACGGGCCCGCCCCAGCATGCGCTCCCTGGAACGGGTCGCGGACGCGCTGGAGACCACCGCCGTCGAGCTGCTGGCCGCGTCCGACACCGCGCGCACCGTGGACCTCGTGCGCGCCGCCGACGCCGACGGTCTCGAACCGGCCGCGGGCGTACGGCCCCTGGTGCGCGGACACCACCAGCTGCACGCCATGGAGTTCACCGGGGACCAGGACGCGGGCCGCGAGTACCAGCACCGCAACGACGAGATGATGTACGTCGTCTCGGGGTCCTGCCAGGTCGAGGCCGAGGGGCGGGCGTACCGGCTGGAGAGCGGCGACGCGCTGTTCCTCTCGGGCGGGGTGCACCACCGTTGGCGGGCCATGACCGAGGACACCAGACTTCTCGTCGTCGCGGTCGGCGACCACATCCACGCCACCTCCGAGCCGCCCTCGCCGGAGCACTGACCGGGGTGCGGGCCGTCTCGTTGGTGCCCTCGCTGACCGAGGCGGTGGCGGTGTCCTCGCCCGGGCTGATCGTCGGGGCCACCGACTGGTGCACGCACCCGGCGGACCTGCGCGGCGCGACCCGGATCGGCGGTACGAAGAACCCGGACGTGGCGGCCGTCGTGGCACTGCGCCCGGACCTCGTCATCGCCAACGAGGAGGAGAACCGGGCCCCGGACGTCCAAGCCCTGCGCGCGGCCGGACTGGAGGTGCTCGTCACCGTGATCCGGGACCTTCCGCAGGCGCTGAGCGAGCTGGAACTGCTTCTCGTGGACGCCCTCGGGCTGGCCCGCCCCGGCTGGCTGGCGGACGCCGGGGCCGCGTGGGCGCGGGTGGAACCGGTGGACCGGCGGCGAGCGTTCGTACCGGTGTGGCGGCGGCCCTGGATGGTGCTGGGCCGGGACACCTTCGCGGGGGACCTGCTGGCGCGCCTGGGCGTGGAGAACGCGTACGCCGACCATGCCGAGCGGTACCCGCGGGTGCCCGCCGAGGAGCTGCGGGCGGCGGGCTGCGATCTGGTGGTGCTGCCGGACGAGCCGTACCGGTTCACCGTCGAGGACGGCCCCGAGGCCTTTCCGGGGCTGCCCGCGGCGCTCGTCAGCGGCCGCCACCTGACGTGGTACGGGCCCTCCCTGGCCGAAGCGCCCCGGCTGCTGGCCGAAGCGCTGCGCGGGGCGTGAAGCTCCCTCTGCAGTGACGGCCCTCAGCGGGGCGCGGCGAGCAGGCGGCCCGCGGCGAGTCCGCGCAGGGTGTGGAACGCGGCGGTCAGCCACGCCGCGACCAGCAGCACGAACAGCGCGGCGGCCAGCCAGGCGAAGGCGTCCAGACCGGTGTGCCGGGCCAGGCCCGCGGCTCCGGTGACGCAGGTGCCCACGGGGAAGGTCAGGGCCCACCAGGTCATCGCGAAGCCCATGCCGCGGCGGGCCGCCCGGACCAGCATGGCCACGGCGAGCGCGAGCCAGAGCAGCGCGAACCCCATGACCGGTACCCCGTAGACCACGGCGAAGGCGCTGAGCCCGTCGGCGTACGGCGCTCCGATGGAGCGGGGTGCCATGTCGGCGAGCTGGTTCACGGCGGTGGTGGACTGCCCGAGGGGGCCGAGGACCAGGAACAGGGTCGGGGTGAGCGCGAGGGGCAGCGGGCCGCCCAGGACCAGTCGGCCGAAGATCAGCGGGAGCATCAGCAGGGTGGCCAGCAGGCTCACCCCGAACATGGCGTAGCAGGCCAGCAGCATCGCCTCGCGGGGCTGCCCCTCGGGCAGGTGGGGGATCAGCAGCGGGCCGAGCGCGGCGGACACCATCGGGGCGACCAGGGGGAGCAGCCAGACGGGGCTGGCCTGGGCGTGCTCCACCTTGTGCCGGACCACCATCAGGTAGGGCACGACCACCGCCATGGCCAGGCCGATCGCGGTACCGGCGGCGAACAGCACGGTGTCCGCGGCGATCGCCGCCCGGAGGCCGATGAGGTCCTTGCCGACGATCAGGGTGCCGCCGCCGACCGCGAGCAGGGCCATCGACAGACAGCCGTAGAAGGGGGCCACGGCGGGGTCGAGGAGATGGGCGCGGGCCTGGTCGCGGTGGTGCAGCCAGTGGCCCGCCCGGGCGGTGAGCAGGACCAGCAGGGCCGCGGCGGACAGGGCCCAGAAGGCCTGGCAGGCCACGCGCTGGCCGGGGAGCTGGTAGGGGAGGGTGGCCCCGGCGTTGGCGATGATCGCGGTGCCCATGACGGAGGCGTACCAGTTCGGACCGAGGTGGCGCAGGGCCGGGAAGGAGCGCCGGGGGGTGGTGGCGGGCCGGTGGGCCCGGTCGGCCTGGTGGACCTCGTGGGTCTGGCGGGGGTGCGCGATGGTGGCCATGGGGAAAGCGTGCGCCCGGGGAGGGCCGGACGGCAGAGGTCATCTGCCTATGGGGTCATAAACTGATGTGATGAGTGACGCCGCTGTGGAACGTACCGCTCCGGGGTCGGCCCCCGTGTCGGCCCCGCTGTCGCACCGGGTGCCGGAGCTGGGGGCCATGGAGCTGCTGATCGCGGTGGCGCGGCTCGGCAGCCTGGGCGCCGCCGCGCGGGAACTCGGCATCAGCCAGCCCGCCGCGAGCGCCCGGATCCGGGCGATGGAGACCCGGCTGGGGGTGGCGCTGGTGGACCGTACGCCGCGCGGCTCCACGCTGACCGCGCAGGGCGCGCTGGTCACGGACTGGGCGCGGCGGGTGGTGGAGGCCGCCGAGGCGTTCGACGCGGGGGCGCAGGCGTTGCGGGGGGCGCGGGACTCGCGGCTGCGGGTGGCGGCCAGCATGACCATCGCGGAGTACCTGCTGCCGGGGTGGCTGATCGCGCTGCGCGCGGCCCGGCCGGGCACGGCGGTGTCCCTCCAGGCGGACAACTCGGCGCTGGTCGCGGAGCGGGTGCTCGCGCGGGAGGCGGACCTCGGGTTCGTGGAGGGGCTGACGGTGCCGGAGGGGCTGGACGCGGTGGTCATCGCGCGGGACCGGCTGGTGGTGGCGGTGGCCCCGGGCCACGTGTGGGCGCGGCGCCGGTCGGGGGAGGTCTCGGCCGCCGAACTGGCCGCGACCCCGCTGATCCTGCGGGAACGGGGGTCGGGGACCCGGCAGGTACTGGACGCCGCGCTGGCCGGGAGCGGGGGGCTGGCGGAGCCGCTGCTCGAACTCGCGTCCACGACGGCGGTCAAGGCGGCGGCGGTGAGCGGGGCGGGGCCGTGCGTGCTGTCCGAGCTGGCGCTGCGGGAGGAGTTGGCGGGGCGGCGGCTGGTGGCGGTCGCGGTGGCGGGGGCGGGGCTGGGGCGGTCGCTGCGGGCCGTGTGGCCCGGAGGGACGCGGCCCGCCGGGCCGGCCCGCGACCTCCTCGCCCTGACGCGGGGCCGTCCGGCCTGATCGGTTGTACGCGCGGCGGTGCGAGTGCGCGTGCGGCCGGTGTGCCCTCCGGGGGCGCCTCAAACGCCGGCGGGGCTGGATTCGGCCCGCTCCGCCCGGGGGTCAGGAGACCGTGGCCGGGATGCGGGCGGTGGCCGTGATGAGGGCGTCCATCACGCGGGTGTCCTTGTCCCGTTCGGGGTGCCATTGGACGCCCAGGGCCCAGTTCGCACCGTCCGCCGGGAGTTCGACGGCCTCCACCGTCCCGTCCAGCGCGTGCGCCGAGGCGATCAGGCCGTGCCCGAGCCGGTCCACGCACTGGTGGTGGTACGTCGGCACCTGCGCCTCCTCCGGCACGAGGGCCGCGTACAGGGTGCCCGCGACCGGCCGCACCGGGTGCCAGGCCACCGGCCCCGGCACCCCCGCGTGCCCGTCGATGTGCTGGACGAGGGTGCCGCCCAGCGCCACGTTGAGGGCCTGCATGCCCCGGCAGATCCCCAGCACCGGGGTGCCGTTCGCGAGCGCGGCCCCGATCAGGGCCAGCTCCCAGGCGTCGCGCACGGTCGCGGGGGCGCCCGTACGGGAGTCGCGGGGGGCGCCGTAGTGGACCGGGTCCAGATCCGGGCCGCCCGCCACGACCAGGCCGTCCAGTCGGCCCAGTACCGAGGCGGCCTGCTCCGGCTCGTCCGGCGGCAGCAGCACCGCCGCCCCGCCCGAGGCCTGGACCAGCTCGTAGTACCCCGAGGGGACGAGGGCGGTCGGGAGGTCCCACGCGCCGTAGCGCGTGGACGCCTCCACGTAGGTGGTGATGCCGATGAGCGGCCTGGGCACGGTGCATACCTCCAGCGGGGACGAACGGGAAAGCGGCGGGCGCGAGCAGCTTGTCAGTCCCGGGTCAGTTCCGCCTCGGCTGCCGCCAGAGCCGCGAACTCCTCCTCGGGCGCCGAGGCCACCAGGTGGTGCCGACTGTAGAAGGCGAAGTAGGCGAGGGCGACGGCGTACACCGCCAGTGCGATGAATGCCGCGTCCTTGTCCACCAGGAAGGTGGCGACCAGGGCCGACAGGGCGAGTACGAACGCCACCGTCGAGGTGACCACCCCGCCCGGAGTGCGGTACGGCCGCTCCAGGTTCGGCTCCCGGCGCCGCAGCACGATGTGCGAGAGGGCCATCAGGGCGTACGAGATGGTCGCGCCGAAGACGGCGATGTTGAGCATCCGGGCCCCGTCGCCGGTGGCCGCGGCGAGCGCGAAGCCGATCGCGCCGGGGATGACCAGCCCGAGGTAGGGGGCCTTGCGGCTGCTGGTCAGGGACAGGAAGCGGGGCAGGTAGCCCGCGCGGGAGAGGGCGAAGAGCTGGCGCGAACCGGCGTAGATGAGGGAGAAGAAGGAGGCCACCAGACCGGCCAGGCCCGCGTAGTTGACGAACCGGCTCAGCGTGGTCGGCTCGCCCGCGCCCTCCAGGGCCACCACGAGGGGGTTGCCCGCGTCCTTGACCGCGTCCGCGCCCTGCGCTCCGGTCGCGGCGACGAAGGTGATCAGGGCGAGGAGCGCCAGGACGCCCATGGAGATGGCGAGCGCCCTCGGCATCGAGCGGACCGGGTCCTTGGCCTCCTCGGCGGCCAGCGGCACACCTTCCACACCGAGGAAGAACCACATGCCGAAGGGGAACGCCGCCCAGATGCCGAGGACTCCGTACGGCAGCCAGGAGCTGGACCCCGCCGCGCCCGCGTCGACGGCGATGTCGTCGAGGCCGCTGACGGAGAAGTCGGTGAGCGCGCCGACGGCGAAGATCAGCAGGGCGGCGACGGCGATGGCGGTGACGACGAGGCTGAAGCGCAGCGCCTCGCCCACGCCCCACAGGTGTACGCCGATGAAGACGACGAAGCAGCCGAGGTAGACGGGCCAGCTGGAGGTGAGGCCGAAGAGGCCGAGGGACTCGACGTAGTCGCCGATGAAGATGACGATGGCGGCCGGGGCCAGGATGTACTCGATCAGGATGGCGGTACCGGTGAGGAAGCCGCCCCAGGGGCCGAGCGCGCGCCGGGCGAAGCCGTAGCCGCCGCCCGCGGTGGGCAGGATGGTGGAGAGTTCGGCCAGCGAGAAGACCAGGCAGGCGTACATCGCGCCCATCAGGACGGTGGCGATGGCGAGGCCGCCGAAGCCGCCCTTGCTCAGGCCGACGTTCCAGCCGGAGAAGTCCCCGGAGACGACGTAGGCGACGCCGAGACCGGTCAGCAGCAGCCAGCCCGCGCTGCCGCGGCGCAGGGTGCGGCGTTCCAGGTAGTCGTCCCCGGTTCCGGCTCCGGCCGCCGCTCCGGCCGCGGTTCCGCCTTCGGGGGACGGGGTGGGTCCGGGCACGGCTGACAGCCGTGCCTCGATGTCGTCGGCCATGTGCGCTCCTGCCTAGGGCAATGGTTGTGGGGCGTACCTTTGCCGCAAGGAGGTGGAGCGCGCAAGACCCCTGCGTTAAACGCCGGTTACGAAGACCTCCCCGGGCGGGTGACGGGGATCCGGGCCCGCGCGGGCGCCTTCACGCCAGGAACCCGCGCAGCAGCGCCGCCGTCCCGCCGCAGTGCTCCCGCATTACCTCGCGCGCCGCCTCCGCGTCCCCCTCCAGGACCGACTCCACGACCGCGGTGTGCTGGTGCTGCGAGTGCTCCAGGTTGCGCACCAGCAGCGGGATGCAGTCCAGCAGGTCGTTGACCGTGGCCCGGACGGCCGCGTACTGGGCCGTCAGGGTGGCCGAGCCCGCCAGTTCGCACAGGGTCAGGTGGAAGAGGGTGTCCTGGCGCCGGTAGTCGGCGAGCGGGGCGTCGTGGGTCGCGGCGAGCGCCCCGCGCAGCCGGTCCGCCTGGCCGCCGGTCAGGCCCTGAGCGGCGCACAGTCCGGCCGCGCCGGTCTCCAGCACCTCGCGGAAGCGCAGCGCGTCCTCGATGTCCACGCCCGCGACCCGTCGCCGCAGCTCCTCCTCGGCGCCGCCCGCCGGAGTGTCGGGGCGCGGGAGGACGAAGGTCCCGCCGTAGCGCCCGCGCCGTGCCTCCACCAGGCCCTGGTCCTGGAGTACCTTCAGCACCTCGCGCAGGGTGACCCGGCTGATCCCCATCCGCTCGGCCAACTCGCGCTCCGGCGGCAGCCGTTCGCCGCCGGGCACCAGGCCCAGCCGGACCACCTGGAGGATCTGCTCCAGCGCCTCCTCGAAACCGTTGCCCGCCCGCACCTGACGCAGCACGGGATTCAGCCGCGCGACCGCGCCGTCACCGCCCGCCGTGTTCGCCCCGTTGTTCGCCATGTCGGCCCCTCCCCTTCCCAAGCAATGGTTCTATTCAATACCTTAGGCCCCCTCGGCTCACCGAAGGAGAGATTCCCGTGGTAGACCGCATGCCGCCGCTCGCGCCCGAGGAGCTCCGCGCCCTCGTCGCCGCCGGTGATATCGACACAGTGGTCCTGGCCTTCCCCGACATGCAGGGGCGGCTCCAGGGCAAGCGGTTCGCCGCACAGTTCTTCCTCGACGAGGTCATGTCCCACGGCACCGAGGGCTGCAACTACCTGCTCGCCGTCGACACCGACATGAACACCGTCGACGGCTACGAGATGTCCTCCTGGGACCGGGGCTACGGCGACTTCGCCATGCACCCCGACCTGTCCACCCTGCGCCCCATCCCCTGGAACCCCGGCAGCGCACTGGTCATGGCCGACCTCGCCTGGAACGACGGCTCGCCCGTCGTCGCCGCGCCCCGCCAGATCCTGCGGCGCCAGCTGGCGCGCCTCGCCGAGCACGGTTACACCGCGATGGTCGGCACCGAGCTGGAGTTCATGGTGTTCCAGGACACCTACGAGCAGGCCTGGGACGCCAACTACCGCGGCCTGACCCCGGCCAACCAGTACAACATCGACTATTCCGTCCTCGGCACCGGCCGGATCGAACCGCTGCTGCGCCGGATCCGCAACGAGATGCAGGCCGCGGGCCTGATCGTCGAGTCGGCCAAGGGCGAGTGCAACCTCGGGCAGCACGAGATCGCCTTCCGCTACGACGAGGCCGTCGTCACCTGCGACCAGCACTCCGTGTACAAGACGGGCGCCAAGGAGATCGCCTCCCAGGAAGGCGTCTCGCTCACCTTCATGGCCAAGTACGACGAGCGCGAGGGCAACTCCTGCCACATCCACCTCTCGCTCAACGACGCCGACGGACGCAACGCGATGGCGGCCGAGGGCGACGACGCTCCCGGCGGAATGTCACCGGTGATGCGCCACTTCCTGGCGGGCCAGCTGGCCGCGCTGCGGGACTTCTCCCTTCTCTACGCCCCGAACATCAACTCGTACAAGCGTTTCCGCCCGGGATCCTTCGCGCCGACCGCCGTCGCCTGGGGTGTGGACAACCGCACCTGCGCCCTGCGCGTGGTCGGCCACGGCCGCTCGATGCGCTTCGAGAACCGCCTCCCCGGCGGTGACGTCAACCCGTACCTGGCCGTCGCGGGCCTGGTCGCGGCCGGCCTCTACGGCATCGAGAACCGCCTGGAGCTGCCCGAGTCCTGTACGGGCAACGCCTACACCGCCGACTACGCGCACGTCCCCGCCACCCTGCGCGAGGCCGCCGAGCTGTGGGAGAACAGCGAGATCGCCAAGGCCGCCTTCGGCCCCGAAGTGGTCGCCCACTACCGGAACATGGCCCGTGTCGAACTCGACGCCTACGACTCCGCCGTGACCGACTGGGAGCTGCGCCGTTCCTTCGAACGGCTGTAACCCCGCCCACCCACCGTCCCGTTGGAACCGAGCGAACCACTGAGAGGGCACCACGTGTCATCCGATGCGCTGGACGTACTGAATCCGGCCACCGAGGAGATCGTCGCCACCGTCCCGGCCGCCACACGGGACGATGTCGACGCCGCCGTCGTACGGGCCACCGCGGCCCAGCGCGGCTGGGCCGCAGCCGCCCCCGCCGACCGGGCCCGGCTGCTGCGCCGCTTCGCGGCCGCCGTGGACGGGCACCGCGAGGAGCTCGCCCTGCTGGAGGTCCGCGAGGCGGGCCACACCATCGGCAACGCCCGCTGGGAGGCGGGCAACGTCCGCGACCTGCTCGAATTCGCCGCCGGGGGAGTGGAACGGCTCTCCGGCCGCCAGATCCCCGTCTCCGGCGGCATCGACATCACCTTCCTCGAACCCCTCGGCGTCATCGGCGTGATCGCCCCCTGGAACTTCCCCATGCCGATCGCCGCCTGGGGCCTGGCGCCCGCCCTCGCCGCGGGCAACGCCGTCATCCTCAAACCCGCCGAGACCACCCCCCTCACCGCGCTCCGGCTCGCCGAAATCGCCCTGGAGGCGGGCCTGCCCGAGCACCTCTTCCAAGTGCTGCCGGGACGCGGCCCGGTCGCGGGCGACGCGCTCGTCGAACACCCCGGAGTCGCGAAGATCGTCTTCACCGGCTCCACCGGAGTCGGCAAGCAGATCATGGCCAAGTGCGCCGAACGGGTGAAGCGCGTCACCCTCGAACTCGGCGGCAAGAGCCCCAACATCGTCTTCGCCGACGCCGACCTCGAAGCCGCCGCGGCCGCCGCCCCGATGGCCTTCCTCGACAACACCGGCCAGGACTGCTGTGCCCGCACCCGGATCCTGGTCCAGCGCTCCGTCTACGACCGCTTCCTCGACCTGATCACCCCCGGGATCGAGGGCGTGGTCGTCGGCGACCCGGCCGACGAGAAGACCCAGATGGGCCCGCTGATCTCGCGCGCCCAGCTGGAACGCGTACGGTCCTACGTCACCGACGACCTCACCGCGGTCCGCGGCTCCGCCCCCGAGGGCCCCGGGTTCTGGTACCCGCCCACCCTCGTCACCGGGGCCGGTCCCACCGCCCCCGTCGCCGCCGAGGAGGTCTTCGGCCCGGTCGCCGTCGTCCTGCCCTTCGAAAACGAGGAGGACGCCGTACGGCTGGCCAACGCCACCGAGTACGGGCTCTCCGGCTCCCTGTGGACCCGCGACGTGGGCCGCGCGCTGCGCGTCTCGCGCGCCGTCGCCGCGGGCAACCTCTCCGTCAACTCCCACAGCAGCGTGCGCTACTGGACCCCCTTCGGCGGATACAAGCAGTCCGGCCTCGGCCGGGAACTGGGACCCGACGCCCTCACCGCGTTCACCGAGACCAAGAACGTCTTCATCAGCACGGAGGCCTGAACCACATGACCGCCCAGCACACCGAAGAGTCCGTCTGCCGCCGACTGGTCGGCCGTACCGCCGTCATCACCGGAGCCGGAAGCGGCATCGGCCTCGCCACCGCCCGCCGCCTCGCCTCCGAAGGCGCCAACGTCGTCTGCGGCGACATCGACGAAACGGCGGGCAAGGCCGCCGCCGAAGAGGTCGGCGGCACCTTCGTGAAGGTCGACGTCACCAGCCCCGAGCAGGTCGAGGCCCTCTTCAAGACCGCCTTCGACACCTACGGCTCCGTCGACATCGCCTTCAACAACGCGGGCATCTCGCCCCCGGACGACGACTCGATCCTCACCACCGGCCTGGAGGCCTGGAAGCGGGTCCAGGACGTCAACCTCACCTCCGTCTACCTGTGCTGCAAGGCCGCCCTGCCCTACATGCAGCGCCAGGGCCGGGGCTCCATCATCAACACCGCCTCCTTCGTCGCGATCATGGGCGCCGCCACCTCCCAGATCTCCTACACCGCCTCCAAGGGCGGGGTCCTGGCCATGTCCCGCGAACTGGGCGTCCAGTTCGCCCGCGAGGGCATCCGCGTCAACGCCCTGTGCCCGGGACCCGTCAACACCCCGCTGCTCCAGGAACTGTTCGCCAAGGACCCCGAGCGCGCCGCGCGCCGCCTCGTGCACATCCCGGTCGGCCGCTTCGCCGAGCCCACCGAGATCGCCGCCGCCGTCGCCTTCCTCGCCAGCGACGACTCCTCCTTCGTCAACGCCACCGACTTCCTGGTCGACGGCGGCATCGCGGGCGCGTACGTCACCCCCCTGTAGAGCGCGGCCCCCCGGGTCCGCCCCGAGCGTTCACCTGGACCGCACCACCCCGGCAGCCGGGCGTCGCACCACCCCCCGCTGCCGAGCACCAACGGCCGCGACGATCTTCGTCAGAAACAGGAGCGTTCACCTCAGTGACCCACCTCACCGCCCGACGGCTCCAGGCCGTCGGAGCCGCCGCCGCGATCGCCGCGGGCGCCCTCGTCGCCGCCGCGCCCGCCGCCCAGGCCGCACGGCCCGGCGCCCACTGCACCACCCCCGCCATCGGCGCGGGCTGGTACGGGGACAACCAGGCCCGGCTCCAGCAGCTGATCGACCAGTACGGCACCTGCAACCCGTACCGCCCCAGCCGCGACAAGCCCGTCGCCGTCTTCGACTGGGACAACACCGTCGTCAAGAACGACGTCGGCGACGCGACCATGTTCTGGCTGCTGCGCCACGGCAAGATCCGCCAGCCCGCCCGCGGCGACTGGCGCACCACCAGCCGCTACCTCACCCCGGCCGCCGCCTCGGCGCTCGCCGCCGCCTGCGGCCCGCTCGCCCGCCCCGGCGCCCCGCTGCCCACCGGCACCGGCGCCCCCGGGGCCGTCCGCTGCGCCGACGAGATCAACTCCGTCTACGGCAGCGCCACCACCACGGCCGGAGCCGCCGCCTTCGCCGGCTGGGACCGCCGCACCATCGAGCCCGCCTACGCCTGGCTGCCCCAGCTGACCCAGGGCTACACCGCCCGCGAGGTCCGCTCCTTCGCCGCCGCCGCGCGCACCGAGAACCTCGCCGCGTCCATCGGCGCCACCCAGCGCGTCGGCAGCGCCACCGCCACCGGCTGGGTGCGCTACTACGACCAGCAGAAGGACCTCATCAGCGCTCTCAGGAAGGCCGGATTCGACGTCTGGATCAGCTCGGCCTCACCGCAGCCGGTGGTCGAGACCTGGGCCGCGGGCGTCGGCGTCGCCGCCGACCACGTCATCGGCATCCGCAACACCACGACGTACGACGGGAAGTTCACCGCGCACCTCCAGGGCTGCGGCTCCGTGCGCGACGGCGACGACTCGATGATCACGTACGTCGACGGCAAGCGCTGCTGGATCAACAAGGAGATCTTCGGCGTGCGCGGCCCGGCGGCCGAGAAGGTCCAGCCCGCGGCCCGCCGCCAGGTCTTCGCCGCCGGTGACTCCGACACCGACGTCTCGTTCCTGCGCGACGCGACCGCCCTGCGACTGGTCCTGAACCGCAACAAGAACGAGCTCATGTGCCGGGCCTACGACAACAGCGACGGCCGCTGGATCGTCAACCCGATGTTCATCGAGCCCAAGAAGCAGAAGACCACCCAGTACCCCTGCTCCACCACCGGCTACACCGGGCACGACGGAACGGCCGGCCCGGTGCGCCGCGGTGACACCAGCGTCGTCCCGGACCAGACGGACTCCGTCTACTGACCGGGTCCGGATCAGAGGAAGGTGCGGCCCTCGCCCCGGTACGTCGGGACGGTGGCCGTCACCCGGTCGCCCTCGACGAGGTGCAGCTCCTCGAACCGCTCGCACAGCTCCCCGGCCTTCGCGTGCCGGAACCACACCCGGTCACCGATCAGCAGGTCGTCCGCCGGGGCGCCGAGCAGCGGGGTCTGCACCTCGCCCGCGCCCTCCTGCGGGTCGTAGCGCAGACCCTGCGGCAGGTACGGCTCCGGCAGCCGGTCGGCGCCCGCCGCCCCCGACGCCGGATAGCCGCCGCCCAGTACGGTGATCACGCCCACTCCGGGCCGCCGCACCACCGGCTGGGCGAACAGGGCCGCCGGACGGCCCCGGAACGACGTGTAGTTGTCGAACAGCCGCGGTACGTACAGACCCGACCCGGCGGCGATCTCCGTCACCGCGTCCTCGGCGGCCGTCTGCTGCACACTGCCCGTGCCGCCGCCGTTGACGAACTCCAGCTCACCGACGACCGCGCGCACCGCCCGTACCGCCGCCGCGCGGCGCACCGCCAGCTCCTTGCGGGCCGTGGCCTGCATCAACCGGATCGCCCGCGAGCGCAGCGGGCGCCCCGCCAAGGCGTCACCGACCCCGGCCACATGGCCCTCGTACCCCATCAGGCCGACCACCCGGAAGCCGGGGCGCGCGGCCACCGTGCGGGCCAGCTCCGCCAGCTGGGCGGGTTCGCGCAGCGGGGAGCGGCGCGCGCCGACCCGTATCCGGCCGCCCAACAGGTGCAGGGCGGTGTCCAGTTCGAGGCAGACCCGGATCTGCTCGGCCCCGCCGTCGCGGGAGCGGTCGATCAGGTCGAGCTGCCCGGGGTCGTCGACCATCACGGTGACGGTGGCGGCCAGCTTCGGATCGGCGGCCAGCTCGGCGAACCCGGCGCGGTCGGCGCTGGGGTAGGCGAGGAGTACGTCCTCGAAGCCGGACCGGGCCAGCCAGAGCGACTCGGCGAGCGTGTAGGACATGATCCCGGCGAACCCGGGCCGGGCCAGGACCCGTTCGAGCAGCGCCCGGCACCGTACCGACTTGCTCGCGACCCGGACCGGCTTCCCGCCCGCGCGGCGCACGAGGTCGTCGGCGTTGGCATCGAACGCGTCGAGATCCACGAGGGCCAGCGGCGCGTCGAGGTGGGCGGTGGCCCGGTCGTAACGGGCCCGATCGGCGGCGGGGGAAGTCATGGGCGCAGCTTGCCACGGGCGTTTACCGGTGGGTAGTACCTCCGCCCCCTCCGTCTCGCACGGGGGCGCCCCCGCCTGACGGGGCCGGTCGGGCCCGGCCGACCGATCCCGGCGCCCGCTCCCCGGGAGGTCGGTCGGCCGCAGGAGGCACTGTCGCGGCGCCGTAGAGTACGGGCAGGCACCCGCAGGCACGGCACGGTACGGAACGGGGGCGGAGCCGCCGGATGACCATGTCCGACCGAGAGACCGAGACCGCCCCGCCCTCGGAGCCGGGCGGCCCCGGCGACCCGCGCGCGATGAGCTGGGACCCTCTCGCACCCGAACTCCCCGCGGCCCGTCACGGATGCGCGCGCCGCGTCACCGCCGCGCTCTGCGCCGCCGCCGGGCTGGCCCTGATCGCGGGCGCCGCCTCCGGGCTCTGGTCCGAGCACCGGGAACGCTCCCGCCCCCCGACCCCCGCCGAGGCGTACCGCACGGCCGGCTCCCTCTGGCGGGAGACCCCGGTCGACACCCTCCTGCCGCCCGCCCTCGACGGCCGCGGCGCCGGACCCGGCGGGTCCGACCGGACGTGGACCCGCGTCGCCCTCGCCCCCGACGCCACCTGCGCCGCCGCCCTGCCCCCCGACTGGCAGGCCCGGTTCGCCGCGACCGGCTGCACCCGCGTGCTGCGCGCCACCTACACCGACGCCACCCGCAGCTCCCTGATCACCGTCGGCATGGTCTTCACCCCCGCCGACCCGACCGCGATGGCGGCCCTGCGCGAGCGGCCACCGGTCCCGCCCGGCTACGGCTTCGCCGACGCGCAGCGCGCCGCCTGGACGGTGTCCGTCCTCCCCGAGGCGCCCGTACTCCTCTACGCCGTCTCCGCCTTCGCGGACGGCCGCCCGGTGCCCGAGCCGCGCCCCGCCGAGGACGCGGTCAAGAAGGAGGACACCGGCGCCGTGGCCCGGGCGGGCCTCGGCCACGAGGCGAAGGGCGTCGCCGACCGGATAGAGCGCGCCGTCCGCGCCCTGGCCGCCCCGCGGCCCGCCCCCACCGCCCTCGCCACCGCCACCCGCACGGAGCCGCCCCGATGACCCTGCCCGCCCGCGCGGCCTCGGTCACCGCCGTCTTCGCCCTCGCCCTCGGCTGCGCCGCCCTCACCGCCCCGCCCGCCGCCGCCGACGCCATCCGCGACCGCCAGTGGGGTCTGACCGCGCTGCGCGCCGAGGAGGCCTGGGGCACCACCCGGGGCGCGGGGATCACCGTGGCCGTCCTGGACACCGGGGTCGACGCCACCCACCCCGACCTGGCGGGCCAGGTCCTGGAGGGCACCGACCTCATCGGCATGGGCGCCTCACGCGGCGACCGGGCCTGGGCCCGCCACGGCACCGCCATGGCCGGGGTGATCGCCGGGCACGGCCACGGCGCCAACGGCGGACAGGGCGTCCTCGGCATCGCACCACAGGCCAGGATCCTGCCGGTCCGGGTGATCCTGGAGGAGGGCGACCCCGGCCGGGCGAAGGCCCGCGAGAGCAAGGGCGGCGCCCTCGCCGACGGCATCCGCTGGGCCGCCGACCACGGCGCCGACGTGATCAACATGTCCCTCGGCGACGACAGCCAGTCCGCCCACCACGAGGCCGCCGAGGACGAGGCCGTCCAGTACGCGCTGGCCAAGGGCGTCGTCGTGGTCGCCTCGGCGGGCAACGGCGGCGAGCAGGGCGACCACACCTCGTACCCTGCGGCCTACCCCGGCGTGATCGCGGTCACCGCCGTCGACCGCAAGGGCGCCAAGGCCTCCTTCTCCACCCGCAACTGGTACGCCACCGTCGCCGCCCCCGGCGTCGACATCGTCATCGCCGACCCCGATCGCGGCTACTACGAGGGCTGGGGCACCAGCGCCGCCGCGGCCTCCGTCTCCGGTGTGGTGGCGCTCGTACGCTCCGCGCACCCCACGCTGTCCCCGGCCCAGATCAAGAAGCTGCTGGAGGACACCGCCTCGGACGCCCCGCGCGGCGGCCGGGACGACGCGCGCGGGCACGGGCTGGTCGACCCGGTCGCGGCCCTCCAGGCGGCGGACGCGCTGCGGGCGCAGCCGGCCGCGCCGACCCCGGTCCCGGCCGCCGGCCGCTACTTCGGCCCCGGTCCCGCGCCGGTACGTCCCCCCACGAGCCGCACCCGCTACGCCGCCCCCGCCGCGGCGGGGGCCGGGGTGCTGCTGCTCGTGCTGTCCGGCGTACTGCTCCGGCGCCGCCGCCCCCGGCGGGCGCCGGACGCCGAGGCCCCGGGCGGGATATAAGGTCGGGTAACTGTGGCCCAGAAGAACATTCCAGACCCCGGTTTCTCCGACGACGACGGCACCGCCGACCCCCGGCTGAGCGCGGCCCTCGCCGCGTGGGCCGAGGACAGAACGCGGGAGCCGCAGGTGCTGGCGGCCCTCAAGGGCGCCCGCCTCCTCGTCCCCGTCGTCGCCGTCCTCGGCGAGGTGGAGACCGACCCGCAGACCGGGCTGAAGCGCGAGAAGACCAGCGACATGGCCGTCCCCACCCTCAAGGCGGGGGACCGGCGGGCGCTGCCCGCCTTCACCTCGATCGCGGCCCTCGCCCGGTGGGACCCGACGGCCCGGCCCGTGGCCGTACCGCTGCACCAGGCGCTCGCGGCGCTCGCGCACGAGAAGGCCGACACGCTCCTGCTCGACGTGGCGGGCCCGGTGACCTACCAGCTGACCGGCTCGGCGCTGCTCGCGGCGGCCGAGGGCCGCACCGACGCGGGTCCGCTCGCCGACCCCTCGGTCACCGAGGCGGTACGGGCGGCGGTGGCCGGGACCCCGGCGGTGCTGCGGTCCTACCTGGGCCCGGGCGGCGCCGACGCGGACGGCACCCTGGCCGTCGTCCTGGCCGAGGGCGCGGACCCGGCGCGGAGCGCGCGCGCCCTCGCCGAGGCCCTGGCGGCGGACGAGACCCTGCGGGCCCGGCTGGTGCGCGGACTGGACCTGGCGCTGCTGCCGCCGGACGCGCCGGCCCCGGGCGAGCCCCTCTTCGTACGCCGGTAGAACGAGAAGGCCCCGGTGCCATCACCCCTGAACGCTCAGGGGTGATGGCACCGGGGCCTCGTGCCGCGCGGCTCAGCCGAAGACGGGACCCGTGAACTTCTCGCCCGGCCCCTGGCCCGGCTCGTCCGGGACCAGCGAGGCCTCGCGGAAGGCGAGCTGGAGCGACTTCAGGCCGTCCCGCAGCGGGGCGGCGTGGAAGGAGCTGATCTCGGTGGCGCTGGCGGTGACCAGCCCGGCCAGGGCCGTGATCAGCTTGCGGGCCTCGTCGAGGTCCTTGTGCTCGGAGTCCGGCTTGTCCAGGCCCAGGTTGACCGCGGCGGCGCTGAGCAGGTGCACGGCCACCGTGGTGATCACCTCGACCGCGGGCACGTCCGCGATGTCGCGGGTCATGGCGTCGTAGTCGGGAGCCTGGTCGGCTCCGGTGGTCTCGGGGGGCGTCGCGTCAGTCATGCCTTCACGATAAGCCGAGGCCGCAGGGGGTACGGACCGGGCCCCCGCCCGGGGTGTTCCCGGCCGGGTTAGCGTCTGGGAAGACCCCTTGCTATATTGGGGTCACCAGACCGGCTGAGCACGCATGTGCCCGGCCCACAAGTGGAGGCTCCGTACTCCCACCTGATCGTCCCCCAGGACGGTAGGTCACCGGTCAGGGCGGTATCCATCGTTCCGTACGGACGATGGGAATTCGCCTGATGCTGCGCCCCGCGATGTTGTGATGCGGTGGTGTTCCGGTATTTCCATGGAGCCCCGCCTGTGTCCCGTCCCGGGGCATTTTTCATGTTCCGGTTCGGTTGGTCTCACGTCAGAGACGTTACGCGGCTGTCTGCCAGGCGGCCGTGTGGTGGTGCAACCGAGGAGGATCCATCAGCACCGAGCCCCGCATCAACGACCGGATTCGCGTTCCCGAGGTACGACTTGTCGGTCCGAGTGGCGAGCAGGTCGGCATCGTGCCGCTCGCGAAGGCGCTTGAACTCGCACAGGAGTACGACCTCGACCTGGTCGAGGTAGCGGCGTCCGCCAGGCCGCCGGTCTGCAAGCTCATGGACTACGGCAAGTTCAAGTACGAGTCGGCCATGAAGGCCCGTGAGGCGCGCAAGAACCAGGCGCACACGGTCATCAAGGAGATGAAGCTCCGGCCGAAGATCGACCCGCACGACTATGACACCAAGAAGGGTCACGTCGTCCGGTTCCTCAAGCAGGGCGACAAGGTCAAGATCACGATCATGTTCCGTGGTCGTGAGCAGTCCCGCCCGGAACTGGGCTACCGACTGCTGCAGCGTCTGGCCTCGGACGTCGAGGACCTCGGGTTCATCGAGTCGAACCCGAAGCAGGACGGCCGAAACATGATCATGGTTCTCGGTCCGCACAAGAAGAAGACCGAGGCGATGGCCGAGGCCCGTGAGGCGCAGGCCGCCCGCAAGGCCGAGCGTCAGGGCCTTTCCGCCACGGACGACGGTTCCGAGGACGAGTTCCTCGCGGACGAGACCGCGGCCGACGAGGTCCCCGAAGCCGAGGTCGCCGAAGCCGAGGCCGCCGAAGCCGAGGCCGCCGAAGCCGAGGCCCCCGCCGAGGCTCCTGCCAAGGCCGCCTCCACCGAGGCTCCTGCCGAGGCCTGAGTCCGGAGCAGCCCGCTCCGGACTCAACCGACACTATTGACGCTCCCGCCAGCCCGGCCAGCCGGACCGGTGGGAGCGCCACCGACGAGGAGATAACGGCGCTATGCCGAAGAACAAGACGCACAGCGGTTCCAAGAAGCGCTTCAAGATCACCGGCACCGGCAAGGTGCTCCGTGAGCGCGCCGGCAAGCGTCACCTGCTCGAGCACAAGTCGTCCCGTGTCACCCGCCGCCTCACCGGCACCGCGGAGATGGCCCCCGGCGACGCCGCGAAGATCAAGAAGCTTCTCGGCAAGTGACGTTCTCCCGCTCCCCGTCCGTGGGAGCGGGACGTCAGGACCGGGACCCCATCGAATTCGGGCCGTGTGAAGACAACCACGGCCCTGTTACAAGGAGTACACAGTGGCACGCGTCAAGCGGGCAGTAAACGCTCACAAGAAGCGCCGGGCGATCCTCGAGGCCGCCAAGGGTTACCGCGGTCAGCGCTCGCGCCTGTACCGCAAGGCCAAGGAGCAGGTCACCCACTCCCTGGTCTACAACTTCAACGACCGCAAGAAGCGCAAGGGCGACTTCCGTCGGCTGTGGATCCAGCGCATCAACGCCGCTGCCCGCCAGAACGGCATGACGTACAACCGCCTCATCCAGGGTCTGAACGCCGCCAACATCGAGGTGGACCGCAAGATCCTCGCCGAGCTGGCCGTCAACGACGCCAACGCGTTCGCCGCGCTGGTCGAGGTCGCCCAGAAGGCGCTTCCGGCCGACGTCAACGCCCCGAAGGTCGCTGCCTAAGCAGTCCGACCCTCACGAGCCCTCACCGGCTCCCCAGCCTTCACTGGCTACCGCCCGGACCCGCAGGCCGTACGTGCCTGCGGGTCCGGTGCGTTGACCAGCTGTTTCGATCTGTTTCGACCCGCAGTACGTACGGAAGTGAGCCGACCGCCATGGGTACTCCCGCCCCCGCCGAGCTGATCTCCCCGCGATCCCCCCGGGTGGCCGCCGCACGGCGCCTGGCGCGCCGCAACTTCCGTACCAAGGAGCGCCGCTTCATCGCCGAGGGCCCGCAGGCCGTCCGTGAGGCCGCCGAGCACCGCGGCGCGGCGGGCGCGACCCTGATCGAGCTGTTCGTGACCGTCGAGGCCGCCGAGCGCTACGACGACATCGTCGAGGCGGCGCTCGCCGCCGGGGCGCGCGTGCACTACGCCTCCGACGAGACGCTCGCCGAGGTCTCCCAGACCGTCACCCCGCAGGGCCTGGTCGGGGTCTGCCACTTCCTGGACACCTCCTTCGAAGAGGTCCTCAAGGCGGGTCCCAGGCTGGTCGCCGTCCTCGCGCACGTCCGCGACCCCGGGAACGCGGGCACCGTACTGCGCTGCGCCGACGCCGCCGGAGCGGACGCGGTGGTCCTCACCGACGCCTCCGTGGACCTCTACAACCCCAAGTCCGTACGGGCCTCCGTGGGCTCCCTCTTCCACCTGCCGGTGGCCGTGGGCGTCCCCGTCGAGCAGGCCGTCGAAGGGCTGCGCGCGGCGGGCGTGCGCATCCTGGCCGCCGACGGGGCGGGCGAGGACGACCTCGACGCCGAGCTGGACGCGGGCACCATGGGCGGCCCCTCGGCGTGGGTGTTCGGCAACGAGGCCTGGGGCCTGCCGGAGGAGACCCGCGCGCTCGCGGACGCCGTCGTGCGCGTCCCGATCCACGGCAAGGCGGAAAGCCTCAACCTCGCCACGGCCGCCGCCGTGTGCCTCTACGCTTCCGCGCGTGCACAGCGGGCGCCCGGAGGGTGCCGCTCCGTGACCCCCAGCTAGTAATGTGGCGCCCCGGGGGCCCACTGCGCCGACCGGAGATGTGGGGTACGGGGACATGACCGTCGGTACGAACAGCTCGCCGCGGGAGGCCACCGACGCGTCGGCCCCGCCCCAGCGGGGCGGCGGACGCGCGGCCGCGGCCCTCGTGGGCGCCGGTCCGGGCGACGCGTCCGGCGCGGGCTTCGGGATCGACCCCGACGACCTCCCCGACGGGCTGGTCGTCGCCGACCACGCCGGGCGGGTCATCTGCTTCAACCGGGCCGCCGCCCGGATCACCGCCGTCGACCCCGGCAAGGCCCTCGGCGACCGGATCGAGCGCGCGCTGCCCCTGGAGGACCTGGAGGGCCGCCGCTGGTGGACGCTCACCGACCCCTACGGCGGCCTCGCCACCCGGCGCGGGCAGCCCGAGCGCAACCTGCTGCTCCCCGGAGGCCGCGAGGTCCTCGTCTCCGCCCACTACGTCCGTACGCACCCCACCGGACCGCTCAGCCGCCTTGTGGTGAGCCTGCGTGGCACCGAGGCCCGGCGGCGCACCGAGCGCAGCCACGCCGAGCTGATCGCCACCGTCGCGCACGAGCTGCGCTCCCCGCTCACCTCCGTCAAGGGGTTCACCGCCACCCTGCTGGCGAAGTGGGAACGGTTCACGGACGACCAGAAGCGCCTCATGCTGGAGACCGTCGACGCCGACGCCAACCGGGTCACCCGGCTGATCGCCGAGCTGCTCGACATCTCCCGGATCGACTCCGGACGGCTGGAGGTGCGCCGCCAGCCCGTGGACATCGCCACCGCCGTGGCCCGGCACGTCCAGGCGCTCATCGCGAACGGCCAGGCCCCCGACCGCTTCTTCGTGCGGGTCGCGAGCCCGCTCCCCGACCTGTGGGCCGACCCCGACAAGATCGACCAGATCCTCGGGAACCTGCTGGAAAATGCGGTGCGGCACGGCGAGGGAACGGTCACCATCGAGGTGGCACCCGCTCCCGCCGGTGCCACCGCGACCAAGAACGACAACGAGATGGGTACGGCCGTCACCGTGACCGACGAAGGCCCCGGCATCCCCGAGGACTCCATGCGCCGCGTCTTCACCCGCTTCTGGCGGGGCAGCAAGCGCGGCGGCACCGGTCTGGGCCTGTACATCGTCAAAGGCATCGTGGAAGCCCACGGCGGCACCATCACGGTCGGGCGCGGCCCCGGCGGCGGCGCCGAATTCCGATTTATCCTGCCCGTCGCCGCCCCGGCGTACCTCACGCAGTAGCCCTGCGGAGCGTCTCGTCAGGCGGCCCTCGGGCCCCTTCACCCCCAGCGACCTTTAGACTCGTGCTTTGGCACCTTTGTGTCCTTGTGCCGAGCGCGTCGAGTGTGTCGCGCGGGGGACCCACCAGCCAGCCATCGGAAGTACGGGAAGAGATGTCGGCACCGAACAAGTCGTACGACCCTGTTGAGGTCGAGGCACTGAAACCGGATGAGATCGAGCGCATGCGGGACGAGGCGCTCGCCGCCTTCGCGTCCGCCGGCGACCTCGACGCGCTGCGGGAGGCGAAGACCGCGCACATGGGCGACCGCTCGCCCCTGGCGCTCGCCAACCGCGAGATCGGCGCGCTGCCACCGCAGGCCAAGGCCGAGGCGGGCAAGCGCGTCGGCCAGGCCCGGGGAGCCGTGAACAAGGCCTTCGGCGCGCGCACGGTCGAGCTGGAGGCGGAGCGCGACGAGCGCGTGCTCGTCGAGGAGGCCGTGGACGTCACGCTGCCTTACGACCGCGTCCCGGCGGGCGCCCGCCACCCCCTGACCACGCTGATGGACCGCATCGCGGACATCTTCGTGGCCATGGGCTACGAGGTGGCCGAGGGTCCGGAGGTGGAGGCGGAGTGGTTCAACTTCGACGCCCTCAACTTCACCCCCGACCACCCCGCGCGCCAGATGCAGGACACCTTCTTCGTCCAGGGGCCGGACGGCACCGAGGGCGACGAGTCCGGTGTCGTCCTGCGCACCCACACCTCCCCGGTGCAGGCGCGCACGCTGCTGGAGCGCGAGCCCCCCGTCTACGTCGTCTGCCCCGGCCGGGTCTTCCGCACCGACGAGCTGGACGCGACGCACACCCCGGTCTTCCACCAGGTCGAGCTGCTCGCCGTGGACGAGGGCCTGACCATGGCCGACCTCAAGGGCACCCTGGACCACATGGTCCAGGCGCTCTTCGGCCAGGACATGACCACCCGGCTGCGCCCGAACTACTTCCCGTTCACCGAGCCGTCCGCCGAGATGGACATGCAGTGCTACGTGTGCCGCGGCGAATCGGTGGGCAACCCCGACCGCCCGTGCCGTACCTGCTCCAGCGAGGGCTGGATCGAGCTGGGCGGCTGCGGCATGGTCAACCCCAAGGTGCTCATCTCCTGCGGTGTGGACCCCGAGAAGTACAGCGGGTTCGCCTTCGGGTTCGGCATCGAGCGGATGCTGATGTTCCGCCACAACGTCGAAGACATGCGAGACATGGTCGAGGGTGACGTTCGTTTCACCCGGCCGTTCGGGATGGAGATCTGATGCGGGTCCCGCTTTCTTGGCTGCGGGAGTACGTCGACCTGCCCGCGGGCGCGACCGGTCGTGACGTACAGGCGCGGCTCGTCGACGCCGGTCTCGAGGTCGAGCGCGTCGAGCAGCTCGGCGCCGGTCTCCAGGGCCCCCTGGTCGTCGGCCAGGTCCTGACCATCGAGGAGCTCGACGGCTTCCGCAAGCCGATCCGTTTCTGCACGGTCGACGTCGGCCAGGCCAACGGCACCGGCGAACCGCAGGAGATCGTCTGCGGCGCCCGGAACTTCACCGTCGGCGACAAGGTCGTCGTGGTGCTCCCCGGCGCGGTGCTGCCCGGCGACTTCGCGATCGCCTCGCGCAAGACGTACGGCCGTACCTCCCACGGCATGATCTGCTCCGGCGACGAGCTGGGCATGGGCGACGACGGCACGCACGGCATCATCGTGCTCCCCCCGGAGTACGAGGTCGGCACCGACGCGATCAAGCTCCTGGAGCTGGTCGACGAGGTCCTCGACATCGCCGTCACCCCGGACCGCGGCTACTGCCTGTCGATGCGCGGCGTCGCCCGCGAGGCGGCGACGGCCTACGGGCTGCCGCTGCGCGACCCGGCGCTGCTCGACGTCCCCGGCCCCAACTCGTACGGCTACCCGGTGCAGATCAGCGACCCGCAGGGCTGCGACCGCTTCACCGCCCGCACGGTCACCGGCCTCGACCCCGAGGCCCGTTCGCCGATCTGGCTGTCCCGCCGCCTGCAGAAGGCCGGCATGCGGCCGATCTCGCTCGCGGTCGACGTCACGAACTACGTGATGCTCGAACTGGGCCAGCCGCTGCACGCCTACGACCGCTCCCGCGTGGACGGTCCGATCGGCGTCCGCCGCGCGGAGCACGGCGAGAAGCTCACCACCCTCGACGGCGTCACGCGCACGCTTGACGCCGAGGACCTGGTGATCACCGACAACAGCGGGCCGATCGGCCTCGCCGGAGTCATGGGCGGCGCCAACACGGAGATCGCCGACTCCGTCACCACACCTTTTGATCCTTCTGGGTCGACCCCCCCGGTCTCGGGCACCACCTCCGTGGTCATCGAGGCGGCGCACTTCGACGCGCTGTCGATCTCGCGCACCGCCCGCCGCCACAAGCTCGCCTCCGAGGCGTCCAAGCGCTTCGAGCGCGGGGTCGACCCGCAGGCCGCCGCCGCCGCCGCGCAGCGCACCGTCGACCTGCTGGTGCTGCTCGCGGGCGGTACCGCCGAGGCGGGCGTCACGGAACTGTCGGCGCCCTCCGCCCCGCGCTCCATCGCGATGCGCGCGGACCACCCGGACCGGGTCGCGGGCGTGGAGTACGGCCGCGAGACCGTCGTTCGCCGCCTCCAGGAGGTCGGCTGCGACGTCTACGGCCAGGACGAGCTGGTCGTCACCGTGCCCTCGTGGCGCCCCGACCTCACCGAGCCCAACGACCTCGCCGAAGAGGTCATCCGGCTGGAGGGCTACGCGAACCTGCCCTCCACCCTGCCGCAGCCCCCCTCGGGCCGCGGGCTCACCGGGCGCCAGCGGCTGCACCGCCGGATCGGCCGCGCGCTGGCCGGGGCCGGTTACGTGGAGGCGCTGAGCTACCCGTTCCTCGGAGCCCAGGTCTTCGACCAGCTCCAGCTCCCCGCGCACGACGCGCTCCGCCAGGTCGTCACCCTCGTCAACCCGATCTCCGACGAGGAGCCCGCCCTGCGCAGCACGCTGCTGCCGGGGCTGCTGGGCGCCCTGCGCCGCAACGACAGCCGCGGCAGCCACGACCTCGCGCTCTTCGAGACGGGCTCGGTCTTCCGGGCCGGTCCGCGGCCGGGCGTCGCGGTGCGGCTGCCCGTCGACCGCCGTCCCACGGTCGAGGAGATCGCCACCCTGAACGCGGCCCTGCCCGCGCAGCCGCGGCACGCCGCGGTCGTACTGGCCGGTGCGCGCGAGCAGGCGGGCTGGTGGGGCAAGGGTCACCCGGCCGACTGGGCGGACACCGTCCAGGCGGCCCGCTCGCTGGCCGTCGAGGCCGGCGCCGAGCTGGTCGTGCGCCAGGGCCAGTACGGCCCCTGGCACCCGGGCCGCTGCGCCGAACTCGTCGTCACCCTCGACGGGGTCGAGCAGGTCATCGGCCACGCCGGTGAGCTGCACCCGCGCGTCGTCAAGGCGCTGGGTCTGCCCGCCCGTACCAGCGCGATGGAGATCGACCTGGACCGCCTCGCGGCGGCCGGTGGCGAGGCCCTCCAGGCGCCCAGGATCTCCACCTTCCCGGTGGCGACCCAGGACGTGGCACTGATCGTCGACGCGTCCGTCCCGGCCGCCGAGGTCGAGAGCGCGCTGCGCGAGGGCGCGGGTGAACTCCTCGAATCGCTGCGGCTGTTCGACGTGTTCACCGGTGAGCAGGTCGGCACGGGCAAGAGGTCCCTCGCCTACGCGCTGCGCTTCCGCGCGGCGGACCGCACGCTGACCGCGGAGGAGTCCACGGCTGCCCGTGACGCCGCGGTGGCGCTCGCGGGCGAGCGCACGGGAGCGGTCCTGCGCGGCGCGTAGCACCGTCCGTTCCACGTGGGGGGCGCATCCGGGTCACCGGGTGCGCCCCCCACGCTTTGGCGGGCGCTGGCGACCCCCTCCTCACTCGTTCGGGTGAGAACCCCGGCGACCCGTGTCTCATGAACCTGTCGGTGGACACAATCGTTGCGGCCGAGGGGAGGCCCAACGGATGATCACGCGCGGGGAGATGCCCCACGTGCGCCGGGTGTGCGTCCTTGCCTGGGGCGGCGCCGCCGTGTCCTGGGAGCTGGCCTCGCCGGGGCCGCTCGGACCGAGGCTGGCGAGCTGCGCCGCCTTTCTGCTGCTGGCCACGGGCTGCGCGCTGCACATCCGCAAGGTGCTGCTCGCGGAGCTGCGGCGCAGCCAGGAGCTCGCGGGCGCGGTGCAGCGGGCGCTGCTGCGGCCGGTCCCGGCCCGGATCGACGGCCTGACCCTGGCCGCGGCCCAGCTGTCGGTGGGCGGCGACCTGTACGAGGCCGTGGGGACGCCGTTCGGGGTGCGGGTGGTCATCGGCGACGTACGCGGTCACGGGCTGGGCGCGCTGGGGGTGGCCGCGGCGGTCCTGGGCTCGTTCCGCGAAGCGGCGTACGACGAGGCGACGCTGGGCGGGGTGCTGCGGCGGATGGAACGGGCCCTGGCGCGGCAGGTGCGGGGGGAGCCGGAGGAGTTCGTGACGGTGCTGCTGCTCCAGATCGCGCCGGACGGGACCCTGCTGGCCCTGAACTGCGGCCACCCGTGGCCGTACGCCCTGCGGTGGCTGGCGGAACCCTGCCGGGTGGGGGCCGGTTCGCCCTCCGGGGCCGGCTCAACCGCGGGCGGGGCCGGAGTCGCCCGCGGCGACTCGGGCCGCCCGGCCCGGCGGGTGGCGTTCCCGGCCCCTCCGGCGATCGAGGAGCGGGGTCCGGGGCGCGGCCCCGGGGAGCCGTGGCAGGTGGACGTGCGCGAGCTGGACGGGGGCGAGAGGTTGCCGCCGCTGGGGGTCGTGCCGCTGCCGCACCCGCTTCCCGCCCAGGCGTTCGGCACGCTGGGCCCCGGCGAGGCCCTCTTCCTGCACACCGACGGCATCGCCGACGCCCGCGACCGGGCCGGCCGTTTCTTCCCGCTCGCCCGCGCCGTCACCGAGACCGCCACCACCGCGCTCACGCCCGCGCGGCTGGTCGCGGGCGTGCACGCGGCCCTGCTGCGGCACACCGGCGGGCGGCTCGCCGACGACGTCGCGCTGCTGGTGCTGCGCAACGACCGGCTGGGCCCGGCCTGACCGTGGAGCGGGACGGGTGGGACGCGCCGCCCGCCTGCCATGGAGTGTCGGGCAGACAGCAGAACGGGCGGCGCTAGTGCGGGTCGTCGCACTGTTCGAGGGGGAGCCGACGACCCGGGCTACCTCTTGGTGAGGCTCTTCAGTGAACCGCTCCGGGGCCCCGCCGCGGCAGGGTGTGCGGCGCATTTATGCGCGCACCCGGTTCACACCCCGTGTGAACCGAGCACCCACTAACCTGACAGCGACGAGCCCTTGGAGCGGCCCATGCAGCCCAACGCACTGCTCGATGCCCTCCTCGCCGAGGCGGGCATGTCCCACGCCGGATTCGCCGCGCACGTCAACCAGGCGGGCCATGGACGCGGGTTGGCCCTGCGCTACGAGCACACCGCCGTCGCCCGCTGGCTCAAGGGCCAGCGCCCCCGCGGCCAGGTCCCCGACCTGCTCTGCGAGGTGCTCGGCAGCAGGCTGCGGCGCCCGCTCTCGCTGGACGACATCGGGCTCGGCCTTCCCGGCTCGCCCGCCGCCACCGCCACGGACGGCGGGCCGCCCGGCTCCCCGCTGGGCGGGTTCGTCGACCGGGCCACCGCGCTGTGGCGGTCCGACGGCCAGGCCCGCCCGCACCTGCTCACCGCCGGGGCCGTCTGCGGCACCCCGGCCGTCATCCCGGTCTGGGAGTGGGAGAACCCGCCCGAGGACGCCGACGTGTCCCGCTCGGGGCCGACCCCGGTCGGTCCCGAGCACATCGAGATCCTGCGGGCCGCCCGCGCCCACTACGAGCTGATGTACCGCCGGGCGGGCGGGGTGGCCACCCGGGACCGGATCGTCCGCTTCCTGGGCAGCGAGACCGCCCCGCTGCTGCGCGGGAGTTACCCCGACGCGCTGGGCCGGGGGCTGTACCGGGCCGCCGGGTCGCTGGTGGCGGTGGCCGGGATCTGCGCGTACGACTCGGACGCCCACGGGCTCGCCCAGCGCTACTTCCACCAGGCACTGCGGCTGGCCAAGGCCAGCGGGGACCGGGGGCTCGGCGCCTATGTGATCGCGCTGCTCGTCAACCAGTCCCTGCACCTGCGCGAGTTCCGCCAGGCCGTGGCCTTCGCGGAGGCGGCCCTACGGGCGGCGGGCCGCCACACCACCCCGGCACTGGCCGCCGACCTCTACGCGATGCAGGCCAAGGCGTACGCCCAACTCGGCGACACCAGCTCCGCGTTGACCTGCATCCGGTACGCGGAGGCCGCCGCCGAGCGGATCCGGCCGGGCAGCGAACCGGACGAGACCGGGTACGTACAGCCCGGCCTGGTCAATGTGCAGGTGGCCGAGGCGCTGCTCGGTCTTGGTGAACTCGACGCCGCGCACGAGCAGGCGACGGCCGCCGTCGGGACCCCCGCGCACGACCGGGGCCGGGTGCACCGCCTCGCGATGCTGTGCGAGATCCAGCTGCGCCAGGGGGAGGCCGACCGGGCGGTGGCGGCCGCGGCCGAAATGGCGGAGCGGGCCAAGGGGATGGAATCACTGCGCTTGCGCGACCGGCTTCGGACGGTCCGCGAACAGCTGCTGACCAGCGGATGCTCCGGTGCGCGTGAGACGGCGCACCTCATCGACGGGGCGCTGCGCGTTCCGCTCTGACGGTCGGAACTGCTGCCATGTTGCCACCTACAGATGCGGAAGGTGGCAATACCGTGCAGTGGACGAACCTGAGTGAGCAGACTGTGTACAAGAACCGCTGGTTCGATGTGAACCTCGCGGACGTCGAACTCCCCGACGGGCAGCACCTGGACCACTTCGTCATCCGGCTGCGGCCGGTCGCCGTCGCCACGGCCGTCAACGAGGCCAATGAGGTGCTGCTGCTGTGGCGGCACCGGTTCATCACCGACAGCTGGGGCTGGGAGCTGCCCGCCGGGGTGGTCGAGGACGGCGAGGACATCGCCGTCGCCGCCGCCCGGGAGATGGAGGAGGAGTCGGGCTGGCGCCCGGGCCCCCTCCACCACCTGATGACCGTCGAGCCCTCCAACGGGCTCACCGACGCCCGCCACCACCTGTACTGGGCGGACGGGGCGACGTACATCGGGCATCCCCAGGACGACTTCGAGTCCTCGCGCCGCGCGTGGGTACCGCTCAAGCTGGTGCCGGACATGATCGCGCGCGGTGAGGTTCCGGCCGCCAACATGGCGGCCGGACTCCTGCTGCTGCACCACCTGCGCCTGGGCTGAACCCCGGAGGGCGGGCCGGTCAGCCGTACGGGTAGAAGCCCGAGCCGGTCTTGCGGCCCAGGCGGCCCGCGTCCACCATGCGCTGGAGCAGCGGGGGAGCGGCGTACAGCGGCTCCTTGAACTCGTAGTACATCGAGTCGGCCACCGAGGCCACCGTGTCCAGGCCGATCAGGTCCGCGAGCTTCAGCGGGCCCATCGGGTGGGCGCAGCCCAGCTCCATGCCGTTGTCGATGTCCTCGCGGCTCGCGATGCCCGACTCGAACATCCGGATCGCGGACAGCAGGTACGGGATCAGCAGCGCGTTGACCACGAAGCCACTGCGGTCCTGGGCGCGGATGGCGTGCTTGCCCAGCACGTCCCGCACCAGGGCCTCGGCCCGCTTGACCGTCTCCTCGCCCGTGGTCAGCGCCGGGATCAGCTCGACGAGCTGCTGCACCGGGGCCGGGTTGAAGAAGTGGATGCCGATGACCTGGTCCGGACGCGAGGTGGCGACGGCCAGCTTCACCAGCGGGATGGAGGAGGTGTTCGAGGCGAGGATCGCGTCCGGGCGGGTCACAACCTGGTCGAGCACCTGGAAGATCTCGGTCTTGACCTGCTCGTTCTCGACGACGGCCTCGATGACCAGGTCACGGTCGGCGAACTCGCCGAGGTCCGTGGTGAAGCTCAGGCGGGCCAGGGTGGCGTCCCGCTCCTCCTCCGTGATCTTGCCGCGTTCGGCGGCCTTCATCAGGGAGTTGTGCAGCCGGGTACGGCCGATCTCCAGCGCCTCGCCGGTGGTCTCGGCAACCTTCACCTCGAGACCACTGCGGGCGCACACCTCCGCGATGCCCGCGCCCATCTGGCCACAGCCCACTACGCCGACGCGTGCGATGTCGGTAGGGAGGTCCGTCACATCGTGCCTTTCGCTGCTCATCCATCGCGGGTCCCCCGTACTCGGCAGTGGTAACTGCTTTCCGGCGCCCGCCACGACCCCCGACGTTACTCCCGACCCTGCGCCTGATGACGGCCCGGGGCGGGCATGCTGGGCCCACCGAGATCAATATCACTGTGCGGAACGGAGCGGACACATGGCGCACATCGGCCGACGGGGACTGCTGGCGGGGGCGGTCGGGGTACTGGCCGCGGTGACGGCCGCGGGGACGAGTACGCGCGCGGTGGCCGCGGTCGCCCCGGGGGCGCCGGAGCCCGCGCTGCGCGCGATGTGGGTGGCCTCCGTGGAGAACATCGACTGGCCCTCGGTGACCGGGCTGAGCGCCGAGGCGCAGGAGGCGGAGCTGGTCGCGCTCCTCGACACCGCCGTAGAGCGTCGGCTGAACGCGGTGGTCCTCCAGGTCCGCCCGACCGCCGACGCGATGTGGCCCTCCGCGCTGGAACCCTGGTCGCAATGGCTGACCGGGCGGCAGGGCGGCGACCCGGGCTGGGACCCGCTGGGCACCGCGGTCTGCCTGGCGCACGCCCGGGGCCTGGAACTGCACGCCTGGTTCAACCCCTACCGGGTGGCCAACCACACGCGGCTGTCCCTGCTGGCCGCGGACCACCCGGCCCGGGTGAACGCCGGGTGGGCGCTCCCGTACGGCGGCAAGCTCTACTACAACCCGGGGCTCCCGGAGGTCCGCCGCTTCGTGCAGCGGGCCATGCTCGATGCCGTGGTCCGCTACCCCCTCGACGCGGTGCACTGGGACGACTACTTCTACCCCTACCCGGTGGACGGCGCGTACTTCGACGACGACGAGGCCTTCCGGGAGCACGGCTCCGGCTTCGCCTCGCGCGCCGACTGGCGACGCAGCAACATCGACACCCTGGTACGGGAGACGGCCGCGGGCATCAAGGCGGCGAGGCCCGGAGTCCGGTTCGGGGTCAGCCCGTTCGCGGTCTGGCGCAACGAGGAGGACGACCCGCTCGGCTCGCCGACCCGGGCCGGCGTGGCGACGTACGACGACCTCTACGCCGACACCCGCAAGTGGGTCAGGGAGGGGCTGCTCGACTACATCGCCCCACAGCTGTACTGGCAGATCGGGCACCCGCAGTGCGACTACGAGACGCTCGTGGACTGGTGGTCGAAGACCGTGCGGGGCACCGGGGTGGACCTGTGCGTGGGGGAGGCGCTGTACCGCTGCGATGCGGACAGTGCCACGGAGGCCTGGCGGGACCCGGCGGAGCTGTCCCGGCACCTGAGCGCGGCCGCCCGCTACCCGGAGGTCCGCGGCCACCTGTACTTCTCGGCGAAGCAGGTGGTCGCGGACCCGAACGGGGCGATGGCGCGGGTCGTCGCCGACCACTATCCGACGCGGGTCCCGCCGCGCTGACCCGCGGGCGCTTTCCTCAATGGCGGTAGGAGTCGGGGTGCCGGATGACGCAGTCCGGCCCGGGGGCCAGCAGCGCCTCGTGGCCGTCCTGGAATCGCACCCGGTAGGGCGGGGTCCCGTTGTCCCCCAGGACCTGGAGGATCTCGCCGACCTTGTCGTTCTCACCGACGATCCTGCCGTGCTGCACCAGCTGGTCACCCTCGGTCGCATGCATGCTGACCTCCCTAGGGCCGGTCCGGTCGGTGACAGTAATTTTACGGCTGTTCAGGACTATTTGACCCGCTGTGTCACCGCGATGCAGACCAGTACGGCGCCCGCGGCGAGCGGCGCCGCAGGGGTCAGCCGCTCGCCGAGCAGCGCCACCGCCCACACCAGGGTCAGCAGCGGCTGGGCGAGCTGGAGCTGACTGGCGCGCGCCGGGCCGATCTCCGCCATCCCGCGGTACCAGACGTACAGCCCGAGGAAGCTGGAGCCCGCCGCCGCCCACAGCAGGCCCGTGATCCCGTGGGCGGTCAGGTGTACGGGCTCGTGCGCGACCCCGAGCGCGGACCCGGCCAGGGTCAGCGGCAGGCACAGCACCAGCGCCCAGCCGATGACCTGCCAGCCGGGCAGCACCTTGGTCAGCCGGGCGCCCTCGGTGTAGCCCGCCGCGCACACCAGGAGGGAGGCGAAGAGGAAGCCGTCGCCCGCGGAGAGGGCCCCGCCGCTCTGCGCGAGGGTGAAGCCGAGGACCACCACCGCCCCGGCTACGGCGGCGGCCCAGAAGGCGGGCGAGGGGCGGACCCCGGTGCGCAGCGCGGCGAGCGCGGCGGTGGTCAGGGGCAGCAGGCCGACCACCACGGCGGCGTGGGAGGTGCTGGAGGTGCGCAGGGCCAGCGTGGTCAGCAGGGGGAAGCCGATGACCACCCCGGCGGCGACCACCGCGAGCCCGGCCCAGTGGGCGCGGCCCGGCAGCGGGACCCGCAGGGCGAGCAGGAAGACGCCCGCGATCAGGGCGGCCAGCACGCTGCGCAGGGCGACGAACGACCAGGGCCCGAAACTCTCCATGCCCCACACTGTGGCGGGGAAGGTGAGGGAGAAGGCGACGACGCCGAGAGCGGCGAGGACGGTGCCGTTCGCCCGGCCGGTGTGGCCCTGAACCGCTATCGGTGCGGGGAGAGTAGCGCTATTCTGTGCTGTCATGTACGAGCGTAGCAGCGTGACTGAGCTAGCAGAATCCCTTCGGGATGAACTCAACCGCTACTCGGTAGGTGGAAAGCTGCCGTCGAGCCGGTCCCTGGTCGAGCGGTTCCGGGTGAGCCCGGTCACCGTCTCCCGGGCGCTCGCCCAGCTCGCCGCCGAAGGCCTCGTGGTGACCCGTCCCGGAGCCGGGGTGTTCCGCGCCGCGCCGCGTGACGGGGCCCCGGCCGCCGTGGACACCTCCTGGCAGGAGGTCGCGCTCAGCGCCGAGGGCGACCTCGTGCCGCGCTCCGTGGACGCCTCCGGTGTGATGGTCTGCCTCGCGGCCCCGCCGCCCGGGGTGATCGAGCTGAACAGCGGCTACCTGCACTCCTCGCTCCAGCCCGAACGGGCCCTCGCCGCCGCCCTCGCGCGGGCCGGACGGCGGCCCGGGGTCTGGTCCCGGCCGCCCGTCGAGGGGCTGACCGAACTGCGCGACTGGTTCGCCCGCGAGATCGGCGGCCCGCTCACCGCGGCCGACGTCCTGGTCACCGCGGGCGGGCAGAGCGCGCTCACCACCGCCCTGCGGGCACTGGCCCCGCCCGGGGCGCCGGTCCTGGTCGAGTCCCCGACCTATCCCGGGCTGCTGGCGATCGCCCGGGCCTCCGGGTGCAGGCCCGTGCCGGTGCCCTGCGACGAGCGCGGTGTCCGTACGGACCTCCTCGCCGCGGCCTTCGACGCCACCGGCGCGCGGGTGTTCGTGTGCCAGCCGCTGTTCCAGAACCCGACCGGATCGGTGCTGGCCGACGAGCGGCGGGCCGAAGTGCGGCGGATCGCGCGGGCCGCCGGGGCCTTCGTCGTCGAGGACGACTACGCGCGGGCCCTGGCCCACGAGGACGCGGGACCGCTGCCGGCGACCCTGGCCGCCGAGGACACCGACGGGGTGGTGGTGCACGTCCGCTCGCTGACCAAAGCCACCTCGCCCAGCCTGCGGGTGGGCGCGCTGGCCGCCCGCGGGCCGGTGCTGGACCGGCTCCGCGCCATCCAGGTCGTGGACAGCTTCTTCGTCCCCCGGCCGCTCCAGGAGGCCGCGCTGGAGCTGGTCGGCGCGCCCTCCTGGCCGCGTCACCTGCGTACCGTCGCGGCGGGACTGCGCCACCGCCGGGAGGTACTGGCCGGGGCGCTGCGCCGGGAGCTGCCGGAACTGACCTTGCCGCACATGCCGTCCGGGGGGTACCAGTTGTGGGCGCGGCTGCCCGACGGGACGGACGAGGCCGCCTTCGTCGCGGGAGCGCTGCGGGCGGGGGTGGCGGTCGCGCCCGGTCGTCCGTACTTCTGCGCGGAACCTCCGGGTCCGCACGTACGCCTCAGTTTCGCGGGGGTCGCCGGTCCCGGCGAACTCGCGGCGGCCGTCCAGAAGATGCGCGGCGGGGGCGGTTCAGAGGCTTGACCCCATGCGGCGCTCGGCTCACCATCGCCGCATGCATGTTCGGGTTTCGCTCGTCACCGCAGCCCGTAGTTCCTCGCTGCTCGCCGAGCGCTTCGACGACGACCGGCCGCTCGACACCGTCGGCTGGCGGGCCGTGGAGACCGCCGCGCACGGGCTGGTGCCCCTGGGGGCGGCCGAGCTGCGCTACTGCTCGCCCACGGCCCGCAGTCGCGCCACCGGCCGGGCCCTCGGCTTCGCGCCGCTCGCCCAGCCCGCGCTGCGCGACTGCGACATGGGCCGCTGGCGCGGGCTGACCCTGGCCGAGGTCGCGGCGCGCGAGCCGGGGGCGGTGGACCTCTGGCTCACCGATCCGCGCGCGGCCCCGCACGGCGGGGAGTCCCTGCTCGCCTTCATCGCGCGGATCGGCGGCTGGCTGGACACCCGGCCCGCCGACGACGGGGACGCGATCGTCGCGGTGGCCGAACCCGCCGTGGTCCGCGCGGCGCTGGTCTTCGCCCTCGGAGCGCCGCCGCAGACCTACTGGAACGTGGACGTCCGCCCGCTGTCCACGGTGACCCTCAACGGGTGGGCGGGCCGCTGGCACCTCTCGCTGGAGACGACCGTGTGAGGCCCGGCCTGCCCGGGGGACAGCGGCCGGGTGCCGGAGGCCCCGGGGTCGGCCGGCCGCCCGAAGAGTTCGCGGGCGCAGGCACGGGCGCGGCCACGGGCGCGGGCTCCGTCCCGCATGCCGGTCAGAGCAGGGCGATGGTGCCCGTGGCCGAGGAGGGCCGGTAGATCCCGGTGATCCCGGCGTAGGAGGCCCGGTATCCGCGCAGGATCTCGTCGAGCGGGAGGTTCAGCCGGGACGGGGTGTCGCAGCGGGCCGCGCCGAACTGGTCGGTGACGGCGGTGCACAGCGTCTTGCCGCCGACGGTGGTGAAGGTGACCGGCACCCCGTCCAGCCCGGCGGGGGCGTCGGTCATGCGGACGGTGGTGCTGAGGTTCTTCACGCCGAACAGCAGCCCGCTGAGCTTGGCGGGCCCGGCGCTGGTGAGGGTGGCCACGGCCGGGCGGACCCGCTCGGGCAGGTCGCAGGTCTGCTGGGCGAGGTCGAAGACCTGGCCGGTGGGGCAGGGCAGCGCGGTGGCGATGCCGTTCGCGCACTGGACGTAGAACCGCTGGTCCTGCGGGCGCGGCAGCCGGTTGGTGGCCCCGCAGTCCCCGGTGGCGGCGGCCCCTGCGGGCGTCGCGCCCAATCCCATCGCCACCAGTGCTCCGAGGGCGCTGCCCGCCAGGAGTCGGCCGACGCGGCGGGTGATGGTGCGTGAGCGTGACACTGCTGCCCCCATTGACATGTGACCCTGTGTGATGAGATGAACGCAGAGGGGACTGTAGGGACGCGGGGGCGCCGACCGCAACGCTCTGTTTCCCGCCACGCGGGAGCCCGTCGGAGCGGCCGTGCGCGGCCCGCCCGAGACCCGGCACCGGCCGTCCGGCGGCCTGGTGTGCGCGGACGTCGACGGGGCGGGGGTCGCGGGGCCGCCACCAGGAGCCCCGTGGCCGGATTTCGCCTCCGGCCCGGCACTCCGTCAGCTGTTCACGCGGTCGAATGTTCGGTTTCCCGTCGCGGCAGGGAGTGTCGGGCGTCACCCGAGGGGTTCGACGGGGCGCGGGGCTTGCGCCAGGGAGGGGCGCAGCCGCTCGTCGAACAGCGGCCGGCCGTGCGCCCGGCGCTCGTCCGCGAAGGAACGCCCGCACCGGGGGGCCGCCCCGGCGGCCGGAGCGCCGATGGCGCCAGGTGCCGTACGGCGGCCCCGCGGCCTGCGTCAGGTCCGCGTGCCGCGGCGGACCCAGCTCCCGCGCCAGGCCCGCAGCCGTGAGAGTCGGGTCGGCTACCGGCCGCGCGGCTTGCCCCGCTTGGCGCCGCCCTTGCCGCCGCCGCCCTTCGCTCCGCCACCGGAGGCGCCGCGCGGGTTCTTCCCGGCCGCGGGCCTGCCCCCGGCCTGCTTTCGGCCGCCCGCCGCGGCGTCGGGCCGCTTGGCCTTGGCCTTCTTCGGCTGCGGCGGGGTCGGCGTACGTCCCCGCGAGCTGTTGACCGTACGACCGCGCACGATCCCGATGAATTCCTCCACCAGATCGGTGGTCTCCTCCTCGGGCCACGACAGCGCGACGCGCGACTCGGGCGCGCCCGTGAGCGGCCGGTAGGTGAGGTCCTTGCGGTGGTGCAGCCGGGCCAGGGACTGCGGGACGGCGAGTACGCCGATCCCCGCCGCCACCAGCTCGATGGCGTCCGCCGTCGTCGCCGGGCGCTCGAACGCCGGCTTGCCCGGGAGCTGCTCCCAGTCGAGGGTGTCGTCGAGGGGGTGCAGCACGATCTCGTCGGCCAGATCGCCCGTGGCGACCTCTTCGGACGTCGTGATCAGGTGGTCCTTGGGGATCACGACCACGGTGGTCTCGGTGTAGAGGGGGATCGCGCTGAGGTCCGTACGGTCGATCGGCAGCCGGACGAAGGCCGCGTCGGCGCCGCCGTCGCGCAGCAGACCGGGCGCCTCACCGGGGGTCACCTGGACCAGGGTCAGCGGGACGTCGGGCAGCCGCTCGTTCCAGATCCGCACCCACTTGGTGGGCGTCACTCCCGGGACGTACGCGAGCCGGAACGAAGGGGGTGTTTCCGAGCCTGTCACCCGGCCAGGTTACCGGTCGTGGTCGGAGGTAGCGCACACGCTCGATACTCTTGACACCATGACGTCGCACCAGAACACCCAGACCATGAAGCCCGCGACCGCGGCGAAGAAACTGGGTGTGTACCTCGAGGCCACACCCGCCGAGTTCCAGGAGGGCGTCGTCTCCCGCGCCGAGCTGACCGCCCTCCAGGCCGATCCGCCCCAGTGGCTCCAGGATCTGCGCCTCAACGGTCCGCACCCGCGCCCGGTGGTCGCGTCGAAGCTCGGCGTCTCCATCGCCGGTCTCGCGCGCGGGGGCGTCACGGACGCCCTCACCACCGAGCAGATCGAGGCCATCAAGGCCGAGCAGCCCGAATGGCTCCAGAAGGAGCGCACCACGCAGGCCGAGGTCCGCAAGGAAACGGTCCGCATCAAGGCGCGCGACGCGGAGCGCGCCGCGAAGTCCCAGGACCAGCGTTCCTGACCCCGCGTCCACCGGTGCCCCGGGCCCGCGGCCGTGCCGCCGGGCCCGGGGCACCGGTGCGTTCGCGTTTAGCGGTCCAGCGGTCCGGCGGACCGTCCGCCGGGCCGTCCGCGCTCAGCCGGTCGCGGCGCCGAACCACCTGGGCAGGTGTTCGAGCAGTTCCCGCTGGTCCGCACCGGCCCACACCACGTGCCCGTCCGGGCGCAGCAGCACCGCGGGCGCGTCCAGCTCCTCGCTGACGTCCACGACGTGGTCGACCCGGTCCGCCCAGCCCTCCACCGACAGCTGTCCGGTCTGGTCGAGCAGCAGCCCGCGGCCCTCGTGGGTCAGCTCGTAGAGGCGGCCCCGCTTCAGCTCCAGGTCGCGCAGCCGCGTGCCGAGCAGGGGGTGGCCCTCGCCGACGTCGTAGCGGACGGCGATCCCGGTGATCTTCGCGATCAGGTGCCGGTTGACCTCCTCGAACCGCATCAGGTCCGCCAGCACCCGGCGCACCGCCTGGGCACCGGGCTCGGTGGACATCAGCTCCATCTGCGCGCGGGTGTTGTCCAGTACGTCGGCGGCCACCGGGTGCCGTTCGCTCTCGTAGGTGTCCAGCAGCCCCTCGGGGGCCCAGCCGTCCACCTCGGCCGCCAGCTTCCAGCCGAGGTTGAAGGCGTCCTGGACGCCGAGGTTGAGCCCCTGGCCGCCGGTCGGCGGATGGATGTGCGCCGCGTCGCCCGCCAGCAGCACCCGGCCGACCCGGTAGCGTTCGGCCTGGCGGGTCGCGTTGCCGAAGCGGGAGAGCCAGCGGGGTGAGTGCGCGCCGAAGTCGGTGCCCGCGGTGGCCCGCAACTGCCGCTTGAACTCCTCCAGGGTCGGCGCGGTCGCGCGGTCCTCGGCCACGCCGTCGGCGGGCACGACCACGAAGTACACGCCTTCCTGGCCCTCCGCGTTGGCGACCGCGCCGAACCGCAGCTGGGTCGTGCGGACCTCAGCGACGACGGAGGCGACCGTCGCCGCGTCCGCGGTCAGCTCCATGTGGCCCAGCATCGTCTCGACCGTGGCGGCCTCACCGGGGAAACCGACGCCGAGCAGCTTGCGCACCGCGCTGCGGCCCCCGTCGCAGCCGACGAGGTGGCGCGAGCGCAGCCGCGTGCCGTCGGCCAGCTCGGCGGTGACCCCGTCGTCGTCCTGGCTCAGCCCGACCAGCTCGGCGCCGCGCCGGATCTCGGCGCCGAGTTCGAGGGCGCGCTCGGTCAGCAGCCGCTCGGTGACCGCCTGCGGGATGGCGAGGACGTACGCATGCGTGGTGTCCAGGTCGGTGGGCCACGTCGTGGCGAGGCCCGCGAAGAACCCGCCCACGGTGAACTTCTCGCCGAGCGGGAGGAACCGCTCCAGCAGACCGCGCTGGTCCATCAGCTCGATGCTGCGCGCGTGCAGACCTCGCGCGCGGGACTGCGGGGAGGGCTCCGCCTCCTTCTCCAGCACGAGCGTGCGCACGCCGTGCAGTCGCAGTTCGGCCGCCAGCGTCAAGCCGGTCGGGCCGCCGCCGACAATGATCACGTCCATCATGGAAACGCCCATTCAGCAGGTACTTCGCGAATCTCTCAATTCGCCAGGTTCTGGTGTCGAAGGGCGATTCTGCTGCACGACCGGGGCCTTGCCGCAAGCCCCCCGGTGCGCTATATCTTGATAGTGGCAAGGAGTGCGAGACCTCCTTGCCTTTCGTCATTTCTGGGCCCGGACCGCCTCCTGGCCCTGTCCCGCCCCCCGTGACGACCCCCGGGAGGCCGAGCGACCTTTGCATAAACGTGCATTGTTACGTATAGTCATGCCATCGACGAGGAGGGTCCGATGGTGGTTCGTGTAGCGGTGGCCGGAGCGAGCGGGTACGCGGGCGGGGAACTGCTGCGCCTGCTCCTGGCGCACCCCGAGGTGGAGATCGGCGCCCTGACCGGCCACTCCAACGCCGGTCAGCTCCTCGGACCGCTCCAGCCGCACCTCGTGCCACTGGCCGGGCGCACGCTGGAGGCGACCACCCCCGAGGCCCTCGCCGGGCACGACGTCGTCTTCCTCGCCCTGCCGCACGGACAGTCGGCCGCCGTCGCCGCCCAGCTCGGCGAGGACGTACTCGTCATCGACATGGGCGCCGACCACCGGCTGCGGTCCGCCGCCGACTGGGACGCCTTCTACGGCGCCCCGCACGCCGGGACCTGGCCCTACGGCCTCCCCGAACTGCCCGGGGCCCGCTCCGCGCTGGCGGGGTCCAAGCGCGTCGCGGTGCCCGGCTGCTATCCGACCGCCGTCTCCCTGGCCCTCTTCCCGGCCTACCAGGACAGGCTGGCCGAGCCCGAGGCCGTGATCGTCGCCGCCACCGGCACCTCCGGCGCGGGCAAGGCGCTCAAGCCGCACCTGCTGGGCTCCGAGGTGATGGGTTCCATGAGCCCGTACGGCGTGGGCGGCGGCCACCGGCACACCCCCGAGATGGTCCAGAACCTCTCGCCCGTCGCCGGTACCCGGGTCACCGTGTCCTTCACCCCGACCCTCGCGCCGATGCCCCGCGGCATCCTGGCCACCTGTTCCGCCAAGGCGGTACCGGGCACCACCGCCGCATCGGTGCGCGCGGCCTACGAGAAGGCGTACGCGGACGAGCCGTTCGTGCACCTGCTCCCCGAGGGGCGGTGGCCCGCCACCGCGTCCGTCTACGGTTCCAACGCCGTTCAGATCCAGGTCGCGTACGACGCCGCCGCGCAGCGGATCATCGCGATCAGCGCCATCGACAACCTGACCAAGGGCACCGCCGGTGGCGCGGTGCAGAGCATGAACATCGCCCTCGGCCTCGCTGAGTGCCTGGGTCTTTCCACGATCGGAGTCGCACCGTGAGCGTCACGGCAGCACAGGGATTCACCGCGGCGGGCATCGCCGCCGGAATCAAGGCGAACGGCAACCCGGACCTGGCCCTCGTGGTCAACCACGGCCCCCGCCTGGCCGCGGCGGGCGTCTTCACCTCCAATCGCGTCAAGGCCGCCCCCGTCCACTGGTCCGAGCAGGTGCTGCGGGGAGGCACCGTCAGCGCCGTGGTCCTCAACTCCGGCGGCGCCAACGCGTGTACCGGGCCCAGGGGCTTCCAGGACACCCACGCCACCGCCGAGAAGGTCGCCACCGTCCTCGGCGGCGCGCACAACGCCGGGGAGATCGCGGTGGCCTCCACCGGTCTGATCGGCGTGCTCCTGCCCATGGACAAGCTGCTGCCCGGCATCGAGACCGCCGCCGGGGCGCTCACCACCGACGGCGGCGAGGCCGCCGCCATCGCCATCAAGACCACCGACACCGTGCACAAGACGGCCACCGTCTCCCGGTCCGGCTGGACCGTCGGCGGCATGGCCAAGGGCGCGGGCATGCTCGCCCCGGGCCTCGCCACCATGCTCGTCGTCCTCACCACCGACGCCGACGTCGACAGCGCAACCCTGGACCAGGCGCTGCGGGACGCGACCCGCACCACCTTCGACCGGGTCGACTCCGACGGCTGCATGTCCACCAACGACACGGTGCTGCTGCTCGCCTCCGGCGCCTGTGGCGAGGTCCCGGTGTACGCGGAGTTCGCCGAGGCCGTGCGGACCGTCTGCGACGACCTCGCCCGCCAGCTCATCGGCGACGCCGAGGGCGCGAGCAAGGACATCCGGATCGAGGTGGTGAACGCGGCCAGCGAGGACGACGCCGTCGAGGTGGGCCGGTCCATCGCCCGGAACAACCTGCTCAAGTGCGCCATCCACGGCGAGGACCCCAACTGGGGCCGGGTGCTCTCCGCGATCGGCACCACCAGGGCCGCCTTCGACCCGGACCGGCTGAACGTCGCCATCAACGGCGTCTGGGTCTGCAAGAACGGCTCCGTCGGCGAGGACCGCGACCTGGTCTCGATGAAGGACCGTGAGGTCCGCATCACCGCCGACCTGGCCACCGGCGGCGAGTCGGCGGTCATCTGGGCCAACGACCTGACCGCCGAGTACGTCCACGAGAACAGCGCGTACTCCTCATGAGCGGCTCCGTCGGCAGTGCCCGCAAGCACACCGCGCTCCCCAAGGCCGAGATCCTCATCGAGGCGCTGCCCTGGCTGACCCGCCACAACGGCAAGATCGTCGTCATCAAGTTCGGCGGCAACGCCATGATCGACGAGGACCTGAAGGCCGCCTTCGCCCAGGACGTGGTCTTCCTGCGCCAGGCGGGCCTGCGGCCCGTCGTCGTGCACGGCGGCGGTCCGCAGATCAACGCCCAGCTCGACAAGCAGGGCCTGGTCAGCGAGTTCAAGGCGGGCCTGCGCGTCACCACCCCCGAAGCGATGGACATCGTACGGATGGTCCTCGCCGGGCAGGTCCAGCGCGAACTGGTCGGGCTGCTCAACCAGCACGGGCCGCTCGCCGTCGGCATGACCGGCGAGGACGCCCACACCATCACCGCCGTCCAGCACCGGCCCGAGATCGACGGGGAACGCGTCGACATCGGCCGGGTCGGCGAGATCACCGCCATCGACACCGGGGCGATCGAGGCGCTCCTGGCGGACGGCCGGATCCCGGTCATCTCCTCCATCGCGCGCAGCGCCGACGACGCGCACGTCTACAACGTGAACGCCGACACCGCGGCCGCCGCGCTGGCCGCCGCCCTCGGCGCCGAGACCCTGATGGTCCTCACGGACGTCGAGGGCCTGTACGCGGACTGGCCGAACAGCGACGAGGTCATCAGCCGGCTCACCGTCAGCGAGCTGGAGAAGCTGTTGCCCGAGCTGTCCAGCGGCATGGTCCCCAAGATGGAGGGCTGCCTGCACGCCGTCCGCGGCGGCGTGAGTACCGCCCGGGTGATCGACGGGCGGGTCCAGCACTCGATCCTGCTGGAGATCTTCACGGACGAGGGCATCGGCACGATGGTCGTGCCCGACGTACAGGGAGGGGAGCCCCGGTGACCGGGAGCAACGGAAACCAGGAGTACGGAGCCCGCTGGCAGGCGTCGCTCACCAACAACTACGGCACCCCCGCGCTCGCGCTCGTGCGCGGCGAGGGCGCCCAGGTCTGGGACGCCGACGGCCGCCAGTACACCGACTTCGTCGGCGGCATCGCGGTCAACGCCCTCGGCCACGCCCACCCGGCGATCGTCGAGGCCGTCTCCACCCAGATCGCCTCGCTCGGCCACGTCTCCAACCTCTACGCCTCCGAGCCCGTCCTCGCGCTCGGCGAACGGCTGCTCCAGCTCTTCGGCCGCCCCGGCAAGATTTTCTTCTGCAACTCCGGCGCCGAAGCGGTCGAGGCGGCCTTCAAGGTCGGGCGGCTGACCGGGCGTACGCACATGGTCGCCACCACCGGCGGCTTCCACGGCCGCACCATGGGTGCCCTCGCCCTCACCGGCCAGCCCGCCAAGCAGACTCCCTTCCTGCCGCTGCCCGGTGACGTCACGCACGTGCCCTACGGCGACGTGGCGGCCCTGCGCGCCGCGGTCACGGAGGACACCGCCCTCGTCCTGATCGAGCCGATCCAGGGCGAGAACGGCGTGGTCGTCCCCCCGGCCGGTTACCTCACCGCCGCCCGCGAGATCACCCGCGCCACCGGAACGCTGCTCGCCCTCGACGAGGTGCAGACCGGCATCGGCCGCTGCGGCCAGTGGTTCGAGCACCAGGCGCACGACGGGGTCGAACCCGACCTCGTCACGCTCGCGAAGGGTCTGGGCGGCGGTCTGCCGATCGGCGCGCTCGCCGCCTTCGGGCCGGCCGCCGACCTGCTCCAGCCCGGCCAGCACGGCACCACCTTCGGCGGGAACCCGGTCGCCTGCGCCGCCGGCCTCGCGGTGATCGACACCATCGCCGCCGACGGCCTCCTCGGCCAGGTCAAGGAGCGCGGCGAGCGGCTGCGCTCCGGAATCGAGAGCGCCGGAGGCGGGAACGGCCACCCGCTGGTCTCCCACGTCCGCGGCGCCGGCCTCCTGCTGGGTATCGTGCTGACCGAGCCCCTCGCACCGAAGGTGCAGAAGGCGGCTCAGGATGCCGGCTTCCTGGTCAACGCGCCCGCCCCCGACGTCGTACGGCTGATGCCGCCGTTCGTACTGACCGAGGCCGAGGCGGACGCGTTCGTCCGGGCCCTGCCCGGCATCCTCGACGCGGCCCACGGGGACGGATCCGGAGAATGAGACGACGATGAGCCAGGCGCAGGAACACGAGCAGAGCGGCCAGTCCGTTCCGCAGACCCGAACCGCCCGCCACCGCCGGATCGTGGACATCCTCAACCGGCAGCCGGTCCGCTCGCAGAGCCAGCTGGCCAAACTGCTCGCCGACGACGGGCTGAGCGTCACCCAGGCGACGCTCTCCCGGGACCTCGACGAGCTGGGCGCGGTGAAGATCCGCAACACCAACGGCGAGCTGATCTACGCGGTGCCGAGCGAGGGCGGATTCCGCACCCCGCAGGCCCCGCTGGGCGAGTCGGCGAAGGAGGAGCGCATGCGGCGCCTCTCCGGTGAGCTGCTGATCTCGGCGGAGGCCTCCGCGAACCTCGTGGTCCTGCGCACCCCGCCGGGCGCGGCCCAGTTCCTCGCCTCGGCGATCGACCAGGCCGAACTCCGGGCCATCCTCGGCACGATCGCGGGCGACGACACCCTGATGCTGATCAGCCGTGACCCGGTGGGCGGCCAGGCGCTCGCCGATCACCTCCTGCGTCTGGCGCAGAAGGAGGGCTGAGGGCGACCCTGGGGGAATGAGCCACCACCCCCTCTGGGCAGCGGTGTTCGAGGCCGCTGCCGTCGCCCTTGCCTGTTACGCCGTGCTCGGAGTGCTCTGGCGGGTACGGGACCGGGCAGACCGGGCCGCCGCCGCACTGCTGGCCACCGCCCCGCCCGATCCGTACCACGCGGTGGCCGTGGCGGGACGCGGTGCGGACACGCACCGCCCCGCCGTCGCCCGGTTGCTGCTCGACGGCTCCGTGGAGATCGACGAACGGGGCCTGCTGACCCTGGCCCCCGGGGGCCCGCACCAGGGGCCGGAGCCCGGCCCGACGCCGGTGCACCCGCTGCCCGCCGCCGTCCTGGCCACGCTGATCCGCCGGGCCCGGCCCACCGCTGTGGCCGAGCTGTCCGGTGACCAGGCACTGAACGCGGCCCGCGAGGCCTTCCTCGCCGTCGAGGACGCGAAGTACCCCCGGCTGGCCGAGGTCCGGGTCCGGGACCGGCTCGCCGACCTCGCGATACTGCTGATCATGGCGGTGGTCGCCTGGTACAGCTTCCAACTGGTGGTGCTGTCGCGGCCGGACACCCTGCGGGGCATCGTGCTGATGGGTACGTTCGTCCTCGCCGTGGCGGTCGGCGCCTGCGGGGCGCTGCTCGCGGCCATGGTCATGGTGCGGGTGTGGCCGAAGCGGCGCGACCCGTTCCGCGCGTACTGCGCCGCGCTGCCCCCGCACCCGGACGTCGCCGCCCTGGACCCGGGGCTGCTGGCCCGGATCGACCACCGGGAGCCGAGCCCCGTGGAGTTCGACACCTGGGTGGACAGCGGCGGCGCGTTCTGAGGGCCGTCCGAGGCCTGCCGCCGGTCAGTAGCGGGTCACGTCGAGCGGCCCCGACTCCGTGCCCACCGCGATGTGCGGGCGTCGCTCCGGCCTGGCCCAGCGCAGGATCGCCCGCATCGACTCCTCGGGCACCGAGACGCAACCCGCCGTGGCGCCCTTGCCGTTGACGTGCAGGAAGATCCCGGCGCCGCGCCCGTGCACCGGCCGGTCGTAGTTGAAGCCGATGACCAGGGCGTACGCGTACTGCTCCGGGTAGTCCACCAGGTGCTCGGCCTCGCCGGGCGCGCAGTCGGCGGGCAGCGGCTCCGCCCAGCGGTTGTAGGCGCCCGAGGAGTTGTCCTGGCACCACCAGGACCCCTCCCGGACCGATCGGTACCCGTACGCCGTGCCCGTCGGCGCGGGCCGGATGCCGAAGGCGTACGGCAGGTCGTACAGGCCGGTGGGCGTCGTGTTGGTGCCCTGGACCCGGGTGGCACCCTCGGTGAGCCCGTTCGCGCCGAACCGGGCGGGCGCGCCGCCCATCGCCGTCCACCGCCCCGCCCGCCGCTCCCACCAGGTCACCCGTCCGGTGGTGGCACCCGGCGCGGGCGCGACGGCGGTGATCAGCTGACTGCCGCCGCCGGTGTCGGCGAGCCGGTCGGGCAGTGGCGCCTCGCCGGGCAGCAGCAGGGAAGTGACGATCAGTGAGCCGAGGGCGACGGCGGTTCGCAGCACATGTCAGACCGTACGCGCAGGCAGGGGCAACGGCAGTGCGGGCAGGCCGTCCAGGCTGGTCCCGATGAATTCCTTCTTCGCGCAGTACTCCGCGAACTCCTCGTCGCTCTTGCGGCCGAAGTACTCCGCGTGCAGGGTGCGCTCGCCCTGGTACTCCATGAAGGGGACGGCGTACCCGCACACGTCGGTGATCCGGCGGGTCCGCACGACGATCACGGCCCGGGCGGAGGGCCCGTCGGCGTCGCCGAACAGGGCGATCAGCTCGCCCCAGCGGGGGTCGTCGCGGAATACCGCCTCGCCCTCGCCGTGCACCCGGACAATGTTGGGCGCCCCGGAGAAGGAGCACCACATCAGGGTGATGCGGCCGTTCTCCCGGACGTGGGCGATGGTCTCGGCGCCGCTGCCGCCGAAGTCCAGGTAGGCGAGGGTGTGCTCGTCGATGACGACGAGGGTGCCCACCCGGCCCTTGGGGGAGAGGTTGACGTGACCGTCGCCGGACAGCGGCGCGGTCGCCGTGAAGAACATCGGCTGGGCCTCGATGAACGCGCGCAGCCTGCCGTCTATGTGTTCGTGCGTAGTCGCCATGCCGTCAGTATCCTTCCGTGGCCGATGCGCGGACGGGTAGTCCGAGGTGTGAACGCATCCGGCGCGAGACGTGGTCGCCGAAGAGCCCGGTACAGCGCTCCAGCAGGGCGCCGACCTCCGGGTCGCGGGCGGGGGGGCAGGTCCGGTGGCGCGAGGCGCACCTCGCGCACGACCGCCGCCGGTGGATCCCGTCCGCGCGGCGGACGGCGATCAGGGGTGGCGGCCCCACCGCCCGCCTTCTTGTCCCACCGACGGTGGGGTCTCCCGCTGCTCATGGCCCCGACCCTAGGCGGCGGAGCCGGGTGGGGGCTCGGATTTCCGGGCTCGTTGACGAAACATACGGAGTAGTGCATAGTTATGCCTGTCGTCAGATGCACCATGTAAGGAGAAACCCGTGACCGAGCGCGTCGTACTCGCCTACTCGGGCGGCCTGGACACCTCCGTCGCCATCGGCTGGATCGCCGAGGAGACGGGCGCCGAGGTCATCGCCGTCGCCGTGGACGTCGGCCAGGGCGGCGAGGACCTGGACGTCATCCGCAAGCGCGCGCTCGCCTGCGGCGCCGTCGAGGCCGAGGTCGCGGACGCCAGGGACGAGTTCGCCGACGAGTACTGCCTCCCGGCGATCAAGGCCAACGCCCTCTACATGGACCGCTACCCGCTGGTCTCCGCGCTCTCGCGGCCGACCATCGTCAAGCACCTGGTCGCCGCCGCCAAGAAGCACAACGCGTCGATCGTCGCCCACGGCTGCACCGGCAAGGGCAACGACCAGGTCCGTTTCGAGGCCGGTATCGCCGCCCTAGGCCCCGACCTCAAGTGCATCGCCCCGGTCCGTGACTACGCGATGACCCGCGACAAGGCGATCGCCTTCGCCGAGAAGGCCGATCTGCCGATCGCGACCACCAAGAAGTCCCCGTACTCCATCGACCAGAACGTCTTCGGGCGCGCGGTCGAGACGGGTTTCCTGGAGGACATCTGGAACGCGCCGATCGAGGACATCTACGAGTACACCTCGAACCCGGCCGTCCCGCGGGAGGCCGACGAGGTCGTCATCTCCTTCAAGGAGGGCGTCCCGGTCGCCATCGACGGCAAGCCCGTCTCCGTGCTCCAGGCCATCCAGCAGCTCAACGAGCGGGCGGGCGCCCAGGGCGTCGGCCGGATCGACATCGTCGAGGACCGGCTCGTGGGCATCAAGTCCCGTGAGGTCTACGAGGCGCCGGGCGCGATCGCGCTGATCACCGCCCACCAAGAGCTGGAGAACGTCACCGTCGAGCGCGAGCTGGCCCGGTACAAGCGGCAGGTCGAGCAGCGCTGGGGCGAGATGGTCTACGACGGCCTGTGGTTCTCCCCGCTCAAGCGCGCCCTGGACGGCTTCATCAACGAGGCCAACCAGCACGTCACCGGTGACATCCGGATGACCCTGCACGCGGGCCGCGCCGTGGTCACCGGCCGAAAGTCCGAGGAGTCGCTGTACGACTTCAACCTCGCGACCTACGACTCGGGCGACACCTTCGACCAGTCCAAGGCCCAGGGCTTCATCGAGATCTTCGGCCTGTCCTCGAAGATCGCCGCGCGCCGCGACCTCGCCTGAGGTCCAGTCGTTACGCGTACGCGGTACGCGCAGTGCTTTGACGGCCTCCCCGGCACCTCCGCGACGGGGAGGCCGTCGTACACCCACCTCTTGAGGAGCAGTAGCTGTGAGCAGCAACAACGGTGACGTCCGGCTCTGGGGCGGCCGGTTCGCCGACGGGCCTGCCGAGGCCCTCGCGAAGCTGTCCGCGTCGGTCCACTTCGACTGGCGTCTCGCGCCCTACGACATCGCCGGTTCGCGCGCCCACGCCCGCGTCCTGCACAAGGCGGGCCTGCTCACGGCCGACGAACTCCAGCGCATGGCGCAGGGACTGGACCAGCTCGCCGCCGACGTCGAGTCGGGCGCCCTGGTGGGCACCATCGCCGACGAGGACGTGCACACCGCCCTGGAGCGCGGTCTGCTGGAACTGCTCGGCCCGGACCTCGGCGGCAAGCTGCGGGCGGGCCGCTCGCGCAACGACCAGGTCGCCACCCTCTTCCGGATGTACCTGCGCGACCACGCGCGGATCATCGGATCGCTCGTCGCCGACCTCCAGGACGCCCTGGTGGGCCTCGCCGAGACGCACGCCGACGTGGCGATGCCCGGCCGGACCCACCTCCAGCACGCGCAGCCGGTGCTGTTCGCGCACCACATGCTGGCGCACGTGCAGTCGCTGTCCCGGGACGCGGAGCGGCTGCGGCAGTGGGACACCCGGACCGCGGTCTCCCCGTACGGCTCGGGCGCCCTCGCGGGCTCCTCGCTCGGCCTGGACCCGGAGCAGGTCGCCGCCGACCTCGGTTTCGAGCGGGGCTCGGTCGGCAACTCCATCGACGGCACGGCCTCGCGGGACTTCGTCGCCGAGTTCGCCTTCATCACGGCGATGATCGGGATCAACCTCTCCCGGATCGCCGAGGAGATCATCATCTGGAACACGAAGGAGTTCTCCTTCGTCACCCTGCACGACGCGTTCTCCACCGGCTCCTCGATCATGCCGCAGAAGAAGAACCCGGACATCGCGGAGCTGGCGCGCGGCAAGTCGGGCCGGATGATCGGCAACCTGACGGGTCTGATGGCCACGCTCAAGGCGCTGCCGCTGGCCTACAACCGGGACCTCCAGGAGGACAAGGAGCCGGTCTTCGACTCGTGCGACACCCTTGAGGTCCTGCTGCCCGCCTTCACCGGCATGATGGCGACCCTGACGGTCAACCGGGCGCGGATGGAGGAGCTGGCTCCGGCCGGGTTCTCGCTCGCCACCGACATCGCGGAGTGGCTGGTCCGTCAGGGCGTGCCGTTCCGGGTGGCCCACGAGGTCGCGGGCGAGTGCGTCAAGGAGTGCGAAGGGCTCGGCATCGAGCTGGACGAGCTGACGGACGAGCAGTTCGCGAAGATCTCCGAGCACCTGACCCCCGAGGTGCGTACGGTCCTCAACGTGCCCGGCGCCCTGGCCTCGCGCAACGGCCGCGGCGGCACCGCGCCGAGCGCGGTCGCCGTCCAGCTCAATGAGCTGAAGGCGGACCTGGTGATCCAGCACGCCTGGGCGAACCACAAGAACTGACGCACGGCCCGCGGGGGTGGTCGGCGGCCGTCCGGGCTCGGCAGATGGTCGTGATCGAGAACGACCGGTCGTCGTCGACGGCGCGGCTGCCGCCGGCGGACGGTGTGGCCGTGCGCACGAAGATCTGGTTCGGACCCGCCTTGCTGACCCGGATGGGGATGGACGAGTTGCCCGGCCCGGGGTCGCCGTCGTCGAACACGGGTAGTGGTGATCGAATCACCTTCCGCATCCATCCGCCCATGCGCCCAGTCGCTCGAAGTCGGCCCGGACCAGGCCGATCCGCTCGTCCACGCGGAGCAGCAGGGCGTGCGCGGGGTGGAGCTCGTCGACGTAATCGCGGTCCCTCGGCGTGATGTCGTCGTCGATCCAGGCGAAGGGCCGGTCCGCGGCGTATTCCAGGACGTACTGCGTCTTCCAGAAGGTCCCGCGCGGCGCGTGCCCGTGCCTCTGGGGCCAGTCGATGAAGGGCAGCCTCGGCAGGCCCAGGTGCGGGCCTATCCAGTCGTTGGCCTCGTCCTTCCAGGTGGTCGCCCAGACCAGTTCGTACGTCCGCGCCAGCGCGAGCAGCCGCTCGCCGTGGCCGTGGTTCAGCCAGACCCGCAGGGGTCTGCGGCTCTCGGCCTCCGTCCAGCCGGTGGGGCGCATCCGGTGGGTGGTGTAGCCCTCCGGGCGGCGCTGGCGCTGGGCGGCGTACGGGTTCAGCGGGCCGTCCACGTCGATCAGCAGGAGCGGTTTCGTCATGTCTCGATCTTCCTATGGGCGATAAAAATGAGACGTGAACGTCTCATTCGGGCTATGGTTGTCTCATGGCCATGGATCGTGACCAGGTGCTGCGCGACGCGGCGGCCCTGCTCTCCCGCAAATCGACCGCGACGATGGACGAGGTCGCCCGCGCGGCGGGCATCGGCCGCGCGACCCTGCACCGGCACTTCGCCGGGCGCGACGCCCTCGTACGGGCCCTGGAGGAACTCGGCATCCACGCGTTCGAGGTCGCCTTCGACAACGCCCGCCTCGACGAGGGGAGCGCGGTCGAGGCCCTGGGGCGCCTGGTCGCCGAGGCCGAGCCGAACGCCCTGCTGCTGGCCTTCCTCGTCACCGAGAACCAGCTGTTCGAGGGCGATCAGATCAACGAGGGCTGGGCCCGGCTCGACGCCCGGGTCTCCGGGCTCTTCCGGCGCGGCCAGCAGGAGGGCGACATCCGGATCGACCTGAGCCCCGCCTGGCTCACCGAGGCCCTCTACGGCCTCATCGGCACCTGCGCCTGGGCCGTGATGGACGGCCGGGTGGCCGCCAAGGACTTTCAGTACATGATCACCGAGTTGCTGCTCGGTGGCGCACGACGGAGTGTGGAGAAATGAGCCGTACCGAAGAGCTGCGCAAGCGCGAGGGGACGGAGGACGGCAGGAGCCCCGGGCGCTGGATCGCGCTCTCCGTGCTCGTGCTGGCCGTCCTGCTGGTCGCGGTCGATGCCACCGTACTCGGTCTCGCCACCCCCGCCCTGAGTGAGGACCTCAAGCCGTCCGGCACCCAGCTGCTGTGGATCGGCGACGTCTACTCCTTCGTCATCGCCGGTCTGCTCGTCTCCATGGGCTCCCTCGGTGACCGCATCGGCCGCAAGAAACTGCTGCTGATGGGCGCCACGGCCTTCGGCGCCGTCTCGGTGCTGAACGCCTACGCGACCAGCCCCGCGCTGATGATCCTGGCCCGGGCGCTGCTCGGTGTCGCGGGCGCCACCCTGATGCCCTCCACCCTCGCCCTGATCCGCAACATCTTCCACGACCCCAAGGAGCGCAGCCTCGCCATCGGCATCTGGGGCGCGACCGCCTCGGCCGGCGCGGCCGTCGGCCCGGTGGTCGGCGGAGCCCTCCTCCAGCACTTCTGGTGGGGCTCGGTCTTCCTCATCAACCTTCCCGTCATGATCATTCTGGTCGTCGTCGGAATCAAGCTCCTGCCCGAGTCGAAGAACCCGGTCTCGGGCCCCTGGGACCTCCTGAGCGTCGCCCTCTCCCTCTTCGGCATCATCGGCATCGTCTACGCCGTCAAGCAGGTCGCCACCCACGGACTGTCCTGGGAGGTCTGGACGGCCGCGCTCCTCGGCGCCGCGATGCTCTACGCCTTCGTACGCCGCCAGCACACCCTGACCGCCCCGCTGCTCGACATGAAGCTGTTCAAGCACCGCGGCTTCTCCGGCGCGGTCCTCGCCGACCTGCTCACCGTCTTCGGGCTCTCCGGACTGGTCTTCTTCCTCTCCCAGTTCCTCCAGCTCGTCCAGGGCCGCGAACCGCTGGAGGCGGGCCTGGCCGAACTGCCCGCCGCCGTCGGCGCGGTGGTCACCGGCCTGCTCGCGGGCCGGTTCGCGCGCAAGTACTCCGTACGCGTCATCGTGACCGGCGGTCTCGCCGCGATCGGACTGGCGCTGGGCGTCCTCACCGTCATCAGCAAGGAGACCGGCTACCCGCTGCTCGGCGCGGCCCTGCTCGTCGTCGGCCTCGGCGCCGGCTTCTCCTTCACCGTCACCGCGGACGTGATCCTCTCCAGCGTGCCGAAGGAGCAGGCCGGTTCGGCCTCCGCCGTGTCCGAGACGGCGTACGAACTCGGCGCGGCCCTCGGCATCGCCCTGCTCGGCTCCATCGTCACCGGCGTCTATCAGAGCTTCACCGCGCCCGCCTCCGTCCCCGGACCGCTCGCCGACGCCGCGCACGAATCGCTCGGCGGGGCCGTCGACGCGGCCAGGTCCCTGGACCCGCACACCGCGCAGGTGATGGTGGGCGCCGCCCAGGAGGCCTTCGTCGACGGGCTGCGGCTCGCCGCGGGCGTCGGCGCGGCCGTCCTCCTCGCCACCGCCGCCGCGGCGTGGTTCCTGCTCAAGGGCCAGGAACTCCAGGACGGCATCGAGCACTGACCCCGCCCGGTCCCCGACGGGTGATGTCCGCGCGGGCGGTGTCCCCGCCCGGTCCCCGCCGGTGTCCCCTTCCGCGCCCCGGGTGATGTCCCAACGGGTGCTGTCCCGACCGTGGTTGACAGCGCGTCGGCCCGCGGGACACCATCCCCGCGATGGAGATCACCGAACTGACCCCGGCCGAACGCCGTGTGTGGGACGCCTTCCCGCGCGGTGAACGCGTCGACTTCAGCGAAGGCCCGGACGAGCGGGCCGTCGACGGCGCGGGCTGGGGTCCGCAGCGGACGGTACGGGCCGACGTGCTCACCGCCCTGCTGCTGAGCGGCTCCCCGGCCGAGGGCCAGGTCGCCGGACTCAACCTCAAAGGTGTCCGGGTCACCGGCAAGCTGAACCTGAAGTACGCCGTCGTCGAGCACGCCATCCGGCTCCGCGGCTGCTGGTTCGAACGTGCACCCCTTCTGTACGGCGCCCAGTTGCGGGCGCTCGTCCTGAGCGACTCGGCCCTGCCCGGGCTCACCGCCTCCACCGTCAGCGTCGACGTGGTCCTGCGGCTGTCCTGCTGCCGGATCAGCGGACCCGTCCGGCTCGCCGGAGCCCGCGTCGCGGGCGGTCTCTTCCTCGGCGGCGCCGTCATCGGGACCCCGCCCGCCCCCGGTACGGATCCCGCCGCGGCCGTCGAGGCCGCGGAACCCCCGCTCCGGTTCAACCACGCCGACATCGGCACCGACGTCATCGCCACCGGCCTCACCGTCTACGGACAGACCCGCGTCAACGGAGCCACCGTCGGCGGCCAGATCAACCTGGACGACGCCCGGCTGCTCAACCCCGGCGGCGACGCCCTGCACGCCGAAACCCTCTCCGTCGGCACCGACGTCCGCGCCCGCGGCCTGCGCGCCGAGGGCCGGGTCAACCTCTCCGGCGCCCGGATACCACGCCAACTGGACCTGGCCCGGGCCCGTTTGGTCAACCCCGGCGGAACCGCCCTGCGCGCCTCCAGCTGCGTGATCGGCGAGGTCTGGCTGCGCGCCTGCGAGACCGTCCAGGGCGATGTGAACCTGCGGCGCTCCCAGTTCGACCTGCTCCACGTGGAGCCCGGTGGCTGGCCCGAGCAGGTCCGCCTCGACGGGCTGACCTACCGGTCGCTGCGCCCGCACCTGCCCGCCGAACAGCGGCTGCCCGTGCTGGACCGGGACGAGGCCGGGTACCTGCCCCACGCCTACGAGCAGCTCGCCGCCTCCTACCGCGCCGCGGGCGACGAGGCGGCGGCCCGCACCGTGCAGCTCGCGAAACTGCGCCGCCACCGGCTGACCCTGCCCCGGCACGCCCGCCTGTGGGGGCTGCTCCAGGACGTGACCGTCGGCTACGGCTTCCGGCCGCTGCGCGCGGCGGGCTGGCTGGCGGCGCTGCTGTGCACCGGGGCCCTCGCCTACGGCCTGCGGCCACCGGCACCGCTCAAGGCGGGCGAGGCCCCCGAGTTCAACCCGGTCTTCTACACCCTCGACCTGATGCTGCCGATCATCGGCTTCGGCCAGGAGGAGGCCTTCGGGCCGCGCGGGTGGTACCAGTGGCTGTCGTACGTGCTGATCGTGACCGGCTGGGTGCTCGCGACGACCACCGCGGCGGGTGTAAGCCGCTCCCTGAGCAGGCAGTAGCGGCAGGTAGGCCCCGTTGGACCCGTGCGTCCCGCAGGCCCCGTGCGTCCCGCAGGCTCAGGCGGCCTTGGCCTTGGTCGCGTACATGTCGACGTACTCCTGGCCCGAGAGCCGCATGACCTCGGTCATCACGGAGTCGGTGACCGCGCGCAGCATGTAGCGGTCGCGGTTCATGCCCTCGTAGCGGGAGAACTCCATCGGCTCGCCGAAGCGCACGGTGACCCGGCCCGGGCGGGGCATGCCCTTGCCGCCGGGCTGGAGCTTGTCGGTGCCGATCATCGCGAACGGGACCACGGGGGCGCCGGTCATCAGGGTCAGCCGGGCGATGCCGGTGCGGCCGCGGTAGAGCCTGCCGTCGGGGGAGCGGGTGCCCTCCGGGTAGATGCCGAAGATCTTGCCCTCTTCGAGGATCCGTCGACCGGTCATCAAGGCGGCGACGCCGCCGTTGGCGCCGTCGCGGTCCACCGGGACCATGCCGGAGCCGGTGAAGAACCAGGCCATGGCGCGGCCCTTGAGGCCCTTGCCCGTGACGTACTCGTCCTTGCCGATGAAGTGCACCTGGCGGTCGCACACCAGGGGCAGGATCATCGAATCGATGAAGGTCAGGTGGTTGCCCGCGAGGATGACCGGCCCGGTACCCGGAATGTTCTCGGCGCCCTCGACACGGGTGCGGAACATCATCCGCATGACCGGTCCGACAGTGGCTTTGATGAGCGCAATACGGGACAACGTGGGCCCTCCGGCATCGAATGCGTCTTCAGCACCGCGCATGCTCAGTGCAGGTGAGGACGATACTCGCGGGTCCCCTCTGATCGCACATCGGGTTCGCGGGGCCTATACGCAAAGTTGACGCACGTTTGCGCCATGTTTCCCCGCAGTCCCGCCCCGGAACGCCCGCCCGACACAGGCCGCTGCCTACGATCGGTCCGCCGATCGGGACCGACGGCCCGGCGATCCCGGGCCCACCGGCCCCGGCCGGTCCAAGACGGCCGCACCGGCCGCACCGGGGGCTCCGGGCGGCCCGGGCTGGATTTCCGAACGGGATGAGGGGCATTCATGACGCAGGGCGGGGCAGGCAGGCGCGCGGTACTGGGGGCGGCCGTCGTGGCGGCGGGCGGCGGTGCGTGGGGGCTGGGTGCGGGCCGGGCATCGGCGGCCGACGCGCGGACGGCGGGCGCCGCGGCGACCGGCACGCAGGCGTACGGCGAGCCGTCGTACGAGGCCCAGGGCCGGGGCGACGCCGGGGACTACCGGAACCTTCCCTATCCGACGGTCATCGGCCACCGGGGGGCCAGCGGCTACCGGCCCGAACACACCTTCGGCTCCTACCAGCTGGCCCTCGACCTGGGCGCGGACGTCATCGAGCAGGACGTCGTCCCCACCCGGGACGGCCACCTCGTCTGCCGCCACGAGAACGAGATCGGCGGCACCACCGACGTCGGCGACCACCCCGAGTTCGCCTCCCGGCGCACCACCAAGTCGGTCGACGGGGTCGCCCTCACCGGCTGGTTCACCGAGGACTTCACCCTCGCCGAACTGAAGACCCTGCGGGCGAAGGAGCGTATCCCCGCCGTCCGCCAGCGCAACACCCTCTACGACGGCCGCTGGGAGATCCCCACCTTCGAAGAGGTGCTGCGCTGGGCCGACCGCGAGGGCAAGCGACGCGGCAAGCGGGTCTGGCTGCACGTCGAGACCAAGCACCCCAGCTACTTCCGCGCCCTGGGGCTCGGCCTGGAGGAGCCGCTCGCGAAACTGCTGCGCCGCTACGGCCGCGACCGGCGGAACTCGGCCCTCTTCCTCCAGTCCTTCGAACCTTCCAGCATCCAGCGCCTCGCCAAGCTGGTCTCCGCGCCCCGTGTGGTCCTGCTCGGCGCCGCGAACACCCGCCCCTGGGACTTCGAGCTGGCCAAGGACCCGCGCACGGTCGCCGACCTGGTCACGCCCGAGGGCCTGACGTGGATCGCCGGATACGCGCAGGCCATCGGCCCGACCATGGACCTGGTCGTGCCGCGCGACGCGGCCGGGAAGCTCGGTACGCCGACCACCCTGGTGCGCGACGCCCACGCGCGGGGCCTGATCCTGCACCCCTACACCGCGCGCAACGAGAACATCTTCCTGCCCGCCGAGTACCGCAAGGGCACCGACCCCAACGCGTACGGGGACGCCTTCGGCGCCTTCCGGACCTACTTCGGACTCGGCATCGACGCGGTCTTCACCGACAACGCCGACACCGCGCTGCTCGCGGCCGAGGACTTCCGCCCGGGCCGCCGCCCCCGCTGAGCCGCGCTCGTCAACGGGCGGCGGGATCTTCTCGTACGGGTGTTCCGCGTCCGGCGGCGAAACCACGGGGCGCGGTCCGCGCGTCCCGCCCGGCATGGATCTGCTCAAGGAACTCGGCCCACTGCTCTCGGCGGAGGCCGCCGCCGAAGCACCGCTCGCAGGCATGGATCCGGCCGATCTCGAACAGGCCGTGTGGGTGCGGCTGCTGGAGCGGGACCAGCACGGGCCGACGCCCGCAGAACCCGCGCGCTGGCTGCGCCGCGCCGTACGCGCCGAGGCCCGCCGGGCCCGTCGCCGCGCGCGGCGCGAAGTCCCGTACGCAGGATCCTCGGGATGCGCCGACGACACGCCCGCACACGGGCCCGAGGACGAGCTGCTGCACCGGGAGCAGGGCCGGGCCGTCCGGTCGGCGGTCGCCCGGTTGCCCGGACGCTGCCCGGAACTCATGAATGCGTTTCTGTCGCCCAGGGACCTCACTTACCGTGAAATCGCAGGAGAGTTGGGTATCTCACAAGGAAGTTTGGGACCCGTGCGTTCCCGATGCCTGGGATGTCTGCGCAGAATGCTGGCTGCAGAGGTTGAGGCTCCTGGCCTGCGGGGAAAGGAGCGGTAGACCAGTGGGCTACCAGGTGAGCGGGAGGCATGCGCACATGGGCATGAGCGTGACCATTTCGGCGGCAGCTGCCGAGGACGCGGAGCAGATCTTCAAACTGCAGTACCTGTGCTTCCAGCGCGAGGCCGAGCTGTACGGCAACTACCTGATCCAGCCCCTCACCCAGTCCCTGGACTCCCTCAAGGGCGAGCTGGCCGCCGACATCGTGCTGGTCGCCCGGCTCGGTGGCGAGGTGGTCGGAACGGTGCGCGGCAGCACCGACGAGGACGGCGCCGGCAAGATCGCCAAGCTCTGCGTCCACCCGCGGCTCCAGGGCCACGGACTGGGCACCCGCCTGCTGCGCAGCGTGGAGGAAGCCCTCGCCGACGGCCCCAAGGCCGCCCGATTCAGGCTCTTCACCGGCCGCAAGAGCGAGTCCAACCTGCGGATGTACCGCAAGGCGGGCTACGTGGCGGTCGGCGGCCGGACCGCCTCCGACGGCGTGGAGCTGATCATGCTGGAGAAGGAAGCCACCGAGTACGCCGTCAGCGCCTGACCCGGGCCGCTACCGCCCGGAGCGCCCCGAACCACCCGCGAACGCCTCACTGACCGCGCTTCGTACGCAGCCAGAGCATCCCGGTGATCGGCAGGATCACCGGGATGAAGAGGTACCCCATCCCGAACTGCGACCACACCGTCGCGTCGGGGAACGCGTCGGGCCGCACCACGGTCCAGGTCCCGACCGAGAGCACGCCGGTCAGCTCGGCGGCGCAGCAGATCCGCGCCGCCTTGCGGGCCGTCTCCCCGCCGCGCACCAGCGAGTACGTGATGAAGGCGTACACGAGCGCGGCCACCCCGCTCAGCGCGTAGGGCAGCGGGGCCCGGTCGAACTCGGTGGAGATCTGGTAGGCCGAGCGCGAGACCGCGCCGACCGTGATCACCCCGTACAGCCAGACCAGCAGCACCCCCGGTCCGGAGACCAGCTTCGTGCGCCCCGCGGGAGCCCGCGCGTCCTCGGCCGTGTCGGCGTTCGTGCCCGCGTTCGTGCCCGCGTTCGTGCCCGCGTTCGTGTCAGCGTCCGTATCAGGCACCGGTGCCACCCCAGATGTCGTAGAGCCGTACTTCGAGCACGGCCAGGACGACCGCGCCCGCGGCCACCGTCACCGAACCCCACTTGGTGCGTTCGGTCAGCGAGAGGAACCCGGCCGCCGGGACCGCCGCGAAGGCGCCGACGAGGTACGCCACGAAGAGCACCTTGCCGTCGTGCGGCTGCTCGCCCCGGGCGAGCAGGACCAGTCCGACCACCAGCTGGGCCAGGACCAGCAGGGTGACCAGGCCCATCCCGGCGAAGTGCCAGTCCTTGGTCGGCTGGTCCCGCCAGGCGGCGAATCCGCACCAGGCGGCGAGGGCGAGTGCGGCCACGCCGATGGCGACCGTCAGGGCGTCGAGCATGCTGCGAGGGTATTACGGGCCGAAGGGCCCGATGCGCTCGCCCCTGGCCCCTGGCCCGTGGCCCCTGGCTTCCCGCAAGACGTGAGGCCGCACGCCGAAGCCCCGCTGTCCGAGGAGACATCGCGCGGAGCAGGTCCGACCCCGGGCCGTTCCTGCTCGCCGCCGCCCGGCTGGGCGTGGACCCGGCCCGCGGCGTGGTCTTCGAGGACGCCCCGGCGGGTGTGGCGGCGGGCCGTGCGGCCGGGATGCGGACCGTGGCCTTGACCACAACGCACTGGCGGCGGAGCTGGTCGCCGAAGTGGTGGTCCGGGGCCTCTCGGCGGTGTCCGTGCAGGTGGGCGCCGAGGGCATGGTGATCGCGACGGACGGCTGACCCCACCCCGCCGCACCTCGGCGGTGTCCGGATGGTGGTCGGAATCCGTCCGCTATCCGGACATCGTTGATCGGTCAAGGGATACGTCTGGTTTACTGGGTCCATGACCACGACGAGCAGCCGCACCCTTGCGACCGAGGCGACCATGACGCCCGGTGCTCGTTGTATGTGTCGAATGCGCGCCTTCTGAGGGCCCCTTTCACTGAGCCTCGCGCCCCGAAGCGAGATCGGCCGAGTCCGTCCGCCGCGCGTCAGCGATAACGCCGCCGCCCGGACCACTCCTGCCTCACGCCCGGCGTCGAACCGCCTTTTCGTTCCGGTTCGTCCCGTATCGCGTCCCCAGATGATTGCCCCGTGCCCGGTCTGCCATGCCGTGCACTCGACAGCGACGGAATTCCTGTGATCACCACATCGGGCCTCACGAAGGTCTACCAGTCCCGTGGCCGCGAGGTCACCGCCCTGGACGGCGTCGATCTCCACGTCCGCGAGGGCGAGGTCTACGGAGTCATCGGCCAGAGCGGCGCCGGAAAGTCCTCCCTCATCCGCTGCGTGAACCTGCTGGAGCGCCCCACCACCGGCACCGTCAGCGTCGACGGCGTCGACCTCACCGCGCTGGCCGGCCGCGGCCGCCGCGCGGGCAAGGAACTCCGCGAGGCCCGCAGCCGCATCGGGATGGTCTTCCAGCACTTCAACCTGCTGTCCTCGCGCACCGTGCAGGGCAACATCGAGTTGCCCCTGGAGATCCTCGGGGTCTCCGGCCGCGAGCGCTCCCGCAAGGCCCTCGAACTCCTCGACCTCGTCGGCCTCGCCGACAAGGCCAAGGCCTACCCCGGTCAGCTCTCCGGCGGCCAGAAGCAGCGCGTCGGCATCGCCCGCGCCCTGGCCGGCGAACCCAAGGTGCTCCTCTCCGACGAGGCCACCAGCGCCCTGGACCCCGAGACCACCCGCTCGATCCTCCAGCTGCTGCGCGACCTCAACCGGCAGCTCGGCCTGACCGTCCTGCTCATCACGCACGAGATGGACGTCGTGAAGTCCGTCTGCGACTCCGCCGCCCTGATGAAGAACGGCCGGATCATCGAGTCCGGGACCGTCCCCGAGCTGCTGGCCACCCCTGGCTCCGAACTCGCCCACGAACTGTTCCCGCTGACCGGCTCCGCCACCACCGCCGAGCAGACGGTCATCGACGTCACCTTCCACGGCGAGAGCGCCACCCGGCCGGTCATCTCCCAGCTGGCCCGTACCTACAACATCGACATATCGATCCTCGGCGCCGCCATGGACACCATCGGCGGCCGCCAGGTCGGCCGGATGCGGATCGAACTGCCCGGCCGCTACGAGGACAACGTCGTCCCCGTCGGCTTCCTGCGCGAGCAGGGCCTCCAGGTCGACGTGGTCGACGCCGACACAGAGCTGGCCGAGCTGGTCAAGGATGGTGCCAAGTGACCTGGTCCGAGATGGAGCCGCTGCTCACGCAGGGCACGTACGACACCCTCTACATGGTCCTGTGGTCCACCCTGGTCACCGTCCTCGGCGGACTGCCCCTCGGCATCCTGCTGGTCCTCACCGACACGGGCGGCCTGCTCCAGAACCAGGCGGTCAACAAGGTCATCGGCGTGATCGTGAACATCGGCCGCTCGCTGCCGTTCATCATCCTGCTGATCTTCCTGATCCCGGTGACCACCGCCGTCGTCGGCACCTTCATCGGCCCCACCGCCATGATCGTCCCGCTGGCCATCGGCGCCATCCCCTTCTTCGCCCGGCTCGTCGAGACCGCCGTGCGCGAAGTGGACCGGGGCCTGATCGAGGCCGTCGAATCCATGGGCGGCGGCATCCCCACCCTGGTCGGCAAGGTCCTCCTCCCGCAGGCCCTGCCCTCGCTGATCGCCGCCGTCACCACCACCGTGATCACCCTGGTCGGCTACTCCGCGATGGCGGGCGCGGTCGGCGGCGAAGGCCTCGGCTCCAAGGCCATCACCTACGGCTTCCAGCGCTTCGAGACCGGCTTCATGGTCGCCACCGTCATCGTCCTGATCGCCATCGTCACGGTGATCCAGCTGCTCGGTGACGGCGTGGTACGCCTGCTCGCCCGCCGCGGCCGGACAGCCTGACCGGGGCACGGCCCCCCCCACAGACTTTCTCTCCTCCCACAGCCCGCACTCGTCGTGCTCGGGCGTTATCCGCACCACCAGGAAAGAGGCACTCTTCGTGCGCACCTCCATCAAGTCCACCGCCCTCGCCGCCACCACCGCGGCGCTCGCCCTCGGCCTCACCGCCTGCGGCACCTCCTCGGACCCGTCCTCCGCCTCGTCCGACGGCGGCAAGACCGACGAGAGCAAGCCCCTCGTCATCGCGGCCTCCCCGAGCCCGCACGCCGACATCCTGAACTTCGTCAAGGACAAGCTGGCGGCGAAGGAAGGCCTCAAGCTGGAGGTCAAGGAGTTCACCGACTACGTCCTGCCCAACACCGCCACCGAGCAGGGCCAAGTCGACGCGAACTTCTTCCAGCACAAGCCGTACCTGGACGACTTCAACAAGAAGAACCACACCCACATCGTCCCGGTGGTCAACGTCCACCTGGAGCCGCTGGGCCTCTACTCCAAGAAGGTCACGTCCCTCACGGACATCAAGGCCGGCCAGACCGTCGCCGTCCCGAACGACCCCACCAACGAGGGCCGCGCGCTCCAGCTGCTCGCCGCCAACAAGCTCATCACCCTCAAGGAAGGTGTCGGCACCGGCGCCAAGCTGGCCGACATCACCGACAAGAAGGGTCTGGAGTTCAAGGAGCTGGAGGCCGCCACGGTCCCGCGGGCCCTGAACGACGTGGACGCCGCCGTCATCAACGGCAACTACGCCATCGAGGCCAAGCTGGTGCCCGCAAAGGACGCGCTCGTCCTCGAGAAGGCCGAGGGCAACCCGTACGCCAACCTCCTCGCGGTGAAGGACGGCAAGCAGAACGACCCCCGGATCCAGAAGCTCGCCAAGCTCCTGAACTCCGACGAGGTCAAGAAGTTCATCGAGGACAAGTACCAGGGCTCGGTCATCCCGGCCTTCGGCACCCCCGCTTCCTGACCCGTCCCCTCCCGTCCCCTTCCGTCCCGTTCCGGGTTCCCTCCAGGCTCCGTGCCAGGTTCCCTCCGGGCCCGGTGACGCCGCCCCGGCCCCGCACGCCCCCTCCCGGGCGCGCGGGGCCGCGCCGCTGCCCGCACACCGCCACGACCTGCCCGCTTCCGGGCAGCCCGGCCCTGCGCGCTGCCGGACCGATACTGCATGCTGGGGCCCTACGGCCACGGTCTCAGGCATGGAGCTGCGCATGACTACCACCTTCCCGGACGTCTCCATCAGCACGGACCGGCTGGTGCTGCGCCCCTTCGAGGAAGAGGACGTCAGCGCGCTCACCGCGATGATGAACGACGAACTCATCACCGCCTGGACCCGCGCCCCGCACCCCTACACCCGCGCCGACGCCCACGCGTGGGCCACCCGCGACGCCCACGCCGTACGCACCGGGGGCCGGGGCATCATCTTCGCCGTCACCGAGTTCCTCACCCACCGCCTGGTCGGCGCCGTCCACGTCCGCAACACCGACTGGCGCTGCCTGAGCGTCGAAATGGACTACGTCACCGCCCCCTGGGCCCGCGGCGAGGGCTACGCCTGCGAGTCCACGCTCGCCGTCGCCCATTGGCTCTTCCGCGACCACGGCTTCGAGCGCCTCGAACTGCGGACGGCCGCCGACAACACCGCCGCCCAGCAGGTGGCCCAGAAGATCGGCTGCATCAGCGAGGGCGTGCTGCGCAACGCGTGGATAGTGCGCACCCAGATGCCCGACGGCAGATGGGCCGACACCCGCACCGACCTGCTCGTCTGGGGCCTGGTCCCCGAGGACCTCGACGACCTCGACGTGCTCGACGGCTACGGAGAGTTCCACGTCGTGGACGAACCGGTGGTCGATCCCGTGCGCGATCCCGTGCGCGATCCCGTGCGCGATCCCGTGCGCGAGCCGGTGAACGAGCCGGTGAACGAGCCCGCGAAGGCCGCACCGGACACCTCCCCGGACGACGCCGCGCACGACCAGCGGCCGGCCGTGCACGGCCACGCCGCCGGGGCCGACCGGACCTGACCCCGGCCCGCCCCGCTCACCAGGTAGTCTCACCGTGCCCGCCCACACCGCCGGGACGACCCCGCACCCCCACCCACACCAGGGAGACCGACGACGATGGCCGACCGGGTCACGGTGATCGGATGGGACGGCTCGCCGCTGACCGCGGCCGCCCGGTCGGCGCTCTCCGCCGCCACCCTCGTGGCCGGAGCGGGCCACCACCTGGCCCTCCCCGAAGTACCGCCCGGCGCCGAACGCGTACGCCTCGGCAGCCTCGGCCTCGCCGCCCGCCGGATCGCCGGACACCGCGGCACCGCCGTCGTCCTCGCCGACGGCGACCCCGGCTTCTTCGGCGTCGTACGGGCCCTGCGCGCCCCCGAACACGGCCTCGAGGTCGAAGTCGTGCCCGCCGTCTCCTCCGTGGCCGCCGCCTTCGCCCGCGCGGGCATGCCCTGGGACGACGCCCAGGTCGTCGTGGCCCAGCGCCGCACCCTGCGCCGCGCCGTCAACGTCTGCCGCGCCCACACCAAGGTCGCCGTCCTCACCTCGCCCGGCGCGGGCCCCGCCGAACTCGCCCTGCTGCTTGAAGGCGTTCACCGCACCTTCGTCATCTGCGAGGAACTCGGCACCGACAAGGAACGCGTCACCGTCCTGACCTCCGACCGGGCCGCCGACCACAGTTGGCGCGACCCCAACGTCGTGATCGTCGTCGGCGGCGGGGGACCGGTCTCCGCCGACCCGGGCTGGCTCATGGGCCGGCCCACCGCCGTCGCCGTGGCCGCCGAGGGCGCCCGCGGCTGGGCCCACCCCGACCACCACCCCGAGATCCTCGCCGGGGCCGCCACCAAGGAGGGGGAGTCGGCGCTGCTGCGCGCCGCCCAGCTGGCCCGCCTCGGCCCCCGTACCGGCGACCTCGTCTGGGACATCGGCGCCGGATCCGGCGCACTCGCCGTGGACGCGGCCGCCTTCGGCGCGGCCGTCATCGCCGTCGACGCCGACCCGCGCGCCTGCGACCGCATCGAGGTCGCCGCCCGCCGCCGGGGCGTCCTCCTCCAGGCCGTCACCGGCCGCGCACCCCACGTACTCGAAAACCTGCCGGAACCCGATGTCATCCGCATCGGCGGCGGGGGAGTCCCCGTCGTCGAGGCCTGCGCGGACCGCCGCCCCGAACGGATCGTCACCCACGCCTCCACCCGCGACCAGGCGGAGGCGATCGGCGTCGCGCTGACCGAACGCGGCTACACCGTCGAGTGCGCGCTCCTCCAGTCCGTGGGCATGGACACCCGGACCTGGCGCGAGCAGGAACGCTCCGTGGTCTTCCTGATCGCGGCCGAACGCCCCGTCCACCGTCCGGCACAGCCCGCGGGGTAGGCTGGCCGATCGTCGACCTGCCCTGACACTCCGGGCACGGCGGCACCACAGGCGGCGCGACGTGGCGCAGTCCACAGCAGACCGTGGCGGATTCGGCCACCAGGGTGGCGAACGGGCGCGACAATGCTTAGTGGTTGTCCGCGCTGGCGTGCCCGAAGGGGCTCGTGCCGCACGGCGGCCACGCTCGTTGGTCATACGGGCGCCGGGCGATCGAAGCAGCAACACCGATGGGCGAGGGGTACGCATGACTGACACCGGCCAGGTTCCGGGCGAGGGCCACCCGGACAACGCGGGCATGGTGGATCAGCACGGCATCCCCGCGCCGGTCCCGTCGCAGGCTCAGGCTCCGGATCCGCTCCATGATCCGCTGCCCGCCCCGCTGCAGGCTCCGAGCGGGTACGCCTTCCAGGACCTGGTGGACAACCCCGCCGAGGACGACGACCTGTTGCTGATGCCCAGCGGCCAGGGCGCCTGGAGCGACCCGCAGGTGGTTCCCCCGGCACCGGTCTTCGCCGTGGAGGGCGGTTACGCCGACGGCTACTACGGCGAGCCCGCGGCCAACGGGTTCACCGATACCGGTTTCACCGTCACGGGCTTCACCGACACGGGCTTCGCCACCGCCGCCGTGGTCACCGACACCGGCTCCTACACGCACGGCGCCCACGAGGCGGGCGGGCGCGATTCCGGCGCCCTCGACCTCGGCGGCCTGCTGCCGCCCCCGGCGGCCGCGCCCGTCGCGCCCCCGACCGCCGTGGCGCCTCCGGCGACCCCGGCCCGGCGCCCGCTCCACATGGGCCCCCCGGTTCCGGACGCCTCCGGTGGCCTCGTACGGTCCCTCGCCGACCGGGGCCCGGCCGCGCCGGTGACCCCGGTGGCTCCCGTGGCCCCGGCCCCGCCCGCCGCCGTCCAGGCCGCCCCGGCGCCGGTTCCGGCGCAGGCTGCGGCTCCCGCTCCCGTGGCCGCTCCTGTGGCCGCTCCTGTGGCCGTCGAGGCTCCGGTCGCGATGGAGGTGCCGGTCGTCGCGGAGGCCCCGGCTCCGGCCGAGGCCGCCGTGGAAGCGCCGGTGGAGGCGCCAGTGGAGGCGCCCGTCGTGTCGGAGGCCCCCGTTCCGGTCGCCGATCCGGTCGAGACGCCCGCCGAAGCGCCGGTCGAGGCACCGGTCCAGGCGGTGACGGAGCCCGTGGCTCAGCCCGTGGCACAGTCCGTGGCCCAGCCCCTGGTGGAGCCGGTGGCCGAGCCGGTCGCCGCGGCACCCGTCGAGGCCGAGGTCGCGGCCGAGGCCGCCGCAGAAGCCCCCGCGCCGCCGGTCCAGGTGGCCGGGGCCCCCGAGTACCTGGACGCCCCGCCCGCGGAGCCCGTCGCGGCCCCCGGCCCGCAGCTCGGCGAGGTCCCGCTCCAGGCCGGTACCCCGTGGACGGCGGAGCCGGTGATCGCGGCCGCGCCCGAGCCGCAGCCCGGTCCCGATCCCGAGCCCGCGCCGGAGCCCGTGGTGCTGGCCGCGCCGGAGTCGTTCGTGGAACCCGTCGCCGAGCCGGCCGTGGCCGCCGCGCCCGCGGAAGCGGTGGTGCGGGCCGCCGACCCCGTGCCGCTGATCGTCGTACCGGTCGAAACGCCCGCCGACGCCGCCGTCGAGCCGCAGGCCGAGCCCGTCGTGGCCGTCCCGCCCGTGGCCGGGCCCCCCGCCGAGCAGGCCCCCGAGCCGGTGGCCGCCGCCGTCGAGCCCGAGCCGCGGCCCGAGCCCGCCGAGGCGCGGCCCGAGGTGTTCGTCGAGCCCGCCGCGGCCGAGCAGCCCGCTGAGCCCGCCGAGGCCGAGGACAGCGTGCCCGCGGAGCGCGGCGCGCCCGCCCCCGGCTACGACGACGCGGAGCGCGAAGCGGTCCTGCGCGTCATGCGCGAACGCCGCGACATCCGCAACGGCTTCCGCACCGACCCCATCCCGCACGAGGTCCTGCTCCGCGTCCTCGAAGCCGCGCACACCGCGCCCAGCGTCGGGCACTCCCAGCCCTGGGACTTCGTCGTCATCCGCTCGGCCGAGACCCGCCGGACGATGCACGAGCTGGCACAGCGGCAGCGCGAGGCGTACGCCAAGTCGCTGCCCAAGGGCCGGGCGAAGCAGTTCAAGGAACTGAAGATCGAGTCGATCCTCGACACCCCGGTGAACATCGTCGTCACCGCGGACCCCACCCGCGGCGGCCGCCACACCCTCGGCAGGCACACCCAGCCGCAGATGGCCCCGTACTCCTCCGCGCTCGCCGTGGAGAACCTCTGGCTCGCCGCCCGTGCCGAAGGCCTCGGCGTCGGCTGGGTCAGTTTCTTCGACGAGCGCGAGATGGTCCGCGAGCTGGGCCTGCCCGAGCACCTGGAGGTCGTGGCCTACCTGTGCGTCGGGTACGTCGACGAGTTCCCCCAAGAGCCCGAGCTGATGCAGGCGGGCTGGTCCAAGCGGCGTCCGCTGTCCTGGGTGGTCCACGAGGAGACGTACGGGCGCCGCGCGCTGCCCGGCGAGGAGCCGCACGACCTGCTCTCCGAGACGGTCGCGAGCATCCGCCCGCTCGACGCGAAGGCGCTCGGCGAGGCGTGGGAGCGCCAGAAGCGCATGACCAAGCCCGCCGGGGCCCTGGGCATGCTCGAAATCATCTCCGCGCAGCTCAGCGGCCTCTCCCGGGTCTGCCCGCCGCCGATCCCGGAACCCGCCGCCGTCGCGATCTTCGCCGGTGACCACGGAGTGCACGCCCAGGGCGTCACCCCGTGGCCGCAGGAGGTCACCCTGCAGATGGTCGCCAACTTCCTGGGGGGCGGGGCCGTCTGCAACGCCTTCGCGAACCAGGTGGGCGCCGAGGTCTGCGTGATCGACGTGGGCGTCGCCGGGGACCTCCCCGCGACCCCGGGACTGCTCCCGCGCAAGGTCCGCCCCGGCACCGCCGACCTGTCGGTGGGCCCCGCGATGACCCGCGAGGAGGCCGTGGCCGCTATCGAGGTGGGCATCGAGACCGCCCGTGACCTGGTCGCGGCGGGCAACAAGGCGCTGCTCACCGGTGAGATGGGCATCGCGAACACGACGGTGTCCGCGGCCCTGATCTCGGTGTTCACCGGGGTCGACCCGGCGGACGTCACCGGGCGCGGCACCGGCATCAACGACGAGACGCACGCCCGCAAGGTCGAGGTCGTCCGCCGCGCCCTGGAGCTCCACCAGCCCGACCCGACGGACCCGGTCGGCGTCCTGGCGGCCATCGGCGGTCTGGAGCACGCGGCGATCGTCGGCCTGCTGCTGGGCGGTGCCTCGCTGCGTACGCCGGTGATCCTGGACGGCGTCAGCGCGGGCGCGGCGGCGCTGGTGGCCCGGGCGATCGCCCCGGAGTCGCTGTCGGCGTGCATCGCGGGCCACCGCAGCGCCGAGCCGGGCCATGTCGCGGCCCTGAACACGCTGGGCCTGCGGCCGCTGATCGACCTGGACCTGCGGCTCGGCGAGGGCACGGGGGCGCTGCTGGCCCTCCCCCTGGTCCAGAGCGCGGCCCGCGCGATGCACGAGGTCGCGACCTTCGACTCGGCGGGCGTCACCGAGAAGTAACCCCGCCCTCCGGTGGAGCCGGGCCCGCCCCTCGCGGGGGTGGCTCCACCGGTCGGCGAGGCCGAACCCGCCGTTCGCGGCCGACTGCCGGGTGCCGACTTGCCGGGTGCGGCTCGGTCTGCCCTCCGGGGGCACTTCGAACGCCGGTGGGGCTGGATGTCCCGCGGGCCGTGTTCCCGCTGCCGGGCGGCCGAACCAGCCCCGTCGGCGGGTGGGGCGCCTCCCGGGGGACGACGGGCCCGTGCCTCCGGAACGGCCCCGCAGGGGCGAGCGAGCCCCCGGCGGCCAACCCCGCCCCCGGACCGGCACCCCGCCACCCCGGCCCGTAACGTTGACCACGCGATTCGCGCCACCGCCGCCGCGAGCCCCGCCCGCACCGCCCCACCGCACGAAGAGCACCGCACGAGGAGAGCCGCATGGCCGCACACCCCGCCTACCCCGTAGGCCTCCGTCTGGCGGGCCGCCGCGTCGTCGTCATCGGCGGCGGCCAGGTCGCGCAGCGCCGCCTCCCCGCGCTCGTCGCGGCCGGCGCCGACGTGCTGCTGATCTCCCCGTCCGCCACCCCCTCCGTGGACGTCATGGCGGAGACGGGCGAGATCCGCTGGGAGCGCCGCCGCTACCAGGACGGCGACCTCGCGAACACCTGGTACGCCCTGATCGCCACCCGCGACAAGGCGGCCAACGACGCCGCCTCCGCCGAGGCCGAGCGCGAGCGGGTCTGGTGCGTGCGCGCCGACGACGCCGAGGCCGCCACCGCCTGGACCCCCGCCACCGGCCGCAGCGAGGGCGTCACCGTCGCCGTGCTGACCGGCAACGACCCGCGCCGCAGCGCCGCCGTGCGCGACGCGATCGTCGAGGGCCTGCGCGACGGCACCCTCGCCGCCCCCGCGCACGGCCGCGAGAAGCGCAACCCCGGCGTCGCCCTGGTCGGCGGCGGCCCCGGCGACCCGGACCTGATCACCGTCCGCGGCCGTCGGCTGCTCGCCGAGGCCGACGTGGTCATCGCCGACCGCCTCGGCCCCCGCGACCTGCTGGACGAGCTGGCCCCGCACGTCGAGGTCATCGACGCGGCGAAGATCCCGTACGGCCGGTTCATGGCCCAGGAGGCCATCAACAACGCGCTGATCGAGCACGCCAGGGCCGGCAAGTCCGTGGTCCGGCTCAAGGGCGGGGACCCGTACGTCTTCGGCCGCGGCATGGAGGAGCTCCAGGCCCTGGCCGAAGCGGGGATCCCGTGCACGGTCGTCCCCGGCATCTCCAGTTCCATCTCGGTGCCCGGCGCCGCCGGGATCCCGGTGACGCACCGCGGGGTGGCCCACGAGTTCACGGTCGTCAGCGGTCACGTCGGCCCCGAGGACCCGCGGTCGCTGGTCGACTGGGCCTCGCTGGCCAAGCTGACCGGCACCCTGGTGATCCTCATGGGCGTGGACAAGATCGGCCTGATCGCCGAGGCCCTGGTCCGCCACGGCCGGTCCGCCGCCACCACCCGCGCACGACCGTGCCGTTGGCACCACACCCAGGACAAGGCAGTATCACCCTGTGGCTGATCTCATCACCGTCGAGGACCCCGACGACCCGCGCCTGCGCGACTACACGGGCCTGACCGACGTCGAACTGCGGCGTCGGCGCGAGCCCGCCGAAGGACTCTTCATCGCCGAGGGCGAGAAGGTCATCCGGCGGGCCAAGGACGCCGGGTACGAGATGCGCTCGATGCTTCTCTCCGCGAAGTGGGTCGATGTCATGCGTGACGTCATCGACGAGCTGCCGGCCCCCGTCTACGCCGTCAGCCCCGAGCTGGCCGAACGGGTCACCGGCTACCACGTGCACCGCGGCGCCCTCGCCTCCATGCAGCGCAAGCCCCTCCCGACCGGCGGCGAGCTGCTCACCGCGCACACCGGTGGCAGCCGCCGGATCGCGATCTTCGAAGGCTTCGTCGACCACGCCAACCTCGGCGCCGCCTTCCGCAGCGCCGCGGCCCTCGGCATCAGCGCGATCCTGCTCTCCCCGGACTGCGCCGACCCGCTGTACCGGCGGGCCATCAAGGTCTCGATGGGCTCCGTCTTCTCCGTCCCGTACGGGCGGCTGACCGACTGGCCCGCCGACCTCGAACAGGTCAGGGAGGCCGGGTACCGGATCCTCGCCATGACGCCGAGCGCCAAGGCCACCCCGCTGGACCAGGTCCCGCCCGAGCGCTTCGAGCAGTCCGCGATCATGCTCGGCTCGGAGGGCCACGGCCTGTCCACCTACGCCCTGCGCGCGGCGGACGAATGGGTCCGCATCCCCATGTCGGAGGGGATCGACTCGCTGAACGTGGCCGCCGCCTCCGCCGTGGCCTTCTACGCCACCCGCCCGCGCGGCTGAACCACCCGGCTCCGTCGAGGAGTACGGGCGGGACGCGGCGGCTTAGAGCTTCTGGGCCGCTGCGATCCCCAGCGCCACGATCAGCGTGACCAGCACGAACACGATCAGCCGCTGCCGCATCAGCCGCGGGTCAGGCCGCGAGGGCCGACGCCCGGTGCCCGTCGTACGCGGCCCCGGCCGCCCGCCGCCCGTACGTCCCGACGTGGGCCGGGAGGACGGGCCGCCGGGCTCGCGCGGTCCCGCGGGGCGCGTGTGCGGACCGCTGTGGGAGCCACTGTGCGAGCCGCTCGGCGACGGCACCCCGTGCGCGCCCGGCTCACCCTGGGGGCGCGGCGCGGGCGTGCCCGCCGTACGCCGCTCCGTGTGCTGGTCGGCGTACTCCTCGGCCAGCCGCCCCGTCGGCCGCTCGGGCCTGCCGCGCTGGGCCGGGGGCCGTCCGTCCGTGATCCCCTGGGCCTCGCGCGCCGCGATCTCCTTGAGCCGCATGGACAGCTGGAGCGTGGTCGGCCGGTCCTCCGGGTCCTTGGCCAGGCAGGCCTGCACGAGCGGTGCGAGGGCGTCCGGTACGCCCTGAAGGTGTGCCTCCTCGTGCACCACGCGGTACAGCATCACCTCGGAACTGCCGTGTCCGAAGGGCGAGTCGGCGGTCGCCGCGTACGCCAGGGTGGCGCCCAGCGCGAAGACGTCGGTGGCGGGCGTGACGGCGGCGCCGCGCACCTGCTCCGGAGCGAGGAAGCCGGGGGAGCCGACGGCCGTGCCCACGTGCGTGAGGGTGCTGGCACCGGTCGCCCAGGCGATCCCGAAGTCGATGATCCGGGGGCCCTTCGGGGAGAGCAGGATGTTCGACGGCTTGAGGTCCCGGTGGACCACCCCCGCCTCGTGGACGGCGACCAGCCCCTCGGAGAGCGCGGCGCCGATCGCGGCGATCTGGGCAGCGGTGAGCGGACCCTCCTCGGCCACCTTGTCGTGCAGGGAGGGCCCGGGAACGTACTGCGTGGCGAACCACGGACGCTCCGCCTCCAGGTCCGCGGCCACCAGCCGGGCCGTGCACCCGCCGCGGATCCGCCGGGCGGCGGACACCTCACGGGCGAAGCGCGAGCGGAACTCCTGGTCCTCGGCGAGATCGGGGCGGATCACCTTGAGCGCGACCCGCTGTCCGCGCCGGTCCGAGCCCAGGTAGACCACACCCATGCCACCCGCGCCGAGCCGTCGGTGCAGCCTGAACGAGCCGACGACACGGGGGTCCTCCCGCCGGAGCCGCATCATCGCCATGTCCACCCCGCTGACCGGTCGTCCTGTTGACGTGGCACAGCTTACGGACCATCCGGCATGTCCGCTCAGAGGCCGCGCCCTCGCCGCGAGATTCGATTGTCAGTGCGGGCAAGGCCACTTGAGGGAGAATCAGGGGTACGAGCGACCCCTGGGCGGGGTTACGGGTGTTCCCCCAAACGGCCCTTGCGCCAAGGAGATTGACGCCAACCGGCCCGGACGGCCCCGCACCCTCCGGAGCCGCCCCCGCGCCCGCCCGGCACCGTCCCGGGGCGGCCCCGGGACGTGAGGGAAGTCACCAGCGGGGGAGGGGCGGCGGACACCCCGGGACAGGGCCTCGGGGATGACCCCTACACCGGGGCGGCGGTCTCCACCCAGGGGTGTACACGGGTACCGCCGCAGTCATCCTCCCGGAGGCCCGGCATGGGTCCGAAGGCATGAGGCCAGGAGCCCTCCGCCCCCCTAGTGTTGAAGACAAGCGGCGGGTGGCGCACTCGTCCCCCGAGGTCACAAGCCCGCCGCTGCCAACCACAGGGAGAGGGCCATGGCGGACATCGCACGGACGGGACGCAAGGCATTCGCGTTCAACGGCCATGAGTCCGGCACGCGGCACCCGCTGGTCGCCGCGGCGATGGTGCTCCCCCTGGCCGCCATCCTGGTCTTCTTCTTCGGAGGATGGGACCAGGTGGTGGCGCAAGCGTCGTCCGTGGGTTCGTTGCTGGGGCGCTGAGCAGCGCCCCGGGTCCGGGAGAGCGGCCCGGGCCGGGACATCGGCCATCAGCCCCGTGGGGACGGGGGTGCGGCGGACGGCAGGAGAAGGGTGCTGCCCCGGCGACTGAGAAGTCGCCGGGGCAGCGCCCTTTTCCGTTCCCCGTCCCGCCGCCCGGCCACGCGTACGATCCCCAGGCGGGCCGCCCGGCCCCGCCCGACCCGGGAGCGCGCGTGAGCCCGACCGACCGCCTGACCACGGCCCTCGCGGCAGCCGCCCGACACGCCTCGACCCCGCCGCGGCCGACCAGGGCCGACGCCGGCAGGGCCGAGGTGACCACGGCCGACGCGGACAGCGCCGACGCGGGCACCGCCGACGCGAGCGCCGGAGCCGGGCACGTGGTGCTGGCCGACCGGGAGGACGGCACCGTCGTGCGCTGGGGCGCGGCCGTGGCCAAGGCGCACGCCGGGGACAGCGACCGGGGGCACCTCGCGGCGCGCATCCGGATCGCCGGGTCCGAGGCGCTGGCAGGGATCCTGCTGCCCCCGCTCGACCCCGGGTTCGGCCACCTCCACGGGCGGCCGGTCTCGCTCTGGCCGTACGGAGTCCCGGTGGACCCCGGGCGGCCCGCCGCGGCCCCGTGGGAGGAGACCGCCCGTCTGCTGGCCCGCCTCCACCGCGTCCCGGTCCACCGGCTCCCGGGCCCGGTGCCCCCGATGCGCGGCCCCGCCAAGGTGGCCCGCGCCCTGCGCCGCATGAGCGAAGCCCTGACCGCCCCGGCCCCGGCCGACCCCGCCGCACGGACCGGCGACACGTCCGGCCCGTCCCCGGCCGTCCCCGGCTTCGCCCCCGCCCCCGCCGCGCGGGCCGCCGACCCGGCCGGCCCGGGGACGTACGCCCACCCCGAGGCGGCCGGGCTCGGTCAGGTCGTGGCGGCCGCCGCCGACCGGGTGGCGCGGTGGGCGCGGGGCATCGGGGCCGCCCCGCCGTCCACCACGCTGTGCCACGGCGACCTGCACCTCGGCCAGCTCGTCCGGTACCCCGCCCCCACCGGCCCCTGGACCCTCATCGACGTCGACGACCTCGGCCTCGGCGATCCCGCCTGGGACCTGGCCCGTCCGGCGGCCTGGTACGCCGCCGGACTGCTCGACCCGGACGTCTGGCTCCGGTTCCTCGACGCCTACCGGGCCGAGGGCGGTCCCGCCGCCGGTCCGCCCGGCAGCGACCCGTGGCCGGAACTCGACCTCGCGGCCCGCGCCTTGACCGTGCAGACCGCCGCGCTCGCGCTGGCCAAGGCGGTGCGGGAGGAGCGCAGACTCGACGCGGAGGAGGGGCTGATGCTCGATGCCTGTGCCCGAATCGCCACCCTCCCGGCCGACTTGCCCGCGCGGGGAGCGCCGTAGGGTGAGTTTCACGCCACCGGGCAGGTATCCGGTGTCGACTTTCGACGGCGAGGAGTTGAGCCGATCATGCAGTGTCCGAAGTGCCACGCGGTGATGCACACCTACAACCGCAACGGTGTCCAGATCGAGCAGTGCGCCAACTGCCGGGGGATCTTCCTGGACTACGGCGAGCTGGAGGCGCTGACCCGGTTGGAGTCCCAGTACCTCCAGGCCCCGCCGCCGCCCGCGCCCCCGCAGGGCTACCCCGCGCAGCCGGGCTACCCGGCCCAGCCCGGCGGCTATCCGGCCCCGCACGCGGCCCCCGCCTGGGGCGCCCCGCAGCACCACGGCGGCCACAAGCACGGCCACAAGCACGGCGGCTTCGGACGGATGCTCTTCTCGTCCTGAGGGCCCCTGAACGCGTGCCCCTGAACGCGAAAGCCCCGGCCGTGGAAACGGCCGGGGCTCTCAGGTGGTGCGCGATACTGGGATTGAACCAGTGACCTCTTCCGTGTCAGGGAAGCGCTCTCCCGCTGAGCTAATCGCGCGGGCACTGCGACGCGGGGCCGCAGGGGGGTAACTGTACAGCGTGCGCGATACTGGGATTGAACCAGTGACCTCTTCCGTGTCAGGGAAGCGCTCTCCCGCTGAGCTAATCGCGCGGGTGATCCTCGCGGATCAAGTGGACGATACTGGGATTGAACCAGTGACCTCTTCCGTGTCAGGGAAGCGCTCTCCCGCTGAGCTAATCGTCCTTGGAGGTGGAGACGGGATTTGAACCCGTGTAGACGGCTTTGCAGGCCGTTGCCTCGCCTCTCGGCCACTCCACCATGGAGCTGAGCAAGGGTTCTCGGGAGATCCCCCACATCGAGCGGACGACGAGACTCGAACTCGCGACATCCACCTTGGCAAGGTGGTGCTCTACCAACTGAGCTACGTCCGCAGGTCACCGTTTCGCGGCTGAGGTTTCCCCCGGCGCTCCCTGGCGACGTGTTGAACTCTAGCGGATTCCCGAGCAAGCTCAAAAACGCGTTTCCGCAGCGTGCTGCCGCTCGATCACCACACGTCACGGCGCCGGCCACCCCACGTCACCTCGCCGGCCACCGCAGGTCACCTCTGCGGCGCCGAGCCGTCACCGGTCATAGACTCGCAGCCGTGCACGACCTGCCCCCCATGGCCCGTTTCTGCGGCCTCCTCGCATCCGATCTCCGCGATGTCACCAGCGATCCCTCCGCCCTGGACTCCACCGGCTTCTGGGCGGTGGCCGCGGATTTCGAGGGACGGCTGACCTGCGCGCGCTTCGGGGACATACGCCCCGACCCCGTTCCCGCGCCCGTTCCGGGAGCCTGGCGAGGCCCCGCCGCCGACGCCTGGACCTCCTCGCTCGACCGGGCCGCCTACGTCGCGGGCGTCCGCCGCATCCGCGAGCACATCGCCGCGGGCGAGGTCTACCAGGCCAACCTCTGCCGTGTGATGTCCGCGCCGCTCCCGGGACCCGCCGCCGACAGCGCCGGGGTCGGTGCGGACGGCGCGGACGCCGACGTGGACGCGCTCACCGCCCTGCTGGCCCGGGGCAACCCGGCCCCCTATGCCGGAACGATCCGCCTCCCCGCCCACGGGGTCGAGATCGCCACCGCCTCCCCCGAGTTGTACCTGCGCCGCAGCGGCCGCCGGATCGCGTCCGGTCCCATCAAGGGCACCGGCCGCACCGTCGCGGACCTGCTGCCCAAGGACCACGCCGAGAACGTGATGATCGTGGACCTCGTGCGCAACGACCTCGGGCGGGTCTGCGCCACCGGCTCGGTCGCCGTCCCCGAGCTGTGCGCCGTCGAGGAGCACCCCGGCCTGGTCCACCTCGTCTCCACCGTCAGCGGAGACCTCGCGGACGGCGCGGGCTGGCCCGAGCTGCTCGCCGCGACCTTCCCGCCGGGTTCCGTCACCGGAGCCCCCAAATCCTCCGCCCTGCGGATCATCGAGGCCCTGGAGACCGCCCCGCGCGGCCCCTATTGCGGGGGCATCGGCTGGGTCGACGCCGACCGGGGCACCGCCGAGCTGGCCGTCGGCATCCGTACCTTCTGGATCGACCGGGAGGCCCCCGGCGGCCCCCGCCTGTGCTTCGGTACCGGCGCGGGCATCACCTGGGGCTCCGACCCCGACCGGGAGTGGGCCGAGACCGAACTCAAGGCGGCCCGGCTGCTCGCGGTAGCGTCGGGCACGTACCAGCACAGTGGAGGGACCGCTCAGTGACGACGCCCAAGGCGACACCGCACGCACCCGCGCCGGACGCGCAGCCGATCTGGCTCGACGGGGCGCTGCGCGACCCCGACAGCGCGAAGGTGTCCGTGTTCGACCACGGCCTGACCGTGGGCGACGGCGTCTTCGAGACGCTCAAGGCCGAGCGCGGGGCCGCCTTCGGCATGACCCGGCACCTCGACCGGCTCACCCGCTCCGCCCGGGGCCTGGGCCTGCCCGACCCCGATGTCGATGAGGTCCGCCGAGCCTGCGCCGCCGTACTGGAGGCGGGCTCCGCCGCCGTCCCCTTCGGCCGGCTGCGGATCACCTACACCGGCGGGCTCTCCCCGCTCGGCTCCGACCGGGGCGAGGCCGGACCCACCCTCGTCGTGGCTCTGGCCCCGGCCGCCCGCCGCCCCGACACCACCGCCGTGATCACGGTCCCCTGGGTGCGCAACGAGCGCAGCGCCGTCGCCGGGCTGAAGACCACCTCCTACGCGGAGAACGTCGTCGCGCTGGCCGCCGCCCACCGGGCCGGTGCCTCCGAGGCCCTCTTCGCCAACACCGTCGGCCGCCTCTGCGAGGGCACCGGCTCCAACGTCTTCGTCGTCCTCGACGGGGAACTCCACACCCCGCCCCTTGCCTCCGGGTGCCTCGCGGGCATCACCCGCGACCTGGTGATCCAGTGGGTCGGCGCCAAGGAGACCGACCTGCCCTTCGAGGCCCTGGAGCGGGCCGAGGAGGTCTTCGTGACCTCCTCGCTGCGCGACGTGCAGGCCGTCCACCGGATCGACGGACGCGCGCTGAGCGCCGTACCGGGCCCGGTCACCGCCGAGGCCGTACGGATCTTCGCCGAGCGCACCGGGGACGACCTCGACCCGTGACCCCGGCCCCGCGCCCGCCCGCCGGGGTGGATACCGGACGGGAAAGGAGCTGACGGGTACCCGTTCGGCGGGTAGAAAGACCCTGATGACCACCACCCTGCGGCCGTCCGCGCCGCTCCAGCAGACCCCGGCCGGGGCGCGCTCGCGCCCGTACGAGATCCGGGTCAACAGCAGGCGCGTCGGCTCCCTGCTGCTGACCTCGGACGAACCCCTCGGCGCCTTCGTGTCCGGAGCGATCCAGGACCTTCTCGTCGACGAGGGGGACCGGCGCCGGGGCCGCGCCACGGTGGCGGCGCTCGCCGCCGAGGAGGTGCTGCGCTCCTGGGGCTGCCGCCGGGTGGCGGTCTCCGTCCCGGCGGAAGCGGCGGGCGGACCGGAACTGGCCGGGATCCTCGGCTACGCCCGGACCGGCCGGAACATGGTCAAGGACCTCACGGACGCCCCGCCGCCGCTCCCCGAGGGAGTGACCGGGCGCCCGATGACCGCGGGGGAGTACGCGCCCTGGCTGGCCGAAGCCGTCGTCCGGTACGCCGGGTCGTGGCAGGCCCGGGGCCTCTCCCCGGAGGCGGCGCTCGCGAAGTCCACCGCCTCCCACGCCGCCGAACTGCCCCAGGGGCCGGACACGCCCGGTGTGGACCTCCTGGTCCTGGAAGCGGCCGGGGCGCCCGCCGGGCACATCTGGATCGGGCGGGTGGCCGGGCAGGCGTACGTCTTCGACGTCGAGGTGGCCGCCGGACAGCGCGGCCAGGGCCGCGGCCGCTCCCTCATGCTGCTCGCCGAGAAGGCCGTCCGCGCGGCCGGACTGACCACCCTCGGCCTGCACGTCCTCGCGGGCAACACCCCGGCGGAGCGCCTGTACGAGTCGCTCGGCTACCGCACGGTCCGGACCAACTTCGCCAAGGAACTCCTCTAGATGAATGAGTCCAAGGGGTGTCGTCGCGGTCAGTGATCGTAGGCGGTCAGTGACCGCTTGACGGGTTGCCCCGTCTTGTCGTTGAACCAGATCGCGGCGGTTAACGCCAGGATGCGGAAGAGG
>NZ_JASISO010000130.1 GCF_030063135.1 Streptomyces sp. G-G2
CCGAAGCAACGGCGGCCTCCTGTTCGAGGCGCTCGGTGTAACGCAGAGCTCGATACTGGACTCCGCGGTCCGAGTGATGTGTGAGGCCGCTGAGGTCTGCGCCGGTGTGCCGGCGGCGCCAGATCGCCATCTCCAGGGCGTCAAGGGCGAGGTCGGTGTAGAGGCTGGTGGCGACCTGCCAGCCGACGACCATGCGGGAGAAGACGTCGATGACGAACGCGGCGTAGACCCAGCCGGAAAAGGGTTCTGATGTAGGTGATGTCCGCGACCCACAGCTGGTTCGGGGCGGTGGCGGTGAACTGCCGCTCGACCAGGTCGGCCGGCCGGTCGGTCTCGGGGGCGGGACGTGTGGTGCGCGGGCTCTTGGCCCGGATCACCCCGCGCAGTCCGGCCTGGCGCATGAGGCGTTCGACCGTGCAGCGGGCCACCGTGAAGCCCTCGCGTACCAGGGCGGCATGGATTTTGCGGGCTCCGTAGACGGCGTAGTTGGCGGTGTGGATGCGGCGTATCTCGTCGGTGAGTTCCTCGTCGCGCCGGCTGCGGGCCGACGGTGCGCGGGTGTGGGCGGCGTAGTACGTGCTCGGCGCGATCGGCGCGTCCGTCTCGGCGAGGACGTCGCAGATCGGCTGGACGCCGAACGGTTTCTTGTACTGGTCGATGTAAGCGACCTTCATCGCAGTGGACGGTCCAGCTCCGCGGCGAAGAAAGCCGAGGCGGACTTCAATATCGCGTTCGCCCGCCGCAGTTCCTTCACCTCCCGTTCCAGCTCCGCGATCCGGGCAGCCTCGGCGCTGGTGGTCCCAGGCACGATGCCTTCGTCGGTCTCGGCCCGCTTGACCCACCCCCGCAGGGCCTCGGGATGCACGTCGAGCTGGTCGGCGATGCGCTTGATCGCGCCGGCTCGGCCGACCGGGTCCTTGCGGGCCTCGACCGCCAGACGCGTCGCGCGCTCACGCAGTTCGTCGGGGTATTTACGGGGAGCAGCCATGATCGGCATCCTTCCGGGTCTTCGATGTCTCCATCAAACCCGGGGCGATTCAC
>NZ_JASISO010000131.1 GCF_030063135.1 Streptomyces sp. G-G2
CTAGATGAATGAGTCCAAGGGGTGTCGTCGCGGTCAGTGATCGTAGGCGGTCAGTGACCGCTTGACGGGTTGCCCCGTCTTGTCGTTGAACCAGATCGCGGCGGTTAACGCCAGGATGCGGAAGAGGACCCGGACGGTCACCCCGGTCGGGGTCTTTCCTCCGTGTCGTTCCAGGTCGAGCTGGCTCTTGAGGGTTTGGTTGATCGACTCGATGACTTGCCGGAGCGGTTTGAACAGGTGCGCGCCGGGCCGCTCGGGCTCGCCCTTGCGGGCCGGACGCAGCAGAATCAGGTCACGTTCGGTGAGGTCGTGCTCGAACTCTCGGCCGTAGTAGTTCTTGTCGCCGATGATCGTCTGTCGCGGATGGTCGGCCCGGACCTCTGGTGAGGTGTCGAGCATGTCGCGCAGCGTCTCGCGTTCGTCGGCCTTCGCCCCGGTCAGGGCGAACAGGACCGGCAGGCCGCCGAGCGTGCAGACCAGGTGAAGGCGCAGGCCCCAGAAGTACCGGGAGTGCGACGCGCAGTAGCCGTACTGGGCCCAGCCGGCCAGGTCGGAGCGTTTGGCGGTCTCCCTGGAGCAGCCGCAGCCGACCGGGGTGGAGTCGACCACCCACACGTCGTCGCTCCACAGTGAGGTGTCCCGGGCGAGGGTCCGGATCATGCTGGTGAGCAGGGACGATGCGGCCCGCAGCCGCTTGCCGTAGCCGGACTGCTGGGGCACGTAGGGGAACAGGCCGCGGAAGTCACGATCCACGCGGCGCAGCCAGCGCCGCTCGGACGTGTAACCGAGCAGCGCCGACATCACGGCCAGCGTGAGCAGCTCCGCGTCACTGAGCGTGGGCATGATCCCGACCTTCGGACGCCATGGAGCCAACCACGGCGAAGCCTTCAACTCGTCATCGATCCGGGCATAGAGTGCTGTTGCGAGGGTGTTCACGTCGTTCTTCACACATCGACACTGGACGCCCTCGTGCCATGTCCGCAGGCCATCCCTTGGACTCATTCATCTAG
>NZ_JASISO010000132.1 GCF_030063135.1 Streptomyces sp. G-G2
CTAGGGCCTGTTGCGAAAGTGCTGGTCACAGCCACTCGTTGATGGCTGCGACCAGCACCGTTGCCTCGTAGCGAACGGCGAGTTTGTCGTACCTTGTAGCCACCGCGCGGTGCCGTTTCAGGCGGTTGATGCCGCACTCGACGGCATGGCGTTGCTTGTAGTCTTCCTTGTCGAATGCCGGGGGCCGGCCGCCGCGGGAGCCGAGTTTCTTGCGGTTGCGGATCTGGTCGGCTTTCTCTGGGATCGTGCACACGATCTGGCGTTTGCGCAGGTAGGCGCGGTTTGCGCGGGAGCCGTAGGCCTTGTCGCCCCGGACCCTTGCGGGTCTGGTGCGAGGCCGGCCGGGGCCGGGGCGGGCAACCCGGACCTTCTCCAGGACCGGTTGGAAGTACGGGCTGTCGTGCCGGTGCCCGGCTGTGATCAGCACGGACATGGGTTTTTGTCCCTGCTCGGTGGCGAGGTGGATCTTTGTGGTCAGACCACCACGGGAGCGTCCGAGTCCATGATCGTCGGGCTCGACGGACAGGCCGCCTGGAGGCTCTTTCTGGAGATCCCCTTTTTACGCGCCCCGGCGGCATGCTGATGGGCGCGGCAGACGGTGGAGTCGACGCTGAGGTCCCAGGTGATCAGGCCCTTCGCATCAGCATCAGCCTGGAGCTGCTCGAAGATCCGCTGCCACGTGCCGTCACGCTGCCACTGGCGGAACAGGTCGTAGACCCGGTCCCACGGCCCGTACCGTTCCGGCACGTCCCGCCACGGCGTCCCGGCCCGGGTCCGCCACCGTATGCCGTCAATCAGCTGCCGCCGAGTCCATAGCCGTGGCCGGCCCGGCTTGCTGCCCACCGGCAGCAACGGCTCCAGCCTCGCCCACTGTGCATCCGTCAGATCTCCACGCGCCACACCATGATCATCACCGCTCAAGATCCACTTTCGCAACAGGCCCTA
>NZ_JASISO010000133.1 GCF_030063135.1 Streptomyces sp. G-G2
TCGGCGTCGCGACCGTGTACCGATACATACGTGAGGTGATCGACGTCCTGGCCGCCGCCGCGCCGACCCTGACCGAGGCGATGAAGACCGTACGGGCGAAAGCCTTCGTGATCCTGGACGGCACCCTCCTGCCGATCGACCGGATCGCCGCCGACACCCCGTACTACTCCGGGAAACACAAACGCCACGGCATGAACATCCAGGTCCTCACCGACCCGTTCGGCCGACTGCTGTGGGCCTCGCCGGCATTGCCCGGATCGACCCATGACCTGACCGCCGCCCGGCGCCACGGCATCATCGACGCGCTCGCCGAGGCCGACGTGAAGTGCTGGGCGGACAAGGCTTACCAGGGCGCCGGGCGCCCCGTCCGGGTGCCGTTCAGGGGCCGTCGGCTCAAACGCTGGAAGCGGGCGACACAACAGCACCCACGCCAAGATCCGCTGTCTCGGCGAACAGGCCGTGGCCACCCTGAAGGGCTGGCGCCTTCTGCGGAAGCTCCGCTGCAGCACCAACCGGATCACCGACATCGTGAAGGCCGTCGTCGTCCTTCACCACGCCTCAACCTGAGGTTGGAAAAGGCTCATTGCAACGTCCTTGATCCGGGCCCTTCACGGTCCCGTGATCCGCGGGTGGCCCGACTGAGAGGCACGTTGCGGAAATGCACATACATGTCGTGTTGATGCGAAGCACCTTCGGGTCCATGCTCGTACGTTGCGGTCACGGGGCGGAACGTACGGACCCTGCGGCTTCACGAAGCCGAGGGAAGTACCGTACCGGGTTGGTCGCGATAAGTGAAACTCCAGCTACTTAAAGCGATTACTGAGGTTGTAGGCGTGGTGTCGTGGGTGTGAGGCCGGTCGCGGCGAGGCATCCGTCGATGATGTCGCTGCGGTATTGGATCTGACGGAGGCCATGTCGGAGTCGGCGGATGAGGTGGTCTGGG
>NZ_JASISO010000134.1 GCF_030063135.1 Streptomyces sp. G-G2
GGCGTTCAGAGCGGCTTTCCAGCGTTGGGTCCAGCGTTTACGTCCCTGGCCGGTGGGGTCGAGGCTCATGATGGCCATGTAGACGCACTTGATGGCGGCCTGCTCGTTCGGGAAGTGGCCGCGGGCCCGGACGGCCTTGCGGATCCGCGCGTTCACGGACTCGATCGCGTTCGTTGTGCAGACGATCCGCCGTATCTCGGTGTCGAACTGCAGGAACGGCACGAACTCGGCCCACGCGTTCTCCCACAACCTCACGATCGCGGGATACTTCTGGCCCCATTCCTCCTGAAACTCCAGGAACCGTTCCCTGGCGGCGTCCTCGGTCGACGCCGTGTAGACGGGCTTGAGCACCTTCGAGATCTTGTCCCAGTCCTGCCGGGCCGCGTAACGGAACGACGCCCGGAGCAGGTGAACGACACAGGTCTGCGTGATCGCCTGCGGCCATACCGCCCCGATCGCGTCAGGCAGGCCCTTCAAGCCGTCGCAGACGACCATACAGACGTTTTCCGTGCCGCGGTTCTTGATCTCGGTGGGGACCTGGAGCCAGTACTTGGCATCCTCGCCCCCGTCGCCGGCCCACAAGCCCAAGATCTCGCGAGTGCCCTCGACGGTGACCGCCAAAACCACGTAGACCGGCCTGTTCGCGACCTTCCCGTCCCGCAGCTTCACGTGGACACAGTCAATGAACAAAACCGGATAGACCGAGTCGAGAGGCCGGTTCTGCCATTCGTTCATACCGTCGATCACCTTGTCCGTGATCGTGGAGATGGTCGTCTTGGAGACCTCGGCGCCGTAAACCTCCGCGAGGTGAGCGGAGATCTCCCCATGGGTCAGGCCGCGGGCCGACAGCGAGAGCACCATCTCGTCGACGCCGGTCAGCCGACGCTGCCGCTTCTTG
>NZ_JASISO010000135.1 GCF_030063135.1 Streptomyces sp. G-G2
ACCCAGACCACCTCATCCGCCGACTCCGACATGGCCTCCGTCAGATCCAATACCGCAGCGACATCATCGACGGATGCCTCGCCGCGACCGGCCTCACACCCACGACACCACGCCTACAACCTCAGTAGAGCGTATGTTTGAATTTATGCGCGAGTGCCACGGGGCGAACCGCCACGCGCCCGCCGACCATACGGACACCGCGGGGCGGTCCCCTGGCGGCCACGTCCACACCCGAGGCCTTGGCCCGTCTCTTCGAGCCACCACGGCCGGGCCTCAGTCGGCTCGCCCTCTCACCCGGCGGCCTGCGCCTACCAAGTGGCCGTCGACCTGTACGACTCCACCCTGACCGTGTTCCGCTCTTACGCGTGGCTGCAACCGGGGTTGCGTGTCGCCCACCGTTCCGGCTCGGAGCCCGGCGACTCGTAGCGGCTCGTTCGGGTTAGGGTCAGGCCCAGTCCGTTCTGATATGGCGTGTGCGGGTCAGGCCCGGTGCCCATCCGATGGGGGGCAGTACCACCGGGCCGCCCAACACGCGTTTGACGTCCGTGAACTCCGTAGCGATTCGGCAAGGTTCGCGCAGGGGGCGCTCAACGGCGTCTGTTCGCGGGGTGTAGGGGAGGGAAGCACGATGACGGACGCCGTGTCTGTCCGGGTCAAGGTTGGCAAGATCCTCGAAGTGAGCCTTTTCCAACCTGACTGCGGCGGTGAGGTGTTGGAGGTTGCCAGCTGTACGGAACGACGAAGCTCCTGGTAGACGGGTTCTCGACCAAGATCACCCGTGTCCGCCAGGAGCTTCGCGTGCTTGTCTACCCCTCGTCGATCGATCTGTCCAGCGGCACCCTGCGCTACCTGACCACGCGGCTCCGTGCCCGGCAGCGAGAGACCGGG
>NZ_JASISO010000136.1 GCF_030063135.1 Streptomyces sp. G-G2
CCGTATGCGGCCCAGGCCCGCGCGGACGCCCGCCGGCCCCGCCCCAAGACCCGCAAGATCCACGACATTCCCGAGCTGCGGGACGCCGTCCAGGCGATGCTGGACGAGAAGTGGAGCCCGGAGCAGATATGCCAGGCTCTGCGGGCACAGTTCCCCGACCGGCCGGAGATGCACGTGGTCCACGAGACCGTCTACCAGGCAATCTACGTCCAGGGCCGGGGCCAGCTGCGGCGTGAGCTCGCCGGCGCCCTGCGCAGCGGCCGCGCCCGCCGCAGGCCCCAGCGGCAGGCCAGCTGCCGACAGCCGCGCTTCGCCACCCCGATGGTCATGATCAGCGAACGCCCCGCCGAGGCGGAGGACCGGGCGGTGCCCGGCCACTGGGAGGGCGACCTGATCATCGGCAAGGACGGGAAGTCCGCGATCGGCACCCTCGTCGAACGCGCGACCCGCTACGTCATGCTGCTGCACCTGCCGGGCGACCACGGAGCCGAATCCGTCCTTACCGCCCTGACGGCTACCGCCCTCACCCTGCCCGCGCACCTGAAGCGGTCCCTGACCTGGGACCAGGGCAGCGAGATGGCCCGCCACGCGGACTTCACCCTCGCCACCGACATCCCGGTCTACTTCTGCGACCCCGCCAGCCCCTGGCAGCGCGGCTCGAACGAGAACACGAACGGACTGCTCCGGCAGTACTTCCCCAAGGGCACCGACCTGTCCGCCCACAGCCCCGAACATCTCGTCGCCGTCGCCGACCAGCTCAACCGCCGCCCACGCAAAACGCTCGGCTGGGAAACCCCAGCCGAGCGCCTGCATAAACTCCTCGCGGCCTAGACAACCGACCACGTGTTGCAACGACCGCTAGAAACCGCCA
>NZ_JASISO010000137.1 GCF_030063135.1 Streptomyces sp. G-G2
GGGTGTGGTGATGGGTGTCGCGGTGGGGCGGGGGGTGGGCTGGAGGAGTTCCGCGTGGAGGGCGGTGAGTGGGGGGCCGGGATCCGTGCCGAGGCCTTCGGCGAGGGCGCGGCGGGTGCGGTCGTACGCGGCGAGGGCGTCGGCGGTGCGGCCCGCGGCCCGCAGGGCGCGCAGGTGCTGGACGCGCAGCGGCTCGTCGTACGGATGCGCCGCGATCAGCGCCTCGATCTCGGGGAGCAGCGAGGCGGGGTCGGTGGTGGACGTGCGCAGCTCGGCCTCTATGAGGTCGCGGACGGCGGCGGCGCGCAGGGCCTCGGGGCGGGTGGCGTGGGCGGCGCGGGTGGCGGGGTCGGGGAGGTCGGCGAGGGCGGGGCCGCGCCAGAGGGAAAGGGCGGTGCGGAGGGATTCCGCGGGGGGTGTCGCCGGTGGGGCGGGGGCGGGGGCGGACGCCGCCGGGGTGGAGAGGGTCTGGGCTGCCTCTTGGGCCAGGCGCTGGAAGACGTACAGGTCCACGTCGTCCCGGGTGGCGGGGAGGCGGTAGCCGCCGGTGGGGTCGGCCTGGACGGCGTCCTTGCCGCCGAGGGCGCGGCGGAGGCGGGAGACGAGGGCCTGCAGGGCGGCGGGGGCGGCGTGGGGCGGGTCCTCGCCCCAGACCTCGTCGACCAGGACGGAGACGGGGACGGCGGGGCCGCCTGCGCGGAGCGCGAGGGCGGCCAGGAGCGCGCGGAGGCGGGCGCCGCCGATGGGGAGGGGGGCGCCGGAATCGTCACGGGCTTCGGTGATGCCGAGGATCAGGTACCGCACGGGGTCATTTTGCCTTGGGGTTGGGGG
>NZ_JASISO010000138.1 GCF_030063135.1 Streptomyces sp. G-G2
TGTGCCGGATCCTCGCACTCACGGCGGCGATCTGGCACAACGACAAGACTGGGCAGCCGGTCAAGCGGTCACTGATCGCCTACGACCACTGACCGCAACGACACCCCTTGGACTCATTCATCTAGGCCGGTGTCGCTCATGACGTTCGCCTCCAGGTCCAGGTCCAGGTCCAGGTGCAGGTCCAAGCGCAGGTGCGGGCCCTTACGGTCAAGGCTGTCGCCGCCCTCCGCGCCTGTCAAAGGGCCACCGCCGAGGGCTCCGCACCCGGACAGGTTGCCGAGGTCCGCGCCCCAGCCCCATACAGACCGCCGATATCCCCTCCCACCTGCGCACTTCTAGCCTGGCCGTATGACCCCTCATGCCCCGCACGCCGCCTCCCACGCCGTGGCCGCCGCCCACGCCGACCCGCACGCGGGCGCGGCCGTCAAGGCCGCCGACCGCGCCCACGTCTTCCACTCCTGGTCCGCCCAGGCCCTGATCGACCCGCTCGCCGTCGCCGGGGCCGAGGGGTCGTACTTCTGGGACTACGAGGGCAAGCACTACCTCGACTTCGCCTCCCAGCTGGTGAACACCAACATCGGCCACCAGCACCCCAAGGTCGTCGCCGCGATCCAGGAGCAGGCCGCCAAGCTGTGCACCCTCGCCCCCGGCTTCGCCGTGGACGTCCGCTCCGAGGCCGCCCGGCTCATCGCCGAGCGGACCCCCGGCGA
>NZ_JASISO010000139.1 GCF_030063135.1 Streptomyces sp. G-G2
GGGGGGGGGGGGGGGGGGGGGGGCGGGGGGGGGGGGGGGGGGGGGGGGGGGGGGGGGGGGGGGGGGGGGGGGGGGGGGGGGGGGGGGGGGGGGGGGGCGGGGGGGGGTTGGGCTGAGGTGGGAGTGCGGGGTTGGGCTGAGGTGGGAGTGCGGGTGCCGGTGTCTGGCGGGAGGAGGCTGAGCGGGATGTCCAGGTGGCGGGCGCGCAGCCATTCGCCGAGTGCCTTGGCCTGGGGGTCGAAGCGGTGGCCGGAGGCGACTCCGGCGCCGAGGATGCCGGTGACGACGAAGTTCAGGGCGCGGAGGTTGGGCAGGACGTGCCGAGTGACCTGGAGCGGGCGGGTCTCGGGGAGCAGCTCGCGGAACAGGTCGACGGTGAGGGTGCGGTGCAGCCACTCCCAGGCGGGGTCGTGCTCCACCCAGACCCCGACGTTGGCATCGCCGCCCTTGTCGCCGCTGCGGGCCCCGGCCAGTGTTCCCAGGGGGGCGCGGCGGGTGGGGGCGGGGGTTTCGGGCGCGGGGGCGGGGTCGGGTACGTCGGGGACGGGGCGGCCGTCGGCCGGGAT
>NZ_JASISO010000013.1 GCF_030063135.1 Streptomyces sp. G-G2
GCCCACCGGCCCCGGACCCCGGGGCGACCCGCCCCGGAGCGGCGGCCGCACCACGCCCCCGGAACGCGAAAGAACCCCACCGAAGTGGGGTTCCTGCTGGTGTCCGAGGGGGGACTTGAACTCTCCTCTCGGGCACCGACCTATAGGCGTTCTGACCTGCGAAAATGCCTGTCGTGACAGGGGTTCGACAGTCCTGCTCTTCCTGTCTTTTCCTGCTGTTTCAGGCCGTCTCAGAACGCTGCTGGTCACCCATTGGTCACGTTCCCAACCTGGCCAGGACAGACGACCTCGCCCGCTGGATCAGGCCCTTTCGATGGTCTCGAAGATGTCGGCGTCGGTCTCCTGCTGCCACTTCGGCAGGTCGGGCCAGTCGGCCACGTAGCCCGGCTTGGGGTCCTCGAAGTGCTTGAACATCTGGGCGGTCCAGCACGTCGCGACGAACCGGCTCTTCTGCTCGCGGGACAGCCTGGATGCGTGCCCGCCGCTGATCTCGATGAACTGTCGGACCTGGTCGTAGACCGAGCCAGCGGCCTCGCGCTCCCATTGCGGGGTGTCGTCCCAAGGCGTCACGTACCCGGCCTTCGGCTCCCCGGGGAAGTGCTGGTGCACTCCCGCGATCCAGGCCTCCCGGAACACTCGTGCACCTTCGGTCTGCGACATGCCAACCCCTCTCGTCATGGCGTGCTGAGCGCGGCGATCTCCGCCCCCAGCTCCGCTACGCGGTGGTCCCTGCTCAGGGGGCCGAACTCGTCGCACAGGGTCTGGAGTCTACGGGCGACGTATCCGGAGGAAGAGGCTTGGGCCAGGAGGAGGGCCTCCCGGCCGTACGCGACGACGTGTTCGAGGTCTCGCCGCTTGGCGCCGATGGCGGCGAGATCGGTCAGGACGGCGCCGCGCCGTCGGTAGGACTGCCCGGATGCAAGGGCGGTCTGCTCCAGTGCCCGCCGCAACGCTTCCTCTGCCAGGTCGAGCCGTCCGAGCTGGACGTAGCGGGCTCCCCGTTCCTCGGCCAGCCGCGTCCCGTCGAACCGCAGCCACCCGCCGTTGGTGCTGCCTGCGCTCAGGCCCATGACGTGCTCTGCCTGGTCCAAGGCGCGCTCGCACGCGGAGAGGTCGCCCAGGCCGGCGTACGCCTCTGCCTGGACGGAGGCGACCCAGTGCCGCGTGGCGAGGTCACTGTCACCTCGCCCGGCCAGCCGCTCAGCGGCTCCCAGGACCTGGGCCGCCTGCCGGTAGCGCTGCTCCGACATGTCGACGTAGGCGTGCCGGACGAGTGCGCACGCCCACAGGTCGTAGGCTTCGGCGTCCCTGCTGACGGATGCTGCGAGGGCATAGGAGGCAGCCGCGTCGGTGTGCCGGTTCGCGTCGAAGGCAACTTCCCCGGCCAGCTGGAAGAGGTCGGCTGCCGCGCTCAGGAGCGGGCGGGAGTTGCCTCGGGTGTCGGCCGCGAGGGCTTCGTTCAGGGTGGTCAGTTGGTCGCGGACGACGGGGTAGACGGACCCCTTGGACCGGGCCAGTTGGTAGACCTGCCAGAGGTGACTGTTCATCCGCGCGAAGTCACCGGGTGTGCCCCTCAGGACCCCGTCGGAGAGGGCTTCCGCCTCGTCCAGCGGCAAGGCGGTCAGCGCTCCGCTGACGGTGAGGATGCGGAGGAATTCGCGGCGGATCACTTCGTCTGGGTCTCCCGCACTCGGGTGGAAACTGGGCTGCTGGCATCCGGTCGTCCGGCTCACGGCTCGTGGTTGTGTCAGAAGGGCGTCTAGCTCTTGAAGGCCCACTTCGAGGGCGGCTGCCAAGCCTGGCCGCTGAGGCGGCTGCGGTGCGATCTTGCCGCTCTCCCAGCGTCCGACCGTTGTGCGGTCCACGCCAAGTAACTCGGCCAATTTCTCCTGACTGTAACCCAGGGTCTTGCGCCGTTCCGCCAGTCCCATGACGCCCCTCTTCCCGTGACCTGAACCCACGGCGTTCCCGTGCACGGATGTGCATCAAGAGTGCCGCATTGATGCCGTGGAGGGCTCGGACTCCCCGCGGTTTCCTTGGTGTTGTCGCAAACGGGCACGGGGGCAAACCTGCGGAAGGGTGCGGACATGGCAACGGAGAACGGCATGGCGCGTGATGGTCTCAGTTCTTCTCAGGCCCTGGACCTCGGAGCTGGCCCCCGCGTCCTCATGACGCTTCGCGTGTCCCGTGATTCGGGTCGTACCTGGCAGCAGAGCACGAGCGTCCGGGAGGGCGACCCGTTCGTCATCCTGTCCGATCCGGGCCGATACCCCCCGTGCGGGTGCGCCCGCTGTACGGGCCGCCAGTCGCTGTCCGCCACGTCGCTCCGCCCGGCTGACATCGAGCCGAGGACGGCGTGATGCCCGGCTTAGCGGCCTGGCTGCTCCGCCGCTTCGGCCGGTACGCCGGTCCCCTCTACGTGGCGATGGTCCTCTGCGGTACGGCCCTGTTCCTTGCCGGAACGTTTGCGACTCGGTAGCAGCCTCAGGCTGCTGCCCTCCCTTCTTCCCGCCGGGTTCCTGGCGGGAGTTCCCGAGTAGAGAGGTAAGTCCGATGGTGGAAGAGAACACCGGTTCGGCGGCCCCCGAGGGGGGTGGCCTGCTCGTCGCGAAGCGCAAGATCGTGGCTGCGCGGACGCGTGCCGAGCAGGAGTCCGACGTCAGTAGCGGCCGTTCCGACGGCAACGACTAGCGGGGCTGCCCACGATGCTTGATGCAGCCTCGTGGGCGGGGCGTCTGGGCGGGGACACGTTCCTCGCCCAGACGTACCACCGCTCCTACGCGCACTTCCCCGGCACCGCCGACACGGCGGGCCTGTTCTCCTGGGACGACCTCAACCGGATCATCGCCACGCAGCGACTGGAACCGCCCCGGCTGCGCCTGTCGGCCGACGGCGAGATGGTCCCCCTTCACCGCTACGCGATCCCGACCACGAACCGCCGCGCGGTCACCTGGTCCCGCATCCAGCCGGCCGACTTCCACGCCCGGCTCAAGGACGGGGCGTCGCTGGTCCTCGACGCGGTCGAGAAGATCCACCCGGCGGTGGGTGCGGCTACCGAAGGTCTTGAACGGTTCCTCGGCACGTCCGTGCAGGCCAACGTGTACGCGTCCTGGACGGATCGTGAGGGCTTCGGCCTGCACTGGGACGACCACGATGTCGTGGTGGTGCAGGTTCACGGCTCGAAGCGGTGGCGCTTGTACGGCTCCACCCGTGAGGCTCCGACCTTCCGGGACGTGGAGGCGCCAGAGACGCCCGAGGGCGACCCGGTGGCGGACATCGTTCTCGCCCCTGGTGATGTGCTCTACCTGCCGCGCGGATGGTGGCACGCGGTCACGGCTGACCAAGGGACGGAGTCGCTGCACCTGACCTTCGGCATGGTCCCGCACACGGGCGCGGACCTCATGCTCTGGGTTGTGGATCAGCTCCGATCGTCCCTGGCACTGCGCAAGGACATCCCGCGGTTCGCCTCACTGAGCGAGCACTCCGACTTCATCGCCGCGCTACGTGGCGAGCTGCTGAACGAACTGGCCGATCACCGGTTGGTGGAGCGGTGGGCGGAGTCCATCGACACGACCGACCTGGGGCACGCGATTCCCTCGCTGCCCTACGTGGACGGGCTGCCCGCACGGCCGGAGATCACGGTCAAGCTGACCGCCCCGCGGGGCCGTCTGACGACGAACCCCGCCCACAGCACGGTCACGTTCTCGGCGGCCGGTACCGCCTGGGACTTCGCCGAGTCGGCCGCGCCCGTCCTCGGCACGCTGCTGACCGGTCAGCCGACCACGCTCGGCGAGATGGCCGACTCCGCCGGATTGGAGATCAAGGACGTGGCCGAGCTGGTCTCCGCCCTCATCGAGGGCCACGCCGTCGCGGTCGTGGGGACCGCGCTGTGACCGCCACTCTCGCCCTGGGGACATACCGCGTGCGTGCCCTCAGTCAGGCGGCACGCACCGCCCTGGCTGCCGGTAGCCCCTGGGTGGACACGGCACCCAACTACGCCCTCGGTCGGGCGCATGAGGAGCTGCGCCCGGTTCTCGGGGAGTACCCGAGCGGGCGGGTAGCTACGAAGACGGGGTTCTTCACGGAGGAGCAGGGCCGCACCGCCCTGGCTGAGGGCGTGCTCACCCGGGAAGAGACGGCCAGTCGGCACAGCCTTGAACCGGGCTTCGTTCGCTGGCAGACGGAGCGTTCGTTGGCCGCACTGGGCTGCGTGGACCTGGTATTAGTGCACAACCCCGAGCACCACGGGCACGGCCTTGACCGTGCCGCTCTGCACTGGCGTGTACGGGACGCCTTCACGGCGTTGGAAGAGTTCGCTCATGCGGGCAAGCTCGGCGGGTACGGCGTCGCCACCTGGACGGGCCTGACCTCCGAAGCGTTCACGGTTCCCGAGTTGCTCGCGCTCGCGCGACAGGCGGCGGGCTCCGCCGAGCACCACTTCACGGGGTTGCAGATGCCCGTCAGTCTGATCATGGACGACCCGATCAGGCAGGCACTCAACGGCGGCGGACCGCTGGTGCAGGCGAAGGACGCGGGACTGATCACGTTCGGCTCCGCTCCTCTGCACGGCGGCGAACTTCTGGAGGCCATGACACCTGAACTGGTGAACTTCATCCGCCCCGGCCTGTCGGCCGCAGCCGCTGCCCTGCTGGCTGCCGGATCGTGCCCCGGTCTCGATGTCGTCCTCACCTCCGCGAGCACCCGCGAACACTGGGACGATGCGGCGAAGGCTCTGGCTGCGCCCCTGACGACCGAGGAACTGAGGAGAGTGACCGATGAACTCGCCGCCGAGTGAGGACGTACAGACCCTGATGGAGGCCGCTCACGACAGGGCGGCCAAGGCTCTGGGTCTCACGTGCACGGGCCCGCTGGCGTGGGGCTTCCAGGGTGTCACTCTCGGTCGGCAGGCCGGGGACCGGTGGCTCCGGGCAAGCCGGACCGCCGAGAGGAACGCGGGCAGGAAGCAGGGGGAGGGCATCGTGGGAGCCTCCTTGCTGGTGCCTGACGCTGTCCCGCGACCGCGCTTGTACGAGGTGTACGACTGGACCGACGGCAAGTGGGCCTTCGAGGCCGAAGTCCTCGACTACGTGACACATCCCGTCGTGTCCCCGGAGCGCGCCGACCTGCACCACGACCCCTACTTGCCTGACGAGTGGTGGGCCGACCTGCGCCGGGCGCTGGCCCTGCTCGCTGAGGCGGAGGGGGTGAAGGCCACTGTCCGGGACGGGTGGATCGAGCGTGCCTTCCCCCAGTTCCTCGGCATCCCGGCCCCGGCCAAGGTGGAGCGGGTGACCGGCCACGGTGACCTCCACTGGGGCAACCTCACGACCACGCCCCTGACCCTGCTGGACTGGGAGCGGTGGGGCCTGGTCCCATACGGCTACGACGCGGGTCTTCTCCACGCGAACAGCCTTCTCGTTCCCGACGTGGCGGACCGTATCCGGCTGGAGTTCGCTTCGGTCCTGGACACCCCAGCCGGCCGAGTCGGAGAACTCGCTGCCCTGGCGGAGATGCTGCAAGCCGTAGCCCGTGGCTGGTACCCGGACTTGGCCCCGCGCCTACTCGCTCGCGCGGAGTCGCTCACGGGCGTTCGGCCACCAGTCCCGGTGCACTCGGAGGTCAGCGCCTGACAGGCCCGTACATGACAGCGGCCCCCGACGTGATGCCGGGGGCCTGCCTGTGTCCGTGTGCGCCTGTCTCAGGCGCTCTCTCCCCGGTGGCGGTACAGGGTGGCACGACCGATTCCCAGGGTCTTGGCGATGGACGTAACGCTCTCTCCCTTGAGGTACCGGGCGCTGGCCACGGCCAGCTTGTCCTCGTCCACGACGGTCGGACGCCCACCGACGTTGCCCTTGCGGGCCGCAGCGTCCAGCCCTTCCAACGTCTTCTCCCGGATACCTTCCCGCTCCACCTCGGCACTCACGGCGAGCACGGCGAACACGATGGCGCCTGCCCCGTTCGGGTCGTACACGCCCTGAAGGGGACCGGACAGGAGTTCCAGTTGGATGCCGTCCGCCTGAAGGGTGGAAGACAGAGTCATCAGCTCCGCCGCACTGCGGGCAAGCCGCTTCATCTCGACCACGGTCAGGATGACGGGCTGATTCGGTGCGGCTGCCTTGATCTCCCGTGCCAGCGTGAGTGCCTTCTCCAACTCCGGCCGCTCCTTCACACGGGTGCTGATCTTCTCCGAGAAGACGCGGGTGCAGTCGGCACGGGCGAGCATGTCCAACTGTGACTGGAGTTCCTGCCCGACCCTGGAGTAAAGGGCGTAACCCAGTCGGATCGCTGCGCCCGGTATCGCGTCGGATGCCTGCGGAACGGGAGCGCCTGCCGTCCATGCCTTGCCGGGGTTGCGGTCGGCCGGAGTTTTCACGGTCAGTTCCGCCTTAAGCGCGGCCACCAGGGCGAAGCGGCCCGTGTGGTAGTTCGCCGCAACCTTGAAGATTCGCTGGCCTTTTGGTCACGTGGTGGGTCACGCCACAGCCTGGAAAGCAAAAAACCCCACATGAAGTGGGGTTCCTGCTGGTGTCCGAGGGGGGACTTGAACCCCCACGCCCGATAAAGGGCACTAGCACCTCAAGCTAGCGCGTCTGCCATTCCGCCACCCGGACCAGGTGATCGGCCCCGGTTTCCCGCGGCGACATGGACAACAATAGCAAAGGTTCTGGGCTCTCCTCACCCCTATAAGCGGTGGTCAGCCGCTTGCCGCCGCGCCCCGCCGGGCAGGTCGCGACGGGGCGGGGGGTGCGGGGGTGCCGGGCGGGGTCAGGGGCAGCGGATGACCTGGCCCGCGTACGAGAGGTTGCCGCCGAATCCGAAGAGCAGGACCGGGGCGCCCGAGGGGATCTCGCCGCGCTCGACCAGCTTGGACAGGGCCATCGGGATGCTGCCCGCCGAGGTGTTCCCGGAGTCGACGACATCGCGTGCGACGACCGCGTTGACGGCGCCGATCTTGGCGGCCAGGGGTTCGATGATGCGCAGGTTCGCCTGGTGGAGGACGACCCCGGCGAGGTCCTCCGGGGTGATCCCGGCGCGCTCGCACGTCTTGCGGGCGAGCGGCGGCAGCTGGGTGGTGGCCCAGCGGTAGACGGACTGGCCCTCCTGGGCGAAGACCGGCGGGCTGCCCTCGATCCGGACGGCGTGTCCCATCTCCGGGACGGAGCCCCACAGGACCGGGCCGATCCCGGGCTCGTCGCAGGCCTCGACGACCGCGGCGCCGGCGCCGTCACCGGTCAGCACGCAAGTGGTGCGGTCGGTCCAGTCGGTGATCGCCGTCATCTTGTCGGCGCCGATGACCAGGGCACGGGTCGCGGACCCGGCCCGGATGGCGTGGTCGGCGGTGGCCAGGGCATGGGTGAAGCCCGAGCAGACCACATTGAGGTCCATGACGGCCGGGTGGCCGCCCATGCCCAGCTTGGCGGCGACGCGGGCCGCCATGTTGGGCGAACGGTCGATCGCGGTCGAGGTGGCGACGAGGACGAGGTCGATGTCGTCGGGGGTCAGCCCCGCGCTCGCCAGGGCCTTGCCGGCGGCCTGGTAGGCCAGCTCGTCCACCGGCTCGTCGGGGCCCGCGATCCGGCGGGTCTTGATCCCCACTCGGGACCGGATCCACTCGTCGTTCGTGTCGACCATGGCCGCGAGGTCCTCGTTGGTGATCACTTTCGCGGGCTGGTAGTGCCCCAGAGCCACCACGCGTGAACCGGTCATGGGCAGGATCCCCCTCGTAAGGCAGTCAGGATCTCCCAGCTTCGCCTGCTACCGACCGGTACGAGGGCGCGTGACCCGACAGGAATACTGCTGTGGAATTTGGAGATTCCGGAGGATCTTCCTGCGGAGAAGCTGTATGGAGCGATACGGGACAATGGACCTGACAGGCCCGGCGAGGGCCGACGGACGAGAGAACGGTGGGCTGAACGCCATGGGACGGGTCACCGAGCGCCGCCGAGTCGTCCGGATCCGCGACGGAGTCGCCGGAACGCGCCCCGACACGCTGGTCGCGGAGGAGCCGCTGGAGATCCGGCTGAACGGAAAGCCGCTGGCCATCACCATGCGGACGCCGGGCGACGATTTCGCGCTCGCGGTGGGGTTCCTGGTCAGCGAGGGCGTACTGGCCGGAGCCGGGGACGTACGCGCGGTCACCTACTGCGAGGGCGCGGCGGAGGACGGCAGCAACACCTACAACGTCGTCAACGTCCAGCTGGCGCCCGGGGTCCCCGTCCCGGACATCACGCTGGAGCGGAACGTCTACACCACCTCCTCCTGCGGGCTCTGCGGGAAGGCCAGCCTGGACGCGGTGCGGACGGCGAGCCGGTTCCCGGGGATCGGCGCCGACCCGGTACGGATACCGGCCGAGCTGCTCGGGGAGCTGCCGGACCGGCTGCGCGCCGCCCAGAAGGTGTTCGACCGGACCGGCGGGCTGCACGCGGCCGGGCTGTTCTCCGCGGCGGGCGAGCTGGTCGACGTACGGGAGGACGTGGGTCGCCACAACGCGGTGGACAAGATCGTCGGCCGGGCGCAGCGCGAGGACCGGCTGCCGCTGACCGGATCGGTGCTGCTGGTGTCGGGGCGGGCCTCGTTCGAGCTGGCCCAGAAGGCCGTCATGGCGGGGATCCCGGTCCTGGCCGCGGTGTCGGCGCCGTCCTCGCTGGCCGTGGACCTCGCGGTCGAGTCGGGCCTGACCCTGGTCGGCTTCCTGCGCGGCCAGAACATGAACATCTACGCGGGCGAGCACCGGATCACCCTCGCCGCGCCGGGCCCGACGGCCTGAGGCCTGTTTCAAAAGTCCCGCCCGGCCCGCGGCGTCCGGGCGCCCGGCGCTCCTTTTGGAACACGGCCATACACCTACGAACACGGCCATACGCCTAGCGGCGCCGGGGGCGGCGGGTCGGGCGTTTGGGTTCGGGCGGGTCGATGCGGTGGAGGTCGAGGGTGTCCGGGGGGAGGGCGACGCCGGGGCCGCCCGCCAGGGCCCAGCCGACCACGTCGTCCGTCGCGGTGTCGTCCATGACCCAGCCGAACCAGGTGGCGCGGGCGCCGCGGCGGCGGGCCTCGGCCGCGGGCTGGACCACGATCACATTGGCCTGGGCGCACGGGCCGAGGCAGTCGACGGTACGGACGGCCACGCGTCCCCCGGACTCCGCCGCGGCGTCCCGGAGCCGGGCCAGCTGACCCACGTGGTCGGTTCCGGGGTTCTTGCGCGGGTCGCCGCAGCAGCAGCCGCGGCACACCACCAGAGTGCAGGGGCGTTCGGCGTGGGCGGCGAGAGGGCGTATCCAGGTCACCGACGCACGTTACCGAGCCCGGGCCACGGGGGGTTGGGCGCTGGGCGAGACCTCCGCCACATGCCCGGCGGGGAGTTCGGGGTCCGGGTCCTTCGCCCGGCGGCGGGCGAGCACCGCGCAGACCATCAGCTGCATCTGGTGGAACAGCATGAGCGGCAGCACCGCGAGGCTCGCCTGTGCGCCGAACAGCACGCTGGCCATGGGGAGTCCGGCGGCGAGGCTCTTCTTCGACCCGGCGAACTGGATGGCGATGCGGTCGCCCCGGTCGAAGCCGAGGCGTTCGGCGCCGTACCAGGTGGTCAGCAGCATCAGGGTGAGCAGGACCGCTTCGACGATCACCAGGGCGCCGAGCCGGGCGACGCCGACCTGGTGCCAGATCCCGGCGGCCATGCCCGCGCTGAAGGCGACGTAGACGACGAGCAGGATCGAGCCCCGGTCGACGTAGCCGAGCACCTTCTTGTGGCGGGTGAGGAAGCCGCCGACCCAGCGGCGCAGCAGCTGACCGAGGAGGAACGGGAGCAGCAGCTGGAGGACGATCTTCAGCAGGGAGCCGAGGGAGAAGCCGCCCCCGTCGTTGCCGAGGAGGACCGCGGCCAGCAGGGGGGTCAGGAAGATCCCGGCGAGGCTGGAGAAGGAGCCCGCGCAGATGGCGGCGGGGACGTTGCCGCGGGCGATCGAGGTGAAGGCGATCGAGGACTGGATGGTCGAGGGGACCAGGCAGAGGAAGAGCAGGCCGCTGTAGAGCGGGGGTGCCAGGAGGCTGGGCACCAGGGCCCGCGCCGCCAGCCCGAGGACGGGGAAGAGGACGAAGGTGCAGGCCAGGACGGTGAGGTGGAGGCGCCAGTGGCGCATCCCGTCGAGGGCCTCGCGGGTGGAGAGCCGGGCGCCGTAGAGGAAGAAGAGGAGGGCCACGGCCCCGGTGGAGGCGCCGTCGGCGACGGGGGCGGCCGCGCCGCGGGCGGGAAGGAGGGCGGCGAGGCCGACGACGCCGAGCAGGGCCAGGACGTACGGGTCCACCGGCATCCTCGCGAGGAGCGCGGACACCGGCGGACGGGGGCTCGGGCGCCACCCCGGACGGCGGCTCGGGCGGCGGGGCTGGCGGCTCGGGCGGCGCATGGGGGCTCGCTTGCTGTCGGGGCGGGCGCGATCACGGGGGAGGCGCGAGGTGCCCCTTCATCCTCCGGCGCGGGCCGTCATCGGGAAACACGCATACCGCTCTGACTGTCATCACGTTCCGCGATAGCGTGGGCGATATGTACGACCCGGTCCAGTTGCGTACGTTCCTCACGGTCGCCCAGACCCTCAGCTTCACCCGGGCCGCGGGGCGGCTCGGCGTACGGCAGTCCACGGTGAGCCAGCACGTGCGGCGGCTGGAGGAGGCGACCGGGCGGCCGCTGTTCCTGCGGGACACGCACCGGGTGGAGCTGACCGAGGACGGCGAGGCCCTGCTCGGTTTCGCGGAGACGATCCTGGCGGCGCACGAGCGGGCGGCGGCCTTCTTCAGCGGGACCCGGCTGCGCGGGCGGCTGCGCTTCGGGGCCTCGGAGGACTTCGTGCAGACCCGGCTGCCGGAGGTCCTGGAGGCGTTCCGGCACGAGCACCCCGAGGTGGACCTGGAGCTGTCCGTCGAGCTGTCCGGGACCCTGCACGAGCGGCTGGACGCGGGACAGCTGGATCTGGTGCTGGCCAAGCGGCGCGGGCGGGGCGACGACCGGGGGCGGCTGGTCTGGCGGGACCGGATGGTGTGGATCGGGGCGGAGGGGCTGCGGGTGGACCCGGACCGGCCTGTTCCGCTCATCCTGTTCCCGCCGCCGGGCATCACCCGGGCCCGGGCGCTGGAGGTCCTGGAGCGGGACGGGCGCGCCTGGCGGATCGCGTGTACGAGCGGCAGCCTGAGCGGTCTGGTCGCGGCGGCCCGGGCGGGGCTCGGGGTGATGGCCCACACCAGGGGCCTGATCCCGCCGGGCCTGGTCGTGGCGCCGGGCCGGGCGGGGCTGCCGGAACTGGGGCCGGTGGAGTTCGCCCTGCTGCGGAGCGGCCGACCGAACCCGGCGGCCGACGCCCTGGCCACGGCCGTCCTCACGGGTCCGGCCCGCCTCACCCGGCCCGCCTGACCCACCACTCCGCGTCCCGCGCACCCCTCCCGCCCCGCCGGACCCCGCCATCCCGTTCTCCCGCGCCGGGGCAAGCGGCCGCGCGCGCCCCGGGCTCCGTCCGTGCACGGGTCGGGAAGATCCCATGGAGATTCGCCACAGGTCTTAGGCGCGGGGCCGCGCGGGGCCCCGCACTCCGCGCTGACCAGTGAAGATGTCGGCAGAACGGATCTTCCGGACCCCTCCCGCGAGGGCGCCGGGTGGAGTACCGTCACCGGCGCTGTACGGAGCGCGATCGCGCGACTGCGCGACGTACGCGCGAAGTGAGAGGAGCCGGCAGTGCGCGAGATCACCGACCCACCCGTCGTGACGGCCGCGCCCGTCGGGGGCCTGGCCGATTCCGTCTTCGAGCACGCGCGGCAGGACCCGGACCGTGTGGTGCTGGGCCGCAAGAGCGGCGGGGTCTGGCAGGACGTCACCTCGGCGGACCTGTGCGCGCAGGTGCTGGCGCTGGCCAAGGGGCTGCTGGCGCAGGGCATCCGGTTCGGGGACCGGGTGGCCATCATGGCGCGCACCCGGTACGAGTGGACCCTGTTCGACTTCGCCCTGTGGGCGGTCGGGGCGCAGCCCGTGCCCGTCTATCCCACCGCCTCCGCCGATCAGGTGTACTGGATCCTCTTCGACTCCGGGTGCACGGCCGCGGTGGTCGAGGACGAGAACCAGGCGATGACCGTCGGTTCGGTGATCGAGGGGCTGCCCCGGCTGCGGCTGCTGTGGCAGCTGGACACGGGGGCCGTTGAGGAGCTCGTCGCCGACGGGCAGGGCATGGCGGAGGACGTGGTGCACCGGCACCGGAGCGCGGTGACCCCCGACGCGGTGGCCACGGTGATCTACACCTCGGGCACCACCGGCCGCCCCAAGGGGTGCGTGCTGACGCACGCGAACCTCATGTACGAGGCGGACACCATGGCGACCCGGTGGGAGTCGGTGTTCCGGGCGGGCCCGGGCGAGCGGCCCTCCACCCTCCTCTTCCTCCCGCTCGCGCACGTCTTCGGGCGGATGGTGGAGGTGGCCGCGATCCGGTCCCGGGTGAAGCTCGGACACCAACCGGTGATGGCGGCGGCCGAGTTGCTGCCCGATCTGGCGGCGTTCCGGCCGACGTTCGTGCTGGGGGTGCCGCACGTCTTCGAGAAGGTGTTCTCGGCGGCCCGGCGCAAGGCGGAGGCGGAGGGGCGTACGGGCCCCTTCGACCGGGCGGTCGAGGCGGCCGTGCGGTACGCCGAGGCCCGTGAGCAGAAGGCGTTCGGTACCGGCCCGGGGCCGTCGGCGGCGCTGCGGATGGAGCACCAGCTCTTCGAGAAGCTGGTGTACGGGAAGGTCCGCGCGGCGCTGGGCGGGCGGGTGCGGCACGCGATGTCGGGCGGTTCGGCGATGTCGCGGCGGCTGGGGCTGTTCTTCGACGGCGCGGGGATCACCGTGTTCGAGGGGTACGGGCTGACGGAGTCGTGCGCGGCCGCGACCGCGAACCCGCCGGGGGCGACGAAGTACGGAACGGTGGGCCGTCCGATTCCGGGTACGTCGGTGCACATCGCGGACGACGGGGAGGTGTGGCTGAGCGGGGCGCACGTCTTCTCGGGCTACCTCAACGATCCGGCGGCGAGCGGGGCGGTGCTGCGCGGGGGCTGGCTGGCGACCGGGGACCTGGGGCGGCTGGACGCGGACGGGTACCTCACGATCACCGGGCGGAAGAAGGAGATCCTGGTGACCTCCAACGGGAAGTCGGTGTCGCCGACCGCGCTGGAGGAGCGGGTACGGGCGCATCCGCTGGTGTCGCAGTGCGTACTGGTGGGCAATGACCGGCCGTTCATCGCCGCGCTGCTGACCCTGGACGTGGAGGGGGTCGCCCACTGGCTGGCGATGCGCGGCCGTCCGCAGCTGCCCGTCGCGGAGCTGGTGGCGGACGAGGAGCTGACGGCGGAGGTCCGGCGGGCGGTGGTGACCGCCAACACTCGGGTCTCGCAGGCCGAGTCGATCCGCTCCTTCCAGGTGCTGCCCGAGCAGTTCACCGAGGAGCGGGGGATGCTGACGCCCTCGCTGAAGCTGAAGCGGCGGGTCATCGAGGCGGCGTACGCGCAGGAGGTGGCGGCGCTCTACCAGCGATGACGGCCCCCGAAGGGCAGAACTGACGGTTCGTCACTTTACTTGTCATTGATATTGACGGCTCGTCAGGTGACGCACAGAATGCGGGGATTCCGACCGGAGGGGACTCCTTCATGCTGCGTCCGATCCGCACCCTCGCCGCCGCCGCGGCGGCCCTCGCGCTCGTCTGCGCCTGCAACTCCGCCGCCAAGACCTCCTCCTCCCCCTCCGGCGCGAGCGCCGCGGCCGGTGCCATCCGCGGGGTGAGCGACACCTCGGTCAAGGTCGGCGGCATCGTCTCGATGACCTCGGCCAGCGGTTACAGCAAGAAGGACACCGACCTGGGGGCCAGAGCCCGCTACCAGCGCGCCAACGCCGAGGGCGGGATCAACGGCCGCGTGATCGACTACCTGGGCGCGGAGGACGACGGCCAGGACCCCGCCAAGAACCTGGCGGCGGCCCGCAAACTCGTCCAGCAGGACAAGGTGTTCGCGGTCTCCCCGATGAGTTCGGTGACCTTCTCCGGCGCCGACTTCCTGGACCAGCAGCGGGTGCCCACCTTCGGCTGGGGCACCACCCCCGCCTTCTGCGGGCCGAAGTACATCTACGGGTTCAACGGCTGCCTGGTCCCCACCCCCGGCGGCACCCTCAACCAGACCTGGCCCGAGGGCATCGCCCAGGTGCTGGGCGGGGCGAAGGGCAGGTCGGTCGCGGTCATCGCCAATGACAGCGACGCGGGCAAGTTCGGGGTGCGGACCTTCTCGCAGGGCTTCGCCAGCGCCGGGTTCACCGTCTCCTACGCCAAGTCGAGCGTGCCGGGCACGGCCGTGCCGAGCGACTGGTCGGCGTACGTGAAGGACCTCCTCTCCGCCAACGGCGGCAAGGCACCCGACGCCGTCGTCTCGGTGATGCAGACCCCCAACAACATCGGCCTGTTCAGCGCGCTCAAGCGCGCCGGCTACCAGGGGCTGCTGTCCGACCCGACCGACTACGACCCCGGGCTGCTCGCCAAGGACACGACCAAGCAGGCCCTCGACGGGGTGCACGTCCTGCTCCAGTTCGAGCCCTTCGAGTCGCCGGACGCGAAGATGGCGCGGTTCAAGGCCGACATCAAGGCGGCCTCGGGCGGCAAGGAAGTCCCGCTCAACATGCACATGTTGACCGGTTACATGTCGGCCGACCTCTTCGTGTCGATCGCGCGGAAGGCGGGCCGGGAGCTGACCGTGGACTCCTTCCAGCGCGCCGCGCAGAGCTTCTCCGACACCGGGACCCTGGTCGGCGACCGGGCCGAGCCCCAGGGGCAGAAGAACAGTTTCGGCTGCGGGGCGCTCGTCCAGCTCAAGAACGGGGCGTACGAGGTCTCCGTACCGTTCAAGTGCTACCAGCCCATCCCCTTCAAGTAGGGGCGCCGGCATGGTCGATCTGCTCGTCTTCGTACTGAGCGGTCTGGTCTCCGGGGCCCTGTACGCGCTGCTGGCCACCGGGCTGGTGCTGTCCTACTCGGCCTCCGGGCTCTTCAACTTCGCGCACGGGGCCACCGCCTACCTCTGCGCGCTCACCTTCTACGAGCTGCACTCGGGCCTGGGCTGGCCCGCCGTCCCGGCGGCGCTGCTCGTCGTCCTCGTGCTCGCCCCCGGCCTCGGCTTGGGGCTGGACCGGCTGATGTTCCGGCGGCTCGCCCGGGTCGGCGAGAGCGCGCAGATCGTCGCCACCATCGGGCTGCTCGTCGCGCTGCCCGCCGCCGGGCTGTGGGTGGTGGGCCTGCTCGCGGACGCGGGCGTCCCCGTGGTGCCCGCCGAGAACCAGTTCGGGCTGCCGGGGGTGGGACCCAGCCCCGCGACGTCCTGGGAGCCGGTCGACGGGGTCGGCGTCGACTCCGACCAGCTGATCACCTGGGTGGTGACCGCCGTCGTGGCAGTCGCCCTGTGGGTGCTGATGCGGCGCACCCGGCTCGGCCTGCGGCTGCGGGCGTCCGTCGACAACCGCTCGCTGACCGAACTGCGCGGGATCAGCGCCGACCGGCTCTCGTCGGCCGCCTGGATGATCGCCTCGGGACTGGCCGGGCTCGCCGGGGTGCTGGCCACTCCCCTGCTCGGGCTGTCCGCGCACGACTTCACCCTGTTCCTGTTCGTGTCCGCGACGGCCGCGGTGATCGGGCGGTTCGTCTCGGTACCGCTCGCCTTCGCGGGCGGGCTGGGGCTCGGCGTACTGCAGAACCTGGTCGCCGGTTACGCCGCATTCACCGACCGGATCACCGGCTTTCGCACGGCCGTGCCGTTCCTCATCCTCTTCGCCGGGCTGCTGGTCCTCACCCGGCGGGCCCGGGCGGCGGGCACCGCCGCCTCGGAGGCCCCGCCCCGGGACCACCTGGAGGGGGCTCCGTGGCGGCGGCGCTGGGGCGTGTGGGCGGTGGGCGCGGCGCTGCTGTGCGTGGCCCTGTACACCGTGACCACCCCCTTCTGGAGCGGGCTGCTCGCCCAAGGGCTGGCGATCGCGCTGGTGTTCATGTCCTTCACCGTGGTGACGGGCCTCGGCGCGATGGTCTCGCTGGCCCAGGCCACCTTCGTGACGGGCGCGGCGCTGGTCGCGGGGCTGCTGATGAGCCACGGGTGGCCCTTCGTCGCGGCCCTCGCCGTCGGCACCTGTACGGCCGCCGTGCTGGGCGCGCTCGTCGCGCTGCCCGCGCTGCGGCTCGGCGGGCGCTCGCTGGCGCTGGCCACCCTCGCGCTGGCGTTCCTGGCCGACCAGGTGCTGTTCCAGCTGCCGTGGCTGCGCAACGGGGACTCCGGGTGGTCCGTGCCGCGCCCCGTGCTGGGGCCGGTGGACCTCTCCGACGACCGGGCGATGGGGGTCGCGCTGGTGGTGCTGGTGGCTCTGGTGGCGGCCGGGCTGAGCGCGCTGCGGAACTCCCCGTCGGGGCGGGCGATGCTCGCCGTACGGTCCTCCCCCGAGGCGGCCGTGGCCTCGGGGGTGTCCGTCCTGCGCACGAAGCTGCTGCTGTTCACGCTGTCGGCGGGGCTGGCCGGGTTCGGGGGCGTGCTGTACGCCTCGTACAACACCCGGATCACGGCGACCGACTTCACCGCCCTGACCGGGCTGGTGTGGCTGGCGGTGGTGGTGGCGGCCGGGGTCCGCAGGCCGCAGTACGCGGTGGTGGCCGGGCTGGTGTACGCGGTCGCGCCGCGGGTGCTGGCGGACCACGTGACCGCGTCCGGGTACCTGCCGGTGATCCTGTTCGGGCTGGCGGGGGTGGCCCTGGCCAACGATCCGGACGGGTACTGCGCCGGGGTTCCTGGGCGGGTGGCGGCCTGGCGCCTGGCGGCGGGCCGGGGCGGGCCGAGTGCGGGCGTGCCGAGTGCGGGCGGGGCCGGCGGGGCCGGGAAGCGGGGCTCCGCCCCGGACCCCGCTCCGCAAACGCCGGAGGGGCTGGAGGTGCCCCGGGGGCTGGAGGTGCCCGCGCTGGAGTTGCGCGGGGTGCGGGCCGGCTACGGCGGGGGGAGCGTGCTGCACGGGGTGGACCTCACGGTGCGGCGCGGGGAGATCCTCGCCGTGCTCGGGCCCAACGGGGCCGGGAAGAGCACCGCCTGCAAGGTGGCGGCCGGGCTGCTCGGGACCTCGGGCGGGGCGGTGTACGTCGCCGGGCGGGACGCGACCCGGGACGGGCCCGTACGCCGCTCCCGGGACGGGGTGCTGCTCGCTCCCGAGGGCCGCGGGATCTTCCCCTCCCTCACCATCGAGGAGAACCTGGCCCTGTACCTCCCCGACGCCCGCGCCCGGGACGCCGTGTACGCGCGCTTCCCCCGGCTGCGCGAGCGGCGGTCGGTGGCCGCCGGGTCCCTGTCCGGCGGCGAGCAGCAGCTGCTCGCCCTCGCGCCGCTGCTCCAGCGCCCGCCCGAGGTGCTGATCGCGGACGAACCCTCGCTGGGGCTCGCGCCCCGCGTGGTGGCGGAGGTGTACGCCCTGCTCGTGGAGCTGCGCGACGCGGGCACCGCGCTGCTGCTCGTGGAGGAGAAGGCCGCCGAGATCCTCGGGGTCGCGGACACCGTCGCCTACCTGTCCCAGGGCCGGGTCTCCTGGTGCGGACCGCGCGCCGAGGTGGAGGCGGACCGGCTCACCGAGGCCTACCTGGGGATCGGAACATGACGCCGAACGAAAGCCCGTACGAGGGCCCGGGTCCGTACGAGGGTCCCGGTGAAACCCCGTACCAGGGCCCGGGCGAAGGCCCGTACGTCCTGGAGGCCCACGACGTCTCCGTCCGGTTCGGCGGGGTCCGGGCGCTGACGGGGGTCTCGCTGGGGATCCGGCCCGGCGAGGTGTGCGGGCTCATCGGGCCGAACGGCGCGGGCAAGACCACCCTGTTCGACGTCCTGTCCGGCATCCGGCGCCCCGACCAGGGGCGGCTGCTGCTCGACGGGGCGGACATCACCCGCCGCTCCCCCGTGTGGCGGGCCCGGCACGGGATGCGCCGTACGTTCCAGCGCCAGCAGCTCTTCGGTCAGCTCAGCGTGGCCGACAACCTGCTCGTCGCGCAGGAGTGGCGGGGCGGTGGCGGTGGCCTCGCCGCCGACCTGGTCGCCTCCCCCACCCGTCGCCGCCGGGAGCGGGAGCGGCGGGCCCGGGGAGCGCGGGTGCTGGCCGACTGCGGGCTCGCGGCGCTGGGGACGGCGTACGCGGGCGGGCTGCCCGTGGGCCGGGCCCGGATGGTGGAGCTCGCTCGGGCCGTCGCCGATCCGCCCCGGGTCCTGCTGCTGGACGAGCCCGCCTCGGGGATGTCGGCGCCGGAGCGGGAGCAGCTGGCGGTGGTGGTGCGCGCGCTGGCCGAGCGGGAGGGCTGCGCGGTGCTGCTGGTCGAGCACAACGTGGCGTTCGTGATGGAGGTGTGCGCCCGGGTGGTGGTGCTGGACCTCGGCACGGTGCTGGCCGAGGGCCCGGCGGCGCGGGTCCGGGCGGATCCGCTGGTCCGGGAGGCGTACCTGGGGGGCGCCTGAGGGGTTCCGGGTGCGAATGGCGGGAATACGCCGTCACGACGGCCGGTTGTCGCCGGTCGTACGACACGGCGGAACATGCCGGAAACCGTACGGAACCGCACCGCACCGATCGAGGGAACGACCAGACGTGAACCAGGTCCCCACCATCAAGCTCAACAACGGCTCGCTCATGCCCCAGCTCGGCTACGGCGTCTGGCAGGTTCCGGACGCCGAGGCCGAGCAGGCCGTCGGGAGCGCCCTGGAAGCCGGTTACCGCAGCATCGACACCGCCTCGATCTACGGCAACGAGGCGGGCACCGGCAAGGCCATCGCGGCGGCCGGCCTGCCCCGCGAGGAACTGTTCGTCACCACCAAGCTGTGGAACGGCCCGTCCGAGACCTGGGGCCGTGACAACGTCCTGCGCGAGTTCGACTCCTCGCTCGCCAAGCTCGGGCTGGACCACGTCGACCTGTACCTGATCCACTGGCCGCGCCCGATGCGCGAGGACTACCTCGCCATCTGGAAGACCTTCGAGGAGATCGCCGCGAGCGGCCGCGCCAAGGCGGTCGGCGTCTCCAACTTCGGGCAGCCGCAGCTGGAGCGCCTGGCCGCCGAGAGCCCGCTGGTCCCGGCCGTCAACCAGGTCGAGCTGCACCCGCTCTTCAACCAGGCCGAGCTGCGCGCGGTCCACGCCGACCTCGGGATCGCCACCGAGGCCTGGTCCCCGCTGGGCCAGGGCAAGGATCTGCTGACCCTCCCTGCTGTCGCCGCGATCGCCGCGAAGCAGGGCCGTACCGGCGCCCAGGTGGTGCTGCGCTGGCACCTCCAGCTCGGGAACATCGCGATCCCGAAGTCGGTCACCCCCGCCCGCATCCGCGAGAACCTGGACGTCTTCGGCTTCGAGCTGGACGCCGAGGACCTCGCCGCGCTGAACGCGCTGTCCACCGCGGCCGGGCGGATCGGGCCCGACCCGGCCGGTTTCGACGTCTGAGCCACGACGTGTACCGCATCCGGAACGTCGCCGACGGGCTGCTGCTGGAGGCCGAAGGCGCGTCCCGGGTGCGGGTCGCCCCCGATGCGCCGCCGGAGCTGGCGGACACCCAGCGGTGGGAGGTCACCCCGGTGCACACCGGCGGCGCGGTCTTCCACGTGGTGAGCGTCCGCAACGGCAGACGGCTCGACGTCGCGAACGCGTCGACCGAGAGCGGCGCCCGCGTTCAGCTGTGGCGGGCGAACGCCTTCGGCGCGCAGGAGTGGCTGGTCGAGGAGCACGTGGACGCGCCGGGGGTGGTCTCGCTGGTCGCCTGCGTCAGCGGGCTCCCGCTGGAAGCGGCCGGGGACGGCGGCGTCCGCCAGGCCCAGGACACCGACGCGCCGACGCAGTGGTGGCGGCTGGAAGCGGTGTGAGCCGGTCCGTCGCCGCCGTCGTCGTCCGCCACCGCCCCACTCCCGGCATCGGCCCGTACGCGTCGATGTCGCCGCCGGCCTCGTGGGCGGCGTCCCTGTCCACGGCAGGGACGTCGTCAGGTGCGGGCCGGTCAGCTCGCGCCGTGCGCGGGGGCCAGGTCCTGGACCCGCTGGGCGAGTTCGAAGTCGGTCTCGGTGACCGCGTCGCCGGCGCTGTGGGTGTTCACGGACAGGCGCACGGTGTTGTAGCCGAGGGTCAGGTCGGAGTGGTGGTTCAGCTCCTCCTGCACGCTCGCGATGTGGGCGACCAGGGCGCTCGCCTGGAAATGGGTGCCCAGCCGGTAGGTGCGGATGATCCGGCCGTCTTCGAAGGACCAGCCCGGGAGTTCCCGCAACCGGTCCTCGATCTCCTTCTGCGACAGCGGCTGACTCGGCATGCGTCGGCTCCTTCGTCCCGGTGACGTGGAGTCAAGGTTCCCACAGCGCGCCGGTACGAACCATTCGCGCCATAGTGCGCCCGGGTACTTCCGCGCCTTCCGCGACCGCCGCGCCGCCCTTAGGCTCCTGCGCCGGACGTGACTGTTACCGCCGGTAATGCGGCGGTCGACGAGGGGGCGCACCATGACGCGCACAGGAAGTTCCCGGCGTACGTTCATCGCGGCAGCGGCGGGGGGAACGGGCGCGGCGGCAGCCGCCGGAGCACTCGGCCCAGCGGCCCCGGCAGCCGCCGCGACCACCTCCCCGGCCGTGGCTCCGGCCCCGGCGAAGGGGGCTCCGGCCCGCCGGGTCGCGGTCCTCGGCGGCGGGGTGGCCGGGCTGACCGCCGCGCACGAGCTGGCCGAGCGCGGGTACGCCGTCACCGTGTACGAGCGCCGCGCCCTCGGCGGCAAGGCGCGCAGCATGGAGGTACCCGGCAGCGCGCGCGGCGGCCGCAAGCCGCTGCCCGGGGAGCACGGGTTCCGCTTCATCCCCGGCATCTACCACAACCTGCCCGACACGATGCGGCGCATCCCCTTCCCCGGCAACGCCAACGGCGTCTGGGACAATCTGGTCGCCCCGCCCGAGATGATGTTCGCCCGGGCCGCCGGACGCGAGGACCTGCGGGCGCCGATCCCCTGGCAGGACCACGCGCCCGCCGTCCTGACCCCCGACGAGATCCGCCGCGCGCTCACCGGGATCCTGCAGACCCTGGTGAAATTACCGGTCCACGAGACGGCGTACTTCGTCGACCGCGTCCTGGTCTTCCTCACCAGCTGCGACGAGCGCCGCAACGACACCTGGGAGCGCACCCCGTGGTGGACCTTCGTGCGCGCCGCGCGGATGTCGGCCGAGTACCAGCGCATCCTGGCCGTCGGGATCACCCGCAACATCGTGGCGACCAAGGCCGAGGAGGCCTCCACCCGTACGGTCGGCACCCTCGGCGAGGCCTTCGTCTTCAACGCGCTGGGGCGTGGCGCGGACGGCCCGCCCGACCGGATCCTGAACCTGCCCACCAACGAGGCCTGGATCACCCCCTGGGAGACCCATCTGCGGTTGCTGGGCGTGGAGTTCAAGATGGGCTGGACGGTACGGGAGGTGCTGTACGCCGACGGCGCCGTCACCGGGGTCGACGTCCTGGACCCGGCCGGAACCCGGCAGACCGTCACCGCCGACCACTACGTCTCGGCCCTGCCGGTGGAGCACGCCCGGCGCACCTGGGGCTCCGCCCTGCGGGCCGCCGACCCGATGCTGGCGCGCTGCGACAAGCTGGAGACGGACTGGATGACCGGCATCCAGTTCTACCTCACCGAGCGGGCGCCGCTCGTGCACGGACACCTCAACTGCATCGACGCCCCATGGTCCCTGACGGCCATTCAGCAGGCCGAGCACTGGCCCTCGCGGAACTTCGCCGCCGACTACGGCGACGGGACCGCGGTGGACTGCCTGTCGGTGGACATCTCGGAGTGGGACAAGCCCGGGATCCTGTACGGGAAGACCGCCAAACAGTGCACCCGGGACGAGGTGGCCCGTGAGGTGTGGGCCCAGTTGAAGGCCTCGCTCAACGACACGGGCACGGCGGTGCTGTCCGACACCACCCTGCACTCGTGGTTCCTGGACCCGGGGGTCGACGGCCTCGGCACACCGAACCCGACCAACCAGGACCAGCTGCTGATCCACCCCACCGGCACCTTCCACAACCGGCCGAGCGCGAAGACCCGCGTCCCCAACCTCTTCGTCAGCGGGGACTTCGTGGCGGTCGACATCGACCTCGCGACGATGGAGGGCGCCAACGCCTCGGCCAGGGCCGCCGTCAACGCGCTTCTGGACCAGGAGGGTTCGGGCGCCGCGCGCTGCACGATCACGCCGCTCTACCGGGCGCCGGAGATCGCCGGCTTCAAGCGCGACGACCTGTGGCGCTACCGGCTCGGCCTGCCCAACATCTTCGACCTGGGGTGAGCCCGGATCCCAGGAGCCGGCCCCGGCCGCCCTGGGTTAACGTCGGCCTATGACGACGACGTCCGTGGGAACCCTGCTCCGCGCCTGGCGGGAGCGGCGCGGCATCAGCCAGCTGGAGCTGGCGGGCCGCGCCGACTCCTCGGCCCGGCACATCAGTTTCGTCGAGACCGGGAGGTCCAGGCCGAGCGAGGACATGGTGCTCCGACTGGCGGACCGGCTCGACGTGCCGGTCCGTGAGCGCAACGCCCTGCTCCTGGCAGCCGGTTACGCCCCGCGGTACGCGCACACCCCGCTGGACGCGCCGGAGATGGCGGCGCTGCGGGAGGGCCTGGAGCGGCTGCTGACCGCCTACGAGCCCTATCCGGCGCTGGTCGTCGACGGAACGTACACGGTGGTCGCGGCCAACCGGGGCATCGCGATGCTGCTGGACGGGCTGGCGGAACACCTGCTGGCACCCCCGCTGAACGCCATGCGGATCACCCTGCACCCGGAGGGGCTCGCGCCCCGGATCCGCAACCTCGGGCAGTGGCGGGCGCACCTGCTGGCCCAGATGGACCGGCAGATCGCCCTGGCCCGCTCGGCCGCGCTGCGAGCGCTGTACGAGGAGGTCGCGGCGTACCCGGTGGACCACCCGGGGACCGACCGCTTCCCGGCCGAGGAGGGCGGGGCCGGGGCGGACGACGCCGTCTCGGCGATCGCCCTGCCGCTGCGGATCGAGCATGACGGGCAGCTGCTGTCGTTCGTGTCGTCCATCGCCACCTTCAACACCCCGATGGACGTGACCGTCGCCGAGCTGGCCATCGAGACGCTGCTCCCGGCCGACCCGGCGACGGCGAAGTACCTGCGCTCACTGGGCCCGTGAGCCGCGCTCCCGCCACTGAAGGAGGGCGAAGGCGGCGACCACGAGGGCCTGCGCCGGGATCCACACAAGCCCGGCGGTGGTCGGCTCGAACCAGAGGGCGAGGGAGAGCGTACTCAGCACCACCCAGGCGCAGTTGACCTCGACGACGGCCATGACCAGGGCGTCGGCGGGGAGGGGGCGGGAGGCGAGCCACCCCACTCCGGCGCCGTAGGCGGCCAGCAGGACGCCGAGCACGAGCAGCGGGGTGCGCCCCACCCCGAGCAGCCGCTGGAGCGGCCCGGCGAACAGGGCGTAGGCGAGGCCGTTCCCGGCGGTGACGACGGCGTCCAGCGCCAGCAGCCGGCGCAGCGCGGCCCGCGGCGCGGCGGCCGGAGCGGCCGGGGAGAACGGGGTTGCGGACATGACGGATCAGCCTCCATCGAGGTCGAGAGCGCTGGTCGGGGGCCTGATCCCGGACCGCAGTGCGGCGGTCCGGGATCCGGTGCCCCTACTCTCCCGGCCGCCCGGCGCCCCGTCGATTACCCCGCGGGTCATGCCGCACCCGTGGCACCCGGCCCGGACCGCGGACCCGGATCAGCCGAGGTCGGCCGGGTCCAGCCCGGCGTGCGCGCCGGCCGCCCACACGGTCTGCTCCAGCAGGACGGCGATGGTCATGGGGCCGACGCCACCGGGGACCGGGGTGATCAGCGAGGCGCGCGCGGCGGCCGACTCGAAGTGCACGTCGCCGACGTTGCCGCTGTACCCGGCGTCCAGGACCACCGCGCCCGGCTTGATGTCCTCGCCCCGGATGAATTCGGCCTTGCCGACCGCGGCGACCAGCACGTCCGCCTGGCGCACGATCGAGGGGAGGTCCTCGGTACGGGAGTGGCAGTAGGTGACGGTGGCGTTCTGCCCGAGGAGCAGCAGCCCGGCGGGCTTGCCGAGGATCGCGCTGCGGCCGACGACCACGGCGTGCTTGCCGGTGAGGTCCACGTCGTACTCGGCGAGCAGCCGCATGATGCCGCCCGGGGTGCAGGAGACGAACCCCGGCAGCCCGAAGCCCATGGCGGCGAAGGAGTGCATGGTGACCCCGTCGACGTCCTTGCCCGGGGCGATCGCCTCGAAGGCGGCGCGCTCGTCGATGTGGTGCGGTACGGGGTGCTGCAGCAGGATGCCGCTGACCTCGGGGTCCACGGAGAGCGCGGTGAGGGTGGTCACCAGTTCCTCGGTGGTGGTCGAGGCGGGCAGCTCGACGTGGCGGGAGGTGATGCCCGCCTTGGCGCAACGGTTCTGCTTCATGCGCACGTACGTCACGGACGCGGGGTCCTCGCCGACGAGCACGGTGGCGAGACAGGGCGCGGTACCGGTGCGGCGGGTCAGCTCGGCGGCCTGGAGCGCGGTCCGCTCCGAGATGCGGCGGGCGAGGCCGGCGCCGTCCATCAGGCGGGCGGTCCGGTCCTGGTCCTGGGGAACGGTCTGGGCAGTCGTCACGGGGTCTCCTGAACGTCGCTGCGGGATCGCGGATCGCCCAGGCGCGCGGCAGTCGACGTACGGGTGCGCCGGAGTACGGCGGTACGCCGGGCCGCTCCCCGGTGGTGATCCACCCAAGCGCCAGTCACGGCCCGCCGCCCACTCTAGTCGAAACGCCCGGCGGGCCACGAGGCGCGGACCTGGGCCGCGCCTGGAGCTGGCTCCGCGCGCAGGCGGCGCGCGCAGGCGGCGGGGAAACGAATGAATCACCGGGCGTGGAGCTGGGACGATCGGCCCATGACACCTCATTTCGATCAGCTGGTCGCCGAGGCCGCGTCCGTGTCCGTGGACGGGTGGGAATTCTCCTGGCTCCACGGCCGGGCGACCGAGGAGCGGCCCTCCTGGGGCTACCAGAGGCTGCTGGGCGAGCGCCTGGCGGGCGTACGGGCGGCTCTGGACATCCAGACCGGTGGAGGCGAGGTGCTCGCCGGAGCGGGCCCCCTGCCGCCGCTGACCGCGGCCACCGAGTCCTGGCCGCCGAACGTCGACAAGGCGACACGGCTGCTGCACCCGCTGGGCGCCGTGGTCGTCGCGGACGCGGACGAGCCGCCGCTGCCGTTCGGGGACGAGGCCTTCGACCTGGTCAGCAGCAGGCATCCGGTGACCGTCTGGTGGGACGAGATCGCGCGGGTGCTGCGGCCCGGCGGCGGGTACTTCTCCCAGCAGGTCGGGCCGGCGAGCGTCTTCGAGCTCGTCGAGCACTTCCTCGGCCCACAGCCGGAGGAGGTCCGGCGCGGTCGCCACCCCGACGACGCCGTGGCCGCCGCGGCCGCCGCGGGGCTGGAGGTCGTCGATCTCCGGTCGGAAAAGCTGCGTACCGAGTTCCACGACATCGGAGCCGTGATCTACTTTCTGAGGAAGGTCATCTGGATGGTGCCCGGATTCACGGTCCACCACTACCGCGACCGGCTCCGCGAGCTCCACGAACAGATCGAACGCGAAGGCCCGTTCGTGGCGAACACCGCCCGATTTCTCATCGAGGCCCGCAAACCGGGACGATGAAACAGGCGGACGAATGTGCGCCGGATCGGTTGCGCGGACACAGCGTGGCGCAGGTCACTCAATTCATGGCGTAACGAATCGACTCGGGCATGCGATGAACCGACAGGTGTCCTCGCGCGGCGCCGGAATAACGACCCCCCTCGGGCCCGTTCCACGAGTTCGCGCGATGATGTCCCGTCCCGCCCTTATATCTGCCGCAACGAGAGGCTCCTTGTGTCGCTCAGCCCGTCCCGTACGTTCCCTCCGGAGATCGCCGAATCCGAGGCCCTGGTCACGCTCGTCGAGCGTGGCCGCGAGCAGGGTCACATCGACGGTGACGACGTGCGCCAGGCCTTCGAGGCCGGCCGCATCCCGGTGGACCAGTGGAAGCGGGTCCTGCGCAGCCTGAACCAGGTTCTGGACGAGGAGGGCGTCGCGCTGCACGTCAGCGCAGCCCCGGCCGCGAAGGCCCCCGCCAAGAAGGCCCGCAAGGCGGCGGCGCCCGCCCGCACCGTGACCAAGAAGGCCGCCGCGCCGCGCCCCATCGGCGCGCGCAAGACCGCGGCCACCGCCACCGCGGCGGCGATATCCGCTCCGTCGGCCTCCGGGACCGAGGAGGAGGCGGCGGCCGAGGCCACCGCCGAGCCGAAGAAGCGGACGGTCAAGAAGACCGCCGCGAAGAAGGCGACGGCCACCAAGAAGACCGCCGCCACGAAGAAGGGCGCCAAGGACGGCGACGAGGGCGAGACCCCTGCGCCCATCGGCGAGGACTGGGCCGCGGAGGACCTGGCCGACGACGACGAGGAGAAGACTCCGAAGGTCGGCGGCACCCAGGGCTTCGTCCTGTCCGACGACGACGAGGACGACGCTCCGGCCCAGACGGTCATGGTGGCCGGCGCCACCGCCGACCCGGTCAAGGACTACCTCAAGCTCATCGGCAAGGTGCCGCTGCTCAACGCCGAGCAGGAGGTCGAACTCGCCAAGCGCATCGAGGCGGGCCTCTTCTCCGAGTACAAGCTCGAAGAGGAGGAGGACCACAAGCCCGCGTTCAAGCGCGAGCTGGAGATCCTCGTCGAGGACGGGCGCCGCGCCAAGAACCACCTGCTGGAGGCCAACCTCCGCCTCGTGGTCTCGCTGGCCAAGCGCTACACCGGCCGCGGCATGCTCTTCCTGGACCTGATCCAGGAGGGCAATGTCGGTCTGATCCGCGCGGTGGAGAAGTTCGACTACACCAAGGGCTTCAAGTTCTCCACGTACGCCACGTGGTGGATCCGCCAGGCGATCACCCGCGCGATGGCCGACCAGTCCCGCACCATCCGCATCCCCGTGCACATGGTCGAGATCATCAACAAGCTCGCCCGCGTGCAGCGCCAGATGCTCCAGGACCTGGGCCGCGAGCCCACCCCGGAGGAGCTGGGCAAGGAACTCGACATGACCCCCGAGAAGGTCATCGAGGTCCAGAAGTACGGCCGTGAGCCCATCTCCCTGCACACCCCGCTGGGTGAAGAGGGCGACAGCGAGTTCGGTGACCTCATCGAGGACTCCGAGGCGGTCGTCCCGGCCGACGCGGTCTCCTTCACCTTCCTCCAGGAGCAGCTCCAGTCCATCCTGGGCACGCTCTCGGAGCGCGAGGCGGGCGTGGTCTCCATGCGGTACGGCCTCAACGACGGCCAGCCGAAGACGCTGGACGAGATCGGCCGCGTGTACGGGGTCACCCGTGAGCGCATCCGCCAGATCGAGTCCAAGACCATGTCGAAGCTGCGCCACCCGTCGCGCTCGCAGGTGCTGCGCGACTACCTCGACTAGAACGGGACCAGAGCTCGGGGTGGCCGGAGGACCGGTCCGCCGACAGCCCGCGGCGTACGGCCGCCCGCGTCACGGAACACGACGCGGGCGGCCGTACGCCGCGGGCTTCCGCGTTCCCGGTCAGGTCTGGGCGCGGACCTCGGCGGCGGGGGCGGCCAGGCCGAAGACGGCGACCGTGCCCAGCAGGTGGACGGGCGGGCAGGTCGCCCCATGCTCCGGTACGGCGGATAGCGCACCGCATCAGCGGTTTTCGTCCGGTCCGGCCACCGATGCGGAAGGAAGTGTTCCGCTCTGGCCGCCCTCCGGCCGGTGATCTTCCACCGGCACCTGCGGCCCGTCCCGCGACTCCCGCAGCCAGCGCCGCAGCAGCGCGTGCACCGATTCCGCCCCCACCAGCTCCGCCTCCGGCTCGGACAGCACCGTCGGCCACATCAGGAACGGATGCCCCTGCTCCCCGCCCAGCCCGCCGTGGGAACCGATCTGCTCCTCGAAGGCGTGCACCGCGCCGCTGTCCGGGTGGTACGCCGAGTTCACCATGACGTCGGCCACGTGCGGGAAGGAGTCCGTACGGCGCACCGCCACCGCCGCGCCCGGACCGAAGGGGGCGAGAAGTTCCTCCGCCTCCCCCGGCGCCGAGAGCCGGGCCGTCGCCCCGCCCGGCCCCAGCACCAGGCCGTCCATCAGCAGGAACCCCACCCCGGGATGCTCGGCCAGGGTGGTCAGTAGCGCCGGGTGGTCCCGCTCGATCCGCTCCCGGGTGGCCCGGCCCGGGATGTCCGGGAAGGAGATCAGGCCGAGGTTGCCGGAGGCCAGCACCACGGGCTCGGAGCCGCGCGCGGGGCGCACCTCCTCGTCCGTCTCCTCCACCGGCCGGTGCAGGGCGGCCCGGACCGCCGAGCGGGCCTCGGCCCCGCTGGGGGTACGGCCCGCACGACGCGGGACCGGGAGCCCGCAGCCCGCCCGCACCAGGTCCTTCAGGGTGAGCCCGTACCGCCCGAGGAAGGTCTCCCCCGGGCTCTGGCCGTGGTCGGAGAGGATGACGATCCGGTAGGTGCGGGGCGCGTGCTCGGCGACCCGGGCGATCAGCGCGAGACTGCGGTCGAGACGGGCGAGGACCTGGTCGGTGTCCCGGCCGCGCGGGCCCGAGTGGTGCGCGACCTCGTCGTAGGCCACCAGGTCGGCGTAGACCGCGGCGCGCCCCGCGAGCATGTCGCCGATCACCGCGGCCACCACCACGTCCCGTTCCACCACCGTCGCGAAGGCCCGGATGGCCGGGTACAGCCCGCCGCGCGAGACCCTCGGGCGGTCCCCCCGCGCCTTCGCCCGGACCGACTGGCCGATCTCCCGGCCCACCTCGGCCACGAAGGACAGGGCGGTGCGGACCGCGTTGGCGGGGTCACGGAAGTAGGCGACGTACCCGGCCCGGGAGTGGTTGCCGCACCCGCGCCGGGCCGAGACCGACAGCACCAGGGCCAGCTGGTCGGCGCCGCCGCTGAACAGGTTGCCCCGGCTGGCGCCGTCCACGGTGAGCAGGCCCAGGTCACCGGTCCGGGCCACCGCCCGGCGTTGCAGGGCGGCGGCGCTGCTGGGCCGGTTGCAGACCACGATCTCGCCGGTGTCCTTCTCGTACCAGCGGAAGGCGGGCACGTCGAAGGTGCTGCCGTGCAGGATCCCCAGCTGGCTCGCGCCGGTCTGGCTGGACCAGTCGGTGCGCCAGGCCGTCACCCGGTGGGTGTCCTCCAGCCATCCGGCCACCGTCGGCATCAGCCCGGCGCCCGCCGCCCGCCGCAGCGCCTCGTAGCCGACCCCGTCGAACTGGAGGAAGAGCAGCCCGGGCGCCAGCGCGGGGACCAGCAGCAGGGCGCGGACCAGGACCGGCCACACCAGTGCGCTGAGCAGACCGAAGGCCCCGGCGCCCCAGGCGGCGGTGAGCGCGATCCGGGTGACGCTGTCGCCGCCCGCGGCGCCGGGGTCCGGCTGGAGCCGGAAGTCCGGCAGGGCGGCGGCCAGGACCAGCATGGTCAGGGTGGACACCATCCAGACGAGAATGACCCGCGCCAGGGCGGCGCCCGCGGTCCGCCATCGGCCTCGCAGCACGCCGTACCCGCCTCGCGTTCCGGCCCGCGCCCCGCTCGCGGGCCCCCGGCCCAGCGTCGCACAGCGGAGCTGCCCGGGCGGGGTGACACGGGAGGCGTACGGACGTACGGAGCGTGCCGCGCACGGGTGTATCCGCGCCGCCGGGAAAGAACGGGCGGGGCACGGCGAGGGCTGCGCGGCCGGGGTGCGCGGCGCAGGTGCGCGGCCGGGGTCAGGTGCCGTCGTAGCCCGCGGTCGGCATGGACATCCGGCGGTGCACCTCGGCCTTCATCCCGGAGGTGTAGGCGGGTTCCTCCTGTCCGGCGGTCTCCAGCCGGACGCCGCGCCGCTCGCACTCGGCGGTGAACTCCTCGACCGAGCGCAGGGCCCGGCGCAGCACCCGGTGGTTGGGCGCGACGAACAGGTCGACCTGTCCGGTGTCGATGTCGGACCAGAGCCCGCAGTGGTCGGCGCGCAGCCCGTAGACGAGCAGCCGCCGGGTCACGACGTAGCCGTGGTCGGCGGCCCAGCGGACGCACATGGCGTGCTGGGTACGGATGTCCACGATGAAGGGGTCGGCGTCCAGTTCCTCGAGCGGGGTCAGGCTGGCGATTGCGGCGACGCGCAGCTCATCCATGCCGCCCGACCCTACTCCGATCCGTCCCGCACGAGGAGTGGGCCTTCGGCCACGGTGCGGGGCGGGGCCCGGGCGGTTCGGCCGGTGACGCCCTAGGCTCGGGGGGACGTTCGAGGTAGGGAGGGGTCCGGGGTGCCGGTGGACATCACCTGGTGGGGGCATGCCACCTGCACGGTCGAGGACCGCGGGGTCCGGCTGCTGACCGACCCGCTGTTCGCCCGGCGGCTCGCGCACCTGCGGCGGCGGCGCGGGGCGGTGCCGCCGCCGGAGGCGGCCGAGGCGGAGGTGGCGCTGGTCTCGCACCTGCACGCCGACCACCTGCACCTGCCCTCGCTGGCGCGGCTGGCGCCGGGGACCCGGCTGCTGGTGCCGCGCGGGGCCGGGCGGGCGGTGCCGGGGCTGGTGCGGGTCGCGCGGCTGCGCGGGCTGAGCGTCACCGAGGTGGCGCCGGGCGAGACCGTCGGTGCGGGCCCGGTGGAGATCCGGGTGGTCGCCGCGCGCCACGACGGGCGGCGGCTGCCGTTCGGACCGCGGACCGTGCCCGCTCTCGGGTACGTGGTGCACGGCTCGGCGGTCACCTACTTCGCCGGGGACACCGGGCTGTTCGACACGATGGCGCGGGAGGTCGGCCCGGTGGACGTGGCGCTGCTGCCGGTGGGCGGCTGGGGTCCGTACCTGGGCCCGGGGCACCTGGACCCGGGGCGGGCGGCGCGGGCGCTGGCCCTGCTGGCGCCCGCCGCGGCGGTGCCGGTGCACTACGGGACGTACTGGCCGGTGGGGATGGACGCGGTGCGGCCGCACGAGTTCCACGCGCCCGGCGAGGAGTTCGCCCGGGCGGCGGCCCGGCTGGCGCCGAAGGTGAGCGTGCGGGTGCCGGACCACGGGGAGCGGGTGCGGCTGCCGTGATCCCGCACGCCGCGCTGGCGGTGGTGGGGCAGGGCCCGGCGCAGAGCACGGGGCAGGTGGTCGGCTACCCGGCGCTGTTCGTGCTGGTGGCGCTGGGGGCGCTGGTGCCGGTGATTCCCACCGGGGCCCTGGTGAGTTCGGCGGCCGTGGTCGCCTTCCACCAGCGCTCGCTGCCCTTCGGGGTGCTGCTGGTCGTCGGGGTGGCGGCGCTGGGAGCGTTCCTCGGCGACCTCGCCCTGTACTGGCTCGGGCAGCGGGGGGTGCGTTCGCGCGGCGGCTCGCGGTGGCTGGAGTCGCTGCGCGGGCGGGCCGGTGCGGAGCGGCTGGAGCAGGCCCGGATGCGGCTGGACGAGCACGGGGCGCTGGTGCTGGTGGTCTCGCGGCTGATCCCGGCCGGGCGGATCCCGGTGATGCTGGCCTGCCTGCTGGCGCGGCTGCCGCTGCGGTGGTTCGCGCGGGGGGACGCACCCGCGTGCCTGGCCTGGTCGGCGACGTACGGGCTGATCGGGATCGTGGGCGGTTCCCTGTTCGCCGAGCCGTGGAAGGGCGTGGCCCTCGCGGTCGGGCTCACCCTGCTGATCAGCGGCGCGCCTGCCCTGTGGCGCCGGGTGCGGGGCCACAGAAGGGCGGCCTAGAAGGCGCGGGAGGCTCCGATCGGGAGGTCCCAGAGGTGTTCGCGGGGCAGGCCCGCGCGGTTCCAGGCGGCGCGGGCGCGCAGCAGCGGCTCCATGACCGGCTCGGCGGACAGGACGAAGGTGGCCCAGTGCATCGGGGCCATCCGACGGGCGCCGAGCTCGAGGCAGGCCCGTACGGCCTCCTCCGGGTCGGCGTGCACGTCGCGCAGCCACCAGCGCGGGGCGTACGCCCCGATCGGCAGGAGGGCCAGGTCGATGCCGGGGTGCCGGCGGCCGATCTCGCCGAACCAGTGTCCGTAACCGGTGTCGCCCGCGAAGTAGACCCTCTTGCCGGTGCCGACGTCGGTGAGCACCCAGCCGCCCCACAGGGTCCGGCAGGTGTCCAGCAAGGAGCGCTTGGACCAGTGGTGGGCGGGGACGAAGGTGAAGCGTACGCCGCCCAGTTCGGCCGCCTCCCACCAGTCCAGCTCGGTCACCCGGGTGAAGCCGCGGCGGCGGCACCAGCGGGCGAGGCCGGCCGGGACGAAGAGGGCGGTGTGGCGCGGCAGCCGTTTGAGGGTGGCCGCGTCGAGGTGGTCGTAGTGGTTGTGGCTGATGACGACGGCGTCCACGGGAGGCAGCCGCTCCCAGCGGACCCCGACCGGGGTGAGCCGGGCCGGGGTGCCCAGGATCCGGCGGGACCAGACGGGGTCGGTCAGCACGGTCAGCCCGCCCAGCCGCAGCAGCCAACTGGCGTGCCCGGCCCAGGTGACGGCCACCGTGCCGGATGCGGCGGCGGGCAGCGGGCCGGGCTCGTAGGGCAGGTCGGGGATCCCCCGCAGCCCCTCCGGCCCGGGCCGCAGCGCGCCCTCCCGGGCGAGCCGGGCGAAGGCCCGCAGTCCCGGCAGCGGGGTGGTCAGCCGGTCGGCGAACGACCTCGGCCAGTGCCGCACCTCGCCCAGGGGCCGGATCCCGCCCGGCGGGACATCCTTGGGCGGGACCTCCCCGGGCGGGCGCGCGGCACCGCCCTGGGGGCCGTTCGCGGCGCGCGGACCGGCCGCCGGGCGGCGCCCGGTCTGATTTCTCATCAAGAACGCTCCGTTCAGCGGCACATGAGGCTCGGGACAGGTCAGGTCAGTTCCGCGAGCACCGACCCGAGCCGGTCGAGGGACCGCCGTACGTGCGGGAGCTCCAGGGGGTCCGGGGCGGCCAGCGCGGCCAGTCGTTCCTCCGGCGTGGCGCCCAGCAGCGGGCCGGTGGACAACCGGACGCGCAGGGCGCCCAGTTCGTCGGCGAAGCGCTGGCCGCCGGGCGTGGGAGCGCCGAGCCGGGCACCGAGGTGGTCCTCCAGCTCCATGGCGTCGCCGACCCCGTGCCGGGCCAGTCCGGCGCGCAGCGGGGTCAGGTCGGCGTAGAGGTGGCGGCCGGCCCGCGGCGGCCGGGCCAGCGCCCCGACGGCCAGCAGTTCGCGGTGCGCGGCCCCGGCCACCGCCCCGTGCAGGGCGGCGGCGCCGCGGCCGCGGGCGCGCACGGCCCCGGGTTCGTCCAGGGCGTACTCGGCGGCGGCCGCGACGGGGGCCGCGAGCAGCGCGCCGGTCGCGGTGAGGATGTCGAGGGTGCGGGCGCGCAGCCAGGTGCCGCGGGCGGTGCCGGGGAGGCGCAGGACGGCGGCGGGCCAGCCGCCGGGCAGCAGCGCGCCGGAGAGGTCGAGGAGGACGGCGGCCTGCTCGGGGAGCATCTCGGCGGGGCTGAGCACGGTGTCCTCGTGGGGCCGGTGCACGGTGTCGCGCCAGGTCTCGTCGCTGACCACGAACAGCCCCGCGGACTCGGCCGCCTCGCACGCCTCGCGCAGCAGTTCCGGCGGGGCCACGGTCGCGGTCGGATCGTCGGCCACCGACAGCAGCAGCACCCGCGGGTCGCCGCCCTCGGCGCGCACCCGCCGTACGGTCTCCAGGAGGGCGTACGGGTCGGGCACTCCGCCGCATTCGGCGGGGGTCGGCACGTGATAGGCCCGCCGTCCCAGCAGCCGGACCTGGGGCGTCCACCAGGCGGGACAGGGGCGGGGCAGCAGCACGTCCCCGCCGTACGCGCCGAGCAGCGCGAGCAGCAGGGCGGGGGCGCCGGGCCCGGCCGCCACGGCGTCCGGCTCGGCGGTCAGGCCGCGCCGGGCCCAGTGGCGGCAGGCCGCCTCCCGGAGGGACTCACCGCCGCCCGGGGGCTCGGGGGCGCAGCGGGCCGCCGCCGCCGCGAGGACGGCGGTGAGCTCGGGCAGGACGGGCAGGCCGGGCTCCGGTGCCGGTGCCGGTGGACCGTACCGGACCGGACCGCGCCCCTGCGCCGCCGTACGCCACATCCCCGCCACCGCCTGCACCACCGCTTCCGTCCGGGCGTCTCCGGGCAGACCCGACCCGGCTTGATCGCCCTGGTCCTGCCTGACCCGACCTTTATACGGTCCTTTTATCAGATATGCCCTTTATTGGGCCTTCGTACGTGCGCCACGCGGCGCGGGACCCGCGCTCACCGCGCCCGCCCCACGAGCGCGAGCAGCCGGGTCTGCGCGTCCGCGCCCGGCGGCACCTCCACCGGGGCGGCGTACGCTCCGCTCGACGCGAGCGTGTCGGCGTACGGCATGACCTCCTTGATCGAGAACTCGACCAGGCCGTCCGGCAGCCGGTCGTCGGCCCCGATCCCCCGGGCCAGGTCCCAGGCGTGCACGACGCAGTCGGCCGTCAGCTCCGCGCAGTACGCCGCTCCCTTCGACGGGCCGTAGGAGAGGTGGACCGTGCGGTCCAGCGCCCCCGGCGCGGCGAAGGCGGCGTGCGCGGCGGCGGCGGCCCGGTCCCAGGCGGCGGCCGGGTCCTCGCCGAGCAGGTCTCCGGAGAACGCGTCACCGACGTCCTCGACGGTCCGCCCCTCCGTCACCAGCGGCGGGATCCAGAGCTGCTCACCGACGACGTGGCCCACCAGTTCGCGCACGGTCCACTCGGTACAGGGGGTCGGCCCGTCCCACTGGCCGTCCGTGACGGCGCGCACGTACTCGCCGAAGAGCCGTAGTGCCTGCTCGTGCTGGTCGAGCAGCGCGTCGGGCCGGCGTCCGTCTGCTCCCACGGGTCTCACGTCCTTTCCGATGGGGCCGCGCCCCTTGGGGCCCACTGTCCTCGCCCCTCGTTTCCCCGGCTACCGGACCGCCCAACCTCCTTTCCCCGCAAGACCCGTGTCCACATCGCGATACCCCTATCTCGTATCCCGACATGGTCCTCTACCGTGACGAGCACGCCCGACGAGCACGCTTCGACGCTGAAGGAGTCCCGCCATGGAGACCGGCCCCGACACCGCGCACGAGCCCCCGCACGAGACCGCCGTCTACACCCACGGGCACCACGAGTCGGTCCTGCGCTCGCACCGCTGGCGCACCGCCGGCAACTCGGCCGCGTACCTGACCGGCGAGCTGCGCCCGGGCATGAGCGTGCTGGACGTGGGCTGCGGGCCGGGCACGATCACCGCCGACCTGGCGGAGCTGGTCGCCCCCGGCCGGGTGACCGCGGTGGACGCCTCGCAGGACGTGATCGAGCAGGCCCGGCAGTACGCGGCGGAACGCGGTCTGACCGGCATCGAGTTCGCCACGGCCGACGTGCACGCGCTGGAGTTCCCCGACGCCTCCTTCGACGTGGTCCACGCCCACCAGGTGCTGCAGCACGTGGGCGACCCGGTACGGGCGCTGCGCGAGATGCGCCGGGTGTGCCGCCCCGGCGGGATCGTCGCCGTACGGGACGCCGACTACGCGGCCATGACCTGGTTCCCGGGGACGCCCGGCCTGGACGAGTGGCTGGACCTGTACCGGCGGGTCGCCCGCGCCAACGGCGGCGAGCCCGACGCGGGGCGCAGGCTGGTGTCCTGGGCGCGGACCGCCGGGTTCACCGAGGTCGCCGCCTCGGCGACGGCCTGGTGCTACGCGACCCCGGACGAGGTGGCGTGGTGGAGCGGTCTGTGGGCGGACCGGACGACGGCCTCCTCCTACGGCCGGGTCGCCACGGAGGGCGGCCACGCCACTCCCGCCGACCTGACCGGGATCGCCGGGGCCTGGCGCGCCTGGGGCCGGGCGCCCGACGCCTGGTTCTCGGTCCTGAACGGCGAGATCCTGTGCCGGGCCTGAGCGCCCTCGGCGAGACCCCGTGCCGGGCCTGACCGCAGCGCGCCGACGTACGGGTCAGGGCCGGGTCGGCCGCATCCGGAAGTCGTAGCGTTCCGGGAGCGGCCGCCCGCTCAGGGTGGACCAGACCTCGCCGAGGATCTCGTCGCCCTCCCGGAGGTCGGGGACCTCGAAGCCCTCGTCGAACAGCCGGACCGCCGCGCCCACATGGCCCTCCGCCGCCAGCAGCCGGGCAGCCAGCAGGCGGAAGCGGCCCTCTTCGCGCAGGGCGGGCCGCAGCCGGTCCCAGACCGCCCGGGCCCCGGCCGGGCGCCCCGCCGACAGCAGCGCCGTCATCGCCTCCCGCCCGAGCGCCGACTCGGCGGCCGTCCAGCCCGCGCCGCCCCGGCTCTCCTCGGCGAGATCGGCGAAGGCCTCCGCGTACCGGTCGGCCGCCCTCGCCCGGTCGCCCGCCAGCCGGTCCGCCACCGCCATGCAGCGCAGCAGCGGCCACCGCGAGGGAGCCAGCGCCAGGCCGCGCTCCCAGCTCCGTACCGCCTGGGCCACGTCGCCCGCGTGCCACTGGGCGACCCCCAGGTGGTACTCGGTCAGCGGGTCGGCCGGGGCCGTCTCCAGCATGTCCCGCCAGTGCGGGGCGACCAGGCTCGGCCCGGGCGGGGCCACCCGGCGCGGGCTCGGGAACACTCCGGTGCGCCACAGCTCCAGCCACGGCAGCTGAGCCTCCCCGAGGTCCGCCTCGGCGAAGGGGGTGCCGGGGAGCTTGTGGCCGCCGCGCAGCACTTCCAGCGCGCCCCAGCCCGACCCGGCGGCCAGCCGCTCCCCCGGTTCGTGGTCGGCGTACGGCAGCCACGCCCGGTACGCCGCCTCCACCCGCTCCCGGGGCAGCGCGGCCTCCAGCGCCCGCGCCGCCTCCTCGCGGGCCGCCGCCCAGTCGTCCCCGTGCACCGTCCCGGCCGCCGCGGTGAGCGGACCGTAGGCCTCCAGCCAGCTGAACTCGCCCCCCGGTTCCAGCCGTACGTGCTCCAGCTGGGTCCGCGCGAGCCCGGCCTGGATCTCCGCGTACCCGGGGCTGCCGGGCTCGGTCAGCCACTCCTGCCAGCGCCGCCCGCCCCGGCCTGCGCCCCAGACGAAGAGCTTGCGCCCGCGCAGCCGGTCGGTGGAGGTCTGCGCCAGCCCGTGCCCCGCGGCGTCGAGCGAGGCGATCCAGGGCCGGGCCCCGTCGGCCAGCTCGTAGAAGTAGTCGGCGGGGTACTCGCCGCGCAGCGGGTACGTGCGATCCGCGCCCTCCCAGTGGGGCACCGGGATCCGCCGCAGCGACCGTTCGTACCCGAAGTGCCAGGCCTCGGCCGCCGGGGCGAGCACGCGTGTGCCCTCGTCCTCCGGGACCGCGATGTTGGACCACCAGTAGACGGGCGCGGTCCGCTCGTGCGGATTGCGCACGCGGACGCCGACATGGAGGAACTCCGAGTCCTCCGGCAGCCACAGGTCCACCTGGAACGGCAGGTCGCGCAGCCGCTCCCACTCCCACATCCGGAGCATGGTGGAGCCGTCGGGCGCCGGGACCAGCGCGGCGTGCAACGGCGCGCAGGACAGGGTGGTGTGCCCGGTCGCACCGATGTTCCATTCGATGCCGCCGGAGAACCAGGCTCCGTTGAGGGCGAAGTTCGCGGGCTGGAACACCGGGTTGCGGTAGAGGAGTTCACGGCCGGCCGGCAGATGGACGATCGAGTGGATCCGGCCGCCGAGCAAGGGAAGCACGGTCACCCGCAGGTGCGCGTTCTCCAGTACGACGGTCTCGACCTCGGTGTCCGTACGCTCCCGTTGGTAGCCGTCCAGGATCCGCGCGGGCAGCAGCGATCTGAGCGGCTCGTAGCCGATCTGCCGGGCCATCTCGCGGGGCAGACCGTTCCGGGAGCGCTCGTCGAGCGTGTGGATCTCGGCGGGCGCACCCAGCGCGGGCAGTGGGTTCTCGGGCCCCAACGGGGCTGCGGGCAGCGTCAGTACGGAACGTCGGACGATCGTGGCCATGAGGGAAATGGAACACGCCACGGCGGCCGAAGCACAGCCATTCGGCGGATCACACCCGGTCAGGATTACGCAAAGGCCCCGGCGACCAGATCGGCGAGCAGCGCGCCCGCACTGGCGTCCGGGTCGAGGTCCGGGTCGTAGACGGTCACGTTGAGCCCGACGCAGCGCGGGGACTTCACCAGGACCGCCAGCAGTTCCCCCAGCTCGTCGGGGAGCAGGCCGCCCGGATCGGGGCTGTCCACGGCGGGCATGACGGCGGGGTCCAGCACGTCGGCGTCCAGGTGCACCCAGAACCCGGCCGTGACCGGCGGACGCAGTCCCTCCAGCGCCACCCGGGCCACCGGCCCGGCCCCGGCCTCCCGGATCTGGCCGACGGTGACGCTCATGATCCCCGCGGCGGCGAGTTCGGGGAGGTCCGCGTCCCCGTCCCGCAGCCCGAAGATCCGTACGTCCTCGTCCCGCAGGTACGGGGAGCGGCCCTCGAGGTCGGAGAGGGCGGCCTCGCCGCGCCCGGTGGCCAGTGCCAGCTCCTCGCCCCCGGCCGCGCCGACGGGCCCGTTCACGGCCGTGTTCCCGGGGTGCCGGAAGTCGGCGGAGCCGTCGATGACGGCCAGACCGTAGCGTCCTAGGCGGCGCATGGCGAGCGAGGCGCCGAGCTGGATCGAGCAGTCCCCGCCGAGTACGACGGGGAACTCCCCGGCGCGCAGGTGCCGTTCGATCCGGTCGGCGAGGGTGACGGTGTACGCGGCGAGGGCGGCGCCGTTGAAGACCCCGTCTCCCTCCCGCCAGTCGCCGGGGTCGTAGCGCGGTGGTACGACGACCCCGCCCTCGCGCGCGCTGAGCCGGGCCAGCAGGCCCTGCTCGCGCAGCGCCCCGGCGAGTTTGTAGACCCCGGGCACGGCGCCGGGGGCGGGCGGGCGCAGACCGAGGTTGGACGGGGCGTCGAGGAGCACGATCGTTCGCATCTGCTCATCCTGCGTGATGCGGGACCGCCGGGTCGAGCATCTCCCGGGTGACGGCCCAGCGTTCATGGTCGCGCCACACTCCGTCGACGCGCAGGAACGCGGGCGAGAATCCCTCCCGGCGCAGGCCCAGGCGGCGGACGAGGGCGAGGGAGGCGGTGTTGCCGGGCTGGACGTTCACCTCCAGCCGGTGCAGCCCGAGGCCGCCGCCGAGGGCGCCGGGCCCGGCGCCCGGGTCCGGGTGCGGGTTCTGGTCCGGGTTCTGGTCCGGGTTCTGGTCCGGGTTCTGGTCCGGGTGCGGGTCCGGGTGCGGGTCCGCGAAGGCATGGCCGATGAGCAGTCCCAGCGCCTCGGTGAACAGGCCCCGCCCGGCGGCGTGCGCGAAGGCCCCGTACCCCAGCGCCCCGCACTGGAAGGCCCCGCGCACGATGTTGTCGACGTTGACGAACCCGGCGATCGCGTCGTCCTCGCGCGCGCAGACCAGGAACCCGGCGCGGGCGCCGTCCTCCCCGGTCAGCCGGGCCGCGTAGGCCTCGTACTCCTCGGGCGTCCGCGGCGGGAACAGCCACGGCCGGTGCAGTTCCCGGCTCTCCCGCGCGCGCCGGAGGAACTCGGGGCCGTCGGCGGACCGGATGCGCCGCAGCCCCACCCGGGGCCCTTCGGCGACGTAGGGGGAGGCAGGCATCCGTTCAGGCCGGCTCAGGGCCGCAGCTCCAACCGGGGGATGTCCCGGCGCCCAAATCCGAAGGTCTGGGCGTACAGGGAGAGTTCGGCCTCCAGGGCGCGCACGATCGTGTCCGCCCGGCGGAATCCGTGGCCCTCGCCCTCGAAGGCGAGGTAGGCGTGCGGGACGGAGCGTCCCCGCATCGCGGCCAGGAACCGCTCGGCCTGCGAGGGCGGGCACACCGCGTCGTCCAGGCCCTGGAGCAGGACGAACGGCGCGGTGATCCCGTCGGCCCGGGACAGCGGCGAGCGGTCCCGGCAGCTCACGGCGAGGGTTTCGGGCGGTCCGGCCAGGCCGTCGATGTAACGGGATTCCAGGTCGTGGGTCTCGGCGGCGAAGCCGATGAGGTCCAGCACCGGGAAGATGATGGTCCCGCAGGCGTAGACGTCGGTCGCGGCCAGCGAGGCCGCCGCGGTCCAGCCGCCCGCGCTGCCGCCCCGGATGGCGAGCCGGGCCGGGTCGGCGGTGCCCTCGGCGGCCAGCGCCCGGGCCACGGCCGCGCAGTCCTCCACGTCGACCACGCCCCACTGCTCGCGCAGCCGCTCGCGGTAGGCCCGCCCGTAACCGCTGGAGCCGCCGTAGTTGACCTCGGCGATCCCGATGCCCCGGGAGGTGAAGTAGGCGATGTGCAGGTCGAGTACGGGCGGCACGTGGTCGGTGGGGCCGCCGTGCGCCCACACCACGTAGGGCGGCAGCTCGTCCGCGGGGGCCCGCAGGGTGGGGTGGTGCGGGGGGTAGACGTGCGCGTGGATCTCGTGGTTGTCGGGGCCGAGGAAGGTCCGGCTCTGCGGTTCGGGGTAGTATGCCGGGTCCACCGGCCCCCGGCCGCGCCCGGTCCGGGGCCTGCGGCCGCCCTCCCGGCCGCCCCGGTCGTTCACGGCCCGGGGGGTCACTTCCCGGGCGTTCACGGCCCGGGCGTGGCCGGTCGCGGTGTCCAGCTCGACCACCTCGTAGGGGGTGCGCGGGCTCGCCGCGACCCCGAAGACCCGGGTGCCGTGCGCGACGAGGGTGGGCTGCCAGGCCGTCCAGGGGCCCGCCGCGTCCACCAGGTCGCCGGTCTCCGGGTCCAGTACGGCGAGCAGTGAGGAGCCCCGGCCGTGCAGAACGGCGACGGGACCGTCGGCCAGCGGCGCGAGCCAGCTGAGCCCCGGCTTCCAGAGCGGCCCGCCGAACTCCTCCTCGCGCGGACAGAGGTTGACGGGCTCCCCGCCGGTACGGCTCACCCGGTACGGGTTCCACCAGCCGCCCCGGTCACTGAGGGCCAACAGACTGCCGTCGGAAGCCCATTCGGCCTGGGCGACGGCCTCCTCGGGGCCGCCGAGCACGGTACGGATTCCGGTGAGCGTGCCGTCGTCGCTCACCTCGGCCAGGTGCAGTTCGGTGCCGTCCCAGGGCATCCGGGGGTGGTCCCAGACCAGCCGGACCATCTGCCTGCCGTCCGGCGAGAACCGCGGACCGGTGCTGAACCGGTGCCGGTCGTCGGTGAGTTCACGAACGGCCGCCCGGTCGTCGGCCGCCGATCCGTCCAGCGGTACGGCCGCCAGGACCCGGCGCACGTCCGTCGGCGCGGGCCCGGTGAACTCCTCCATGACGCACCACACGGCGTCCTCGCGGAGCACCGGATCCACCCAGCGCAGCCCGCCGCCGGTCCGGCCGACGGGGGTCAGCGGGCGCGGCACGGCGCCGGCCACGTCCGGCTCGTACGCGTACAGCCGCTGGTCGGCGAAGTGGACGAAGACCACCAACGGGCCTTGTCCGTCAGACCGTTCGATGCCTGTCCAGGGCAGGCCGCCGTACTCGGTGAACCGGCTGCGCACGTTCCAGGGCGAGGGCAGCACCGAGTGGGCGGGGCCGCCGTCGGCGGGCCCGCGGACCAGGGCGCGCCTGCCGCCCTCGTCCGGCCGCGGCTCGGTCCACCACACCTCGGCGCCGACCGTCCCGAGGTACTCGGGCCGCCCGTCGTGGGAGGCGGCCAGCGCCGCGCCGACCGGCGAGGGCCAGCTGCCGTAGGGCGCGGTCGGCACGGCGGGGCCCTGGGGAACGACGGGGACCATCACAGGGTCCGCAGCGCGCGGTCGAGGACCTGCACGCCGAAGTGCAGGGCGTCGACGGGGACCCGTTCGTCCACGCCGTGGAAGAGGGACCAGTAGTCGAAGCCGGGGGGCAGTTTGAGCGGCGAGTAGCCGTAGCCGGTGATGCCGAGCCGGGAGAACTGCTTGGCGTCGGTGCCCCCGGCCATGCAGAAGGGGACCACGCGCCCCTCGGGGTCGAAGTGCTCGACGGCCTCGCGCAGGACGGCGAACGTCCGCCCGTCGAGCGGTGCTTCGAGGGGCGCCTCGCGGTGGTGGAACTCCCAGTCGACGTCGGGGCCGGTGAGCGCGTCCAGGGTGGCGCGGAACTCCGGCTCGCCGCCGGGCAGCATCCGGCCGTCGATGTAGGCGGTGGCATGCCCGGGGATCACGTTGAGCTTGTAACCGGCGCTGAGCATGCTGGGGTTGGCGCTGTTGCGCACGGTCCCCTCGACCAGCATCGCGGCGGGCCCGAGCCGGGCCAGTACCGCGCCGAGGTCGAAGCCGGGGGCCCGGGGGTCCACCGACTCCCCCTGGAGCGCCATGAGTTCGGTGAGGCAGGCGGCGACGGTGTCGGTCATGCGCACCGGCCATTCGTGTTCGCCGATCCGCGCGACGGCGGCGGCGAGCCGGGTGACGGCATTGGCCCGGTTGGGCTTGGAGCCGTGGCCCGCGGTGCCGTGCGCGGTCAACTTCAGCCAGGCGGTGCCCCGTTCACCCGCGGCGACGGGGTAGACCGCCCGACCGGGACCGGTGTGGACGGTGAAGGCCCCGGATTCGCTGAGTCCCTCCGTACACCCCTCGAAGAGGTGCGCGTGCCGGTCGGCGAGGAAGCCCGAGCCGTCGACGGCGCTGTCCTCCTCGTCGGCGGTGAGGGCGATCACGATGTCGCGGCGCGGTCTGACGCCCGCCCGGGCCCAGGCCCGTACGACCGCCAGGATCATCGCGTCCATGTTCTTCATGTCGACGGCCCCGCGGCCCCAGACCACCCCGTCGCGGACCTCCCCCGAGAAGGGGTCCACGCTCCAGTCGGCGGCCTCGGCGGGCACCACGTCCAGGTGGCCGTGGACGAGCAGCGCGTCGGCGCCGGGGTCGGTCCCCCCGATCCGGGCCACCACATTGGTGCGGCCCGGGGTGCGCTCCAGCAGTACGGGCTCCAGCCCGGCGGCGGCCAGGCGTTCGGCGGCGTACTCGGCGGCCGGGCGTTCGCGGCAGTCGCCGCCGCCCCGGTTGGTGGTGTCGATGCGGATCAGACCGGAGGTGAACTCGACGACCTCGTCGAGCGCCGTCCGGTCGACGGCCGTCGTCACCGCTCGCGAACCAGCCGAACCAGCCGAGGCGTCCGTGGCGTCCGTGGCGTCCGTGGCGTCCAGAACCTGTTCCATGTCACCCATACTGCTCCTCCACCGCTGCCGAGACGATCGTCGTGACCGTCTTGAAGGTCCGGATCCCCTCGTACATCGCCCCACTGGTGTAGCCGATCCGGCGCTCACCGGTCCGCTCGACCCCCGGAACCACGGTCGCGGCCATCGCGAGGTGTTCGGCGTCGAACTCCACCTCGACGGTGAAGGGGCCGCGGCGCACCGGCTCGTACCGCACCGCGAGGGCGGTGGCCTCCTTGGCGGCGGCCCGGATGTCGGCGGCGGTCCGGGCGGGGGTGCGGCACACCGCCGCGTAGCGCGACACGTGGTCCTTCACGGCGACCGTACGGGCGCCGGGCGCGTACCCGGCGGCGTCCGCGCAGGTCAGGTCGTCGCCCGTGACGAGGACCACGGGGACCCCGTACTCGGCGACCACCAGGGAGTTGAGCCTGCCCTCGCTCGCGCGCACGCCGTTGACCCAGACCCCGGTGATGGAGTTGGCGAGGTAGGTGTGCGCGAGGACGCCCGCTTCGCCCGCGCCGGTGTGGTAGCCGACGAAGGCGATCCCGTCGACGTCTCCGTGCTGGACCCCCTCGACCATGGAGAGGGACTTGTGGCGGCCGGTGAGCATCTGCACGCGCTCGTCCAGCCGCTCCAGCAGCAGGTTGCGCATGGTCCAGTGGGCTTCGTTGACGAGCACCTCGTCGGCGCCGCCGTCGAAGAAGCCGAGGGCCGCCGCGTTCACGTCGGAGGTGAACATGGCGCGGCAGCGTTCCCACTGGGGGGTGCCGGGCAGGACGTCCGCGGGCCAGGTGACGCCGGTGGCGCCTTCCATGTCGGCGGAGACGAGGATCTTCATCAGGGCCCCCGGGCGGTCGGTCGCGACGCAGGTGCCCCAGCCTATCCAGGGCCACCGCCCGCGCCCAGGGAGCGGCGCGCCGGGCGCCGCCGCGCGGGCGCCGCGTACGGGCGGGCGCGGAGAGCGGCCGGGCACGGCGGGCCGGGCCGCGGTGTCCACTCGAACCGGTGAGCCGCCGCGGGGGCGCCCACCGGTCCGCGGTCCCCTCACGGGGCCGCCCGGCACTGGCTCAGCCCTCGACCTCGGCGGCCAGCTTCTCCAGCACCGCGTCGTAGATCCGGCCCAGGCCCTTGGGCGCGAAGGTGCGCTCGAAGAACCCGCCGATGCCGCCCGCGCCGTTCCACACGGTGCTGACCACGGCCTTCGCCGCCCCCTCGCCCGCCGGGGTCACGGTCCAGGTGGTGACCATGGAGGAGTTGCGGTCCTTCTCCACGAGCTGCCCGTCCGTGGGCTCGGTGACCTCCAGCAGGCAGTCACGCACGCGCTTGCTGGTGGCCTGGAGCTTCCAGTGGACCAGGGTGCCCTCGCCGTCGCCGCCCTCGCGCACCTCGTACTCGCTGAAGTGCTCGGGGAGCAGCTTGCTCCGGGTGCCGCTGTAGTCCGCCAGCGCGTCGAACACGGTCTCCGCGTCGGCCGCGATGATCCGCTCCGTGGTGGCCTCGACCTGCGCCATACCTGTTCCTCCAGCAGTTGTGATCGCACTTCCCCCGCAAGCCAACCACCTCCGGGTCGGCCGCCCAAATCCGGGGTCCGCCGCGGCAACGCGCCGCGGGGGCCCGCTCCGCGGGGTCGGCCTGGCGGTCACACGTTCCTCCGCGGCGCGAGCGCCGCGGGCGGCCCGTCGGCCCCGCGCGCCACCCGTCCGCGCCGCTGAAATGTCATCAGATCGGGCCAACGCGCCTCCCAATCCCGGCTTCCGCCCGCTGGTTCCGGGACGATTCCGCCCAGAACCCTCGGCTGGGAGGCCCCATGATCCGCCCCTTGAAGAAGCGCGCCGCGGTGCTGCTGTCGGTCGCCACCGTCGCCACCGCCCTCGCGAGCCCGGTCACGGCCGCCGCCCCCGTCGCTCCGGCGCTGCGCTGGAGCGACTGCAAGACCGCCCGCTACCCGACCCTCCAGTGCGCCTCCCTCTCGGTCCCCCTCGATCACGACCGGCCCGCCGGGCGGCGGATCTCCCTCGCCCTGACCCGGGTCCCGCACACCGGCAAGACCTCCCAGGGGCCGCTCCTGGTCAACCCGGGCGGACCGGGCGGCAGCGGGCGGGCCCTGGCCGGTTACGTGGCCTCCGCGCTCCCCAAGGCGGTGGCCGCCCAGTACGACGTCATCGGCTTCGACCCGCGCGGGGTCGGCAAGAGCGAGCCCGCGCTGGACTGCGCCGCCGGGCACTTCGCGGCCGTACGCCCGGACTCCGTGCCCCTCGATCCGGCCGTCGAGCGGGCCAACCTGGAGCGGGTGCGGTCCTTCGCCGGGGCCTGCGGCGCCAAGCACGCGGACGTCCTGCCCCACATCGGCACGGTCGCGGCCGCCCGGGACATCGAGCTGGTGCGCGCGGCCCTCGGCGCGCCCCGGATCAGCTACTTCGGCTACTCGTACGGGACCTACCTGGGCGCGGTCTACGCGAAGCTGTACCCGCACCGCGTGCACCGGCTGGTGCTGGACTCCATCGTCGACCCGGACGGCATCTGGTACGAGGACAACCTCACCCAGGACCGCGCCTTCGACGCCCGCCACAAGGCCTTCCTGGCCTGGGTGGCCCGCTACGACTCCGCCTACCACCTGGGCACCGACCCGGCCGGGGTGGAGAAGCGCTGGTACGCGATGCGGGAGGAACTGCGCACCAGGCCGGCGGGCGGGAAGGTGGGCCCGGCCGAGCTGGAGGACACCTACATGCCGGGCGGCTACTACAACGGCTACTGGCCCAGCCTCGCGGAGGTCTTCGCCTCCTACGCGGCGCGCGGCGAGACCAAACCCCTGGTGGCGGCCTACGAGCGGTTCGGGGCGGTGGAGCCTTCGGCGGGCAACAGCTACAGCGTCTACACGGCGGTCCAGTGCCGTGACTCGGCCTGGCCGAAGGACTGGAACACCTGGCGCGCCGACATGTGGCGCACGCACGCCGAGGCGCCCTTCATGACCTGGAACAACGCCTGGTACAACGCCCCGTGCGCGTTCTGGCCGACGGAGCCCCTGGCGGCCCCGGACGTCACCAACGCCGAACTGCCGCCCGCCCTGCTCTTCCAGGCCACCCTGGACGCGGCGACCCCGTACCGGGGCGGGGTGCGCATGCACGAGAAGCTGAAGAACTCCGCGCTGGTGGTCGAGGAGGGCGGCGGCAACCACGGCATCGCGCTCAGCGGCAACACCTGCCTGGACGAGAAGCTGGCGGCGTACCTGGCCACGGGCGCGGCGGCGGACGCGGCCTGCGCGGCCCGCCCCGATCCGAAGCCCGCCGCTGCCACCCGCGCCGTTCCGGCGACCGCGGGCGGCGCCGCCCTGCACGGCATGCTCGGCTTCCGCGGCTGAACCCGGCGCGTGCCCGGCCCACCGCGACCGGCCGGAGGACCACCGCGACCGGCCGGAGGACCACCGCGACCGGCCGGAGGTGTCAGGCGGGGGCCGTGAGCCCCCGCAGCGCCTCGGTCGCGGCCACCGCGAGGCGCGGGTGGGACTGGGCCCGGGTCAGCACCTCCCGGGCCCGCGGGTCACCGAGCACGCCCAGCCCCTCCACGCAGGCCAGCGCCACCCGCCAGTACGGATCGCGCGGGCTCAGCAGCCGGGCGAGGGTGGCGATCAGGGTGGGGACGGATTCGGGAGCCCGCAGCGCCGTCAGGAGGCGGACGGGGTGCAGGGCGTAGGCCGTGCGCAGTTCGTTGGTGGCCAGGGCCGCCGCCGCGCGGGCGGTCCGGGGATCGTTCAGCACGGCGAGGACCTGCGCGGCGGCCTCGCAGCGCGGCGGGTCGCGGTGGTTGAGCAGCAGCACCAGGGACTCGAAGGCGCGCCGGTCACCGGCCAGCCCGAGCCGGTAGGCCGCCAGCTCCCGGGCCCACAGCGGACGGCCCGCGGCCGTCAGCGAATCGGCCAGCGCGTCCGGTCGCGCCGTCAACAGCGCGTCGTACTCCGGCGCTTGGTCCGCCTCTGCCCGTAGCCGCTCCAGCACGTTCACCCACCCACCCTAGGACGGCCGCGGCACGGGCGAGCGGTGTACGTCACATCTGCGCAGGACATCTCCCGTGCTCTGGCCAACCGGTTACCGACGGGTTAATGTCCTCCACAACACGTACGAGAGCGGCCTGGTGACGCAGCCGCTCCCGTGTCCGTCGGTCCGGTACCCCGTTCTGCCCGGGTACCGATGCTCGTACGGCGTGGCCCCGGGACAGGGTCCGCCGCTCTCCGCCCCGCACGGCACAGCCCTGCATGGCACCCGCCCGTAAGGCCTCGCGTCTACGGACCTCCGCCCGCTCGGCATTCGGCGCGCCCCTGTGCGCGCGCCCTCCCTCAGTCGTCACTCTTCACTGGAGTCCCGCGATGGACCGTCAGTCCAGTCAGCCCACCCCGTCCGCTTCCGGACCCTCCTCCCTGCACACGATCGCCGTCGTCGGCCTCGGCACCATGGGCACCGGCATCGCCGAGGTCCTCGCCCGGGCCGGCCGCGAGGTCATCGGCATCGACATCGACGAGAGCGCGGGCCGCCGGGCCACGGCCGCACTGGCTGCCGCCACCGCCCGTTCGGTCACCCGCGAGCGGCTGACCGGGCAGGAGCGGGACGCCGTGCTCTCCCGCTTCCGCACCTTCACCGAGCTGACCGCGGCGGCCGACGCCGACCTCGTCATCGAGGTCGTCCCGGAGTCCTACGAGCTCAAGCAGCAGGTCTTCGCCGCGCTGGACGCCATCGTGCGCCCCGACGCGCTGCTCGCCACCGGGACGAACGCGCTGTCCGTGACCCGGCTCGCCGCCGAGTCCCGGCACCCCGAGCGCGTGCTGGGCCTGCACTTCTTCAACCCGGCCCCGGCGATGAAGCTGGTGGAGATCGTCTCCTGCGTGCTCACCGCCCCGTCCGCCGTCGAGGCGGTCACCGCGCTCGCCCGGGAGCTGGGCAAGGAGCCGGTGGCGGCGGGCGACCGGCCCGGGTTCGTGGCCGACGGGCTGCTCTTCGGCTACCTGAACCAGGCCGCCGCCATGTACGAGGCGAAGTACGCCTCCCGCGAGGACATCGACGCGGCCATGAAACTGGGCTGCGGTCTGCCGATGGGGCCGCTGGCCCTGCTGGACCTGATCGGCGTGGACACCGCCCGTACCGTCCTGGAGGCCATGTACGCCTCCTCCGGCGACCGGCTGCACGCCCCGGCCCCGATCCTGGGCCACCTCGCGGAGGCCGGACTGACCGGCCGCAAGTCCGGGCGCGGTTTCTACACGTACGAGGCCCAGGGCAGCCCGGTCATCGTGCGCGACCTCCAGACCCCGCTGGACGGCGCCGTGATCGCCGCGAGCCGCCCGGTCTCCTCGGTCGGCGTGGCCGGTTCCGGCACGATGGCGAGCGGGATCGCCCAGGTCTTCGCCCAGGCCGGGTACTCCGTGGTGCTGGCGGGGCGCAGCCAGGACAAGGCGGACGCGGCGAAGGCCGCGATCGGCAAGTCCCTGGCCCGTGCGGTGGACAAGGGACGGCTGACGGCGGAGGCCGCGGCGCGGACCCTGGACCGGATCTCCCCGGCCGGTTCGCTGGAGGCCTTCGCCGAGGTCGACCTGGCGGTGGAGGCGGTCGCCGAGGACCTGGCGGTCAAGCAGGACCTGTTCGCGGCCCTGGACAAGGTGTGCAGGCCCGGCGCGGTGCTGGCCACCACCACCTCGTCCCTGCCCGTGATCGCGATCGCCCGCGCGACCTCGCGCCCGCAGGACGTGATCGGCATGCACTTCTTCAACCCGGCGCCCGCGATGAAGCTGGTCGAGGTGGTCCGTACGGTCCTGACCGCCGACGACGTGCACACCACGGTCCGGGCGGTCTGCGCCAAGGTGCGCAAGCACCCGGTGGACTGCGGGGACCGGGCGGGGTTCATCGTGAACGCGCTGCTGTTCCCGTACCTCAACAACGCGATCAAGATGGTCGAGCAGCACTACGCGAGCCTCGACGAGATCGACGCGGCGATGAAGCTGGGCGCCGGTTACCCGATGGGGCCCTTCGAACTCCTCGACGTGGTCGGTCTGGACGTCTCGCTCGCCATCGAGAAGGTGCTCCACAAGGAGTTCCGGGACCCGGGGCTGGCCCCCTCCGCGCTGCTGGAGCACCTGGTCGCGGCGGGCTGCCTGGGCCGCAAGACCGGCCGCGGTTTCCGTGAGTACGCCCGCCGGTAGGCCGCGGGCACCAGAGCCGGATGCGTGGGGAGGGCTGCTCGGCAACGCCGGACCCTCACGGCGGGACACTCCCACCGAGCCCAGTGCGGGCCCTCCCCCGCATCCACCCCCGTCAGTGACCGGTCGCGGCCCCCGGCCGGGGCCCCGCAGGAGCGCTCTCCCGGGCGAATGAAGTACTTTCGCTCTATGTCCCAGCCCGCCAAGACCTCGTCCCGCGCCACCTCCGCCTCCGACGCCCCGGAGAGCGCCGCGGGTACCCGGGCGGCCGCCCAGCGCCTGAAGATGCGCCGCGAGCTGGCCGCGGCGGCCATGGAGCTGTTCGCGACCAAGGGGTACGAGGCCACCACGGTCGACGAGATCGCCGCGACCGCGGGGGTGGCGCGCAGGACCTTCTTCCGGCACTTCCGTTCCAAGGAAGAGGCGATCTTCCCGGACCACGACGACACCCTGACCCGGGCCGAGGCGGTCCTGGACGTGGCCCCGGCGCACGAGCACCCGCTCGACACGGTGTGCCGGGGGATCAAGGAAGTCATGAAGATGTACGCCGCCTCGCCGGCGGTGTCGGTGGAGCGCTACCGGCTGACCCGTGAGGTGCCCGCCCTGCGGGAGCGCGAGATCGCCTCGGTGGCCCGCTACGAGCGGCTGTTCACGCGCTACCTGCTGGCACACTTCGACGAGCAGGACCACCACGACGGCAACGACGACCCGCTGCTCGCCGAAGTGGCGGCCTCCGCGGTGGTCACCGCCCACAACCACGTGCTGCGGCGCTGGCTGCGGGCGGGCGGCCAGGGGGACGTGGAGGGGCAGCTGGACCACGCCTTCTCCATCGTGCGCAAGACCTTCGGCAGCGGCATCGGCGCCGGGCGCTCGGGCGCCGGGGGCGGAACCGCGGCTCCGGCCGCGGCCCGCACCGAGGGCGAGGTCCTGGTCGCGGTGGCCCGTACCGACGCACCGCTCGACGAGGTCATGCGGACGATCGAAGAGGCGCTGCGCAACAACAAGTAGCGACGGTCGTCACAAGGGCCGCTCCCGTTCCGGGGGCGGCCCTTTCCGTATGTCCAGCTTGCCCCTACTCGCGGGTAACTCTGATCGATCATCGCTCATCTGCGCAGGTCAATCGGCAAATGAGAGAAGTTTTTGGCACGCAGTGCCTTGCCGAGTGACACGGGGTGCCATACGTTGAATCTCGTCCGGATGTCCCCGCGGCCCACGCCCACCACGGCACGGAACGCGCCCCGGACGCCTGCGTCACAGGCACCCTCCGCGCCACCAGCGCGTCGCCAGCACCACCCCGCCGGACCGACGGCACACCTGTACCCGCACGTCCCCTCAGCAGCACCACCCAGCACCACCTTCGTAGACCCCTCAGCGTTCCCTCAACGCTCCGCCGGAGGCACCACCGTGAAGGACATCCTGGACGCGATCCAGTCGCAGGCCGCGACGGCCGCCGACTTCGCAGCCCTGCCGCTCCCCGACTCCTACCGCGCGATCACCGTGCACAAGGACGAGACCGAGATGTTCGCGGGGCTCGCCACCCGCGACAAGGACCCGCGCAAGTCGCTGCACCTGGACCAGGTCCCGGTGCCCGAACTGGGCCCGGGCGAGGCCCTGGTGGCCGTCATGGCCTCCTCGGTCAACTACAACTCCGTGTGGACCTCGATCTTCGAGCCGGTGTCCACCTTCAGCTTCCTGGAGCGCTACGGACGCCTCTCGGAGCTGACCAAGCGCCACGACCTGCCGTACCACATCATCGGCTCCGACCTGGCGGGCGTGGTGCTGCGCACCGGCCCCGGCGTCAACGCCTGGCAGCCGGGCGACGAGGTCGTCGCGCACTGCCTCTCGGTCGAGCTGGAGTCCTCCGACGGCCACAACGACACGATGCTCGACCCAGAGCAGCGGATCTGGGGCTTCGAGACCAACTTCGGCGGGCTCGCGGAGATCGCCCTCGTGAAGTCCAACCAGCTGATGCCCAAGCCGGACCACCTCAGCTGGGAGGAGGCCGCCTCCCCCGGCCTGGTCAACTCCACGGCCTACCGCCAGCTGGTCTCCCGCAACGGCGCCGGGATGAAGCAGGGCGACAACGTCCTGATCTGGGGCGCCAGCGGCGGCCTCGGCTCCTACGCCACCCAGTTCGCCCTGGCCGGCGGCGCCAACCCCATCTGCGTGGTCTCCAGCGCGCAGAAGGCCGACATCTGCCGGGCCATGGGCGCCACCGCGATCATCGACCGCAGCGCCGAGGGCTACAAGTTCTGGAAGGACGAGCACACCCAGGACCCCAAGGAGTGGAAGCGCCTGGGCAAGCGCATCCGCGAGCTGACCGGCGGCGAGGACGTGGACATCGTCTTCGAGCACCCCGGCCGCGAGACCTTCGGCGCCTCGGTCTACGTCACGCGCAAGGGCGGCACGATCGTCACCTGCGCCTCGACCTCGGGCTACAACCACGAGTACGACAACCGCTACCTGTGGATGTCCCTCAAGAAGATCGTCGGCTCGCACTTCGCGAACTACCGCGAGGCGTGGGAGGCCAACCGCCTGGTCGCCAAGGGCAAGATCCACCCCACCCTGTCGCGGGTCTACTCCCTGGAGGAGACCGGCCAGGCCGCCTACGACGTCCACCGCAACCTGCACCAGGGCAAGGTCGGCGTCCTCGCGCTGGCCCCCGAGGAGGGCCTGGGCGTGCGCGACCACGAGATGCGCGCGACGCACCTCGACGCCATCAACCGCTTCCGTGACGTCTGAGACGCCAAAGGGCTTAAGGATCGCTTGAGATGACAGAGCGTCAGAAGGATCGGCCGTGGCTCATGCGGACGTACGCCGGTCACTCCACGGCAGAGGCGTCCAACGAGCTGTACCGCCGCAACCTCGCCAAGGGCCAGACGGGCCTGTCGGTCGCCTTCGACCTGCCGACGCAGACCGGCTACGACCCCGACCACATCCTCGCCCGCGGCGAGGTCGGCCGGGTCGGTGTGCCCGTCTCCCATCTCGGTGACATGCGGCGGCTGTTCCAGGACATCCCCCTGGAACAGATGAACACCTCGATGACGATCAACGCCACCGCGATGTGGCTGCTGGCGCTCTACCAGGTGGCCGCCGAGGAGCAGGGCGCGGACGTCGCCCAGCTCCAGGGCACCACCCAGAACGACATCGTCAAGGAGTACCTCTCGCGCGGGACGCACGTCTTCCCGCCCGGGCCCTCGCTCCGCCTGACGACGGACATGATCGCGTACACGGTCAACCACATCCCGAAGTGGAACCCGATCAACATCTGCAGTTACCACCTGCAGGAGGCCGGGGCCACGCCGGTCCAGGAGATCTCGTACGCGATGTCCACCGCGATCGCCGTGCTGGACTCGGTCCGCGATTCGGGCCAGGTCCCGCCGGAGCGCTTCGGCGAGGTGGTCGCCCGTATCTCCTTCTTCGTGAACGCGGGCGTCCGCTTCATCGAGGAGATGTGCAAGATGCGCGCCTTCAGCCGCATCTGGGACCGGGTCACCCGGGAGCGCTACGGCATCGAGAACGACAAGCAGCGGCGCTTCCGGTACGGCGTCCAGGTCAACTCCCTGGGGCTGACCGAGGCGCAGCCGGAGAACAACGTCCAGCGGATCGTGCTGGAGATGCTGGCGGTCACCCTCTCCAAGGACGCCCGCGCCCGGGCCGTGCAGCTGCCCGCCTGGAACGAGGCGCTGGGCCTGCCCCGGCCCTGGGACCAGCAGTGGTCGCTGCGCATCCAGCAGGTCCTGGCCCACGAGAGCGACCTGCTGGAGTACGAGGACATCTTCGAAGGCTCGCGCGTCATAGAGGCCAAGGTGGACTCCCTGGTCGAGGAGTGCACGGCGGAGATCGCCCGGATCCAGGAGATGGGCGGGGCGATGGCCGCCGTCGAGTCCGGGTACCTCAAGTCCCAGCTGGTCTCCTCGCACGCCGAGCGGCGGGCCCGGATCGAGGCGGGCGAGGACAAGATCGTCGGCGTGAACTGCTACCAGCAGACCGAGGAGAACCCGCTCACCGCCGACCTGGACGGCGCCATCATGACGGTGGACGCGGCCGTCGAGGCGCTGACCGTCGAACGGATCGGCCGCTGGCGCGCCGAGCGCCAGGAGTCCGCGGACCGGCAGGGGGGCGGCGACCCGTTCGTCTTCCCGACGGTCATGCAGGCCCTGGACCGGCTGAAGGAGGCCGCCACGGGCACCGAGAACCTGATGGAGGCCACCCTGGAGTGTGCCCGCGCCGGTGTCACCACCGGCGAGTGGTCCACCGCGCTGCGCGAGGTGTTCGGCGAGTTCCGCGCGCCGACCGGGGTCTCCTCGGCCCCGGTGGCGGTCACCGCCGAGCCGGGCACGCCGATGGCCGAGGTCCGGGCGAAGGTGGCCCGTACGGCCGAGGAGCTGGGCACCGGACGGCTGCGGCTGCTGGTCGGCAAGCCCGGCCTGGACGGGCACTCCAACGGGGCCGAGCAGATCGCCGTACGGGCCCGCGACGCCGGGTTCGAGGTGGTCTACCAGGGCATCCGGCTGACCCCCGAGGAGATCTCCGCGGCGGCGCTGGCCGAGGACGTGCACTGCGTGGGACTGTCCATTCTGTCCGGCTCGCACAGCGCGCTGGTCCCCGACGTCCTCGAACGCCTGCGGGCGGCCGGGGCGGGTGACATACCGGTCGTGCTGGGCGGCATCATTCCCCAGGCCGACGCGGTGGCACTCAAGGCGGCCGGAGTCGCCGCCGTATTCACACCCAAGGACTTCGGCATCACGGAGATCATCGGCCGTATCGTCGACGAGATCCGCAAAGCGAACAAGCTCGACCCCCTGGAGGTTCCCGCATGACCACGCCCTCTTCCCCGGTGAACCGGCTGCGGCCCCGCCGCTCCTGCCTCGCGGTGCCGGGTTCGAACCCGCGCTTCCTGGAGAAGGCCCAGGGCCTGCCCGCCGACCAGGTGTTCCTGGATCTGGAGGACGCCTGCGCGCCGCTCGCCAAGGAAGGCGCCCGGCACACGATCGTGGACGCGTTGAACAACGGCGACTGGACGGGCAAGACCCGGGTCGTGCGCGTCAACGACTGGACCACGCACTGGACGTACCGCGACGTGATCACGGTCGTCGAGGGCGCGGGCCAGAACCTGGACTGCATCATGCTGCCCAAGGTGCAGGACGCCCAGCAGGTGGTGGCCCTCGACCTGCTGCTGACGCAGATCGAGAAGACCATGGGCTTCGAGGTCGGCAAGATCGGCATCGAGGCCCAGATCGAGAACGCCAAGGGCCTGGTGAACGTCGACGAGATCGCGGCCGCCTCGCCCCGGCTGGAGACGATCATCTTCGGCCCGGCCGACTTCATGGCCTCGATCAACATGAAGTCCCTGGTCGTGGGCATGCAGCCGCCCGGCTACGGCGCTGACGCCTACCACTACATCCTGATGCGGATCCTGATGGCGGCCCGCACGCACAACCTCCAGGCGATCGACGGCCCCTTCCTCCAGATCAAGAACGTGGACGGCTACCGCGAGGTCGCGGGCCGCGCCGCGGCCCTCGGCTTCGACGGCAAGTGGGTGCTGCACCCCGGTCAGGTCGACGCCGCGAACGAGGTCTTCTCCCCCTCTCAGGAGGACTACGACCACTCCGAGCTGATCCTCGACGCCTACGACTGGTGCACCTCGGAAGCGGGCGGCAAGAAGGGCTCGGCGATGCTCAGCGACGAGATGATCGACGAGGCCAGCCGCAAGATGGCCCTGGTCATCGCGGGCAAGGGGCGGGCCGCCGGGATGCAGCGCACGTCGAAGTTCGAAATCCCGGAGGCCTGATCCCCATGCAGTTCGGACGCACCTACGAAGAGTTCGAGATCGGCGCGGTCTACAAGCACTGGCCCGGGAAGACGGTCACCGAGTACGACGACCACCTCTTCTGCCTGCTGACCATGAACCACCACCCGCTGCACATGGACAGCAACTACGCCGAGAACACCACCGACTTCGGCAAGAACGTGGTCGTGGGCAACTACATCTACTCGCTGCTGCTGGGCATGTCGGTGCCCGACGTATCCGGCAAGGCCATCGCCAACCTGGAGATCGAGTCGCTGCGGCACGTGGCGCCGACCTTCCACGGCGACACCCTCTACGGCGAGACCACAGTCCTCGACAAGACCCCCTCGAAGTCCAAGAACGACCGCGGGATCGTCTACGTCGAGACCAAGGGCTACAAGCAGGACGGCACCCTCGTCTGCGTCTTCCGGCGCAAGGTGATGGTCCCGACCGAGACGTACATCAAGGAGCGCGGCGGCGAGCAGCCCGGCCGCCCCACGCTGAAGGAACAGGGGAAGTAGCCATGGCCCGACTCGCCCAGACCGCCGGGCTCAACGACGTCCAGCGGGAGATCCTCAAGACCGTCCGCGAGTTCGTCGACAAGGAGATCATCCCGGTCGCGACCGAGCTGGAGCACCGCGACGAGTACCCGCAGCAGATCGTCGACGGACTCAAGGAGCTCGGCCTCTTCGGGCTGATGATCCCGGAGGAGTACGGCGGCCTGGGTGAGTCGCTGCTCACCTACGCGCTGTGCGTGGAGGAGATAGCGCGGGGCTGGATGTCCGTCTCGGGCATCATCAACACGCACTTCATCGTGGCGTACATGATCAAGCAGCACGGTACGCAGGAACAGAAGGACCACTTCCTGCCGCGCATGGCGCTGGGCGAGATCCGCGGCGCGTTCTCGATGTCGGAGCCGGGGCTCGGCTCGGACGTGTCGGCCATCACGTCCAAGGCGGTGAGGGACGGCGACGAGTACGTCCTGAACGGCCAGAAGATGTGGCTGACCAACGGCGGCACCTCCACGCTGGTCGCCGTCCTCGTGCGGAGTGACGAAGGCCACCCGGAGGGCACCGCGCCGCACAAGTCGATGACGACCTTCCTGATCGAGAAGGAAGCGGGCTTCGGCGAGGTGCGTCCGGGGCTGACGATCCCGGGCAAGATCGACAAGATGGGCTACAAGGGCGTCGACACGACCGAGCTCATCATGGACGGACTGCGCATTCCGGCCAATCGCGTACTCGGCGGGGCGACCGGCCGAGGGTTTTACCAAATGATGGACGGGGTCGAGGTCGGCCGTGTCAACGTGGCGGCCCGTGGCTGTGGCGTCGCTCAGCGTGCATTCGAGTTGGGTGTCTCATATGCCCAGCAACGTCACACTTTCGGCAAAGCCATCGCGGAGCACCAGGCCATTCAGTTCAAGCTGGCCGAGATGGCTACCAAGGTCGAGGCCGCCCATGCGATGATGGTCAATGCAGCACGCAAAAAGGACTCCGGGGAACGAAACGACCTCGAAGCAGGGATGGCGAAGTACCTCGCCTCCGAGTACTGCAAAGAGGTGGTCGAGGACGCCTTCCGCATCCACGGCGGCTACGGGTTCTCGAAGGAATACGAGATCGAGCGCCTCTACCGGGAGGCCCCGATGCTGCTGATCGGTGAAGGTACCGCCGAGATCCAAAAAATGATCATCGGGCGACGCCTGCTCGAGGAGTACCGACTGCAGGGCTGAAAGTGGCTTTTCGTTCCGAAATGTCCAAAAAATTTCGGCGGAAAGATCACATCCAGTCACTGGCCCACGGACATCGACTCGGCTTCTGGCTTGCCCAGTTGTTGCGTGCAACCGATAGCATTCCAGTAAAGCCGCCGTCCCGTCCCCCAGTTTGCGGCGCGGCAATCACCCGCTACGAAGGTCATCCATGCCCCACAGCCAAACCTCTGCACCTCGCGTCGGCCTCCTCGGTGGACGCCTCGCGCGCGGAGCATCGCCGTGGCTTCTGCCGACCGTCGCCACCGCAGCCATCAGCCTCACCCGGGCCCGCAGGTCCGGACGCTGGGCTGCCGTGGCCGTGCCCACCACTGCGCTGGCGGCGGGCATGCTGTGGTTCTTCCGCGACCCCGAGCGAGAGATCGCCCATGGCCGCGTCATCTCGCCCGCCGACGGTGTGGTGCAGAGCATCATGCCGTGGAAGGACGGGCGCACCCGCGTCGCGATCTTCATGAGCCCGCTGAACGTCCACGTCAACCGCGCGCCGCTGGCCGGCACGGTGACGTCCGTGGAGCACATCCCCGGTGGGTTCGTTCCGGCGTTCAACAAGGAGAGCGAGAACAACGAGCGCGTCGTCTGGCACTTCGACACCGAGCTCGGCGACATCGAGATGGTGCAGATCGCGGGAGCGGTCGCCCGTCGTATCGTTCCCTACCTGCCCGCCGGTACCAAGGTGGAGCAGGGCGAGCGCATCGGTCTGATCCGCTTCGGATCGCGCGTCGACATCTACCTTCCCGAGGGTGTCGAGGTCGCGGTCGAGGTCGGACAGGCCACCACCGCGGGGGTGACTCGAATTGACCGTGACTGATCCCGAATCACCGGCGAGCCGGGCGGACCAGAAGACCGGCCCCGGCCGGGCCGACTGGGTGCCCGAGGCCGAGGAGGAGACCGACGGCGAGGAGATGCCCCTCTCGCTGCGGCTGTCGATAGCGGACACCCTCACCCTCGGCAACGCGACCTGCGGATTCATGGCGGTGTACTTCACCACCACCGGAATCCTCATCCCGCACCTCACCGGCAGCGACGAGTCGGGCATGGCCCGGCACAGCGCGGCGACCGCCGTGATACTGATGCTGCTCGCCGCGGTCTTCGACCTCTGCGACGGCCTGGTGGCACGCAAGCTGCGCAGCTCGCCCATGGGCGCGGAGCTGGACAACCTCTCGGACCTGATCAGCTTCGGGCTGGCCCCCGCGTACTTCGTGCTCGTCTACGGCATGGTCGCCGACGACGCGCACCAGCGGGTGTCGGCGCTGGCCGCGATCGTGGTCCTGCTCGCGGTCGTGCTCAGGCTCGCGAGATTCAGCTGCGTGACCATGAAGGACGGCATGTTCCAGGGCATGCCGAGCCCCTTCGGCGCGCTCACGGTCGTCTCGATCGTGCTGCTGGAGCTGCCCTTCATCCCGACCACGATGGCGATCATCGGCGTGGCCTGGCTGATGGTGAGCCGGGTCGAGTACCCCAAGCCGCGCGGTGTCCTCGCGGTGGCGATGCTCAGCTGGATCGTCGGTGCGATGGGACTGCTGGCGGCCTGGGCGTTCGACGCCCCGGGCGGTCAGCTCCTGCTCCAGACCGGCTGCGCGCTCCAGATCGCGCTCGCGGCGACCATCCCGCTGTTCGCCACCACCCGGCGGGCCAACACCTTCCGCCACAACCGGCGCGAGGCACGAGCCGGTCAGCTGCCGTAACCGGCGGCGCGGTGCGCGGGTACGCACACGTGTGAGAGAGGGGCCCCGGACGCCGATGGCGTCCGGGGCCCTTCTCGTGCGCCTGAGGTCCATGTCGCAAAACCGCCAGCCGGGCCCCCGGGGATGCCGGATCCTTGAGGCATGCACACCGACACCGAGCGCTGCGTGCGGGCCGTCCAGTCGAAGGACGCCCGCTTCGACGGCTGGTTCTTCACCGCCGTCAGGACGACCGGGATCTACTGCCGCCCCAGCTGCCCGGCGGTGCCGCCCAAGGTCGCGAACATGAGCTTCCTGCCCAGCGCCGCCGCCTGCCAGCAGGCGGGCTACCGGGCCTGCAAGCGCTGCCGCCCCGACACCAGCCCCGGCTCCCCCGAGTGGAACGCGCGCGCCGACGCCGTCGCCCGGGCCATGCGGCTGATCCAGGACGGGGTGGTCGACCGCGAGGGCGTCCCGGGGCTGGCCGCCCGGCTCGGGTACTCCACCCGGCAGGTGGAGCGGCAGCTGAACGCCGAGCTGGGGGCCGGTCCGCTGGCCCTGGCCCGGGCCCAGCGGGCGCAGACCGCGCGGCTGCTGGTGGAGACCTCGGGGCTGCCGATGGGCGACGTGGCCTTCGCCGCCGGGTTCTCCTCGATCCGTACCTTCAACGACACCGTGCGCGAGGTCTTCGCCCTCTCCCCCAGCGAGCTGCGGGTCCGGGCCGAGAGGGCCGACCGGGGCGGCCCCCGGTCCACGGTGCCCGGCTCGCTCTCCCTGCGGCTGCCGTACCGGGCTCCGCTCAACCCCGACAACCTCTTCGGGCACCTGGCGGCGACCGCAGTGCCCGGGGTCGAGGAGTGGCGCGACGGGGCCTACCGCAGGACCCTGCGGCTGCCCTACGGGACCGGGGTGGTGGCGCTGAGCCCCCGGCCCGGGCACATCGCCTGCCAGCTGGCCCTGACCGACCTGCGCGACCTGACCATCGCGATCAGCCGGTGCCGCTGGATGCTCGACCTGGACGCCGACCCGGAGGCCGTGGACGAGCAGCTGCGCCGGGATCCGCTGCTCGCGCCCCTGGTGGACAAGGCCCCGGGGCGCCGGGTGCCGCGTACGGTCGACGCGGCGGAGTTCGCCGTACGGGCGGTGCTGGGCCAGCAGGTGTCCACGGCGGCGGCGCGCACCCACGCGGGCCGCCTGGTGGCGGCGTACGGGGAGCCGGTGGCCGACCCGGATCCGGCGGGCGGGCTGACCCACCTCTTCCCCTCCCCGGAGGCACTGGCCGCGCTGGACCCCGAGGCCCTGGCCCTGCCCCGCAGCAGGCGCGCCACGCTGACCACTCTGGTCGCCGCGCTGGCCGACGGCTCGCTGCCGCTGGGCATCGACAGCGACTGGGAGGCGGCCCGGGCCCGGCTGGGCGCGCTGCCCGGTTTCGGACCCTGGACCACCGAGGTGATCGCGATGCGGGCACTGGGCGACCCGGACGCGTTCCTGCCGTCGGACCTCGGGGTCCGGCGGGCCGCCCAGGGGCTCGGGCTGCCGTCCACCCCGGCCGCGCTGACCGCCCGGGCGGCGGGGTGGCGGCCCTGGCGGGCGTACGCCGTCCAGTACCTGTGGGCCACCGGCGACCACCCGGTCAACCACCTGCCGGGCTGACCCCGGCCCCCTCGATCCACCGTCCGCAGCACAGCACCGCACCGCACGAGGAGAGTCCCGCTCATGGACCGCACCAGCAAGCAGTACGCCGTCGTCGACAGCCCGTACGGGCCGCTCACCCTCGTCGCCACGGGCGGCACGCTCAGCGGCCTCTACATGACCGGGCAGCGCCACCGCCCGGCGGAGGAGGCCTTCGGGGAGCGGGTGGCGGCCACCGAGGCGCCCTTCCCGGCCGTCGTGGCCCAGCTCGCGGCCTACTTCGCCGGGGATCTCAAGGATTTCGACCTCCCGCTGCGGCTGGAGGGCACGGAGTTCCAGCGCGGGGTGTGGGACCAGCTGACGCGCATCCCGTACGGCGAGACCTGGTCCTACGGGGAGCTGGCCGCGAAGCTGGGCAAGCCGAACGCCTCGCGCGCGGTGGGCCTGGCCAACGGGAAGAACCCGGTCGGCATCATCGTCCCGTGCCACCGGGTGATCGGAGCCTCGGGGAGCATGACGGGGTACGGCGGCGGGGTCGAGCGCAAGGTGCGGCTGCTGGAGTTCGAGTCGGGGCGCACGGGCACGGTCGTCGCCGCGCCCGAGGGGCTGTTCTAGGCCGGGCGGTGCCGGACCGGGCTGTGCTAGACCACCATCAGGGGCACGAGCAGGGCGAAGGCGGCTCCGGCCTCGACCGCGTACCCGTAGAGCGAGGGGTGCGGCACGGGGGCGGCCAGCAGGACCACGCTCTGCTGGGCGGCGGCAGCGTCCACCCACTCCGCCGAGGCGCCCAGGTTGCCCTGGTACCAGCCCTCGCAGGCGCCGGGTCCGCTGACGAACAGGATGTCGTCGGCGCGGCGGTAGGCGGCGTTCCAGCCGGGGGCGGGGGCGGCCCAGCCGTCGTAGTCAGCGAAGTGGGCCCAGCCGCCGTCCCGTATCGCCGTGTCGAACAGCCAGACCGGCACCCCGTCGGGCGTGACGTCCGCGCCTGCCTGTTCCTCGGTGGTGAAGTGGACCATGGGCAGGGCGTCGGGCCCATCAGCGGTGCTGGGCCAGGCGTACATCGTGATCATCGGCTCATTGTTACCCGTCCGGTGTAGGCATGGTGTCACGGGTCCCCCGTCCCGCTCCCGCGGCCCCGACGCTACTGCGGACGGCGGCCGTTCTCCAGCTCCGCGGTGCCCTCTCCCGAGCGCAGGACCCGGTACGCCTCAGCGGTGCGCAGGCCCAGCGCGCCGGGGAGGTAGTCGGTGAGTTCGACGGGTTCGACCAGCCGCCAGGAGAGCAGTTCCTCCTCCTGGAGGGTGACCGAGGCCAGCCGGGCCGCGTCGAGCACCCCGCCGTCGTAGACGTACGCGACGAGCGGCGGGCGGGCCGGGCCGAGGACCCAGTCCACGACGAGCAGCCTGCCGAGCGGCAGGTCGAGGCCGATCTCCTCGGCGCTCTCGCGGCGGGCCGCGGTGCGCGGGGACTCGCCCAGGTCGGACTCGATGGTGCCGCCGGGCAGCGCCCAGCCCTCGCGGTAGTTGGGTTCGACGAGCAGCACCCGGCCCTCGGTGTCCCGGTAGAGGGCGGCCGCGCCCGCCAGCACCCGGGGCAGGCTCGCGATGTAGGTGGCGTAGTCATCAGTGGTGGTCACCCGCGCCACCCTACCGAGCGGCCCCCGCGCCGGGCCCGGACTCGGACGAGGCCGGTGCTCGGCCGGGCTGGTGGTCAGGCCGGGCCGGTGGTCAGGCCGTCGGGCCGGTGCTGTCGCCGTCCTCGCGGTCGCGGGTGCGCGACTTTGCGACCCGCCGCAGCCGGGGGTGGCGGGCCGGACCCTGCTCGAGCGGCTCGCCGACCCCGAAGAACATCAGGCCGATGCCATGCCCGCGCTGAACATCATCGTGATCCACGCGAGATTGGTGAACTCGGGCTTGGAGTCGTCGGCCCCGAGCCGGATCCGGCCGAACCGGCTGATCGCGAGTACGACGCACAGGACCAGGAAGGTGTCGGCGGCGATCACGAACAGCCAGGCGAAGTTGTTCAGCACCCAGGCCAGCGCGGTGTTCGACGCGGAGTCGAAGGATCCCTTGCCGAGCGCGGCCCAGGCGACCACGGCCAGGACGGTGATCACTCCGATGACGACCACGCTGCGGTCGGGAGATTCGTCGCCGGGGCCGCCGAGGCCGCAGGGGCGGCCGGGGGCGCCTGCCGTGGCGTCCGAGTGTGGCTGTTCCAGTGAATCCGTACTCATGTGGACCCACTATGCGACGGTATATCAGCATTAATGACCATGGCGCGCCGGGTGTGTCCCAGGCCACCCATGGGCATTGGAGAATCCTCCGGATAGGCTCAGGGGGGCGCGACTGCACTGTTCGATAGCAAGGGATTAGCAAGGTGACGGACGGAGCAGTAACTGAGACCGCGCGCGTGCTCATCGCCGCGGACAAATTCAAGGGCTCGCTCACGGCCGTTCAGGTCGCTGAGCGGGTGACGGCGGGCCTCCGCAAGGCCGTACCGGGCGTGGAGATCGAGACCCTTCCGGTCGCGGACGGCGGCGACGGCACGGTCGCGGCCGCGGTGGCGGCCGGGTTCGAGCGCCGGGAGGTACGGGTCACCGGACCGCTCGGTGACCAGGTCACGGCCGCTTTCGCGCTGCGCGACGGCACCGCCGTGGTCGAGATGGCGGAGGCCTCCGGCCTCCAGCTGCTGCCCCCGGGGGTGTTCGCCCCGCTCACGTCCACGACGTACGGCTCGGGCGAGGTCCTGAAGGCCGCCCTCGACGTCGGCGCGCGCTCGATCGTCTTCGGTGTGGGCGGCAGCGCCACCACCGACGGCGGGGCGGGCATGCTCTCCGCGCTGGGCGCGGTGTTCCTGGATGCGAACGGTGAACCGGTCGGTCCGGGCGGCGGCGCCCTGGCCTCGCTGGCCTCGGCCGACCTGTCCGGGATCGACCCGCGCTTCGCCGAGGTGGAGTTCGTCCTCGCCAGCGACGTGGACAACCCGCTGACCGGCCCGAAGGGCGCTCCGGCGGTCTACGGTCCGCAGAAGGGCGCGACCTCCGAGGACGTGGCGACGCTGGACACGGCGCTCGCGCACTTCGCGGCGGTGCTGGAGAAGGCGATCGGCGCCAAGGCGGCCGAGTGCGCGCTGGCTCCGGGTGCGGGGGGCGCGGGCGGCATCGGCTACGGCGCGCTGCTGCTCGGGGCCACCTTCCGGCCCGGCATCGAGCTGATGCTGGAGGTGCTGGGCTTCGCCCCGGCGCTGGAGCGGGCCACGCTGGTCATCACGGGTGAGGGTTCGCTCGACGAGCAGACCCTGCACGGCAAGGCCCCGGCGGGCGTGGCGGCCGCCGCGCGCGCCGCGGGCAAGGACGTCGTGGCGGTGTGCGGGCGGCTGGCGCTGAGCCCGGAGGCCCTGAGCGGCGCCGGGATCCGGCGGGCGTACCCGCTGACGGAGATCGAGCCGGACACCGCGAAGTGCATCGCGAACGCCGGTCCGCTGCTGGAGCGCGTCGCCGCGAACATCGCGGCCGACGTCCTCTGACCCCGCCGAGCCGCTACGGGCCCCCGCTCCCCCCGAGGGACCGGGGGCCCTGCCGGTCCCGGCCCCCGATCCGGCCCTCACACGCCCGGCGGGCCGAATGGCGCAGTCACAGCCCCGCCGGCGATTGAGGCGCCGCCAGAGGCACACCGGCATCACCCGGGCCACCCGCCGCCGACAGCCGACACACCCGGCAGACCGGATCGGTCCCGCGCGGGCGCCGCACCACCGGCCCCGCCGCGGCGGCGAAGGGCCGGGGCCGCCTTACGGCTGGGCCGTCGCCGTCTCGAAGGCCGCGTACGCCCCGGCGTCGAAGAGGACGAAGCGGACCTCCTCCACCGGGCTCACCGCGGCCGCCCGCACCGCGGCGACCGCGATCCGCGCCCCGTCGTCCATCGGCCAGCCGTAGATCCCGGTGGAGATCGCCGGGAAGGCCACCGTGCGGGCGCCCAGCTCGGCCGCGACCCGCAGGGACTCCCGGTAGCAGGAGGCCAGCAGCGCGGACCGGTCCTCCTCCCGGGAGTGCACCGGCCCCACGGTGTGGATCACGTGCCCGGCGGGCAGCAGGCCCGCGGTGGTGGCGACCGCACGCCCCGTCGCCAGGCCCTTGCCGTAGTGCGAGGCGCGCAGCGCCCGGCAGGCCGCCAGGATCTGCGGCCCGCCGCGCCGGTGGATCGCACCGTCCACCCCGCCGCCGCCGAGCAGCGAGGAGTTCGCCGCGTTGACCACCGCGTCCACGCGTTCGGCCGTGATGTCGCCCTGGACGAGGGTGATGCGCACCATCAGGAAGAGCCTTTCCGGAGGCGGCGCCAGACCGCTTTCGCCGCGTTGTGGCCGGACATGCCGTGCACGCCCGGCCCCGGCGGAGTCGCGGAGGAGCACAGGAAGACGGCCGGGTGGGCCGTCGTGTACGGGGACAGGGTGAGCTTGGGGCGCAGCAGCAATTGGAGCCCGGAGGCGGCGCCGCAGGCGATGTCGCCGCCGATGTAGTTCGGGTTGCGGGCGGCGAGCTCCGGCGGACCGGCGGTGGCCCGGGCGAGGACCAGGTCACGGAACCCCGGCGCGAAGCGCTCCAGTTGGCGTTCGACGGCGTCGGTGAGGTCGCCGTCCCAGCCCGCCGGGACGTGTCCGTACGCCCAGAACACGTGCTTGCCCTCGGGCGCCCGGCCGGGGTCGACGAGGCTGGGCTGGGCCGTGATGAGGAAGGGGTTGCGAGGGGCCCGGCCGCTCGAGGCGAGTTGCAGGGCGGCGTCGATGTCCCGGGTGCGCGGGCCGATCTGTACGGTGCCCGCGCGGCGCGGCGCCTCGGCGGTCCACGGGACGGGGCCGTCCAGCGCGTAATCGATCTTGAACACTCCGGCCCCGTACCGGTAGCCGTCGAAGGCGCTCCCCAGCCGGGCGATCCGGGCCAGCGCGGTCGGCGAGGTGTCGAAGACGTACGCCCGGGCGGGCGGCAGGTCGTCGAGCCGCTTGACCTCGAACCCCGTGTGGACGACACCCCCGAGGTCCCGCAGGTAGGCGGCGAGGGCGTCCGAGAGCGACTGGGAGCCGCCGCGCGGCATCGGCCAGCCGCCCGCGTGCGCGGCGAGGGCGAAGACCAGGCCGACGGCACTCGTCGCGATCCCGCCGAGCGGGGCGATGACGTGCGCGACGAGCCCGGCGAACAGGGCCCGCGCCCGCTCGTCCTTGAACCGCCGCAGCAGCCAGGTCGAGGGCGGCAGTCCGTCGATCCCGAAGCGGGCCAGGGTGAGCGGGTCGCGGGGCAGCGCGGTGGACGGCAGCGACATGAAGTCGCGGGCCAGGGTGTCCCACTTGCCCACGTACGGAGCGACCAGCCGCCGGTAGGCGCCCGCGTCCCGGGGCCCGAAGGAGGCCGCGGTCTCGGCCACCGAGCGGGAGAGCACGGCGGCGCTGCCGTCGTCGAAGGGGTGCGCCATGGGCAGCGGGGCGTGCAGCCACTCCAGCCCGTAGCGCGCGAGCGGCATGGTGGCGAACACGGGCGAGCCCGCGCCCAGCGGGTGCACGGCCGAGCAGGGATCGTGCCGGAAGCCCGGGAGGGTCAGCTCCTCGGTCCTGGCCCCGCCGCCGACGGTGTCGGCGGCTTCGAAGACGGCCACCGAGAAGCCGCGCCGGGCCAGTTCGACGGCGGCTGTCAGCCCGTTGGGACCCGCCCCCACGACGACCGCATCGAGAATCGACGGCACCATGCGACTCCTTCGTCCGGCAGCGTCACTGCCTCAGGGGGTCCCAGGATATTCCGCCCGTCCATCCCCTCGGCCGCCCCCCGCGCGGTGCGGGTTCACGCGCCGCGCAGCAGGTCCCGGATCCGCAGGGCCGTGGCCTCGTCACGGCCGACCGCGAAGGGCAGCGCATTGTCCCGGTCCACCCGGTACGGCTCGCCCGCGACGGTGCTCTGCGCGCCGCCCGCCTCGGCGACGAGCAGTAGTCCGGCCGCGTGGTCCCAGGCGGAGGGCCAGGTGAAGGCGAGGCCGTCCATCTCGCCCCGGGCCACCTTCAGGTACTCCAGGCCCGCCGAGCCGCAGGGGCGCGCCGCCACTCCCGGCACGTCGAGGCGGGCCAGGGTCCGCTTGTCCTCCTCGCTCGTGTAGAGGGGGTGGGCCATGGCGATCCGCAGCTCGGCGCCCGGCAGCGGCGAACCGGCGGTTATCCGCTCGCCGTTGACGAAGGCGCCCGCGCCGCGCACCGCGGTGGCCAGCTCCTCCAGGACGGGAGCGAAGGTCCAGGACGCGAGGATCTCGCCGCGCAGGGCGAGCGCGACCAGGGTGCAGAAACCGGGGTCCCCGGCCACGAACTGCCGGGTGCCGTCGACCGGGTCCACGATCCACACGGGGGCCTCACCGCGCAGCGCCCCGTACACCGTCGGATCGGCGTGGACGGCTTCCTCGCCGACCACCACCGAGCCCGGGAGCAGCTGGGTGAGGGCGGCGGTCAGGTGTTCCTCGGCCCGCCGGTCGGCGACGGTCACCAGGTCGTGGGGGCCGCTCTTCTGGTCGACCTCGTGGTCGGCGAGCTGCCGGAACCTCGGCATGATCTCGACCGCCGCGGCCTTGCGGACGGCTTCCTCTACATCGGACAGGTCACGGGCCAGAAAGTCTTCGATCATGCCTCCATCAGACCATGCCCCACTGACAAACCCCACCGGGAACGACAGGCCCGCGGGTGGCCCCCGGGTGAACGCCGGGGGCTCGCCCTCAGGGCCTCGTGGTCAGGCCCTCCCGGTCAGGCCCTCGCGGTCAGGGGCCGGACGTCACGGAAGCACGGCCGGGCCCGGCCGTCAGGGACCCGACGTCAGGGCCGGGATGATGTGGTCCCCGTACGCGTCGATCACCGCTTCCCGCGCGTCGTGCATGGCGTACACGGCGAACTGGTCGACGCCGAGGGCGCGCAGCGCGCGGAGCTTCTCGATGTGGGCCTCCGGCGGGCCGAGCAGGCAGAAGCGGTCCACGATCTCGTCCGGGACGAAGTCGGTGGACGGGTTCCCCGCGCGGCCGTGGTGGCTGTAGTCGTAGCCCTGGCGGGACGTGATGTACTCGGTCAGCGCCTCCGGGACCAGCCCGGAGTGCTCGCCGTAGCGCGAGACCAGGTCGGCCACGTGGTTGCCGACCATTCCGCCGAACCAGCGGCACTGGTCGCGGGCGTGCGCGAGGTCCTCGCCCACGTACGCCGGAGCCGCCACGCAGATGGTGAGGGCGTCCGGGTCCCGGCCCGCCGCGGTGGCCGCGTCCCGGACCGCCTTGATCATCCACTCGGTGAGGAAGGGGTCGGCGAGCTGGAGGATGAACCCGTCGGCCTTCTCCCCCGCGAGGGCGAGCGCCTTCGGCCCGTACGCCGCCATCCACACCGGGAGCTTCCCGTCCCGGATCCACGGGATGCGCAGCGCCTTGCCGTCCACCTGCGCCTCGCGGCCCTCCGCCAGGTCCCGGATGACCCCGATCGCCTCCCCGAGCCGGGCCAGCGTGTTGGGCGCGCGCCCGGCCACCCGCATCGCCGAGTCCCCGCGGCCGATCCCGCAGACCGTGCGGTTGCCGTACATGTCGTTGAGGGTGGCGAAGGTGGAGGCGGTCACCTCCCAGGTGCGCGTGCCCGGGTTGGTGACCATCGGCCCGACCCGCATCCGCCGGGTGTGCTCCAGGATCTGGCTGTAGATGACGAACGGTTCCTGCCACAGCACGGCCGAGTCGAAGGTCCACCCGTAGCGGAAGCCGTTGCGTTCGGCGCGGCGCATGAGGCTGACGACCGCGGAGGCGGGCGGGTCGGTCTGCAGGACGAGTCCGAAGTCCAAGGGACCAAGCTCCTTAGAGGTACTGACAGGCGGGACCCCCTTCCGGGAGATCCTTCCACATCAGGCCGTACCGAACCGGGTGCGACGACGCCTCGTACGCGCGTCGCGGAGGGACAATCCTCGGTGGTCCGACCGGCCTTGGGAAGGGGACCTCCGCCCGCGGCCGCCGCGCCCGGCCGCCGCGCCCCGCTCGGCCACGCCGTCGCGGCCGACCCCCGTCGGCCCCGTCGATCACGGGCCCAGCCCGGTGGAGGCTGTGTTCAAACGGCGTGTGAACGCGTGCGCGGTGAACGGCGGCCGTCGGACCGCGGCGGGTGGAACAGCGGGTGACGCGGCGTCAAACATGGTTCCACCGGCCCGGTTCGGGCCTGCGAGAGCGCTGCCGAACGACTGGTAGGAAAGTTTCCTGTTTGCTAGCATCCCGCTCGGCGGCTCGGCGCGGTGCCCGGTGTTTTCCGGGCGTGACGCGCTCAGCGAGAGCTCTGACCCGGCCGCCGCGGCACCGCTCCCCCCAGCCCGTCCGCGGGCCGAAGCGCGGGGCCGGGTACCTGCTGCCCAGCTCTCCTCACCCCCGTAGGCCAAGGAGTCAGGAATGCACCTGAACACCTCAGCTTCGCCCCGCACCGCCCCACCACGCCGCACCCTGGGCGTGGTCCTCGCCTCCGTACTCCTGCTCGTCGGCGGCCTGTTGCTCGCCTATCCCGAACGGGCGGGGGCCGCCGCCGACCCCGTCATCTCGCGCGGCAAGACCGCCACCGCGTCCTCCAGCGAGACGTCCGCCTTCGGTCCGCAGAACGCCTTCGACGGCAACTCCGCCACCCGCTGGGCGAGCGTCGAGGGCAAGGATCCGCAGTGGATCCGCGTCGACCTCGGCGCGGACGCCACCGTGAGCCGGGTCAGCCTGAGCTGGGAGGCCGCGTACGCCAAGGCGTACCGCGTCGAGATCTCCGCCGACGGCACCACCTGGACGCGGCTCGCCAACGAGACCGCCGGGAACGGCGGTACCGACGACTGGACCGGTCTCACCGGCAAGGGCCGCTACCTGCGCGTCTACGGCACCGCCCGCGGCACCGCGTACGGGTACTCGCTGCACGAGGTCGAGGTGTACGGCACGCTCGACGGCGGACAGCCCCCGCAGACCGGGGCCTTCACCGTCGTCGCCGCCGGTGACATCGCCGCCCAGTGCACCGCCTCGGACAGCTCCTGCGCCCACCCCAAGACCGCCGCGCTGGCCCAGAAGATCAACCCGAAGTTCTACCTGACGATGGGCGACAACCAGTACGACGACGCCCGGATCGCCGACTACCGCGCCTACTACGACAAGACCTGGGGCGCGTTCAAGGACAAGACGCACCCGGTGCCGGGCAACCACGAGACGTACGACCCGGCGGGAACGCTGGCCGGGTACAAGTCGTACTTCGGATCGATCGCCTACCCCCAGGGCAAGAGCTACTACAGCTTCGACCAGGGCAACTGGCACTTCATCGCCCTCGACTCCAACTCCTTCGACCAGAAGGCCCAGATCGACTGGCTGAAGGCCGACCTCGCCGCCAACGGCAAGTCCTGCGTCGCCGCCTACTGGCACCACCCGCTGTACTCCTCGGGCGGTCACGGCAACGACCCGGTCAGCAAGCCGGTCTGGAACATCCTGTACGGCGCCAAGGCCGACCTCGTGCTCAACGGCCACGACCACCACTACGAGCGGTTCGCCCCGCAGGACCCCAACGGCAAGGCCAACGCCGACGGGATCACCGAGATCGTCGGCGGCATGGGCGGCGCCGAGCCCTACCCCATCGAGAACGTCCAGCCCAACAGCCAGAAGCGCATCAGCGGTGAATACGGCGTGCTGAAGCTGGACTTCACCGACTCCGGCTACAGCTGGAACTACGTCGGCACCGACGGGAAGAGCAAGGACGCCAGCCCGAAGTACACCTGCCACTGATGTACCTGGCCACCACCGGCCGCCGCGACGCTCCGGCCCCGCCCCCCACCGAGGGGGCGGGCCGGCGCGTCCCCGCCGCCGTCCTGACGCTCGGCATGGTCAGCCTCGTCACCGACATCTCCTCCGAGATGGTCTCGGCGGTGCTGCCGCTCTACCTGGTCCTCGGACTCGGCCTCTCCCCCATCCAGTTCGGCTTCCTCGACGGCCTGATGGGCGGCGCCACCTCCGTCGTCCGGCTGCTCGGCGGGCACCTCGCCGACCGCGGCCAGCGGTACAAGCAGATCGCCGGGATCGGTTACGCCCTCTCCGCCTGCTCCCGGCTCGGCCTGCTCCTCGCGGGCGGCGCCACCGGCGGGATCGCCGCGGCCCTGGCCGCCGACCGGGTCGGCAAGGGCATCCGTACGGCGCCCCGCGACGCCCTGATCACCCTCAGCAGCCACCCCGACGAGCTGGGCCGGTCCTTCGGCGTGCACCGGGCCATGGACACCACCGGCGCGCTGCTCGGCCCGCTCGCCGCCTTCGCCCTGCTCTGGGCGAGCGCGGGGGCGTACGACGCGGTGTTCGTCGCCAGCTTCTGCGTCGGCCTGCTCGGCGTACTGCTCCTGGTCCTGTACGTCCCCGGGCGCTCCCTCCCGGCCCTGCCCCCGGCCGCGCGGCCGAAGCCGACTCCGCGCCGGGGCAGGGCACTTCGGGCCCTCGGCGACCCCGCCTTCCGGCGGATCCTCGGCGCCGCCGCCCTGCTCGGCGCCGCCACCATCGGGGACGCCTTCGTCTACCTGCTGCTCCAGCGGCGCCTCGGGCTGTCCGCCGCGTGGTTCCCGCTCCTGCCACTGGGCGCGGCGGCGGGCTACCTGCTGCTCGCCGTCCCCATGGGCCGGATCGCCGACCGGGTCGGACGGCGGCTGCCCTTCCTGTGCGGGCACCTCGCCCTGCTCGGCGCCTACCTCACGCTGCTCGCCCCGGAGGGCGGCCCGGCCCCCTTCCTCCTGGCGGGCGTCCTCGCGCTGCTCGGGGTGTTCTACGCGGCCACCGACGGGGTGCTGATGGCCCTGGCGGGTTCCGTACTGCCCGCCGACGGCCAGGCGGGCGGGCTCGCCCTGCTCCAGACCGGCCAGGCCCTGGCCCGGATGCTCGCCGCGGCGGGCTTCGGCGCCGCGTGGACGCTGTGGGGCCAGCAGTCCGCCCTGTGGGCGGCGACGGCCGCCCTGCTCGCCGCGCTCGCGGGCGGCTGGGCCCTGCTGCCGCGTACCGCGTCCGCCGAGGGGCCGCCGGTATCCCCGACCCCCGAAAGGCGCACCGGATGACCCTCAAGTTCCCCAGGCCCACGGACCCCGGCGCTGACGCGGCCCCGGGCGCCGACCCGCACGCCGGCCCGCACGCCGGCCCCGACCCGGGCGTGCCCCGTGCGGCGAAGCCCGCGCCCCGGCCCGGCGCCCGGGCCCGGATCGCCCTCGTGGCCGCCGCCGTCGTACTCCTCGGGGGAGGCTCCGTCGGGTACGCCGTGCACGCCGGGCAGGGACACCGGTCGCAGAACCAACGGGGCGGCGCCGACGTCTCGTTCACCCTCGGCGGACCGGCGATCTACTTCCGGGACCCGGCCACGGGGCGGGTCGCGCACCAGCCCCTCACCGCGCCGGGGAGCCCCGCGCCGGACCGCGTCGGGGGCGGTCCCGTCTGCGACCGCTTCCACGCCGCCGGGGACACGGCCCTGTGCCTGCGCGCCGAGCCGGGGGTGCTGCCGAAGACGTACGCGATCGTTCTCGACCGGAACCTGCGCGAGGTGAGCCGGACCACCGTGCCAGGGATCCCGACCCGGGCCCGGGTGTCCGCCTCCGGGCACATGCTGGCCTGGACGGTGTTCGCCACCGGGGACTCCTACTCCACCACCGGCTTCTCCACCCGGACCGCCGTCCTGGACCAGCGCACCGGGTACCTGGTGAAGTCCCTGGAGGAGATCCCGCTCACCCTCGACGGCGCCCGCCACCACGCCCCCGACGTCAACTACTGGGGGGTGTCCTTCGCCAGGGACGACGAGCGCTTCTACGCGACCGTCTCCACCAAGGGGCACACGTACCTCATCGAGGGGAACATGAAGGACTGGTCGGCGAAGGTGCTGCGGGAGAACGTGGAATGCCCGTCCCTGTCGCCGGACAACACCCGGGTCGCGTTCAAGAAGCGCGTCTCCGACGACCCCGCCGCGCCCTGGCGGCTGTACGTCCTGGACCTGCGGACCATGGTGGAGACTCCGCTCGCCGAGACGCGCGGCATCGACGACCAGGCGTCCTGGACCGACGACCACACGGTCGCCTACGCCCTGCCGGGCGCGGGCGGTCGCGCGAGCGACGTCTGGAGCGTGCCCGCCGACGGCACCGGCACGCCCCGGCTGACCGTCGCGGGGGGATCGTCACCGGTCGCCCTGGCGGGCTGACCACGTGCGGGCGCGGCGGTGCCCCGGGGACCGGGACCACCGGCTCGGCCGAGTGCGCAGGGCGGCGGTGTCGGGCGCGCACGCACCCCGACCGGCCGTCCCCGGGCCCACCGCGCGGCCCGCTTGGTCCAGACCTATTGACCTCCGGTCTAGACCTCCCTACTGTCTTCCACCACCCCACGCACCTCCCAGGGTTCCCCACAGTCCAGGAGGCAATCTCCCATGCTCCGTCGCACCGCACGCGTTCTGATGGCCTGTACGGCAGCCGCCCTCGCGTTGCCCAACCTGATCGCCGCGGCCCAGGCACCCGCACCGGCGGCCGACGTCTGCGCCGTCAAGTCGAGGCCCGCGGGCAAGGTTCTCCAGGGGTACTGGGAGAACTGGGACGGCGCCTCGAACGGCGTCCACCCCCCGCTCGGCTGGATCCCCCTCACCGACAGCCGCATCCAGAGCCACGGCTACAACGTCATCAACGCCGCGTTCCCGGTCATCCGCTCGGACGGCACCGTCCTGTGGGAAGACGGCATGGACTCGACGGTCAAGGTGGCCACGCCGACCGAGATGTGCCAGGCCAAGGCCGCGGGCCAGACGGTCCTGATGTCGATCGGGGGCGCGGCGGCGGGCATCGACCTGAGTTCGAGCGCCGTCGCCGACCGGTTCGTCGCGACGGTCGTGCCGATCCTGAAGAAGTACAACTTCGACGGGATCGACATCGACATCGAGACCGGACTCGTCGGCAGCGGCAGCATCAAGACGCTGTCGGCCTCCCAGGCCAACCTCGTCCGCGTCATCGACGGCGTGCTCGCCCAGATGCCCTCGAACTTCGGTCTCACGATGGCGCCGGAGACGGCCTACGTCACCGGGGGCAGCGTGGCGTACGGCTCCATCTGGGGGGCGTACCTGCCGATCGTGAAGAAGTACGCGGACAACGGCCGCCTGTGGTGGCTGAACATGCAGTACTACAACGGCAGCATGTACGGCTGCTCGGGCGACTCGTACTCCGCCGGTACGGTCCAGGGCTTCACGGCGCAGACCGACTGCCTGAACAAGGGGCTGGTGGTCCAGGGCACCACGATCAAGGTGCCCTACGACAAGCAGGTCCCGGGCCTCCCCGCCCAACCGGGCGCGGGCGGCGGCTACATGGCGCCCAGCCTGGTGGCGCAGGCCTGGAACACGTACGGCGGCGACCTGAAGGGCCTGATGACCTGGTCCGCGAACTGGGACGGCTCGAAGAGCTGGACGTTCGGCAACAACGTCAAAGCCCTCCAGGGCCGCTGAGCCCCCCGGCCTGACCCCCAAACCCCACCCACCCCGCTGTGGCCCCACCGCGCCCCGCCCCCGGTGGCGCGCCCCGCCCCCGGTGGCGCGGGAGCGCGGTCACCGGGCCGGCGGCTGCGGTGGCCGGATGAGGCGGCGGACGGCTTCGACCACTGTCGTGCGGTGGTGCGCCAGCCGGGCCGGGGGCCAGGCGGCGCCCGGGTCGTCCGTGGTCGAGCCGCTCGTCCGCCCCGTCCAGGCCTGCGCCAGGCCCGTCACGAGGGCGAGGAGGTCCGCCGGGTCGAGGCCGGGGTCGATGAGCCTCCTGGAAGGAGCGGACGGCGTCCTCCGTGGTCCCGTCGTACCGGCCCCGCTGGGGGCGCGGCCACAGACCGACCTGGGCGAGCCGTACTTGCAGCTCGACCACCGGGGGCCCCTGGTCGCCCCGTTCCAGCGTTTCGGGCGGTGGGGGCGACGACCGCGCGGGGTCGTCCGGAGTGGGGCTCGGGCTCCCCACGGGCCCCGGGGGGACGGAAGCCGAGGCGCCGTCCGCGGGCGGGGCGGTGACCGAGGCGGACGGGTGCGGACCGGGACGGAGCCGGACGATGTACGGAGGAGCTGGGTGCGACCGACGGCGCGGCGTTCGAGGCGTCCGGGGAGGGGGCGCCGGTCGGGACGATGAGCAGCGTGGCCGTGGGGCAAGCCGTCGAGCGCCCGGAGTCCGTAGCCACGTGGACCAGGGCGGCGGTCGCTGCCACGCCTACGACGGCGGCCACGGCGATCGCCCACCGTGATCCGCGCCGCCGACGCACGGACCGTCCGGCCGCTCGCGGGCCCGCGGGCCCGCGCCGCGCCTCGCAAGGACGGACACGCTGCGGGAAGTCCCGGTCGTCTCCCGGCCCGCTGTCCCGCGGTACCCGTACGTGCGCGGGCGGAGCGGGCGCTTCGTCCGGGGGCTGCGCCATGGAGAGGTAGGGACGGATCCGCTGGTGGCCGAACTCCTGGCCCTCCCGGTCCTGGGGGCAGGTGCAACGGGCGCCGACGCCGCGTCGCGGACAGCTCGGGGTGGTCACGGGTCTCCTGTCGAATGCTCGGGTCACGCGGAATGCGTGGGTGCGCCGACGCCGCACGCGCGCGCACGTGCCGGGTGGGCGCCGGGACAACGCGGCCCCCTCGCACCCGGTCACCACCTGCGCCGCGGGCATGCCGGAGGCCGGAGCAACTCAGGGGAACCGAAACTCAGGTGAACGGCTGCTCGTGGGAACGCCGACTCCTGGGAACGGGCCCCGCGGTCCGCGGTCCCGGCGGGCGGCGCTCCTTCGACGACACGGCCCAAGGGCTGTCGCGTAGTCCCCGCGGGCGCGCGACGTCGGCTACGGCACCTCGCCGCGTTGTCGGATCGTCCGCGTGCGCCCCGCGTGAGCACGATCCTCCGCCGTGCGGTGCACCGCATCTGACGCCGCGCGCTGATCAGCCGCGGATTGCGGGACAGCCCTCAGGACTGGGTGGCGCCCAGGATCAGCCGGCCCACGGCATCGCCCAGCACGGAGCGGGCCTGGGCATCCAGCCCGTCGTCCGACACGAAGTAGTCGATTTCCGACAGGGTGATGAACCGGCTGAGGCCCACCACGCCCCACTTGGTGTGGTCCGCGACCACGGCCACCTGGGTGGCGGATTCGACCAGCGCGCGGTTGGTCTGCGCTTCCGCGAGGTTCGGGGTCGTCGCACCGGCCCGTTCGGAAACGCCGTGGGCGCCCATGACGAGCAGGTCCACCTGGAGGGAGCGGATCGACTGGTCCGCCAGCGGACCGACCAGGGAAGCAGACTTCGTGGGAGTGCCGCCGGTGAGGAGCACCGTACGGCCCACCGAACCGGTCTCCGCTCCCGTCGGCCGCAGCAGCTCCGCGACCGGCAGCGAGTTCGTCACCACGGTCAGGCCCGCGACGTCCCGGAGTCGGGCCGCCACCGCGTAGGAGGTCGTCCCCCCGGAGATGGCGACGACGCTGCCCGGCTTCACGAGAGCCGCCGCGGCCTCCGCGACCGCCGCCTTGGCCCGTGACTCCAGGCCGGTCTTGGTCTCGAAGGGCGGTTCGTCCCCGGTAGTCGCCGAGGCTCTGATCGCGCCGCCGTGCACCTTCGACAGGGAGCCCCGGCCGGCCAGCACGTCGAGGTCGCGGCGGATGGTCATGTCCGAGACGCCCAGCTGTTCGACGAGTTCGGCCACGCGCACCGCGCCGTCGCGGCGCACGATGTCGAGGATCAGTGCCCTCCGCTGGGGTGCAAGGCGCGCCGCGTCCGTCACGATCTCGTCCCCGCTTCTCTGCCGGCCGTGTGCGGTGTGAAAAACACACAACAACCCTCACGAACGAACAGTCTACGTCGGCGGGCCGCCGGCCCGGGGTGCTCCTCATGCGAGGCGCCGGGCACCGGGCGCCGGTGAAACGGCGAACAGGTGCGGCGCGCGGTACCCGGCCGCGCGGAACGCTCGGGTGACAGCGGTCTCCAGCGCGCTCGCGTGCTCCTCGGCAACCAGCACGATGACGGATCCGCCGAAACCGCCGCCGGTCATGCGCGCCCCCAGCGCGCCCGCCTCCAGAGCCGTGTCCACCACCAGGTCGGTCTCGGCGCACGAGACCGCGTAGTCGTCCCGCAGTGACGCGTGGCCCGCCGAGATGATCGGACCCAGTGCCGCGACGAGCCCCGCCCGGAGGTGGGCGACGGCCTCGGCGACCCGCGCGTTCTCGGTCACCACGTGCCGGACCAGGGGCACCAGGTGCGCGGGAAGCAGCCGCCCGGCGCGGGGCAGGTCGTCCGGCGAGAGGTCCCGCAGCGCCGCCAGGCCGAGCAGGCCGGCAGCCCGCTCGCAGCCGGCCCGCAGAGCGGCGTACGCGCCGTCCCCGAGGTCGTGCTTGACCCGGGTGTCGACGACCAGCAGGCGCAGCCCCTCCGTCTCCGGGGCGAACGGCACCTGTTCGTGGACCCCGGCCCGGATGTCCAGGTGCAGGGCCTGGCCGGCGGCGCAGCAGGCGGAGGCCATCTGGTCCATCATCCCGCAGGGGACGCCCGCGAAGCCGTTCTCCGCACGCTGGGCGATCAGAGCGAGCGCGGACGGCGTGAGACCGAGCCCGTAGAGGTCGCCGTAGGCGAAGGCGACCGCGCATTCGAGCGCGGCCGAGGACGACAGGCCGGCTCCGGTCGGCACCGTGCTGTCGATGTGGAGGTCGGCGCCGCCGGTCTCGTGCCCGGCCTCGCGCAGGGCCCAGACGACTCCGGCCGGGTACGCGCCCCAGGTGGTGACGGCTCCGGGCACCAGGTCGGCGACGCCGAGGTCGATGACCGGGCCCTCCCCCTGCTCGCTGTGCAGTCTCAACCGTCCGTCCCGGCGCCGCCTCGCCGCGACGAGGGTGTTCTGCGGGATGGCGATCGGCAGGGCGAACCCGTCGTTGTAGTCGGTGTGTTCGCCGATCAGGTTGACCCGGCCGGGCGCTGCCCAGACCCCGTCGGGGTCCGCGCCGAAGACGCGCCGGAAGCCCTCTTCCACGTGGCGGACCGCGCGGTCCTCGCCGTTGCCCGGGACGGGGGTCCCGGTCATGACGCGACCTCCCGCAGCCGTTCGGCCGCCGCTTCCGGCGCCACGTCGTTGACGAAGGAGTCCATGCCCGATTCCACTCCGGCGAGGTACTTCAGCTTGTCGGCCGTGCGCCGGACCGTGAACAGCTCCAGGTGCAGGGCCAGTTCCGCCCCGACGGACTTCGGCGCCTGGTGCCAGGCGGAGATGTACGGGGTGGGAGCCGCCTGCGCGAGCGCCCCTTCACGGAGGAACAAGCGGTCGAACCGGCGCAGCAGTTCCAGGTACATGCCGGGGAACTCCGCGCGCTCCGCCTCCGTGAGACGCGTGAGGTCGGGGACCCGGCGGTGGGGATAGAGGTGGACCTCGTAGGGCCAACGGGCGGCGTAGGGAACGAACGCGGTCCAGTGTTCACCGGCCAGGACCACGCGCGAGGCCGCCGCGCGGGCCTGCGCCAGCAGGTCCTCGAAGAGGTTCCCCCCGGTGGCGGACCGGTGCGCGTTCGCGACGGCGACCATCTTGGCGGTGCGCGGCGAGACGAAGGGGAAGGCGTAGATCTGGCCGTGCGGGTGGGCGAGGGTCACGCCGATCTCCGCGCCGCGGTTCTCGAAGCAGTACACCTGCTCGACGCCGGGCAGGGCCGTCAGCGTCTCGGTACGGTCCGTCCAGGCGTCGAGGACCAAGCGTGCCCGGTCCTCGGTCAGCTCGGCGAAGCTCGCTCCGTGCTCGGAGGTGAAGCACACGACGTCGCAGCGCCCGACGCGCCCGGCCAGGGAGGGGAAGCGGTTCTCGAACACGGCCACGTCGTAGTGCGCCGCGGGGATCTCGCCGTAATGCCCGTCCCCGGAGGGGCAGAGGGGACACGCGTCGGTCGGCGGATGGTGAATGCGGCCCTGCCGGTGCGAGGCGATCGTCACCCAGTCACCGGTGGCGAGGTCCAAGCGCAGTTCCGGCCGGCTCTCGACGGGCTCCAGCGGACGCCGGTCGACCGCGTCCCGCTCGGCGTCGTCGTCCAGGTCGTAGTAGATCAGCTCGCGGCCGTCCGCGAGCTTCGTCGTGGTTCTCTTCACGGAACGTGCCCGTCTCTCGAATGTACGGCGGCTCCGGGAGCCACACATCGACAAGAGTAAACAAGAATCAACTGAAGTCAACGTTCGAGTCCGAGCCTTGGGTGCGATCGCCCGTGCGGGACGGCCCGCACGGCCGTCGGGAGCCGTGTGGCCCGGTCATGCGGGAACGCGCTTACGGCGCCTGCGTGTTCGCCAGGATCAGGCGGCCCACGTTCTCCCCGAGGAGTGCGCGCGCCTGCGCGCCGAGCCCGTCGTCGGACACGAAATAGTCGATCTCGGACAGTGCGGCGAACCGGCTCAGACCGACGACGCCCCACTTGCTGTGATCGGCCACGACAGCCACCCGCGTCGCCGCGGACATCAGGGCGCGGTTGGTCTCCGCTTCCGCGAGGTTGGGAGTGGTCGCGCCGGCGCGTTCGGAGACGCCGTGGGCGCCGACGATCAGCAGATCGACCTGTAGGGACCGGATCGCCTGATCCGCCAACGGCCCGACCAGCGAGGCCGACTTGGTGGGGGCTCCTCCCGTGACCAGCAGGGTCGGCCCGTCGGGCCCCTCCTCCCTCCCGGACGGCCGGAGCAACTCCGCCACGGGCAGGGAGTTGGTCACCACGGTCAGCCCGGCGATGTCGCGCAGCCGGTGCGCGACGGCGTACGTGGTCGTCCCTCCCGCGATCGCGACGACGCTGCCCGGCTTCACCAGTTCGGCCGCGGCGTCGGCGACCGCCGCCTTGGCCGTCGCTTCGAGGGTGAACTTGGCTTCGAAGCCCGGCTCGTCGGACGTGGTGCCGGAGGTGCGCACCGCCCCGCCGTGGACCTTTTCGACGGCTCCGGCCTTGGCCAGCACGTCCAGATCGCGGCGAATGGTCATGTCGGAGACCTTGAGTTGCTCCACGAGCACGGCCACGCGCACCGCCCCCTTGCGGCGCACCGTGTCGAGGATCAGTTCCCTCCGTTGAGCCGCTAGCGGTGTCGACTCCGTCACAATTCCACCCGATGCTCTCCAACGAATTCTGGATGGCAGAAATTGTACACTGCATCCAATACCGGGGACAGGAGAGCCGCTCGGCGGAATACGGTCCCCGACTGTCGGCCCGAGAACGTCTTTTCGCGGATTTGCGCCCGCATGAACGGCCGTTACCGGAAACAGGGTTGCGTACTTCCTCGGGTGTTGCGTGGGGATTCGGTTCTACCGCGGGACACCGCATGGCAAAGAACTGGCGCGTGCCCGGAATTGGGTGCGTTCCGAATTTTCCTTTCCGAGTCGATTTCCCGCGATCGGGATCGGACGAGCCGTTCACCCACCCGGTACGGCCCGTCCCCGCCGTGGTCCGCGGGCAGCCCGCCGAGGCCCGTCCCCTCCGGGACGGCCCTCGGGCGCGGACCACCGTCGTGTGCGGGATGTCAGTGCGGCAGTCCGACGGCGCGTTCGCCGCTGCGGCGCTGCTGGATGACGACGGCGGCGACGAGCCGGGCGACGGCCAAGAGGGTGCCGCCGATGCCGCCCTTGCCGCCCTTGAGGGCGCAGCCGCCGAGCGCCGCCGCGGTGATGGCCTTCAGTTCGAGCCCCTCGCTGCCGGAGACGGGCTGTCCGGAACCGGTCCGGGCCGTCAGCAGGACGCCCGCGACGGCCGCGACGATGCCGATGAGGGCGTAGACGGCCACCAGGTACTTGTTGATGTTGATGCCTGCCAGCCGGGCGGCGGTGTCGTTGCCTCCGATGGCGTAGAGGTTGCGGCCGATGTCCGTGTACGTGAGCAGGACGTGCACGGACATCGCGACGACCACGAGGATCCAGATCGTCGCGGGGACGCCGGCGATCTTGCCCCGGCCGAGGAAGACGAAGACGGGGTCGTTGAGGACGTACCCCTGCGCGCGACCGCCGGAGACGAGCTGGGCCACGCCCTTGCAGGCGGCCAGCCCCGCGAGTGTCGCGATGGTGGGATTGACGCGCCCGTAGACGATGACGACCGTCTGGACGATGGCGAGCAGGCCGGTGATGGTCGCGGCCTCGCCGATGACCTGAACGTTGGCGAGGCTGAGGAAGTTGTCGTTCAGCGTGCCGAACAGCGCCAGGACCACGACGAGGGCGCCTATCCTCGCCGCCGCCCCTTCCTCCACCCAGACGCGGCCCTCGGTGTCGACGGCCAGTCCGTCCGGCACGCCGGCCTCTCCCGTGTGGAGGAAGGGGCGGCGGGCGGAGAGCTCACCGGTGGCGGGGTCGCGGTCGAAGACGTCGACCACGTGCGTCGGGCTGTCCCTCAATCCGCAGACCCTCGTGTTCGGCGGCTGGCTGGCCGACCGCCTCGGCGAGCCGCTGTTGCGACAGGCCCGCGAGGTCATCGCGGAGCACGCGCTGCCGGCGACGCTGCAGGCGCCCACCCTCCAGCTGAGCACCGTGCGGGACAACCCCGTCAGCCTCGGCGCCGCCACGTTCGCCCTGGAAGGCTTCCTCGACGACCGTGAGACCTTCGGTCCCGTGGCGGCGGGGCGCCGCGCCGCGCGGGCGGCGAAGGCGCGGACCGCCTGAGGCGCGGGAGCGGCGGGCGGGGCGGGGCGCACCGGGGCCGGGTCGCGCGGCTCCGCTCAGCCCGCGGGGGGCGCCGTACTGTCGCGCACCACCAGCAGGGGTGCGACGGACGCCTGACGCGTGGTGTCCGTCCCGCCGATCTGTTCGAGGAGCAGCGTGACGCAGTGCCGCTCCACGGCGTCGAAGTCCTGCCGGACCGTCGTAAGGGGAGCGGGGAAGAACGCGGCCTCCGGGATGTCGTCGAATCCGATCACGCTCACGTCAGTGGGCACGCGCCGCCCCGCCTCGTGCAGCGCGCGCATCACACCGAGGGCCATCTGGTCGTTGGCGGCGAAGATCGCCGTCACTTCGGGGCGGGCGGCCAGCGCGCGTCCGGCCTCGTACCCCGAGGCGGCGGACCAGTCCCCGTACAAGAGGGGCGGGGCGACCGCGCCGGCGTCCTTGAGCGAGCGGTGCCACGCCTCGGCCCGACGCCGCGCGGCATAGGAATCCCGCGGTCCCGCCACGTGCCAGACCGTGCGGTGCCCGAGCCCCAGCAAGTGCGCGACGGCACTGCGGGTCCCCTCGGCCTGGTCGATGTCGACGTTCGCGTAGCGGTGGCCGGTGTCGCCGTCGGCGAAGACCACGGGAACGGCGGACGGCAGCCGCAGTTCGGGGGTGTCGAGGATCTGCGACTCGATCAGGATGATGCCGTCCACCGACTGGACCATCAGTTGCTGGAACGCCTGGCGGACGGCGGCTCCGGTCTGTGCGCGCGCCCATGAAGTTCACAAACAGGTCGGCTTCGCGGGCGGCGTCGGAGATCGCCGCGAAGGTCCTGGCGTTGCCGTACGCGCTGATGTCGAAGCTGATGACGCCCAGCGTGCCGAACCTCCCGGTGACCAGCGCCCGCGCCGCGGTGTTGGGCCGGTAGCCCAGCATCTTCATGGCGGCCAGCACCCGTTCACGAGTGGAAGCGTCCACATTGTCCCGGTTGTTGGCCACGCGGGAGACGGTCTGCGACGAGACCCCCGCCATGGCGGCGACGTCGGCCATGGAAGGTGACTGCCGTAGCGGACGGGATCGTGACGCTCTTGTTCCGACTTCGCGCGGCATGTGAACCGGAGCTCCGAACCGGGCTCTGAACAGCAGACTGGGCAGTAGCCCCTGTGGATGTTATCGCTGGACATCACGGGACGATCGGGCCAAGGGGGAAACGGCCGACGAAACGGGTGGGGACTGCCCGGACCTGGGGGCGACCCCCTCCCCGCCTTCCGCCCGCCCTGCGCCCTACTCGTCAGTTTCCTTGACACCGGCCCGCGGCGCTTCGAGACTCTCCTCAACTGGCGATGTTAACGCAAACATGCGTGTCAACGCAGCCGGGCTCCGCTCCGGCCCGCTACGGACCGCCCCGCTCGCTACGGACCTCTCGCCCCGCTCCCAGCCCGACCGCCGTCGGCGACCGCGCCGCCACTCCCCCGCCGAAGGGTGACCCGGATCCGGCATGCCCGCCACCACCCCCGGCCCCGACACCGCCCGTCCACGTCGGCGTCGGCGTCCACGTCGGCGTCCGCCTCTCTGCATCCCCACCATCCCCACACGACTGGAGAGCAGTGTGCCCGTCCTCGGAAGAACGCCCACCGGCCCGCGACGCCGACGGCGCGCCGCCTTCGGTGTCCCGGCACTGACCGTCGCCGCGCCGCTCGTCGGCGGGGCGCAGTCACCGCCCGCCGCCGCGACCGGACCGGCGGGAGCGACCGTCCGCCTCGACCCCGGCTACCAGCAGCAGCCGTTCGAGGCTGGGGCACTTCGCTCGCCTGGTTCGCCCAGGTGACCGGCGGCTGGCCCGAGGCCCAGCGCGACCGGCCGGCCGACGCCCTCTACGGGACGGGCGGCCTGGGCTTCACCGTCGCCCGGTACGACATCGGCGGCGGTGACAGCCCGGAGACCGAGCCCTACATGCGCCCCGGGGCCGCTGTCCCCGGCCACTGGAACCGTCCGGGCGCCGAGACCCCCGACTGGTGGGACCCCGAGAACCCGGCGCACTGGAACCCGGACGCCGACCCCAACCAGCACTGGTGGCTCAAGGCGGCCAAGGCCCGGGGAGCGGACACCTTCGAGGCGTTCTCGGACTCCCCGCCGTACTTCATGACCAACAGCGGCCTCGTCTCCGGCGCCGCCCCTTCCTCCGGCCGGGAGCCCGCGCGATCACCACGGACGACGCCGCCACCCTGGCCGCGGTCGGACCGGGTGGCCAGGGGGCGGTCGTGGTCCACACCAACTCCACCGACACCGCCCGGGCCGTCACCCTGGACCTCAGCGCCTTCCAGAACGTCTCCCCCGTACCGGTCAAGCGCTACACCACCGACGCGCCCAAGAACCTCCACCGGGACGCCGACCTCGCCACCACCGGCAAACGCCTCACCGTGACCGTCGGGCCGAACTCGGTCACGACGCTCGTCCTGCCGGGCGCGACCGGCGTGAACACCGGGGCCACGGCCTCCTCCTCGACCGCTCCCCGCCTCCTCGTCAATGCCGGCAGCGGCATGGCGCTCGCCGTCGCCACGGCCGGAGGGAACACCCCGGTCGTCCAGCGCGCGCCGGACGAGCGCGACCCCGCGCAGCAGTGGGTCCTCACCAAGACGGTGCCCGGCGACTGGAGCAGCACGGCCTCGTACCGCCTGACGGACGTCAGGAGCGGCCGGGCCCTCGACGTCGCCGGCGACGGCCTGTCCTTGCTGCCTCCCGACCCGTCGCCGCAGCAGCGCTGGATGCTGTCCACCGCCGGAGACGGGCAGTACACGCTGGTCAACAGCGCGACCGGCGCCCTCGTCGACGTCACCGGCGAGTCCCACGCGGACGGCGCCCCGGTAGGCGCTTACCGCCCCACCACGGGAAGCAACCAGACCTGGACCTTCCGCACGGCCCCGGCCGGCTGACGCGCACCGCGCGGGTGGCCGGGGCGACGTCCTCGCCGCGAGGCACCACGACGGGTGAGCCGGCGCGCCCAATCCGTGCGTTTCGCGCCGGACTTGGCTACTTTGGCCCCCTGCATGGCTCGGTTTCGCCGCTGGGCAGCGGCATTTACTTGGGCCATACATTGTTCACGGGATGCTCCTTCCCGGACGTTCCATGAGTGGACGTAGGGTGAATTTTCGGGCGGTCCGCCAGGCGGTCCGGCCGACCGTGAACAATGCGGGGGCACACAGGTGTTAGTCGGAGAGCGCATGCGAACCCTTCGCCTGGAGCGCGGCTGGTCGCTGTCCCGGCTGTCGGAACTGGTCCACTACAGCAAGGGCTATCTCAGCCGCATCGAGAACGGATCCCGTATGCCGTCGCTCGAACTGGCCCGGCTGTGCGACCACACGATGGGCACGGACGGCGAGCTGGCCCGGCTGCTGACGACGGTCGGACCGCTGGAACCGGCCGGGCGGCCGGAGGCCGTCGAGGGGACGGAGGGCGCCGGGGCGCGGGCCCCGACCGCGCGGCCCGTACCCGCGCAGCTCCCCGCCGTCGGCCAGATGTGGGGGCGGCACGGAGAGCTCGCCCGCGTCGAGGCGTTCCTGGCCGGCCACCGTGGGCCCGCCGTCATCGCGCTGGACGGGTTGGGCGGCGTCGGCAAGACCACCTTCGCCGTCTCCCTGGCCCGCAGCCTGAGCACCTCCTACCCCGACGGAGCGCTCTTCGCGGACCTCCAGGCCCACGGCCCCGCCGGCCTCCCCGCCGTACCCGGCGACGTCGCCGCCGGGCTGCTGCGCACCCTCGGACCCCTGACCCCGGGCGTCTCCGTCGACCCCTCCGAGCGGATGGCGCTGCTGCGCAGCGCCCTGGCCGAGCGCCGGGTCATCGTGCTGCTCGACGACGCCGACTCGGTGGCGCAGGTGGCCCCGCTGCTGCCCGCCGCCGGGAGCGGACTGTTCCTGGTGACCAGCCGCCGGCGGATGGCCGGGCTGAGCGTCCGGCACGGGGCGCTGCGCCTGAGCCTGGACCCGCTGGCCACCGACGAGGCCGTGCTCCTGCTGCGCCGGGAACTCGGCCGGCGCGCGGCTCCCGCCGCCGAGAACGGGCAGGCCGCGGCGGACGCACCCGCCGGGTCCGACGACGCCGACGAGGTGCTCGCGGTCATCGCCCAGCGGTGCGCCTACCTCCCGCTGGCCCTGCAGATCGCCGCCGAGCGCATGGCCGAGCAGGGGCTGGCCGCCGCCCCCGCGCTGGCCGCCGAACTCGGCCGGGCGGGTACTCGGCTGGACGCCCTGGCACTGCCCGGGGAGGCCGGGACGACGGTGCGGTCGGTGTTCGCCCTGTCCTACCGCAGGCTCCCGGTCGAACAGGCGCGGGCCTGGAGGCTGCTCGCGCTCCACCCGGGCGCCGTCGCGGGGGTCGGCGCCACCGCGGCACTGCTGGGAGACGCCCCCGAGACGGCCGCGCGCCTGCTCGGCGAGCTGCACGCCGCCCACCTGGTGGCCGAGGTCGAGCCGGGCCGCTACCGCATGCACGACCTGCTGCGCGAGTACGCGAGGGAACGCGTCGAGGCGGAGGAGACCGCGCGGACGCGCGCAGACGCCGTCGGGCGGGCGCTCGCCTGGTACCTGCACACCACCGAGGCCGCCGGCGACCAGTTACTGGGCGAGGGACGCCACCGCCTGCCGGTGGATCCGCCACCCGAGCGGTGCGAGCCGCTGCCCTTCGGCTCGACCGCCGACGCGCTGGAATGGTGCGAGACCGAACGTGTGAACCTACTGGCCTGCGCCCGGGCCGCGCGGGCCGCGGGCAGCGCCGTGGCCTGGCAACTTCCGTACTCGCTCTGGGCGTTCCTCTTCCTGCGCCACCACCACGTCGACCAGCTGAACGCCGGCCTCGTCGCCCGGCAGGCCGCCGAGGCCGACGCGGACGCCGGGCCGCTCGCCGAGGCCTGCGCCGAACTCGTACTGGCCAGCGCGCGCGCCGGGCTGCGCGAGCACCAGGCCGCCGACGGGCACTACCAGCGCGCCCTGGAGCTGTTCGCCGACGCCGGAGACCGGGCCGGCGAGGGCGGCGTGCTGCTCGGGTACGCCATGTCCTGCGTGCGGCAGGGCCGCGCGGCCCAGGCGGCCGGTCACGTGGAACGGGCCCTGGAACTGTTCACGGCGACGGGCAACACCTGGGGCGCGGCGTGCGCACTGGCCGGGATCGGCGAGGCGCACCTCGTACAGGGCCGCCCGGACGCGGCGCTCGCCCCGCTCTCCCTGGCCCTCGAACTGCACCGCGCCCACGGCTCCCTGTGGATGCAGGCGTCGACCTGGACGCTCACCGGAACCGCGCACCGCGAGCGGGGCGACCACGCGGGCGCCGAGGACTGCTACCGCCGGGCACTGGAACTCCACGGCCGTACGGGCATGCGCGCGGGCAGCGCCCACGCCCTGCACCAGCTCGGCACCTGCCTCGCCGCCCAGGGCAGGATCCCGCAGGCACGCCGGGCCTGGCTGACGGCCTGGGCGCTCTACGACGACCTCGGCGATCCGCGCGCCCAGGACCTCCGTATCCGCCTCGCCACGCTCCCGCCCTGTCGGACGGCGCCGTCGGACGGCGAAAGGACCCCGCCGTCGGACGGCGCCGTCCTGCTCAGGGAGCGAAGTCGATAGTCCCCGCCCTGCGTCCGCGCACCAGTTGGAGGCCGAACGCCACGTGCGCGGCGGCCAGCCAGCCCAGCCCGACCAGGGCGCCGGCCGCCGCGTGCCCGGCCACCGAGACCGCGCCGTCCCCCCGCACCAGCGCGCGCAGCGCCGCGAGCGTGTGGGTCAGCGGCACGGCGTCGGCGGCCCCGCCCACCCAGGCCGGCCAGTAGGCGACCGGTACCTGCACTCCGCAGACGGCCATCATCAGCAGGTAGCCCGCGTTGGAGACGACATTGCGCAAACCGCTCGCGTTCAGTACCAGCGCCGCCAGGAACAGCCCGAAGAAGTAGGAGGTGAGCGCGGTCAGCACCACCAGCCCGACGGCGGGCAGGACCTGACCGGGCTCCCAGCCCAGGCCGAACAGCGGACCCAGCACGAACAGCGCCACCACGGAGGTGCCCGTCCCGCTCACCGGCCACTGCAGGCTCCGCCCCACGAACACCGAGGTGATCCGCGCCGGGGAGGCGGCGAGCAGGCTGAGCGTGCCCGCCGCCCGCTCCCAGCTGGACGAGGCCACCACCGACAGGGACTCGATCACACAGGTCATCAGGGCGTTGCCCAGGACCAGGTACTCGGTGCCGGACGGACCGCTCACCACCTTCCCGAGCAGGGTGAAGAAGGTCACCTGGGCGAGCATCCGGCCGAGCCAGCCGAAGGTCCAGGTCTTCCAGGTGTAGATGGCCCGCAGGTCGGCATAGGCGTTGGCCGCGCTGTACCCGACGATCCGCAGCTGTTGGACGAACATGACGGACCTCACGCCCGGTTGAGGGTGCCCAGTCGGCGCACCGTGGTCAGGACCCGCCCCAGCAGCACCAGACCCAGGGCGGCTCCCGCCGCGCCCAGGACGGTGATCGCCGCGAGCCGGACCAGCGGGGAGTCGACGGGCGGCGTGGCGAGGGAGTCGCGCAGCAGATCGGAGGACCAGGACAGGAACACCAGCCGGGCCACGGGCCGCAGCCACTCCGGCAGGTAGGAGACCGGGACCAGCACCCCGCCCAGCAGGTAGAACGGGTAGCTCAGGGTGTTCTGCACGATCCGGGCCGACGGCATCAGTACGAACAGGGACGACAGGATGGAGGCCGTCCCGGCCGTGGCGAGTCCGGTGGCCAGCACACAGGCCGCCGTCGCCAGAGGGTGCGGGAGGCCGATCCACCGGTCGAAGACCAGCCCGGCGGTCAGCCAGGACTCCGCGAACGCGAACAGGCCCACGGCCGTGACCGCGCACAGCCGGCCCATCACCACCACCCCGAGCCGGGCCGGTGCCGCCACCAGGCCCTCCAGGGTGCCCAGGGCCCGCTCCTCGCTGATCAGCTCGCCGGCCGTGTACAGCGCCAGCAGCCACAGCGACATCAGGGTCGGCGCGACGACCGCGTAGCCGGACAGGTCCCCGCGCCCCGAGCTGTCGCTGACGGCCATCAGCACCACCGTCAGCAGCGGGGCCGTCAGGCAGACCTGGAGGGTGTGCGGCGAGCTGCGGGCCATCCGCAGCTGGAACCACATGGCGGTGGCGAACAGCCTCACGGGTTCACCGCCATCCCCCGGTCCCCGACCAGGTGCAGGTAGACCTCCTCCAGGCTCGGCCGGCCGGTGGCGAGGGAGGTCACCCCGGCGTCGACCAGCAGCCGCAGCACCGCTCGGGTGGCGTCGGTGTCCCGCGTCTCGATCCGCAGCCGGCCGGACCCCGCCGACTCGACCGACACCACGCCGGGCAGCCGCCCGAGCGCCTCGGCGGCCCGCTCGGGCACCGGGCCCGCCTCCACCCGCTCGTGGTGTGAGATGAGCGCGCCGATCTCGGAGGGCGCCTTCGTGGCGACGATCCGGCCCCGGTCGACGAGCGAGACCCGGTCGCAGACCGCCTCCGCCTCGGCCATGTCGTGCGTGGTGAGCAGAACGGTCCGCCCGTCCTCCCGCAACTCGCCGACCAGCGCGCGGAAGTCGTGGGCGGCGACCGGGTCCATGCCGACGGTGGGTTCGTCGAGGACGAGCAGCCGCGGATCGGCGACCAGGCCGCGGGCCAGGTGCAGGCGCTGCTTCATCCCCCGCGAGAGGGTGTCGACCCGGTCCCCGGCGCGGTCCGCGAGGCCCATCCGCTCCAGCAGCGCGTCGGTGCGCCCGCGCAGCGTGGAGCCGTGCAGCCCGTACAGCGCGGCCCAGAACCGGATGTTCTCCCGGACGGTGAGCCGGCTGTAGAGGCCGCGGTCGCCGCCGAAGACGATGCCGATGGACTGCTTGACCCGGCCCGCGTCCCGGACGACGTCCAGGCCCATCACCTCGGCGGTGCCGGAGGTGGGGAGCAGGATCGTCGACAGGATCCGGCACAGGGTGGTCTTCCCCGCGCCGTTGGGCCCCAACAGGCCGTACACCTCGCCGCGTTCGACCGTCAGGTCCACCCCGTCCAGGGCGCTTACGTCGTTCCCCGTCTTCGGGGCCCGGTACTGGCGGGTCAGCGCCCGGGTCAGTACCGCCGTCACGCCGACTCCCCGGCGAGGCCGTCGAGTTCGCGCAGGGCCGCGTCGTACTGCTCCTGCCCGACCAGCTCCCCGGTGACCAGCAGGTAGTCCCCGACCGGCGTGAGCAGCAGGGCCTCGTCCCCGCCGAAGCGGTGCACCCGGGCCCGCTCCCAGCCGGCGCGCGCCGCGAGCTGCTCCTCGGTCCGTCGCAGCGGCATGCCGTAGAGCGGCACTCCGGCCGCCAGGGCCGCCTCGGCGCCGGGTGCGAGGGGCGCGTCGGCGGGCACGGCGGCGCGGCGCGCGCGCTCCGCGTCGGCCGCCGCCGCCAGGGCGTCGCCGACCAGCGGGGCCAGGGCGCCCAGCGGTGCCTTCTCCTGCGCGTACGCGAGCAACTCGGCCAGTTCCGGGGCCAGATGGTACAAGGACGCCGCCGCGACCAGCTCCGGGGGCGACAGGCCGGCCGACAGGTCCGCCGAGCGGCCGAGCTGGTGGAGGTCGATGGCGTCACGGGGATGGAACGGGCGCTGGAACCGCTCCTCCGCCAGCGCCAGCAGGTTCGATGTCAGCACGTCGGCGGGCATGACCGCCCGGATCGGCACCGCCCCCTGATCGCCGACCAGCGCCGCGGTGGCGACCTCCACCCGCAGCTCCGGATCGAGCAGCGGGTCCTCGGCGGGCCCGCTGAGGGTCACCACCACGTGCCGCTCCGGAGCGCCCAGCACGGACACGCCCACGTGCCGGGGCCGGTCCGCCATGAGCAGCCGGACCGCCCGCCACAGGTCGGGCTCGCCGACGGTGACCAGGTCCAGGTCGCCCTGGGGACGGAGCAGGTCCGGCGGGTAGGCGCGGGCCAGCAGGGGGCCCTTGACGGGCCGGACGGGCACCTCGGCGGCCACCCGCTCCAGGACCGCCTCGTAGTGGGCGGCCCGCCGCTGGGCACGGGCCAGCTCGCCGCGCGCCGCCTCGCTCATCGGGGCGCCCTCGCGGGCCAGCGCGGACAGGACCAGGTACGGCAGGGTGTAGTGCTGCTTGCGGGCGGCGAACAGGAGATAGCCGGGGCCGAAGTCCTCGGAGACGTCCAGCACGTCGTACAACAGGGCCAGGTCCATCTCAGGCAGCACCCTTCTCGGAGCGGGAGGGGGAGTCGGTGGCGGAGCCGGTCGGGCGCCGCCAGAAGACGTGGTCGGCCTCCCAGCCCCGGCTGCGCAGCGAGGCGACGATCCGGGCGCCCGGGTCGGCGTCGGTCCGGGGCGACGGGTGGACGACGTGCCCGAGCAGGGGGAGTTCCAGCCGCCGGGCGTGCGCGAGCGCCGCCGCCGTCAGCGCGGTGGCGGCCTCCCGGCGGGGCCCCTCCGGCAGGTCGACCAGCAGGTCGACGAGTTCCACGGCGCGGCGGTCGGTGACCTCGTCCTCGGCGTCGCACAGCAGGGTGGCGTGCCCGACCGCACGGCCGTCGAGGCAGACCACGTACGAGTGGCGGCCGGGGGCCGCGAGGCACTCGCGGGCCAGCTGCCCGGCGACCGCCGGGTCGGCCGTGGTGCCGAGGTCGGCGCTGCCGTGCACCATCGCCCGCACCAGCCAGTCGGCGACGGCCTCCTCCTCCGACGGCTCGGCGGGCCGGACGCGCAGCCCCGAGCCGGCGTCCGTACCGGTCGCCGGGGCGTCGGCGCCGGCCGGGTGGTACAGGTAGCTCAGCTCGCGCCGCCAGGGATCGTCGAGCGGGACGGACGCGGGGGCGCGGACGACGACCGAGGCCGCCCGCGGATCCTCGCCGAGGGCCTGGTCGACCAGGCCGGCCAGCCACTGCGGGTCGGCCAGCAGCTCCTCGTCGCCGTACTCGACCAGGAACCGGCGCTCGTCCAGCAGCGGGTCGTGGTGCATCCCCGCCACGTACCGCAGGCCCCGTACCCGGTGCAGCAGTCCCGCGTCGGCCGCCTCGGCGAGGTAGCGCCCGGACGCGGCCGCCGCCCCCAGGGCGCTCACGACGCCTCCGGGCGGACCACCGCGACCAGGTCGGCGCTCAGCTCGGCGGCCGCTCGGCGTACGTCGTCGGCGCGGACGGCGGCGATCTCGTCCAGCTCGCGCGCCACGTCCCAGGGGACCGGGCGGGTCAGCGCGCGCATGGCCAGCAGCCGGGCGTGCTCCATCGGCGTCTCGGTGTCCAGGACCAGGCTCATCCGGACGTGCCTGCGCGCGGCGTCGAGGTCGGCGGCGGTCGGGCCGTCGGCCGCCAGCCGGGCCAGCTCGCGGGTGACGATCTCCACCGCCCCGGGGCCGTTGCCGGCGTCCACGCCGATCAGCACCCGCCAGGCCCCGGATTCGGTGTAACCCCGGTCCCACGCCTGGAAGGAGTACGCCAGGCCGGCCGCGACCCGCAGCTCGCGGTACAGCACCGAGGAGGCGTTCGCCCCCAGCAGGTTGGCGAGCACCGCGTACCGGTGGCGGTTGGTCTCGGCGAGTCCGGCGGAGCGCCCGCCGACGGCCACCCAGCCGAAGCCCGCCGGCCAGGCGGGCTCGGCGGCCCGGACCGGACCCAGCGGCGCGGCGGGTGTGGCGGCCCGGGCGGCGGCGGCCTCGGAGCGGCCGTCTGCCAGTCCGGCCAGCGGGCCCGGCAGCCGCGGGCCGACCACGGCCACCGCGATCGGGGCGGCCAGGAACTGCTCGCGGTGGCCGCGCGTCACCGCGTCGAGGTCGAGCGCGAGTACCTCCCGCGTCGTCCCGCCGACGGGGCGGCCCAGCGGGTGGCCGGGGAAGAGGGTGCCGAGGAAGGCGTCCTGGACCACGTCGGCCGGATCGGCCTCGGCGGCGGCGAGTTCCTGGAGCACAGCGGAGCGCTCCGTCTCCAGGGTGGCCTCGTCCAGCGCCGGGCTGAGCACCCCGCGCAGCAGCAGCTCGGCGACCTGGTCCGCGTCCTCGGCGTCGACCTGCGCGTAGAACAACATGTGTTCGAGCCCGGTCTCGGCGTTGGCGTTGCCGCCCCGGCTCTCGATGTGCTGGACGAGCGGGGCGCCGCCGGTCACCGGCGCCGACATCAGCAGGTGCTCCAGCATGTGGGCCAGACCGCCGCGGCCCGCCGGATCGTGGCGGGATCCGTACGCCACGCCGACGCAGATGCTGGTGGTCCGCAGCCGTTCGTCGACGGCGAGGACCAGGGGGATCCGATCGACAGGGATCATCACGAATTTCCTTGGGGTGAGAGGGAGGAGAGGCGGGAGAGGGATGAGCGGCCGAGGTGGGCGGCCCGCTCGAGTTCCTGCGCGCAGAGCGCGGTGATCCGCTCGGCGAGCGCGGCGGGCGGCGCACCCCCCGTACGCGGTCCGGGGCCCGGTACGGCCGCCGCGAAGCGGGCGCAGAACAGGGCGTCCGCGAGCTGTCCGGCGGCGAGCAGGCCGCGGGCGTCGGCCAGGGCGCGGTGGTCGGCCCCGGTCACCGCGCCCGCCTCCCCGAGCGCCGCCCGGACCCGCTCCTCGTCCGGCTCGCCCAGCTGCCAGGCCTCCCGCAGTACGTCCCACAGCTGCGGCCGCGCGGCCGAACGGAGATCGGCCGGAACCCACTTGGCCTTGTGGAAACGCGTCGGCCCGGTGGCCAGCACCAGGCGGGCCAGGTCGTAGGCGGCGCCCCGGACCTCGTCCCAACCGGGCCCGTCGCCCGCCCCTCGCCCCGGCGCCACCCGGCGCCGCACCGCGGACAGGGCCTCCGCCAGCAGGGCGGCCGGTACGCGCTGTGCGGCGGCCCGCTCGGCGAGGCGCGGCGCGTGCCCCTCGGGGTCCAGCAGGACCAGCCCGCCGAGCCGCGCGGCGGCGCCGAGCCGCTCCGAGGCCGCGTCGAACGAGTCGGCCGCCTCGTCGTCGAGCCCGCGCGTCAGGTGCTCCGCCTCGTCCAGCGTGAGGTGCTCGACGGACACCTCCACCCCGTCCACCGTGCGCCGCGTCGCCGGCCGTCCGGCGGCGCCCGGCTCCGGCCGGTCGAGGACCAGCAGGTTCAGATCGGAGTCCGGGCAGGCGCGGTTGCGGCCCACCGAACCGGTCGCGAGCACCGCGACGGCGCCGGGCTCCCGGCCGAGTTCCCCGGCCAGCCGCCAGGCGATGTCCACCCGGCGGACGCTCTCGGCGCTCCCCGGGAAATCGTCCACCTCGCAGAGGCGGGCGGCGGTCAGCGCGGCGGCCGCCGCCTCGGCCCCGAGCCCGTCGGTGAGGGTGGCCACCGCCCGGCGCCGCCCGCCGTGTTCGAGGAACGGGCGGGCCAGGACGGTGTCCGGGGCCAGCCCGGACGCCCGCAGCGCCTGCCCGGCGGCGGTCCCGTCGGGTCGCAGCCCGAACCAGGTCCGCGCGTCCTGGAGCGCCTCGATCGCCCCGTTGCTCAGGTGGACCCCGTTGTTGGTGCGGCGCACCGGCTCGCCCGCGGGACCGCTCAGCGGGTAGAGGCCCGCCAGCGCGTCTCCGCGCAGGCTGCCGGGCAGCGCCCGGGCCGGGTCGGTGACCCCGCAGAACTCGCGGCGCACCCGCGCCCAGGGCAGTGGCCGCGCCCCCGCGGGGGCCACCAGGACGGCGACCGCCCGGTGGCCGGTGTCCTCCAACTGCCCCAGCACACCGGGCATGTGCGGGTTGATCACGACCACGGCCGGCTCCGCCGGGTGCGCCGGATCCTTGTAGACGTTGACGAAGAGGCAGTCACCGATCTCGTTCGGGCCGTCCACCGCACCGCTGTTGAGCCCGTGCTGCTCCGCCGAGGCCGTGCTCCACCCCTCCAGCCTCGCCACCGACAGCCGTCCGCCCACGAGCAGGTCGTAGGCGCACACCACGGCGAGGTCCTGCGGCCGGGCACCGAACCGGTCGCGGAACTCGGGCCGGTCGTACACCCGTAGGAAGGCGATCCGCTCCTCGGCGGTCAGCGTCCCGCGCCGGGCCAGCTCGGTGTGCGGCAGGTAGTGGTCGTCGGCCAGGCGGCCGCCGACGATCTCCTCGTCCTCCAGTACGCGCGCACGGTCCGCCCGGTAGCCGCAGTCGGCCAGCCGCCGCGCCAGCTCGCGCAGCGTCGTGGCGCCCACCGCCATCCCCGGCTTGAACAGGACCACTCCGGCCGCGTCGACCGGGCCGGGCGGCGCGTCGGGATGCCGCCACAGGCCGGTGCGCAGGACGGACTCCAGGCCGGGGGAGGCGCACGCGTCGGCGTCGGGCACCCGGCGCAGCTCCCGGCGGACCACCGAGGCCGCCCACCAGGACGCGTCGCAGGCGAGTCCGTCGGGGACGGTGAGTGCAAGGTCGCGCCCCGGGCCGTGGGCGCGTACCTCGGTGAGCCCGTCGCCGGCCGGGGTCACGGTCAGACCGTCGGCCGCGCCCGAGAGCCGGGCCAGCAGCCGGTCGGCGTCCAGCTTCCCCGAGATCGTGAAGGTGCTCACCCGCCGACCATTTCTTCCTGGGTCCGTACGACGGCGTGCGCCGCGTGCTCCAGGGTCTCCTCGATGACCTCGTCGTCGTGGACGGCGGAGACGAACCAGTTGTGCATGGGGTGCACGAACGACCCCCGGGCCGCCATGTGGACGCTGAAGCGGCGCATCCAGAGGAACTCCTCGTCGCCGTCCACGGAGAGGGTGGGCATGGTGGCCGGACCGGTCACCCGCAGCGGGACGCCGTGCAGTTCGCCGAGCGCGGCCAGGCCCGCCACCAGCTTCCCGCCCGCGGTGTGCATCCGCTCGATGCCGCCGTCGTCCTTCAGCAGCCGCAGGTTGGCGATCGCGCCGGCCATCGCGGAGCCCGAGTTCCAGTACGTGCCGGCCACGAAGACGGTGGAGGCGGCCTCGCGCAGCGCCTCGGTGCCGGTGACGGCGGCGATCGGCCAGCCGTTCGCCATCGCCTTGGAGAACGCCACCAGGTCCGGCCGGTAGCCGAAGTAGGCGTGCGAGCCGCGCATGTCGAGGTGGAAACCGGCCCGGACGTCGTCCGAGACCAGCAGGGCTCCCGCGCGGTCGCAGTGCTCGCGCAGGGCCTTCAGCCACGCCGGGTCCGGCAGCGCGGCGGCTCCCGGCACCGGGTGCTGGAAGGGGGTGATGACGACGGCGGCCAGCTCGGCGCCGCGCTCGGCGAACAGCCGGTCCAGGCCCTCGACGTCGTTCCAGGCGACGCTCACCACGTCGTGGGAGTCGGAGGGCGGGCGGCCCTCGCCCGGGTTGCACCAAGCGCACCAGCCATGCGAGCCGTGGTAGGCGCCCTCCACGCAGGCCACCAGGGTGCGCCCGGTGTGTGCCCGCGCGGTCAGCAGGGCGATCCAGGTGGCGTCCGAACCGCTCTTGCCCCAGGCCGCCCAGGCTGCTCCGTCCACCGTGTCCACGAGCAGCTCGGCCAACTCCACGGATCGGCCGGTGGCCTGGCTGAGGCACTCGCCCAGCCGGGACTGCTCGTGCACGGCCGCGTCGACCTCGGCGCGGGCGTACCCGTTGACCATGGTGCCGAAGCCGCAGATGTAGTCGACGTACCAGTTGCCGTCGACGTCCCTCAGCCGGGGGCCCTCGCCGCGCTCGGCGAACCAGGCGTACTCGGCGGGGTCGAACACGGCGGGGAACTTGTTGTGCCCCCACACGCCGCCGGGGATCACCCGCTCGGCACGTGCCAGCAGCTTCTGTGAGGCGGCGTACCGCCCCTGTGCGCTCTCGTGTGCGCTGTCGTTCATCAGTTCTCCTCGACCTCGGCCGGTGGTGGGGTGCGGTGGCGGGTCAGCCGCGGACGCAGGGGCGCAGCCGCTCGACGGCGCCGGGAAACTGCCGGGCCAGGTCGTCGGCCCGGGCTACGGACTGGTCCCGGTAGTCGAAACCGGGGGCGACTATCTCGCTGATCAGCCCGTGGGAGACGCCCTCCGGGAGCCGGCTGGCCTTCCACCAGCCGCCGGGGCAGGTGAACACCAGGACCTGGCCGGCCCCGGCGTCCTCACCCATGACCACCTCGTGCACCACGCCGTCGGGCGAGAGCAGCTGGTAGTGGATGGGGCCGCCCGCGTTCAGGAAGTGCGTGATGTGGGCGTTGTTGAGGTGCAGGTACCCGATCGGCGAGTCCCGGTCGAGCAGGTAGTGGATCGTGTTGGCCAGGGGGCGCGTGCCCCGGCCGGTCTCCAGCGTCCCGGCGGACTCGTAGTACTGGCGGAAGTAGCCGCCCTCGATGTGCGGTTCGAGCCCCAGGGCCTTGTCCAGCGGCCGCCCGTCCGACGCGGCGGCCGGCACGGTCGCCTCCGGCAGCTCCGGCCAGGCGGTGTCCCGCGCACCCTCCTCGAAGGCGATTGCGGGTACGAGGGCCTCGCTCCAGAGCCCGGCCCCACCGGCCGCCAGTTCCAGGGCGTACCAGCGGCCCGCGGGCACGGTCAGCTGGAACGGGTCGCCGGTGGCGGGGAACCCGCCGAGGGGGCGGCCCTCGGGCCGGCCCTCCCCGTCCCGGGTCCACAGCAGCAGCACGGTGTCCGGACCGTGCGGGGGATGGCGTACGAGGACGGTGTCCGCCTCCGCGCGCCGCCAGCCGGTGCGGGGCGCCTCGGCGCCCAGCAGCCGGGTGCGGAAGGACATCACCCGGCGCTCCAGCGGGGCGCCGTCGTACGCGTCGTGCGCGCCCGGGCTCGCGGCCCAGCCGCCGTCGGCGGTGGGCTCGAGGTCCAGGAGGCGTACCAGGTCGTCGGTTCGATACATGTGTGCGTGCGTCCCCAGGGGATCGGAAGGGCGGATGGCGTTGCGTCAGTACCGGTAGGAGTCCGGCTTGTACGGGCCGGCGACCGGAACGCCGAGATAGGCGGCCTGTGTCTCGGTCAGGGCGGTCAACTCCGCGCCCAGGGCTTCCAGGTGCAGCCAGGCGACCTTCTCGTCGAGGTGCTTGGGCAGCGCGTGCACGCCGATCGGGTAGTCGCGCACCCCGGTGTACAGCTCCAGCTGCGCGAGCACCTGGTTGGCGAAGGAGCTGGACATCACGAAGCTGGGGTGTCCGGTGGCGTTGCCCAGGTTCAGCAGCCGTCCCTCGGACAGCACGATCAGCGTGTGCCCGTCCGCGAACGTCCACTCGTCCACCTGCGGTTTGACTGTCTCCCGCCGGATCCCGGGCAGCGCGGCCAGTCCCGCGAGGTCGATCTCGCCCTCCGCGTGGCCCATGTTCCCGACGATCGCCTGGTGCTTCATCCGCGCCAGGTGCCCGGCGGTGACGACGTGCCGGCTGCCCGTGGTGGTCACCACGATGTCGGCCCGCTCGATCACCGACTCCAGCGCGGCGACCTGGTAGCCGTCCATGGCGGCCTGGAGCGCGCAGATCGGGTCGATCTCGGTGACCACCACGCGGGCGCCCTGGCCCCGCAGCGCCGCGGCGCAGCCCTTACCGACGTCGCCGTAACCGCAGACCACCGCAGTCTTGCCGCCGATCAGCACGTCCGTCGCCCGGTTGATCCCATCGATGAGGGAGTGTCGGCAGCCGTAGATGTTGTCGAACTTCGACTTCGTCACCGAGTCGTTGACGCTGATCGCGGGGAACAGCAGGGCGCCCGACTCGGCCAGCCGGCGCAGCCGGTGCGCGCCCGTCGTGGTCTCCTCGGTGACCCCGCGCACGCCCTGCGCGATCCGGCTCCAGCGGCCTGGGTCCTCGGCCCGTACCGCGGCCAGCAGCCCTGACAGGGCGGCCTCCAGCTCGTCCTCGTCCGGATCGGGGGAGGGCAGGGAGCCGGCCAGTTCGCCCTCGACCCCGCGGTGCAGGAGCAGGGTGGAGCCCGCCGCGTCGTCGAGGAGCATGTTCGGCCCCCGCCCGTCGGGCCAGCACAGTGCGCGCTCGACGCACCACCAGAACTCCTGCGGGCTCTGCCCCTTCCAGGCGAACACCGGGACACCCGCCCGGCCGTCCAGCCCGCCGCCGGGCCCGACCACCACGGCCGCCGCGGCGGCGTCCTGGGTGGACAGCACGTTCGAGCCCGCCCAGCGCACCCGCGCGCCCAGGGCGGTCAGCGTCTCGATCAGCACCGCCGTCTGCACCGTCATGTGCAGCGTCCCCGAGATCCGCGCGCCCGCCAGGGGCGCCTGCCCCGCGTACTGCGCGCGCAGCGCCATCAGGGCCGGCATCTCGTGCTCGGCCAGGCGGATCTCGGTGCGGCCCCGCGAGGCCAGGGAAAGGTCCGCCACCCGCAGGTCCTGGCCGGTGGTGGGGCCGCCGGAGCGGGTGCGGAGCGCCGGGTCCGCGGTCGCCCGCACAGACGGCTGCGCGGTCCGGCTGGTTGCCGAGGTCATGGGGCCCTCCCCTATTCGGTGGTCGTCCTTGGAGGGTGGTTGCCGCGGCGAGCACGGCTCAAGGGGTTGCCCGTTGCCCGATCGGATTGGCAACTGTTTCGCGCCCGGAAGACAGAGGGACGGTGCTCCGTTGTCGCGTTGCCAGAATCAGGCAACCCCTTCCCCCCGGGAAATCCACCGGGAAAGCTTCGGGGCAGAGAGAACGCCGCCTCCGGAAATTCCCGGGCCGTGGTCGTCTCTCCCGTCAGAGAAGGGAGGTGTTCAGACATGCGTAACCACGCTGTGGGCCTGCGCCCGCGCCTCGACAAGGTCAAGACCGGCCGCTGAGCCGGGTTCTGACTTCACGGTGAGTGCCGCGGCCACCTGTCCGCGGCACTCACCGGCATGTCCGGGCACCGACGTCCCCAGGTTCCCGGCGCCCGGTGTCAGACCCTGGAATTCTGCGAAGCATTCCCTTCGAATTGTGAGGTGGACTTCACCATGTCAGACGACCCAAAGCCTTTTCTCATCCGCCCCACGGGCTGCCTTTTCGTACTGTCGGGACCTTCCGGTACGGGAAAGACTTCGCTGAGCCGCGCCATGGTCGCAGCCGACCCGGCCCTGGCCGCCACGCGGTCCGTCACCACGCGCGAGCCCCGCCCGGGAGGCGGCGAGGAACACTACGACCACGTGACCCGCGACGAGTTCCTCAAGATGGCCGGGAACGGCGAGTTCGTGCAGTGGATCCACCCCTCCTTCGACGAGTACTACGGGACCCTGCGCGCCCCCGTGCAGGAGGCCCTCGACGAGGGCCGCGACCTGGTCCTGGACTACTGCCCCGAGGGGTACCTGAACCTGAAGCGCTTCTTCCCTGAGCAGACGGTCGGCGTCTTCGTGATGGCCCCGAGCGTGCAGATGATGGACCGGCGCCTCGCGGGCCGCGGCAGCGAGAACGAGCAGGAGCGGGAGCTGCGCCACACCATGGCGCTGCGCGACTTCAACTTCGTCGACCAGCACGACTACCACGTCGTCAACGACGACTTCGACGAGACGCTGGCCACCCTCATGGCGATCCGCCGGGCGGAGAAAGCCCGGCTGACCCACCAGCGCACCGTGCTCGGGGCGTACGCGCGCCACGCCGAGCCGGCCCTGCTGCGCTACTACTGAGCGCCCCCGGAGCGGAGGACCTCCGCGCCCATGGCGGTCTCCCTCACGCCCCGCCAGCCCGCTCCCCCGCCCGCGCGAGCGCCTTCGGCCCGTAGGCGGCCGTCCAGACGGGCGGGCTTCCCCTCCCGCACCCGGGGAATGCGGACGGATCGCTCTGGAGGCCGGGGCCGGGGCCATGCCCGGCCTCTTCCCGCTCGCGCGCTTACAGGTACTGGCAGGTGGAGCGGGGCACGAAGGCACCGTGGCCGGCCCTGCAGGTGTACTCGCGCCGGTCGATGACGAGTTCGCCGCGCGAGAGCACGGTGACCCCAGTAACTCACGGTCGTAACGGCGCACTCCCCAGCGCGATCGACCCACTCGGGCCGCGGGGCGATCCACACCGTCCACTGCAGCACCGCGGGCGGTATCTCCGAACCCTGCACCGCCCCCGGGCGTGGAGGGACAACCTGGTCCAACGCCAATGGAGGAAGCCTGGTGGAGGAACCACCCGCACCCCGTCGCGGCGGCAGGTGAAAATCCCGGAATTTTGGTTACGCGGGGCGGTCGGTGTGATTGTCCCAGTAGTGGGTGAGCATCTCACCGGGCCAGGCCGGGACGGTGACCGGGCCGCGGGGACCCATCTGCGGGAAGTACGGGGCGAGGTCGATCACGGGGGTGCGGTCGACCGCGTCGAGGTCGGTGACGTGCAAGTCCAGACCGTCCCTGCGCAGGAGGCGGGGGAAGGACGTGGCACGTTGCGCCGGTCGCCTGTGGTTGCGGTGGACGAAGGTGCCAGTCGCGGGCCAACGGGCGTCCCCGCGGGGACTGCGAGCGTGAAGCTCCACGTCGGTGGGCGAAGCCATGGTGAAGGGCCAGGTGACCACCAAGTGGGAGAACTCATGGATTCCTTGCAGGACTTCAGTGGGGGAAGTCGGCATTGAGGCGGATGATCGCCGTGGTGCCGCCCTGGTAGTCGTCCAGAGGAGTGGTGTGGCCGCCGACGACGGTGGCGACCGGCGTGTAGGTGAAGGTCTGCTCGGACACGAGGTCCCCCTGATCGGTCCAGCAAGAGCGCGGCTCCGGCGGCGGCTTGGTGTCCTGATGGCCGGGTCAGACTACGTTGGCGAGGAACTCGCGTGCCCGCTGGTCGAGGTGAGCGGCGGTGCTGCCGCCCCTGCCCTTGACCGGGGAGAGCGTGGAGCCAGTTGCTCACCTTCACCGTGGGCGGCCAGGACAGCATCGTCAAGCAGACCGCCGTCCAGACCGGGGCGGTCCTCCTGATCGTCTCTGGATCTCCGGCTCTCGTGGACGCGCACACGGAGAAGGCCCTCACCAAGACCCGATCCGAAGGCTGACCAGAGCATGTGCCGGGCCCCGCCGCCCCTCCAGGACCGGCGGGGCCAACCTGCATATCGTGGGCCGCCAAACCAGTCGCTCAGGAACACGGGTCCGGCCGCGCAGGACTGGAGCTTCGGCAGCGCCGCAGGGTGACGTGAATACGTCTGTACGTCTTCCCGGTAGCCTCCTGCGCCGCCCTCCGGGCGGCCCTCGCCGGGCCTGAAGTACGTCTTCGAGGCGTCCTGCTGTCGGCCCCTGCGGGGCCGCTCTACCCTTCGCCGCTGCCCTATTGGAGGTTGTCCCACGTGGCAAGTTTCGCGATCTTCTTGTAGCAGGTCAGGGCGGCGGCCATGGCCAGGCCTCGGCTCTGCCTGTCGTTGCGGACCACGTACGGGATCTTGAGACCACGAGCAGCCCATGGCAGGCTCATGCCGCATGATCGATGAATTCGCGAAGGACAACCTGCTGGGGAGACTGCGGCGTGACCGCAAGGCGCTGCTCTGGAAACTCGACGGCTTGTCCGAATACGACGCCCGCCGACCTTTGACAGCGACCGGGACCAACCTCCTCGGCCTGGTCAAACACGTGGCCACCGTCGAGGCCAGGTACTTTGGCGAGGTCTTCGACCGCCCTTCCCCGGAACCGCTGCCCCGGTGGCAGGACTCCGACGGCAGCGATCTGTGGGCGACCGAGGACGAGACCCGCGATCAGATCATCGGGTTCTACCGGCGCACGTGGGAACACTCGGACGCGACGATCAACGAACTTCCCCTCGACGCCCCCGGCCATGTGCCGTGGTGGCCGGAGCCTTATCCCAACACGAACCTGTTCGCCGTCATGGTCCATGTACTCGGCGAATCCATCCGACATGCCGGGCACGCCGATATCCTGCGCGAGGGCCTCGACGGCCGGACTGGGATGCGCGCCGAACACGAGAAGCAGATCGACGAGGAAGCCCGTGCAGCCTACTGCGCGAAGATCGAGCAGGCCGCCAGGTCGGCCGCACCAATCAAGGCGTAGAGGCTGCCTCACGTGACTTGATGTTCGTGCGGCATGCTGCCGGTCGTGGGTGCTGATCTGCCGACGCGGCCTCCGTTCGCGCCAGAAGGGGGGATCGCTGACCGGGCCGAACCCGCGGCTCGCCGCGCGCATCGCGCGGCCCGGCATCGAGTCCGGCGAACGCCTCGGTCGGCACCGCTGGAAGATCGAACGGTCGATCGCTTGGATCTTCGGCTACCGCCGCCTCACCGTCCGATACGAACGAAAGGGCTCGCACTTCCTCGCCTTCCTCGGCCTGGCCGCCGCCCTGAGCTGCTGCAAGAGGCTCGCGAAACTTGCCACGTGAGACACCCTCTTAGGCACGGTACGGCGATGCGCCCGACCAAAGACCACTCCGGCCTGGCGCGTCGCCGTATCAGCTCGGCCACGGCCCCGGCCAGGGCTCGAGCCCCGCAGAGCGACCGGTCTCCTCGATGTCAGGTCTGTGCCCAAGGCGTGGGATTCGGGCGGCGTTGCCACCACCAGCCGAGTGAGGTCTGTTCCGCGGACGCCTCTGTCAGTTCCCGGTAGAGGTTTCCTGACGGGTCTTCCTCCGTCGCTGCGGCGAACTGCCTGTCGAGCTGGTCCAGGGCCCGGGTGAGCAGCTCGGCGACGTCGCGGGGCAGGCGGGCACCGATGTCGGCGAGTTCGTCACGGGCTTCCAGCCGCTCTCGGTAGAGGCCGGCCGGGTACCAGCCCGAAGGCGCCCACCCGGATTCCATCTGCCTGATGACGCGCTCCCACACGATCAGGTTGCCCCTCGCCGACCAGATGGGGCTGCCGGTCTCGTCTTCGAGGGCGAGCCGCGCCAGCCCCGAGGCCGCCTGCTGCATTCTGCCCACCGAGGCCGCGAAGGCCTCGGCCACGGGGGTGTCGGGCCGCTGCTCCCGTACGATCTCGGCGAATCGTTCCACAGCAGCACGAGGGAGCTGGGGAACGGGCGCCTCGACGGCGGTGACCGTGTAGAGGGGAGGCTCATCGTTCGTGAGCGCCGTACACCGGAGCATCGGCAACGTCATGGTCCTGCTCCAGCGTCGCTATGACGGCCGGGTCCTGACTGTTCGACACCAGGCGACTTCGTGGCACTCCCCTGGGATGCTGACCGTGGTTGGGGGGCGCCTTGAGGAAGGCGAGTTCCTCGACGAGGGTGCGGCGCGCGAGCTCGCCGAAGAAGCCGGCATCCAAGTCGCCCCGGACCGCCTGCGGTTTTGCCAGTTGCCCCACTTCCACGCGGCGGACGGCGAGCGGGTGATCGGCGCCGTCCTCACTTTGCGGGACTGGGAGGGCACCCCCTACAACCGCGAGCCGGAGACGCACAGCGAGCTGGTGTGGGTCGATCCGGCGGCTCCGCCGCCCGACTGCCACCCGTTCACACACGAGGTCCTGACCCATTTCGCCACCGACCAGCTCTACGCGAACGTGATCGCCCCGGAACTGCCGGACGGTGAGGCCGGGTGACGACCTCCATCCAGCCGGCCAAGCTTCGGGAGCGCATCTCCCCGGATCTGCGGCGTCTCGTCGGAAGTGTTCCTCGGGGACCATCGAGGAGTGTTCTCCTCAGCGCGAGACCAAGTCTGCGACGTGGTTGCCGACCATCCCGCCGAACCACCGGCACTGGTCGCGCGCGTGGGCGAGGCCCTCGCCCACGTACGCCGGGGCCACCACGCAGATGGTGATCGAGTCGGGGTCGCGGCCGGCCTCCACGGCGGCCTGGCGGACCGCCTTGACCATCCACTCGGTGAGGTAGAGGTCGGCGCGCTAGAGGACGAACCCGTCGGCCTTCTGTCCGGCGAGCGCGAGGGCCTTGGGTCCGTACGCGGCCATCCAGACGGGCAGCTTCCCATCCGTGATCCAGGGGATCTGGATCGGATTGCCGTCCACGACCGCCTCACGGCCCTCCGCCAGATCCCGGATCGCCTCGATGGCCTCGCCCAGCCGGGCCAGGGTGTTCGGCGCACGCCCCGCGACCCGCATGGCCAAGTCCCCTCGGCCGATGCCGCACACCGTCCGGTTGCCGTACATGTCGTTCAGCGTCGCGAAGGTGGAAGCGGTCACCTCTTAGGTGCGAGTGCCCGGGTTCGTGACCATCGGACCCACGTGTATGCGCTGGGTGTTGGCCAGGATCTGGCTGTAGATGACGAACGGCTTCTGCCACAGCACTGCGGAGTCGAAGGTCCAGCCGTAGCGGAAACCATTGCGCTCGCCGCGCTTCACGAGGCTGACCACCTGCGAGGCAGGCGGGTCGGTTTGCAGGACGAGACCGAAGTCCATGCAGGGCTCCTTGCTGCTGTGTGCGGGCTTGCGGCTTACAGGTACTGACAGGTGGAACGGTGGACGAAGGCCCCATGGCCCGCCCGGCCCTTGTACTCTCGCCGGTCGATGACCACCTCGCCGCGCGAGAGGACCGTGTCGACGCGTCCGGTGATCCGCTTGCCCTCGTACGCCGAGTAGTCCACGTTCATGTGGTGCGTCTCGGCGGAGATGACCTGCTCGGCGTGCGGATCGTAGAGGACGATGTCGGCGTCGGCGCCCGGCGCGATCGTGCCCTTCTTCGGGTAGAGGCCGAACATCCGGGCCGGGCTCGCGCACGCGATCTCGATCCAGCGACGGCGGCTGATGTGCCCGTCCACCACGGCCTGGTGGAGGAGATCCATGCGGTTCTCCACCCCCGGCAGCCCGTTCGGGATCTTCGAGAAGTCCCCGCGGCCCAGCTCCTTCTGGCCCCGGAAGCAGAACGGGCAGTGATCCGTGGAGACCACCTGGAGGTCATTCGTCCGCAGCCCCCGCCACAGCGCCGCCTGGTGCTCGCGCGGCCGCAACGGGGTCGAGCAGACGTACTTGGCGCCCTGGAAGTCGGGCTCGGCCAGGTTGTCGGTGGACAGGAACAGGTACTGCGGGCAGGTCTCCCCGAAGACGGGGAGCCCCTTGTCGCGGGCGGCGGCCAGTTCCGCGAGCGCTTCCTCCGCCGAGACGTGGACGACGTACAGGGGCGCGTCCGCGACCCGGGCGAGCTGGATCGCCCGGTGGGTCGCCTCCGCCTCCAGCAGGACCCGGCGCACCTCGCCGTGGTGACGGGGGTCCGTCTCCCCGCGCGCCAGGGCCTGTTCCACCAGGACGTCGATGGCGATGCCGTTCTCGGCGTGCATCATGATCAGCCCGCCGTTGTGCGCGGAGCGCTGCATGGCGCGCAGGATCCGGCCGTCGTCGCTGTAGAACACGCCGGGGTAGGCCATGAACAGCTTGAAGGAGGTGATGCCCTCCTCGACGAGGAGATCCATCTCCTTGAGGGTGCCCTCGTTGACGTCCGAGAGGATCATGTGGAAGGCGTAGTCGACGGCGCAGTTGCCGTCGGCCTTGGCGTACCAGGTGTCCAGGCCCTCGCGCAGGGCGTGGCCCACGCTCTGGACGGCGAAGTCCACGATGGTGGTGGTGCCGCCCCAGGCCGCGGCCCGTGTCCCGGTCTCGAAGGTGTCGGAGGCGGAGGTGCCGCCGAAGGGCAGCTCCATGTGGGTGTGGGCGTCGACGCCGCCGGGGATGACGTACTTCCCGTCCGCGTCGATCGTACGGTCGGCCGTCCACGCGGCGGCGGCCGCCGAGCCGGTCGCCGCGAGCGCGGCGACCCGGCCGTCCTCGATCAGGACGTCCGCGTGCAGTTCGTCGGAGGCCGTGATGACCAGGCCACCGCGGATCAGGGTGCGGTTGGGCATGTACGTGTCCCCGTCGGCTAGTTGAGGGTGCGCAGGGCCCGGGCGAGGATCTCCGCGCCCTCTTCCGCCTCGGCGACGGTGAGGGTCAGCGGTGGCGCGATCCGCAGGACGCTGGTGTTGTACCCGCCGCCCTTGCCCAGGAGCAGACCGCCCTCGCGCGCGGCCTCCAGCACGGCGGTGGCCGCGTCCGGATCGGCCTGGTCGGTACCGGGCCGGGTCAGTTCGATGGCCGCCATGAGACCCCGGCCGCGGACCTCCCGTACGGCGGGCACGCCGGCGGTGACGGCGCGCAGCCGCTCCAGCAGCAGCCCGCCGACGCGCCGGGCATTGCCCTGGAGGTCGTGTTCGAGGAGGTACCCGAGGTTGGCCACGCCCGCCGCCATGGTGACGGGTGAACCGCCGAAGGTGGAGATGGAGTTGGAGTCGAGGCAGTTCATGATCTCGCCCCGGGCGACCACTCCGCCGATGGACATGCCGTTGCCGATGCCCTTGGCGAAGGTGAGGATGTCCGGCGGCCCGTTCTGGGCGTGGGCCTGCCAGCCCCAGAAGTGGTCGCCGGTGCGGCCCCAGCCCGTCTGGACCTCGTCGCTGATCCAGAGGATGCCGTGCCGGTCGAGGACCTCGCGGAAGGCGCCGTAGAGGCCGTCGGGCGGGGAGGTGAAACCGCCCACGCCCTGGACGGGTTCGGCGATCAGGGCGGCGAGGCCGCCCCGGGCCTGGCCGAGGACGTCTTCGAGGTCCGCGACCGCCGCGGCCGTGAAGTCGGCGTCGTTCAGGTGGGCGAAGGGTCCCCGGCCGCGGACCGCGCCGTGGACGTAGTACGTCTGGAGCGGCGAGAGGCTGGTCGGGGACCAGCCGCGGTTCCCGGTGATGGACACGGTGGAGAAGGACCGGCCGTGGTAGCTGTTGCGCATCGCCAGGATCTGGTTGGAGCGGCGGTACGTCGTGGCGAGCAGCAGGGCCGTGTCGTTGGCCTCGGTGCCGGAGGTGGTGAAGAAGACCCGGGCGTCGGGGATGCCGGACAGGGCGGCGACCCGCTCGGCGAGTTCGACCATCGGCCGGTTCAGGTACAGGGTGGAGGAGTGGATGATCCGCCCGGCCTGTTCGGCGACGGCCTTGGTGACCTCGGGGAGGGCGTGGGCGGTCATGGTGGTGAGGATGCCGCCGAAGAAGTCCAGGTAGCGGTTGCCGTCGGCGTCCCAGACGTGGCGGCCCTCGCCGTGGGTGAGTTCGATGGGGCGGTCGTAGTACAGGGCCAGCCACTCGGGCATGACGGCCTGGTGGCGGCTGTGGAGCGGGATCGGGTTGGTCACGGCTGTACGAGTCCTTCGTAGGCGTCGGGGCGCCGGTCGCGGTAGAAGGCCCATTGGTCGCGGACCTCCTTGATCAGGTCGAAGTCGAGGTCGCGGACCAGGAGTTCCTCCTCCTTGTCACTGGCGACCTCCCCGACGAACTGGCCGCGCGGGTCGACGAAGTAGCTGGTGCCGTAGAAGTCGTTGTCGCCGTACTCCTCCTGGCCGACCCGGTTGATGGCGGCGACGAAGTACTCGTTGGCCACGGCGGAGGCGGGCTGTTCCAGCTGCCAGAGGTGGCTGGAGAGGCCGCGGGAGGTCGCGGAGGGGTTGTAGACGAGCTGGGCACCGGCGAGGCCGAGGGCGCGCCAGCCTTCCGGGAAGTGGCGGTCGTAGCAGATGTAGACGCCGACCTTGCCGACGGCCGTGTCGAAGACGGGCCAGCCGAGGTTGCCCGGGCGGAAGTAGTACTTCTCCCAGAAGCCCTTGACCTGGGGGATGTGGTGCTTGCGGTACTTGCCGAGGTAGCTTCCGTCGGCGTCGATGACGGCCGCGGTGTTGTAGTAGAAGCCCTCGCTCTCCAGCTCGAAGACCGGTACGACGATCACCATGCCGGTCTCGCGGGCGAGTTCCTGCATCCGGCGGACGGTCGGGCCGTCGGGCACCGCCTCGGCCCAGCGGTAGTGCTCGGGTTCCTGGACCTGGCAGAAATAGGGGGCGTTGAACACCTCCTGGAACCCGATGATCCGCGCCCCTCGGGCGGCGGCACTGCGGGCGTGCTCCTCGTGTTTGGCGATCATCGACTCGGTGTCGCCGGTCCAGGTGGCTTGGACCAGCGCGGCGCGGACGAGGTGGGCCATGAGCTGCTCCTTGCGACGGGACGCCGGCCTCTACGCACGTAGACGGTGTGCGTAGGGAGTCGAAAGTAGGCCTCGTCACACGTCGGGGCAAGACCACCGCGCACGGTTGGCCAAGTCGATCAACATACGTCGCCCAGTGATCGTTTGTGTTCACCGGGCGTGGAAGGTCGGTCAGGCGGCTCAGGGGGTGGGGATCCCGGCGACCCGGAAGGCGTGCACGAGGTCCCGGTGGGCGCGGCCCGGCAGGCCCCGGGCGGCCCGCAGCAGGCGCGGGGCGAACCACTGCGGGTTCCGGCGGGCGAGGCGGGCCGCCTCCTCGGCGCCGCGGACGCTCACGAACGCGGCCAGCAGGGCCTCGGCCTCGTGGACCCGGCCCGCCGCGCCGAGCGCGAGGGCCGCGTCCGCGATCTCCGGGGCCGGGCGGCCCGCGCCCTGGCGCAGCAGCCGGTCGCGGTCGGCGGGGCGTCCCGCGTCCCCGAGGGCGGCGGCGAGCGCGGCGAGCCGGTCGGGCGGCAGGGAGGCCGCCTCCCACAGCAGGGCCGCCCAGTCGGCCGCCAGTGCGGCCCGCTCCAGCTCCCGGGCCAGCCCGGGCAGCAGCCCCGCGTCCCACCCGGCGGCGGCGCAGAGCAGCGCGTGCGCCTCCCCGGTCCGCCCCTGCCCCCGCAGCACGATCAGCTCCCCCACGAGCGCGGGCACCGCCTCGCCGTCGGCGCCGCGGGCGGCGGCCCCGTCGGGGGCGGGCTTCTCGGCGCCCGGGGCGGCCCCGGCGACGGCCCGGGGCCCAGGGGCCGGGGCCACGGTCGGGGTCGGGGCCGGGACCTCCCGGAGGTGGGCGCGTCGGGCGGCGGGGGTGGCCGGGGGGCCGTAGCGGGCGCCGCGCGGCGCTTGGGCCCCCGCGCCGGGGTCCGCGCCCGGCGGCGGCGCGAAGACGGGCTCCCCGGGGTCGACGGCCGCCCCGGCGAACCGCGCGCCCCGGCCCCCTCGGCGCCTGCGCACCCCGGACTGTTCCGGCCCGGGTTCGGGGGGCCAAAGGCTCGGGACGGCCGGGAGGGGCTGCGCGAGGCCGTCCAGCCGGGCCGCGAGGTCCGCGCGGCGGGAGGTGGCGCGGGCGAGGTCGTCCCGGGTCCAGGACAGTTCGCCCGAGAGCGCCGCCGCCACCGCCGGGTCGGCCTCGGCCGACAGCCGCGCGGTGAGCGCCTGGACGGCCGAACCGGCAGCGTCCCGCTGCACTCCGGCCGCCGCGAGCAGCCCGTGCAGCTCCTCCTCGCCGCCCGGCATCCGGTCGTGGGCGAGGGCGGCCGCGCGGCGCAGCCGGGCCGCCTCCTCGGACCGTACGGCCGCCAACTCCGGTCCCTGGAGCCGGGCGAGGTCCTGGAGCAGCGACTCCAGTACGTCCCACGGCACGATCGCGACCCCGTCGAGGCAGGCCCGTACGCCCTCGGGATCGCGGCTCAGGAACTCGCCGTACCAGCCCGCGCGGGGATCCAGGAGCGCGGTCAACCCGCGCAGAAATGCGGCCAGTTGAGCGATCGCCGTCGAACTCGCCGTCTCCATGCCCGCATTGGATCGCACCCGTGTTACAGGCGGGCTACGGGAATCTCAAAGCTTGACGGCGATCGCCGTGTGGGGGCGCTTCCCGCGCCGGGCGAGGGTCGCGGGCACGTCCACCATCCAGTACTGCCAGGTGTACTTGCGGGCCATGAGCTTGCGCACCCGGTTCAGCCCCGTGTCGTCCAGCAGCCGGGCCTCGCCCTCCAGCGCGGTCGCCCCGTCCGCCGCGCGCCCGCGCACGTCGCAGGGGACGACCGTGACCCGCCCGTTGTTGCGGATCCGCTTGACCTTCCAGGTGTCGCTCTTCGTCCAGATGTACAGCTCGCCGCCGTCGGCCACGGCCCACACCGGGGTGGCCACCGCAGTCCCGTCCTTGCGGAAGGTGGTGAGACTGACGTACCGGGACCGGCCCAGCTCCTCAAGATTCATGCCCAGAGACTAGGCGGTGGGCTCTGGAGCCCCGCTCGCCGGGCCTTCCACCGCCCGGACGGCCGCCGCCGGGCCGCCCACCGCCGGGCGGTCCACCGCCGGGCCGTCCGCTCCCGAGCCCTCCGCCCTACGGGCCGCCCGCCTCCGCGCCGTCCGCTCCCGGGGCGTCCCTGGACCCGGCGTCCACCACGGGGGCCAAGGCCGCCTCGCCGTGGGTCAGGGTCTCCCAGGCCACGAACAGGTCGTCCGTGCCCGCCGGGCGCGTCGACTCCACCAGCCTTCGGGTGTAGGGGAGTTGCGCCCCGGTCCGCGACGCGTAGTGGTGCAGGGCCACCTCCAGGTCCGGGCCCATGTTCCGCTCCACCGTGCCGCCGCACAGCCACCGCGGGACGTCCTCCCCGAGCTGGTACTTCGCATGGAACTCCAGCGCGGCCCTGATCCGGTCGCCCGCCTCCCCGTACAGGTCGACGCCCTGGTGCCAGGCGGTCTCGGCGATGTGCGCGGACGCGGCGAGGGAGTAGCCGACGTGCTTGAGGTTGCGGCAGGTCTCCTGGGCGATCCCGTCGACGTACGTCCCCTGGTTGAACCAGTACGTCCGCACCGTGTCGGCGGTGTCGACGGCCGTGTGCGGCGGCCCGGGCGGGTGCGGGCCGTCCTTCTGGAGGTAGAAGTACGCCGGGGCCCGGGTACGGAACCGTTTCAGCGACTCCCTGAACACGGCCCGGTCCTCCAGGAACACCGCGATGGCCAGGGAGGCGTCGGTCATCGCCAGTTCCCAGTTGCCGTTGTACGTCGGCACCTGAGCCCGTACGGCGGGCAGGTAGGCCGTGCGCAGCATCTCCTTGAACCGGTCGACCTTCGACTTCTCCCAGTTCGGGTACCCGGCGTGGACGATCTCGGCCGCGCGCGCCCAGGTGGAGCCGGCCCAGGCCGCCTGGAGGCCGGCGTTGTCCTTCTCGTGCCGCTTCATCACCGCGGACCAGCCGTCCATGATCTCGACGGCCTTGCGGGCGTGCGCGGTCCGGCCGTTGACCGACCACAGCAGCGCGTGGGTGTAGGCGGCGATCGCGTCCTGCCGTTCGTCCAGACAGGACTGCGGCCCCGCGTTGAAGGGGCAGGGCACCACGTCGGCGGGGTGCGCGGAGTAGCCCAGGGAGGCGTACCGGCTCTTCAGCAGGTCCTGGTACGCAGCCTTCCACGGCTCCTTCCCGGCCGCGACCATCTGCTGCGCGTGCTGGAGCTGGGTGTGGCTGACGACGACGCCCGGGTGGCGGAAGACCACGTCGCCGGAGGTCCCGGCGCCGGCCGGGCCATCGGGTACGGCGCAGGCGGCGAGCAGCAGTCCGCTCGCCAGCAGGGCGCCGACGATTACGAGACCGAGCCGCTTGGGTGCGTTCGTGGCTGACACGCCTTCACGCTTGCCCCGCGCCCGGCCGCCACCACCGCCGATTGGGCCGTTCGGCCGCCGAGCGCGTCCCGCCGCAGATGCCGCCGAGCGCCTCGCCGCAGATCCCGTCAGGCAGCGGCGAAGGCGGACCGCCGGATGAGGTCGTCCATCGAGAGCCCGAGGACGGAGGCGACGGCGGCGACCGTGAAGAAGGCGGGGGTCGGAGCCCGGCCGGTCTCGATCTTGCGGAGGGTCTCGGCGGAGAGCCCGGCGGCCGCGGCCACCTCCACCATGCTGCGGCTGCCGCGCGACTCGCGCAGCAGCGCGCCCAGGCGCTCGCCGCGCTCGCGCTCTGCGGGGGTGAGGGGGGTACGGACCATGCCCCCATACTACCCCGCCCCGCGATTCTTATACCGTTACAACTATCCCGGTATAGAAATACCGGTATAGTAATGGGCATGGTGGAACTCAAGACGGAAGAATCGATCGACGCGATGCGCGAGGCGGGCCGCGTGGTGGCCCGCGCCCTGGACGCCGTGCGCGGGGCCGCGGGCGTCGGCGTATCCCTGCTGGACCTGGACGGGGTGGCCCACGAGGTGCTCCGCGGGGCGGGGGCGGACTCGCCCTTCCTCGGCTACCGGCCCCGGTTCGCCCCGGTGCCCTTCCCCGCGGTGGTGTGCGCGTCGGTCAATGACGCGATCGTGCACGGCATCCCCGGCGCGTACCGGCTGCGGGACGGCGACCTCGTCAGCATCGACTGCGGGGCGCTCCTGAACGGCTGGGCCGGGGACGCGGCGGTCAGCTTCACCGTCGGCCGACCCCGCCCCGCCGACCTGCGGCTGATCGAGGCGGCGGAGCGGGCCCTGGCCGCGGGCATCGCGGCGGCCCGCCCGGGAAACCGGATCGGGGACATCGCCCATGCGATCGGCGCCGTCGGGCGCGCCGCGGGGTACGGCATTCCCGACGGTTTCGGCGGCCACGGCATCGGCCGCCGCATGCACGAGGACCCGGGCGTGCCGAACGAGGGCCCGCCGGGGCGCGGCATGAAGCTGCGCCCCGGCATGGTTCTCGCGATCGAGCCGATGCTGATCGCGGGCGGCACCGACGACTACACGGCCGACGCGGACGGCTGGACCCTGCGGACCGTCGACGGCAGCCGGGCCGCGCACGCCGAGCACACCGTCGCCATCACCGCCGACGGCCCGCGGATCCTCACCGCGCTCTAGTGCCGACGGAGTGCGGGCCACGGGGTACGAGGTACGTGAAACGGCCCGGAGTTACGGCCGCCCGTGCGGCTGGACCACCATCGCGGAGCCCCCGCCGCGCCGGGTGGTCTCGGCTGCCGCGAGCCAGCGGCCGTCCGGGAGCCGCTGGACGCCGGTCGCCGCGCCGATCTCGGGGTTCTGCCGGAATCCCTGGCCCAGGGCTTCCAACTGGGCACGCACCGGGCTGTCCCACAGGCCCGGTTCCAGCTCGGTGGTGGTCTGGTTGCGCTGGCTGGCCCGCGGTGCGGCGATCGCGTCGACCAGCGGGAGCTTGCGGTCCAGGGTCCCGATGAGGGTCTGCAGCACCGTGGTGATGATGGTGGCGCCGCCCGGGGAGCCGACGGCGAGCACCGGACGCCCGTCCTTGAGCACGATGGTCGGCGACATCGACGAGCGCGGCCGCTTGCCGGGGCCGGGCAGGTTCGGGTCCGGGACGCCGGGGGCGGCCGGGGCGAAGGAGAAGTCGGTCAGCTCGTTGTTGAGCAGGAAGCCCCGGCCGGGGACGGTGATGCCGCTGCCACCGGTGGACTCGATGGTCAGGGTGTAGGAGACCACGTTGCCCCAGCGGTCGGCGACCGTCAGGTGGGTGGTGTTCTCCCCCTCGTAGGTGGTCGGCGCGCTCTGCCCGGTGGTGGCGCAGGGAGCCGGGTGGCGGGGGTCGCCGGGGGCCAGCGGGCTGGTCAGGGCCCGGTCGGGCGAGATCAGGCAGGCGCGCGAGTCGGCGAACCTCTGGGAGAGCAGCTCGCGGGTGGGGACGTTCTCGGCGGCCGGGTCGCCGACCCAGCGGCCCCGGTCGGCGAAGGAGATCCGGGAGGCCTCGATGTAGCGGTGCAGGTACTGGGCCTCGGAGAGCGCGCCGAGGTCGCTGCCCTCCAGGATGTTGAGGGCCTCACCGACGGTGGTGCCGCCGGAGGAGGAGGGAGCCATGCTGTAGACGTCCAGGCCCCGGTAGTTGACCTGGGTAGGCGCCAGCCGCTTGGTTCCGTACGCCCGCAGGTCCCCGGCGCTCAGGTCGCCGGAGCGGACGATCCGGGTGGCGGCCGGGTCGACCGGGGGCTTGCGGACGGCGGCGACGATGTCGTCGGCGATGGGGCCCTTGTAGAGGACGCCGGCGCCCTGGCGTCCGATCTCGGCGTACGTGGCGGCCAGATCGGGGTTCTTGAAGGTGGAGCCGACCACCGGCAGCGCTCCCCCGGGCAGGAACAGCTTCTTCGTGTCCGGGAAGTCCTTGAACCGGTCCTGGTTCAGCTCGGTCTGGGCCCGGAAGGTGGCGTCCACGGTGAACCCGTCGCGGGCCAGTCTCTCCGCGGGGCGCAGGAGCTGGCCGAGGGGGCGGCTGCCCCAGGAGTCGAGCGCGGTGGTCCAGGTGGCGGGAGTGCCGGGCACGCCGACACCGCGGCCGCTGGTCTGGCCCTGCTCGAAGGGGATCGGTACGCCGTTCTCCTGGAAGAGGGTGGCGGTGGCCGAGGCGGGCGCCGTCTCCCGGCCGTCGATGGTGTGCACCCGGCGGGACGTGGCGTCGTAGTAGACGAAGTAGCCGCCACCGCCGACGCCCGCGGAGTACGGCTCGGTGACGCCGAGGGCGGCGGCGGTGGCGATCGCGGCGTCCACCGCGTTGCCGCCCGCGCGCAGGACCGCGATCCCGGCCGCGGAGGCGTCGGCGTCCACACTGGCCACGGCACCGCCGTAGCCGACGGCCACCGGGACCTTGGCCGGTGTCCTCCCTCCGGAGGGCGGCGCGGCCGCGCCGGTGGACACGAGCGCCCCGGCGAGAGCGAGGACAACCAACTGACGTGCGGCGGGACGACGCATCCCGTACCTCCCGGTCGACGGCCGTTCAGGCCTGGGGTCGGCACTGTAACTTCACCGGGCCCCCCGCGTCAGGACTGCCTGTCGCGGGTTAACATCCGCGCCATGAACGACGACGTGCGCAACATCGTGCTCGGGGTGATGGCCACCGCCATCAGCGGCGGGTTCGGCTGGTTCTCCCGGACGTACCTGTGGCGCCGTACGCTGCGCCGCAAGCAGGCGTTCTTCGGCCTGCCCCCCGGGTCGGACTGCCTGTTCGTGGTCAACCGGCAGATGGGCGGGAACGAGGGATCGGTGCACCGCAACGACGCCTTCGCACTGCTGGAGATATCGGCCCTGATCAAGGACTGCGGGGCGAACCTGCAGATCGTCTCGCACGACGGGGTGCGTCAGGGCTTCGGCGAGCGGGCGGAGTTCTGCGTCGGCGGCCCCGTCTCCAACGCGCGGACGGCGGCCCACCTGACCTCCATGCTGCCGGGCGTCCACGTCGACCTCACCAGCGCTCCGGGGCCGGACCGGGGGGCCATCCGCGTCGGCGGGGAAACCTACCGCTGGCAGAAGGGCCAGACCGAGTACGTGGTGCTGGCCCGGCTCACCACCCGGCCCGGGACCCGTCCGGTGTTCCTGATCTCCGGGCAGACCGCGATCAGCAACCAGGCCGGAGCCCGCTTCCTGGCCCGCAACCACCAGACACTGGCCCGGCGCTACGGCGGGAACTCCTTCTGCGTCCTGCTGAAGGTGACCAACTCCGATGCCTACGGCCCGGACGTGGCCGAGTTGCTCGCGGACGTCACCGAGGCGGCCCAGACACCCGTAGCGGCAATCGAGTCAGCCCATTGATGAAGTTGGACAGCAACCGCCGTGGTTCACCGGCCAGTTCCGGATCGGGCATGGAGCGGCTCCACTGTTCGTAGAGCGTGCGCAGCTGGAGCCGGGCGAAGTGCGCGCCGAGGCAGACGTGCGGCCCGTCACCGAAGGAGACGTGCGGGTTCGGGGCGCGGGTGAGGTCGAGCCTGCCCGGGTCGGCGAAGACCCGTTCGTCGCGGTTGGCGGCGGCGTGGAAGACGACCACCTTGTCCCCGGCCCGTAGCCGCCGTCCGGCGAGTTCGGTGTCCCGGGCGGCGGTGCGGCGGAAGCTGAGCACGGGCGGGTGGAAGCGCAGGAGTTCGTCCACCGCCCGGCCCACGGGCGCTCGCCCGGTGGTGAGTTGGCGGTAGGCGGAGCGGTCCCCGGCCAGGGCGAGCAGTCCGCCGGGGGCGGCCGAGCGCACGGTGTCGTTGCCCGCGACGGTGAGCAGGAAGAAGAACATCTCCAACTCCCCTTCGGCGAGCCCGGCATGGGCCAGGGCGGTCATCAGGTCGTCGCCGGGGCGGGCCCGCTTCGCGGCGGCCAGTTCCCGCGCGTACCCGAACATCTCGCCGAGCAGTGCGGGCGAACGGGGGTTGAGGGGTACGCCGTCGGGGCCGAGCGCCGGCGCGGGCGCGTCCTCGGGGTCCTGGTAGCCGATGATCCGTACGGTCCACTCCAGCAGCAGCGACCGGTCGGCGGCCGGGACCCCCATCAGGTCGGCCAGGTTGAGCAGCGCGTACTCGTCGGTGACCGCGCGCACCACGTCGGCCGCGCCGTCCTCGGCGCCGTCCCGGGCGCCCAGGAGCAGCGCCTCGGCCCGGTCCCGGAACCGCTCCCCGAAGGCGTCGACCCGGGCGGGGGTGAAGGCGCGGGCGAGCATCCCGCGCAGCCGCCCGTGGGCCGGGGGGTCCTGGTTGAGCATGGTGCGCCGGATGAAGGGCAGGTCCGCCGGGTCGGGGTCGCGGATCTGGGTGGCGCCGAGGTGGGAGGAGTACGTCGTGTGGTCGCGCAGCACCCGGACGACGTCGGCGTGCCGGGTGACCGCCCAGAAGCCGGGCCCGGCGGGCCAGCCGAGGACCTCCGGCTCGGGCTGCCAGGCGACCGGGTGGTGGTCGCGCAGGATCCGGTAGGGCTCGTAGGGCACTCCCCCGCCGTAGATCCGCGGGTCGAACACATCGGGAACGGCCGGGGCGGCGGGGTCGGCGGGCGCGTGGACGTCCGGGGCAGGGGGGTCGGCGGGCGCGTGATCCATGGGGCCACGGTGACGCCCGCCCCGGCCGCCCCGCAAGAGGGAGCGGGCGGCCGGGTCAGCCGCCGAGGCCGCAGGCCGTCGGTTCCATCGGCCCGTCGGGCCCCGTGACCGTGATCGCGGTCTGCCCGGGGTCCTGCGTCTCGAAGGCCACGGTGCACACGATCTGCCGCCGGGCCGTCAGACTCAGGCTCCTGATTGGGACCGGCACCCGGACCCGGACCGCCTTGGGCCCGTCCGGCGTGATCTGGACCGCCCCGGTCTTCCTGCCGTCGACGGAAGGCAGCTCGGTGCGCAGCCCCGCCTGGACCGCTGCCGCGTCCGGACCCGCCAGCAGCCGGTCGAGCGCCGGGACCACGACGGCCGGGCGGTCCACGAACGGGACCGGGACCGGGGTGAGCTGTCCGCCGGGGGCGACGAGGTACACGACGGAGAGCCCGAACGGTGCGGCCACCCGGACCGCGGCGGGGCTGCCGCTGCCGATGGCCTCGGTCGGCTTGATCCCGCAGCCCGCCAGCAGCAGCGGGCCCAGCAGCACGGCCGCGACCACACCCGCCCGGGCCCCGGACACCCTGCTCACCCCGGTCATGCGTGCGCCTCCAGCGGCATGTCCACGGTGAAGACGGCGCCGCCGGACCCGCCGTTGGCCGCCGTCACCGTCCCGCCGTGGAGCCGTACGTTCTCCAGCGTGATGGCCAGACCCAGGCCGCTGCCCACCGAGCGGGTCCGGGCCGCGTCAGCCTTGAAGAACCGGTCGAAGATGTGGGGCAGCGCCTCGGGGGCTATCCCGGGGCCGCTGTCGGCCACTTCCACGGTCAGCCGCTCCCCGTCCGGGTCCGGCCGCGTCCCCACGGTGATCCGTACCGGGGCTCCGCCGTGCCGCAGGGCGTTGCCGACCAGGTTGGCGAGGACCACGTCGAAGCGGCGCGGGTCGAGCCGGGCGCGGAGGCCCTCCGGCACGTCGGTGACGACCTGGCCGTCGCCCCAGGGGCGCCGCTCCAGGCTCTTGCCGACGGCCTCGGCCATGTCCACGTCGTCGAGGTTGAGCCCGGCGGCCCGGGCGTCGAAGCGGGAGATCTCCATCAGGTCCTCGACCAGGACGGCGAGCTTCCCGGTCTCGGCGCTGATCAGCCGCAGCGCCTTGGCGGTGTCGGGGTCGAGCTGCTCGGCGTCCTCGTCGAGCACCTCGGTGACGGCGAGCATCCCGGACAGCGGGGTGCGCAGTTCGTGCGAGACGTCGGCGGCGAACCGGCGGGCCCGCGCCTCGGCCTGCTGGAGTTCCTCGACGGACTTCTCCAGGGCCTGGGCGGTCTCGTTGAAGGTCCGGGCCAGCCCGGCCAGCTCGTCGGCTCCCCTGACCTCGATCCGGGTGTCGAGCTGGCCCCGTCCCATCTGATGGGCGGCGATACGCAGTTTGCGCACCGGGCGCAGCACGCTGCGGGCGGCGAGCAGGGCGGGTACCAGGGCGATGGCGAGTCCGGGCAGGGCGCCGTTGCGGGCGGCGGCGACCATCAGGTCGACGGTCTGTTCCTCGGTGACCAGCGGCATGACGGCGTAGAAGACGGCGCCGGTGGGCTGGCTGACGCCCTGGACGGTGATCACGGCGGGCATGCCGACGGCCAGGTAGGGCGACTTTCCCGACATGACCCGCTGGAAGACCCCGTGCGGCTTGTCCCGGATCTCCCGCCGGAGCGCGTCGGTGATCAGGGAGGAGGTGGGATTGCCGTTGCCGTTGGAGTTCGCGCGCAGGGCGCCGTACTCGCCGTAGACCGTCCACGCGCGGGGTTTGCCCCGCTTGCCCAGCTCGTTGACCTGGATCTGCAGGCTCTCCTGGTCGTAGGGCAGCCGCAGGCGCGTGCCCTCCAGCTGATCGCGCAGGGTCTCCACCGCGGTGTCCTGGCTCTGCCGGAGGATCGCGGTGCGCGCCTGCCGGTAGGTGAGGGCGGCGGTGCCGACGGCGCTGATCGCGGCGACGAGCAGGAAGGCGGCGATGAGGCGGGTGCGCAGCCCGAGCGGGGCGGACCTTCTCACGACGGACATCTACAGGGGACCGAAGCGGTAGCCGAACCCGCGCACGGTCTGGATGTACCGGGGGCTGCCGGGGACGTCCTCGATCTTGTTGCGGAGGCGGCGGACGCAGGCGTCCACGAGCCGCGCGTCCGCGTGGTAGCTGTGCTCCCAGACGTATTCGAGGAGCTGTTGGCGGCTGAACACCTGCTCGGGCGAGGTGGACAGGTGCAGCAGCAGTTTGATCTCGCTGGGGGCGAGGGCGACGCGTTCGCCCTTCTTGGACACGGTCAGTCCGGCGCGGTCGACGGCCAGTTCGCCGTGGTGCTCGATGTCGGGGCGGCCCGCCGGTTCGGTGAGGCGGCGCAGTACGGCCCTGATCCGGGCCTCGATGACCTCGGTGCGCGCGGGCTTGACTATGTAGTCGTCGGCGCCCGCCTCCAGGCCGACGACTATGTCGAAGTCGTCGCCGCGCGCGGTCAGCATGATGATGGGGACCTGGCTGGTCTCGCGGATGCGGGTGCAGACCTGGACCCCGTTGATGCCGGGCAGCATCAGGTCGAGGAGGACCAGCTCGGGCCGGAATCCGGCGAGCTGGGCCAGGCCCGCTTCGCCGGTCTCGGCGGCGCGGACGTCGTGCCCCCGTCTGCGCAGGCCGAGCGCGACCCCCTCGCGGATGGAAGGGTCGTCCTCGATCAGCAGTACGCGTGGCATCCGGTCAGTATCCCAAGGTCCTCGGGTGAATTCCTCACCCTAACGGCCTGTTCCGCGGCGCAGGGCGTCCAACGGGTCGGTGATCTCGGCCAGTCGCAGCGGCCTGGCGAGGAGTACGACGATCAGGGCCAGGGCGGTGGTTCCCGCGCCGAGCGCGGCGAAGTCCCCGTACGCCCCCGCGACCCGAGCGGCGACGTATCCGGCGGCCGCGGCGGGCAGGCAGGCGGCGAGCAGCCGCAGGTGCGTACTCAGCGCGGTGCCGGGCGCCGCGGCCGGACCCGGCGCGCGCGGGCCGAGGCGCCGGGCGAGGGTGTACGCGGTGACGGCCAGGCCCGCGAAGAGGGCGAGGGAGTACCCGCCCGCCATACCGGTGACCGCCCAGCGCGGGGGCAGCAGGAGGTGGGCGGTGACCGACAGCGCGCCGCCCAGGACCGCGATCACCAGGTTCAGGAAGAACGGGGTGCGGGTGTCGGAGAGGGCGTAGAAGCCGCGGGAGAGGACGTACTGGCCGGAGAACGCGATCAGGCCGGGGGCGAAGGCGGCGAGCATGCCCGCCATGACCTCGATGTCGGCGGCGTCGGTGCGCCCGTACCCGTAGGCGCTCCCGATCATTTGGGGGGCGAGTGCGGCGAAGAGCGCGGCGGCCGGGACGACCAGGGCGGCGCTGGTGCGCAGCGCGTAGGAGAGGTCGCGGCGGACCCGGGTGAGGTCGCCGTCGGCGGCGGCGGCGCTCAGCCGCGGCAGCAGGGCGGTGACCAGGGAGACGGTGATGATCCCCTGGGGGACGATCCACAGCTGGTAGGCGTTGCTGTAGGCGGTGTAGCCCGCGCCCCCGGCCTGCCCGGCCTCGGCGGCGCGCTGGCCGGCCGCGGTGGAGAGGCGGGTGACGACCCAGTAGGCGAGCTGGTTGGTGAGGACGAGCAGGACCAGCCAGCCCGCGTTGCGCAGGGGGCGGCCCAGGCCGTTGCCGCGCCAGTCGAAACGGGGGCGCCAGCGGAAGCGGGCCGCGCGCAGCGAGGGGATCAGCGCGAGGGCCTGGACGGCTATTCCGGCGGTGGTGCCCCAGCCGAGGAGCCGGGTCTGCGCGGCCGTCAGGCCGTCCGCCGCGCCGTGGGAGGCGTACAGGAAGAACCCGAAGACACCGGTGACCACGAGGTTGTTGAGGACCGGGGTCCACATCATCGCGCCGAACCGGCCGCGGGCGTTCAGTACCTGGCCGAGCAGGGTGAACAGGCCGTAGAACAGGATCTGCGGAAGGCAGTAGCGGGCCAGGGCGACGGTGGTGCTCGCCTGGGCCCCGGTGTAGCCCGTGTAGGCCGAGACGATCAGTGGGGCGCCGATGACGGCGGCGGCGGTGAGGACGACGAGTCCGGTGGTGGCGGCGGTCAGCAGCCGGTCGGTGCAGGCGGCCCCGCCGTCCTGGTGCTCCTTGGCCGCGCGGACCAGTTCGGGGACGAAGACCGCGTTGAGGGCGCCGCCGATGAGCAGCATGTAAAGGATGTTGGGCACGGTGTTGGCGACGGTGTAGCCGTCGCCGGCCATGCCGGTGCCGAGGGCCGCGACGACGACGGCGGAGCGGACGAATCCGGTGGCGCGGGAGACGATCGAGCCCGCGGCCATGAGGGCGCCACTGCGCAGGACCGACGGCTCGCGCGGCGGCGCCCCGGCGGCGGGCCCGGGCGCGGTGCGGGTCCCGGCAGCCGTCACGGGCGGCGCTCCGGGCGGTCGGCGCGGCCGTTCATCGGGGGGCTCCACTCGTCGGGTCCGTCGGGGTCGAAGGTGGAGGGTAACCCGGGCCCCGTCCGCCCGGCCGGGGCCGCGGCGGGCTGCGTGACTCCATGGTGACAGTTCCGTCGTCGTCCGATTCACATCCGCATTGCCGACATTTTTCGCGGAACACGCAACCAAGAGTCGCCGCGTTCGCTCTTTGTTTGCGAACGATCACCATTCGAAGGGGTTTCGTTGAGCCGCATACGCCTTACCGCACCGTCGAGCAGCCGGACCGTTCGCGTCCGCACCCGTCGCACCGCTCTGGCGGTCACCGCGCTGCTGGCCGCCACGGCCCTCACCGCCTGCTCGGGCGGCGCGGGCGGCGGTAAGGCCGAGATGAAGAGGAAGGCGGAGATGGCGATCTCCGTCAACCTGACGGGCGACCAGGTGAAGGCGGGCGAGCCGGTCAAGGTGGTCCTCGCCGACGGCAAGCTCGCACAGGTCAAGGTGACCGACGCCAAGGGCGGGGAGCTGGCGGGGCAGATATCCGCCGACGGCAGGAGCTGGACTTCGGAGCGCAACGCCTCGCCGGGCCAGGACTACAAGGTCGACGCGCAGAACACCGAGAGCCAGAGCGCGAGCGCGCGGTTCAGGACGACCGCCCCGGACAAGGTGAACAAGGTCACGATCAATCCGGGCAAGGCCACTCCGGTCGTGGGTGTCGCCCAGCCGATCTCGATCGTCTTCGACAACCCGGTCACGAACAAGGCCGCGGTGGAGAAGGCCCTGAAGGTCTCCACCTCGAACAGCACCGAGGGTTCGTGGGGCTGGTTCAAGGACTACTCGGGCAACGACCGTGTGGACTGGCGGCCCCGGGAGTACTGGAAGTCCGGTACGGACGTGAAGGTCCAGATGAACCTGAACGGCGTGGACTCGGGCGGCGGTTACTTCGTCAAGGACTACAACACCGAGTTCAAGATCGGCAAGGACCGGCGCATGAAGGTCGATCTGGACGCCAAGACGATGACGGTGACCACGGACGGCGAGGCCGGCACGTCCTACCCGATCTCGGCCGGTACGCCGGGCGGCAAGAAGGCCTCCTGGTCCGGAACCATGGTGCTGATGGCCAAGGAGGGCACCATCCGGATGGACTCCCAGACCGTCGGCCTCGGGGACTCCTACGACAAGATGGTCGACAACTCGATGCGGCTGACCTGGTCGGGCATGTACGTGCACGCCGCGCCGTGGAACAGCGCCAACTTCGGCAGGGCCAACACCAGTTCCGGGTGCGTGGGGATGAGCGACGCCAATGCCACCGCCTTCTACGAGGAGGCCCAGGTCGGCGACCCGTTCGAGGTCATGGGCGACGGCTCCAAGGGCAGGGCCGACATCGGCAACGGCTACGGCGAGTGGAACCTGGACTGGACCGAGTGGCAGAAGAAGAGCGCACTGGGCGCCGCGGGCGCGGGCGCCGACGCCCAGAACGGCTGAGCCTCCGCCGCGGGCGCCACTACTGACTATTGGTCAATCGTTACCAGTGCGTAACTTACCGATGGGTTACCGCCAGTAAGTCCCTCCCGTTACCGTCGGGTCACTTTGATACCGGCGCACGTGAGGAGCGACCGATGGCCCGCACCGCCCGCACCACCACCGCCGTGACCGCGGCGGCCCTGCTCGCGGCCGCCGCCCTGGGCCTGGCCCCCCATCAGGCCCAGGCGGCTACCGCGACCACGCCGACCAGCACGTCAGCCGCCTCCTCGGAGCTGCGGTTCTTCGACATCCCCGGCTCCGGCGGCATCACCCTCAAGGGCAATGTCTTCTCCCCCTCGGGTGCCCGCCCCGGCCAGAAGTTCCCGTTGATCGTGCTGCCCACCAGTTGGGGCATGCCCCAGATCGAATACATCGCCCAGGCCAAGCAGCTGGCCGACTCCGGTTACGTCGTGGTGAGTTACACCTCCCGCGGCTTCTGGCTCTCCGGCGGGCAGATCGAGGTGGCCGGTCCCCCGGACACCGCGGACGTCTCGGCCGTCATCGACTGGGCCCTCGCCACCACCGCCGCCGATCCCGCCCGGGTCGGCCTCGGCGGGGTCTCCTACGGCGCGGGCATCAGCCTGCTGGCCGCCGCCCGCGATCCGCGGATCAAGGCCGTGGTCGCGCTCAGCGGCTGGGCCGACCTCATCGAGTCCATCTACTCGGGCCGCACCCAGCACCTCCAGGCCGCGGGCGTGCTCGGCGCCGCCGGTTACCTCACCGGCCGTCCCGGGCCCGAACTCCAGTCGATCCTGCAGGACTTCCTCGGCTCGAACCTCGACCGGGAGCCCCAGATGATCGAATGGGGCAGACAGCGCTCCGCCGTCGAGCAGGTGGACGCGATCAACGCCAACGGCGCCGCGATCATGCTGGGCAACGCCTGGGGCGACACCATCTTCCCGCCCAACCAGTACGCGGACTTCTTCGGGAAACTGACCGGCCCCAAGCGCCTGGAGTTCCGCCCCGGCGACCACGCCACCGCCGAGGGCACCGGCCTGCTGGGCCTGCCCAACGACACCTGGACCAACGCGCACCGCTGGTTCGACCGCTACCTCAAGGGCGAGCACAACGGCGTCGACACCGAGGCCCCCGTCCAGCTGAAGTCCCGTAGTGACGACGGGTACGAGGGCTACGCCGACTGGAAGTCGGTCGGCGCGGGCGGCGCCGAGAAGCTCGCGCTCGCCGACAGCGGGCACGTCTTCGCCAATGTCGACTCCGGCGCCGACGGCGGGATCGTCTTCCTCTCCAGCCTGCTGGACCAGTTCGTGAAGGCGCCCCCGGTCGCCTCCATCCCGCTGCTCCCCCGCGCCTTCGCCGCCGTCTGGCAGTCCGGGCGCTACGACGAGGCCCGCCGGATCCGCGGCACCGCCCGCCTGCACACCACCGTCACGCCCACGAAGGAGAGCGGCACCTTCATCGCGTACCTCTACGACGTCGGCCCGCTCGGCCTCGGCAAGCTGGTCAGCAACGCCCCGTACACCTTCCACGGCAAGACCCCGGGGCAGGCCTTCGGAGTGGACCTGAACCTCTTCTCCACCGCCTACGACGTCCCGGCGGGCCACCGGCTCGCCCTGGTCGTGGACACCGTCGACCCGCTCTACATCGAGCACAACCCCACCGGCGCGCAGCTGACCTTCTCCTCGCCGCGCACCGATCCGTCCTACGTCTCGGTACCGCTGCGCGAGCAGTGATCCACGGCTGCCGCCGGGCGGGGGTGGCTCGTTCCGGGGCTACCGCACGCCCGGCAGCAGCGTCCCCGCCTCGGCCGGACCGATGACGGTTGCCTCGGCCTTGGGGTTGCGCCGCTGGCGCCGGGCCATCCAGGTGGCGAACCAGGACAGCAGCATGCACATGCCGATGTAGATCGGGGAGATGACCATCACGACCGGGATGAAGGGCAGGTCGTAGTCGAGGTTCGAGGCGATCAGTTTGCCCGCGTGCAGGAACTCCTCGTAGGTGATCAGAAAGCCGAGCGAGGTGTCCTTGAGGGCCACCACGAGCTGGCTGATGATGGTCGGCAGCATCGCCCGGACCGCCTGCGGGGCCAGTACGAAGGTCATCACCTGGGTCTTGCGCATGCCCAGGGCGTACGCCGCCTCCCGCTGCCCGCGCTCCACCGAGTTGATCCCCGTACGGAAGACCTCGGCGAGCACCGAGCCGTTGTAGAGGGTCAGCCCCGCCACCAGGGCGGGCAGCGGCTGGACCTTCAGCGCCACGAAGATGAAGAAGATCATCACCAGTACCGGCATCGCCCGGAAGAACTCCACGCACAGCGTGGCCGCCCAGCGCAGGGGCCGGTGCACCGACAGCCGCCCCGTGGCCAGTACGGCGCCGAGCACCAGGGAGAGCACCGAGGCGTAGGCGAAGGCCTTGAGGGTGTTCCACAGCCCCTTGAGCAGCAGCCGCTGGATCCCCTGGTACTCGAAGGGGCTCCACTTGGCCGCGGTGAACTGGTCGGTGTCGAAGAGCAGGTAGAGGATCCAGCCGAACAGGGCCAGGATCGCCGCGGTCGAGGCGATCCCGTAGAGGAAGTGGCGGCGCTCGGCGCTCGGGCCGGGGATGTCGTAGAGCGCCGTGGACTCCTGGTCCCCGTGCAGCGTGTGAGCGGTCATCGGGCGACTCCCCAGCGCTTCTCCAGCACGTTGAAGAGCACACTGATCGACAGGGTGATGATCAGGTAGCCGACGGCGATCCAGACGAAGGTCCAGATGATGCTGTAGCCCAGTTCGTTGAGCGTCTTGTACGTGCCCAGCAGCTCGGTGACGCTGAACGCGCCCGCGATCGCCGAGTTCTTGGCGAGGGCGATCAGCGTGGAGCCGATGGGCGGGATCACCGAGCGGAAGGCCTGCGGCAGCACCACCGTGCCCAGCGTCTGCCCGAAGGACATGCCCAGGCTGCGAGCGGCCTCGCCCTGACCCTTGGGCACGGTGTTGATGCCCGAGCGCAGCGCCTCGCAGATGAAGGCGGAGGTGTAGCAGCCGAGCGCGAGGATCGCGAAGAGCTGGAAGGGCAGGACCAGCCCGAAGCGCGGCAGGCCCAGCAGCACGGCGAAGAAGAGCAGGGTGAGCGGGGTGTTGCGCAGGACGGCCACCCAGACCGTGCCGAGCACCCGGAAGGAGCCGATCGGCGCGACCCGGAAGGAGGCCATCACGAAGCCGAGCACCAGGGCCAGGAGGGAGGCGTAGACGGTCAGTTCGACCGTGCCGAGGAACCCCTTGCCGTAGAGCGAGAAGTTCTTGGTCAGTACGTCCATGTCGGTACGGGCTCCTCTCAGCTCGCGGGGTAGCGGTCGATGGCGGGCGGCTTCGGGGCGGGTACGCCGGACAGGCCGAGCGTGGCGTCGTAGGCCTTGGTCCAGTTGCCGTCCTTCTCGTTCGCGGCGAGGGCGTCGTCGAGGGCGAACCGGAGCGCGTTGTCTCCGCGCGGTACCCCGACGCCGTAGGGCTCCTGGGAGAAGGGCCTGCCGACGACCTTCAGCTCCTCCGGCACCTTGGCCGCGTAGCCGAGCAGGATGGAGTCGTCGGTGGAGACGGCGTCGACCTGGTAGGTGAGCAGGTTGTCCACGCAGACCGAGTAGGTGTCGTAGGCGACGAGGACCGCCTTGGGGAAGTCCTTCTGGAGGCGCTGGTAGGGGGTGGACCCGGCGGCCGAGCAGACCTTCTTGCCCGAGAGGTCCTGAGGGCCGCGGATGTCCTTCTCGCTCCTGCGCACCAGCAGCGACTGGCCGGCCATGTAGTAGGGGCCGGCGAAACCGACCTGCTTCTTGCGGTTGTCGTTGATCGTGTAGGTGCCGACGTAGTAGTCGATCTGGCCGTTCTGCAGGGCCGTCTCGCGGTTGGCGGAGGAGATCGTCTTGAACTCGATCGTCTTGGGGTCTAAGCCGAGGGAGGCGGACATCATCTTGGCGATCTCGATGTCGAAGCCGGAGTAGCGGCCGCTCGCGGGATCCTTCTCCCCCATGTACGGCTGGTCCTCCTTGGCGCCGACCACCAGGCGGCCGCGCCGCTTCGCCTTCTCCCAGGTCTTCGAGGCGGGCAGCTCGAAGCCGGTGGCCACCCGGTAGACGGGCAGGTCCTCGGGCTGCGGTCCCTTGACCGGGGGGCTGCCGGACTTGCCGCAGCCGGACAGGGCGCCCAGCAGGGCGAGGGTCAGGACCAGGACGCGGGCGGGCAGCCGCGGGGCGCGTGTGACGTTCACCGGGCCGCCCCTCAGTGCTTGAGGATCTTGGAGAGGAAGTCCCTGGCCCGGTCGCTCTCGGGGGCGGTGAAGAACTCCTCCGGGGTGCGGTCCTCGATGATCTTCCCGTCGGCCATGAAGACGACCCGGTTGGCGGCCGAGCGCGCGAAGCCCATCTCGTGGGTGACCACGACCATGGTCATGCCCTCGGCGGCGAGCTGCTGCATGACCTCCAGCACCTCATTGATCATTTCCGGGTCAAGGGCGGAGGTCGGCTCGTCGAACAGCAGCGCCTTCGGGTTCATCGCGAGGGCCCGGGCGATGGCCACGCGCTGCTGCTGGCCGCCGGAGAGCTGGGCGGGGTACTTGTCCGCCTGGTCGGCGAGGCCCACCCGCTCCAGGAGCTCCCGGGAGCGCTTGTCGGCCTCTTCCCGGCCGCGCTTCCTGACCTTGAGCTGCGCGAGGGACACGTTGGCGAGCACGGTCTTGTGCGCGAAGAGGTTGAAGGACTGGAACACCATCCCCACGTCCGCGCGCAGGGCCGCCAGCTCCTTGCCCTCGGCGGGCAGCGGTTTGCCGTCGAGGGTGATCGTGCCCGACTCGATGGTCTCCAGCCGGTTGATCGCCCGGCAGAGGGTGGATTTTCCGGAGCCGGAGGGGCCGATGACCACCACCACCTCCCCGCGGCCGACGGTGAGGTTGATGTCCTGGAGGACGTGCAGTTGCCCGAAGTGCTTGTTGACGTCCCGCAGCTCGATCAACGGATCGACGGCCATACGCTGCCCTGCCCACTTGTCGGTGTGTCGAGTCAGCGCAAACTATCCAGCGGCGAGGGCGACTTCACCGCGACACGCTCGACATACCTAAAAGGGGCATAAACGTCACCGCCCCTCGTCAGCCTTCCGAGGCCTCGGCATACACCTGCGAGAGTTCGGGGGATCCGGTCATCGCCCAGGACACCCCGGACTCCACCACGTTCAGCTCGCGGCCCGAGGCCAGCCGGATCACCGGCTGGCCGTTCGGCCACACCTGCCAGCCGCAGCCGGGCAGGGTCTTGATGATCACGGTGCCGAGGTAGAAGCCCGCGTCGTTGCCGAGCCAGGGGGTGGCCTCGGGGTCCCGCCGCCAGCCCGGCATCAGCTGGTCCAGGGCTTCCAACGAGCCCGGGGTGCCGTCGAGTTCGAGGCCCGCCGCCCGCACCTGGACGCGCAGCATCTCGCACTCCGCGAACATCTCGGCGACGCCCTCGGGATCGTCCGCGAGGGCGGCGGCCAGGGCCGCGCCGTGCTCGGTCTCGTGCCGGTTCAGCCAGTTGCCCAGGAAGGGGATGTTCATACGCTCCAGCCTGGCACCCGTACCCGCCGCGGGCCACAGGGCGCGCCTGGATCGCCCCGATCACGGCCCGGCGGGCTAAACGTTCAGGTCCACCACGACCGGGGCGTGGTCCGAGGCGCCCTTGCCCTTGCGCTCCTCGCGGTCGACGTACGCGTCCTTGACCGCAGCCGAGAAGGGGGCGTTCCCGTACACCAGGTCGATGCGCATGCCCCTGTTCTTGGGGAACGCGAGCATCCGGTAGTCCCAGAAGGTGTAGGGGCGGTCGTACTTGAGCGCGCGCGGCATCACGTCGCACAGCCCGGCCGCGCGCAGCGCCTCCAGGGCGGCCCGCTCGGCGGGGGTGACGTGGGTCAGGCCCTCGAAGACGGCCGGGTCCCAGACGTCCTCGTCGGTGGGCGCCACGTTGAAGTCGCCGAGCACCGCGAACGGGCGGGGACCCGCCGCGTCCTCGGCGACCGCCGCGGACAGCGCGCGGAACCAGTCCAGCTTGTAGCCGTAGTGGTCGTGCTCGACCTCACGGCCGTTGGGCACATACACGGACCACACGCGCACTCCCCCGCAGGTCGCGGAGATCGCGCGGGGCTCCTGCGCCCCTTCGTACTCCGGACCGCCCGGCAGCCCGGTGACCACGTCCTCCAGGCCCACCTTGGAGAGCAGGGCCACCCCGTTCCACCGGCCGGTGGCGTTGACGGCCGACTCGTAGCCCAGCTCGCGCAGCGCGTCGTACGGGAACTGCTCGGCGGAGCACTTGGTCTCCTGGACGCAGAGCACGTCGGTGCCGCTGGTCTCCAGCCAGGCCAGCAGCCGGGGCAGCCGGGCGGTGATCGAGTTGACGTTGAAGGTGGCGATACGCATGTCCGTAACCTACCGCCCGGCACTGACACTCACAGGTCGGTGCTGTCCCCGGCGGTGAGTCGGCGGTGCGGGGCGCGGCCGAGGGAGCCGAGCACGCCGTCGTAGATCGGCCGGGCGATGTCGGCGAGGTAGGCGTCGTGAATGTCGACGGCCTCGCGCGGCGCGACCTCGCGGACGTAGTCGATGACCTCGCTGATCTTGTTCCACGGTGCGTGCACCGGCAGCAGCAGGGTGTCCACGGGGACCCCGGGCACGGTCAGCGCGTCCCCGGGGTGGAAGAGCGAACCCTCGACGAGGTAGCCGACATTGGTGACCCTCGGCATGTCCGGGTGGATCTCGGCGTGCAGCTCGCCGTGCACCTGTACGTCGAACCCGGCGGCCGTGAAGGCGTCGCCGTGCCCGACGGTGTGCACCCGGCCCGGGTAGGCGGGGGCGAGGCGGTCGGCGACGCTGCGCAGGGTCCACAGCGCGGCCGCGGGGTTCGCGTCGAGGGCGGCGCGCAGCCTGCCCTCGTCGAAGTGGTCGGGGTGCTCGTGGGTGACCAGCAGGGCGTCGGCCCCGAGGCCCGCGTCCGGTTCGCTGAAGACGCCCGGGTCGATGACGAGGGTGCGTCCGTCCTGGTCGACCTGGACGCAGGAGTGCAGCCGCTTGGTGAGCTTCATGATCCAAGGCTAGCGGGGCGGGGCGGCGCGGGCCGGGCAGGATCAAGAAGGGGCGGCCTACGGGGTGGCGGTGGAGACGACGTAGACCTTCGGCTTGGCCGGGTCCGTCAGGTCGACCGTGATGTCCTGGGTCGGGCGCGGGTCGGGCTGCTCGTGGGTGGCCCCGTACCAGGCGTTCTTCTGGCTCCAGCTCCAGCCCGCCGCCTCGGTGTCCCGCTCGCCGATGGAGACGCCCCGGGTCAGGCCCTCGCGGCTGGTGCCCATCGAGCTCAGGAACCGGTCGAGATCGTCGGGGGTGACCGCGAACTGCACGTAGAGCCGGCTGGTGCGCCAGTTGTTGGTCTCCAGGAACCCGACCCGCCAGGCCTTGTCCGGGATGGGGACCTCGTAGATGCTGCGCTGCACCGTGGAGGGCCAGCCCGCGCGCACCTTGGTGGCGCCGACCTTGGCCGCCTTGTCCTTGCCGCTCTGGCGGCTCTGCTGGGCGGCGATCGCGAGGTATCCGGCGGGTACGCCGATCAGCAGCACGATGATGATCGCGGTGATCCAGCGGCGCCGTACGACGTGCCGACGGGCCTCGGCGGCGGTCGGGACGCCGCCCTCGTCGGGGGCCGGGGCCTGGCGCGGCAGGGTGGGCGGCGGGGGCGTCACGGCTGTTCTGGTCCTTGTTCCTCGGACCCGGCGGCGGCCCGTCGGCCCGCCTGGGCATAGCGTTCGTATCGTTCGACCCGGCGGCGGTTGGCGCGCCGGAAGCGGCGGGCGACCAGCCGCGAGAGGTCGGCCGCTCCGACCATACCGGCCTCGGGGCCGAGCTGGGCCTTCGCGATCCGGGCCTCGGGCCGGTAGCCGCGGCCCGTGAGGTGGCGCCGGAAGGCTTCCCGGGCCGGCCCGATCAGCAGGTCGTCGGCCGCGCTGACCCCGCCGCCGATGACGAAGCACGAGGGGTCCAGGGCGGCCGCGAGGTTGGCGATGCCGACGCCCAGCCACTGGCCGATGTCCTGGAGCAGCTCGACGCACATGGCGTCGCCCTCGCGGGCCAGCTCGGTGATGAGCGGCCCGGTGATCTCGGCGACGTTCCCGCCCACCCGGGCGATGAGGTTGTGGGCGACCGGGGAGTCGGCGGCGGCCAGCTCGCGGGCCTCGCGGACCAGGGCGTTGCCGGAGCTGTACTGCTCCCAGCAGCCGCGGTTGCCGCAGGGGCAGCGGTGCCCGCCGGGCACCACCTGCATGTGGCCGAACTCCCCGGCCACACCGAACTTGCCGCGCTTGACCCGGCCGTCCTCCAGGATCGCCCCGCCGATGCCGGTACCGAGCGTGATCATGACGAGGTGGTCCTCGCCGCGCCCGGCGCCGAAGCGCCATTCGGCCCAGGCGGCGGTGTTGGCGTCGTTGTCCACCATGACCGGTACCGCGAGCCGTGACTGGAGGGCGTCGCGCAGCGGCTCGTCGCGCCAGGCCAGGTGCGGGGCGAACAGCACCCGCGAGCGGTCGGCGTCGACCCAGCCCGCCGCGCCGATGCCCACGGCGTGCACGTCGTGCCGGTCGGAGAGGTCCAGGACCAGCTCGACGATGGTGTCCTCGACCACCTTGGGGCTCTTGGACTTGTCGGGGGTCTCGGCGCGGATCTTCTCCAGGATGACGCCGTCGGCGTCGACGACGCCCGCCATCACCTTGGTGCCGCCGATGTCGATGCCGACGGTGGGGACGCGCGGGGCGGTCAGGTGGGACCGCCGCTCACGGGTTCCGACGGTCCGCAGGACGGTGCCCCGCGCCGACCCCCGGTGGGCGAGCGTGAAGTCCCGGTACGTGCTCATCGAGTCGTGTCGTCCCTATGGTGCGGTGGTGGCGGAAGGGTCGGTGTGGGCCGGTGCTGTCCCCGATTCTGCCACCCGCTCCAGCTCGTGGCTGAGTTCGTCCAGTTCCGAGCCGCCCGCCATCTGGCGGGTCAGTTCGTCCAGAGTGATCGACTCGCGGGTGTGGCTGCCCGCCATCGCACCCCGCTTGAGCAGCACGAAACGGTCTCCGACCAGGTACGCGTGGTGCGGGTTGTGGGTGATGAGGACCACCCCGAGGCCCGCGTCCCGTGCGGCGGCGACGTACTTGAGCACGACCCCGGACTGCTTGACCCCGAGGGCAGCCGTGGGCTCGTCCAGTACGAGGACCTTCGCACCGAAGTGGACGGCCCGGGCGATGGCCACGCACTGGCGCTCGCCGCCGGACAGGGTGCCGATCGGCTGGTCGACATCGCGCAGGTCGATGCCCATGCGGAGCAGCTCGGCGCGGGTGGTCTCGCGCATCAGGGCCACGTCGAGGCGGCGGAACGGGCCGCGCCCCTTGGTGGGCTCCGAGCCGAGGAAGAAGTTGCGCCAGACCGGCATCAGCGGGACCACCGCGAGGTCCTGGTAGACCGTGGCGATGCCGTGGTCGAGGGCCGCGCGGGGATTGGCCAGAACCGTCTCCTCGCCCTCGATCTCGAAGCTGCCCGCGTCGTGCCGGTGCAGCCCCGCGATGATCTTGATGAGGGTGGACTTGCCCGCACCGTTGTCCCCGAGGACACAGGTGATCCCGCCCGCCGAGACCTCCAGGGAGACCTTCTCCAGGGCGCGGATGTTGCCGTAGTACTTGCTGACCTCGGTCAGCTTCACCAGGGCGGTCATTTGCTGGCCTCCGCCCGCTTGCGTACCCAGGCATTGAGCAGGGTGGCCAGCAGGAGCATCGCGCCGAGGAAGAACTTGAACCAGTCGGGGTTCCACTGGGCGTAGACGATGCCGTTGCTGGTCATGCCGAAGATGAAGGCGCCGACGGCCGAGCCGATGGCGGAGCCGTAGCCGCCGGTCATCAGACAGCCGCCGATGACGGCCGCGATGATGTACAGGAACTCGTTGCCGACGCCCTCGCCCGACTGGACGACGTCGAACGAGAACAGGATGTGCTGGCCGGAGATCCAGGCGCACAGGGCGACGCCCATGTAGAGCCCGATCCGGGTCTTGACCACCGGTACGCCGACCGCGCGGGCCGCGTCGGCGCCGCCGCCCACCGCGAAGATCCAGTTCCCGGCGCGGGTGCGCAGCAGGATCCAGGTGGCCACCGCGACCAGGAGCAGCCACCACAGGATGGTGACCCGCAGGGTGACCGGGCCGATGGTGAGCTGCGAGGCGAACAGGGAGCGGGCCGAGGTGAAGCCCTCCATGTCGGCGATGGTCTTGGTGGAGACCGAGCCGCTGATCAGTTTCGTGAGTCCCAGGTTCAGGCCGGTCAGCATCAGGAAGGTGCCGAGCGTGATGATGAAGCTGGGCAGTTTCGTGCGGGTGAGCATGAACCCGTTGAAGAACCCGATGGCCAGGGTGACCAGCAGCGACACCCCGACGCCGACCCAGGCGTTCGCGGTCATCTGGTACGCGAACATCGAGCTGAACAGAGCCGAGCTGGTGACCATCACACCGGCCGACAGGTCGAACTCGCCGCCGATCATCAGCAGCGCGACCGGGACCGCCATGATCCCGATGGTGGAGGCGGAGTACAGGATCGTGCTGAGGCTGGAGGCCCGCAGGAAACTGTCGGCCGCGAAGGCGAAGAACACGAAGACGGCGGCCGCGCCGACGACCGCGCCCAGTTCCGGGCGGCCGAGCAGGCGCCGGACGAGCGAGGCGGGGGCGAGGCGCTCGTCGCGGTCCCCGCGTTCCTTGGCGGGCGGAGCGGGCGGGGCGGACGGGGCGATCGCGCTCATCGGGTCACCCGCTTGATGAACTCCTCCAGTTTCGCCGCTTCGGCGCCGGTCACGATCTGCGGCCCGGTGAGCACCGGACGGCCGCCGCCGAGCGTGTTGGCGTTGTAGCGGTAGAGCCAGAGCAGGTCGACGGCCTCGTAGCCCTGGAGGTAGGGCTGCTGGTCGACGGCGAAGCCGAGGACCCCGGACTTCAGGTCGCGGGCGACGGCCTCGTTGAGGTCGAAGGTGTCGATCTCCGCCTTGCTGCCCGCCGCGTCCTTGGCCTTGACGGCGGTGGGGGCGAAGGGGGCGCCCAGGGTGACGACCGAGTCGATGGACGGGTCGGCCTGCAGCTTCGCCTGAATGGACGCCTGTACGGAGGGCATGTTGGTGCCTTCGACGTACAGGTTCTCCAGGTCGCCGCCGAAGGTCTTCTTCGCCCCGGCGCAACGCTGCTCGTGGCCGACGTTGCCCTGCTCGTGCAGGACGCAGACGGCCTTCTTCCTGCCGCGCTTGGTCAGCTCGGTGCCGACGGCCTCGCCCGCGATCTCCTCGTCCTGGCCGATGTGGGTGAGGGCGCCGTAGTCCTTGGACTGGGCGGAGCCGGAGTTCACCGTGATCACCGGGATGCCCGCCTTGGCGGCCTTGCCGAGGACGTCCTTGAGGGCCTCGGGCTTGGCCAGGCTGACGATGATGCCCTGGACCTTCTGGTCGATGGCGTTCTGCACGAACTGGGCCTGCTGCTGGGCCTGGTCGTCGTGCGCGTAGACGAAGTTGATGTTGTCCTTCGCCGCGGCTTCCTTGGCGCCCTTCTGGACGATGTCCCAGAAGGTGTCGCCATCGCCCGCGTGGGTGATCATCGCGAAGGTCCAGCGCGGGGTGGAGACGGCCGGACGGCCCTGCTCGGCGGCCTTCGCCCGCTCCTCGGCGCGCTTGCCGCCCGTACTGCTGCACCCCACGAGGGAGGCCCCCAGTACCGCCGCGAGTACGGCGCCCACGGCGCGTACCCCTGTCCGAACCCTAGCCACGTCTGTCGTGCCCTTCCCTCGTCCTGAAACCCTGCGGTCGTCGAGCGGTCGTCAATGCGGTCATTCCGGTTCCAGCCGCCCAGTATCCGCCACAGTGGACCATGAGGTGGTCATCGGGGCAGGCCGGGCGGATTGACAGGTGACCCGGACGGGGTCACGTTGAGTGCATGCGCATCGGGCTGATCGGTACGGGCCGGATCGGTTCATTCCACGCTGCCGCCCTGGCCCGCCAGCCGCACGCGGGGTCGCTGGTGCTCGCCGACGCCGACCCGGCGCGGGCGGCGCTGCTGGCCGACCGGCTGGGGGCGACCGCCGCGCCCGGTGTCGACCAGATCTTCAGCTGGGGCGTGGACGCGGTGGTGGTGGCGTGCGCCACCTCGGGACACGCGGAACTGGTGGTCCGGGCGGTACGGGCCGGGCTGCCGGTGTTCTGCGAGAAGCCCGTGGCCCCCGATCTGGGCCGGACCCTGTCGGTGCTGCGCGAGGTCGCGGCGGTGGGCGGGGTGCTCCAGGTGGGATTCATGCGCCGCTTCGACGCGGGCTTCGTCACGGCGCGGGAGCTGGTCCGCTCGGGCGCCCTGGGCCGGCTGCACACCGTACGGACGATGACCGCGGACGCGGCGCCGCCGACCGCCGCCTACCTGGCCGGTTCCGGTGGCCTGTACCGGGACTGCCTCGTGCACGACTTCGACATGGCGCGCTGGGTGACCGGGCGCGAGGTGCTGGAGGTGTACGCCACCGGCTCGGACGCCGGCCCGGCGCGGTTCCGGGAGGCCGGGGACGTGGACACGGCGGCGGCCGTGCTGATCCTGGACGACGGGACCCTGGTCACCTGCACCGGAACCCGCTGCAACGGCGCGGGGTACGACGTCCGGATGGAGCTGGCCGGGGAGCTGGACCAGGTCTCCGCCGGGCTGGACGACCGTACGCCGATCGCCTCCACGGAACCGCAGGGACCGCCCCCGGCGCGCAAGCCGTGGACCGGCTTCCTGGAGCGGTTCGCGCCCGCCTACGAGGCCGAGCTGGCCGCGTTCGTGAGCCTGGTGCGAGGCGAGGGCCCCAACCCGTGCGACGGCGTGGAGGCACTGGCCGCGGTGCGGGTCGCCGAGGCCTGCGAGCTGTCCCGGCGGGAACGGCGACGGGTGCTCCTCGCCGAGCTGCCCGGACTGTGAGTCGTCCGCGCGTACGGTCACCAGGTCACGGGCAGCCGGGTGTGGTGCGGCGGGTCGGACTCCAGCACGTTCGCGTTGGCGGCGGTGACCAGGGCGTCCGGGAACCGGCCGCAAGCACGCCAGTCCTTCGACAGGGCCGGATGGTTGAGGGCCTGCCTGGCCTCTTCGTTGCCCAGGACGAGCCAGCCGGGTTCGAACTCGTCGGCGGACACCGTGACCCGGTGGACCGGTCCGGCCGCGCGGAGTCCGGCGTGGAAGGAGTAGGGGTCGGCGTTGAAGTCCGCGTCGCTCCCGCTGATGTCCACTACTGGCATCGGTCCACCGTACGGGCGCCGTTCACCGGTGGAAGCGGCGTTTTCGGCCACTCGTCGGGGCGCGGGAGGCGACGGCCGCCGCTCGTCGTACGGGCCTCAGGCCTCGGCAGCGGCGGATCGGGCGCGGTCCGGGGCGGCGTCAGGGGCGGGCTCGGGCGCGGGGTCCGGGGCGGCGGTGCGGCGGCCCCAGGCGGTGCCCGCCAGAACGAGGACGGCGCCCGCGAGGCCCGCGGCGCCCAGGTGCTCGCCGCCGATGGCGATGCCCGCGGCGGCGGCCCACAGCGGTTCGGTGCCGAGCAGCAGGCTGACCCGGGAGGGCGAGGTGCGGCGCAGCGCCCACATCTGCACGAAGAAGGCGAACAGGGTGCAGAAGACGGTGAGGAAGGCGAGGCCCGCCCATGCGCGGGGGCCGAAGTCGGCGGCCGCGGCCCACGGAGTGTCGCCCGTGCCGGGCAGGGTGGCCAGCAGGGCGAAGACCAGGACGGCGCCGCCGAGTTGAACGGTGGTCAGGGAGAGCGGGTCGGCATCCTGGACGGACTTGATCCGGGCGGTCAGCAGCACGTTCAGGGTGCGGGCGAGGGCGGCGCCGAGGATGAGCAGGTCGCCGACGGAAGGGGCGGTGAAGCCCGCGCCCTGGGTGAGCAGGACGACCCCGGCGACGGAGACGCCCGCGGCGGCGAGGAAGGCCGCCGGGGGCCGCACGCGCCGCAGGACGGCCTCGGCGAGCGGGGTGAAGACCATGGCCAGGCTGATGATCAGCCCGGCGTTGGTGGCGGAGGTGTGGACGACCCCGTAGGTCTCCAGCAGGAAGATCGCACCGAGGACCAGCCCCAGCAGGGCGCCGCCGCGCAGTTGGGCGGGCCGCAGCAGGCGCAGCCGCCGCGCCCCGACGACCACCAGGACCGGCAGGATCAGCGCGAAGCGCAGCACCAGGACGGCGATCACGGTGTGCGCGGTGGTGACGTCCTTGGCCACGAGGTAGCTGCCGCCCCAGACGAGGGCGACGAGCAGGACGGGCAGGTCGGTGAGCCAGGCACGGCGGGGTGCGGGGCCGGGCGTCGAAGCGACGGCGAGCGTGGACACGGGTCTCCAACGGCTTCGGGGAGGTGGAGACTTCGACGGCTCGCACGGGGGTCGCCACCGTACCGGAGCACTGACCGGCGGGTACACCGCGTTTCGGCCGGTGGGCGGGCTCCTCAGTAGGAGCCGAAGGAGGCCCGCCCCGCGGGCCGGTAGGTCTGGATGGCGACCCCGCCACCGGTGACCTGGGAAGCGGTGAGTTCGCAGGTGGTGGGCGGTCCCCCGGCCGGGAAGAGGCGCCGCCCGGCACCCAGGATGACGGGGTAGACCAGCAGGTTCAGTTCGTCGACGAGGTCACGGGCCAGCAGCCACCCGACGAGCTCCCCGCTGCCCCAGATGTGCACCTCGCCGTCGGTGGCCGCCTTGATCCGGGCGATCTCCCCCTCCAGGTCGGGGCCGAGGACGCTGCTGCCCGCCCACTCGGGGTCTTCGAGGGTGCCCGAGGCCACGTACTTGGGCAGGCCGTTCAGCGTGGCCGCGATCCGGTTGTCGGGGTCGGTCATCCGGGGCCAGTACCCCGCGAAGATCTCGTAGGTCCGGCGCCCGAGCAGGAAGGCTCCGGCCCGGCCGAAGGCCGCGGTCACGAACTCGTCCACACCCTCGTCCTCGAAGGGCACCTGCCAGCCGCCGTACGCGAACCCGCCGCTCGGGTCCTCCTCCGGACCTCCGGGTGCCTGCATCACGCCGTCGAGGGTGAGGAAGGTGATGAGGGTCAGCTTGCTCATGGTCGCTCGTCTCCTTGCGGGGGCCCGTGCGCCGGACCGTACGGGGATTCAGACTCCCGCCCGGTACGGAACTCATCGGTGCGGCGCGCGTGAACGCGAGGTCCGATTCCTGCCAGCGCGGGTACCGCCCCGCCGCTTTCATTGAACCCGCAACCACTTACTGACTTTTACGGGAGGAACACCATGAACGGGAACGGGAACGGGAACGGCACGAGCGGTCAGGTGGCCCTGGTCACGGGCGGCAGTCGGGGCATCGGCGCGGCGACCGCGCTGCGCCTGGCGGCCGACGGCGCGGACGTGGTCATCACCTACGTCAACGACGCGGACGCGGCGGCCGAGGTCGTCGGCAAGATCGAGGCGTACGGACGGACCGGCCTGGCCGTCCGGTCGGACGCGGCCGACCCCGGGGCCCCGGCCGCGGCGGTGGAGCACACCGTACGTTCACTCGGCCGCCTCGACGTCCTGGTCAACAACGCGGGCGTGGGCGTGCTCGGCCCGCTGGAATCGCTGACCACGGCCGATGTGGACCGGGTGCTCGCGGTGAACGTGCGCGCGGTCTTCCTCTCGGCGCGGGCCGCCGCCGCCCGGCTCGACCGGGGCGGCCGGATCATCACCATCGGCTCCTGCATGACCCAGCGGGTCCCCGGCCCGGGCGGCACCCTGTACGCGATGAGCAAGGCCGCCCTGTCGGGGCTGACCAAGGCCCTGGCCCGGGAGCTGGGCGAACGCGGGATCACGGCGAACCTGGTCCACCCGGGCCCGGTGGACACCGACATGAACCCGGCCGACGGCCCTTACGCCGCGGGGCAGAGCGCGATGACCGCCCTCGGCCGCTTCGGCACCCCGGAGGAGGTCGCGGCGATGGTCGCCTTCCTCGCCGGACCGGACGCGGCGTACGTCACGGGCGCCGAGTTCTCGGTGGACGGCGGACACGCGGCGTAGGGCGCGCGGGCGGGGCGGGCAGCGGGCTCGGCGTGCGGGGGCGGCGCCTGGACGGCGTACCCGGACACGCCCGTAGGACGCACGCGCACACGCCCGTGGGGCGCACCGGCACTCATGTGACCGGTGCGCCCCACGGGCGGTTCAGTGCGGGATCAGCCGCCCAGCTCCTGGTGGCGGGCGGTCAGGGCGGCCGTGCCCTGGTCCGTCAGCGAGCCGAAGAGGCGCAGGCGGGAGAAGCCGCCGTCCGGGAAGATGTCGATGCGGACGTGGCTGCCGACCGCCGGGGCGTCCAGCACGAACCGGTGGTTCGTGTCGGGCTGCAGGCGGGTGCGCGGCAGGAACTCCTGCCACTCGCCGTCCTCGCCGGATTTGACCGACAGCGAGGCCCAGCCGGCCGAGTTGCCCTTGAGGTAGGCGGTGTCGATCTCGATCGCGCGGATCGCGGACTCGGCGACGAGCTGGTAGCGGATCCAGTCGTTGCCGTTGTCACGGCGGCGGGCGGTCTCCCAGCCGTCGTCCATCTTGCGCGAGCGGCCCGGCGCGATGGTGTTGGCCGGCGGGGAGTAGAAGCGGTTGGACGCGTCCTGCACCGAGCCGCCGTTCTCCAGCGCGACCACGTCGAAGGAGCCGAGCGCGGTGAGCCAGCGCGGGTCCGGCAGGACCTCGCCGTAGACGCGCAGGCGGGCGACGCCGCCGTCGGGGTGCTGGTTGAGGCGCAGGTGCGTGAAGCGCTGCTCCGCGTCGACCTCGAAGCCGTTGGCCGCGTGGCCGCCGACGGGGGTGCGCGGGACGAGGGTCGTCCACTTCACGTCGTCGCCGAGGAGCTCCTCGGGAGTCGGCGCGCCCTCGACCGAGGTGCCCTCGACGGACACGGCCTGCGGCATGTTGCCGCGGAAGTGCGCGGTGTCGACGACGATGCCGCGGATGACGCCGGGGGCGCCGAGGCGGATCAGCGCGAAGTCGTGGTCCTCGGGGGTCGGCCAGGGCTGCACGGCCGAGACGCCGCGGCGGCGGCGGGTCTCCCAGCCGTCCATGACCTTGCCCTTGTGGCCGAAGTGCTCGGGGTCGAAGTGCGCGGCCTCTTCGATGAGCAGGTTCTCGCGCTCGGCGAAGAACTCGTCGTTGGCGGCGATGACACCGGCGCCGAGGGTGCGGGCGGCGAGGTTCGCGTACTGGGTGAAGGGGAAGTCCGCGGTGCGGTAGTCCGCGTACGGGTCGCCGCCCCCGTACGGGTTCGCGTTACCGGTGAAAGTAGGAATCGCCACTTGTCAGTTCTGCCTTTCGAGAAGACGGCCGGTGGGCTCGTTCGGGGTGCCGTGGTCGGCGATCTGCGTACCGCGCAGCCAGGTGGACTTCACGACGCCGTGCAGGGTCTTGCCCGCGTACGCCGTGACCCGGTTGCGGTGGTGCAGGTGGGCGGGATCCACGGTGAAGGTCTCTTCGGGGGCCAGGACGGCGAAGTCGGCGTCGCGGCCGGCCTCGATCGCGCCCTTGTGGGCGAGGCCCGCCAGCGCGGCCGGGGCGGCGGACATCCAGCGGACGACGTCCTCCAGGCTGTGCCCGCGCTCGCGCGCCGCGGTCCAGATCGCCGGGAGGCCCAGCTGGAGGGAGGAGATGCCGCCCCACGCGGTCGCGAAGTCGTCCGTCTTCAGGTCCGCGGTGGAGGGCGAGTGGTCGGAGACGACGCAGTCGATGGTGCCGTCGGCGAGCGCGGCCCACAGGAGGTCCTGGTTCGCGGCCTCGCGGATGGGCGGGCAGCACTTGAACTCGCTGGCGCCGTCGGGCACTTCCTCGGCCGTGAGGGTGAGGTAGTGCGGGCAGGACTCGACGGTGATCCGCACGCCCTCGGCCTTGGCGGCGGCGATCAGCGGCAGCGCGTCGGAGGAGGACAGGTGCAGGACGTGGACCCGCGCGTTCAGCCGCTTGGCCTGGGCGATCAGGTTCGCGATCGCGGTGTTCTCTGAGTCCCGCGGGCGGGAGGCGAGGAAGTCGGCGTACTTGGGGCCGGGCACCTGCGGAGCGGACTCCAGGTGGTGCGGGTCCTCGGCGTGCACGATCATCAGGCCGCCGAAGCCGCTGATCTCGGCGAGGGAGACGGCCAGCTGGTCCTGGTCGAGCTCCGGGAACTCGTCCACGCCGGAGGGCGACAGGAAGCACTTGAACCCGTAGACCCCGGCGTCGTGCAGCGGGCGCAGGTCCTTGACGTTGTCGGGCAGCGCGCCGCCCCAGAAGCCGATGTCCACGTGCGCCTTGGCCCGGGCGACCTCCTGCTTGACGCGCAGATTGTCGACCGAGGTGGTCGGCGGGAGGGAGTTGAGCGGCATGTCGAGAATGGTGGTGATGCCACCGGCCGCGGCGGCGCGGGTGGCCGTCCAGAAGCCCTCCCACTCGGTGCGGCCGGGGTCGTTCACGTGGACGTGGGTGTCGACCAGTCCGGGGAGCAGTACGTCGTCCCCGAAGTCCTCCAGGCGGGCACCGGCGGGCACCTCGGCCTCGTACGGCAGCACGGCCGCGATCTTCCCGTCGGCGACGGCCACCGAAGCGGCACGCGTCCCCTCGGGGGTGATGACGCGCGTCGAGCGCAGTACCAGTTCCACGACGTCGGCGGACACCGGAACCTCCCCATCTACTTCCACAGAGCGAAATTCAACGTTCTGTTGACGGAGTCTTCACGCCGATGCGGGGCCAGTCAAGAGCCCCCGGAGGGACCGCTGACACACCCGCACCGCAATTGGATGTTTCCACAGGATGGAATTAAGATTTCGCTCTACAGAATGTAGCTACCACCACCGGGGCCCCGGCGGGTGACCTCCCGAGGCTGTCCGCCACCAGGACAAACCGCCTCTGACCGGCAAAGACGGCTCGGCCCCCGCACTAGGGGCGGCGCCCGCAGCCGGGTAGGCTGCTGCCTTGCCTGCCAGCACCGAAAGGACCGCGCCGTGCCGACGTCCAGCGCCAGCACCACCGACGCTTCCTCCAAGACCCCCGCAGCCAGCGGCGGTGTCCAGTCCCTTGAGCGCGCCTTTGATCTGCTCGAACGCATGGCCGACGCCGGGGGCGAGGTCGGCCTGAGCGAGCTGTCCGCCACCAGCGGTCTGCCGCTGCCCACCATCCATCGCCTCATGCGCACCCTCGTGGCGTGCGGCTACGTCCGGCAGCAGCCCAACCGACGGTACTCCCTCGGTCCCCGGCTGATCCGCCTCGGCGAGTCCGCGGCGCGGCTGCTCGGCACGTGGGCCCGCCCGTACCTCGCCCGTCTGGTCGAGGAGACCGGCGAGACGGCGAACATGGCCCTGCTCGACGGGGACGAGATCGTCTACGTCGCCCAGGTGCCCTCGAAGCACTCCATGCGCATGTTCACGGAGGTCGGCCGCCGGGTGCTGCCGCACTCCACGGGCGTGGGCAAGGCGCTGCTCGCCTACACCCCCGCCGACGAGGTGAGGGCCCTGCTGGCCCGTACGGGCATGCCCGCCGCGACCGAGAAGACCATCACCACGCCCGAGGGCTTCCTCGCGGCGCTGGAGCAGGTCCGCGAGGTGGGCTACGCGGTCGACGACAACGAGCAGGAGATAGGAGTCCGCTGCCTCGCCGTCTCGGTGCCGAACTCGCCGACCGCCGCCGCGATCTCCATCTCCGGTCCCGCGGGCCGGGTCACCGAGGCCCTGACGGACTCGATCGTGCCGATCCTCCAGGGGATCGCGGCCGAGCTGTCGGTGGCGCTCTCCACGCAGAACCCGCCGCAGTAGGCCGCGGCGCGGGGCGTACGACGGGACCCGACGTATCGGTGCGGTCCGTACGCGGGTCAGGCGGCCGGGACCGCCCGCGCCTGCGCCCCCGCCTCCGTCAGGCGGCCGTCGGTCATCGTCACCGTGCGGTCCATCCGCTCCAGGTGGGCGTGGTCGTGGGTGACCAGGACGGTCGCGGTGGAGCGTTCGCGGGTCAGGGTGACCAGCAGGTCGAGCACGGCCGCGCCGCGCTCGTGGTCCAGGGCGCTGGTGGGCTCGTCGACCAGCAGCACGGCGGGCTCGTTCATCAGGGCGCGGGCGATGTTGATCCGCTGGCGCTGCCCGCCGGAGAGCTGGTGCGGGCGCTTGTCGGCCTTGTCCGAGAGGCCCACCGCGTCCAGGAGCTCCAGGGCCCGGCGGCGCAGCGTGCGCGCGGGCCTGCCCGAGATGTGCGCCATCACCTGGAGCTGTTCGGCGGCGGTCAGCGAGGCCAGCAGGTTCGGCTGCTGGAAGACGATCCCGATCCGCTCCCGGCGCAGCCGCGCCTTGTCGGCGGCGCCGAGCGCCGCGGTGTCCTCCCCGGCCACCACGACCTTGCCCGAGTCCGGGGTGACCAGGGTCGCGGCCACCGCGAGCAGGCTGGACTTGCCGGAGCCGGAGGGTCCGACCACCGCCGTGAGGGTGCCCGCGGGGACCTCTAGGCGGACCGCGTCCAGGGCGGTGAGCCGGTGGTCGCCGTCCGGGTAGGTGAGCGTGACGTCGTGCACGAGCAGGGTCATCGGGCGCTCCCGAGGGCGGTCAGCGGGTCGACGGCGGTGATCCGCCGGATGGACAGGGCGGCCCCGACCGCGCCCAGCGCGATCATGATGGCGGCGGGTACCAGCACGGTGGCGGTGTCCAGGACGAAGGGCACGGCGCCGCCGCTGATCAGCGCGCCGAATCCGGCGGCGAGGCCGGTGCCGAGCCCGGTACCGATGGCGAGCATCACCACCGCCTGGCCGAGCGCGTCCCTGAGCAGGTACGGGGTGGACGCGCCCAGGGCCTTGAGGACGGCGATGTCCCCGCTGCGCTGGATCGTCCAGACCGTGAAGAAGGCTCCTATGACGAGGGCGGAGATGGCGAAGAGGAATCCGCGCATCAGCTGGAGCGAGCCGTTCTCGGCCTGGTAGGAGCCGATGGCACCGAGTGCCTCGTCGATGGTCTGGCTCTTGCTGACGGAGGCCTCGTCCCCGGCCGCCCAGTCCACGCCCGCCGTGGCGTCGAGGGCGACGACCGTGGCGAGGGTGTCCATGGAGGTGCCGGGGTTGCCGATGCGCTGCCAGTCGTCGAGGTCCATCCAGACGACCGGCGTGTGGCTGTAGGCGGCCGTGCCGGAGACGGCTCCGACGGTGACCTCCAGCGAGCCGATCTTGAGCTTGGAGCCCGCGGTCAGACCGCCGAGTTCCTTGGCGGCCTTCTCGGTGAGGACGACCCGGCCCTGGGTGAGGGCCGTGGCCCGACCGGTCCCCTTCGGGGCCAGGCTCCCGCCCGGCTCGACGCCGAAGGCGGACACGGCGGCGGTGCGCTGGCCGGAGACGGCGTTGGTGGTGCGGATGCCGAGCGGGTCGGCGGACGTCACCCCCGGCCGCTCGCGCCAGGCCCGCCAGGCGCTCTCGGGAAGCTGGGAATTGGTGAAGGACACCTTCTGGTCACCGGCGGGGGCGGCGAAGGCGAGGCGGGTGGCGGGCAGGCCGGTGATGGCCGAGACGTTCTCCCGGGCCAGTCCGGAGGTGAGCCCCGACAACAGGCCCACGAGCAGCGTGATCAGCACCACGACCGAGCCCATGAGGGCGAAGCGGCCTTTGGCGAACCGTAGATCTCTCCATGCGACGAACATGCTTCCCACCTTGGTCTTCACCGTGTGCCCACGGCATCGCGCCTCGGTAGCGATCCTCGTATCGAAGGGCGCACACCGACATCAAACTTTTGGTTGACCGGGGCCGGGCAGGGGCGACTTACGCTGGTCAGGCCATGGAAACCAGCCCGCTCATCCGCCCCGCCGGAGCCGCCCGCGCGCTGACGCCCGTCTCCCGGGTGCTGCGGCTGTGCCTGCACGCCCTGCTGTTCGGGCTGCTCGCCCTCGCCGCCGGGCGGGCCGTGACCGGTTCCGCGCCCCGGGCGGCGTGGGTGATCGCCGCCTGCGCGGTGCTCGCCGTCGTGTACGCCGCCGGGGTACGGGCGCCCATCGTCCACCGTTCGCCCCTCGCCGGGGCGCTCTGGCTGGCCGCGCTCGGCGCCGTCTGGGCCGGGCTGCTCGTGGTCTCCCCCGACGGGCTGTGGATCGCCTTCCCGCTGTACTTCCTCGAACTGCACCTGCTCCGGCTGCGCTGGGGCGTGGCGGCGGTCGCGGTGACCGCGTGCGCGGCGATCGGGGGGTTCCTGGCGCACAGCCCCGTGGTGTCCCCGGGCGCCTTCCTCGGGCCGCTGCTGGGCGGCGCCGTGGCGGTGGCGACCGTACTGGGCTACGAGGCGCTGTACCGGGAGAGCGAGCGCCGCCGGGAGCTGATCGAGGAGCTGATCACCACCCGCGCCGAGCTGGCCGCCGCCGAGCGGGGCGCGGGGATCCTGGCCGAGCGGGAGCGCCTCGCCCGGGAGATCCACGACACGCTGGCCCAGGGCCTCTCCTCCATCCAGCTGCTGCTCCGCGCGGCGGAGCGCTCCCTCGGGGAGGGGCCGCCCACGGGCCCCGGTCCGGCCCCGGACCCCGGGCGGGCTTCGCCCCCCGGGCCGCCCCCGGCAGTGTCCGGGGGGCCTTCCGGGGGGCCTTGCGGAGGCGGTTCCGAGGAGGGGCGGGCGGCGGCGCTGGGGCACATCGCACGGGCCCGGGAGGCCGCGCAGGACAATCTCGCCGAGGCCCGCCGGTTCGTCCGGGCGCTGAGCCCGCCCGATCTGGAGCACGGCTCGCTGGCCGCCGCGCTGGAGCGGCTGTGCGTGGGGGCGCCCGGGGTCCGGGCGCGGTTCTCGCTGAGCGGGATCCCGGCCGTGCTGCCGACCCCGTACGAGGTGGCCCTGCTGCGCATCGCCCAGTCGGCGCTGGCCAATGTGGTCCGGCACGCGGGCGCCGGACGCGCCGAGCTGACCCTGACCTTCATGGACACCTCGGTCACCCTGGACGTCGTGGACGACGGCGCGGGCTTCGACCCCGCGGCGGCCCGGTCCGCGGACGGCGACGGTGGGGGCGGCTTCGGGCTCCCGGCGATGCGTTCGCGCGCCGAGACCCTGGGCGGCATCTTCACCGTGGAGTCCGCGCCCGGCCAGGGCACCGCCGTGGCCGTCACCCTGCCCCTGCCCGTGGAGGCCCCCTGATGACCATCCGGCTGCTGCTCGCCGACGACCACCCGGTGGTCCGGGCCGGGCTGCGCGCGGTGCTGCACACCGAGCCCGGTTTCGCGGTGGTCGCCGAGGCGGCGACCGCCGAGCGGGCCGTGGAGCTGGCCGCCTCGGAGCCGGTGGACGTGGTGCTGATGGACCTCCAGTTCGGCGCCGGGATGCACGGCTCCGAGGCCACGGCCCTGATCACGGCCCGCCCGGGCGCGCCCCGGGTGCTGGTCCTGACGACGTACGACACGGACGCGGACATCCTGGCCGCGGTCGAGGCGGGTGCCTCCGGCTACCTCCTCAAGGACGCCCCGCCGGAGGAACTCGCCTCGGCGGTGCGGACGGCCGCGGCGGGCCAGTCGGCGCTCGCCCCGGCGGTGGCGCTGCGCCTGATGGACCGCATGCGCACACCGGCCGAGGCCCTGACCAAGCGGGAGCTGGAGGTGCTCCAGCTGGTCGCCGACGGCCTGTCGAACCAGCAGATCTCCAAGAAGCTGTTCCTGAGCCAGGCGACCGTGAAGTCCCACCTGGTCCACATCTACGCGAAGCTCGGCGTGGATTCGCGTACGTCCGCCGTGGCGGCGGCGGGCGCACGCCGCCTGATCCGCACCCCCTGAGGGCGGGACGGGGCGGCCCGGATCACCCTGGCCCGCGGTGGCGCTGATGTTCCGCCCGGCGTCGAACGCGTACGTGCGCCGCCCGCCCCCGCGGGCCGGGGCCCGAGGGGGCGGCTCAGGCCACCCAGTGCGGGCGCTCCACCGCGGGCGCCAGGGGGACGCCCTCGTGGAAGGCCGCGGCGAGGCGGCGTACGCCTTCGTCCAGCAGGTCCGCGGGCAGCGAGTACGGGATCCGCAGGCGGTGCTCGAAGGTCCCCGGGTCCACGCCGAAGCGGGCGCCGCGGCCGATGTGGACCCCACCCGCCCGGGCCCGTTCGGCGAGGGCCGAGCTGACGGGTTCGCCGAGGTCCACCCAGAGCGAGAGCCCGCCGGGCGGCAGCCGCCAGCTCCATTCCGGGGTGTGCCGCTGGAGCGAGTCGACCAGCGCGGACCGCTGGACGCGCAGGTGGGCGAGCCGCTCGGGCAGCGACCGTTCCATGTTGTCGAGCAGGGGCAGCGCGACGAGCTGGTCGAGGACCGAACCGGTCATGTCGGTGGTGACGCGTACGGCCGTCAGCTCGGCGATCATCTTGGCGGTGGCGCGGATCCAGCCGACCCGGAGCCCGCCCCAGTGGGTCTTGCTGAGCGAGCCGATGGTGACCACGTGGTCCGCGCCCCCGCGCGGGGCGAGGGAGGCGAGCGGCGGCGGCGCGGGCACGTCGAGGGCGATGTCGGCGATGGTCTCGTCGACGACCAGCCAGGTGCCGGTGCGGCGGGTGGCGGCCAGCAGCCGCAGTCGCTGCTCGGGGGGCATGAGGGCGCCGGTGGGGTTCTGGAAGTCGGGGATGACGTACGCCAGTCGCGGCACGGTCTGGCGCAGGGTGGATTCGGCGATCTCCATGTCCCAGCCCGCGTCGGAGACGGCTATGGAGGCGGTGCGCAGCCGGGCGTGGCGCAGCGCGTCGAGGGCGTTGGCGTAGGTCGGGTTCTCGGTGACCACCCGGTCTCCGGCCCGGCAGAGCAGGCTGACGACGAGCGCGAAGGCCTGCTGGGCGCCCGAGGTGATCAGGATCTGTTCGGGCCGGGTGGGCAGGCCGCGCCGGGTGAATCGATCGGCGACGGCCGTGCGCAGGTCGGGCAGGCCGAAGGGGTGGTAGCCGGGGGTGCGGGACACGGCGGGCAGCCGGGTCGCGGCCCAGGCCAGGGCCTCGGTGAGGCTGTCGCCGGGGGCGCCCATGGCGGCGATGGCGAGGTCGATGCCGGGGTCGCCGTCGGCGTTGTAGCCGCCCGCGCCGAGGAGGGCGTGGGCGCCGACCGGGGCGTGGCCGTCGGGGAGTTCGGTCCAGGTGCCGGAGCCGCGGCGGCTGCGGACGTACCCGCTCTCGCGCAGCAGGTCGTAGGCGCTGGAGACGGTGGCCCGGCTGGCGCCGACGGCCTCGGCGAGTTCGCGTTCGGCGGGCAGGCGCACGTGCAGGGCTATCCGGCCGTCGAGGATCAGGGTGCGGACGGCGTCGGCCAGCGAGCGGTAGCCGGGGCGGGCCAGCACCTCGGCGGGGAGCAGCGCCGCGAGCTGGCGGCTGCCGATGGTCCTGTCCGCCGTCTGGACCACTCGCTCGTTCGCCATGCCAACCTCCCCCGATTGGCTCTGCCAGCCAGGCCAATCCAGGGTCCAGACTCGCGGTATTGGACCCCGATTGGCAAGGACGTACCGAAAATGCCCACCGACTTGACCGACCGTGACGAACGCGCGCTGCTCCTGGCCACCGAGAACCGGATCTCGGCCCCGGTGCGGCTCGGGGCGGCCCTGGCCTCCGTACGGGCCCTCCTGCGGTCGGTCCGCCGGGGCCGCGAGGGAGAATCGCAGGCATGTCAGACTCCTCGGCCCTCCCGGCAGTCCCCGATCACGCCCTCGTCCCCGACGCCGCCCCGGACGCGGCGCCAGGCCCGGTGATCGCGGGTCTGCTGCTCGCGGCGGGCGGCGGCCGGCGGCTCGGCGGGCGCCCCAAGGCCCTGCTGCCCTACCGGGGCCGACCGCTCGTCGAGAACGCCGTACGGGTGCTGCGCGAGGCGGGCTGCGACCCGGTGCACGTGGTGCTGGGCGCCTCGGCGGCCGAGGTGCGCGAGCGGGCCGACCTCACGGGCTGCGTGGTGACCGACAACCCCGACTGGGCCGAGGGCATGGGCTCGTCGCTGCGCGCCGGACTGGCCTCGTTGGCCGGTACGGGAGCCCACGCGGCCCTGGTCTGCCTGGTGGACCAGCCGGGCATCGGCGCGCGGGCGGTGGCGCGGGTGCGGGAGGCGTACCGCTCCCCCACGAGTCTGGTCGCGGCGGCCTACGCGGGCGAGCGCGGCCACCCGGTGCTCTTCGGGGCGGACCGGTGGGCGGACATCGCGGCGACGGCGACGGGCGACAAGGGAGCGCGGGTGCACCTTTCGCGACACGCCGACGAACTCGTTCTCGTGGAGTGCGCGGACGTAGCGGAGGCCTTCGACATCGACACGCCCGCGGACCTGGCACGTCTGGCCTGAGCCCTGGTGGGGCCCGGGCCGAACGGGGTGTGACCGGTGCGTGACCGGCGTGGCACTCAGGGCCACTGGAAGGCGGAATCTGTCGAACCGGAGAATCTCGACATCAACAAACCATTGAACTTCCACCATGAGGAAATTACTATCCACTGGTCAGAAGCGCCCTGAACCACAGACGGCGCCCGCGACCGTTTCCCGGAACTCTCACCAGTCAGCGGCACTGCGTGCCGCACGCGCGAGCATTCCCCCGCGGCCGCCAGGCACCGCCGCTGAAGGAGTGACAGATATGTCCGCACCAGCGCCGTCCCCGCTGGCCATCGTCGACGCCGAGCCCCTGCCCCGGCAGGACGAAGTCCTCACCGAAGCGGCCCTCGCCTTCGTGGCCGAGTTGCACCGGCGGTTCACCCCGCGCCGCGACGAGCTGCTCGCCCGCCGCGCCGAGCGGCGCGCCGAGATCGCCCGCACCTCCAGCCTCGACTTCCTCCCGGATACCGCACAGATCCGTGAGGGCGACTGGAAGGTCGCGCCGGCCCCGGCCGCGCTCAACGACCGCCGCGTGGAGATCACCGGTCCCACGGACCGGAAGATGACCATCAACGCCCTGAACTCGGGCGCCAGGGTCTGGCTCGCGGACTTCGAGGACGCCTCTGCTCCCACCTGGGAGAACGTCGTCACCGGCCAGCTCAACCTGATCGACGCCTACGAGCGCCGGATCGACTTCACCGACGCGCGCACGGGCAAGTCGTACGCCCTCAAGCCCGCCGACCAGCTCGCGACCGTCGTGATGCGCCCCCGCGGCTGGCACCTCAACGAGCGCCACCTCCAGATCGACGGCGTCCCGGTCCCCGGCGCCCTCGTGGACTTCGGCCTCTACTTCTTCCACAACGCGCAGCGCCTGATCGACCTCGGCAAGGGCCCCTACTTCTACCTGCCGAAGACCGAGTCCCACCTGGAGGCGCGCCTCTGGAACGAGATCTTCGTCTTCGCGCAGGACTACGTCGGCATCCCGCAGGGCACCGTCCGCGCGACCGTCCTGATCGAGACCATCACCGCCGCGTACGAGATGGAGGAGATCCTCTACGAGCTGCGCGACCACGCGGCGGGCCTGAACGCGGGCCGCTGGGACTACCTCTTCTCGATCGTGAAGAACTTCCGCGACGGCGGCGAGAAGTTCGTCCTGCCGGACCGCAACGCGGTGACGATGACCGCCCCGTTCATGCGGGCGTACACCGAGCTGCTGGTCCGCACCTGCCACAAGCGCGGCGCGCACGCCATCGGCGGCATGGCGGCCTTCATCCCGTCCCGCAAGGACGCCGAGATCAACAAGGTCGCCTTCGAGAAGGTCAAGGCCGACAAGGACCGCGAGGCGGGCGACGGCTTCGACGGCTCCTGGGTCGCCCACCCCGACCTGGTCCCGATCGCCATGGCCTCCTTCGACGCCGTGCTCGGCGCGCAGCCGAACCAGAAGCACCGCCTGCGCGAGGACGTCGCGGTCGCCCCCGGCGATCTGATCGCGATCGACTCCCTGGACGCGCGCCCGACCTACGACGGCCTGCGCAACGCCGTCCAGGTCGGCATCCGCTACATCGAGGCCTGGCTGCGCGGCCTGGGCGCGGTCGGCATCTTCGGCCTGATGGAGGACGCGGCCACCGCCGAGATCTCGCGCTCGCAGATCTGGCAGTGGATCAACGCGGGTGTCGTCTTCGAGAACGGCACCCTGGCCACCGCGGACCTGGCCCGCGAGATCGCCGCCGCCGAACTCTCCGCGATCCGCGCCGAGGTCGGCGAGGAGGCCTTCGCGAACGGCAAGTGGCAGCAGGCCCACGACCTCCTGCTCCAGGTCTCCCTCGACGCGGACTACGCGGACTTCCTCACTCTCCCCGCGTACGACCAGCTCATCGGCTGACACCCCCGCTTCGGCTGAATCGCACAGCGGCCGGATCAACGACTGCGCCCCCGACGCCCCTTGGCGCCGGGGGCGCAGTCGTTCTCGCGAACAGTGCCGCCGGGACCGGGGCCGGGCCGCACGTGCCGGCCGCCTCGGCGATGACCTTCGCGAACGCATAGTTCTTGTGGGGCAGTTCGCCCCCGGCGCCCCCGGAGCCCGAGACTCCGGGGGCGCCGGCGCGTCCGCTGACCGAACGGACGGTCGGGCGTTACATCATCGTAATCTGCGGCTACCTAGCGGTAACAACGTGCGGCGTGTCACCTTTCCGGTTGCCACCGGCCGGCGGTACCCCCACTTACACAGCCATACACCGGAGTTGTTCCCGACTCCGGCGTGGCCGACCGCAGGAGTTCCGCAGTGATCGGATTCCGCAACGTCAGCAAGAACCGGGCCGGCAGCCGTGTGCGACGGCTCGCCGGGGCCGGGATGGTCGTCCCGCTCGCCGTCAGCGCGCTCCTGGCGGGCGGGGCCGGGACCTCGGCCGCCAGTCCGGGGAACGGGCCCACCGCCGTCGTCTCCATGGGCGACAGCTACATCTCGGGCGAGGGCGGACGCTGGAAGGGCAACAGCCTGACCAACAGCGGCAGCCGTACGGGCACCGACCGGGCCTGGGTCAGCGGCAGCAGCTACGACCCGTCGAAGGTGTACGGCGCCACCGCGAACGGGTGCGACCGCTCGGACTCCGCCGAGGTGCGCAGCGCCGGGCCGATCGCCGACGTGGCGGTCAACCTGGCCTGCTCCGGGGCCGTCACCGACAACGTGTTCCGCGCGTCCAACGGCGGCGTGGCCTTCAAGGGCGAGGCCCCGCAGGCCGATCAGCTCGCCGGGGTGGCCGCCACGAACAACGTCAAGGTCATCGCACTGTCCGTGGGCGGCAACGACCTCGGCTTCGCCGACATCATCCAGGAGTGCGCGTACGACTTCGTGCTCTGGGGCTCCTACTGCTACGACGACCAGCAGGCGGTGGTCACCCAGAAGATGGACGGGGTGATGGCGAAGGTCGGCACGTCGGTCGACGAGATCCGCGCGGTGATGCGCGGCGCCGGTTACGCCGACTCCGCGTACCGGATCGTGCTGCAGTCCTACCCGTCGCCGATCCCGCGCGGCGCTGAGAACCGTTACACGCAGAGCGACTGGAGCCGCCTGAACACCGGCGGCTGCCCGTTCTGGAACAAGGACTCCGACTGGGCGCGCGATTCGCTCGTACCGCAGATCGCGGACCGGCTGAAGGCCGTGGCGAGTGCCAAGGGCGCGCAGTTCCTGGACCTGCGGGACATGATGCAGGGCCGGGAGGTCTGCGCGAAGGCGAGCAAGCAGGTCACCACGGCGGCCCCCGCCTCGGCCAAGACGAGCGAGTGGGCGCGGTGGATCGACAGCAGCCAGACGCAGGGACCGATCCAGGAGGACATGCACCCGAACTACTTCGGCCAGCTGGCCGTCGGGCGCTGCCTCTCGCTGATCTACGCCCAGCCCGCGACCGGCGGCTTCGGCTGCCGCAACACGGCCGGGAGCGACCAGAGCGGGATGTACCTGGCCCCGGCCAACTAGTGCCGTAGCGGATCGTGCCCGGTGGACAAAAATCGGGTGATCGCGCGCGGTACGGCTGCCATGCTCCGGGCATGGCAGCACGTACCGCGCGTCCCGCGCGCCCCAGTCTCTACCTCTCCGTCGACATCGAGGCCGACGGGCCGATCCCCGGCCCGTACTCGATGATCAGCTTCGGGGCCGCCGTCGCGGGGCGCCAGGACGGCGCGGCGTACACCGCCGCCGACCCGGAGCAGCACACCTTCTACCGCCAACTACGGCCGATCAGCGCGGAGTTCGTGCCGCAGGCGCTGGCCGTCAGCGGACTCGACCGCGCCCGGCTGGTCCGGGAGGGCTGCGAACCGGCCCTGGCCATGGACGAGTTCCGCTCCTGGGTGCGTGAGGTCTGCGCGGGGGCCCGGGCCGTGATGTGCGGCTACCCGGCGTCGTACGACTGGACGTTCCTGTACTGGTACCTGATGCGGTTCGGCGGCGAGAGCCCCTTCGGGCACTCCGGCTGCCTGGACATGAAGACGCTGTACGCCACGAAGGCGCGCGTGCCGCTGCGTTCGGTCGCCAAGCGCACGATGGCGCCCGAGCTGCTCCCGGCGCGGCGGCACACGCACCACGCCCTCGACGACGCGATCGAGCAGGCCGAGCTGATGAGCAACCTGATGCTCTGGAACCCCGCCCAGGACCCCAGCCGCCCTTGACGGGTGCGGCCCCTCCCTCCCGAGGAGGAGGCCGGACCGGGCCGCGGCTCCCGCACGGAAGGGGCGTCCGGGACCGGGGTCCTCGGGCCCGTGGGCGATGTGCCGTACCGGTGCGGCTCCCTAGCCTCGGGGCATGCGGCCGCACCGAGGCCGCCACCCGTACGCCCCAGCCCCAGGAGACCCCGTGAGCACCCTCCGCCCCGCCGCGCGCCGCGCCAGCGCCCTGGGCCTCGCCCTCACCGCCGCGCTCGCCGCCTGCCTCACCACCTCCCCCGCCCGGGCCGCGGCCGCGCCCGCCGGGTCCTCCGTGAGCAACGGCCCGGGAGCCGGGCTCGACCGGTACTACCGGCAGCGGCTGCGCTGGGGCAGCTGCGTCGAGGGACCCGGCGACACGGCGGGCCGCGATCTGGACCGGGCCGCTGTGCGGTGCGCGGACCTGACCGTACCGCTGGACTACAGCGCTCCCCGGGGGCGCACGATCACGGTGGCGCTCTCCCGCCTGAAGGCCACCGACACCCGCCACCGCATCGGTGCGATCCTGCTCAACAACGGCGGGCCCGGCGGCCCCGCGGTCGCCTCCCCGCCGACGGCCAGGGCCTCGATGAAGGAGGTCGGCGCCCGCTTCGACATCATCGGCTTCGACCCGCGCTTCGTCGGCCGCAGCACCCCCCTCGACTGCGGCTGGCCCGTCCCGATGGCCTGGTTCTCGGCCGGGGCCGGGCGGGCGGGCTTCGACCGTCAGGTCACCTTCCAGAAGGGCCTGGCCGACCAGTGCCGGGCCGCCGACGCCTCGGTCCTCCCGTACGTCAGCACCCGCAACACGGCCCGCGACATGGACGTCATCCGGGGCGCGCTCGGCGAGCGCGAGATCTCCTACCTCGGCTACTCCTACGGCACCTACCTGGGCACGGTCTACACCCAGATGTTCCCCGGCCGCTACGACCGGATGGTGCTCGACGGGGCGATGGCCCCGGGCGACTACCGGCCCCGGCTGCTGAAGGGCTCCGAGCGCGAGAGCGAGAAGGCGCTCTCCGACTGGGCCGCCTGGGCGGCCGGGCGCCACGACACCTACGGGCTCGGGCGTACCGGAGCCGAGGTGCTCGCCACCGTCGACCGCGTCTACGCGGCGTCCGCGCGCGGCCCGTTGACCATCGGCGCCGCCCCCGACTCCTTCCGGATCGACGACACCCAGGTGCCGACCCTCCTCTTCTCGGCCCTCGCCGACGACGGCGACCCGACGCGGGCGGACCTCGGTGAGCAGGTCTCCGTACTGAACAGGGCGGCGCAGGGCGCGCCGACCACGCTGTCGCCGAGGTTCGCCGCGACGCTGCGGTACTTGCTGCACGGCGGATCCGAGCCCACGGGCGCCCAGTTCGCGATCCTGTGCGGGGACGCGGCCGCGCCGCACGACCCCGAGGTCTACTGGCGGGACATCGAGCGAGGCCGGGCCGCGCACCCGCTGTTCGGACCGCTGACCGACACCATCGGCCCGTGCGCCTTCTGGGACCGGCCGCGCGAGGAACCCACGCGGATCACGAGGGGTGCCCGGGCGCTGATCGTGGCCGCCGACGGCGATCCCCGCACCACGTACAAGAGCAGCGTCGAGCTGCACCGCCAACTGCCGGGTTCGCGGCTGGTCACCCTTGAGGGCGCCAACCGGCACGGTCTCTTCGGGCGCTACGGCAGCACGTGCGTGGACGACGCGGTCAACGGGTACCTCGCCACCGGCGCCCTGCCGACGAAGGACCGCACCTGCGTCAAGCAGCCCGGATAGCGCGTCCCGGCGGCGGCGCCGAGCACGTTGCGGAGAAGCCCGCGTTCGGCGGCGCGCACGCCACACCCGCAGTGGGTGGCGTGCGCGCCGCCGAACGGTGCCTCAGTGCACCGGGACCGCCTCGGGGACCGCGGCGGTCGCCGCGTCCTTCCGGTTGCCCAGGTGGTTGAAGGCCAGGTTCAGCACGATGGCCACCACGCAGCCCGTGCTGATGCCGGAGTCGAGGACCACCAACAGGTCCTTCGGGAAGGCGTGGTAGAAGCCCGGCGCCGCGATCGGGATCAGACCGATCCCGATGGAGGCGGCGACGATCAGGGCGTTCTCGCCCTTCTCCATGGCCGCGCCCGCCAGGGTCTGGATGCCGCTGGCCGCGACCGAGCCGAAGAGGACGATGCCCGCGCCGCCGAGGACCGGCAGCGGGACCAGGGCGATGACGGACGCCGCCATCGGGCACAGCCCCAGCAGGATCAGGATGCCGCCACCGGCCGCGACCACGAACCTGCTGCGTACCTTGGTCATGGCGACCAGACCGATGTTCTGTGCGAAGGCGCTGCACATGAACCCGTTGAACAGCGGGCTGATGGCGCTGCCGAGGGTGTCGGCGCGCAGCCCGCCCTCGATGGTCCTCGCGTCCGCCGGACGGCCGACTATCTTGCCCAGGGCCAGGATGTCGGCGGTGGACTCGGTCATGCAGACCAGCATGACGATGCACATGGAGATGATGGCGGCGACCTGGAACTGCGGGGCCCCGAAGTGGAACGGGGTCGGGAAGCCGACCAGGTCCGCGTGCTTGATGGGGTCGAAGTTGGTCATGTTCAGCGGGATCGCGATCAGCGTGCCCGCCACCAGACCGAGCAGGATGGCGATCTGCTGGAGGAAGCCGCGCAGGAACTTGCGCATCACCAGGACGATGACCAGGGTGACGGCCGCCATCCCGATGTTCTTCATCGAGCCGTAGTCGGTGGCGGTGCGGTTGCCGCCCTGCGACCAGTTGAAGGCCACCGGGAGCAGCGAGATCCCGATGAGGGTGATCACCGTACCGGTGACGACCGGCGGGAAGAACCGGACGAGCTTGCCGAAGTAGGGGGCCGCGAAGAAGCCCACGAGTCCGGCGACCATGATGGCGCCGAAGATGATGGGGATGGCATCGGCGCCCTCGCCCTTGCCGATGGCGATCATCGGGGTCACACCGGCGAACGAGACGCCGTTGACGAAGGGGAGCTTGGCGCCGATCTTCCAGACTCCGAGGGTCTGGAGGAGGGTGGCGAGTCCTGCGGTGAAGAGCGAGGCGCCCATCAGGAAGGCGGTCTCGGTCGGGGAAAGACCGACGGCGGGCCCGACGATCATGGGTGGGGCTACTACACCGGCGTACATGGCGGCCACGTGCTGAAGACCGCTCGTGAACATTTTCAGCGGAGGCAGGGTCTCGTCGACCGGGTGCTTCTCCTCCGGTACTGCGACTGCGTCTTTGCGAAACCTGGGCGTTGCGGCCACGGCTTCCTCCGGTCGGTTAAACACGTCGGCAGTGACGTGGGTGTCTTGGAGGTGGTGCGAAAGCTGTGCGAGTCGAGCCTTGTGAAGCTGTGTTCAGTGGTGGGGGGTGCGGGTGTGTGTGGGGGGATGCGGGGGAGGCCGTGAGAGGAAACGATTCGCCCGAGTCGTTTCGCCAGGCAGGACCGCACGAGGGCTGGAGGTGCCGTGGCAGTGGCGCGGGGCACGTACTGCGGAGCAGGTGCTGCGGGGCACGTACTGCTGAGCAAGTGTCACGAGTCACCGTCCCCGGGGGCGCCGTGGAATGCTCCGGCACCACCCGGGACCGGCTGCCGCGGACCCCGCTCGGGTCCGCGGCGACCGGACGGGGGCCGTCCCCCCCGACCGGACTCCTTGGGTCAGGCCTGCGCGGAGATCCGCGCGAGGCGCTGGGCCTCTTCCCGGGTGGACACCGCGATGGCGTCCTCGTCGGCGAAGAGGAGTCGGTTGTTCTCGACGATCTGCTTGCCGTTGACCAGCGACAGGGTCACCGGGGCGGCGGCACCGAACACCAGGGCGGTGACCGGGTCGGCGATGGACGAGTGCGCGAGGGTGCTCAGGTTCCACATCACCAGGTCGGCGCACTTGCCGACCTCCAGCGAACCGATGTTGTCGGCGCGGCCGAGTACCTGGGCGCCACCGTACGTACCGAGGCGCAGGGCCTGGCGCGCGTTGAGGGCGCGCTCGCGGTGGACCGGGTTCAGGCGGTTGATGAGCAGCGCGTTGCGCAGCTCGGTGTGCAGCTCACCGGACTCGTTGGAGGCGGTGCCGTCCACGCCGAGGCCGACCGGGACACCGGCGGCCAGCATGTCCGGGACCCGGGCGATGCCCGCGGCCAGCCGCGCGTTGGAGGACGGGCAGTGCGCCACACCGGTCTTGGTACGGGCGAACGCGGCGATGTCGGAGTCGTTCATGTGGACGCTGTGCGCCATCCACACGTCCTCGCCGAGCCAGCCGGTCGACTCGAAGTAGTCGGTCGGGCCCATGCCGAACAGCTCCTTGCAGAACTGCTCTTCCTCGACGGTCTCCGAGCCGTGCGTGTGCATCCGCACACCCAGGCGGCGGGCCAGCTCGGCGCCCTGCTTCAGCAGCTCGGTGGAGACCGAGAAGGGGGAGCACGGGGCGACGGCGACCTGGGTCATCGCGTCGAAGGAGTAGTCGTGGTACCTCTTCACGGTCGCCTCGGTGTCGGCGAGCGCGCCTTCGAGGGTCTCGACCGCGTGGTCCGGCGGCAGGCCGCCGTCCTTCTCGCTGCGGTCCATCGAGCCACGGGCCAGGGTGAAGCGGACACCCATCTCGGACGCGGCACGGATGATCGAGCCGGAGAGGTCGCCGGAGCCCTTGGGGAAGACGTAGTGGTGGTCCATCGCGGTGGTCACACCACCCTTGGCCATCATCGCCAGGGAGCCCTGGGCGGCCGTGTACGTCATCTGCTCGTCGATGCGCGCCCAGGTCGGGTACAGCGCGACGAGCCAGTTGAAGAGGTTGTGGTCGGTGGCCAGACCACGCGTGATCCACTGGTAGAAGTGGTGGTGCGTGTTGACCAGACCGGGGGTCACGAGGTGTCCGGTGCCGTCGATGCGGCGGACGACGTTCTCGAGGTTCTCGGGGGCCTTGCCCGCGCCGATGGACTCGATCTTGTTGCCGGCGACGACGACGTGTCCCGAGGCGTACTCGGTGTCCTTCGCGTCGACGGTCGCAATCGCACAGTTCTCGATGACGATGCGCTCTACCGCGCCGTCAATGGCTGCCGATGCTGCCATGGGACTTCCTCGTGCTTTCAGTGGCGGTACGGGCACGGCAAAGCCCAGGGTTTTGAGTGCCGGAGCCGGGGGCCTTGACAGCTGACAGTACTGCCGCCCCGTGTGGTGCGTCCGGGTGCCGATTCAGGAAGCTGAAGAGTGTCGCGCCGTCCCGGGGCCACTGCGGAGCCCCGGGACACGCGTGCCGCGTCAGAGGTTGGTCATGTCCACGGGGATACGGGCGTCGACGCCGTCCCGGAGAACCGTTGCCTCGATCAGACCGTACGGCCGGTCCGCGGCGAAGTAGACCTCGTTGTCGTTCTTGAGGCCGAAGGGCTCCAGGTCGACGAGGAAGTGGTGCTTGTTCGGGAGCGAGAAGCGGACCTCGTCGATCTCCGAACGGTGGTTGATGATGCGCGAACCCATCTGGTACAGGGTCTGCTGCAGCGAGAGGGAGTAGGTCTCCGCGAAGGCCTGCAGCATGTGCTTGCGGGTCTCGGCGTAGGACTTCTCCCAGTTGGGCATCCGCTGCTCGTCGTCCGACCAGTTGAAGCGCCAGCGGGCCGACACCTGGGTGGCCAGGATGCGGTCGTAGGCTTCCTTGAGCGTCGTGTACTTGTCCTTCACGTAACCCCAGAACTCGGAGTTCGTGGAGTTCATGACGACCAGGTCCTTGAGGCCCGAGATGACCTCCCAGTTCTGACCGTCGTACGTGATCTGGGTGACCCGGGTCTCCATGCCCTCGCGGACGAAGGAGTGGTTCACCTCGTCGGAGCCGATGAACTTCGAGTTGGCGTCCGAGGTGGCGATCCGGCTCCAGGAGTACTCCTCGATCCGGATCCGGGCCTTCTGGATCGGCTCCTGGCTGTTGACGAACCAGCGCGCCAGGTGGATGCCGAACTGCTCGGCGGACTCGATGCCGTACTCCTTGGCGAACGCGTACACCGTGTTCTTGGTGGTGTCCGTCGGAAGGACGTTCGCGTTCGAGCCGGAGTAGTGGACGTCGTCCATGTCGCCCGAGAGGGCGACCGAGACGTTCAGGTCCTTGATGTGATGGGTGTCGCCGTCCCGCGTGATCTTGACTACGCGGTTCTCTGCTTTGCCGTACTGGTTCTGGCCGAGAATCGTGGGCATGTCTGCTAGCTCCCTCGGTAAACGGAGTAGCCGAACGGGTTGAGCAGCAGCGGTACGTGGTAATGCTCGCCCGGGTTGACCGAGAAGGTAATGGTCACCTCGGGGAAGAACGCACCGCTGTCCCTTACGCGGGGGGCGTCCTGCTGCGCCTCGGCTTGCTTCTTAGGACTGTGCTTGTTCAAGAAGTACGTCTCGGTCTCGAAGTCGAGCCGTACGTGGGTGGTGCCTTCCGGCAGGGCCGGCAGGTCCTTGCAGCGGCCGTCCGCGTCGGTGGCGGAGCCACCCAGGGCGGACCACTCGCCGTCGAGGCCCGTACGGGCCGACAGGGAGATGGCCACGCCTCCGGCGGGGCGGCCGATGCTCGTGTCCAGGATGTGCGTGGACACGGAAGCGGTGGTGTCGGTGCTCATGCGCTCTCTTCCTCGACGAGTCGGGTCAGGCGAATCCGGTTGATCTTCACGAGCTCACCGCGGGCGATCTCTCGCTCCTGCTCCGGCGAGTTCCCGATCCGGCTCTTGACCGCGTCCCGCATGAACGCACCGGTCGCACCGGTGGCACAGATGAGGAAGACGTGACCGAACTTCTCCTGGTACGCCAGGTTCAGTTCGAGCAGCTCGGACTTCAGCTCTTCGGAAGCGCCGGCCATCCCCCGCTGTTCGCGGGCGGAGGTCGGGTCACCAGGCTTCGGCCGGCCGATCGGCGCGTGGCCCCCCATCGCCTCGCCCAGGTCCTCGGCGGTCAGTTCCGCCATGGCGGACTCGTTGGCCGAGAAGAGGGCGTCGACGCTGATGAAGGGGCGCTGGGCGAGCAGCTTGCTCCCCCATGCCGAACTGGCGCACACCTCGTGCAGCTCAGCCGTGGCCGCGCTGTCGTCCAAGGTGTTGATCCGGGTGAGACCCGGGGTCGGACTCGAAGTCACGGTAGGCCTCCGTGGCCTTGTTGCTTAACGGGCTGGGCATAGCTAACGCCCTCGACAACACGGCGTCAACACTTTGTTGAAACTTCCCGTACACAAAAGCCGCCGCCCGGATGAATTGGGCGGCGGCTCGTCACCGTGGGTCAGACGGCGTTCACTCCGGGCTCCGCTTATTGGGGTTTTCCCTGTTCAAGTAGTTGTAGACGGTGAAGCGGCTTACGCCCAGGGCGCCCGCGACCGTCTCCACACCGTGCCGCACGGAGAAGGCGCCCCGCGCCTCCAGTATCCGTACGACGTCCTGCTTGGACTTCCGGTCCAGCTGGGCCAAAGGTACGCCGTGGCGACGCTCCAGGGCGGCCAGGATGCGGTCCAGCGAGTCGGACAGCTGCGGAAGCCGTACGGCGAGCAGGTCCTGCCCCTCCCAGGCGAGCACGACGTCGTCGGGCTGGGCCAGGGCAGGGTCCATCAGCTCGCCGCCCATCGCGTCCACCAGAGGCTTGACCGCGGTGACGAAGGGGTGATCGAGGGGCTCGGTCACGGGGTGCCCTCCTCGATCACGTTCACCTGGAGGGACACCCGGGTCGCCCCGGCGCCCAGCGCGTCGCGCAGCAGCGCGGCCACCGCGTCCAGCACGTCCGCGGTCTCACCCTCGGCCGTGTTGCCGAACGGGCCGACGTCCACCGCGTCCAGTCGCGCCCTCTGGATGACCTCGCGGGCGGCCAGGGCATGGGCGGGGGCCTCTTCGAGGTCGAAGGGCTCGGTCGTGAACTCCACTCTCAATCGCACAACGGTCAACCTACCCAAGCGAGGGGGGTGGTGCGAAGCGCTCCCTCGAGGGGCGGCGGCCGGGTGGCGGGCGGGCATGACTTTTCGGCGGTCCGTACTTGACAGCCACGCGAACCTCGATGCAGTCTTCCATCAAGCAGAAAACAACTTCCGCGATACGGAAGGAGCGCACACCCCTCATGGGATACACGGACCAGCGCTTCGATGTGAACCTCTCGATCCTCTTCACGGAACTCCCGCTTCTGGAGCGTCCCGCGGCTGCCGCCGCGGCGGGCTTCACGGCGGTCGAGCTGTGGTGGCCCTGGATCGAAACCCCCACCCCCGCCCAGTCGGAGCTCGGCGTCCTCAAGAAGGCTCTTGAGGACGCCGGCACCCAGCTGGTGGGCCTGAACTTCTACGCCGGCCAGCTGCCGGGGCCGGACCGCGGCGCGGTATCCGTGCCCGGCGAGGAGTCGGACCGCTTCAACGCCAACATCGACGTGGCCGCGGACTTCGCCGCCTCGGTCGGCTGCAAGGCCCTGAACGCCCTCTACGGCAACCGCGTCGAGGGTGTGGACCCGGCCGTCCAGGACGAGCTGGCCCTGAAGAACCTGGTCGTGGCGGCGCAAGCCGCAGACCGGGTCGGGGCGATCCTCCTGATCGAGACCCTGAACAAGCCCGAGTCGCCGCTCTACCCGCTGGTGAGCGCCCCGGCCGGCATCGAGGTCGTGGACAAGGTGAACGAGGCCACCGGCCTCGGCAACGCCAAGTTCCTGCTCGACCTGTACCACCTGGCGATGAACGATGAGGACCTCTCCGAGGTCATCGAAAAGTACGCCGCCAAGACCGGCCACGTCCAGATCGCGGACAAGCCGGGACGCGGTGCCCCCGGCACCGGCGAGCTGCCTCTCGAGGAGCTGCTGGACCAGCTGAAGAAGGCCGGATACGAGGGCTACGTAGGCCTCGAGTACAAGGCCGCCGACGCCGCCGCGTCCTTCGAGTGGCTCGCCACCGAGGCCCGCGCCGCGAAGTAGCGGACAAAGTCCGGGCGATCAGCCAGGCACGCCACACACTTTTCGTACAAAGCATTAAGAGAAGGACCCTCATCATGAGCAACCCCACCGCGCGTCCGTCGATCGCCTGGATCGGTCTCGGCATCATGGGCTCCCCCATGGCCGAGAACCTCCTGAAGGCCGGCTACTCGGTCACCGGCTTCACGCTGGAGCAGGACAAGCTGGACCGCCTGGCCGCCGCCGGCGGCGGCGTGGCCGGCTCGATCGCCGAGGCCGTCAAGGACGCCGACGTCATCATCACGATGGTGCCCGCCTCCCCGCAGGTCGAGGCCATCTCCTACGGCGAGAACGGCATCCTCGAGAACGCCAAGTCCGGCGCGCTGATCGTGGACATGTCCTCGATCACCCCGCAGACCTCGATCGACCTGGCGAAGAACGCCGCCGAGAAGGGCATTCGCGTCATCGACGCGCCCGTCTCCGGCGGCGAGGCCGGTGCCATCGAGGCCGTACTGTCGATCATGGTCGGCGGCGAGCAGGCCGACTTCGACGAGGCGCTCCCGATCCTCGAGGCCCTCGGCAAGACCATCGTGCTCTGCGGCCCGCACGGCTCCGGCCAGACGGTCAAGGCCGCGAACCAGCTCATCGTCGCGGTGAACATCCAGGCGTGCGCCGAGGCCGTCGTCTTCCTGGAGAAGTCCGGCGTGAACCTCCAGGCCGCCCTGGACGTCCTCAACGGTGGTCTGGCCGGTTCCACGGTCCTGACCCGCAAGAAGGACAACTTCCTGAACCGCGACTTCAAGCCCGGTTTCCGGATCGACCTGCACCACAAGGACATGGGCATCGTCACCGACGCCGCCCGCAACGTCGGTGCGGCCCTCCCGGTCGGCGCGGTCGTCGCCCAGCTGGTCGCCTCGCTGCGCGCCCAGGGTGACGGCGCCCTGGACCACTCCGCGCTGCTGCGCGCGGTCGAGCGCCTCTCCGGCGCCCAGATCTGAGCCCGCGGCCCGCTCTCCGGGCCGCGCTCCTCCCCGCTCGCGGGGACCTGAGTTTCCGGATGGTGCCGGTGCTGACACCTGTCCTGTCGCGCCCAAGCGCCGGCACCGTCCGGATCACCTCTCCTCAATCTTTCTTTTCAACAAACTGTTGACGCCACGATCACGCCGAATTTAGGCTGTTCCGCATGACGGAAGACGATTTCCGTCAGCAGTTTTCCGTACGGAAGGTCACCATGTCGAAGCGCACGCTGACGACCGAGTCTGGCGCCCCGGTCGCCGACAACCAGAACTCCGCTACCGCCGGCGTCGGTGGCCCCCTGCTGGTCCAGGACCAGCAGCTCCTGGAGAAGCTCGCCCGCTTCAACCGCGAGCGCATCCCGGAGCGCGTGGTGCACGCCCGCGGTTCGGCCGCCTACGGCCACTTCGAGGTGACGGACGACGTCACCGCGTACACCAGCGCCGCGTTCCTGAACACGGTCGGCAAGAAGACCAAGACCTTCCTGCGGTTCTCCACCGTCGCCGACTCGCTCGGTGGCGCCGACGCCGTGCGTGACCCCCGCGGTTTCGCGCTGAAGTTCTACACCGAAGAGGGCAACTACGACCTCGTCGGTAACAACACCCCGGTGTTCTTCATCAAGGACCCGATCAAGTTCCCCGACTTCATCCACTCCCAGAAGCGCGACCCCTTCACGGGCAAGCAGGAGCCGGACAACGTCTGGGACTTCTGGGCGCACGCCCCCGAGGCGACGCACCAGATCACCTGGCTGATGGGTGACCGCGGTATCCCGGCGTCGTACCGTCACATGAACGGCTACGGCTCCCACACGTACCAGTGGACCAACGCCCAGGGCGAGGCCTTCTTCGTCAAGTACCACTTCAAGACGAACCAGGGCATCCGCTGCCTCTCCGCCGAGCAGGGCGCCGAGCTGGCCGGTTCCGACGCGAACTCGCACCAGACCGACCTGCTCCAGGCCATCGAGCGCGGCGTGAACCCGAGCTGGACCCTCTACGTCCAGGTCATGCCCGCCGCCGAGGCCGCGGACTACCGCTTCAACCCGTTCGACCTCACCAAGGTGTGGCCGCACAGCGACTACCCGCTGCAGCGCGTGGGCCGTCTGGTCCTCGACCGCAACCCGGACAACGTCTTCGCCGAGGTCGAGCAGGCGGCGTTCTCCCCGAACAACTTCGTCCCGGGCATCACCGCCTCGCCGGACAAGATGCTCCAGGGTCGTCTCTTCGCGTACGCCGACGCCCAGCGCTACCGCCTCGGTGTGAACCACACCCTGCTGCCGGTCAACGCCCCGAAGGCGTCGAAGGCCGAGAACTACGGGCGCGACGGTGTCATGGCGCTGCGCAACGGTTCGCGCCACGACAAGAACTACGAGCCCAACTCGCACCAGGGTCCGGCCGAGACGGGTCTGGCGCTCGGCGCCCCGCTCGCGGTCAGTGGCTACACGGGCACGCACGAGGCCCCGGCCCACACCAAGGACGACGACTTCTTCCAGGCCGGTGAGCTCTACCGCCTGATGTCCGAGGACGCCAAGCTGCGTCTGGTGGCGAACATCGCCGGTGGCCTCTCGCAGGTCACCCTCGAGGACGTCATCGAGAAGAACCTGGCTCACTTCCACGCCGCCGACGCCGACTACGGCAAGCGCGTCGAGGAGGCCGTTCGCGCCCTGCGCGAAGGCTAAGTGGTCGACGCGCGAAGTCCTTCGGGGGTTGATCAAGCAGTCGGTGCGGTGGAGGATTCTTCCTGTCGGTCGAGAGAGTGTCGGTCGAGTCTGGCCAGCAGATCGTCCAGGTCGGAGGTGGTGAAC
>NZ_JASISO010000140.1 GCF_030063135.1 Streptomyces sp. G-G2
CAGCCGCTTGCGGCCCCCGCCTGGAGCCCGGACCCGTCGGGTCGGCGACGAGCAACCGGCCAGCTCGGCAATACCTCGCGCGATGGTGGCAGTGCTGGTGCCAGAGGCGGTTGCGACCCGGACGATCCCGCCATGGCCGAGGGCCGTCGCCTCACTGGCCAGGTACAACCGGCGGCGACGCTCATCGAAGTGCGGCAGGATCTGATCGAACTTAGTTCGCAGAGCGCGGGTGGCAGCGCGGCCTGACAGACACGGAGTCATATCTCAGCCTCCCACCAACACCCCTCTACCGAACACTTATTGAAATACGGGCCCCCGGACGGATCGAGAACTCCCAGATAGGGGTGTTCCTCGCCTACGCGTCACCGCGCGGACGCGCTCTGATCGACCGTCGGCTCTTCCTGCCCAAGGACAGCTGGTTCGCCGACGGGCCCCGCCGCTCGGCGGCGGGCATACCCGAACAGACGGTGTTCGCGACGAAGCCGCACCTCGCCCGGGACATGATCGCTGCCGCACTCGACGCCGGC
>NZ_JASISO010000014.1 GCF_030063135.1 Streptomyces sp. G-G2
AAGGCTCCCAGTAGACGACTGGGTTGATAGGCCAGATGTGGAAGCCCGGCAACGGGTGGAGCTGACTGGTACTAATAGGCCGAGGGCTTGTCCTCAGTTGCTCGCGTCCACTGTGTTAGTTCTGAAGTAACGAACTGTGCCTATATCCGGTTTGGTTAACTTCATAGAGTTTCGGTGGTCATAGCGTTAGGGAAACGCCCGGTTACATTTCGAACCCGGAAGCTAAGCCTTTCAGCGCCGATGGTACTGCAGGGGGGACCCTGTGGGAGAGTAGGACGCCGCCGAACAACCCGCCCTTTTAGCTCAGTCGGTAGAGCGTCTCCATGGTAAGGAGAAGGTCAACGGTTCGATTCCGTTAAAGGGCTCCAAAGAAAAAGGCCCCCACCAATTGGTGGGGGCCTTTCTTGCGTTCCCCGGCAGGTTCGCCGGAGGAACGACCAGTAGTAGCCGACGCGGCCGTCGAGGAGTTCACGGCTCGTGTCCAGCTGATCGGCGTGCCGGGCCGTTTCCTCGATCATGTGGATCAGCATCCAGCGCAGCGAGGCAGCGCCGGACGTGAATGCCGTGCCGCGGCCGACGGACGGCCCGCGGCGCACCCGGCACAGGGGCTGCCCCAAGGGGCCAGGGTGTCGAGCGGGAGCGCGAGGGCGCGGGTGGAGCGGACCTCGGGAGACGGCAAGCGGTGTTCGCACGCGCCGGCCTCCGCGATACGGGCGGCTTCCGGGGCCCCGGGGGCTCCTGGGGCCCCGGAAGGACGGTCAGTCTCCCGGGCGCGGCTGGGGGACGCGGAAGGCGAGGATGGCCATGTCGTCCGAGGCGGGTTCGGCGGCGAAGCGTTCCACCGCGCGCAGGACGCGCGCGGCCACCGCGCCCGCGGTCAGGCCCGTACAGGTGGTCAGGACCTCGGCGAGGCCGTCGTCGCCGAGCATCCGGGTGCCCTCGCGGCGTTCGGTCACGCCGTCCGTGACGCAGAGCAGGACATCGCCCGGGTCCAGGGTCAGGGTCTGCTCGTAGAGGTCGAGGTCCTCGATCACGCCGAGCAGGGGCTGGGGTTCCGCGGCCGGGACGACCTCGCCGTCGGGGCGCAGGCGCAGCGGGAGCGGGTGGCCCGCGCAGACCACCTTCATCAGGGCGCTGCCGTCGGGCTGCGGGTGGAGCTCTCCGTAGAGGAGGGTGAGGAAGCGGCTGCGGGCGCCCTCGTCGAGGATGGCCGCGTTGAGGCGCTCCAGGACCGCCGGGCCGCCGAGGCCCTCACGGGCGAGCAGGCGCAGCGCGTGCCGGGCGAGGCCGGTGACCGCCGCGGCTTCTGGGCCCGTACCGCAGACGTCGCCGATGGCGAAGCCGTACACACCGGTGCGGATCGGGAAGACGTCGTAGAAGTCGCCGCCCACCTCGTTGCCCTCGCCCGCCGCGCGGTAGATGACCTCGACCTCGATGCCGGGGATGGCGGGGGAGCCGGGCGGGAGGAGGCTGCGCTGGAGCGAGCGGCTGATCGCGGTGCGCTCGGAGTAGAGGCGGGCGTTGTCGAGGGCGAGGGCGGCCCGGCGCGAGAGGTCCTCGGCGAGTTCGAGGATCTCCTGGCGGAAGTGGTCCTCGCTGGGCTTGCCGAGGGTGAGCAGGCCGATGACGCGGTTGCGGGCCATCAGGGGCAGGACGACGGTCTCGCCGCCGACGGCCTCGGCGGCCTCGGGCCAGGGGCGGGCGCCCGCCTCGCGGAGGGCTTCCGGCGGGAGGACCCGGGACAGCAGGACCTTGAGGTCGTCGATGCGTTCCTCGTCCTCGTGCAGGACGAAGGAGAGGAAGGGGTCCGAGGACTGGTCGGCGATCGTGTAGACGGCACACCAGGTGGCCAGGGTCGGCACCGTCATCTGTGCCATCAGCGCGAGGGTCTGATCGCGGTCGAGGGTGCCCGCGAGCAGGTCGGAGGCCTCGACGAGGAAGGAGAGGGAGCCGCGGCGCAGGCGTTCCAGCTCGCCGAGGCGGGCGGACTCGACGGCGAGGGCGATCCGGTCGGCCGCGAACTGCAGGCGCACGGCGTCCTCGTTGGAGTAGCGGCCCGGGCCCTCGGCGGCGATGCCGAGGGAGCCGGTGAGGCGGCCCTCGACCTTGAGGGGGACGGTGACCGCGGAGCGCATGCCGGTGGATTCCAGCAGCGGGACGGCCCCGGGGACGGCGGCGAGGTCGTCGTGGACCGCGGGCATCCGGGCGGAGCCGTACCGGTTGGTGCCCGCCTCGACGGGGACGCGGGCGAAGCGCTGGCGGGTGGAGGGCAGGCCGGTGGTGGCCCGTACCTCCAGTTCGGTCTCGTCGTCGGTGGCCAGCAGGAGGAAGGCGGAGTCGGCGTCGAGGAGGTCGCGGGCGCGTTCCACGGTGCGCTGGAGCAGGCCGTCGAGGTCGTCGGGGGCGGGGGAGCCGATGAAGATCTCGAAGGGGTCCACGGCGCGCTGCTCGGTCAGCTGGCTCCCGTCGACGGGAACCCTGACCGGGGTCTGCAGGAGGGCGCGCTCGTCGTCGTGGACGAGCAGGCAGACGATGGAGGGCTCGCCGTGGGCGTCGCGAACGCGCAGGTGGGAGGCGTAGACGGGGATGACCCGGCCGTCGGCGCCGCGGAGGCCGTAGCTGCCCTCCCAGCGGGACAGGCGCAGGGCCTCGGCGATGCCGGTGCCGGTGCCGGGGGTCTGGGGCCAGGCGGCGAGTTCGGCGAGGGGACGCCCCACGGTCTTCTCGCCGGGGTGGCCGAACATCTGCTCGGCGTCATCGTTCCAGGCGCTGATCCGGTCCGTGCCGTCGATCTGGACGACGGCGACCCGTACGCGGCTCTCGGCGAGGGGCAGCAGCTGGTCGGGGACCACGGGCCCGGCGGAGCGGGTACCGACCGGACGGTCCGGGAGGTCGAGGCGGAACCACACGTGTTTGTGGGTGGAGGTGTACTCCACGCCCCAGCGGGTGGCGAGGGCGGCGCAGAGCATCAGGCCGCGGCCGCTCTCGCGGTCCGGGTCGGCGTACGGCCGGTCTCCCGGGTACTGGAGCGGGAGGGCGCGTTCCGGATAGCGGTCGGCGACCTCCACGCGTACGCCGTCCTCGGCGCGCAGGCACAGGACCTCGGCCCGGGTTCCGGCGTGCACCACCGCGTTGGTGACCAGCTCGCTGGTGAGGACCACGGCGTCGTCGACGATGTCCGCGAAGCCCCAGCCGTGCAGGGTGTCGCGGACGAAAGCGCGGGCGGCGGCGACCGAGCGCCCGAGTGGATCGAAGTTGGCAGCCGCCCGTGCCGTGATCACAAGTCTCCTTCGCCGCGGTTGGACATCGGGTGCCAGGTTACTTACCTTCGCGGGCGGTGCGGTGCGGTCGTCCGGTATTCCCTCCACAGGGTGCGGACAGTGTGCGAAGGTGCCGAAGTGTTATGGCCTGGTTCGGCCGGGGTGAAACACTGGGCAGGCTTGGAGAACCGGGTCGCACGAAGTCAGAGGCCTGGTGGGCGGTCGACCCTTTCGGGAGGGACACGGTGGAGTCTGGCGTAGCAGCGCGCAGGACAGGTGCGCGTGCGAAGGGCGGACGGTCCCGGCGGGGCAGCACGACGGAAGTCGATACGGCCGCGCTGAACCGGCTGCTCACTGCTTTGGTGTCGATGCGGGACGGGAACTTCCGCAAGCGGCTGACGGTGTCCGGCGACGGTGTGATGGCGGAGATCGCCGCCGTCTACAACGAGGTTGCCGACCGCAACCTGCACCTGACCGGCGAGCTGTCCCGGGTCCGGCGGATGGTGGGGCGCGAGGGCAAGCTGAGCGAGCGGCTGGAGACGGGGGCCTGCGAGGGCTCCTGGGCGGCCGCGATCGACGCCTCGAACCAGCTGGTGGACGATCTGGCCCGGCCGGTGTCCGAGGTGGGCCGGGTGCTCTCCGCGGTCGCCGAGGGCGATCTGGACCAGCGGATGGACCTGCGGACGCAGGCCGCCGAAGGGGTCGGGCACCCGCTGCGCGGGGAGTTCCTCAAGATCGGCCGGACGGTCAACAACCTGGTCGACCAGCTGTCGGCGTTCACCGACGAGGTGACCCGGGTGGCGCTGGAGGTCGGTACCGAGGGCAAGCTCGGCGGCCAGGCCCAGGTGCGCGGAATGTCCGGTTCTTGGAAGGACCTGACCGATTCCGTCAACACCATGGCGTACCGGCTCACCGCGCAGGTACGTGACATTGCTCTCGTCACGACGGCGGTGGCCAAGGGCGATCTGTCGCGCAAGGTCACCGTGCACGTGGCCGGCGAGATGCTCCAGCTGAAGAACACCGTGAACACCATGGTGGACCAGCTGTCCTCCTTCTCCTCCGAGGTGACCCGGGTCGCCCGCGAGGTGGGTACGGAGGGCGAGCTGGGCGGCCAGGCGAAGGTGCCCGGGGTCGCGGGCGTGTGGAAGGACCTGACGGACTCCGTCAACACCATGGCGGGCAACCTGACCGCCCAGGTGCGCGGGATCGCCCAGGTGACGACGGCCGTGGCCAGCGGTGACCTGTCGCAGAAGGTGACGGTGAGCGCGCGGGGCGAGGTGGCCCAGCTCGCCGAAACGATCAACCAGATGACCGAGACCCTGCGGACCTTCGCGGACGAGGTCACCCGGGTGGCGAGCGAGGTCGGTGCGAAGGGTCTGCTCGGCGGCCAGGCGCAGGTGCCGGGCGCCGCGGGTACCTGGAAGGACCTCACCGATTCGGTGAACACGGTCTTCCGGAATCTCACCACGCAGGTCCGGGACATCGCGCAGGTGACGACCGCGGTGGCCAACGGCGACCTCTCGCAGAAGGTCACCGTCAATGTGGCCGGCGAGATGCTGGAGCTGAAGAACACCGTCAACACGATGGTCGACCAGCTCCAGTCCTTCGGCTCCGAGGTGACGCGGGTGGCCCGCGAGGTCGGTGTCGAGGGCGAGCTGGGCGGTCAGGCGCAGGTGCCGGGGGCCGCCGGTACGTGGAAGGACCTCACCGACTCGGTGAACACCGCCTTCCGCAACCTCACCGGTCAGGTCCGCAACATCGCGCAGGTGACGACGGCGGTGGCCAACGGCGACCTGTCGCAGAAGGTCACGGTCGACGTCTCCGGCGAGATGCTCCAGCTGAAGAACACCGTGAACACGATGGTGGACCAGCTGTCGTCCTTCGCCGACCAGGTCACGCGGATGGCGCGGGACGTGGGTACGGAGGGCAGGCTGGGCGGTCAGGCCCGGGTCGAGGGGGTGTCCGGTACCTGGAAGGAGCTGACCGACTCGGTCAACTTCATGGCCGGGAACCTGACCTCGCAGGTGCGCCAGATCGCCCAGGTGACGACGGCGGTGGCGCGCGGTGACCTGTCGCAGAAGATCGACGTGGACGCGCGGGGCGAGATCCTGGAGCTGAAGAACACCATCAACACGATGGTGGACCAGCTTTCGGCCTTCGCCGAGCAGGTGACCCGGGTGGCCCGGGACGTGGGGACGGAGGGCCGCCTCGGCGGTCAGGCCCAGGTGCCCGGCGTGGCCGGGGTGTGGCGCGATCTGACCGACTCGGTGAACGGCATGGCCGGGAACCTCACCTCGCAGGTCCGCAACATCGCGCAGGTCGCGACGGCGGTGGCGCGCGGTGACCTGTCGCAGAAGATCGACGTGGACGCGCGCGGCGAGATCCTGGAGCTGAAGAACACCCTCAACACCATGGTCGACCAGCTCTCGAACTTCGCGGAGCAGGTCACCCGGGTGGCCCGCGAGGTGGGCACCGAGGGCATCCTGGGCGGCCAGGCGGAGGTGAAGGGGGTCTCCGGCACCTGGAAGGACCTCACCCAGTCGGTCAACTTCATGGCGAACAACCTGACCTCGCAGGTCCGCAACATCGCCGAGGTGACCACGGCGGTCGCGATGGGCGACCTGTCGAAGAAGATCACGGTCGACGCCAAGGGCGAGATCCTGGAGCTGGTCACGACCGTCAACACGATGGTCGACCAGCTGTCCTCCTTCGCGGAGCAGGTGACCCGGGTGGCGCGCGAGGTGGGCTCCGAGGGCATCCTCGGCGGTCAGGCCCGGGTGCGCGGGGTGACCGGCATCTGGAAGGACCTGACGGACAACGTCAACCTGATGGCCAACAACCTGACGTCGCAGGTGCGCAACATCTCGCAGGTCTCGGCGGCGGTCGCCAACGGCGACCTGACGAAGAAGGTCACCGTCGAGGCGCGCGGCGAGGTCGCGCAGCTCGCCGACACCGTGAACACGATGGTCAAGACCCTGTCGTCCTTCGCCGACGAGGTCACGCGCGTGGCCCGCGAGGTGGGTACGGAGGGCCGTCTGGGCGGTCAGGCGCACGTGCCCGGGGTGTCCGGGACCTGGAAGGACCTCACCGACTCGGTGAACTTCATGGCCTCCAACCTCACCGGTCAGGTCCGCCAGATCGCCATGGTCACGACGGCCATCGCCAAGGGCGACATGACCAAGAAGATCGACATTGATGCCCGGGGCGAGATCCTGGAGCTGAAGACCACCATCAACACGATGGTCGACCAGCTGTCCTCCTTCGCCGACCAGGTCACCCGGGTCGCGCGCGAGGTGGGCACCGAGGGCATCCTCGGCGGTCAGGCCCGGGTCCGGGACGTCGACGGCACCTGGCGCGACCTGACCGAGTCCGTGAACGAGATGGCGGGGAACCTCACCCGGCAGGTGCGCGCCATCGCGGCCGTGGCCACCGCGGTGACCCGCGGCGATCTCAACCTCAAGATCGACGTGGACGCGGCGGGCGAGATCCAGGTCCTCCAGGACAACATCAACACGATGATCGCCAACCTGCGCGACACCACCCTGGCCAACAAGGAGCAGGACTGGCTCAAGGGCAACCTGGCCCGGATCTCGGCGCTCATGCAGGGCCGCCGGGAGCTGGACGACGTGGCCTCGCTGATCATGAGCGAGCTGACCCCGGTGGTCTCGGCGCAGCACGGGGCGTTCTTCCTGGCGCTGCCGTCCGGCGGCGCCACCGAGATCGGTACCGACGGGGGCCATGGCGGCGCGTACGAGCTGCGGATGCGCGGCAGTTACGCGTACGCGGGCGCTCAGATGCCGACCTCCTTCCGGCCGGGGGAGGGGCTGATCGGTACGGTCGCCGAGGAGAAGCGGACCATCCTCGTCGAGAACACCCCGCCCGGCTACCTCAAGATCTCCTCGGGGCTCGGCGAGGCGCCGCCCGCACACGTGATCGTGCTGCCGGTGCTCTTCGAGGGGACCCTGCTCGGCGTGATCGAGCTGGCCTCCTTCCAGCCCTTCACACAGATCCAGAAGGACTTCCTCAGCCAGATCGCCGAGATGATCGGTACGAGCGTCAACACGATCAGCGTCAACTCCAAGACGGAGATGCTGCTCAAGCAGTCGCAGGAGATGACCGAGCAGCTGCGCGAGCGCTCCGACGAGCTGGAGAACCGGCAGAAGGCCCTCCAGGCCGCCAACGCCGAACTGGAGGAGAAGGCCGAACTGCTGGCCCAGCAGAACCGGGACATCGAGGTGAAGAACACCGAGATCGAGGAGGCCCGGCAGGTCCTGGAGGAGCGCGCCGAGCAGCTCGCGGTCTCGATGCGCTACAAGTCCGAGTTCCTGGCGAACATGTCGCACGAGCTGCGCACCCCGCTCAACTCGCTGCTGATCCTGGCCAAGTTGCTCGCCGACAACGCGGACGAGAACCTCTCGCCCAAGCAGGTGGAGTTCGCCGAGACCATCCACGGGGCGGGTTCCGACCTGCTCCAGCTGATCAACGACATCCTGGACCTGTCGAAGGTCGAGGCGGGCAAGATGGACGTCTCGCCGACGCGGATCGCGCTGGTGCAGCTGGTCGACTACGTGGAGGCCACCTTCCGGCCGCTGACCGCGGAGAAGGGGCTGGACTTCTCGGTGCGGGTCTCGCCGGAACTCCCGGCCACCCTGCACACCGACGAGCAGCGGCTGTTGCAGGTGCTGCGCAACCTGCTGTCCAACGCGGTGAAGTTCACCGACGGGGGAGCGGTGGAGCTGGTGATCCGGCCCGCCGGGGCGGACGTACCGCAGGCGATCCGGGAGCAGTTGCTGGAGGCCGGGTCGCTGCGGGAGGCGGACGCGGACCTGATCGCCTTCTCCGTGACCGACACCGGGATCGGGATCGCGGCCAGCAAGATGCTGGTGATCTTCGAGGCGTTCAAGCAGGCGGACGGTACGACGAGCCGAAAGTACGGCGGCACCGGGCTCGGGCTGTCCATCAGCCGGGAGATCGCGCGGCTGCTGGGCGGTGAGATCCACGCGGCCAGTGAGCCGGGGCGCGGGTCCACCTTCACCCTGTACCTCCCGCTGCACCCGAGCGAACTGCCGCCGCAGGGGTACGCGCAGCCCGCGCCCGGGGGCCGCGGGGACCTGTACCGCAGGGCCGCCGAAGTGGCCTCCGCGCTGCCCGTGATGCCCGAGCTGCCCGCGGCTCCGGTAGCTCCCGCCGGGCCCGCGGTGCCCGTACAGCCCGTGGCGGCGCTGCCCGCCGGGCAGGGGGGTGCGGCGTCGGCCGGGTCCGCCGGGGGCCAGGGGCACAGTGGTGCGGCGCTGTTCCGGCGGCGCCGCAAGGCGATGGGCGAGCCGGGCACGCGGCCCGGGGCGCCGGGCGCGCAGAGCGGGGAGCAGCGGATCGAGGACGTGTGGGGCAGTTCGGAGGATGAACTTCCGGTTGTGCCCAGGACGTACGACTTCCATGGCGAGAAGGTGCTGATCGTCGATGACGACGTGCGCAACGTCTTCGCGCTGACCAGTGTGCTGGAGCAGCACGGACTGGTGGTGCTCTACGCCGAGAACGGGCGCGAGGGCATCGAGGTGCTGGAACAGCACGACGACGTCACGCTCGTCCTGATGGACATCATGATGCCGGAAATGGACGGGTACGCCACGACCTCGGCGATCCGGCGGATGCCGCAGTTCGCGGGGCTGCCGATCATCGCGCTGACGGCGAAGGCGATGAAGGGGGACCGGGAGAAGGCGATCGACTCCGGAGCTTCCGACTATGTCACCAAGCCCGTCGATCCCGACTTCCTGCTGTCGGTGATGGAGCAGTGGATGCGCGGCAAGTGATCGACTGGAGAGCGAAGAGATATCAATTGCTGACGCAGTGTGTCCGCACCGGTGTGGGAGAGCGGTATACGGGGAACCTTCTGCTCCCCCACACCGTTTCTGCTTCGTGCACAGTGACATCCTGGTGACAGGGTGTGGCGATCTCGGGACTGGGGCTACGATGACCGGCACAAGGACGGACGGCGCACGGAAGCCGCCCGCTGGGGCGGGACCCGGGCTGAGCGCTGGCGCCAGGATCCGGGGAGGCCCCATGCCGGGGCGAGGAGGACAGGGCATGGTGCAGAAGGCCAAGATCCTCCTGGTCGACGACCGGCCGGAGAATCTGCTGGCGCTGGAGGCCATCCTCTCCGCGCTCGATCAGACACTGGTCAGGGCGTCGTCGGGGGAGGAAGCGCTCAAGGCGCTGCTGACAGACGATTTCGCGGTCATCCTGCTGGATGTGCAGATGCCCGGGATGGACGGGTTCGAGACGGCCGCGCACATCAAGCGGCGGGAGCGGACCCGGGACATCCCGATCATCTTCCTCACCGCGATCAACCACGGTCCGCACCACACGTTCCGGGGCTATGCCGCCGGGGCGGTGGACTACATCTCCAAGCCCTTCGACCCGTGGGTGCTGCGGGCCAAGGTCTCGGTCTTCGTCGAGCTGTACACGAAGAACTGCCAGCTGCGGGAGCAGGCGTCGCTGCTGCGCCTCCAGCTGGAGGGCGGCGGCTCGGGCGACGTCGAGGGCAAGGAGACGGCGGGGCTGCTGGCCGAGCTGTCCGCCCGGCTCGCGGCCGTCGAGGAGCAGGCGGAAGCGCTCACCAAGCAGCTCGGTGAGGAAGCGGCCGATCCGGCCGTGGTCGCCACCGCCGCGCACCTGGAACGGAAGCTGACCGGACTGCGGCGGGCGCTGGACGCGCTGGAGCCCGGCACGGGCGGCGGGCCGTCGATCCTGCCCGCGCAGCTCTGAGGGAACGGGCTGAGCGGGCGGGCCGGGCGGACGGGTTGAGCGGACGGGTTGAGCGGACGAGCCCGTCGGCCCGGCCGTCCGGCCCGCCCCGGCCCGCTCGGTGAGTCCGCGTCAGGTCTGGCCGTACGTCAGATGACGCACGGGGACTCCGACACGAACGGGTGAAGGGGTGGGCACGCGTGTCCACCGGCGTGCGCACCGGTAACCTCGGGGCCATGGCCTCACGTACGTCCGGCAAGGGTTCCCAGAGCGCCGCGGGTGCCGCGAAAGCCCGCACCGGCCGTACGACGGCGCCGGCGAAGAAGGGTGCCGCGCCCTCGGGAAAGCCGCCCGCGAAGAGGGCCGCGGCCGCCAAGCGCGGCCCGGTCAGGAAAACCGCGCCCAAGCCCGCACCGTCCCCCACCGGGGGCGTGGTGCGGCTGGTGCGCGCGATGTGGCTCGGCCTCGCGCACGCCATCGGCGCCGTCTTCCGCGGCATGGGCCGCGGGGCGAAGAACCTCGACCCGGCCCACCGCAAGGACGGGGTGGGGCTGCTCCTGCTAGCCCTCGCGCTGATCGTCGCCGCCGGAACCTGGTCGAATCTGAGCGGTCCCGTCGGGGATCTGGTCACGATGCTGATCACCGGTGCCTTCGGACGCCTCGATCTGCTCGTCCCGGTCCTGCTCGGCGTCATGGCGGTCCGCTTCATCCGCCACCCCGAGCAGAGCGACGCCAACGGCCGGATCGGCGTCGGGCTGACCGCCCTGGTGATCGGGGTCCTCGGCCTGGTCCACATCGCCTGCGGCGCGCCCGGCCGGGACGAGGGCACCACCGCCATGCAGAACGCGGGCGGACTGATCGGGTGGGGCGCCTCCAAACCCCTCATCTTCACCATGGGCGCGCCGCTGGCCGTGCCCATGCTGGTGCTGCTCACCGTCTTCGGACTGCTCGTGGTCACCGCCACCCCCGTCAACGCGATCCCGCACCGGCTCCGCAGGCTGGGCATCCGGCTCGGCGTGATCGCGCCGAACGCCTACGACGAGGCCTACGCGCGCCAGGAGGGCGAGCGGCACGATCCCGAGCGGTGGAGGGCCTCCGGGCAGGGCCCCGCGGGACCTGCGGACCCGGCCGACCCGGAGGGCTCCGCCGAGGAGGAGGCGCTGGCCGCCCGGCGGCGCAGGCCCCGGCGCGCGCCGGGGCGCCCCGCCATGGACCGGGAGATGGACGCGGTGGACGTGGCCGCCGCGGCGGCGGCCGCCCTGGACGGGGCGGTGTACGGCGGAATGCCACCCTCCCCCCTGGTCGCCGACCTCACGCACGGGCTCACCCCGGGGCGCGAGGGAGCGGAGATCACCACACCGGTGCCGCTGCCGCCCGCCCGTGAGGAACGCGGCGAGCGCGGGCGGACGGGCGCCCCGGTGATCCCGCCCGTCCCCGCGACCCCGCCGACCGCGGCTCCGCCCGCCGCCGTCCCGGCCGCGGCGTCGGCCGCGCCCGTCGGCGTTCCCGACCTCACCAAGACCCCGCCGCAGACCCAGCAGCTGCCGCCGCGCGCCGAGCAGCTCCAGCTGCGCGGGGACATCACCTACTCGCTGCCCTCCCTCGACCTGCTGGAGCGCGGCGGCCCGGGCAAGACCCGCAGCGCCGCCAACGACGCGGTCGTCGCCTCGCTGAGCAACGTCTTCATGGAGTTCAAGGTCGACGCGAAGGTCACCGGCTTCACCCGGGGCCCGACGGTCACCCGCTACGAGGTGGAGCTGGGCCCCGCGGTGAAGGTCGAGCGGATCACCGCCCTGGCCAAGAACATCGCCTACGCCGTGGCCTCGCCGGACGTCCGGATCATCAGCCCGATCCCCGGCAAGTCGGCGGTCGGCATCGAGATCCCGAACACCGACCGCGAGATGGTGAACCTGGGCGACGTACTGCGCCTCGCGGACGCCGCCGAGGACGACCACCCGATGCTCGTCGCGCTCGGCAAGGACGTCGAGGGCGGCTACGTCATGGCCAACCTCGCGAAGATGCCGCACGTGCTGGTCGCCGGAGCCACCGGCTCCGGAAAGTCCTCCTGCATCAACTGCCTGATCACCTCGGTGATGGTGCGGGCCACCCCGGAGGACGTCCGGATGGTGCTGGTCGACCCCAAGCGCGTCGAGCTCACGGCGTACGAGGGCATCCCGCACCTGATCACGCCGATCATCACCAACCCCAAGCGGGCCGCCGAGGCCCTCCAGTGGGTCGTGCGCGAGATGGACCTGCGCTACGACGACCTGGCGGCCTTCGGGTACCGGCACATCGACGACTTCAACAAGGCCATCCGCGACGGCAAGATCAAACTGCCGCCGGGCAGCGAGCGGGAGCTGAGCCCCTACCCGTACCTGCTGGTGATCGTCGACGAGCTGGCCGACCTGATGATGGTCGCGCCGCGCGACGTCGAGGACTCGATCGTCCGCATCACCCAGCTGGCCCGCGCGGCGGGCATCCACCTGGTGCTCGCCACCCAGCGCCCCTCGGTGGACGTGGTCACCGGACTGATCAAGGCGAACGTGCCCTCGCGGCTGGCCTTCGCCACCTCCTCGCTCGCCGACAGCCGGGTCATCCTCGACCAGCCCGGCGCCGAGAAGCTCATCGGCAAGGGCGACGGGCTGTTCCTGCCGATGGGGGCGAACAAGCCCACCCGGCTCCAGGGCGCCTTCGTCACCGAAGAGGAGATCCAAGGGATCGTCCAGCACTGCAAGGACCAGATGGCTCCCGTCTTCCGGGAGGACGTCACCGTCGGGCAGAAGCAGAAGAAGGAGATCGACGAGGAGATCGGCGACGACCTCGACCTGCTGTGCCAGGCGGCGGAGCTGGTGGTCACCACCCAGTTCGGCTCCACCTCGATGCTCCAGCGCAAGCTGCGGGTCGGCTTCGCCAAGGCCGGACGGCTGATGGACCTGATGGAGTCGCGGGGCATCGTGGGGCCGAGCGAGGGCTCCAAGGCACGCGACGTGATGGTCAAGGCGGACGAGCTGGACGGGGTGCTCGCGGTGATCCGGGGGGAGACCGGATCGTGACCCGGTCGTAAAGAATCCGAGGGCAACCGTTTCCCCTGGCGGCTCGTCAAGTTGAGGGAAGGGGACGGCGCCGTGCGCGCCGCCCTCTCGGATCCCGTAGAGATCCGGTACGGATCCGCCGTGGGAGTCCCGGCGCCATACGGATGGCGTACGGAGGCTTCCCTCCGGTTGCTCCACCCTTTCGTCACCCCCCTAGACTGGACATCCAGCAGGTGGCTACACGCTCGAAAGGCGCCCTCGTGTCCATCGGCAACTCCAAATCCCCCGAAGATGACCGGCCTTCGACCGACACCGACGACGTGATCGTCGAGCGGCCCGCGGCCGGTCCGTCCATCGGGACGGCCCTCCAGCAGGCCCGGATCGCCGCCGGGCTCACCGTCGACGAGGTCAGTTCCACCACCCGCGTGCGCATCCCGATCGTGCACGCGATCGAGCAGGACGACTTCACGCGCTGCGGCGGCGACGTCTACGCCCGCGGCCACATCCGTACGCTCGCCCGCGCCGTGCACCTTGATCCGGAACCCCTGGTCGAGAGCTACGACGCGGCTCACGGCGGCCGTCCGGCCCCCACCCCCGCCGCCCCCATGTTCGAAGCGGAACGCATCCGCCCCGAGCGGCAGCGGCCCAACTGGACCGCGGCCATGGTCGCGGCGATCGTCGCCGTGATCGGCTTCGTGGGCTTCACCGCCCTCAAGGGCGGCGGCGACGACACCAAGCGGCCGGTGGCGGAAGGTTCCGCCTCCCCGCAGGCCGCACCCAAGCAGCCCGGCGTGAAACCGGCGGTCCCGCCCCAGAAGCTCCCCCAGGCACCCAAGCCGGAGCCCTCGGACAGCGCCCTCGCGGCCGCTCCCAAGGACATGGTCACGGTCGTCCTGACGGCCAGTACCGGCGAGAGCTGGATCTCCGCGAAGGACCACAGTGGTCGCCTGCTCTTCGACGGAACCCTCCTGCCCGGTGACTCCAAGACCTTCACCGACAAGCAGTCCATCGATCTCGTACTCGGCGACGCCGGGGCCGTCCAGCTCTTCGTGAACGGCAAGGAGATCAAGGGCGGGTTCCAGTCGGGGCAGGTGGAACGCCTCACCTACACCAAGGACGATCCGCGTCAGGGCACCGCCCAGGCGGGCTGACCGGCCGTTCCACCCGTTTTCACCTGCGGTTTCCACAGACCCCGGGGTGCGGCGCCGCGCCCCGGGGCACCCGCCGGCGGGACCCGGCCCCGGACGGGGGCGGGGGCCGGTGCCGGGACGAAGTAGTCTTGAGTCCATGCCCGAACGCCGTACCGTCGCCCTTGTCACTCTTGGCTGCGCCCGTAACGAGGTGGACTCGGAGGAGCTCGCAGGCCGCTTGGCGGCGGATGGCTGGGAGCTCGTCGAGGACGCCGCGGACGCGGACGTAGCCGTCGTCAACACCTGTGGCTTCGTCGAAGCCGCCAAGAAGGACTCCGTAGACGCCCTGCTGGAAGCCAATGATCTCAAGGATCACGGGCGGACCCAGGCCGTCGTAGCCGTCGGCTGTATGGCCGAGCGCTACGGCAAGGAACTCGCCGAAGCGCTCCCCGAAGCCGACGGAGTCCTCGGTTTCGACGACTACGCCGACATCTCCGACCGCCTCCAGACCATCCTCAACGGTGGCGTCCACGCCTCCCACACCCCGCGTGACCGGCGCAAGCTGCTGCCGATCAGCCCGGCCGCCCGCCAGGACGCGGAGGTCGCACTGCCGGGCCACGCCCAGGAGCCGGTGGCCGAGGAGGCCCCCGCGGACCTGCCGGACGGGCTCGCGCCCGCCTCCGGGCCGCGCGCGCCCCTGCGCCGCCGCCTCGGCAACAGCCCCGTCGCCTCCGTCAAGCTCGCCTCCGGCTGCGACCGCCGCTGCTCCTTCTGTGCCATCCCCTCCTTCCGCGGCTCCTTCATCTCGCGCCGCCCCAGCGACGTGCTGGGCGAGACGCGCTGGCTCGCGGAGCAGGGCGTCAAGGAGATCATGCTGGTCTCCGAGAACAACACCTCGTACGGCAAGGATCTCGGCGACATCCGCCTGCTGGAGACCCTGCTGCCCGAGCTGGCCGAGGTGGACGGCATCGAGCGCGTCCGCGTCAGCTACCTCCAGCCCGCCGAGATGCGGCCCGGCCTGATCGACGTACTCACCTCGACCCCCAAGGTCGTCCCGTACTTCGACCTGTCCTTCCAGCACTCCGCCCCGGACGTGCTGCGCGCCATGCGCCGCTTCGGTGACACCGACCGGTTCCTGGAACTGCTCGACACCATCCGTTCCAAGGCCCCCACGGCCGGCGTGCGGTCCAACTTCATCGTCGGCTTCCCCGGCGAGAAGGAATCGGACTTCGCCGAGCTGGAGCGTTTCCTCACCCACGCCCGCCTCGACGCCATCGGTGTCTTCGGCTACTCCGACGAGGACGGCACCGAGGCCGTCACCTACGAGAACAAGCTGGACGCCGACACCATCGCCGAGCGCCTCGCGCACATGCAGCGCCTCGCCGAGGAGCTGACCTCCCAGCGCGCCGAGGAGCGGATCGGGGAGACCCTGGAGGTACTCGTCGAGACCGTCGTCGGGATCGACGACGAGGCCGAGGACGCCGCGGGTGCCTACGGGCGCGCCGCGCACCAGGCGCCCGAGACCGACGGCCAGGTCGTCTTCACGGACGGCGCGGGCCTGGTCCCCGGGCGTATCGTCACGGCAAAGGTGGTCGGCACCCTCGGTGTGGACCTGGTGGCGGAGCCCCTGGGCACCGAGTTCGGAGATCTTGAGGAGGCGGCCGGATGACCGGAGTCCCGGCGCCCGCGGCGGGCGGGACCGGCAGTCGGCCCGCGCCCGGCGCGAAGCTGGGGGCCGCGGCCGTCAACCAGGCCAGCCTGTGGAACATCGCCAACATCCTGACGATGATCCGCCTCGTGCTCGTGCCGGGCTTCGTCCTGCTGCTGCTCGCCGACGGGGGCTACGACCCCGTCTGGCGGGCGCTGGCGTGGGGGGCCTTCGCCGTCGCCATGATCACGGACATCTTCGACGGACACCTCGCCCGGACCTACGACCTGGTCACGGACTTCGGCAAGATCGCCGACCCCATCGCCGACAAGGCGATCATGGGGTCGGCTCTGGTGTGTCTGTCCTGGCTCGGCGACCTGCCGTGGTGGGTGACCGGCGTGATCCTGGGCCGCGAGCTGGGGATCACGCTGCTGCGGTTCTGGGTCATCCGGTACGGGGTGATCCCGGCCAGTCGGGGCGGGAAGCTCAAGACCCTCGCCCAGGGCACGGCGGTGGGCATGTACGTGCTCGCGCTGACCGGACCGCTGGCGACCTTCCGGTTCTGGGTCATGGCGGTGGCCGTACTTCTTACAGTCGTCACCGGTTTGGATTACATTCGCCAGGCCGTCGTACTGCGCAGGCAGGGGATCGCGGCGGAGCGGGCCGCGCTGTGACGGACGGGGCGAGGGCGTCCGGGGGGTCCCCGGAGAGCCGTGAGGCGGCGGGGGTCGCCGCCCATGTCCTGGAGCTGCTCGCGGAGAGTGACCAGACGGTCGCCGTCGCGGAGTCCCTCACCGGCGGACTCGTCGCCGCCGAGCTGACATCCGTTCCCGGCGCCTCGCGGTCCTTCCGCGGCTCGGTCACGGCCTACGCGACGGACCTCAAGCACCGGGTGCTCGGTGTGGACGCCGAGCTGCTCGCGGCGCACGGCGCGGTGAACGCGCAGGTCGCGGAGGGTATGGCGGCGGGAGTACGCCGCGAGCTGGACGCCACGTGGGGCATCGCGACCACCGGCGTGGCCGGTCCGGAGCCCCAGGACGGGCAGCCGGTGGGGACGGTTTTCATCGCCGTCGCGGGTCCTGCGGGCAGGAAATCAGCCCGGCTGAGGTTGAACGGCTCCCGGGCGGAAATCCGTAGAGAGAGTGTACGGACAGTGCTCGAACTTCTCTCGAGCGAACTCGGCGAGAATCGGCGAAGGCAGGACAGGGAACGGAACGGGGGGATTTGATGTTTGCAGCCCTGAGTGAACACGACATCGCTCCCCGCACGGCCGCCGCGCAAGGCGGTACGGTGGGGCGTGAAGGTTACGGCTACACGGTCAGAGGAGGGAGCCACCGATGATTCTGCTCCGTCGCCTGCTGGGTGACGTGCTGCGTCGGCAGCGCCAGCGCCAGGGCCGTACTCTGCGCGAAGTCTCCTCGTCCGCCCGAGTTTCGCTCGGTTATCTCTCCGAGGTGGAGCGGGGGCAGAAGGAGGCATCCTCCGAGCTGCTCTCCGCGATCTGCGACGCGTTGGACGTACGGATGTCCGAGCTGATGCGCGAAGTGAGCGACGAACTGTCGCTCGCCGAGCTCGCGCGGTCGGCCTCGGCAAGCGAACCGGTCCCGGCACCGGTCCGCCCGATGCTCAATTCGGTCTCCGTGGCCTCGGTCACGGGTGGGCCGCCGGAGCGGGTGACCATCAAGTCGCCCGTGGAAGCGGTGGACGTCGTCGCCGCTTGATTTTCTGAACGTGAGCGTGGCCGGAGCCCCGGTAGGCCTGTGAATCGCCGACCGGGGCTCCCGGCTGTCGGGGGTCCGTCGGGCCCGGGGCGCGGCGTGCCCACCGCTTCCGGGCGGGCGGCTTCTGGGTGCGGGCTCGCGGGGGGTGCGCGAGGATGGGGCGAATCCATCCCGGCCCTGAGAGGCTGCCGTGCGGCGGTTACGGACACTGCGGATACCCCTGGCCCTGGTACTGGGCGCGCTGTGGTGGTGGGCGGTGCTCCGGCTCGCGCTGGCGCCCGCCGCCGCCGGGCCGGTCGAGGGGGCGGTGGCCGTGGGCGGCTGGGGGCTGGGCCTGCTGCCGGTGCACTGCGCCCGCCACGTGGGCGCCTCCGCTACCAGGGCATCGCGACTCCGCCGTTCGGCCGCAGGATCTGACCGGTCATGAACGAGGAGGCCGCCGAGGCGAGGAAGAGCACCGCCTGGGCGATGTCCTCGGGCTCGCCCACCCGGCGCAGCGGGGACATCCGGACCATCGCCGCCTCCGTCTGCTCCTGGGCCTCGGGGCTGTGCCTGCCGGTCATCGGGGTCCGGATCCAGCCCGGGGCGACCGCGTTGACCCTGATGCCGTACGGGCCCACCTCGGTGGCGAGGGTCTTGGTGAGCTGGACCACGGCGGCCTTGGCCGCGCTATAGCAGAGCAGGCCCGGCTGGGCCGCGTCCATGGCGCCCGAGGCCATGGTGATCAGCGAGCCGGGGCGGCCGGACGCGATCAGGGCGCGGGCCGCCTCCTGGCAGGTGTACAGGATCCCCTTGAAGTTGACGTTCATGACCCGGTCGAGGTCCTCGTCCAGGGTCTCCAGCACGCTGCTGGTGTGCATGATCCCGGCGACCGCCGCGGTGATGTCCGGCGGACCCGAGGCCTCGACCACGGCCCTGAGGGCGGCGCGGTCGGTGACGTCGAGGGGATGGACGGTGGCGGCGCCGCCCGCCTTGGCGATCAGGGCGGCCGTCTCGGCCAGCCCGCGCTCGTCGCGGTCCGCGCAGCGCACGGCCGCGCCCGCCTCGGCGAGGAGCAGGGCGCTGGCGCGGCCTATGCCGCTGGCGGCGCCGGTGACCAGGGCGGTGCGCCCGGTGAGGTCGTACGCCGCCAGGGTCGCGGGGGTGGGAACGGGCGCGGGGGAGGCCGTGGGCGCGGGAGTGGCGCTGGGTAGGGGCATGCCGGGACCGTACGACCGGATCTGACGGAGCGTCAACTATCGGGTGGGGCCCGATTGGCAGCGCGGGCACCAGTAGGTGGGGCGGCCGTCCTGCGGGGCCTCGCGGATCGGGGTGCCGCACCGCAGGCAGGGGCGGCGGACGCGCCCGTACACGAAGAGGTCCTGGCCGCGCCGGGGGCTGCCGGTGGTGTTGCGGTGCCGGTCCTTGTTGGCGTCCAGCAGTCGGTGGGCGGCGGCGGCCAGACGCGGGAACGTCCGCTCGGGGTCGGGCAGGTCGCCTACGGGGGTCCAGGGGGTCACCTGGGCCAGGAAGCACAGCTCGGCCTTGAAGATGTTGCCGATCCCGGCGAGGTTGCGCTGGTCGAGCAGGGCCTCGCCGAGCGGGCGGGCCGGGTCGGCGAGCAGATTGCGGGCCGCCCGCGCCGGATCCCAGTCGGGGCCCAGCAGGTCGGGGCCGAGGTGGCCCACCACGTGCTCCTCCTCCGCGGTGCGCAGCAGCTCCAGCACCGGCAGGCGGTATCCGACGGCGGTGAGGTCGGCGGTGGCGAGGACGGCCCGGATCTCGTAGTCGGGACCGCCCCGCCACCGCTCCCCGGGGGCGAAGACCCGCCAGGAGCCGTCCATCCGGAGGTGGCTGTGCAGGGTGAGGCCGCCCTCGATGCGGTGCAGGAGGTGCTTGCCGCGCGGGACGACCGCGAGGGTGGCGCGGCCGGTCAGGTCGGCGGTGGCCAGGCGCGGGACGCGCAGATCGCTGCGGACCAGCTCCCGGCCCGCCAGGGCGGCGTGCAGGCGGGTGGCCGCGCGCCAGATGCTGTCACCTTCGGGCATGGGGACATTGTGGCCCCCGGCCCGAAGGCGCGCCGCGCGCGGCGGCGGGCCACCGGCGGCGGGCCGCAGGGCGCGCCGCCGCCGCGCGCGGGTCCGGTGCTACTTCCAGGTGAGGCCCTTGCCCAGAGTGAAGGGGTCGCCCCAGTACTCGGCGGAGGTGACCTTGGTGTCGGCCGACGGGGCCAGCGCGATCACGCATCCCGTCTGGACCTTGCCGTTGGTGAACCCCTTGGGCAGGGAATCGCTGGGGCACTTCTCGAACGTACCGATGACCGTGAGCTCCTGGGCCTCGCTGCCGTCCCCGAGGTGGCCCTTGACGTGGCCGACCGAGGCGAAGGACAGGTCCGAGGTGCCGACGTTCTTGACCTGGTAGCGGACGTAGTACGGAACCATCCCCTTCACCTTGTCACCGAGCTTGAAGGGGGCGAGGTCGGCGGGCTCGCCCTTCTCGATGGCCGTGACGGCGAGGGAGATGGTGCCCTTGGTGGTGGTGCCGTAGGTGAACGGGAACTGCGCCTGCTCGCCCATCTTGAACTGCTGGCCGGCCTTCGCCGTGCCCGCGCCGCCGCCGGTGGCGGGGGTGCTCGCGGAGTCGGAGGCGTAGGGCGAGGCGCTGTCGCCGGGCTGCGTCGCGGACTCGGACGGCTGGGCGGTGGGCGAGGACGGCTTCGCCGGGGCGGCCTCTTCGTTGCCGCCCTTGCAGCCGCTCAGGGCCAGTACGGCGGCCACCGCGACTCCGGTGGCGGCCAGGGCGGTATTGCGCGTGCTGAACGTACTCACTGTGTTCCCCCATGACTGTACATCGTCAACGTTGCTGATCGGCGGACAGCCTAATCGGCCGGACGGGCGGGATCGCACCGGGTACGTCCCAAGATCGTCCCAGCCTCGTACCAGCCGTGCGGAACGGTCACGGGCGCAGGCGCAGCCCCCTCGGGGTGGCGTGGAAGCCCGCGGCTTCGAGCCCCGGGCCCAGCGGGGACGTCAGCGCCGCCGCCGCGTTGATCCGCTCCACCGTCAGCGGCGCCACGGTCCCCGACCGGCAGGCGGCGGCCAGTACCGCCACCGCCGCCGTCAGCCGGGGGTCGTCCACCGGGGGCCAGGCCAGCAGGGTCTTGCCGCCCCGCTCCAGATACAGGGTCAGCTCGCCGTCCACCAGCACCACCAGCGAGCCCGCCTTGCGGCCCGGCTTGTGGGTGGCCCCGGACGGGGGCTCCGGCCACGGCAGCGCGGCGCCGTACGCGGAGGCCGGATCGGCCGCCGCCAGCACCACCGCCGCCAGCGGGGGAGGGTTCCGCTCGGCCGCCCGCAGCCGGTCCACCGCCCCGTCCATCGCGAACTGGGCCGCGCCCAGGCCCTCCACCACATAGCCGCGCCGGGCCTGCCCGCTGTCCTCGAACGCCGACAGGATCCGGTAGACCGCGCTGAAACCGCCCTGCACCCCCTCGGCCTGGACCGCGCCCCGGGTGACCACCCCGTGCCGGTCCAGCAGGGTCCGGGCCAGCGCGTGCGCCCGGTGGGTGGGGTCCGCCGCCCGGGCGGGCAGCAGGGACCAGCGCCCCGAGACGGTGGGCGGCCCGGGCCGGGATACCTGCGCGCCGAGCGTGCCGTACCGCCCGCGGGGCACGGTCCGCCGGGCCCGGTGGGCGGTCGCGCCCGCCGTGCGGCCCGAACCGAGCAGGGCGCGCAGCGGGGCCAGGGTGTCGTTCGTGAGCCGCCCCGACCAGGCCAGGTCCCACAGGGCCTCCGACAGCTGTACGTCGCTCACCTCGGGCCGAGCGCTCCGCACGGACTCCGCGATCTGGCGGAAGAACAGTCCGTACCCACCGGAGAGCACGTCCAGGACGGCCTGGTGCAGGGGGGACAACTCCAGCGGGTGCGGCGGAGGAAGGAGCAGGGGGGCCGCGTCCGCGAGGTACAGCGAGACCCAGCCGTCCTTGCCGGGCAGCGCTCCGGCGCCCGCCCACACCACTTCGCCGGTGGTGGTCAGCTCGTCCAGCATCCCCGGGGAGAATCCGGCGACCCGCGACGGCAGGATCAGCCGCTCAAGGGCCGACGCCGGGACCGGGGCGCCCTGGAGCTGCTCCACCGCCCGGGCCAGACCGTCGATGCCCCGCAGCGCGCCGCCCAGGTGCTGCCACTGGGGCAGGAAGGTGGCCAGGGCGGTCGGCGGGACGGGTTCCAGCTCCTGGCGCAGCGCAGCCAGGGAGCGGCGGCGCAGTCTGCGCAGTACGGTCGCGTCGCACCACTCCTGGCCGATGCCCGCCGGATGGAACTCGCCCTGCACCACCCGGCCCGCCGCCGCGAGCTGCTGCAGCCCGCCCTCGGCGGTGGCGGCGCCCAGCCCGAAGCGGGTGGCGACGGCCGCCGTGGTGAACGGGCCGTGCGTACGGGCGTAGCGGCCCAGCAGATCGCCCAGCGGGTTCTTCACCGGCTCGGTGAACGCTTCGGGCACGCCGACCGGCAGCGCGGTGCCCAGCGCGTCCCGCAGCCGCCCCGCGTCCTCGATCGAGGCCCAGTGCTCCGCGCCGCCGATCCGCACCCCGATCACCCGGCGTGCCCGCTCCAGGGACCGCGCCCACCGCGGGTCGGCGCCCCGCTCGCCCAGCTCCGCCTCCGTGAGGGGGCCCAGCAGCCGCAGCAGGTCGGCCACCGACTCGGCGTCCCTGGCCCGCCGCTCCTCGGTCAGCCACTGGAGCTCCCGCTCCAGCTCGGCCAGTACCTCCGGGTCCAGCAGTTCGCGCAGCTCCGCCTGGCCCAGCAGCTCCGCCAGCAGCCGGGAGTCCAGGGACAGCGCGGCCGCCCGGCGCTCGGCCAGCGGCGAGTCCCCCTCGTAGAGGAACTGGGCGACGTAACCGAACAGCAGCGAGCGGGCGAAGGGCGAGGGCTCCGCGGTGGTGACCTCCACCAGCCGGACCCGGCGGGCTTCGATGTCGCCCATCAGCTCGGCCAGGCCCGGTACGTCGAAGACGTCCTGGAGGCATTCGCGCACGGCCTCCAGCACGATCGGGAACGAACCGAACTCGGAGGCGACCTGGAGCAGTTGGGAGGCACGCTGGCGCTGCTGCCACAGCGGGGTGCGCTTGCCCGGACTGCGGCGCGGCAGCAGCAGGGCGCGCGCCGCGCACTCGCGGAACCGGGACGCGAACAGCGCGGAGCCGCCGACCTGTTCGGTGACGATGCCCTGGACCTCGGCCCGGTCGAAGGCGACGTCGGCCGCGCCCAGCGGGGCCTTCTCGTCGTCGAACTCGAAGGCGGCGGCGACGGGCGCCGGGTCGTGGTCCAGCAGGTCGAGCGGCTCCCCGCCCAGCCCCAGCAGGTCGGCGTCCGGCAGCCGCAGCACGATCCCGTCGTCGGCGTGCATGACCTGCGCGTCCATGCCGTACCGCTCGGCGAGCCGGGCGCCGAGCGCGAGCGCCCACGGCGCGTGCACCTGGGCACCGAACGGGGAGTGGACCACCACCCGCCAGTCGCCCAGCTCGTCGCGGAACCGCTCGACCACGATGGTCCGGTCGTCCGGCACGTGCCCGCAGGCCTCGCGCTGCTCCGCCAGGTACGCCAGCACGTTCTCCGCGGCCCAGGCGTCCAGCCCGGCCGCCAGCAGCCGCAGCCGCCCGTCCTCCTCGGTCAGGGCGCCGACCTCGCGGACGAACGCGCCCACGGCGCGGCCCAGTTCCAGCGGGCGGCCCAGCTGGTCGCCCTTCCAGAACGGCAGCCGCCCCGGCACCCCGGGCGCCGGGGTGACCAGCACCCGGTCCCGGGTGATGTCCTCGATCCGCCAGGAGGTGGTGCCCAGGGTGAACACGTCACCCACCCGGGACTCGTAGACCATCTCCTCGTCCAGCTCGCCGACCCGGCCGCCGCCCTTCTTCGGGTCCGTGCCCACCAGGAAGACGCCGAACAGCCCGCGGTCCGGGATGGTCCCCCCGGAGGTCACCGCGAGGCGCTGGGCTCCCGGCCGGCCCGTGACCGTACCCGCCACGCGGTCCCATACCACGCGCGGGCGCAGCTCCGCGAACGCGTCCGACGGATAGCGCCCGGCCAGCATGTCCAGCACCGCCGTGAACGCCGACTCGGGCAGCGCCGCGAAGGGCGCCGCCCGCCGCGTCAGGGCCAGCAGGTCGTCCACCTGCCAGGTGTCCATCGAGGTCATCGCGACCAACTGCTGGGCCAGCACGTCCAGCGGATTGGCGGGGATCCGCAGGGACTCGATGGACCCGCTGCGCATCCGCTCGGTGACCACGGCCGCCTGCACCAGGTCGCCGCGGTACTTGGGGAACACCACTCCGGTGGAGACCGCGCCGACCTGGTGCCCGGCCCGGCCCACGCGCTGGAGCCCGGACGCCACCGACGGCGGGGACTCCACCTGGATCACCAGGTCCACCGTGCCCATGTCGATGCCCAGCTCCAGGCTGGAGGTGGCGACGACGGCGGGCAGTCTGCCGGCCTTGAGGTCCTCCTCGACCAGCGCCCGCTGCTCCTTGGACACCGAGCCGTGGTGGGCGCGGGCCATCAGCGGCGGGGCGCCCTGCGCGGCCCCCGACTGGGCCATGATCTCGGCGGGTGGAGCGCCCGAGGGCATGGCCTCGCCCGTGGCCCGTTCGTAGGCGATCTCGTTGAGCCGGTTGCACAGCCGCTCCGCGAGCCGCCGGGAGTTGGCGAACACGATGGTGGAGCGGTGGGCCTGCACCAGGTCCGCGATCCGCTCCTCCACATGCGGCCAGATCGACGGCTTGTCCCCGCCCTCCTTGCCCTCGGTCGCCGGTGAGCCGCCCAACTCGCCCATGTCCTGGACGGGGACGACCACCGACAGGTCGAACTCCTTGGTCGAGGGCGGCTGGACGATCTCCACCTTGCCGCGCGGCGCCAGATAGCGGGCCACCTCGTCCACCGGACGGACCGTCGCCGACAGCCCGATCCGGCGCGCCGGACGCGGCAGCAGCTCGTCGAGCCGCTCCAGCGACAGCGCCAGGTGCGCGCCGCGCTTGGTCGCGGCCACCGCGTGCACCTCGTCGAGGATCACCGTCTCCACCCCGGTCAGCGCCTCGCGGGCGGCCGAGGTCAGCATCAGGAACAGGGACTCGGGGGTGGTGATGAGGATGTCCGGCGGCCGGGTCGCCAGCGCCCGGCGCTCGGCGGGCGGGGTGTCGCCGGAGCGGATCCCGACCCGGATGTCGGGCTCGGGCAGCCCCAGCCGCAGCGATTCCTGCCGGATACCGGTCAGCGGGCTGCGCAGATTGCGCTCCACGTCGACCGCGAGGGCCTTGAGGGGCGATACGTACAGCACCCGGCAGCGCTTCCTCGGCTCGGCGGGCGGCGGTACGGCCGCCAGCCGGTCCAGGGCGGCCAGGAACGCGGCCAGGGTCTTGCCCGAGCCGGTGGGCGCCACCACCAGCACGTCCGCCCCCTCCCCGATCGCGCGCCACGCCCCTTCCTGGGCGGCGGTGGGCGCCCGGAAGGCCCCCGTGAACCAGGAGCGGGTGGCCGGGGAGAACGAATCGAGCGCGGAGCCTGCCATGCCCCCATCGTGCACCCCGCCACTGACACCGGCCCGGACCTGCGTAAACACGCCCGGCGCGCGGGGCGCAGAATGGGGGAATGGCGGCGGTGGAGGGTGCGGGACGCGGACGCGGGGTGCGCGGTGCGGGCGAGTGGGCCCGGCACTGGCGGTACGCCGAGCTGCCCGGCCTCGATCTGCTGCGCGCCCACTACGTGCGCCACACCTTCCCGCGCCACGCCCACGACGGCTACGTCATCGCGGCCGTCACCGGCGGCATCGAGGAGATAGGGCTGCCCGGCTCGGTGGTCCGGGCGGGACCCGGCAGCGTGGTCCTGATCAACCCCGAGGTCCCGCACAGCGCCCGCGCCGGGGTCCCCGAGGGCTGGGCGTACGCCACCCTCTACCCCTCGCGGGAGCTGATCGCGCAGGTGGCCGCCGAGACCGGGGCCCCGCGCGGCACCCCCGGCTTCACCGCGGACATGGTGATGGACCCGCGGGCCGCCCGGATGATCACCGAGGTGCACCGGGCGGCGGAGGAGGGCAATCCGCTGGCCGCCGACACCCTGCTGCGGGGCGTGGTGGCGCGGATGCTGCAGCGGCACGCGGGCCCGCTGCCCGCCCGTACCTTCGCCGCCGGGGGTGTCTGCGACGCCGAGCGGGCCAGGGACCTACTGGAACGGCGGATGACGGATCCGCCCTCGCTGGACCAGCTCGCGGCCTCGCTGGGGACCAGCCCGTTCGCGCTGCTCAGGGCCTTCCGGGAGCGGTACGGGATGCCGCCGCACACCTGGCTCACCGATGCCCGGGTGCGCCGGGCCCGGCTGCTCCTGGAGGCGGGGACCCCGCCCGCCGAGGCGGCGGTCGCCGTCGGCTTCACCGACCAGCCGCACCTCAACCGGCACTTCACCCGGATCGTCGGAGTGCCGCCGGGGGCGTACCGGCGGGGGCGGACCGGCGCTTCCTGAGCGCGGGCGGCGGCGGTGGGGCGGCGGCGGGTGTGCGAGGCGCGGGTCGCCGGTCGTGGGTCGCGGTTCGCGCCGTTCGCGCGGGCCGGGTGCAGGAACGTACAAGACCGGAGGGGCATCGCCCGTCTAGTTTCGCGGGGTGAGAGAGCAGCGGACAGTGGAAGCGGAACCGGACGGGACGACAGCGGCGGCGGACCGGGACGACGGCGGCGCCGGGGAACGGGCCGGGCGCCGGGCCGTGGTGCGCGACGCGCTCGGCGTCGGAGTGGCCGTCGGGCTGTCCGGCTTCGCCTTCGGGGTGACCGCCGCCGGAGCCGGGATCAGCACCGCCCAGGCCTGCGTGCTCAGCCTGCTGGTCTTCACCGGAGCCTCCCAGTTCGCGTTGGTCGGGGCGCTCGCGGCGGGCGGGAACCCGTTCACGGCCGCGGCCGGTGCCTTCTTCCTCGGCACCCGCAACGCCTTCTACGGGCTGCGGCTGTCGCAGCTGCTCGCCCTGCCCCGCGCCGTACGGCCGCTCGCCGCGCACTGGGTCATCGACGAGACCACCGCCGTCGCCCTCGCGCAGAAGGGGCGCGACCACGCCCGGCTCGGGTTCACCGTCACCGGGCTCACCCTGTACCTCCTGTGGAACCTCACGACCCTCCTCGGCGCGCTCGGCGCCGAGGCCATCGGGGACACCGCCGCCTGGGGGCTGGACGCGGCCGGACCCGCCGTCTTCCTGGCGCTGCTCGCCCCGATGCTGCGCACCACCACCGAGCGGGCCGTGGCCCTGCTCGCGCTGGTGCTCGGACTCGGCTTCCTGCCGGTGCTGCCCGCCGGGGTGCCGGTGCTGGTGGCCGCGCTCGCCGCGCCCGCCGTGCTCTTCCTCACCGGCCGCCGCGCGAAGGGACCCCGCTCGTGAACGTCTGGATCGCCATCGGCCTCACCGTGCTCGGGTGCTACGCCGTCAAACTCGCCGGGCTGCTCGTGCCCGCCGGAGCCCTGGAGCGCCCGCTGGTGCGGCGGCTGTCCGCGCTGCTGCCGGTCGCGCTGCTGGCCGCGCTCACCGCGCAGCAGACCTTCAGCACCGGCTCCGCGCTGGTGCTGGACGCGCGGGCCGCCGGACTGGTGGCCGCCGGGGTCGCGCTGCTGCTGCGGGCCCCGTTCCTGGTGGTCGTCGCGGCCGCCGTGGCCGTCACCGCCGGGGTACGGGCCCTGGGCGGCTGAGCGCCGGGCCCGTACCCCGGCGACCGTTGGGAGCCTCAGCGGGCGGCCGCGCCGAGGGGGCGGCCGTACGCCCGCAGGGTCAGCAGTGCCTCCAGGGTCGCGATCGGGCGGCGCTCCAGCGCGCTGCCCGGAGCCCAGGCGCGGCGGCGGACCGGCCAGCCGCCGTCCTCCTCCTGCTGCGCCGCCAGGAAGTCCAGCGAGCGCGCGGTCTCCTCGTCGGTGAACCAGCTCCGCGCCAGGGACTCGGGGCGGCGGGCGAAATCGTGCGGGAAGAGGTGCTCGCCGGGGGCGTAGCCCGGGCCGACCGGGAACTCGGCCCGGCGCGCCGGATCGAGCACGGCCAGCCCCTGCTCCCGGACCAGCCGCCCCAGCCGGTCGGCGGCGGCCGCGGCCCTGGGCCGGTCCGGGCTGCCGTCCAGGAACGTCACCGCGCCCTGGATCTCGTACGGATGCGACCTGCGCAGGGTCTCCACCCGCTCCCAGCAGAAGTCCGTGGCGCGGAACAGCCAGGCGTGCCAGATCCGGTTGCGGTGCAGCAGCCCCACCACCTGCCCGGTGACCTCCAGCTCGCCCGGCGGGTCGTCCTGCATCGGGTGGTAGGGCGCGGCGGGGTAGCCGCGCGGGCCGGGGAAGACCACCGGAAGGGCGCCGTCCGGGGTGGAGACCCCGGTGAGGTGGCGGCACAGCTGCTCGATGCGCCGGCCCGAGCAGCGGCCGAGGGCGTCCAGGACGCGCAGGGCGTGCGCGGTGTGCAGCGGCTGGCTGTGCGGGCCGCGCAGGTCCGGGTCGAGAGCGTGGCCGTAGCCGCCGTCGCCGTTGAGGTAGGAGCCGAGTGCGGTGTCCACCGGGTCGGCGTCCCCGCCGAGGAAGTGGAACGCGAACCGCCGCTGCTCCAGCACCCGCGCCGTGAGCCAGATGAACCGCTCGGCGCGGGCGAGCGGTGCTGCTCCGTCTGCTGCCATGGCCATGGGGGAACCGTAGGGCGGGCCGGGGCGCGGGGCGGCGGGATCGGCCCGGGTGCACTCTCCGGGGCGGGATAATGGACTCATGCGGTTGACGATTTTCTGGGAACGGATGGCGGAGCACTTCGGGCAGGGCTACGCGGAGTCCTTCGCGCGCGATCACGTGATGGCGGAGCTGGGCGGGCGCACGGTGCGCGAGGCGCTGGACGCGGGCTGGGAGACCAGGGACGTGTGGCGGGCGGTCTGCGCGGCGATGGACGTGCCGGCCACGCTGCGCTGAGCCGGGCCGTACCGGACCCGCGCCGCGTCCTGCCTCCCCGAGCCGGGTCGGGCCCCCTCCCGCCGACCCGGGGCGCGGCGTGTTCCGCTGGGCCGTGCGGGTGGCCGTCGTGTCGCTGCCGGTACGGGAGACTTGTCCGTGTGGCAGCCACTGACCAGATCGACGCCGACCCGACCGCCCACCCCTCGTTCCCCCCGTCCGCGGGGGAGCGCCCACCGCCCGGGGGTGGTGCGGGCGTGCGGGAGCGGATGCCGCGCTGGCTGCCGCGCGCGGTGGTCCTCGTACTCGCTCTCGTGGCCTGTTTCCAGCTCGGCAGCTGGGCCTTCCACCAGCTCATCGGGCTGCTCGTCAACATCCTGATCGCGTTCTTCCTCGCCCTCGCGATCGAACCCGCCGTGGCCGGTATGGCGGCCCGCGGGATGCGCCGCGGGCTGGCCACCTTCCTGATGTTCCTCGGGGTGTTCGCGGCGACCGCCGGGTTCGTCGCCCTGCTCGGCTCGATGCTCGCCGGGCAGATCGTCGACATGGTGGAGGGCTTCCCCCGCTACCTCGACTCGGTGATCGGGTCGATCAACAGCACCTTCCACACCGAGCTGTCCCGGCTGGAGATCCAGGACAGCGTGCTGCACTCCGACTGGCTGCAGAAGTACGTGCAGAACAGCGCGAGCGGGGTGCTGGACGTCTCGGCGACCGTGCTCGGCGGGCTCTTCCGGCTGCTGACGGTCGGGCTGTTCTCCTTCTACTTCGCCGCCGACGGGCCCCGGCTGCGGCGCGCGCTGTGCTCGGTGCTGCCGCCCGCCAAGCAGTCGGAGGTGCTGCGGGCGTGGGATATCGCGGTCGCCAAGACCGGCGGCTACCTGTACTCGCGCGGGCTGATGGCGCTGGTCTCGGGGGTCGCGCACTACATCGTCTTCGTGGTGCTGGACGTGCCGTACGCGCCCGTGCTCGCGGTGTGGGTGGGGCTGGTCTCCCAGTTCATCCCCACCATCGGCACCTATCTGGCGGGCGCGCTGCCGATGCTGATCGCCTTCACCATCAATCCCTGGTACGCGCTGTACGTCCTCGGGTTCGTCGTGGTCTACCAGCAGTTCGAGAACTACGTGCTCCAGCCGAAGCTCACCGCCAAGACCGTCGACATCCACCCGGCGGTGGCCTTCGGCTCGGTCATCGCGGGGACGGCCCTGCTCGGGGCGGTCGGGGCGCTCATCGCGATCCCGGCGGTCGCGACGCTGCAGGCCTTCCTGGGCGCGTACGTACGGCGGTACGCGGTGGTCGGCGACGAGGACGGCGAAGACGGCGAGGGCGGTGACGGCGCGAGCGGCGGTCCGGGCCGGGAGCCGGGCTCCGTCGTCAGGAGGCCGGGGCTGCGGGCTGCTGCTGCCTGGTCGCGGCGAGTACAGCGTCCACGGCCTCGGTGACGTTCGCCTCGGCGGCGGCTTTGCTGACGCCGAGGCCGGTGAGCACGCCCTCGCCGTCCTCGAGTTCGAGGAGGGCGAGCAGGATGTGCTCGGTGCCGACGTAGTTGTGGCCCAGCCGCAGGGCCTCCCGGAAGGTGAGTTCCAGGGCCTTCTTCGCGTGCGCGTCGAAGGGGATGAGACGGGCCGGGTCGGGGACCTCACCGTCGGCGGCGCGCGGCGGCAGCGCGGCGGTGGCGGCGGCCCGTACGGCGGCCGGGTCGATCCCCTGGGCGCCCAGGGCGAGAGCGGCGAGGCCCTCGGGCTCGGCGAGCAGACCGAGGACGAGGTGCTCGGGGCGGATCTCGGCGCCCCCGGCCGCCAGGGCTTCGCTCTGGGAGCTGACCACGACGTTGCGGGCGCGCGGGGTGAAGCGGGAGAAGCCCTGGCTGGGGTCGAGGTCATTGTCGCTCTTGGGGACGAAGCGCTTCTGGACGGCCTGGCGGGTGACGCCCATGCTCCGGCCGATGTCGGTCCAGGAGGCGCCCGAGCGGCGGGCCTGGTCGACGAAGTGGCCGATGAGGTGGTCGGCGACGTCTCCGAGGTGCTCGGCGACGACGACGGCTCCGCTGAGCTGTTCCAGGGCGTCGGGGTGGGTCTGCCTGATGCCCGCGATGAGGTCGTCGAGGCGGACCGGGTTGGTCATGCGGACGGGTTCGGTGGCGGCGGCGTCGCCCGCGGCGGGGTTCGTCGGGTTCATCATGAGTGCAACCGTAGGTTGACAGCCGGACGGGTGTCAACCCTGGGTTGTCAGTTGGGTGGAATGGTGGCCAGCGCGTGGACATGGCCGCACACTCGTCCCCAAGGAGCCTGATTCTGGGGGTAGTTGTGTGGATCTTTCTCTTCGTCGCGGCGGCCCTGCCGTTGCTGGGGGCGGCCGTGTGGCGGGTCCGGGCCTACCGGGCGCTGTCCCCGCCCGCCGATCACGGGTCGCTCACGGTGTACGAGGCGGCGTACCTGCGCGGTGGCCGGGCCGCCGTCGCCGACGTGGCGCTGGTCGCCCTCTACCTGGCCGGGCGGCTGGAGGTGCGCGGGGAGCGGAGGGTCGCCCCGGTGGGCGGGGCGCCCGTGCAGGACCCCGTCCAGGCGGCGGCGTACGCGAGCGCGGGGGGTGCCGCGGGCCTGGGTGAGCCCGCCCGTGAGGTCAGGCGGCGGGTCGCGGTCTGTGCGCCGGTGCGGCGGATCGAGCAGGTGCTGGCCGGGCGGGGCCTGGCGGTGGACCGGGGGCGGGCGGGGACGCTCGGGCGGGCGAACGGGGCCGTGGGAGTGCTCGCGGTGGTCGCGGCCCTGCTGGCGATCGCGGCTCTGGTCACCGACTCGCTCACGGGGGAGGGCGACGGGACCGGGCCGCTGGCCGCCTTCGGGGCGCTGGGGCTGGCGACCGGGGGCGTCTGGCTGCTCCCGCGGCGCTTCGGGCGCGCCCCCGCCGGTCACGCGACGCGGGCGGGGCTGCGGCGGCTGCGGGAGGTCAGGGGGGACCGGACCTGGGAGCCGCGGCTGGCGGCCGGGGTGCCGGTCGCGGGCGCGGAGGCGGGCGTACTGGCCGACGTCGCCCGGTACGGCCCCGAGCGGGCCCCGGCGGCGTTCGTCCCGCTGCTGACCCTGCCGTGGCCGCTCGTCCCGGTGGTCGCGTCCTCGTCGTCGGACTCCTCCGGCTCCGGCGGGGGCAAGGGGGAGGTCGGCTGCGGCGGAGGGTGCGGGAGTGGCTGCGGAGGCGGTTGTGGCGGGGGTTGCGGGGGGTGCGGGTGCGGATAGGGGGCACCGTTTGAACGATCAAAAAGGTGGGGGGATAGCATATGAGCGCCCCCTAGCTCGAAAGATAAACCTGTGACTGTCAATGACGACGCGTTCACCAACTGGAAGAACCGCGAGGAGATCGCGGAGTCGATGATTCCGATCATCGGGAAGCTGCACCGGGAGCGGGACGTCACCGTCCTGCTCCACAGCCGCTCCTTGGTCAACAAGTCGGTGGTCAGCATCCTCAAGCTGCACCGATTCGCCCGGCAGATAGCCGGTGAGGAACTCTCGGTCACCGAGACGCTTCCGTTCCTGCAGGCTCTCACCACCCTCGACCTCGGTCCGTCGCAGATCGACATCGGCATGCTCGCCGCGACCTACAAGGCCGACAGCCGCGGCCTCTCGGTGGCGGAGTTCACCGCCGGCGCCGTCGCCGGCGCCACGGGCGACGACAAGATCGAGCGCCGCGAGGCGAAGGACGTGGTCCTCTACGGCTTCGGCCGCATCGGCCGCCTCGTCGCCCGCCTGCTGATCGAGAAGGCCGGATCCGGCAACGGCCTGCGGCTGCGCGCCATCGTCGTCCGCCGGGGCGGTGACCAGGACATCGTCAAGCGCGCCTCGCTGCTGCGCCGCGACTCGATCCACGGTCAGTTCCAGGGCACGATCACCGTCGACGAGGCGAACAACAAGATCATCGCCAACGGCAACGAGATCAAGGTGATCTACGCCAACGACCCGTCGGAGATCGACTACACGGCGTACGGCATCAAGGACGCCATCCTCATCGACAACACGGGCAAGTGGCGTGACCGCGAGGGCCTGTCGAAGCACCTGCGCCCCGGCATCGACAAGGTCGTGCTCACGGCTCCGGGCAAGGGCGACGTCCCCAACATCGTCCACGGCGTCAACCACGACACGATCAAGCCGGACGAGCAGATCCTGTCCTGTGCCTCCTGCACCACCAACGCGATCGTCCCGCCGCTGAAGGCGATGGCGGACGAGTACGGCGTCCTGCGCGGCCACGTGGAGACCGTCCACTCGTTCACCAACGACCAGAACCTGCTGGACAATTACCACAGCGCCGACCGCCGGGGCCGTTCCGCGCCGCTCAACATGGTCATGACAGAGACCGGTGCCGCCTCGGCCGTCGCCAAGGCGCTGCCCGATCTCAAGGCGCCGATCAGCGGCAGCTCGATCCGCGTCCCCGTGCCGGACGTCTCGATCGCGATCCTCAGCCTGCGGCTCGGGCGCGAGACCACCCGCGAGGAGGTCCTCGAATACCTGCGGGGCGTCTCGCTGACCTCGCCGCTGAAGCGTCAGATCGACTTCACCACCGCCCCCGACGCGGTCTCCAGCGACTTCATCGGGTCGCGGCACGCCTCGATCGTCGACGCGGGCGCCACCAAGGTCGACGGCGACAACGCGATCCTCTACCTCTGGTACGACAACGAGTTCGGCTACTCGTGCCAGGTCATCCGGGTCGTCCAGCACGTCTCCGGCGTGGAGTACCCGACGTACCCGGCTCCGGCGGTCTGATCCGCCCCGTCCGGTCCCGCTGCCCGTCCGGCCCCTTGCCCGCACCACGGGCTCGGGATCGGGCGGGCCGCGGTTTTTCCGGAGCCTTCCCGGGGCGCCGGCGGCCCGAATCCGGCCGAGAGGTGACTTGCGCCCGGCCGTGATCCCGTACGCCCGCCCCTGATCGCGCCCGGCGGCCCCGCACCGCCAGCCGCCGCCCCGCACCGACCGCGCCGATCATGGCCGGATCGGGGGGTTCCGCAACGCACCCCGCCCTCTTGCCAGTTGAAGCGGGGGTCCCAACAATGCGCATGACAACCGGAGGATCTTCGGTTGCATCGTCATTCAGAGGGGAACCCCCACATGAAGAAGCCTCTCGCCGGCGCGCTGCTCTCCCTGCTCCTGATGGGAGCGGCAGCAGCCCCGGCCGTGGCCTCCGTCCCCCAGTCGAAGGCGGAGAAGGCCGCGCAGGCCGTCACGGTCAACTACGCGGGAACGGTCGCGCTCAGCAACTGTTCCGGCTCGGTCGTCCGGACGCCCAACTCCCTCGCGAGCGACCCCGCGCTCGTGCTCTCCAACGGCCACTGCCTGGAAACCGGCTTCCCGGCCGCCGGTGAGGTCATCAAGGACCAGCCGTCCAGCCGTTCGTTCTCGCTGCTCAACGGGTCCGGCTCGAAGGTCGCGACGCTGCGGGCCAGCAAGGTCTCGTACGCGACGATGACCGACACGGACATCTCGATCTACCAGCTGACCAAGACGTACGCGCAGATCCAGAGCCAGTACGGGATCAGCGCGCTCACCCTCAACGACACGCACCCGACGCAGGGCGCGTCGATCAAGGTCGTCTCGGGCTACTGGAAGCGGATCTACTCCTGCAGCGTCGACGGGTTCGTCTACCGCCTCAAGGAGGGCGACTGGACCTGGAAGGACTCGATCCGTTACACCTCGTCCTGCGACACCATCGGTGGCACCTCGGGCTCGCCGGTGATCGACACGGCCACCGGCCGGGTCGTCGCCGTCAACAACACGGGTAACGAGGACGGCCAGCGCTGCACGGAGAACAACCCGTGCGAGGTGGACCAGAACGGCAACGTCACGGTCCGCCAGGGCATCAACTACGCGGAGGAGACGTACATCATCGTCCCCTGCATAGGCGCGGGCAGCAAGATCGACCTGACCCGCCCCGGCTGCACCCTGCCGCGGCCGTAGTACTTGCGCCCGCCCGGCCCGTCCGGCCCTCTCGGGGCCGGGCGGGCCGGTTCCGTCTCGGGGTCTTCGCCGAGGTCCGGGGGCTCTGGCGTGGTGCGCTTGACATGGAAATCGAACATCCATTCTGATGGGTTATCCACAGGCGGCGCGGGGGTGGAGGCGCATTGTCAGTGGCAGGCGTTAGCGTCAATGGCGTGAAGCGATCGACTCAAGCAAATCGGGTGGAACCCATGGCAGGCACCGACCGCGAGAAGGCCCTCGACGCCGCTCTCGCACAGATTGAACGGCAATTCGGCAAGGGTGCGGTCATGCGCCTCGGCGACAAGCCGAACGAGCCCATCGAGGTCATCCCCACCGGATCGACCGCGCTGGACATCGCCCTGGGCGTCGGCGGGCTGCCGCGCGGCCGTGTCGTGGAGGTGTACGGGCCGGAGTCCTCCGGCAAGACGACCCTGACCCTGCACGCCGTGGCCAACGCGCAGAAGGCCGGCGGCACCGTCGCCTTCGTGGACGCCGAGCACGCCCTCGACCCCGAGTACGCCAAGGCCCTCGGCGTCGACACCGACAACCTCATCCTGTCCCAGCCGGACACCGGCGAACAGGCGCTGGAGATCGTGGACATGCTGGTCCGCTCCGGCGCCATCGACCTCATCGTGATCGACTCCGTCGCGGCGCTCGTGCCGCGCGCGGAGATCGAGGGCGAGATGGGTGACTCCCACGTGGGTCTGCAGGCCCGTCTGATGAGCCAGGCCCTCCGCAAGATCACCGGTGCGCTCAGCCAGTCCAAGACCACCGCGATCTTCATCAACCAGCTCCGCGAGAAGATCGGTGTGATGTTCGGCTCGCCGGAGACCACCACCGGTGGCCGCGCGCTGAAGTTCTACGCCTCGGTGCGTCTGGACATCCGCCGCATCGAGACCCTCAAGGACGGCACGGACGCGGTCGGCAACCGCACCCGCGTCAAGGTGGTCAAGAACAAGGTCGCGCCGCCCTTCAAGCAGGCCGAGTTCGACATCCTCTACGGCCACGGCATCAGCCGCGAGGGCGGTCTGATCGACATGGGCGTGGAGCACGGCTTCGTCCGCAAGGCCGGTGCCTGGTACACGTACGAGGGCGACCAGCTCGGTCAGGGCAAGGAGAACGCGCGCAAGTTCCTGTGCGACAACCCCGACCTCTCCGACGAGATCGAGAGGAAGATCAAGGAGAAGCTGGGCGTGGGCGTCCGCAAGGCCGCTGTCGTCGAGCCGGCCGCGGACGCGGCGGGCGGTGCGGCCGCGACGGCCGATGACGCCGCCAAGACCGTTCCCGCCCCGGCGGCGAAGGCCAAGACGGCCAAGGCCGCCGTAACCAAGAGCTGACCGTGTGGGAGCAGAAGGGGGCAGGCGGTCCGGACCGGCCGCGCGGGTCCGGCGGGGCCGGATCCGAGCGGGGGCTGCCGCCCCAGAGCCCCGAGGAGCAGGCGCGGGCGATCTGTCTGCGCCTGCTCACCGGGACCCCGCGCACCCGGCGCCAGCTCGCGGACGCCCTGGACAAGCGGGGCATCCCCGAGGAGGTGTCCGATCAGGTCCTCTCCCGCTTCGAGGAGGTGGGCCTGATCGACGACGCCGCCTTCGCCGGGGCCTGGGTCGAGTCACGGCACCACAGCCGCGGCCTCGCCCGCCGGGCGCTCGCCCGTGAGCTGCGGACCAAGGGGGTGCACGCGGCCCTGGTCGACGAGGCCCTCGGGCAGCTCGACTCCGAGCAGGAGGAGCGCACCGCCCGGGAGTTGGTGGACCGCAAGCTCCGCACGACCCGGGGCCTGGAGCGGGACAAGCGGATCCGGCGCCTCGCCGGGATGCTGGCCCGCAAGGGCTACGGGGAGGGCATGGCCCTGCGGGTGGTGCGGCGGGCCCTCGAGGAGGAGGGCGAGTACGACGCCGACGCCGACGGGCTGGAGTACCGGGCGTTCTGAGCGGAGCGAGCCCCGGGGCACTGACCCCGCGGCACCGCCCCGGCCTCGCCCCTGTCCGGCTTCACCCCGTCCCCCGGCCCCGGCTTTCGTAGCCCCGGCCCCCGGCCCTCGGCCCGCCGTGGCGAGGTCAGACGCTGGGCGCGGTGACCGGGAGGGCGGCGGACTTCCAGGCCTGGAACCCGCCGATCAGGTCCGTGGCCCGGCGCAGGCCCAGGGCCCGCAGGGAGGCCACCGCCAGGGAGGACGCGTAACCCTCGTTGCAGATCACCACGATCCGCAGGTCGTGGGAGGTCGCCTCCGGGGCGCGGTGGCTGCCCAGGGGGTCCAGTCGCCATTCCAGTTCGTTGCGCTCGATCACCAGCGCGCCCGGGATCAGCCCGTCCCGCTCGCGCAGCGCCTGGTAGCGGATGTCCACCAGCAGGGCTCCGTCCAGGGAGGCCGCGTGGGCCTCGGCCGCCCCGATCCGCTCGTAGGTGGCACGGACCCGCTCCAGCAGTTCGTCGATGCCGACGGGGGCGGCGCTCACTGCCAGTCCGCCGGACGCTCGACCTGCTCCAGCGTGAGGACCGGACCGCTGCGGCTGTAGCGGCGGATCAGCGGGAGCGGCGGGTAGTACGCGTGGACCGACACGGCGTGCTCGGTGGGGGACTCGTTCAGTACCTCGTGCACGTGGTGCTCGCCGAAGGCGCGCCCGGCGCCCGCGACCAGGGCCCGGCTGCGGTCCAGCCCGTTGGCCAGGTGCAGGGACTGCCAGCCCTCCGAGGGCAGCCGGACCGACAAGGAGTGCTCGGTGAGCCTGCCGCGCGCGGTGGCGAAGGCCCCGCGCGACTCGGCGTGGTCGTGCCAGCCGGTTCCGGTGCCCGGCGGCCAGCCGATCAGCCAGGCCTCACTGCCGCCCGGACCGTCGAGCCGGACCCAGGTGCGGCCCTCGGGGTCGAGGGGGAGGGAGGCGATCAGCTCGGGATCGGCGGCGCTGCGCAGCGCGAAATCGAGGAGTTCGGCGGCGCCCGGACCGGAAGGGCGCGGGGCGGCGGAGGGCGCGGGGGCAGCGCTGAGCAAGGAGGAAGACATCGGGGAACGACCGTCCTGGGAGTTCGCGAGAGCGCGCCGGGGCGCGCGGGAGGTAGCGAGTCAGCAGGAAGGGCGACAGACGCAGCCCGCATAGCGGAGGAGGTCCATGTGGACCCTCCGCCACAGGCGAACGTCGTTGCCGGTCATGTCCGCGAGTGAACCACGGGCGGCCTGGGGGGTCAATCGATCATTGGTGGGGTGTGGCGGACGCCTCGGGCAGCGCCAGCGGCGCCCGGCCGGTCGCGGCGGATTCCGGGGCGCCCGCCCGTACCGCGTCGGCGGCCTGGTACAGCTCCTCCGGCCGGACCCCCGCGAAGGTGGCGGCGAGGTGCCCGTCGGGGCGCAGCAGCAGCACGGTGTGCGCGGCGGCCCCCGGGTAGCCGTCGGCGACCAGCAGTTCGGCGCGCACCGGCAGGGCGTCGACCGCCGCCGCGAGCCGGGGCATCAGCCCGGCGCCCATCCAGTGGCGCCGCTCCCACACGCCGGTGCCGGGGGCGACCAGGAGGACCAGGAGCCTGCCCCGGCCGAGCAGGTCGCGCAGCGGGACGGTCGACCCGTCCGGCGCGGTCACCGGTACGTTCGCGGCCTGGCCGCCCGGTTCGGTGTCGGTCGGTACCTCGCGTACGGCCACCGGCGGGGCGTACGCCGGGGGCGCGCCCAACGGCCCGCGCCCCAAGTGGCCGTCCGTGAGCAGGGTTTCGTGACTGCGACCGGCCCCCGGCACGTACGTCCGCAGGCCGCCTGTGCCGCGCAGGACGGGCATCACCTGGTCGGCGGCGCGCAGCCGGGCGGCGACCGCGGTGCGGCGTTCGCCCTCGTACCCGTCGAGCAGGGCCTCGGACGCGCCGTGGTGCCAGGCGAGGGCGAGCCGCCAGGCCAGGTTCTCGGCGTCCCGCAGCCCTTCCTCGACCCCCTGGGTGCCCAGCGCGCCCAGCAGGTGGGCGGCGTCCCCGGCGAGGAAGGCGCGGCCGTCGCGCCAGCGCCGGGCGAGCCGGTGGTGCAGGGTGTGGACGCCGGTGTCGATCAGGTCGTACGGGGGCGTGCTCCCCTCGCACCAGCCCGCGAGGGTGTCGCGGATCAGCCCGATCAGCGCGTCGGGCGTGACCAGGTCCCCGCGCGGCGGCAGCAGCCAGTCCAGGCGCCACACCCCGTCGGGCAGCGGCCGCGCCGTGACCTCGGCGCTCTTCGGGGAGCGGCCGCGGTGCAGCAGGGCCTCGCCGGGCCAGGGGAGTTCGGTGCGCAGCGCGGCAACGGCGTACCGTTCCACGGCGGTGCGCCCGGGGAAGCGGATGCCCAGCAGCTTGCGCACGGTGGAGCGGGCGCCGTCGCAGCCGACCAGGTGGCTGCCGCGCCACCAGGTGGTCGCGACGCCTCCGGTGTGCGCGGTGACCCCGTGCGGGTCCTGTTCCAGGGCGTCGAGGTGGGTGTCGGTGACCAGTTGGACGAGGGGGTGCGCGGCGGCGGCGTCGCGCAGCCCGCGGGTCAGGGCGTGCTGCGGCAAGTGCAGCGGCGCGGTGGTGTCCTCGAAGGTGGTCCGCCGGGTGTCCCGGCCGCGCCGCGTCGTGCGCCAGGCGGCGAAGTGGGCGCCCTCGTCGCGCAGGGTCGTACAGCCGAGGCGGTGGACCATCGCGGCGGTATCGGCGTGCAGGACCACGGTGCGCGCGGGCCGGGGTTCCTCCTTGCCCGGACCTTCGTCGAGGACCACGGAGGGTACGCCCGCGCCGGCCAGGGCGAGGGCGAGAGCGAGTCCGACGGGCCCCGCGCCCACGACGATCACCGGGTCCACGGTGCGGCTCCCGATGTCCGGTATGTGATCACAGAACGTATGCAACCCACTGAATGCGCATGCGTCAAGTGACAGTGGTAGGTGTGACGCCTTGTGGTGCGACGGAAGACTTCCGCCGCACCACAGGGATCACGCCATCATACTGACCGGGTGTCAGGGGGATGTCAGACCGCGCCGCCGCCCGCGCCGCCGCCGACGCCCGCGTCCGCGACCTTGGTGAGGTCGACCGTCGCTCCGGTGCTCTTCTTCGACTTGCGCAGGCGTGCCTCCAGCTGGGAGGCGGCCGTGGTGAGCGCGAAGTTCATGGCGATGTAGAGCAGGGCGACCACGACGAGGGTCGCGATGGTGTTGCTGTAGTTGGCCGAGATCTGCCGGTTCATCGACAGCAGTTCGGGCAGGGCCAGCAGGGTGCCGCCGAGCGCGGTGTCCTTGAGGATCACCACGAGCTGGCTGACCAGGGCCGGGAGCATCGCCGTCACGGCCTGCGGAACCAGGACGTAGACCATGGTCTGGCCCTTGCGCATGCCGATCGCCTTGGCCGCGTCGGTCTGGCCGGAAGGCAGCGACAGCACACCGGCCCGGACGATCTCCGCGATGACCGCGGCGTTGTACAGGACCAGTCCGGTCACCACCGCGTAGAGCGGCCGCGCTTCGGAGCTGACGTCGCTGAACCGCACGTACAGGGCGGAGCCGAACAGCATCAGCATCAGCACCGGGATGGCGCGGAAGAACTCGACGACCGCGCCGACCGGGACCCGGACCCAGGCGTGGTCGGAGAGCCGCCCGATGCCGAGCAGCGCCCCCAGCGGCAGGGCGATGACCATGGCGATCACGCCGGCCTTGAGGGTCTCCAGCAGACCCGGAATCAGCCAGGTCGACCAGATGTCCCCCTCGGTGACGAAAGGGGTCCACTTGTCGGCGTCGAGCTGGTGCTTGTCCGCCATGGTGGCGAGAACCCACCACAGGGCGAGCCCGACCACCACGACGAAGACCGCGGAGTAGATCCAGTTGCGCGCCTTGGCCTTGGGGCCCGGCGCGTCGTACAGCACGGAGGTCATCGCTTCACCGCCACTCGCTTGGCCACCCAGCCCAGCAGCAGACCCGTGGGCAGGGTCAGCAGGCAGAAGCCGAGGGCGAAGATCCCGAAGACCGCGAAGAGCGCCTGCGCCTCGTTCTCGATCATTTCCTTCATCAGCAGGGCCGCTTCGGCCACGCCGATGGCCGCCGCCACCGTGGTGTTCTTGGTGAGGGCGATCAGCACGTTGGCGAGCGGTGCCACGACCGCCCGGAAGGCCTGGGGGAGCACGATCACGGTGAGCACCTGGTAGAAGCTCAGCCCCAGGGCGCGGGCCGCCTCGGCCTGGCCGACGGGCACGGTGTTGATGCCCGAGCGCAGCGCCTCGCAGACGAAGGTGCCGGTGTAGGCGGTCAGCGCGAGGACGGCCAGCCGGAAGCCGATGTCCTTGAAGGTGCCGCCGCCGAGCGTGATGCCGAGGGTCTGGTTCAGGCCCAGGGAGCAGCCGATGATGAGCACGGTCAGCGGGGTGTTGCGCACCACGTTGACGTAGGTGGTGCCGAAGCCCCGCATGAGGGGGACGGGACTGACCCGCATACCGGCCAGGACGGTGCCCCAGACCAGGGATCCGACCGCCGAGTAGAGGGTGAGCTGAACCGTCACCCAGAAGGCTCCGAGCAGGTCGTACTGACCGGAATCAAGAAAATCGAACACGATGCCCTGCGCTCTCCCCAGGATGGCCGGTGAGGTGCGGCGCCGCCCGCGGCAGGCGGGCGGCGACGCGCCTCACCGAGGAATCAGCTGCCTTCGGTGATCTGCGGGGCAGGCTCGTTCTTGTAGTTGGCGGGGCCGAAGTTCTTCTTCACGGCCGCCTCCCAGGCGCCGTCCGCTTCCATCTTCTTGATGGCGGCGTTGATCTTGGTCTGAAGGTCCTTGTCGCCCTTCTTCAGACCGATGCCGTAGTTCTCGTTGCTCAGGCTCAGCCCGACCAGCTTGAACTTGCCCTTGTTCTTGTCCTGCGCGGCGTAACCGGCGAGGATCGAGTTGTCCGTGGTCAGGGCGTCGACGGCCTTGTTCTCCAGGCCGGTCAGGCACTCGGAGTAACCCGGGAACTCCTGGAGGTCGGCCTTGGGGGCCAGCTTCGTCTTGACGTTCTGCGCCGAGGTGGAGCCGGTGACCGAGCACAGCTTCTTGCTGTTGAGGTCCTCGGGCTTCGTGATGGAGCTGTCGTCGGCGCGGACCAGCAGGTCCTGGTGCGCGAGGAAGTACGGGCCGGCGAAGTCGACCTTCTCCTTGCGCTTGTCGTTGATCGAGTAGCTCGCGACGATGAACTTGACGTCACCGTTGGAGATCAGGTTCTCTCGCTCGGCGCTGATGGCCTGCTTGAACTGGATCTGGTCCGGCGCGTAGCCCAGTTCCTTGGCCACGTAGGTGGCCACGTCGACGTCGAAACCGGCGTACTTGCCGTCGGGGGTCTTCAGACCCACGCCCGGCTGGTCGAACTTGATGCCGATGACGATCTTGTCCTTCTTGGCGGCGCCCGAGCTGCCCGCGTCGCTCCCGGTGTCGGCCTTCTTGTCGCTGCCGCAGGCGGTCGCGGTGAACGCCAGGGCGACGGCAACGGCCACGGCCGCGCCGGCCTTGAGAACCTTCATGTGAACTTCCCTCGGATGAGACGTTGTTGTTCGACGGGCGACGATGTTTGCCCCGTCGACCGGATCACTACCAGACGAAGTCGTCAGTGGTGCAGGATCTTCGACAGGAAGTCCTTGGCGCGGTCACTGCGGGGATTGCTGAAGAACTGGTCCGGCGCGGCCTCTTCGACGATCTTTCCGTCCGCCATGAAGACCACCCGGTTGGCCGCAGAACGGGCGAAGCCCATCTCGTGCGTGACGACGATCATCGTCATGCCCTCCCGGGCGAGCTGCTGCATGACTTCCAGCACCTCGTTGATCATCTCCGGGTCGAGCGCCGACGTCGGCTCGTCGAAGAGCATCACCTTGGGGTCCATGGCCAGGGCGCGAGCGATCGCCACGCGCTGCTGCTGGCCACCGGACAGCTGCGCCGGGTACTTGTCGGCCTGCGTGCCGACGCCCACCCGGTCCAGCAGGGCGCGCGCCTTCTCCTCGGCCGCGGGCCGGTCCGTCTTGCGGACCTTGAGCTGGCCCAGCATGACGTTCTCCAGCACCGTCTTGTGCGCGAAGAGGTTGAACGACTGGAACACCATGCCGACATCGGCGCGCAGCCGGGCCAGCTCCTTGCCCTCGGCGGGCAGCGGGAGGCCGTCGAGCGTGATGGTGCCCGAATCGATGGTCTCCAGCCGGTTGATCGTCCGGCACAGCGTGGACTTGCCCGACCCCGAGGGGCCGATCACCACGACGACCTCGCCGCGGGCAATGCTCAGATCGATGTCCTGAAGCACGTGCAGCGCGCCGAAGTGCTTGTTGACGTTGCTCAGTGCGACCAGGCTGTCCGCGGCGGGCACCGCGTCCTGCGTGCCTTCGGTCACTGATACTCCGCTCATCGGCCTTTGCTCCGTCCACCTCGGTTGGGAGGACAGTAGTGAGGTGATCAGCACACCGTCATCACATCTGAGGGAGAATTGAGGATAACGATCCGGCCTCGCCCCGCCACGCTGCGTGTACGGTCGCCTGGTGCTCGTACCGGCTGCGTAACGGACGGCATGCCGGACCGGAACCCCCTTGACGTGGGCCCCGGCATCGGCGTGGATGCATGGTGGCCATGTTTGCCCACATACCGGGATGAGGAAAGGGGGACGCATGAGACTGCTGCTCGTCGAGGACGACGACCACGTCGCCGCGGCCCTGTCCGCGATCCTCGCCCGACACGGCTTCAAAGTGACCCACGCCCGCAACGGCGAGGAGGCGCTCCAGGCCCTGCTGCCCGCGGGCGCCCTGCCCAGCGCCGTCCCCTACGGGGTGATCCTGCTCGACCTCGGCCTGCCCGACCAGGACGGCTACGAGGTCTGCGGCAAGATCCGCAAGCGGACCAGCACCCCCGTGATCATGGTGACCGCGCGGGCCGACGTGCGCTCCCGCATCCACGGCCTCAACATGGGCGCCGACGACTACGTCACCAAGCCCTACGACACCGGTGAGCTGCTCGCCCGGATCCACGCCGTGGCCCGGCGCACCGGAGTCTCCGACGACGGCGCCACGCCCCCGGGCGGCACCCCCGCCGTCGTCCGCTTCGGCCGCGTCAGCATCGAACTCCCCACCCGGCGGGTCTGCGTGGACGGGACGGACATCCCGCTCACCCGCAAGGAGTTCGACCTGCTCGCCCTCCTCGCGCAGCGCCCCGGCGTGGTCTTCCGGCGCGAACAGATCATCAGCGAGGTCTGGCGCACCAGCTGGGAAGGCACCGGACGCACCCTCGAAGTGCACGTCGCCTCGCTGCGCTCCAAGCTCGGGATGCCCGCGCTCATCGAAACCGTCCGCGGGGTGGGCTACCGGCTCGTCGCCCCGGCCGCCCCGTAGCGGGCCCCGGCCGTGCGCACCCGGCTGCTCCCCCTGCTCGTCGTCCTGATGGCGGGCACCCTGCTCGCCCTCGGGTTCCCGCTCGCGGTGAGCCTGGCCGCCGGACAGCAGCAGCGGGTGGTCGTCGACCGGATCGACGACAGCGCCCGCTTCGCCGCCCTCGCTCAGTTCGTCATCGACTCCGAGGGCTCGGGCGACAAGGGCGCCGACGAGCGCCGCGATACCCTCCAGCTCGAACTCGCCCGCTACCAGGAGCTGTACGGGATCCGCGTCGGCATCTTCTACCGCGACGACAACGCCATGGCCCGCGCTCCCGGCTGGTGGCAGCTCCCGGAGACCGGCGAGGGCAGGCGCGCCTTCGAGGAGGCCCTCGCGGGGCGGCGCAGCCACGACCCCGCCCAGGTCTGGCCCTGGCAGACCGGCGGCAAACTCCTCGTGGCCTCCCCGGTGGTCCTCGACGGTGACGTCGTCGCCGTCGTCGTCACCGAATCGCCCACCGACCAGATGCGCGCCGGCACCCTGCGCGGCTGGTTGCTCATCGCCGGGGGCCTGGCCGCCGCGATGCTGGTGGCCTTCGGAGCGGCCCTGCGGCTCACCAGCTGGGTGCTCAAGCCCGTACGGACCCTGGACGCGGCCGCCCACGGCATCGCCACCGGCCGGATGAACTCCCGGGTCGCGGCCAGTGGCGGCCCGCCGGAACTCCGGCGCCTGGCCCGTTCGTTCAACGAGATGGCCGACAACGTCGAAGAGGTACTGGAGCAGCAGCGGGCGTTCGTCGCGGACGCCTCCCACCAGCTGCGCAATCCGCTCGCCGCGCTGCTCCTGCGCATCGAACTCCTCGCCCTCGAACTCCCCGAGGGAAATGCGGAGATCGCCTCGGTGCGTACCGAGGGCAAGCGCCTGACCCAGGTCCTGGACGATCTGCTGGATCTGGCGCTGGCCGAGCACACCTCCGCCGAGATCAGCCTCACCGACATCGGTGAGCTGACCTCCGAGCGGGTCGCCTCCTGGCGCCCGCTCGCCGAGGAGAAGGGGGTCCGGCTCACCGAGAGCGGGCGCAGCGCCGTCACCGGCTGGGCCGATCCCATCGCGCTGTCCAGCGCCCTCGACGCCGTCATCGACAACGCCCTCAAGTTCACCCCGGAGGGTGAGGAGGTCCAGGTCTCCGTGACCGCCGAGGGGCGCTCGGTCGTCGTGGTCGTCGCCGACCGGGGACCGGGGCTCACCGAGGACGAACTGGCCCGCGTCGGCGACCGGTTCTGGCGCAGCGGCAGGCACCAGAACGTCAAGGGCTCCGGCCTGGGCCTGTCGATCTCCCGGGCCCTGCTGGCCGCGGGCGGCGGATCCCTCGCGTACGAGACGAACCCGCCGCACGGCCTGCGCGTGACGGTCACGGTGCCGCGCACCGGACCGCACGCCTCCTGAACCCGGTCTCCGGCTCTGGCCCCCGCCCGCTACCAGGTGTAGCTGACGCGGGCGGGCTCCGACGCCGTGTACAGCTCGCCCACCGCCCGGACCTCGACCGTGGTGCTCGCCTCCGTCCCGGACCGCTCCAGCCCGGGAACGTACAGGGCCGTACCGCAGGCGCCGCCGAGGAAGCGCCGCGTGCCGTCGGGCAGGACCCGGTACGCCTCGTAGTGCCGTACCGCGCCCGGCGCGCGCCGCCACGACAGCCGCAGCGACACCTTCGCCCCGTCCCGGGCCGCCGCGTCCACGGCCACCGGGCCCGGCGCGGACGGCGGCCGCTCCCCGTCGGCGACCGAGAGGGCGCCGAGCCGCCAGCGCACCGGCTCCCCGCCGGGGCCGGTCAGCCGGACCGCGAGGGCGTACGCCGTTTTGCCGGCCAGCGAGGCCAGCGCCACCCGGGAGGTCCGCCAGCCAGGTCCGGTGTCCCCGGCGGCGGCCTTGAACCAGGTGTACGGGACGGGCGCGCCCGCCTTCGCGGGCTCGCGCACCGCCACCCCGACCTCCACCTCCACCGGGCCGGACTCGGTGCGGTGCACCAGCTCCAGGACGGTCGCCCGGGTCAGCGGCAGCCGGGTCGCGTGCAGCCCGACGGCCGCCGGAGCGGTCAGCGCGCCCGCGACCAGCAGGCTGGAGCCGCCGCGCCAGGCGTCCGCGAAGTCCAGGGTCACGGCGGGCCGCACGCCGCCGCACTCCACGACCCAGCGCCGGCCCGGCAGCCGGTCCTGGAGGCCCAACTGGTTCCACGGGGCCGGGGAGGCGACCTCGCCGCCCTCGTACCAGCGCAGCCCGTGACCGGTGTTGAAGGTACTGGCGAAGGGCAGCGCGGTGACCGTGGACCGGTCCGCGACGACCGTGGCCGGAGCCCGCCACGCACTGCCAGCCGCCGGTCGGGCCGGATCCAGGGACTCCCCGGTCCAGAATCTGTCGTCGGCCGCGTGGAAGGCCCCGGGGGAGCGGTCGGTGAGGTGGTTGCGGGTCCACTCGGGCCGGTAGAAGCCGTAGCTGACGATGTGATCGCGCCCGCGCGGCACGATCGCGTCCCACCCGGGATCCGTGTTCCAGCCGCCCGACTCCACGTCCACGCCCGCCCACAGCTCGTAGCGCCCGCGCCCCAGCTTCGTGGCGAGGGTGCCCGAGGCGGCCAGCGACCGCGCGCTCCAGCGGAAGTCGATGAACATCGTGTCGGCGACCGTGCCCCGGCGGTCCTCGAAGAACTCCTGGTTCAGGCTGTTGAGGGCGCCCTGCCAGCCGACCCCGCCGGTCGTGTTCATCGCGTCGTACCAGGTGATCCGCAGCCCCTTCGGTTCCCCGGCCGCGCGCAGCGCGCGCAGGAACCCCCGCATCCGGGTGGCGAGCGCGCTGTCACCGCCGCCGGTCTCGGCGTTGACGAACCAGCCGTCGAACCCGTAGGCCGCCGCCACCTCCACCAGCTTCTCGGCGATCGGGTAGCGGCCGAGCGCGTCCTGCTGGACCAGATCGCGGGTCCACTGGAGGTCGCCGCCGTAGGCCACCGGAGGGAGGAACACGTTGCCCAGCACCCGCACCCCGTTGCGGTGCGCCGCGTCGACGACCGGCGCGTTGGGCGCGAGCACGATGCCCTCGCCGGAGGAGCCGCCCCAGAAGACCAGCTCGTCGAGGTACGCCCAGTGAGTGAGCGCGTAGTAGTCGGCGCTCGCGGAGCCCTGGGAGGGGTTCCCTGCCGTGGGCCCGAAGGAGACGAGCGAGGCGATCCGGGCCTGCCCGGCGCGGGCCGTCGTATTGGGCGCCACCGGGGTGAACCGCGCGGCGAGCGGCACGGTCGCGCGGTTGTGCGCGAGGTCGGGGTCGGTCTCGGCCCGCCACTGCTTCAGCGAGCGCCACACGATCCCGGCGCCGGGGGCGCCCGCCGGGAGGGAGTCCGGGAACCAGTACGAGGCGTACGGCGCCGGGTCGGCCGCGGTGGCCGCCCGGGCCGCGGGGGCCCCGGGCGCCGCTGTGGGGGAGGGGGCCGCCGCGGCGCGGCCGCCGCCGAGCAGCGCGCCCGCCCCGGCCCCGGCGCCCGCGGTCAGCAGCCCGCGCCGGGTGGGACGCGGGGCGCCGGCGCGAGCGTCCACGCCGTTGTCGGTCGCGGTCGCGGTCGCGGTCTCGGTCTCGGTCTCGGTCTCGGACATCAGGTCTCCGTATGTCGTGGGACGGGTCAGTGGACGTCGCCGACGCGGACCAGTTCGGTGATCCCGCGCGCGGCCAGATGGGCCGGGTCCCCGGCGTGGTCGGCCAGCACCACCGCCGGGCGTACGCCCTGGGCGGCCAGGGCGGCCCAGGCCTCGAAGAACGGGCCGCCGGGCGCGCACCGCGAGCGCCGGGGCGCGTCCTCGGCCCCGCCGACATCGGCAACCAGGGCGGTGGACCGTACCGGCGGGCGGTGGGCGCGGTCCTGCCATTCCTTGGCGATCCGGGCGACGGACTCGCCCGCCGGTTTGGCGGACCGGTCGTTGGCGATCAGGCCGAGGCCGTACTCCAGCTCCGGGAAGTCGGCCAGCTCACGGCCGACGTCGTGCGAGCACCACCAGGTCACGCCCCAGAGGTCCGCGCAGTCCAGGGCGTTGGCCAAGGTGGCCTCGGTGAAGGAGGCCGCGTGCTCGGGCGGGACCAGCGGGGCCGGCGCGCCGACCTCCTGGAGCCACACGGGGCGGTGCGGGTCCGTGGCCCAGGCCTTGGACATCTCGATCATGTAGGCGGCGTGGTGCTCGGTGGCCGCCCCGGTGCGGCCGTGGCGCTGGGCGGTGCCGTTGAACACCCAGGAGTGCACGGCGGTGGCCGCGCCGAGGCGCGCGGCCTGCGCCACGGTGAAGGGGTGCCCGTCCTGGTACCAGGCGGCGTCGTACTCGGCGTGGAGGTGGAACCTGCCCGGCGCCCCGCGCTCGCAGGCCGCCAGCATCCGCTCCAGCCAGCGGTCCGCCTGCTCCCGGGTGATCCGGTCCGGGTCGGGGTGCGGGCCGTCCGAGAACTGGTTGATCTCGTTGCCGACCGTCATCCCGAGGAAGTGCGGCCGGTCCGCGAGGGCGGCGGCGAGGGTGCGCAGGTACTCCTCCTGGCCCGCGACCACCTCGGGGTCGGTGAAGATGTTGCGCCGGTGCCAGGTCCGGGTCCACGCGGGCAGGAAGTCGAAGCTCGAGAGATGGCCCTGGAGGCCGTCCACGGCGACGTCGAGGCCGCGTTCGCCCGCCGCGTCGGCCAGCTCGACCAGCTGCTCGACCGCGCGCGGCCGGATCAGGGTCCGGTTCGGCTGGAAGAGCGGCCAGAGCGGGAAGACCCGGACGTGGTCCAGGCCGAGGGCGGCGATGGAGTCCAGGTCGGCTCTCACCTCGTCGAGGTCGAAGTCCAGCCAGTGGTGGAACCATCCGCGCGTCGGGGTGTAGTTCGCCCCGAACCGAAGGCCGCGCGGACGGGTGGCGGGGACGGCAGCGTGGTGCATGAGTGTCCTGGGGTCGGAGGAGGCGGGCGTCACGGGGACCGGGAATCGAGAATTCGCCGGGCCCCACGCTGCCGCCCCTTCCGGGGGAAAGTCAACAGGGCCTTAATCTCCGTACGTCCCGAACCGGAGGGATGAAAGTCCCGTCCCGAGCGGACTCCGGTACTTATGCGCTTCAGTCCTGTTGACAGACGGGCTCCGCGCACTCGAAGCTGAGCGCACTAATGCGCTTTAGTTTTGCCTGGTCAATGGCGCCACGCGAGGAAGTGTGCGGAAAATGGACAGCGGTATCTCGGTCGTGTCCGTCACCACCCCGGCCCTCTTCGCCGGCCCGCCGGACGACCCCCTCCAAGTGGTCCGGATCCGGATCCGCCGGACCCGGTCGGCCGGTCCGCTGTACGTCGCCGTGAGCGGCCCCGGCCTCCTCACCCCGCACCCGCGCATCCTGCGTGCCGACTCGCCCGAGCCCGGTGCCGCCGCCGAGCCCGGTGCCGACGACGACGCCGCCGCCGGTTCCGGCGACGCCGCGGACTCCGGCGCTTCCGTCGACCCCGTCGAGGTGGCCGTCCGTACGCCCGGGGCCGCGCCCGGCGACCGGCTGGCCGCCACCGTCACGGTCAGCACTCCCGGCGGGCACCCGCTGGCCGCGTACCCCTTCGAGCTGACCGTCGCCGAACCCGGCTGGACCGTCCGGCTCGTCCCGCACTTCCACTACGACCCCATGTGGTGGAACACCCAGGCCGCCTACACCGCCCTGTGGGACGCCCCCCGCCCGCCCGGCGCCCCCGAACCCGGCTGGGAGTACACGGGCGTACCCGCCTTCACCCTGATCCCGCTCCACCTCCAGCAGGCCCGCGAGGACCCCGCGTACGCCTTCGTGCTCTCCGAGGTCGACTACCTCAAGCCCTGGTGGGACAGCCACCCCGGGGAGCGGGCCGAACTCCTCGCGCTGATCGCCGCGGGCCGGGTCGAAATCGTCGGCGGCACCTACAACGAGCCCAGCACCAACCTCACCTCCGCCGAAGCCACCATCCGCAGCGCCGTCCACGGGCTGGCCCTGCACCGCGGGACCCTGGGGGCCGACCCCCGTACCGCCTGGCACCTCGACGTCTTCGGCCACGACCCGTCCTTCCCGGCCCTGATGGCGGGAGCGGGCCTGGACTCGGCCGTCCTCGCCCGCGGTCCCCACCACCAGTGGGGGCCGATGATGGACACCTGGGGCGAGGCGCTGCGCGCGCCGGACGCGATGCAACTGCCCGCCGAGTACGAGTGGATCGCGCCCAGCGGTGAAGGGCTGCTCCTGCACTACCTGCCCGCGCACTACTCGGCGGGCTGGTTCTCCGAGCGGGCCCCCGACGCCGAGAGCGCCGCCGAGCAGCTGCTGGCGCTGTACGAGCTGCTGCGCCGGGGCGCGGCGACACGCAACGTCCTCATTCCGATGGGCACCGACTTCTCCTGGCCGCACCGCTGGGGCCTGGAGGTCCAGCACACCTGGAACCGCCGCTACTGCTGGCCGCGCATGGAACACTCCGGCCCGCGCGCACACTTCGCCGCCGTGCGCGCCGAACTGGCCGCGCGAGGGGAGCGACCACTTCCCGTGACCCGGGAGATGGGACCCGTCTACACCGGCAAGGACGTCTCCTACGCCGATGTGAAACAGGCTCACCGGGCTGCCGAGAACCTCGTCGAGGAGGCCGAGACCTTCGCCGCGCTGGCCTGCGCCGAAGGCCTCACCGACTACCCGCGCCGGACCCTCGACAAGGCCTGGCGTCACATCCTCCACGCCGCCCATCACGACGCCGTCACCGGCACGTTCTCCGACCAGGTGTACCTGGACCTGCTGCCCGCCTGGCGCGAGGCGCAGGACCTGGCCGAAGGAGTACGGGCGGACGCGCTGCGGGCCCTGACGGCGGCGGCCGACACCCGCGTGCCCGACCAGGACCGCGTGCCCGACCGCGACCGGGGGGCTTCCCCGGCCGTTCCGGCGCCCGCCCGGCTCGCCGTCACCGTGCACAACCCGCTGTCCTGGGCCCGGACCGACCTCGTCCGCACCACCGTGGACCTGGCGGCGCTGGGCCTCGACGAACCGGGCGCGGCCCCGGGCGCCCGCGGCGGCGATCCGCGCCGGATCGTGCTGTACGACGCCGAGGGGCGCGGCTCCGCCGTGCACCTCGAAGCCGTCGCCGACACAACGGCCGAGGTGGTCTTCCTGGCCGAGGACGTGCCCCCGCTCGGCCACCGCACCTGGTGGCTGGCGGCCTCGCAGCTCGCCGTCTCCGGCGGCTGGGCCCGCGGCCCGGGGTTCGTCATCGAGAACGAGGCGTTCCGCGCCGAGGCCGACCCGGAGCGCGGCGGCGGCCTGGCCCGGCTCCGCGACCGGCGCACCGGCCGCGAACTCCTCACCCCCGGCGAGGTCGACGAGCTCGTCGTGCAGGACGAGTACGACCACCACCCCTACTTCGGAGAAGGCCCCTGGCACCTGCTTCCCAAGGGCCCCGGCACGGGTTCGGGCGCCGCGCCCGCCACCGAGTGCCACATCGAGCGCGGGCCGCTGGGCGCGCGGATCGTGGCCCGGGGCCGCACCGGACCCGTCCGCTGGACCCGGACCACCACCCTGTGGGACGGCCTCGACCGGATCGAACTCACCACCCGCGTGGACGAGTTCGACGGCTCCGACCAGCTGCTGCGGCTGCGCGTCCCCGCCGACGTGCCCGGCGCGCTCCCCGTCGCTGAGACCGCCGCCTCGGCCGTCGGACGCGGCTTCGCCTTCCCCGGGGCGGACGCCGGAGCCGACCACACCCGGGCGCCCTGGACCCTCGACAGCCCCTGCCTGAACTGGTTCGCCCTGTCCTCGACCCTGCGCGCCGTACTGACCGGGCCCGACGGGGCTCCGGCCGGGCAGCGCGCGCTGGGCGCGGCCGAGATCGTACTGCTGGACGCGGGCGCCCCCGACGGGCTGCGCGAGCTGGTCACCGCCCTCGGGCGGCGCGGGGTCACGGCCACTCCGACCCGGCCCGGGGGTCCGCGCTGGGGGGACCTGGCGTCCGACAGCAGCCTCCCCGACGTCCGGATCGCCCTCGGCGGGCCCGGCCGCAACGCCTTCACGGCGCGGGTCCTGGCCGCCTGCGACCCTCTGTACGCCGAAGCCGTGGCCCACCACCCGCTGGTGTGGATCCCGGCCCGGGCCGCGCTGCGCGAGGCGTGGCAGCCCGGCTGCGACCTGACGGGCCCGCGGGACCTGCCCGTCCTGGTGGTCACCGACGGCGCGGCCGGGCTCGCCGGGGCCCTCGAAGGAACCGGCCGGATCGAGGCCCGCCACCCGCTGCCCGCCGAAGGCGCCGCCGAGCACCACGCCTTCGAGGACCGCACGGTCGCCCTGCTCACCCGGGGCACGCCCGGCTTCGCCGTCGACACGTCCGGCCGCCTGCACGGCTCCCTCATGCGCTCCTGCACCGGCCGCCCCAGCGGAGCCTGGATGGACCCGCCCCGGCGCACCGCCCCCGACGGCAGCTCCTTCCAGCTCCAGCACTGGACCCACGTCTTCGAGCACGCGCTGATCGCGGCCGACGGGGACTGGCGCGCGGCCGATCTGGTGCGCAGGGGACGCGAGTTCAACAAGCCGCTCACCGCCGTCACCACCGCCCCCGGCCCGGGCCCCCGTCCCAGCGCCCGGTCCCTGCTCCGCGTGGAGCCCGCCGACCGGGTCCTCGTCGAGACCGTGAAGCGGGCCTCCGGCACGGACGGCCTGGCCGTGCGGCTGCGCGAGACCCACGGCCGCCCGGCCCGCGCCCGGCTCCTCCGGCCCGCCGGACCGGCCCCCGCAGCCGACCCCGAAGCGGGTCTAGCCCCCGTATCCGCTCAGGAAGCCGACCTGCTCGACCGGCCCCTCGGCCCCTTCGGCGGGCGGATCGGCGCCGCCGCGACCACCACCGCCTTGCTCGCGGCCCCGTCCGGGATGCCCGAGCGCACCGGGGAACGAGAGCCCCACCAGCCGGTGTTCAGCCGGTACTGGCTCCACAACACCGGCACCGCCCCGCTCGGTGACGCCCCGTACACCGTCACCGTCGACGGCCCCCCGCGCGCGGCCCGGGTCACCGTCGCCGCCCACGGCGCGGGCGGCGACGTCCGGCTGGAGGTCCACGCGCCCCACGGCTGGCGGACCTCCTGGGCGGTCCACGACACCGTGCTGGCCCGAGCGGGGCACGAACGGCTGCCGCTGACCGTGACCCCCGGCCCGGCGGCCGAGCCCGGGGAACACCTGGTCCGGGTCCTCGCCCGCACCCCCGCGGGGGACTTCGAGGACGCGCTCACGGTGACCGTGCCCGAACCGGGATCCGGGGGAGCGGTTCCGGCCGGGCTCTGGGTGGACGCGCCCGGCCCCGAGGTACGCGTCACGGCGGGCGGGCTGGGCGTCGTACGGGCCGTCATCGGCAGTACTGGAATCCGCTCGACGCTGACCGGACTGGCCCACCTGGTGTCCCCGCACGGCACCCGGCAGCTGATCGGGCCCGCCGTGCTGCCCCTGCGCGTGCCCGACGGGGCTCCGGCCGAGCTGGAGTTCGAGGTCCACCCGCCGCTCGGCACCGCCCCGGGGACGTACTGGGCCGTGGTCAAGGCGGTGTGCCAGGGCAGGATCGCGTACGGTCCGGCCATTGCCCTGCGCGTGGCCGGTTCACCCCGCGTCCCGCCCGTACCGCCCGCGCCGCACGTACCCGAAGGATGATGAGGCAGGCCATGGCCCGCAGACCCACCATCAAGGACATCGCCCGCCAGGCCGGGGTGTCCGAAAGCGCCGTGTCCTTCGCGCTCAACGACCGTCCCGGCGTCTCGCAGGACACCCGCGCCCGGATCCGGGGCGTCGCCGAGGAACTGGGCTGGCAGCCCAACATCGCCGCCCGCGCCCTGTCCGGCGAGCGCTCCGGCGCCGTCGGCCTGGTCCTCGCCCGCCCCGCCCACACCCTCGGCGTCGAATCCTTCTTCCTCCAGCTGGTCGCCGGAATACAGGAGGTCCTCGCCGTCCAGCGGACCGCCCTGCTCTTCCAGGTGGTTGAGGACCTCGACGCCGAATGCGCCCTCTACCGCCGCTGGTGGGCCGAACGGCGCGTGGACGGGGTGCTCGTCGTCGACCCCCGTACGGACGACCCGCGCCCCCGGCTCCTCGAAGGGCTCGGCCTGCCCGCCGTCACGGTCGGCGAGGCGGGCGGCCCGGACCCCGCCGTGCTCTCCTCGGTCCGCGCCGACGACACCGGCGCCATGGCCCAGATCCTCGACTACCTGCACGCCCTCGGCCACCGCAGGATCACCCACATCGCCGGGCTGCCCGGGCTCGAACACACCGCGCGCCGGATCGCCTCGCTGCGCGCCGAGGCCGACCGGCGCGGGCTGGGCGGGACCGAGGTCCTCTCGATCACCACCGACTACTCCGACGCGCAGGGCGCCGAGGCCACCCGGCGGGTACTGGGCGGCCCGCTCCCGCCGACCGCCCTGGTCTACGACAACGACGTGATGGCGGTCGCCGGTCTCGCCGTCGCCGCCGAGGCGGGCATCGCGGTGCCCGGCCGCCTCTCGGTGGTCGCCTGGGACGACTCGGCGCTGTGCAGGGTCACCCACCCCCGGCTCACCGCCCTAGTCCGGGACACCGCCGCCTTCGGCAGGCTCGCCGCCGACGAACTCCTCGCGGTCCTGGCGGGCGGCCCGCCCCGGGCGAGGGAAGGCGAACAGCCCAGGCTGGAGCCCCGCGAGAGTACGGCCCCGCCGACGCGCGCATACTGACGTACGAACCCCAGGAGCCTCCCGTGACCACTCCCACCTCAGCCTTTCCGGCCCCCCGGCTCGGCGCGGGACCGGCCGCCGCCGGACCCACCGTGGCCATCGACATCGGCGGTACGAAGATCGCCGGTGCGCTGGTGCACGCCGACGGGACCATGACCGCCACTACCCGGCGGCCGACCCCGCACGGGTCCGGGGCCGACGGTGAAGCGGTGATGGCGGCGGTCGCCGAGGTCGTCGCCGACCTCGCGGCCTCCCCGCAGTGGTCCTCGGCGGTGCGCTGCGGGATCGGCAGCGCGGGCCCGGTGGACACCTCGCGCGGCACGGTCAGCCCGGTGAACATCGGGGGCTGGCGGGAGTTCCCGGTCCTGGACCGGGTGACCCGGGAACTGGAGCGGCACGGGACGCGGCTGCCGACCGTCCTCGCGGGCGACGGGGTCGCGATGACCGCCGCCGAACACTGGCTGGGCGCGGCCCGCGGGCACGCGAACGCCCTGTGCATGGTGGTGTCCACCGGCGTCGGCGGCGGCCTGATCCTGAACAACCAGCTGCACCCCGGCCCCACCGGCAACGCCGGTCACATCGGCCACATCAGCGTCGCCTTCGACGGCGAACCCTGCGTCTGCGGCGGACGCGGCTGCGTGGAATCCCTCGCCTCCGGCACCGCCATCGCCCGCCGCGCCCTGGAACAGGGCTGGACCCCGGGCGCCGACGGCGACCGCACCGCGGCGGGCGTGGCCGCGGCCGCCGAAGCCGGGGACCCCGCCGCCCTGGCCGCCTTCGACCGCGCGGGCCGCGCCCTGGCCGCGGCCATCGCGGCCACCGCGACCCTGGTCGAGACGGACATCGCGGTCATCGGCGGCGGCGTCGCGGCGGCCGGAGACACCCTCTTCGGCCCGATCCGGGCCCACCTCGCCTCGTACGCCACCCTGTCCTTCGTCCGGGACCTCCAGGTGGTCCCGGCCGCCCTCGGCACCCACGCGGGCCTGATCGGCGCGGCCGCCTCGGCGGCCATGCTGCTCCCGGCCCGGGCGTGACGCGCGCGGCGGAGCGGACGAACAGGATCCGCACGAGAGGGGCTAGGGCTTGACCGAGCGGTAGTACCGGCGCGCGCCCTCGTGCAGGACCAGCGGCTCCGTGTAGATCGCGGTCCGCAGGTCCACCAGCTGCGCGGCGTGCACCTCGTGCCCGATCCGGTCCCGGCTGAGGATCACGGTCCGGGTGAACCGCTCCGTCAGCTCCACCCCGGTGCGGTCGGTGGTGACCAGCAGGTTCGGCACGGCCAGGGTCGCCACCGCCGAGGTGTTGCGGGCCCGCGCGTAGGCGTCCTGCGGCATGACCGCGGCCCGGTAGTAGTGCGTGGGACTGCCCCCGCTCTGCAGCTCCGGCACCAGGTCGCCGAGCGGCACCAGCCGGATCTCAAAGCGCTCCGACAGCTCCCGCACGGCATTGGTCGGCAGCCCGCCGGACCAGAAGAACGCGTCGATCCGCCCGGCCTCCAGCTCCGCGGGCATCGTGTCGATCCCGATGGGCACGGCCGTGATGTCCTTCTCCGGATCCAGCTTGGCCGCCGCCAGCATCCGCTCCGAGATCAGCCGGACCCCCGAACCGGGCTGGCCGACCGCGACCCGCTTGCCCCGCAGGTCCTTGGTCGACTGCACCTTCGACACCGCCGGGACCACCAACTGCACGTAGTCGTCGTACAGCCGGGCGACCCCGCGCAGGTGCTCCGCGCCCGGCTTCCCGTCCCGCTTGTACTTGGCCACCGCGTCCGCCGTCGCCACGGTGAAGTCCGCCTCGCCGTTCGCGACCCGCTGGAGGTTCTGCTGCGAGCCCTCGCTGGTCACCAGGCGTACGTCGACCCCCGGGACGTCGGTCGCGAGCGCCTGCTGGAGCAGCTCGCCGTACCGCTGGTAGACCCCGGTGCGCACGCCCGTACTGAAGACCATCGTGCCGCGCAGTTCCGGCGTGCCGAACGGGCGCAGCCACCACAGCAGCAGCCCGAGCACGGCCAGCGCGGCCACCAGACCCCGCAGGACGCGGCGCCTGCTGACCGGGTCGGGTGCGAGGGGCATGGCCGCGATCCTGCCAGCCGACCGGCGTCCTGTCACGGCGCGCCGAGCGCCTACCCTTGTCACATGAGCAGCGTGGAGCCGGGTGGAGCAGTGGACGTCATGGAGAACAAGGGCACGTACGAGGTCCGTACGTACGGATGCCAGATGAACGTGCACGACTCCGAGCGGCTCTCGGGCCTGTTGGAGGGCGCCGGGTACGTCCGCGCGCCCGAGGGCTCCGACGGCGACGCCGACGTCGTCGTGTTCAACACCTGCGCTGTCCGCGAGAACGCGGACAACAAGCTGTACGGCAACCTCGGCCGACTCGCGCCCATGAAGACCAAGCGCCCCGGCATGCAGATCGCCGTCGGCGGCTGCCTCGCGCAGAAGGACCGCGACACGATCGTCAAGCGGGCCCCCTGGGTGGACGTGGTCTTCGGCACGCACAACATCGGCAAGCTGCCGGTGCTGCTGGAGCGCGCCCGGATCCAGGAGGAGGCGCAGGTCGAGATCGCCGAGTCGCTGGAGGCGTTCCCGTCCACGCTGCCGACCCGCCGCGAGTCCGCGTACGCCGCCTGGGTGTCGATCTCCGTCGGCTGCAACAACACCTGCACCTTCTGCATCGTGCCCGCGCTGCGCGGCAAGGAGGAGGACCGCCGTCCGGGCGACATCCTCGCCGAGATCGAGGCCCTGGTCGCCGAGGGCGTCTCCGAGATCACCCTGCTCGGCCAGAACGTCAACGCGTACGGCTCCGGCATGGGCGACCGCGAGGCGTTCTCGAAGCTGCTGCGCGCCTGCGGGCAGATCGAGGGCCTGGAGCGGGTCCGCTTCACCTCGCCGCACCCGCGCGACTTCACGGACGACGTGATCGCCGCGATGGCCGAGACCCCGAACGTGATGCCGCAGCTGCACATGCCGATGCAGTCCGGTTCGGACTCCATCCTCAAGGCGATGCGCCGCTCGTACCGGCAGGACCGGTTCCTCGGGATCATCGAGAAGGTCCGCGCGGCCATTCCGCACGCGGCGATCTCCACCGACATCATCGTGGGCTTCCCCGGCGAGACCGAGGAGGACTTCCAGCAGACGATGCACGCCGTGCGCGAGGCGCGCTTCGCGAACGCCTTCACCTTCCAGTACTCCAAGCGGCCCGGTACCCCGGCGGCCGACATGGAGGGGCAGATTCCCAAGGAGGTCGTCCAGGAGCGGTACATGCGCCTGGTCGCCCTGCAGGAGGAGATCTCCTGGGACGAGAACAAGAAGCAGGTCGGCCGCACCCTGGAGGTCATGGTCGCGGAGGGCGAGGGCCGCAAGGACGGCGCCACGCACCGGCTGTCCGGGCGTGCCGCCGACAACCGCCTCGTGCACTTCACCCAGCCGGACGCGGAGGTCCGTCCGGGTGACGTGGTGACGGTGGACATCACCTACGCCGCCCCGCACCACCTGCTGGCCGAGGGCCCGACGCTGTCGGTACGCCGCACCCGCGCGGGCGACGCGTGGGAGAAGCGGAACGCCGCCCCGCCGCAGCCCGCGGGCGTCATGCTGGGAATCCCCACCCTGGGCCTCCCCACCCCCCTCCCCGTCATCACGTCCCCCTGCGCCACCCCCACGGCCTGACCCACGGACCAAACGCAGCCCCGTCCGGTCAAACCAACCCCGGTCGGACTACCCCAGCCCGGCGGGGCACACCTTGCCCGGCCGTGCGAACCTCTCCCCGCGGGCCACACCTTCCCTGCCGGGCACACCTTTCCCCGCGGGCCACACCTTGCCTGGCGGGCACACCCCGCCCAGCCCGGCCAACTCAGCCTCGCCGGCGTTTGAGGCGCCGCCGGAGGCACCCCGGGCACGCACCGGCCCCCAGGCCCGGCGGAGCCGGGGGCACACCTCCGGCTCAGCGGGGCGGTGGGCGCCCCAGGCCCGCACCGGCCCCGGGCCCGCACCGGCCCCGGGCCCGGCGGAGCCAGGGGCAAACCAGCCCCGCCGGGGCGTGCGGCGCCACGACCCCGCCCCGGACCACCGCCCCGGCCCGCCGACTAGGCTGCCGATCATGCTCGTAGCCGCAGCCGTCTGCCCCGCCCCGCCCCTCCTCGTCCCCCCGGTGGCCGCCGGAGCCGCCGGTGAACTCGCCGACGCCCGGACCGCCTGCTCGGACGCCCTCGCGGTGCTCGCCGCCTCGCGCCCCGACCGCCTGGTCGTGGTCGGGCCCGCCGACCCCGGCGCGGGGGGCCCGTACCCCCAGGGCTCCCGGGGCGGCTTCCACGGCTTCGGTGTGGTGAGCGACGTACACCTCGGCCGGCACCCGCACCCGGCCCAGCACGCGGCCCAGGACCCGGCCCAGGCCCGGCCGGACGCCGGCCGCCCCCTGCCGGTGTCCCTCGCCGTGGCCGCCTGGCTGCTCGCCCACACCGCCTGGTCCGGCGCCCCCGTGGACGGCCTCGGCGTGGAGGAGCCCCTGACCACCGCCGACTGCCTGGCGACCGGTCGCGAGCTGGCCGCCCGCGCCGAACGGGTCGCACTGCTCGTGATGGGTGACGGCAGCGCCTGCCGGACCCTGAAGGCCCCCGGTTACCTAGACGAGCGCGCCGAAGCCTTCGACGCCGCCGCCGCCCACGCGCTGGCCGCCGCCGACGTCGCCGCCCTGGCCGCGATCGACCCGCGCCTCGCGGCCGAGCTGAAGGCCGCGGGCCGGGCCCCCTGGCAGGTCCTGGCGGGCGCCGCCGAGGGCGCGGGCCTCGAAGGCCGCCTGCTGTACGAGGACGCCCCCTACGGCGTCGGCTACTTCGTCGCCGCCTGGTCCTAGCCGCCTCCGCGGCCGCGACCTGACACACCCGGTCCGGAAAAAGACGTACGGAAAAAGGGGCGCGGGGAGAACCCCGCGCCCCTTTCCGGGATCACGTCAGTGCGTCAGGCAGACGCCGGCGGTGTCGGCCCGCCGGGGCTGTCCTTGTGCGCCACCTTGCCCAGGGCGTCCTTCGCCTTGTCCGTGCCGGACGAGATCTGGCCGCTGTACTTGCCCTTGGTCTTGGAGTCCACGGCCTTGGCGACCTTGTCCAGTCCTTCACCGATCTTGCCCTCGTGCTGTTGCGCGAGGCCGCCGATCTTGTCCTTGGCCGGAGCGAGCTTGGCCTTCAAATTGTCCAGCAGGCCCATGGGACACCTTCCAGTGGCAGTGGCAATTACGTACGGGCGCCCTCACCGGCCTCGCTGTCCGCGGCTTCCTCCGCGCACTGCTGCTTGGGGATCTCCACGCCGCCTTCCGGCGCGGGGGTCTCCGTCGCGGCCGCGACCTCGTCGGTCACTTCGGACCCGGCCGTGGGGGCCGCCGCGGCGACCTCCTCGGCCGGCTCCACGACGGACTCCTCGGTGGCTTCCGCGGACTTCCGGCGAAACCGATCAAAAACGCCCATGTCTACTCCCATAACGTTACTCGTGAGGGTGAAGTTCCGCCTTGGCCGGACCGGCTTCCACCGGTCGCTCGCCGGGCCGGAACCTCGCCAGGGCAACGATCCGGCCCACGCCCCGTCACGTAACTCGATCGGGTACACGCCCGAGGGTTTGCGAGACTGGTGCGGTGAGAAGCGCAGCCCCCGCACCGCGGGTCATCGCCGTCGTCGGCCCCACGGCAGCCGGAAAATCAGATCTGGGCGTGGCCCTGGCCCGTCATTTCGACGGGGAAGTCGTCAACGCCGACTCCATGCAGCTCTACCGTGGGATGGACATCGGTACCGCCAAACTGACGACGGAGGAGCGCGGCGGCGTCATCCACCGGCTCCTCGACGTCTGGGACGTGACGGAAACCGCGAGCGTCGCCGAGTACCAGCGCCTCGCGCGGATCGAGATCGACCGGCTGCTCGCCGAGGGCCGTACGCCCGTCCTCGTCGGCGGCTCCGGGCTGTACGTCCGCGGCGCGCTGGACGCCATGGAGTTCCCCGGCACCGACCCGGCCGTCCGGGCCAGGCTGGAGGAAGAGGTCACCCTGCGCGGCCCCGGCGCCCTGCACGCGCGCCTCGCCGCCGCCGACCCGGCCGCCGGCCTCGCGATCCTGCCCAGCAACGGCCGCCGGATCGTCCGGGCGCTGGAGGTCATCGAGATCACCGGGCGCCCGTACACCGCGAACCTGCCCGGTCACGAGTCCGTCTACGACACCGTGCAGATCGGTGTGGACGTGGGCCGGCCCGAGCTGGACGAGCGGATCACCCTGCGCGTGGACCGCATGTGGGAGGACGGCCTCGTCGAGGAGGTACGGGCGCTGGAGGCCCAGGGGCTGCGGGGCGGCGTCACCGCCTCCCGCGCCCTCGGCTACCAGCAGGTGCTGGACGCGCTGGCCGGGAGCTGCACCGAGGCCGAGGCCAAGGCCGAAACGGTGCGCGCCACGAAGCGGTTCGCGCGCCGTCAGGACTCCTGGTTCCGGCGGGACCCCAGGGTCCACTGGCTCAGCGGGGCCGCCGCGGACCGTGCGGAACTCCCCGGGCTCGCGCAGTCGTTGGTCGAACGAGCGGTCACAGCCTGATCACGTGATGGCATCGGGACGCTCCGGGCGCCCGTTCGGGGCCCGGGGCCGTGCCATCATCAAACTCCGGCCGGTGTGGTCACCGGCCGCGATCGACGGCGTAGGAAGTCCGAGTGGGGAGGGCGCGTGGCGATGGAGGCCGGCCCTCGTGACACCGGGCGGGACAGCAACCGGCGGGAAGCGGATCCGGTGCTTCAGGACGGACTGGGCCTGCCCGCCGAACCCGCGCGACTGACCCCCGACGGCCCGGACGGGACCGACGGACTGGTCGGACTCGGCGTGCTGGGCGCGCTCGGCGCCCTGGACGGTCTGGACGGCGCGGACGCCGCCGCACAGGCCCCCGCGTTCGAGGTCGAGCTGCGCCCGCAGCGCCGCCTGCGGATCTGGCAGATCGCCCCCATCGTCATCCTGGCCGCGGCGGGCTCGCTGATGTTCGCCTTCCCGCTCGCCTTCGAGTTCGGTGACGGCGGCGCCGTGGTGGCCATGCTGGGGCTGCTGATCAGCTCCTGCGCGGGCGGCTGGGGCATGATGGCCGCCCGTCGCGTCGGCTACACCTGGCCGGGCCTGCCCGCACGCGGCTCCGGCCGCCGCCTGGACTGGCGCATCGCCGCCCTCTACGCGCTGGTCGCCCTGACCGTGGTGGCCCTGGCCGTACTGCGCGTGGCCCGGCTCCGCTGACCCCTTCCGCCGCCCGGGTTTGTACGATGTGAGGGTGACCACTACCGCGCCGCTCGCCTTCCTCAAGGGACACGGGACCGAGAACGACTTCGTGATCGTTCCCGACCCGGACAACGCCATCGACCTGCCCGCCGCCGCCGTCGCCGTGCTGTGCGACCGCCGGGCCGGGGTCGGCGGCGACGGGCTGCTGCACGTCGTGCGCTCCGCCGCCCACCCCGAGGCCCGCTCGATGGCCGACGAGGCCGAGTGGTTCATGGACTACCGCAACGGCGACGGTTCCATCGCCGAGATGTGCGGCAACGGCGTCCGCGTCTTCGCCCGCTACCTCCAGTACGCCGGTCACATCGAGGCCGGTGACGTCGCCGTCGCGACCCGTGGCGGTGTCAAGCGCGTCCACCTCGACAAGGCCGGCGACGTCACCGTCGCCATGGGCCGCGCCGCGCTCCCCGCGGGCGAGGTCAGCGTCACCGTCGGACCGAACACCTGGGCGGCGCGGAACGTGAACATGGGGAACCCGCACGCCGTCGCGTTCGTTGATTGCCTCGACGACGCCGGAAACCTGTTCGCCGCCCCGGACTTCGCCCCGGCGTCCGCCTACCCGACGGGTGTCAACGTCGAGTTCGTCGTCGACCGAGGCCCCCGGCACGTCGCCATGCGCGTCCACGAACGCGGCTCCGGCGAGACCCGCTCCTGCGGCACGGGCGCCTGCGCCGTCGCCGTGGCCACCGCCCGCCGCGACGGCGCCGACCCCTCCGTCACGGGCGAGCCCGTGACGTACACCGTCGACCTGCCCGGCGGAACCCTGGTCATCACCGAACACCCCGACGGCTCGGTCGACATGACCGGACCGGCCGTCATCGTGGCCGCGGGCGAGTTCGATCCGGCCTGGCTCACCGAAACGGCTTTCGGCTAAAGCTTCCCTCCAATGGGTGATCCGTTTCACGCTGGGCGAGAGCTGGACTGCGCCACGTGGTGGGGTCGGTAGCATCAGGCACCGGCCCTGAGGGCGCACCCCATGCCCACCACCGCCGGTCGAAGCCGCCGGAGGTGCCCCATGAGTGCAGAGGCCACGAACCCCGACGCACGACCCGAGTTCCGCAGACGCGGCCGGGCTCGGCTCGATCTGCGCAGGCTGGGCCGTGCGGCCCTGCTCGGGCCGACGTCCCGGGACCGGCTGCCCGATGCCATCGGGCACGTCGCAGAAGCCCACCGCGCCCACCATCCGGACGCGGACCTGTCCGTACTGCGCCGGGCCTACCTGCTCGCCGAGACCTCCCACCGCGGCCAGATGCGCAAGAGCGGCGAGCCCTACATCACCCACCCGCTCGCCGTGACGCTGATCCTGGCCGAACTCGGCGCCGAGACCACCACGTTGACGGCCTCGCTCCTCCACGACACCGTCGAGGACACCGAGGTGACCCTCGATCAGGTCCGCGCGGAGTTCGGTGACGAGGTCCGCTTCATCGTCGACGGCGTGACCAAGGTCGAGCGCATCGACTACGGCGCCGCCGCCGAGCCCGAGACCTTCCGCAAGATGCTCGTCGCCACCGGCAACGACGTCCGCGTCATGTCCATCAAACTCGCCGACCGACTGCACAACATGCGCACCCTCGGCGTGATGCGACCGGAGAAACAGGCCCGCATCGCCAAGGTCACCCGGGACGTCCTCATCCCGTTGGCCGAGCGGCTCGGCGTACAGGCCCTCAAGACCGAGCTGGAAGACCTCGTCTTCGCGATCCTGCACCCCGAGGAGTACGAGCGCACGCGCGGCCTCATCGCCGCCCACGCGGGCGAACGGGACCCGCTCCCCGCCATCGCCGACTCCGTCCGGGCCGTACTGCGCGAGTCCGGCATCCAGGCGGAAGTACAGATCCGCCCCCGGCACTTCGTCTCGGTCCACCGGATCTCCCTCACCCGGGGCGAACTGCGCGGCTCCGACTTCGGCAGGCTCCTCGTCCTGGTCGCCGAGAACGCCGACTGCTACGGGGTCCTCGGCGAACTGCACACCTGCTTCACCCCGGTGGTCTCCGAGTTCAAGGACTTCATCGCCGTACCCAAGTTCAACCTGTACCAGTCCCTGCACACCGCCATCGCCACCCCCGGGGGCGACGTCGCCGAGGTCATCGTGCGCACCCGCCAGATGCACCGGGTCGCCGAGGCCGGGGTGGTCGCCCTCGGCAACCCCTACACCTTCGGCGAGGCCGCCGCCGACGCCGACGGCGACGAGGAGCGCGTCGACCCCACCCGGCCCGGCTGGCTCTCCCGGCTGCTGGACTGGCAGCAGTCCACGCCCGACCCCGACGCGTTCTGGAGCTCGCTGCGCGACGAGCTGGCCCAGGACCGCGAGATCACCGTCTTCCGGGCCGACGGCGGGGGCGCGGACGGCACCATCAGCCTTCCGGCCGGGGCCAGCTGTATCGACGCGGCCTACGCCCAGTACGGCGAGGCCGCGCACGGCTGTATCGGCGCCCGGGTCAACGGGCGCCTCACCTCCCTGGCCACCCCGCTGGCCGATGCCGACACCGTGCAGCTCCTGCTCGCGCACGACTCCACCTCCGGGCCCGCCGCCGACTGGCTCGACCACGCCCGTACCCCGGCCGCCCGGATCGCCATCGGCCGCTGGCTCCAGTCCCACCCCGCCGCGGTCAAGGCCCCCACCGCGCCGCCCCGGGCGCCGCTGCCGATGGTGAGCCTGCGGCCCGGCGGGCGCAACGCCGTCGCGGACCTGCCGGACGCGACCGTACGGCTCGCCGGGTGCTGCACCCCGGTACCCCCCGACTCGGTCGCGGGGTTCGTCGTACGCGGCGGGGCCGTCACCGTGCACCGCATCGCCTGCCCGGCCGTGGAACAGATGCGGTCCCTGGGGCGGACCTCGGTCGCCGTGCACTGGCGGGCCACCGCGGACTGCCGGGTCACCCTGGTCGCCGAATCGTTCGGGCGGCCGCACCTGCTGGCCGATCTCACCGAAGCCATCGCCCACGAGGGCGTCGAGGTCATCTCGGCCACCGTCGAAGCGCCGATCGAGCAGCGGGTCCGGCACACCTACACCCTGCACCTGCGCGACGCCAGCGCGCTGCCGGGGCTGATGCGGGCCATGCGGGACGTACCGGGCGTCTACGACGTCGGGCGCGTGTAGCGGGGGCGCGGGGGAGGGGGACGGGGGGAACGGGAGGGGCACGGGGCGGGCGGGAAAGGCCGCCCGGACGGGTCCGGAACCACCCCTTCGAGTGGGGCCGCCCGCGCGTCCGACGCGCCGGAGCGGGCCCGGGCGGCGGGCGCTGGTAAGCGGTGGTGGATGCGCCTCACCTCCCCCCGCCTGCGGGCCGTCCTGCTCACCGCGGCCTCACTCACCCTCGTCGCCGCCGTCCTGCCGCCGCCCCGGCCCCTCGGCGTCGGCGACCGGCTCTTCCCCGATCTGGGCAACCCCGGTTACGACGTCCGCTCGTACGACCTGTCCTTCACCTACAAGGACAACAGCAGCCCGCTCGACGCGGTCACCGTCATCGACGCCCGCGCCACCACGGCCCTGGAGCGGGTCAACCTCGACTTCACCCGCGGCAAGGTCCTGTCCGCCGAGATCAACGACCGCCCGGCGCAGTTCGTGAGCGTGGGGGAGGACCTCGTACTGACCCCCGAGCGCCCCGTGGCGGCCGAGGAGACGCTGCGCATCACCGTCCACCACACCAGCGATCCGCGCGGCGGCGGGGACGGCGGCTGGGTGCCCACCTCCGACGGGCTGGTCATGGCCAACCAGGCCGACGCCGCCCACCGGGTCTTCCCCTGCAACGACCACCCCGTGGACAAGGCGTACTACACCTTCCGGATCACCGTGCCGGACGGGCTGACCGCGGTCGCCAACGGGCTGCCCGGCCTGGTGAAGCACCGCGCCGGGGGCCCGGCCACCTGGACCTACCACACGCTGCACCCCATGGCGACGGAGCTGGCCCAGGTCTCCGTGGGCCGGTCCGCGGTCGTCCACCGGCGCGGCCCGCGCGGGATGGACCTGCGGGACGTGGTGCCCGCCGCCGACCAGCAGCGGCTGGAGCCCTGGCTGAAGAAGACCCCGGCGCAGATGGAGTGGATGGAGGAGCGGGTCGGCCGCTATCCCTTCGAGACGTACGGAGTGCTCATCGCCCAGGCCCGCACCGGCTTCGAGCTGGAGACCCAGACGCTCTCGCTCTTCGAGCGGGGGATCTTCACCGAGCCGGGTTACCCCGAGTGGTACGTCGATTCGATCATGGTCCATGAGCTGGCCCACCAGTGGTTCGGCGACAGCGTCACCCCGCGGACCTGGTCCGACCTGTGGCTCAACGAGGGACACGCCACCTGGTACGAGGCCCTGTACGCCGACGGCCTCGGCAAGTACTCCCTGGACCGGCGGATGCGCGAGGCGTACCAGCGCTCCGACCAGTGGCGGGCCGCGGGCGGCCCCCCGGCCGCCCCCAAGCCCGCCGCGCCCGGGGAGAAGATCGGCCTCTTCCGGCCGGTGGTCTACGACGGCGCCGCGCTGGCCCTCTACGCCCTGCGCCAAGAGGTCGGCAAGGCCGCGTTCGAGGACATCGAGCGCCGCTGGGTGGCCCGCAACCACGACGAGGTGGTGGGTACGGAGGACTTCGTACGGCTGGCCTCGGACGTGGCCGGACGGGACCTGACCGCCTTCCTGCGGCCCTGGCTGTACGGGCAGCGGACCCCGGCGATGCCCGGACATCCGGAGTGGAGCACGCCGAAGAACGCGTGAGAAAAGGGTGTGACGGGCGGGGAACGGGCATGTCACCATCGACAGGTCGGCGACGCCCGCCGCCGGGCCCGGCTCCCGTAGGGAATCTCCGGCCGGTGTGACACGTTGTACGTAGTCGTAGTACACGGCCGTGTGCAGGAGTGCGCGGTGGTACCGGCAGACGCATCCGAAAACGACGTAAGGATCCAATGACCTCCTCTTCTTCCCCTTCCCAGGACGCGCAGGACTCGACCTCCTCCGAGGCGAGGGACGCGCAGAGCTTCACCGAGAGCCTTCGGGCCGATGCCCTGATGGAAGAGGACGTCGCCTGGAGCCACAAGGTCGACGGGGACCGCGACGGCGAGCAGCTGGAACGCTCCGAGCGAGCCGCCCTGCGGCGCGTCGTCGGCCTCTCCACCGAACTCGAGGACGTCACCGAGGTCGAGTACCGCCAGCTCCGCCTGGAGCGCGTGGTCCTCGTCGGCGTCTGGACCACCGGCACCGCGCAGGACGCGGACAACTCCCTCGCGGAGCTGGCCGCCCTCGCCGAGACCGCCGGCGCCCTCGTCCTCGACGGTGTCATCCAGCGCCGCGACAAGCCCGACCCGGCCACCTTCATCGGCTCCGGCAAGGCCCGCGAGCTGCGCGACATCGTCACCGAGACCGGGGCCGACACCGTCGTGTGCGACGGCGAGCTGAGTCCCGGCCAGCTGATCGCCCTCGAAGACGTGGTCAAGGTCAAGGTGGTCGACCGGACCGCCCTGATCCTCGACATCTTCGCCCAGCACGCCAAGTCCCGAGAGGGCAAGGCGCAGGTCGCGCTCGCGCAGATGCAGTACATGCTGCCGCGACTGCGCGGCTGGGGTGCCTCGCTGTCCCGGCAGATGGGTGGCGGCGGCGGTGGCGGCATGGCCACGCGCGGTCCCGGCGAGACCAAGATCGAGACGGACCGGCGCCGGATCCGCGAGAAGATGGCGAAGATGCGCCGGGAGATCGCGGACATGAAGACCGGCCGCGACATCAAGCGGCAGGAACGGCGCCGCAACAAGGTGCCGTCGGTCGCCATCGCCGGATACACCAACGCGGGCAAGTCCTCGCTGCTCAACCGCCTCACGGGCGCGGGCGTGCTGGTGGAGAACTCGCTGTTCGCCACCCTCGACCCGACCGTGCGCCGGGCCGAGACGCCGAGCGGCCGGGTCTACACCCTGGCCGACACCGTCGGCTTCGTCCGGCACCTGCCCCACCACCTCGTCGAGGCGTTCCGCTCCACGATGGAGGAGGTCGGCGACTCCGACCTCATCCTGCACATCGTGGACGGCTCGCACCCGGCGCCGGAGGAGCAGCTGGCGGCGGTGCGCGAGGTGATCCGCGAGGTCGGCGCGGTCAACGTGCCGGAGATCGTGGTCATCAACAAGGCGGACGCCGCGGACCCGCTGGTCCTGCAGCGGCTGCTGCGCATCGAGCGGCACTCCATCGCCGTCTCGGCCCGCACGGGCCAGGGCATCGAGGAACTGCTCACCCTCATCGACACCGAGCTGCCCAGGCCCGCGGTCGAGCTGGAGGCGCTCGTGCCGTACACGCGCGGCGGGCTGGTCGCCCGGGCGCACGCCGAGGGCGAGGTGATCTCCGAGGAGCACATCCCGGAGGGCACCCTGCTCAAGGCGCGGGTGCACGCCGAACTGGCCGCGGAGCTGGCGCCGTACATCCCCGCGAAGCACTGACCGACCGCTCTCGGCCCAGGCCGTGACGGACGAAGGGCCCCCCCGCACGCGGACGCTGTTGGTTAATTCGGGCCCGGTTGCCTCGCCCCGTTGAGCTTCGGCTCGGCGGGGCGAAGTGCTGCGAAGTGGCTGGTGCGGGTGCGGGCCCGGGGTGTGTCGGTGAGGTGGGTGTCGATGCGGGCGAGGTTGATGGCGGCGCCGGTGAGCTGGTGCTGGAGGCTGGTCTTCGCGAGGCCCCGGTAGCGGGATCTGCGCAGGCCGCAGCGCCCGACGCCTTGGGAGATGGTGCCCTCGACCCCGGCCCGGATCTTGTAGCGGGTCTTCCACGCGTCGGTCTGCTGCTCGGTGCGGGCCGCGTGGAGGGCCTCGTGTTCTTCCCGGTGGCGAAGGGTGATCTCACGCCGTTCGGCGTTGGGAGAGCTGACGCAGTCGCGCAGGTGGGGGCAGGCCCGGCAGTCAGCAGGGTTGAAGCGGACCCGGATGACGGGCAAGCCCTGGGATGTGTGGGGGTGGTGCCACTGCGTGCTGGTGACACCATCCGGGCAGGTCACCTGCTGTTGGTCGAAAACGGTGGCGACGGTGGTGGCCACGTTCGTGATCAGGTTCGGACCATCGGTTCCGCAGGTTTCGGTGAGGTGGACTTTGTATCCGTCCCACATGGTGTCGCGCTTGACGCTGCCGCGGGTCTCGACGTCATAGGGGGTGACCAGGCGCTTCGCGCCCGGCGGCCGGTCTTTTGGGTCCCGCCGCACCACCTCGCCCCCGACCAGGTGGAAGTGCTGCACCCAGACTTGCCGCAGGATCTCCACCTGTTCCACTTCCCGCAGTCCGGGGGGCGCGTCGGGCGTGGTCGCGGCCGCCAGCAGCCGCATGCCGTCCGTCCCGATCCGCCGCCCCACCTCGTCCCGCTTGGTTTGGGCCTTGGGGGAACGGGAGTCCTCAGCCCGACTCGCGTAGTGGCGGAACCAGTCCGGATCGGCCACCTCCCACAGCCAGCCGGGAGCGGCGACCGCGAGCGCGTTCAGCGCGGAGCGCAGTGTCTCCGCGACTATCTCCAGCCAGTTCAGCTCACGGGCCGCCGACTGCACATGCGTGGAGTCGGTGCGGGCTTTCCCGCCCGTGACCAGCAGGTTCTTCTCCCGGGCCGCGGCGAGGATGCCGTCCAGCAGTTGCCGTCCGGCATCCGCCTCGACCAGCCGGTCCCGGAACTCCGAGAGCACCGAGAAGTCGAAGCCCGGATTGTCGAGTTCCAGCCCGAGGGCGTACTTGAAGTCGATCCTGGCCCGCACAGCCTCCGCGGCCTGCCGGTCGGTCAGCCCTTCCACGAACTGCAACACCAGCACGAGTGCCAGCCGGCCCGGTGACCAGGCGGGCTTCCCCCGCACCGGAAACAGAGCCGCGAACTCCTCATCCGTGAACAGAAGACCCAGCTCATCCGGACCCGGATCGCCAGGCTCCCCTTACGGAAGGCAGCCCGAGCCACACGCACCGTCTCCGCCGGGATCTTGTCCAGCTCGCTCGCCCGCATCGACATCGACACCCTCCCCATACGACAACGTCGGCTCCCAAGACCACAACCAGGTCTTGGGAGCCGACGTCACGCTCGGGCCCGAATTAACCAACAGCGTCCACCGGCGGGGGGCCCTTCGTCCGTCACGCGGACCGTTCGCCTACTTGAACTTGCCGCTCACCGCGTCGTAGACGCCCTTGGCCTCCGAGCCCAGCCGCGGACCGGCCAGCCAGCCGGCCTTGACCGGGCCGATCGAGGTGTTCGACACCAGCGCGCGCTTGCCGTCCGAGCCCGTGGCCACCCAGCCGCCGCCCGAAGAACCGCCGGTCATGGTGCAGCCGATGCGGTACATCACCGGTGCTTCCGCGGCCAGCGAGAGGCGGCCCGGCTTGTCGGTGCACTGGTAGGCCTTCTGGCCGTCGAAGGGGCTGGCCGCCGGGAACCCGGTCGCCGTGATGCTCGCGACCTTCGCCGCGGACGGGGCGTTGAACTCCACCGGGAGCGCCGAACCGACCGTCTCCTCCAGCGACTTGCCGCCGCCCGCCTCCGGGGTCACGTGCAGCACCGCGAAGTCGTACGGGGCCCCCGCGCCGCCGCTCGGACCGCCCGTGGCGATCCACTGGTCCGAGGTCTGGGCCCAGTCGCTCCACCAGACGCCGTACGGAGCCACCTGCTCGCGGGCCGCGCCCTTGAGCTGCGCCGCGGACTTGCCCGCGTTGTTGTAGGAGGGCACGAAGGCGATGTTGCGGTACCAGCCGCCGCTCTTGCCCGCGTGGACACAATGGCCCGCGGTCCAGACCATGTCGGACTTGCCGGGGTGCGCCGGGTCCTTCACGACGGTCGCCGAGCAGACCATCGAGCCCTCGGGGCCGTCGAAGAAGACCTTCCCGGCCTCCGGGACGCTCTGGTGGAAGGGCGGCGCGGCCGCCTTCGCGGTGACCGGGACGGGCGTCGGGTCGGTGACGCCCTGGTCCTTGCCGAGATCCGGGTCGGTGACGGGGCGGTCCGGCGGGACGTCGGCGTCACGCATCCGGTCCGGGTCCCACAGGCCCTCGATGATCGGGTTGACGTAGTCGCCCGCCTCGCGGAGCCAGTCTTCCTTCTTCCAGTTCTTCCATGCGCCTCCCTTCCACTTGTCCAGGTCGAAGCCGTGCTGCTTGAGCTTGGCCTTCAGCTCGTCCGGGACCTTGATGGTGTCGGACCCGGACGGGAGGCTCACCGCCACGGTCGGCTTGGCGTCTCCGCCGGCCTCACCGTTGCCGGGTCCGCAGGCCGCGGCGGTCAGCGCGAGCGCGGCCGCACACAGTACGGCGGTGACCGGTCGGTTCGGTCGTCGCATGTCGTGAATCCCCCTGGGTGTTTCGTGGCGTGGAGTGCAGCACCCCACTATGCCGCTGCCCTGGGGGACGGCACCGGGCGGGGCGGTGGTTGCGGCCGGACACCCGTTCCGTACAAGGATCTTGGCGCCTGGCCGTGATCCCCCGGCGTCATCGTCGTTGGTACGTACGGGGGATGGGGCAGTGGCGTTCGCGTGCGAGACGCGATCCGGACGAGAGGTCCGCGAGAGCGCCGGGCCGGAGAACCCGACAGAGCGATCCGAGCGATCTCAGTGATGCAAGCGACTCAGTGAGCCGAGCGGTCGAAGCGATCCGGGGGATCGAAGCGATCCGGGCGATCCGGGCGATCCAAGTGGGAGGACCGACACTCGTGGCCTTGACCGAGCAGGCCGCGGCGGCGGCATGGACCGTGCCCCCGCCCACCGTGCCCCCGCCCACCGTGCCGTCGCAGTCCGCGCCGGGAGGTGAGCGCGAGGGCATCCTGCGCAGGCAGTCGCTGCGGGAGTCCGCCGCCCGTACCTACGCCCGCGCGCTGCCCATCGTCCCGGTCCGGGCCCGCGGGATGACCATCGAGGGCGCCGACGGCCGCCGCTACCTCGACTGTCTCTCCGGCGCCGGAACCCTGGCCCTGGGCCACAACCACCCCGTGGTGCTGGAGGCGATCCGCAAGGTCATCGACTCCGGCGCGCCCCTGCACGTCCTGGACCTGGCCACACCGGTCAAGGACGCCTTCACCACCGAACTGTTCACGAACCTGCCGCCCGCGCTGGCGGCCGACGCGCGCGTCCAGTTCTGCGGGCCGGCCGGTACGGACGCGGTCGAGGCGGCCCTCAAACTGGTCCGCACCGCCACCGGCCGCAGCGGGCTCCTCGCCTTCACCGGCGCCTACCACGGCATGACCGCCGGGGCCCTGGCCGCATCCGGTGGCGCCCGGGACAGCGGGGTGACCCGGCTGCCCTACCCCCGGGACTACGCCTGCCCCTTCGGGGTCGGCGGCCCCGAGGGCGCCCGGCTCGGGGCACGCTGGACCGAGAGCCTCCTCGACGACCCCAAGAGCGGGGTCCCCGTGCCCGCCGGGATGATCCTGGAACCGGTCCAGGGGGAGGGCGGGGTCATCCCGGCCCCGGACGCCTGGCTGCGCAGGATGCGCGAGATCACCACGGCCCGAGGCATCCCGCTGATCGCCGACGAGGTGCAGACCGGAGTCGGGCGCACCGGTGCCTTCTGGGGGGTGGACCACGCCGGGGTGGTGCCGGACGTGATGGTGCTGTCCAAGGCGATCGGCGGCAGCCTGCCCCTCGCCGTGATCGTGTACCGGGGCGAACTGGACGCCTGGGAGCCGGGCGCCCACGCCGGTACCTTCCGCGGCAATCAGCTCGCGATGGCCGCGGGCACGGCCACCCTCGCTCACGTCCGCCAGAACGGCCTCGCCGCCCGCGCGGCCGTCCTGGGAGACCGGATGCTCGCCTCCCTCCGCTCTCTGGCCGCCGGCCACCCCACCATCGGCGACGTCCGCGGCCGCGGCCTGATGCTGGGTGTCGAACTCATCGACCCCGAAGCCCCGGAGCCCCCGTCCCCCGGAGCGGCCGAGACCGCGGGCGGCCACGAGCCCGCGGCCAGGACCGGAGCAGGCTCCGCGTCCGGGGCCGGGGCCGGTGCGGGGGGTGGGGCCCCGCACCTCGCCGCCGCCGTGCGCCAGGAGTGCCTGGACCGCGGACTCATCGTCGAGCTGGGCGGCCGCCACTCCAGCGTCGTACGGCTGCTGCCCCCGTTGACCGTCACCGACGAGCAGGCCGCGGCCGTGCTGGACCGCCTCGCCGATGCCATCACCGCCGTCGAACGCACCCGGCACCTCTGACCCGATCCTCCTCAAGGAACCTCAGTGATCTCCACCCCCGATCCCACGCCGCACCAGCCTTCGGACCCGCCCGGCCACATCCCGCGCCCGGCTCCCGAGGCGGCCCCACCGCAGGCCGCGGTGGCACCCCCGGCCACCGTCCCCCGGCAGAAGGACGGCACCCCCAAGCCCGAGCCGGGTGCGGACTCCCCGGCCGGCCCCGGCCCGGGATCCGCCCGAGGGGCGGCGGGGATCCGCCTGGCCGGCCCCGACCTGCTGGACCACCCCGACCCGGCCATCGCGGCCGAGGCGGCGGCCGTCGAGAACCTGCTGCGGTGCTGGGTCCGGGAAAGTGGCCTCGGCCGCCCCCAAGGCCCCCTCGGAACCCTGCTGCGCATCCCCCTTCCGGCCTCCGGCGCGGCCCTTCTGGTAGCGGTCCGGCACTGGTCCCCGGCGGGCTGGCACCGCTTCGCCCCCGCCCGGCTCGAAGGCGCCCCGGCCGAAGCCCCCGCCCTGGACGCAGTGACCCTCGCCGGGCTCATCGCCCGTGAGGGCGGCGCGCGCGGCGGCGCCGACCTGGTGGGCCGGGTCGCCGACTCGGTGCGCCGCACCGCCGAGTTCATCGCCGACCGGCGCACCCGCCCGGAAGCCCCCGCGCCCATCTCCGGTGACCTCTTCCTCACCGCCGAACAGTCCCTGCTCCTCGGCCACCCCCTCCACCCCGCGCCGAAGAGCCGCGAGGGACTCTCCGAGGCGGACGTCCGCCGCTACTCACCCGAACTGCACGGCTCCTTCCCGCTGCACTGGACCGCCGTCGACCCCTCCGTCCTCGCCACCGACTCCGCCTGGACCGAACGGGGGCGCCCCGTCCCCGCCGAACGGCTCCTCGGCCGCCTCGCCCCCGGGCTCCGGCTGCCCGACGGCGCCACCCCCCTTCCCCTGCACCCCTGGCAGGCGCGTGACCTCTTCCAACGCCCCGCCGTCGCCGCCCTCCTCGACGCGGGACTCCTGCACGACCTCGGGCCGCACGGCGACCCCTGGTACCCCACCTCCTCCATCCGCACCGTCCACCGCCCCGGTGCCGCGGCGATGCTCAAGCTGTCGCTGGGCCTGCGCATCACCAACTCCCGCCGGGAGAACCTCCGCAAGGAACTCCACCGGGGCGTCGAGGTGCACCGGCTGCTGCGCTCCGGTCTGGTCGAGGAGTGGCAGGCGGCCCACCCCGGTTTCGACATCGTCCGCGACCCCGCCTGGGTCGCCGTCGACTCCCCGGACGGCACCCCCGTCCCCGGCCTCGACGCCCTGCTGCGCCACAACCCCTTCCGCCCGGGCGACGACGCCGTCTGTGTCGCCGCGCTCACCTCACCCCGTCCGCGCCCCGGCCGCGCCACGATGCGCTCGCGCCTGGCCGATCTGGTCGCCCGGCTCTCCCTCGCCACCGACCGTCCCACCTCCGCCGTCGCCGCCGAGTGGTTCCTGCGCTACCTCGACCACGTCGTCCTGCCCGTGCTCGCCCTCGACTCCCTCGCCGGCGTCGCCCTCGAAGCCCACCAGCAGAACACCCTGGTCCTCCTCGACCCGGCGGGCTGGCCCGTCGGCGGCCGCTACCGCGACAACCAGGGCTACTACTTCCGCGACTCCCACCGCGCGGAACTGGAGCACCGGCTCCCCGGCATCGGCGGCGTCAGCGACACCTTCGTCCCCGACGCCGTCACCGACGAACGCTTCGCCTACTACCTGGGCATCAACAACGTGTTCGGCCTCATCGGAGCCTTCGGGTCCCAGCGGCTCGCCGACGAACGCGTCCTGCTCGCCGCCTTCCGCCGCTTCCTCGGCAAGGCCGCGGACCACGGCCCGCTCCCCGCGCAGCTGCTCGATTCGCCCACCCTGCGCTGCAAGGCGAACCTGCTCACCCGCCTGGGCGGCCTCGACGAACTCGTCGGCCCCGTGGACACCCAGTCCGTCTACGTCACCATCGCCAACCCCCTTCACGACTGACGCGGAGAAGAGCCCCGATGCCCTCCACCGATACCGGTCCGGCCCCGGACGACACCCTCGAACTGCGCTTCCCCGCCGAGCTGCTGCCGCTGCTCGCCGAAGCCGACCTCCTGGACTCACCGGCCGCCTGGGGCGTCGCCGCCACGCCCGTCGGCGGCTTCCGCCTGGAACCCGTACGCCTCGAACGCGACCTGGAACTGCTCACCCGCTGGATGAACGACCCCGAAGTGGCCGCCTTCTGGGAACTCCAGGGCCCCCCGTCCGTGACCGCCGCACATCTGCGGGACCAACTCGACGGCGACGGCCGCAGCATCCCCTGCGTCGGAATCCTCGACGGCACCCCGATGAGCTACTGGGAGATCTACCGGGCCGACCTCGACCCGCTGGCGCGCCATTACCCGGCGCGCCCCCACGACACCGGTATCCACCTGCTCATCGGAGACGGCACGAACCGCGGCAGGGGACTCGGCACCGCTCTGCTGCGCGCCGTATCCGACCTGGTCCTCGACAACCGACCCCGCTGCGCGCGCGTCATCGCCGAACCGGACATCCGCAACACCCCCTCCGTAACAGCCTTCCTGAACTCCGGTTTCCGCTGCTCCACGGAAATCGACCTGCCCGAGAAACGCGCCGCCCTGATGATCCGTGAGAGGGCCCTGCGCAATCTCCTCTGACCATAAAAACTCTGCGCGACGCAGCTAAGTTCCCGATCCTGAGGAGTCCTGTGCCGAATTTTCCCGCTGCCCCCGACTCCGCCGACGCGGCCGTCCCGCCGTCGCCCCAGGACCCCCGCATCCCACCCGAGCTGACCCGGCCGACCTGGGACTTAGCCTGCCGCCGCCTGCTGGCCAAGATGCTCGGCGAGTTCGCCTACGAGGAGATCGTCCGGCCCCTCCCCGCCCCGGCCTCCCGGGGCGACGCCTGGACGCTCACCCTCGATGACGGCGGCCGCCTCGGCTTCCGGGCCCGCCGCCGCGCCTACGGCAGCTGGCAGGTCGACCCCGCCACCATGACCCTCACCGCGCCGCCCCCCTCGACCGAGCCCGCCACCGCCTTCGGGGACCCGTTCCGCTTCCTCGTCCGCGCCCGCACCCTGCTCGGCCTCGACGGCTCCACCCTCGGCCACCTCGTCCGCGAGCTGAGCGCCACCCTCGCCGCCGACGCGCGCATCGACCACACCGCGCTCACCGCCGACCTGCTCGCCGACCTCGACTACGCCGCACTCGAGGGCCACCAGACCGGCCACCCCTGGCTCGTCCTCAACAAGGGCCGCCTCGGTTTCTCCGCGGCCGACACGGCCTCCTGGGCCCCCGAGGCCCGGACCCGGCAGCGCCTGCCCTGGCTCGCCGCCCACACCTCGCTCGCCGAATACCGCGGCACGGGCGGCCTCGAAGAACCCGCACGGCTCTACTCCGCCGAGCTGGACCCCGTCACCCGCGCCGTCTTCGACCGGGCCCTGCGCGACCGCGGCCTCGACCCGCTCGGCTACCTCTACCTCCCGGTCCACCCCTGGCAGTGGGACGAGATCGTGCTCCCCCTCTTCGCCCCCGCCCTGGCCTCCGGCGCGCTGGTCCCGCTGCCCGCGGACCTCGACGTACGCCTCCCGCAGCAGTCGATCCGCACCTTCCTCAACCTCACCCGCCCCGACCGGCACACCGTCAAGCTGCCGCTCGCCGTCTTCAACACCATGGTCTGGCGCGGGCTGCCCACCGACCTCACCCGCGCCGCCCCCGCGGTCACCGCCTGGGTGCGCTCCCTGCGCGACGCCGACCCCTTCCTGCGCGACGAATGCCGCGTGATCCTGCTCGGCGAGGTCGCCTCCGTCACCGTGCGGCACCCGGTGTACGACGAGCTGCCCGAGGTCCCCTACCAGTACCGCGAGCTGCTCGGGGCGATCTGGCGCGAGCCCCTCACCCGCCACCTCGCACCCGGGGAGCGGGGCCGTACGCTCGCCTCGCTGCTCCACACCGACCCGCGCGGCCGCTCCTTCGCCGCCGAGCTGGTCGCCCGCTCCGGCCTCACCCCGGCCGTCTGGCTGCGGCACCTCTTCACCGCCCTGCTGCCGCCGCTGCTCCACTTCCTCTACCGCTACGGCACGGTGTTCTCCCCGCACGGCGAGAACACGATCGTGGTCTTCGACGAGAACGACGTCCCGGTCCGGCTCGCGGTCAAGGACTTCGTCGACGACGTCAACGTCAGCCGCGAGCCGCTGCCCGAGCACGCGGAGATGCCCGACGACGTCCGCGCGGTGCTGCTCACCGAGCCCGCCGACTTCTTGCCGCAGTTCATCCACTCGGGACTCTTCGTGGGCGTATTCCGCTACCTCTCGGCGATCTGCGAGGAACGGCTCGGCGTCCCCGAGGACGAGTTCTGGGCGCTCGTACGGGCCGAGATCCTCCGGTACCAGGCCCGCTTCCCCGAGCTGAAGGACCGCTACGAGCTGTTCGACCTGCTCAGCGAGCAGATCGCCCGGCTCTGCCTGAACCGCAACCGGCTCCACGAAAACGGCTACCGCGACCGCCCCGACCGCCCGCACGCCGTGGTTCACGGCGCCGTGCCCAACCCCCTGCACCGTTCGTGACCGCTCGCCGGTGCGGCACTGTCAGTGGAGCCCCGTAGGGTTGGCAGTGCTATGACGAAGCCCTCTCTCCCCGACCTGCTGCACGCCGCCGTCACCGCCGTCGGCGGTACGGAGCGGCCCGGCCAGGTGGCCATGGCCGAAGCCGTCGCCGAAGCCATCGACGACAACTCCCACCGGCTGATCCAGGCAGGTACGGGTACCGGAAAGTCCCTCGGTTACCTTGTGCCCGCCCTCGCACACGGCGAGCGCGTGGTCGTGGCCACCGCCACGCTCGCCCTCCAGCGCCAGCTGGTCGAGCGGGACCTGCCGCGCACGGTCGAGGCGCTGCATCCGCAGCTGCGCCGCCGACCGCAGTTCGCCATGCTCAAGGGCCGCTCCAACTACCTCTGCCTGCACCGCCTGCACGAGGGCGCGCCGCAGGACGAGGAGGAAGGCCTCTTCGACCAGTTCGAAGCGGCCACCGCCACGAGCAAGCTGGGCAAGGACCTGCTGCGCCTGCGCGACTGGTCCGACGAGACGGAGACCGGCGACCGGGACGACCTGACCCCCGGCGTCTCGGACAAGGCCTGGGCGCAGATCTCCGTGTCCTCCCGGGAGTGCCTGGGCGCGACGAAATGCGCGTACGGGGCTGAGTGCTTCGCCGAGGCGGCCCGCGAGCGGGCCAAGCTCGCCGACGTCGTGGTCACCAACCACGCCCTGCTGGCCATCGACGCGATCCAGGGCGCTCCGGTGCTCCCGCCGCACGAGGTGCTGATCGTCGACGAGGCCCACGAGCTGGTCTCCCGGGTCACCGGAGTCGCCACCGGCGAACTCACTCCGGGCCAGGTCAACCGCGCCGTGAAGCGGTCCGCGAAGCTGGTCAACGAGAAGATCGCGGATTCGCTCCAGACCGCGGCCGAGACCTTCGAGCGGGTCATGGAGCTGGCGCTGCCGGGCAGGCTGGAAGTCGTCCCCGATGACCTCGGCTACGCCCTGCTCGCCCTGCGGGACGCCTCACGCAATGTGATCTCGGCGATCGGCGGCACCCGCGACAAGTCCGTCCAGGACGAGGACGCCGTACGCAAGCAGGCCCTCGCCGCGGTGGAGGGCATCCACAGCGTGGCGGAGCGGATCACTCTCGGTTCCGAGTACGACGTGGTCTGGTACGAACGCCACGACCGCTTCGGCGCCACCCTCCGGGTCGCCCCGCTCTCGGTGTCCGGCCTGCTGCGCGAGAAGCTGTTCGAGGAACGTTCCGTGGTCCTCACGTCCGCCACCCTGAAGCTTGGCGGTGACTTCAACGGGGTCGCCGCGTCGATGGGGCTCTCGCCCGAAGGGGTCGAGGGGGAGGACGTACCGGTCTGGAAGGGCCTGGACGTCGGCTCGCCGTTCGACTACCCGAAGCAGGGCATCCTCTACGTCGCCAAGCACCTGGCCACCCCTGGGCGCGAGGGCACCCGCGGGGACATGGTCGACGAGCTGGCCGAGCTGATCGAGGCGGCCGGCGGCCGCACCCTCGGCCTGTTCTCATCCATGCGCGGGGCCAAGGCGGCCGCCGAGGAGCTGCGCGAGCGGCTCGAACACCCGATCCTGCTCCAGGGCGAGGAGACGCTCGGCGAATTGATCAAGGCGTTCGCCGCCGATCCGAAGACCTGTCTCTTCGGCACGCTCTCGCTCTGGCAGGGCGTGGACGTCCCGGGCCCCAGCTGTCAGCTGGTGATCATGGACCGTATTCCGTTCCCGCGCCCCGACGACCCGCTGATGAGTGCCCGGCAGAAGTCGGTGGAGGAGCGCGGCGGCAACGGCTTCATGGCGGTGGCCGCTACCCACGCGGCCCTGCTCATGGCCCAGGGCGCGGGCCGGCTCGTACGGGCCACCGGCGACCGCGGGGTGGTGGCGGTGCTGGACCCGCGGCTGGCCACGGCCCGCTACGGCAGCTTCGTGCGGGCCACGCTGCCGGACTTCTGGTACACCACGGACCGCAACCAGGTCCGGCGCTCCCTGGCCGCCATCGACGCGACCGCCAAGGCCGACGGCAAGTAGTCCCCAGCCGAGGCGGACGATCGGCCGGACGCGCGGCGCGGCGGGCAGCCGGACGGCGAGGCGGACAGCAAGCAGCCCCGGGACCGGCGCAGTAGGTCCCGGGGCCGAATGGTGGCGGCGGCTTTCAGAGCCGCCGCAGTACCGCGACGACCTTGCCGAGGATCGTCGCCTCGTCGCCGGGGATCGGCTGGTACGCCGCGTTGTGAGGGAGCAGCCAGACATGGCCGTCCTCGCGCTTGAACCGCTTGACCGTGGCCTCGCCGTCGAGCATCGCGGCCACGATGTCGCCGTTCTCCGCGACGGGCTGGCGGCGGACCGTGACCCAGTCGCCGTCACAGATGGCGGCCTCGATCATCGAGTCGCCGACGACCTTGAGGATGAACAGCTCCCCGTCACCGACGAGCTGCCGGGGGAGGGGGAAGACGTCCTCGACCGACTCCTCGGCGAGGATCGGGCCACCCGCCGCGATCCGGCCGACCAGGGGAACGTAGGAGGCGGCGGGCTTGCCGGTGGTGTCCGTGGGCTGCGAGCTGGGCTGGTCGGAGCCGCGCACCTCGTAGGCCCGGGGGCGGTGCGGGTCGCGGCGCAGGAAGCCCTTGCGCTCCAGGGCCATCAGCTGGTGGGCGACGGACGAGGTGCTGGACAGGCCGACCGCCTGGCCGATCTCCCGCATCGACGGCGGATAGCCGCGTCGCTGCACCGAGTCGCGAATGACTTCGATGACCCTCCGCTGCCGGTCCGTGAGCCCCGAGCTGTCGGCGCGGATGCCTGGCGGGCGCCCCGGCAGCGAGCGTGCGGGGCGGGTGGGCTCCGCCTCCTGGTTCAGGCTTGAGTCATTCATTGCATGCACCGGCTCGAGTCGGCTCTGGGAGCGGTTCTGGGCAGTGATGGTGGCACTGTCTGCGGTCGTGGTCACGTCTGCGGCCCCTCTCGAAATGTTCTCCCTAGTTGGACAACGGTAGTTGCTTTCGAAAGGTTGCGCCAAACACACGTTCGAGTGAAAAATCGCAGATCGCTCAGTGTGGCCATACGGGGAGGTGTATAGACGACCGGTTGACCGAACGTGGGTTCGATCCCGCTTGCCCTGCTTACGGTACCCTTGCCGGTCGGATAGCCGCTGCCGGGATGTGCGCCCAGTGTGGCACCGGAACGCTCCGTATCCGGCCATTGCGAGCCGCGACACGCGGAGTGGAGAAAATCCCCCGCAACCCAAGATCTAGTGGTTGTATGGGCGCGGCCGCCCAGAGGTTGTGGTCCCCGGTCTGCCGAGGTCCTCGACATCGCATATGCTTGTGGCTGCTTCCCGAGCCCCTGACAGAGCCCTGTATCTGTTGCTGGCAGCTGCTGCGTGGGCTTTTTCGGGAGGCGATTCAGTCGTGCCGAGAAGGAGGGTTGGGAGCTTTGCACTGCCCCTTCTGCAGGCACCCCGACAGCCGCGTCGTCGACAGTCGCACCACGGACGACGGGACGTCGATCCGCAGGCGCCGTCAGTGCCCGGACTGCTCTCGCCGTTTCACCACGGTCGAGACCGCGTCACTGATGGTGATCAAGCGCAGCGGCGTGACGGAGCCGTTCAGCCGCTCGAAGGTCATCTCCGGCGTCCGCAAGGCATGCCAGGGGCGACCGGTCACCGAGGACGCCCTCGCCAAACTCGGCCAGCGGGTCGAGGAGGCGCTGCGCGCCACCGGCAGTGCCGAGCTGACCACCCACGACGTGGGTCTGGCCATACTCGGCCCGTTGCAGGAGCTGGACCTGGTCGCGTACCTCCGGTTCGCGTCCGTGTACAAGGCGTTCGACACGCTTGAAGACTTCGAGACCGCCATCACGGAACTCCGTGACCGGCGGACTCACACCCAAGAGTGCGAGCCCGGTGGGACCTCCGGGGTTCCCGTGCCCGCCTCCGCCACCGACTGACCGGGCGGCCGCGGTGCGGCCGGGTTCAGTCAGGCCACGTACGTAGATGACAGTCAAAACCGTGCCACGGAATTTCACTGGCACATGAGGGCGTTTCGCCCGTATATGGGAGGCGGCAATGACAGAGACGGCGAGCGGCTCGGCACGAGGTTCCCGTACCAAGGGAACCAAGGGCGCAAAGAGCGGCCTTCGGATCGAGCGCATCCACACGACCCCCGGGGTGCACCCGTACGACGAGGTGGCCTGGGCACGTCGTGACGTCGTCATGACCAACTGGCGCGACGGCTCGATCAATTTCGAGCAGCGTGGCGTCGAGTTCCCCGACTTCTGGTCGGTGAACGCGGTCAACATCGTCACCAGCAAGTACTTCCGCGGGGCCGTCGGCACCCCGCAGCGCGAGACCGGTCTCAAGCAGCTCATCGACCGGATCGTGAAGACCTACACGAAGGCCGGCGAGGACTTCGACTACTTCTCCTCCCCGGCCGACGCCGAGATCTTCGAGCACGAGCTGACCTACGCGCTCCTGCACCAGATCTTCAGCTTCAACTCGCCGGTGTGGTTCAACGTCGGCACGCCCCAGCCGCAGCAGGTCTCCGCCTGCTTCATCCTGGCCGTCGACGACTCCATGGAGTCGATTCTCGACTGGTACAAGGAAGAGGGCATGATCTTCAAGGGCGGCTCCGGCGCCGGCCTGAACCTTTCCCGCATCCGCTCCTCCAAGGAGCTGCTGTCCTCCGGCGGCAACGCCTCCGGTCCGGTCTCCTTCATGCGCGGCGCCGACGCGTCCGCCGGAACGATCAAGTCGGGCGGCGCCACCCGCCGCGCGGCCAAGATGGTCGTCCTGGACGTGGACCACCCGGACGTCGAGGACTTCATCGCCACCAAGGTGAAGGAAGAGGAGAAGATCCGCGCCCTGCGCGACGCGGGCTTCGACATGGACCTGGGCGGCGACGACATCACGTCCGTCCAGTACCAGAACGCCAACAACTCCGTCCGCGTGAACGACGAGTTCATGACGGCCGTCGAGAACGGCACCGAGTTCGGCCTGCGGGCGCGCATGACCGGCGAGGTCATCGAGAAGGTCGACGCCAAGGCGCTCTTCCGCAAGCTGGCCGAGGCCGCGTGGGCCTGCGCCGACCCGGGCATCCAGTACGACGGTGTGATCAACAACTGGCACACCTGCCCCGAGTCCGGCCGCATCACCGCGTCCAACCCGTGCAGCGAGTACATGCACCTGGACAACACGTCCTGCAACCTCGCCTCGCTGAACCTGATGAAGTTCCTCAACGACGACGGCAAGGGCAACCAGTCCTTCGACGCGGAGCGCTTCGCCAAGGTCGTCGAGCTGGTCATCACCGCGATGGACATCTCCATCTGCTTCGCGGACTTCCCCACGCAGAAGATCGGCGAGAACACCCGCGCCTTCCGCCAGCTGGGCATCGGCTACGCCAACCTCGGCGCCCTGCTGATGGCCACCGGCCACGCGTACGACTCGAACGGCGGCCGCACCCTCGCCGCCTCGATCACCTCGCTGATGACCGGTACCGCGTACAGGCGTTCCGCCGAGCTGGCCGCGATCGTCGGCCCGTACGACGGTTACGCCCGCAACGCCGAGTCGCACAAGCGCGTCATGAAGCAGCACTCCGACGCCAACGCCGTCGCGCCGCGCACCGAGGACCTGGACAACACGATCTGGGCCGCGGCCACCGAGGCCTGGCAGGACGTCCTGCGGCTCGGCGAGAAGAACGGCTTCCGCAACGCGCAGGCGTCCGTCCTCGCGCCGACCGGCACCATCGGTCTCGCGATGTCCTGCGACACCACCGGTGTCGAGCCGGACCTGGCCCTGGTCAAGTTCAAGAAGCTCGTCGGCGGCGGCTCGATGCAGATCGTCAACGGCACCGTCCCGCAGGCCCTGCGCCGCCTGGGTTACCAGGAGGAGCAGATCGAGGCGATCGTCGCCCATATCGCCGAGCACGGCGTGGTCGTCGACGCCCCGGGTCTCAAGGCCGAGCACTACTCGGTCTTCGACTGCGCGATGGGCGAGCGTTCCATCTCCGCGATGGGCCACGTCCGCATGATGGCCGCGATCCAGCCCTGGATCTCCGGCGCGATCTCCAAGACGGTCAACATGCCGGAGACGGCGACCGTCGAAGAGATCGAGGAGATCTACTTCGAGGCGTGGAAGATGGGCGTCAAGGCGCTCGCGATCTACCGCGACAACTGCAAGGTCGGCCAGCCCCTCTCCGCCAAGAAGAAGGAAGAGGAGAAGAAGGAGGTCACCGCCAAGGCGGAGGACACCATCCGGACGGCCGTCGAGAGGGTCATCGAGTACCGCCCGGTCCGCAAGCGCCTCCCGAAGGGCCGTCCGGGGATCACCACCTCCTTCACGGTCGGTGGCGCCGAGGGATACATGACGGCGAACTCCTACCCGGACGACGGTCTCGGCGAGGTCTTCCTGAAGATGTCCAAGCAGGGTTCGACCCTCGCGGGCATGATGGACGCCTTCTCCATCGCCGTTTCGGTCGGTCTGCAGTACGGCGTCCCGCTGGAGACGTACGTCTCGAAGTTCACGAACATGCGCTTCGAGCCCGCCGGTATGACGGACGACCCGGACGTGCGGATGGCGCAGTCGATCGTCGACTACATCTTCCGCCGCGTGGCGCTCGACTTCCTGCCCTTCGAGACCCGTTCCGCCCTCGGCATCCACTCGGCCGAAGAGCGTCAGCGTCACCTCGACACCGGTTCGTACGAGCCGCTCGAGGAGGAGCTGGAAACGGAGCCTCTGGCTCTGGCGGCCGCGCTGACGGTCGTCCCGTCCGCCCCGCAGCCGGTCGCGGTGGAGGTGCCCGCTCCCAAGCAGGCGCACTCCAGCGCCGAACTGGTGGAGATGCAGCTCGGCGTGAGCGCCGACGCCCCGCTGTGCTTCTCCTGCGGTACGAAGATGCAGCGCGCCGGATCCTGCTACATCTGCGAGGGCTGTGGCTCGACCAGCGGTTGCAGCTGATCGCGGTCTCGTTTGAGGTGAAGTAGCTGTTCAGAGCGGTGGAGCCGGCCAGGCTCCACCGCTCTCGGCGTTGTGCGACCCGAGGCCTCCGCGAGGTTCATTTATTGCTTTCCCACAAAATGATCACCGGTTAGGCTCCCCCAGCGCGCATCGGGCGCGGACAACGGGGTGGGGTACATGAGCGGCGACGTGAACGGATCCAAGAAGGGCATGAGCGCGGGGGCGCAGACGGTGGCGGCGGTGGTCGCGGTCGGCGGGCTCCTGGCCACCTTGTGGGCGGTGGGGGAACGCTCCCAGGCGACGGCCGACGCGGGGAAGCCCGCCGTGTGCTCGCCGGTGCGCAGTGCCCCGCCGACGTCCGAGTTCGTCTCCGGGGCGCAGCTGTGCAAGGCGCTGAACCGGCCCGACCTGCCGACGCTGCTCGGTACGCCCACCGATCAGGCGCAGAACGCGTGGGGCAGTGACGGATCGGTGGAGCATGCCGACGGCAGCAAGACCGCCACCCCCGCGGCGAACGTCGTGACGAAGGCCTACACGGTGAAGCTGACGTCGTCCTACGACCGCTTCCCGGTCGCCCAGCTGACCGGCCTCCTGGGCAGCACGGCGCAGAAGCAGACCGTACTGGGGCACCCGGCGGTCCTCTACTCGGACCGGACCATCAAGCTCCAGTTCAGCCTCGGCGGCGGGAAGAGCAGCTCCGGCCCGGGTGTCGTCACCCGCAGCCTGCTGGTCGCCAAGGACGCGAAGGACGGCGGGGGCTCCTTCGAGATCGTCCTCTGGCGTCAGGACGGACTGGTGCCGGAGGATGCTGCGGTGCTCCGGGTCGCCGAGCAGGTGCTGCCGACGGTGCCGGGCTGGAGCGCCGCGTGAGAGCGGTGCGGGTCGGTGGGAAGGGGAGCCGCGCCGATCATTGTGCGGGGGCGCAGCGTACGGGTTCCCCGGGACGGAAGTGGGGGAGTCATGTGGAGCGGTGACGAACTGGACCTGGACGCGTATCTGACGCGGATCGGGTACACCGGGGAACTCGCGCCGGATCTCGACACGTTGTACGGGGTGCACCGGGCGCACACCGCCGCCATTCCCTTCGAGAGCATCGACGTCCTGCTCGGCCGCCCCGTCGAGCTGGACATCAAGAGCATCGAGGACAAGCTCGTACACGGCAGCCGGGGAGGCTACTGCTACGAGCAGAACTCGCTGCTCGCCGCCGCCCTGGAGCGGATCGGGTTCGAGGTGGCCGGGCGCGGCGCCCGCAACCGCACCCGGGGTGATGTGCTCCTGCCGGTCACCCATGCCGTCCTCGTGGTCACGGTGGACGGTGAACCCTGGCTCTGCGACGCGGGCTTCGGCCACCAGGGGCCGCGCGAACCCGTGCCGCTGGCCCGCCCGGGCGCGGAAGTGCGCCAGGGGGAGTGGACCTACGCCGTGCGCGCCGAGGCGGACGGCGTCCTCGTCCTGACCTTCTTCCGGGAGGGTTCCTGGCGGGACCTGTACGCCTTCGGACCGCAGCCCGCCCACCCCGTCGACTACGTCCTGATGAACCACTACAGCTCCACGCACCCCCGGTCCGCGTTCATCGGGCAGTTCGTCGCGCACCGCCCGGGAGTGCCCGGAGCCGCCCACCGGCTCTCGTTCGTCCGGGACGAGCTGACCCGGCTCCACCCCGACGGGCGGACCGAGCGGCGGCCGGTCCCGGCCGGCGAGCTGATCGCGCTGCTCGCCCGGGAGTTCGGGATCCGGCTGTCCGAGCGGGACGCCGGTGAACTGGTGCGGACGTACCGGGCCGAGTACTGACCGGGGCCGCGCCGGGCACCGTACGATGGCGCAGTGCTGGTCAAGTGGATTCGCTGCACGGTGACGGACCGACGCGGGTTCGAGCGGGGGCAGCGCAAATGGGCGGGGCTGCCCGGTGAACCGGGATTTCGGGGGCAGGGCGGCGGCTGGAGCCGGGGCCGGCAAGGCGTCGCGCACGTCTTCGCGTTCTGGGAGAGCCGGTCCTTCTACGACTCCTTCATGGCGCGTTCGCACGACCGGCTGGCCGCCGCCCAGCACGGCACGTTCACGAACCCGCGGGTCACCCTCTTCGATCACCGCTTCGATGTGAAGACCGGGTTCGAGCCGAGGTTCACCGACGCCGACGTGGTGCGGGTCGCGCACTGCCGGGTGCGGGAGGGCCGGGTCGACCACTTCGCGCTGATGCAGGAGAAGGTGTGGAATCCGGCCATGGCGGGCTCACCCGGAATGCTGCGCGGGCTCTTCGGCGAGGCCCCCGGCCGGGAGTTCCTGGTGCTGTCCATGTGGCACGCGGCGGCCGAACACGGCAAGTACCGCCAGGAACGCGTCGAGCGGCTCACCCTGCGCGCGCAGACCGAGGCCGACGTCGAGGCCCTGACCGGGGACGTCGTCGACCTGGAACCCTCCTGGACGGTCTGAGCGCGTGGCCGTGTAGTCGTGTGGTCGTGCGGCCTGTGACCGTGCGGTCGAGCGGCCTTGGCGTGTGACCGTGTGACCGTGTGATCTCAGGAATGTCGCCATGACCACACGCGTTGACGGCGCGCTCCGTTCGTCGGGCGGCGGTGGCCGGATTAGGGTCGTGGGATGGCACGACCGCGGCGCATCGTCCTCGTCCGGCACGGGGAATCTGAGGGCAATGCCGACGACTCGGTGTACGAGAGGGAGCCCGACCATGCCCTGCGGATGACCCGCACCGGGCACGAGCAGGCCGCCGAGACCGGCGTACGGCTGCGGGCCCTCTTCGGCGACGAGCCCGTCAGCGCGTACCTCTCGCCCTACCGGCGGACCCTGCAGACCTTCCGCGACCTGCGGCTCGACCCGGCCCGGGTGCGGCTGCGCGAGGAGCCGAGGCTGCGCGAGCAGGACTGGGGCAACTGGCAGGACCGTGACGACGTACGGCTCCAGAAGGCCTACCGGGACGCGTACGGCCACTTCTTCTACCGCTTCGCGCAGGGCGAGTCGGGGGCCGACGTCTACGACCGGGTCGGATCGTTCCTGGAGAGCCTCTACCGCAGTTTCGAGGCCCCGGACCATCCGCCGAACGTGTTGCTGGTGACGCACGGGCTGACCATGCGGCTGTTCTGCATGCGCTGGTTCCACTGGTCGGTGGCCGAATTCGAGTGCCTGTCCAACCCCCCGAACGGGGACTTCCGGGTGCTGCGGCTCGGGGACGACGGCCGCTACCGGATGGACCGCCCATTTGAACGCTGGACCACACCCGAGCCCTACGACCTGGACGGCTAGAGTTGCCCGCGATGACCCCTGAACCCGCTTTCGACCGGCGCTACGCACGCGCCTTGGCCAGCCTCCGAGGGCTGGCGCTGGGTGACGCGCTGGGCTCCCAGTTCTTCGTCCCCGTGAACTACCCGCTGCTCAAGCGGCGGGAGCTGCCGCCCGGACCCTGGCAGTGGACCGACGACACCGAGATGGCCTGCTCGGTCGCCGCAGTCCTCGCCGACCACGGGCGCGTCGACCAGGACGCGCTGGCCCGCTCCTTCGCGCACCACCACGACTTCGACCGCGGCTACGGTCCCGCCGTCAACCGCATGCTGCGCCTCGTGCGCGAGGGTCAGGACTGGCGTGAGCTGGCCTCCGCCCTGTTCAACGGCCAGGGCTCCTGGGGCAACGGCGCCGCGATGCGCATCGCCCCCCTCGGCGCCTGGTACGCCGACGACCCCGAGCAGGCCACCCACCAGGCGGAGATCTCCGCCTACACCACCCATCAGCACCGCGAGGCCGTCTGCGGGGCCATGGCGGTGGCCGCGGCGGCCGCCCTGGCAGCGGCTCCGGCCGGTCCGCCGACGCCCGCGCAACTCCTGGACGGGGTGATCGCACTGGTTCCGCGCAGTGCGGTCGGCGCCGGGCTGCGCCGCGCGCGGGACATGCTCGACTACGCCGACGCGACCACGGTCGCGGCGGTACTGGGCTGCGGACGGCGCACCAGCGCCCACGACACGGTTCCGTTCGCCCTGTGGTCGGCGGCCCGCTCGCTGACCGATTTCGAGCAGGCCTTCTGGACCACCGCGCAGGTCGGCGGGGACGTGGACACGACCTGCGCCATCGTCGGCGGGGTGCTCGGCGCGCGCGGCGACGAGGTACTGCCTGCCGCCTGGCTGGCCCAGACGGAGGCGCTGCCCGCATGGCTCCCGGAGGCCGCCGCCCGCTGACTGCCGCACGCCGCCGTTCGCTGCCTCGCGGCGCCAGGACCACAGGCGGCGTCGAGCCGCTCGGTTTGTCACGGTCCTGCCACAGGCAACCCTGCGATCGGTCGACGTCGCACGTCAGAGGCCTACTCTGACCCCTCTGCCGCCCCCGCCCAGTGATGGGGAGGGGCGGTTGCACGGGAGGGGAACCCATGACGGAGAACACCGCCGACCACGCTGAGGGGGCGGGCCGGACCGACGGGACCGTGTCCGGGTCCGGGTCAGCGGGCGCGACGCCGCCGACGACCGGGCCGGCGGCCGCCGCGCAACCGCCGCCGCAGTGGACGGTGGAGCAGGCCCGGCAGGCGCAGCACTGGCAGCGAACGCAGTACTGGCAGGCGCAGCAGGCCGAGCGGACGGCCCGGAAACAGGCCAGGAACCGCGGCTGGGCCGCCGCGTTGCGGCCCGCCGAGCTCGCGCCGATCCGCACCGGCACCCTCGTCGCCGCCCTGGCGGCCGGCCTCGCCGCCTCGCTGCTGCTCGGCGACGGAATCGGGCCGGGGCTGCTGATCGCCGCCGTGCCCGCCGTCGCCGCCGCGTACGTCGCCGCGCGCGCCGCGGGGCGCGGGCCGCGGCCCTGGACGCTGGTGTGGGCGGTCGGTTGCCTCGCGCTGCTCGTCATACCGGCCCTGCGGGAATCCGCGTGGCCCGTGACGCTCGCGGTCCTGGCCGCGATCGGGCTCGCCGCCCTCGCGCTCTTCGGCAGCAGGACCTGGCCCGGCGTGCTGCTCAGCCCGCTCGGCTTCTTCGAAGCGGTGCCCGCCGGACTGCGGTGGGCCTGGCGGGGACTGCTGGCCCACCGGAGCGGGAACCGCCGGAACTGGTGGCCCGTTATCAAGGCGGGGGCGGTGGGAATAGCCCTGCTGATGGTCTTCGGGACCCTGTTCGCGTCCGCCGACGCCGCCTTCGCCGAGGTGCTCGGTGAGCTGGTGCCCGAGGCGTCATCCGTCTCGGACGGCCCGGTTCGGGTACTGCTGTTCGTGCTGGGCGTGGCCGTGGCACTCGCGGCCGCGCGGGCCGCCGGAGCCCCGCTGCGCTGGGACCGGGTCGCGGTGGCCCCCGGGAAGCCCCGGTCCCGGGTTGAGTGGGCGATTCCGCTGGTGCTGCTCGACCTGCTCTTCGCCGGGTTCATCGCCGTACAGCTCGCCGTCCTGTTCGGCGGGTACGACAAGGTGATGGAGCGCACCGGCCTGACCCCGGCCGAGTACGCCCGGCAGGGGTTCTGGCAGCTGCTGTGGGCCACGGTGCTCACCCTCGCCGTGATCGGGTTCGCCCTGCGCTGGGCCCCGCGCTCCGGGCCGGGGGACAAGAGGCTCGTGCGCGGAGTCCTGGGTGCGCTGTGCCTGCTCACGCTGGTTGTGGTCGCCTCGGCGGTACGCCGTATGGATTTCTACGTGGACGCGTACGGGCTGACCCGGCTGCGGGTGTCGGTGGTCACGATGGAGCTCTGGCTCGGGCTGGTGATCGTACTGATCATCGCTGCGGGGGTCTTCGGCGCGAAGTGGCTCCCGAGAGCCGTGGCGGCGAGTGCGGCGGTCACGGTCCTGGCCTTCGGTCTGCTGTCGCCGGACGCGATGATCGCGGAGAAGAACGTGAGCCGTTTCACGGAGTCCGCGAAGATCGACCTCGCGTACCTCCAGTCGCTGTCCGCGGACGCGGTACCCGCCCTGGAACGGCTGCCCGAGCCGCAGCGTTCCTGCGCGCTGCGCGGTATCAACGACGACCTGGCGGACGCGGGCGAGGTCCCCTGGTACGCGATGAGCCTGGGCGACCGCCGGGCCCGGGAGATCCTGCGGGACCGCCCGGTGACCGGCTCGTTCGAGGAGTGCGCGCGCCTCGGGAGCTTCCCGTCCCGTTCCGGGGGCTGAGCGGCGGGCCGTTGACCTTCCGGGGGACCGTACGGGATGTCCGCACGGTCCCCCGGCTGCCCGTCGCGGGTGCCCGGTGCCCGATGCCCGGTGCCCCGCGGCTCAGGCCGCCGGACCGGCCGTCGCGGCCGTGCCGTTGAGGGCTTCCAGGTCGCTCGTGCGGACCCGGACCACCAATGTCGCGGTGAGTACCGCCAGGACCGCCATGCCCACGGCGGCGATGAAGGCGGTGGAAATGCCCTGGGCCAGAACGGCGTGTCCCCAGACCCCGGGAAGGCGCCCGGTCTCCTTGAACGCGGCCAGCTGACCGGGGTCGGCGTGGGCCAGGAAGTCCGGGACCTGCTCCTTCGCCTCGGTACGGCTGGCGGTGCCGAAGACAGTGACCAGAATGGACAGACCGAGCGAACCGCCCACCTGCTGGCTGGCGTTCAGCAGCCCGGACGCCGCGCCCGCCTCCTTGGGCGCCACCCCGGAAACCGCGGTGAGGGTGAGGGTGACGAAGTTGAGGCCCATGCCGAAACCGAAGAGCAGCATCGGGCCGAGTACGCCGGAGACGTACGAGGAGTCGGTACGGATGAAGGTCAGCCAGGTCAGCCCGGAGCCGACCAGCGTGGAGCCGATGACCATGAACGGCTTGGGTCCGAAGCGCGGCAGGAAGCGCTGGGAGAGTCCGGCGGCGGTGACGATCGCGACCGTCACCGGCAGGAAGGCGAATCCGGATCTGATCGGGGAGAAGCCCAGGACGTTCTGGACGAACTGGACGATGAAGAAGAACATGCCGAACATCGCCGCGGCGAGGCTGAGCATGATCACGTAGGTGCCCGCGCGGTTGCGGTCGGCGAACATCCGCAGCGGGGTGATCGGTTCGCGCGCCCGGGACTCGACGAGGGCGAACAGCGCGAGCAGGACCACGGCGGCGCCGAAGGAGCCGAGGGTCAGGCCGTCGCGCCAGCCGTCCTCCGAGGCCCGGATGAACCCGTAGACGAGCGAGGCCATGCCTCCGGTGGAGGTGAGCGCGCCCGCGAGGTCGAAGCGGCCGGGGTGGCGCTCGGACTCGTTGATGTACAGCGGGGCGAGGACGGCGATGAGCACGCCGATCGGCACGTTGACGAAGAGCACCCAGCGCCAGTTGAGCCACTCCGTCAGCATGCCGCCGGTCAGCAGGCCGATGGCGCCGCCACCGGCGGAGACGGCGGCGAACACCCCGAAGGCCCGGTTGCGCGCGGGGCCCTCGGCGAAGGTGGTGGTGATCAGGGCGAGCGCGGTGGGGGAGGCGATGGCGCCGCCGACCCCCTGCAGGGCGCGGGCGGCGAGCAGGTGCCACGGCTCCTGGGCGAATCCGCCGAGCAGCGAGGCCAGGGTGAAGAGCAGGATTCCGGCCATGAACACCCGGCGGCGGCCCAGGATGTCTCCGGCCCGGCCGCCGAGCAGCAGCAGGCCGCCGAAGGTCAGGGTGTAGGCGCTCAGCACCCAGGAGAGATCCGTGGTGGAGAAGTCCAGGGCGGTCTGGATGTGCGGGAGCGCGATGTTCACGATGGTGGCGTCGAGGACCACCATGAGCTGGCAGGCGGCGATGACGGCGAGCGCCACTCCGGGGCTTCCCTGGCGCCGGGCGGCGCCCGGTATCCGAGGCTTGGCGAGTTGCGGACTTGTCACTGAGGATCCCCCCAAAGTGAAATAGTGAACGCATTCGTTCACTGCGGGTCCACGGTAGGAGCCGCGATCTAGTGAACGCAAGCGTTCACTAGGGCTGAAAACGTGTGCGACCGGCGCGCGGGCCGGACGGAGGTGGCGACAGTGGTGGGTTCGCCCTGGTCAGCGGCGCCTCAGGGGCGCAGACGCGGGCCCGAACTGGATCTGGCGATTCTCGACGCCGCCCTGGAGCAGCTCAGTACGGTCGGCTGGCACGGGCTCACGATGGAGGGGGTGGCCGCGGGGGCGCGTACCGGCAAGGCCGCCGTCTACCGGCGCTGGCCCTCGAAGGCGGACCTGGTGGCCGATGTGCTGCGGGCCGGGCTTCCGGCGCTCGGGGAGATCCCGGACCGTGGGTCCATCCGCGAGGATCTCGCCGTGCTCTGTCGCGATATGCGGGACGCGATGGCGTCGAGGGCCGGAATCGCGCTTCGCTCGGTGCTTCACGAATGCGACAACGGCAGCGCCGACCGGTTCCACGACCTCATTCGCACGGGGCTCACGGAGCCATCGAACCGGCTCTTCCGGGACCTCGTACAGCGTGGAATCAGCCGGGGGGACGTACGGCCCGACGCCACCGGAGATTTCGTCGCCGATGTAATCCCGGCGATCATGATGTACCGGTCCAAGGTGTGCGGGAGCGAATGGGGAGACCCCGACATCAGGCAGATGATCGATCAGGTGCTGATGCCGCTGCTCAGGGCGTGAGCCGGGACCGGCCCGGGGTGTGCAGGCGGCTCCGGGCGGCGTAACCTTGCTGGCGCCATGCCGTACGAAGCACCCACACACGCCGTTGAACGCTCCCTCCGTGCCACCACCGGCGCCAAGGTCGTAGCGGGGGTCGACGAAGTCGGACGAGGAGCCTGGGCCGGACCCGTCACCGTGTGCGCGGCCGTGACCGGTCTGCGCCGCCCGCCCGACGGTCTGACCGACTCCAAGCTGATCAGCCCCAAGCGCCGGGACACGCTCGCCGTCGTCCTGGAGGGCTGGGTCACGGCGCACGCCCTCGGGCACGCGTCCCCCGAGGAGATCGACGAGCTGGGGATGACCGCCGCGCTGCGGCTCGCCGCGGTGCGCGCCCTGGAGGCCCTGCCCGTCCGGCCCGACGCGGTGATCCTCGACGGCAAGCACGACTACCTCGGGGCGCCCTGGCGGGTCCGTACGGTGATCAAGGGCGACCAGTCCTGCGTCGCCGTGGCCGCCGCCTCGGTGATCGCCAAGGTGTGGCGCGACCGGATGATGGCCGGACTCGGCGAACCGGGCGACGGGATCGCGGACTTCGCCTTCGGTGCCAACGCCGGATATCCCTCGCCCGTGCACCGGGCGGCGCTCGAGGAGCGGGGGCCCACCGCGTACCACCGGCTCTCGTGGTCCTACCTCGACGCGCTGCCGCGATGGCGCCACCTCAAGAAGGTGCGCCGCAGCGAGGAATCGCGCGACCTGGAAAACGGAGGCCAGCTCGGCTTCGATTTCTGATCGCACTCATGTGCCACCCGCCGGTACGTTCGTACCGGCGTTTGATAGATGCCAACTCATGCCTCTCACCACCGAGGAGTCTCAGATTCACGAGAGTGCCCAGGGTCCCCGCGTCACGCCGGCCGCGAGCCGCACCGTGCAGACCCCCCGACCCGTACCTGGTCCGCGTCCCGCCGCCGTGCCTCGGCCCGGGCGTCCCGGTCCGGTCCGGCCCGCTCCCCCCGCGCAGCGGGTGCCGCAGCAGGCCACCCCCGGAACCCCTTCCGTCACCCCGGCCGCCCCCGCGGCCCCCACCGCACCGTCGGTCTCCGCCGCGGTGCCGCAGATCCAGCTGATCCCGGCTTCGGCCGAGGGCGCGCTGGACGCGGCCGAAGAGGCCGTGGACCTGCTGCTCGACAACGGCCGTGCGCCGGGCGGCATCCTGCTGCTCACCAGCGGGGACGCACACCCGTGGACGGTGCACGAACTGTCCTTCGGCGAGAGCGCGTACTGGGCTCAGCAGGACGCCCGGGACGACGTCTTCTACGCGGACGCGGCGCAGGTCCAGCGCGCCGCGGTCCGTCCGGTCGTGGTCTTCGCGGCCAACGGCGGTCCGGCCGAGGCGATCGCCGCGGCCCTGCCAGTGGCGCTCACGCGCGCCGGTGCGCTGCTGATCGTGTGCGGCGACCCCGCACAGGTCAACTCCGTACTGGGCGTCGGCGTCTGACGTTCCGTATCCACCCGTGCCGGGTCCGTACGCCTGCCGGCGTGCGGGCGCGGCACGGGTGTGCGCGGCATGCGTCCACGCGGCTGATTCCCTGCCCGCGGCGACCTCAGCGGGCGGCGGTACGTCGCAGGGCCTCGGCCGCGCCGCCGCCGGTGCGCAGCGTCAGCGGTACCGGATCCGTCGAGGTGTCACCCAGCCGCAACGGCCGTGAGTCCGTACTGGGCCGTCGGCCGCCCCGGCCTTCGCCGAGCACCTGCCAGCCGCCCCCGGTCAGCGTGATGTACGCGCCGCACCGCAGCCCGTGCAGGGTGCAGGCGTCCCGCAGCCCCCACATCCAGGCGCCGTCCTCTTCGGTCCACCGCTCGTCGCCGTCTCGGCAGTAGAGCAGCACCGCCGTCCGGACCGGGGTCCGTCTGCGGAGGTCGTGCGGAAGCACCCGGCGCAGCCGCGCCAGGAGTGCGTTGCGGTACTCCCAGCCGTCGGCCGAGGTGGCCCGCTGGACGAAGGAGGCGCTGGCCACGAGCCGTTCCTCGGGGCCGAGGACGGCGATCACGGCGGTCGAGGGCACGGGGCTGTGCCGGGAGTGCAGCCCGGCGACGACCTCGCGCGGATTGCGGAGCAGGGGGATCCCGGCGGCGGTCCACTCGGCGGGTTCGAGCAGTCTGCCGTGCCGACTGGCACCACCGGCGACGGTCATCAGGGATGTGGACGCGGACGGGGTGAATCCGAAGGTCACGGTCCTCCCTTCGGGTACACGCCCGCTGACGGGCACGGCTGACATCGTGGGCGCGCCGCAACGCGGCCCTCAAGAGTGCCGACGAGCCGAGCGGGAACACTCCAATTCTCGCGCGGCCCGTGAGCATGCGGCAACGAGCAATCGGCGCCGCCGACCGTAATTGGCCGGTATGCCGTTCATATCCTTGCCCCGCCACGCCGACGATGACGCATCCGAATCCGGTGGGACCGCCGGTACCAGCGCAAACGCCCCCTATGGGGCCGCCCGAGGAGGCGGCCCAGCATCGCAGCGGGCGCCGGTGGGGCGGTCGAGACCTGGTGGAGGGCGCGCGTCCGGCGGGGCCGGGCGGCGGGTACCGCCAGGACGGCCCGCGTGACATCGTCCGGAATCGGTCGGTCGGGGGGCCGCGCGGCCCGGACCGTGCCGGGACGACTCTGCCCCGGCGCCCGAACTCGCCGCATCCGTCGCCGGATCCGTCATGGCGCCCCGGCTCACCCCACCGGGGTGGACCACGTCCCGGGTCCGCCGTCCTCAGTGCGCCGCGTGCCGCGCGCGCAGGCGCCCCCCGGCCTCGTACAGCGGGCAGGACCAGCAGCTCAACGCGGTGGCTTCCGGCGCTGACCGACACGACGGCGCGAACCGATCGGGAGCCGCTCGTCACGGTCGGTGAGCGGGCCGATTGTCCATTGTCCGAGCCATCGGGTTGCATGGGGGTATGGACAACCTGGAGCTCCGCACTGAAGCCGATGCCATCCTCGCTGAGCTCGTCGGCGCCCCAGGGAGCTCGGCGCGGCTGCGGGAGGACCAGTGGCAGGCGGTGGCGGCGCTCGTGGAGGAGCGGCGCCGGGCGCTGGTGGTGCAGCGCACCGGCTGGGGCAAGTCGGCGGTGTACTTCGTCGCCACCGCCCTGCTGCGCCGACGCGGTTCCGGACCCACCGTGATCATCTCCCCGCTCCTTGCACTGATGCGCAACCAGGTCGAGGCCGCGGCACGTGCCGGTATCCAGGCACGCACCATCAATTCGGCCAACCCGGAAGAGTGGGACGCCATCTACGGGGAAGTCGAGCGCGGCGAGACCGATGTCCTCCTGGTGAGTCCGGAACGCCTCAATTCCGTGGACTTCCGGGAACAGGTGCTGCCCAAGCTCGCGGCCACCACGGGCCTGCTCGTGGTGGACGAGGCGCACTGCATCTCCGACTGGGGCCACGACTTCCGCCCCGACTACCGGCGGCTGCGGGCGATGCTCGCCGAACTCGCCCCCGGTGTGCCTGTACTGGCCACCACCGCGACCGCCAACGCGCGGGTCACCGCGGACGTGGCCGAGCAACTGGGCACCGGCGCCGGGGAGGCCCTGGTGCTGCGCGGTCCGCTCGACCGGGAGAGCCTGCGCCTGGGTGTGGTCCGGCTGCCGGACGCCGCGCACCGTCTGGGCTGGCTCGCCGAGCACCTGGACGAGTTGCAGGGCTCCGGCATCATCTACACCCTCACGGTCGCCGCGGCCGAGGAGGCGACCGTCTTCCTGCGGCAGCGCGGCTTCAACGTGGCCTCCTACACGGGGCGCACGGAGAACGCCGACCGGCTGCAGGCCGAGGTCGACCTGCAGGAGAACCGGGTCAAGGCCCTGATCGCGACGTCCGCCCTGGGCATGGGCTTCGACAAGCCTGACCTGGGCTTCGTGATCCACCTCGGCTCGCCGTCCTCGCCGATCGCCTACTACCAGCAGGTCGGCCGCGCCGGTCGCGGGGTCGAGCACGCCGATGTCCTGCTGCTGCCGGGCAAGGAGGACGAGGCCATCTGGCGCTACTTCGCCGATACCGCCTTCCCGCCCGAGGCCCAGGTACGGCAGACCCTGTCGGCCCTCGCCGACGCGGGGCGTCCCTTGTCCGTGCCCGTCCTGGAGGCGGCGGTGGACCTGCGGCGCACGCGCCTGGAGACCATGCTCAAGGTCCTCGACGTGGACGGGGCCGTCAAGCGGGTCAAGGGCGGCTGGGCCTCCACCGGCCAGCCGTGGGCGTACGACGCCGAGCGCTACGCCTGGGTCGCCCGGCAGCGGGCCGCCGAGCAGCAGGCCATGCGCGACTACGTGAGCACGACCGGGTGCCGGATGGAGTTCCTGCGCCGACAGCTGGACGACGAGGGCGCGGTTCCGTGCGGCCGCTGCGACAACTGCGCGGGCGTCTGGGCCGATTCCTCCGTCTCGGCGGAGACACTGACCGGGGCGGCGAAGGAACTGGACCGCCCGGGCGTGGAGATCGAGCCGCGCCGCATGTGGCCGACGGGGATGTCCGCACTGGGCATCGACCTCAAGGGACGGATCCCGGCGAAGGAGCAGTGCTCCACGGGCCGCGCCCTGGGGCGGCTTTCGGACATCGGCTGGGGCAACCGGCTGCGCCCGCTGCTGGCCGACGACGCACCCGACGCCCCCGTCCCCGACGACGTCCTGCGGGCGGCGGTGGCGGTCCTCGCCGACTGGGCGCGCTCCCCGGGCGGCTGGGCGCCCGACGTCGCGGACGCCTCCGCCCGGCCGGTGGGAGTGGTCGCCGTGCCGTCCTCGACCCGGCCGCAGCTCGTCGGCTCCCTCGCCCAGGGCATCGCGAGCATCGGCCGGCTCCCCTTCCTGGGCGCCCTGACGTACACGGAGGCGAACGGGGCGCACCCGGCGCGCCGCAGCAACTCCGCTCAGCGCCTCAGGACGCTCTCCGGCACCTTCGCCGTTCCCGAGGACCTGGCCGCCGCCCTGGCGGGTTCCGCCGGCCCCGTCCTGCTCGTGGACGACTACACCGAGACCGGCTGGACCCTCGCGGTGGCCGCCCGCCTGCTCCGCCAGGCGGGCGGCGGCCAGGTCCTTCCGCTGGTCCTCGCCGCGTCCGGCTGATCCTTCCGCCCCCGGGGGCCGTGTTGTTCCATAGTGCCCGGTGGTACCGCACGCCCCCGGGCCTGTGGATAAAGTTATCCACAGGGGTTTCCGGATCGGGATGCTCACGGGACCGTCGTGGCATGACGAAGAACCAGGAATCCCACGAACCGACCGGTGCCCGGCCCCGCAAGGCGGTACCGGGCAAGCCCACCATCCACCACGCGGTGCCCGCCGCCGGGCCGGGCGGGTCCGCCGCGGCCACCGGGCGGCCGCCCGCCCCGCGGGACGCGCAGATCACCCTGCGCAGCCCGGCCGAACTGGCCGACGCCCTGCCCTACATGCTCGGCTTCCATCCCACCGACTCCCTCGTCATGGTCGCCGTCCACGGCGAGGGCGGCCGCTTCGGGGGTCGGCTGAGGGTCGGCATTCCGGCCGACCCGGGGGAGTGGGAGCACACCGCCCGGCAGGTCGCGGACTGCCTGGTGCGGGGCAGCGAGCGGCGCGGCGGCAAGCCCGACGGCATCGTCGTCTTCCTCTGCCAGGACCCGGGGGGCACGGACAGCGGGCAGCGGGTGATGACCCGGCTGCGCCCGCTCGCCCAGCGCGTCCGACTGGCGTGCGGAGCGCTGGACGTGCCGGTGCTGGAGGCCCTGTGCGTCTCCGGCGGGCGTTACTGGTCCTACTGCTGCCCCGATCCGCGGTGCTGCCCTGCCGAGGGCACCGCCATGACCGTGTCCGGTACTTCGGTGATGGCGGCCGCCGCGACCTATGCCGGACTCCAGGTACGGGGCTCGCTCCAGGAGATCGAGGCCCGGCTGGCCCCGCTGCGCGGACCGCTCGCGGCGGAACAGGAACGGGCCCTGGACGTGGCCGCCGCGGCCCTCGTGCCCAAGATCCTCGACGGCGCCACCCAGAAAGAGGTGGGCGCGGACACCCTGGACCTCGCTCGGACGCTGATGCGGCGGCTCACCCTCGCGCCTCCCGCCGAGGGCGGGCCCTGCGCCGAGGACTGGGACGACGCCCTCCTCGGCCACGACGAGGCGGCCACGCTCATCCTCGGCCTCCAGGACCGGGAGACCCGGGACGTCGCCGCCGAATGGATGGAGGACGAGGAGGCGGCCCCGGCGCTGCGGCTCTGGCGCGCCCTCTCCCGGCGCTGCGTCGGCGTGTACGGCGAGCACGCGGCGGCCCCGCTGACCCTGGCGGGCTGGGTCTCGTGGTCCACGGGCGACGAGCCGACCGCCCGGATCGCCCTGGGACTGGCCCTGCGGGCCGACGCCGACTACCGCTTCGCCCAACTGCTCCACCACGCCTGCAACGAGGGGATCGACCCGGAGGGGCTGCGGGAATGCCTGCGCGCGGAGCGGGTACGGCGCGAACCCGGCCACAAGCGGAAGGCCGCGCCAACCCGCCCGCCGGGGCGCAGGCCCCGTGCCACCCGCCGCGAGACGCGCCGCACCACGGGGAGCGGGCAGTGAACCGGAACCGGTCCACAGGCGGGCGCCAGACACGGGACGGGGCGGCGCGCGGGGGCGCGGCGCGCCGGTGGTGGGCTGCCGTGCGCGCGGTCCCGCGCCCTCGGGGACCCGCCCGGCGGGCGCAGCCACCGCCGCGGCCCGTGTCCCGGGCGGGGTCGGGGGCGTTCAGCTGTGGGGTGGCGGGGCCCTGGTCGCGCCGCCGCCCTGCGAAACCGACCGGAGCGCAGACAAGGCGACGCATGGTGACCCCCGTTCCCCCCGCCCGACGGCCCGAACTGCCGCCCGTGCACGGCGCCCTCATCTGCGTCGCCGCGCCCTGCCTCGTCATCTCGCCCGAGCACGGCCAGCTGACCGGACACGGGATCGAGGGGATCTACCGCTCCGGCCGCCGCCTGCTTTCCCGCTGCGTCCTGCGGATCGGCGGCCGCGATCCGGTCGCCGTCCAGGGCCGCAGCCTCGGCGCGGACCGGGCCGCCTTCACCGCCACCGTCCGGATCGGGGCGGAGCCGGGGCCCGACCCGGACATCGGTGTGGAGCGGGTCCGGCACGCCGACGGGACCGAGCGGATCACCCTGCGCAGCTTCACCGGCCGCCGGGTCCGGCTGCCCGTGGAGATCTCCCTGGGCACCGACCTGGCCGACCTGGCCGCGATCGCCGCAGGTCAGGGCGGTCCCGAACTGCCCGCCGCGGTGCACGCCGGCGGACTGCGCTGGAGCACCGGCGAGGCCCAGGCGGTCATCACGGCGGAGCCGACCCCCGACGACGCGCTCGCCGCGACCGGCCTGCTGCGCTGGCAGCTGGAACTCGCCCCCGGGGAATCGCGCACCATCGAGCTGCGCACCACCCGGGACCGGGGCGCGCGGGCCTCGGCCGGACAGGTCGCCAACCCCCTCGCCCGGGCCCGCGCCGAGTGCGACGACCCGAGGGTCGAACGGTGGCTGCGCACGGGCCTGGACGACCTGGGCGCGCTGCTCCTGCGGGACCCGGGTGACCCCTCGGACACCTTCGCGGCGGCCGGCGTTCCGTGGCGGTGCGGGCTCGCACCCGCCGAGTCGCTGTGGGCGGCCCGGATGGCGCTGCCGCTCGGCACCGGGCTCGCCGCCGCGACCCTGCGGGTCCTGGCCCGGACCCAGGGCACCGGGCGCGGGACCGGCACGGGCAAGATCCCCGGCCCCCTGCGCAGCGCCGGGCCGCAGCTGCCGCCGGGATGCACCGGGACGGAGGCGACCCTCGCGTTTCCCGCGGTGCTCGCCGAAGCGCGGCGGTGGGGGATGCCCGAGGGGGAGGTGGAGGCGCTGCTGCCGACCGCCGAGCGGTGCCTGGACTGGCTGCGCGGCGCCCTGTCCGAGGACGGGTTCCTGGCCGACCCCGACCCGGGACCGAGGCGCTGCGAGACCCAGGCCCACGCGCACCGGGCCGCGTTGCTCGGGGCGGACCTGCTGGCCGGGTGCGGGCGCCCGGGTGCCGGAGAGTGGCAGGAGTGGGCCGCCGTGCTCCGGGCCCGGTTCGCGGAGGCCTTCTGGCTCGACGGCCCAGACGGGGGGCGGCCCGCCGCCGCCCTGCATCCCGACGGGCGACCGCTGCCCCTGCTGACCGGGGCCGCCGCGCACCTGCTGGACACCGGACTGCTCGGCGGGGGGCGGCTCGCTCCCGGCCTGCTGGACCGGATCCGCACCGAGCAGCTGGCGCGGTTGCTGGGGGCGCCGCCCATGGACTCCGGCTGGGGGCTGCGCAGCATGGCGGTGCGCGAGCCGGGGCACAACCCCTTCGGTCACCACTCGGGCGCCGTGCGGGCGTACCAGAGCGCGGTCGCGGTGGCCGGGCTGGCGGGCTCCGGCTTCGAGAAGGAGGCCGCGGGTCTGCTGTGGGGACTGCTCGACGCGGCCGAGCACTTCGGGTACCGGCTCCCGGAGATGTACGCCGCCGAGCAGCGCACCGAGGGCAGTGCCCCGCTGCCGCACCCCGCGGCATGCCGACCGGCCGCGGTGGCGGCGGCCGCGGCGATCCACGTACTGAGTGCCCTGGCCGGGATCCGCCCCGACGCCCCGGCGGGCACCGTCGCCCTTGCCCCGCTGTCCGGCACTCCGTTGGGCGAGCTGCGTCTGTCCGGACTGCGGGTGGCGGGCGAACCGTTCGCGGTCCGGGTCAGCAGGCTGGGGCTGGGCATGGTGGAGGAGGCCGCCGATGCGCTGCAACTGGGTGTCTGACCGGACCGCTCCGCGAGGAACGGTCTCCCGGATCACCAAAGCGCTGTTTATCGTCAGGAAGACGACTATGATCGCGGCATGTCGCCCTACGACCCGTCGGCCTTCCCGCCCTTCGCCGTCACCGTCGACCTGGTCGTGCTCACCGTGCGGCGCCACGCGCTCTGCGCGCTGGTCGTACGCCGGGGTGAGCAGCCGTTCCAGGGACGCTGGGCACTGCCCGGAGGATTCGTCCGGGAAGACGAGGACCTCGCGGGCGCTGCCGCCCGGGAGCTCTCCGAGGAGACCGGGCTGTGCGCCCACGAGGCGGCCGTCGCCGATACGGGCGGCGGAGGCGCCGAGGGCGTCCACGGCGCGCACCTCGAACAGCTCGCCACCTACGGCGACCCCCGCCGGGACCCGCGCATGCGGGTGGTCAGCGTGGCGCACCTGGTGCTGGCGCCCGATCTGCCCGCGCCCCGGGCGGGCGGGGACGCCAACAGCGCGCGCTGGGCCCCGGTCGACGAGCTGCTCGCCGCCGCCGAGGAGGCGTCCGCGGGGCTGGCCTTCGACCACGCGCGGATCCTGGCGGACGGGGTGGAGCGGGCCCGTTCGAAGATCGAGTACTCCTCGCTGGCCACCGCCTTCTGCCCGCCCGAGTTCACCGTCGGCGAGCTGCGCCGGGTCTACGAGGCGGTCTGGGGCGTGGCCCTGGACCCTCGCAACTTCCACCGCAAGGTCACTGGCACCCCCGGGTTCCTGGTCCCCGCCGGTGGTACGACGACCCGTCAGGGCGGTCGGCCCGCACAGTTGTTCAGGGCGGGCGGGGCCACCCTGCTCAATCCGCCGATGCTGCGTCCGGAAGTCTGACGATCCGACACGGCGGCCGACACAGCAGCAGCCTGATTACCGGGTAAATCGGATATATCGCGTTATCTTTCTCGTGGTACTCACACTGCCGCACAGTGGTCCCACACCCCGCGAGAGAAGCGATGCTCCAGGCCATCGGACTCACCAGCGCACCCCGTCGGGCCCTCCCCCCGATGGTGGACGACCTCACCTTCGAGGCCCGCCCCGGACAGGTCACCGCCCTGCTGGGCGGTCCCGGAGCGGGAAAGACCACCGCCCTGCGACTCATGCTCGAACTCGAACCGGGCCGGGGAGTCACCTACTTCCGCGGCCGCCCCCTGCACCGGACCCCGCACCCGGGGCGAGAGGTCGGCGTCCTGCTCGGCGACGTGCCCGGTCACCCGGCGCGCACGGTCCGGGGCCAGCTGCGGATGCTCTGCGCCGCCGCCGGGGTCCCGGCCTCCCGGGCGGACACCATGCTCGAGGTCGTCGGCATCGCGGGCCTGCGCGACCAGCGCCTCGGCTCTCTCTCGCTCGGGATGGACCGCCGGGTCGCGCTCGCCGCGGCGCTGCTCGCCGATCCGTGCACCCTGCTCCTCGACGAGCCGTCCGCCGGGCTCTCCCCCCGGGAGCAGAACTGGCTCCACGGGCTGCTGCGCGGCCACGCCGCGCTCGGCGGGGCCGTGCTCTTCACCACCGACGACGCCAAGGAAGCCGCGCGCAGCGCCGACCGGGTGGTCAGCGTCGAGGCGGGGCGCCTCGTCGCCGACCAGGAAGCCGCCGAGTTCGCCCGGACCCGGCTGCGCCCGCGGGTCGCCGTACGGACCCCGCACGCCGCCCGGCTCGCCGACGTGCTGGGCCGCGAAGCCCGGGCGGCGCAAAGGGCGGTGGAGATCGTCGCGGAGAGCGGCAGCCGCCTCTCCGTCTACGGCAGCAACTGCGCCGAGGTCGGCGAGGCCGCCTTCCGCCACGGGGTGCTCGTCCACCGGCTCGCGGACGAGACCGGTGACAGTGGCGCTCCCGTGCCGCGGACCCGCGCCCCGCAGGCGCCGGCCGCCGGGAGCGACGGGGCTGACGCCTCCGTGCCTGACTCCGCGCCCGATACCGCGACCGCCGCGGCCCGGGTGCCCGCGCCCGCCGACCCTTCCGGTGGGCGGGGGCGCCACGCACGCACGCGGCCCCCGTCGCCCGTACGGCGGGTGGGCGGCCCCCTGCGCCCCCTGCGCTACGAACTGCGCCGGGTCTTCGGCACCGCGACCCCCCTCCTGACGGCCGCCCTGGTGGTCGCCGTCTCGGTGGTCACCGCCCTGCTGCTCGCCCGGCTCGGCGGGACCCCGCAGAACCGGATGCTCGCCGCCTGGCCCGGGCTGCTGCCGCTGCCGCCCGCGGCCCTCGGGGCGGGGCTGCTCGGAGCCCTGGCCTTCGGCGAGGAGTACCGCTACCCCGCGCTCGCCGCCGACCGGGGCACGGTGCCCCGCCGGATGGGGCTGCTCGCCGCCAAGCTCGGGGTCTGCGGAGCGCTCGCGCTGCTGCTCGGCGCCCTCGCCCTCACCGCCGACGCGGCCGCCCTCGCGCTCGTCTTCGACCAGGGCCCGCTGCGCACCCCGGAGCGCTGGGCCGCTCCCGCGGCGGCCTGGGCCGGGCTGCTCGTCGGCTGCGCCTGGGCCGGAGTGCTGGCCTCCGGCATCTTCCGGTCGGCGCTGGCCGGGCTGGGTGCGGTACTCGCCGTCCCGGTGCTCGTCGTACCGCTCGTGCGCAAGGCCCTCGACGGCCCGTCCGCCTACCCGGCGTCCGGACTGGCGGGCAGGCTGCGCGGGCTGTCCTTCACGCAATGGCCGCCGGAAGCGGACCGGCTGGTGCTGGGTGCCCTGCGGGTGATGACCCAACCCGTCGGCACCGCGTTGGTGTTGTCGCTGATGGTCCTGTTGTGCGCCTACGGGTTCACCGGACTGCGCGCCAGAGTCCGTTGGTGACCGGTGCGGGGCCGATCGGCGACCCAACACGTCCGTTGGAGTCCGGATCACTCGAACTGGACCGCAACTCCACGCAAAAGGCCCGGTTCTTTACGATAAGTCGTCAATTGCGTAGGTGGCACCGATCACCCTTTCGTGTGCTTTTCACCAAAGACCTCAAGGGTCACCGGAGCACGGCCGACAAAGGATTCGTGAGTACCCTTGCGCACACCATGATGACCGCCGCCCGCCACGCCGACACCGGCCTCGCCGGCCCGGGCGAACTCGACCGTTACCCCTACGCGGACGCCTCCGGCACCGACCGCGTCGGAGTACCCCATTGGGACGGAGGCGACGTCGAGTTGAGCCGGGTGGGCCGCCGCACGGCGGGCAGCCGCGGCCGCGGACTCCACGGCCAACTCGTCCAGCAGCTCGGCCAGATGATCGTTTCCGGTGACCTCGGAGCGGACCGCCCGCTGGTCCCCGAGGAGATCGGCCAGCGTTTCGAGGTCTCCCGCACGGTCGTCCGCGAATCCCTGCGGGTCCTGGAGGCCAAGGGCCTCGTCAGCGCCCGTCCCAACGTGGGCACCCGGGTCCGCCCGGTCAGCGACTGGAACCTGCTCGACCCCGACATCATCGAGTGGCGCGCCTACGGTCCCCAGCGCGACGAGCAGCGCCGCGAGCTGAACGAACTGCGCTGGACCATCGAACCGCTCGCCGCCCGGCTCGCCGCGGGCCACGGCCGCCCCGACATCCAGCAGCGGCTCGCGGACATGGTCGAGATCATGGGCCACGCTCTCGGCCAGGGCGACACGATCACCTTCGCCCGCGCCGACAACGAGTTCCACGCGCTGCTGATCCAGGTCGCGGCCAACCGGCTGCTGGAACACCTCGCCGGCATCGTCTCCTCCGCCCTGCATGTCTCCGGCACCCCGATCACCGCCTGCGACCGGCCCAGCGAGACCTGTGTCGCGCACCACGCGCGCGTGGTCGAGGCCCTCGCCGCGGGTGACGCGACGGGCGCCGAGACCGCCATGCGCCAGCTCCTGATGGTCCATCCGGAGGTCGAGCGCGTGGTCCCGGCTCCGCGCGAGCACTGACGGGTCAGCCGGGCGGACCGACGTGAGCATGGGGTGGACGAGTGTCGCCGGACCTGGTCGGGTCCGGCGACACTCGCGTCCGGGCCAACCGCGAAAACCGGGTGACCGTGCCCGTATGACCGGCATGGGAGACGGCGGGATGTGACTCGGGCCACGAAGATTGGGCGTAACGCTCTGCGAGGTCACGCGATGACCTAGAGAGGTGATGGCCGACGGAAGGAACACAGCAGCCGTTCCCGGTGCTGTGCAGCTCCCCGGCTCTTTCCCGCGCCGCCGGCCCATCCCCAGTCGGTGGTCGTCGGCTCCGGTTCAGGACCAGGCCGGGGTCGGAAGCCGTTTCCATCGTTCCGAGAGGTTGTTCGTGTCGGCCAGCACATCCCGTACGCTCCCGCCGGAGATCGCCGAGTCGGATTCCGTGATGGCGCTCATCGAGCGGGGCAAGGCCGAGGGGCAGATCGCCGGCGATGACGTGCGTCGGGCCTTCGAGGCTGACCAGATTCCGCCAACCCAGTGGAAGAATGTTCTGCGCAGCCTCAACCAGATCCTCGAGGAAGAGGGTGTGACGCTGATGGTCAGTGCCGCGGAGTCGCCGAAGCGCCCCCGTAAGAGCGTCGCGGCGAAGAGCCCCGCCAAGCGGACGGCGACCAAGACCGTCACGGCGAACACGGCGTCCGCCCCCGCGGCCCCGGTGACCGGGGCCGCGGACCCCGAGCAGGCGGACGCGCTCACGGACGAGACCGGAACGGGGACCGGGACCGGAACCCAGGCCGAGACCGGAACCCAGGCCGAGACCGGAACCCAGGCCGAGACCGGAACCGAGACCGGAACCGAGACCGGAACCGAGACCACCGCCCCGGCCAAGAAGGCGGTGGCGAAGAAGGCCGCCGCCAAGAAGACCGCGGCCAAGAAGACCACCGCGAAGAAGACCGCGGCGAAGAAGACGGCAGCCAAGAAGGACGGCGACGACGCGTCCGAGGACGAGACCGCCGAGGGTGCCTCGGGAGCCGCCAAGGGCGAAGACGGCGAAGAGGAGGAGGGCGGCGAGAGCAAGGGCTTCGTGCTCTCCGACGACGAGGACGACGCCCCCGCCCAGCAGGTCGCGGTCGCGGGAGCCACCGCCGACCCGGTGAAGGACTACCTCAAGCAGATCGGCAAGGTCCCCCTCCTCAACGCGGAGCAGGAGGTGGAGCTGGCCAAGCGGATCGAGGCGGGCCTCTTCGGCGAGGACAAGCTGGCGAACTCCGACAAGCTCGCCCCCAAGCTCAAGCGCGAGCTGGAGATCATCACCGAGGACGGCCGCCGGGCCAAGAACCACCTGCTGGAGGCCAACCTCCGCCTCGTGGTCTCCCTCGCCAAGCGCTACACCGGCCGCGGCATGCTCTTCCTGGACCTGATCCAGGAGGGCAACCTGGGCCTGATCCGCGCGGTGGAGAAGTTCGACTACACCAAGGGCTACAAGTTCTCCACGTACGCCACCTGGTGGATCCGCCAGGCGATCACCCGCGCCATGGCCGACCAGGCCCGCACCATCCGCATCCCGGTGCACATGGTCGAAGTGATCAACAAGCTGGCCCGCGTGCAGCGCCAGATGCTCCAGGACCTGGGCCGCGAGCCCACCCCGGAGGAGCTGGCCAAGGAACTCGACATGACCCCCGAGAAAGTCATCGAGGTCCAGAAGTACGGCCGCGAACCGATCTCCCTGCACACCCCGCTCGGCGAGGACGGCGACAGCGAGTTCGGCGACCTCATCGAGGACTCCGAAGCGGTCGTCCCGGCCGACGCGGTCTCCTTCACGCTCCTGCAGGAACAGCTCCACTCGGTGCTCGACACCCTGAGCGAGCGCGAGGCGGGCGTGGTCTCCATGCGCTTCGGCCTCACCGACGGCCAGCCAAAGACCCTCGACGAGATCGGCAAGGTCTACGGCGTCACGCGTGAGCGCATCCGCCAGATCGAGTCGAAGACCATGTCGAAGCTGCGCCACCCGTCGCGCTCGCAGGTGCTGCGGGACTACCTGGACTAGCGGGTACGGGGCTTGCCGGTGGCCGTGCGCGGGTGCGCGCGGCCACCGGTCATTCCACTCTGGGTGGAGTCGTGTACACACAGAGTCAGGAGGCCCTATGCGTCGCCCCTTTTCCCGTGCTCTGGCAGGTGTGCTGACCCTTGTGGCGGGAGCGGCCGTCGCGCCGCTGGCCCAGGCGCCCCGGGCCGCCGCGGACGGTGTGGTGATCGGCGGACAGCCGGTGAAGGTCGCCGACAGTCCGTGGGTGGTGGCCCTGGCCAGCCGTGACCGGTTCGGGCGTACCAGGGCCGGGCAGTTCTGCGGGGGTGTGATCGTCGGACCGACGAAGGTGCTGACGGCGGCGCACTGCCTGGGCACCAACGTGCTGGGCGGCCCGGTCGACCAGGTGCCGGACCTCGTGGTGATCACCGACCGGACCGAGCTGACGAGCGGCGGCGGCCGCGAGATCCCGGTGGGCCGGTCCTGGGTGAACCCCGCCTACGACCCGGTGAGCAATGCCGGGGACCTCGCCGTACTGGAACTGCGTGAACCCGTGCCCGCGCGGCAGGTCCTGCCGATGGCCGCCGGAGGGCATCCGGGCTACGTACCGGGCGCGGACGCGACCGTGTACGGCTGGGGCGACACGAGTGGTTTTGGTGACTACGCGTACGCCCTGCGCGCCGCCCGGGTGACGGTGCTGCCCGGCGAAACGTGCCGCAAGGCGTACCCCGGGGACTCCGACGGTCAGTACCAGGAGGCGTCGATGGTCTGTGCGGGGGCCCGAGAAGGGGGCAAGGACGCCTGTCAGGGGGACAGCGGGGGCCCGCTGGTGGTCCAGGGCAGGCTCATCGGCCTGGTGTCCTGGGGGCGCGGCTGCGGGCTCGCCGACAGCCCCGGTGTGTACACCAGGATCGCCCCGCTGATCGAGTTCGTCGGGGAGCCCGGCCGCAAGGCCTGAGCGCCGGGGCATCCGGACATGAGGACGGGCGGTCCCCCTGGGTCTCAGGGGTACCGCCCGTCGACCGGCCTTCGCCGGTCCTGGCTCGTCGGGATGCGAGGGTAGGCCTGTGTGTCAGCGGTCCTCGGGGTCGGCCACTGCGGCCGGAGCGTTCGTAAGACGCTCAGTCTCATCCTGTATTTCCGCGGCGATCTTCTTGAGTTCCGGCTCGAACTTACGCCCGTGGTGGGCGCAGAAGAGCAGTTCACCGCCGCTCAGCAGGACGACGCGCAGGTATGCCTGGGCGCCGCAACGGTCGCATCGATCAGCGGCCGTCAGCGGGGTCGCGGGTGTCAGAACAGTAGTCACGTCGCCTCTTCTCTAGCTCGACGAGCTGTCGTACCAGGGTCAACATCCAACCAGGCCGAAAACGTTCCCGCTCGCGGCTTTTCCTCGAAACTTCCTTCCGAAGCTGGCCGGCTGTTGCCGGTTGGCGGCGAAGGAGCCGTATTGCATTGCTTTACGGTTTCGCGTTGTCTGTCGTTGCTTCTAGCAGTTCGGCCCTCTCCGGCTGAGTGCCGGTTGTGCATGAGGACGTGCCCGAACACTAAATGGTTCATGCGTGGAAGGGAACGTGATGTTTGCTTCACTCCTGCGAGCGATCGAACATCCGTACGGGCCTGCACTAGGCTGAAGGATCACGAGGGTGGCGTTACATCGGCTCTACCAGGCCTCGGTACCCTCTGACCGGCACCCGAGCCACCCCTGCGCCCGACCGGGCCAGAAAAGAAATTCAGCGAGGAGCGAACTGCGTGACCGCCGACAAGTCCGTGCCTTCCAGCGCGCTGCTGACCGGAGCAGACCGGGACGGTTCCAACTACACCGCGCGGCACCTGCTCGTCCTCGAGGGCCTCGAGGCCGTCCGCAAGCGCCCCGGCATGTATATCGGGTCCACGGACAGCCGTGGCCTCATGCACTGCCTCTGGGAGATCATCGACAATTCCGTCGATGAGGCCCTCGGAGGCTACTGCGACCACATCGAGGTGATCCTCCACGAGGACACCTCCGTCGAGGTGCGCGACAACGGCCGGGGCATCCCGGTCGACGTCGAGCCCAAGACGGGGCTGTCCGGCGTCGAGGTCGTGATGACCAAGCTGCACGCGGGCGGAAAGTTCGGCGGCGGCTCCTACGCGGCCTCCGGCGGCCTGCACGGCGTCGGCGCCTCCGTGGTCAACGCCCTCTCCGCCCGGCTGGACGTCGAGGTGGACCGCAACGGCTCCACGCACGCGATCAGCTTCCGGCGCGGCGTCCCCGGCATGTTCACCGAGCAGGGCCCCGACAGCCCGTTCGACCCGGCCAACGGCCTGCGCAAGGGCAAGCGGGTCACCAAGGGCCGCACCGGCACCCGGGTGCGCTACTGGGCCGACCGCCAGATCTTCCTCAAGGACGCCCGGCTGACCCTGGACTCGCTCTACCAGCGTGCCCGGCAGACGGCCTTCCTCGTGCCCGGCCTGACCATCGTCGTCCGTGACGAGCGGGCCCTGGAGGGCTCGGGCAAGACGGAGGAGACCTTCCGCTTCGACGGGGGCATCAGCGAGTTCTGCGAGTACCTCGCCCAGGACAAGGCCGTCTGCGACATCAAGCGGCTGACCGGCTCGGGAACCTTCAAGGAGACCGTCCCGGTCCTGGACGAGCGCGGCCACATGACCCCCACCGAGGTCACCCGTGAGCTGGGTGTCGACATCGCGCTGCGCTGGGGCACGGGGTACGAGAGCAGCGTCAAGTCCTTCGTCAACATCATCGCCACCCCCAAGGGCGGCACCCACATCTCCGGTTTCGAGCGCTCGATCACCAAGACGGTGAACGAGGTGCTCCGCTCGGCCAAGCTGCTGCGCGTGGCCGAGGACGACGTGGTCAAGGACGACGCGATGGAGGGCATGACCGCCGTCGTGACCGTCCGGCTCGCCGAACCCCAGTTCGAGGGTCAGACGAAGGAGGTCCTCGGCACCTCGGCCGCCACCCGGATCGTCGCCGCCGTGGTCGCCAAGGAGCTGAAGGCGTTCCTGACCTCCACCAAGCGGGACGACAAGCAGCAGGCCCGCTCGGTGATGGAGAAGATCGTCGCGGCCGCGCGGACCCGCATCGCGGCCCGTCAGCACAAGGAGGCGCAGCGTCGCAAGACCGCGCTGGAGTCCTCCTCGCTGCCCGCGAAGCTGGCCGACTGCCGCAGTGACGACGTGGAGCGCAGCGAGCTGTTCATCGTCGAGGGGGACTCCGCCCTCGGCACCGCCAAGCTCGCCCGCAACTCCGAGTTCCAGGCGCTCCTGCCGATCCGCGGCAAGATCCTCAACGTCCAGAAGTCCTCGGTCTCGGACATGCTCAAGAACGCCGAGTGCGGCGCGATCATCCAGGTCATAGGAGCGGGCTCGGGCCGGACGTTCGACATCGACGCCGCCCGCTACGGCAAGATCGTCCTGCTCGTCGACGCCGATGTGGACGGCGCCCACATCCGCTGCCTGCTGCTGACCCTCTTCCAGCGCTACATGCGCCCGATGGTCGAGGCGGGCCGGGTCTTCGCGGCCGTACCGCCGCTGCACCGGATCGAGCTGGTCCAGCCCAAGAAGGGCCAGGACAAGTACGTCTACACCTACTCGGACAACGAGCTGCGCCAGACCCTCCTGGAGTACCAGCGCAAGAACATCCGCTACAAGGACGCCATCCAGCGTTACAAGGGTCTCGGCGAGATGGACGCCGACCAGCTCGCGGAGACCACCATGGACCCCCGCTTCCGCACCCTGCGCCGGATCAACATCGGCGACCTGGACTCGGCTGAGTCGGTGTTCGACCTGCTCATGGGCAACGAGGTGGCACCCCGCAAGGAGTTCATCACCAGCTCGGCGGCGACCCTGGACCGCTCGCGCATCGACGCCTGAACGACCGGGTTCCCGTTACGGGTTCCCGGCTCCGGTTCTTCTTCACTTTTGTCAGCCCGGCCATCACCTGATGGAGTGAAGAGAGCCCGGAGATTGGCGCAAGGCCCTTCCCTCCGACCATCCTTGGCGCTACGCGGCCACTGCGGCGGCGGACAAGGAGAGCCCGGTGGACAAGCAAGAAGGGCCCGATGCCGGAACGATTATCCGGTATGACGACCCCTGGTACGAGGCCCTCGCCGCGGGCTGGGGCGAGGGCGACGGGGAGGGCGAAGCGGCGGGGCCGCACGCCCCCGGTCCGCGCTCCGCCGCCTCCGACGGCGGGCGTCACGGTCCCGCCGCCGCCGACATCTACCTCGAGGTACAGCGCAGCGCCGCCTTCCAGGAGGTCCGCAGCCGATACCGGAGGTTCGTCGTCCCGGCCACCCTCGGCTTCTTCCTCTGGTACATCGCCTACATCGTCGCGGCGACCGCCGCGCCGGGTCTGATGGCCCGCCCCGTCATCGGGGCTGTCAATGTCGCCCTGCTCGCCGGGCTCGGCCAGTTCCTCAGCACCTTCGTGCTGACCTGGGCGTACGCGCGCCACGCGCGGCTGCGCCGGGACCGGGCCGCCCTCGATCTGCGCTGGACCGTCTTCGAGCAGGAGCGGGGCCAGGAGCGCGCCCGGGGGGCCGGCAGGTGAACACCGAACACCAGACGCTCGCCCTCATCCTGTGCAGCCTGTTCATCGCGGTCACCCTGGGCATCACCACTTGGGTGAGCCGCAACCGGCACGGGTCGGCGGAGGAGTTCTATGCCGGGGGGCGGTTGTTCTCCCCGCTGGAGAACGGCTTCGCCATCGCGGGTGACTACATGTCCGCGGCGTCCTTCCTCGGCATCTCCGGCCTGATCGCCCTCTTCGGCTACGACGGCATGCTCTACTCCGTCGGCTTCCTCGTGGCCTGGCTCGTGGTCCTGTTCCTGATCGCCGAACTAGTCCGCAACTGCGGCCGGTTCACCCTCGCCGACGTCGTCGCGGCGCGGATGACCGAGCGGCCCGTACGGATCGCCGCGGGCGTCTCCTCCGTCACCGTCTCGGTGCTGTACCTGGTCGCGCAGATGGTCGGCGCGGGCAGCCTGGTCGGGCTGCTGCTCGGCAATTCGAGCACCGGCGCCCGCACCGCGACCGTGGTCGGGGTCGGCGCGCTGATGGTGATCTACGTGTCCTTCGGCGGGATGCGCGCGACCACCTGGATCCAGATCGTCAAGGCCGTACTGCTGATGGGCGGCGCGATCGCGCTCACCGTGCTCGTACTGCTGCGCTTCCACGGGGACTTCAACCACCTGCTGACCAGCGCCGCCGAACGCAGTGGCCACGGCAAGGCCTTCCTGAGCCCCGGGCTCAAGTACGGCGGGGACTGGACCGCCCGCTTCGACTTCATCAGCCTCGGGCTCGCGCTGGTCCTCGGCACCGCCGGGCTGCCGCACATCCTGTCCCGCTTCTACACCGTCCCGACCGCGCGGGCGGCCCGCCGCTCGGTGGTCTGGGCGATCGCCCTCATCGGCGGCTTCTACCTGATGACCATCGTGCTGGGCTTCGGCGCGGCCGCGCTGCTGGGCCCGGACCAGGTGCGGGCCTCGAACGCCTCCGGGAACACGGCGGTGCCGCTGCTCGCGGCCCATCTGGGCGGGGGCGCCGACTCCACGGGAGGCGCGGTCCTGTTCGCCGTCGTCGCCGCGATCGCCTTCGCCACCATCCTCGCCGTGGTCGCCGGGATCACCCTGGCGTCCTCCGCCTCCGTCGCGCACGACCTGTACGCCTCCCTCAAGCGGCGCCACGCGCGCCAGCGCAGCGAGGTCACCGTGGCCAGGGCGGCGGCCGTGGGCATCGGGGCCGCCGCGATCGGGCTGGGGCTGCTCGCCCAGGACCTGAACGTGGCCTTCCTCGTGGGGCTGGCCTTCGCGGTCGCGGCCTCCGCGAACCTTCCCGTGCTGCTGTACTCGCTGTTCTGGCGGGAGTTCACCACCCGGGGCGCGGTGTGGTCCGTCTACGGCGGGCTGATTCCCGCGGTGCTGCTCGTCGTGCTCTCCCCGGTGGTGTCGGGCAGCCCCGACGCGATGTTCCCCCACGTGAACTTCCAGTACTTCCCGCTCCAGAACCCGGGGATCATCTCGATCCCGCTGGGCTTCCTGGCGGGGTGGCTGGGCACGGTCACCTCGGCCGAGGCCCCCGACGCGGCCCGGCACGCCGAGACGGAAGTACGGTCGCTGACCGGCGCGGGGGCGGTGTGACCCGCCCCTGCGCCGGGACTCCTCAAGGCGCGGTGGCCGGGAGCCAGGCGTAGCGGTGCTCCGGGCGGCCCGTCTCGCCGTAACGCAGGGAGAGCCGGACCCGCCCGCCGCGTTCGAGGAGCTTGAGGTAGCGCTGGGCGGTCTGGCGGCTGATGCCCGCACGGTCGGCGATCTGCTGGGTCGACAGCGGCCCGTCGGCGCTCCGCAGCACCTGGCGGACCAGGTCGGCGGTGGTGGGGGAGTGGCCCTTCGGTAGTTCGTTGGGGGTGGCCGCTCCGGCCAGGGCGCCGAAGATGCGGTCCACCTCGGCCTGTTCCGCCTCGCCGCCGCCGCCCAGGGCCCGGCGCAGCGCGGCGTACGCCTCCAGCTTGGCCCGCAGTCCGGCGAAGGTGAAGGGTTTCACCATGTACTGGAGGGCGCCGAGGCGCATCGCGGCCTGGACCGTGGCCAGGTCGCGGGCGGCCGTCACCATGATCACGTCGGTGTGACGGCCCAGTCGGCGCAGCAGCCCGACCAGATCGAGCCCGCTGCCCTCCGGCATGTAGTGGTCCAGCAGGATCAGGTCCACCGGCCGGTCCGCCGGGCGCCCCGTGATGAACTCCAGCGCCTCGGCGGCCGAGTGCGCCTGCCCGGCCACCTCGAAGCCGGGCACCTTCGCCACGTACGCGGCGTTGATCCGGGCCACGCGCGGGTCGTCGTCCACGACCAGGACCTGGAGCGCCGGCGCGCTCATCGCAGCGCCTCCGGCAGCTCGACCGAGAACTCGGCGCCGCCGTCCGCGGTTTCACCGGCCACGGCGCTGCCGCCCTGACGCTGGGCGAGACGGCGTACGAGCGCCAGCCCGAGCCCGCGCTCCCGGGGGCCGCTGGGCCGCTTCGTGGACCAGCCCTCGGTGAAGATCTCCTCGCGGCGCACGACGGGCACCCCGGGCCCGCTGTCGCGGACCCGGAGCACCGCGGTGCGCCCCTCGGCGCGCAGCTCCACCTCGACCAGGGGCGCGGCGGAACCGACCGCCGCGTCGAGGGCGTTGTCCACGAGGTTGCCCACGATGGTGACGAGGCCGCCGGGGTCGACCAGCCGGTCGGGCAGGAGGGTGGCGGGGGCGAGCCGGAGCGCGACGCCCCGCTCCGCGGCGACGGTGGCCTTGCCCACCAGCAGCGCGGCGAGGAGCGGGTCGTGGACCTTCTCGGTGACCTGCTCGGCGGTGCTGCGCCGACCGCCGACGACCTCGGTGAGGAACTCCGCGGCCTCCTCGTGCAGGCCCAGCTCCAGCAGGCCGAGCAGGGTGTGCAGGCGGTTGGCGTGCTCGTGGTCCTGGGCGCGCAGGGCATCGATCAGGCCACGGGTGGAGTCGAGCTCGCGGCCCAGGTGTTCCACCTCGGTGCGGTCGCGCAGGGTGGCGACGGCGCCGCCGTCCTCGGTGGGCATGCGGTTGGCCAGCAGGACGCGCGCACCTCGGACGGTGAGCAGGTCGCGTCCGGTGACCCGGCCGGTCAGGACGTCGGTCGTGCGGCCGGGGCCGAGCACTTCCTCCAGGGGGCGTCCGGCCGCGTCGGGGGCGCCCGGGGCGAGGCCCAGCAGCCGGGCGGCCTCGTCGTTGACGAGCCGGACCCGGCCCGCGCGGTCCAGGGCCACCACGCCTTCGCGGATGGAGTGCAGCATCGCCTCGCGTTCGGCCAGCAGCCCGGCGATATCGGAGAAGGCCAGGTCACGGGTCTGGCGCTGGATCCGGCGGGAGAGCAGGAAGGCGGCGAGCGCGCCCATGGCCAGGGCGCCGCCCGCGTAGGCGAGCAGGCCGGGGATGGCGCCGAGCAGCCGGTCGCGGACGTTGTCGTAGGCGATGCCGACCGAGACGGCGCCGACGATCTCGCCGTCGGCGGCGAGCAGCGGGACCTTGCCGCGGGCGGAGCGGCCGAGGGTGCCCTCGTCGATCTCCATGACCTCGCGGCCCGCCAGAGCGTCGGAGGGGTCGGTGGAGACGGGCAGGCCGATGAGCGCGGGGCTGGGGTGGGAGCGACGGATGCCCTTGAGGTCGATGACGACCACGTACTCGGCTCCGGTGGCGCGGCGGATCCGCTCCGCGGTGGCCTGAACCGCGCTGTCCGGGCCGGGCGGGCCGGACAGGAGCGCGGCGGGCAGCTCGGGGTCGGTGGCGGCGCTCTGGGCGATGGCCAGGGCGCGGCGCATGGCCTGGTCGTCGAGCTGGGCGCCGAGGGGGGCCAGGAAGAGGCCGGTGGCCAGCACGGCGACCCCCGCGGCCAGCGCGAGCTGGGTCAGGAGGATCTGGGACACCGCCCGCCGGGGTCGCCCCGGGCGCCAGGTGCTCGTGAAGTGGAACCGCATGAGTAGGAACGGTAAGGCGGCCTCCGGTTTTACGGAATTTCCATAGTGCACGCAAATTACTTGCGTCGCTTGCGTCCAGCTTGCGCAAGCGATTCAGCAGGGAAAGTGCGGTCGTGACGGTAGACGACTGACCAAGGCTCTGCAATTCTCGCACCGCAGTACGCAAATTCCTATGTCACCTGGTTCAGAAAACTCATGTCGAGGGACGAGGACGTATGAGAAGGCACACCTGGAGATGGCGGGTCCTGGCCGCCCTCATCAGCACGGCCCTGCTGATGCTCGGCTGGCCCGCCCTGACCGCCGCGGCCGCGGGCGGTCCGAGCGTCGCGGCGGGCAGGCCCGCTTCCGCGAGCAGTACCAACGGCTCCTTCACCGCCGCCGCCATCACCGACGGCAACCAGTCCACCTACTGGGAGAGCGCCGGAAGCACCTTCCCGCAATGGGTGCAGACCGACCTCGGCGCCACCACCCGCGTCGACGAGGTGGTCCTGAAGCTCCCCGCCGCCTGGGAGAACCGCAACCAGACCCTGTCCGTGCAGGGCAGCCCCGACGGCACCAGCTTCTCCACCCTGGTCGGCTCGGCGACGTACACCTTCGGGCAGGGCGCCGGGAACACGGTGACCATCGCCGTCCCGGCCACCCAGACCCGGTTCGTCCGGATCGAGTTCACCGCCAACACCGGCTGGCCCGCCGCCCAGCTCGCCGAGCTGGAGGTCCGCGCCGCCGGCGGGTCCTCGGCCAATCTGGCCCTCGGCAAGACCCTGACCGCGAGCAGCAACACGCAGGTCTACGTCGCCTCCAACGCCAACGACGGCAACAGTGCCAGCTACTGGGAGAGCGTCAACAACGCCATGCCGCAGTGGCTCCAGGCGGACCTCGGCGCGTCGGTGCGCGTGGACCGGGTGGTCCTGCGACTGCCCGAGAACTGGGGCGCCCGCACCCAGACCCTGAAGATCCAGGGCAGCGCCAACGGCGCCGACTTCACCGACCTGACCGCCTCCAAGGCCTACGACTTCAACGCGGCCGACATCAACACGGTGCCCATCACCTTCGACGCCACCACCACCCGCTACGTCCGGGTGCTGATCTCCGTCAACAGCGTGCAGCCGGGGGGCCAGCTCTCCGAGCTGGAGATCTACGGACCCCAGACCGGGGACACCCAGGCCCCGACCGCGCCCACCGCGCTGGCCTACACCGAGCCCGCCACCGGCCAGATCAAGCTCACCTGGCAGGCGGCCACCGACAACGTCGGGGTCACCGGCTACGACGTCTACGCCAACAACCAGCTGCGCACCAGCGTCGCGGGCAATGTCACCGGCTACACCGACACCCAGCCCACCAGCGCGAGCGTGACCTACTTCGTCCGCGCCAAGGACGCGGCGGGCAACCAGTCGCCGAACAGCAATAGCGTGACCCGCGCCGGTGACACCGGGGACACCCAGGCCCCCACCGCTCCGGGCGCCCTGTCCTACACGGAGCCCGCCACCGGCCAGATCAAGCTCACCTGGCAGGCCTCCACCGACAACGTCGGGGTCACCGGCTACGAGGTGTACGCGAACAACGCGCTGCGGACCACCGTCGCGGGCAACGCCACCACCTACACCGACACCCAGCCCACCAGCGCCACGGTCAGCTACGTCGTGCGCGCCAAGGACGCGGCGGGCAACCGGTCCGGCGACAGCAACTCCGTCACCCGCAACGGAAGCGGGGGCGGCGGCTCCAACCTGGCCGTCGGCAAGCCCGTCACCGGCTCCTCCGTGATCAACACCTTCGTCGCGGAGAACGCCGACGACAACAGCACCGCCACCTACTGGGAGGGCGCGGCCGGGGCCTACCCGAGCACCCTGACGGTCAAGCTCGGCGCCAATGCCGACACCGACCGCCTCGTCCTCAAGCTCAACCCGGACAGCAGCTGGGGCGCCCGCACCCAGCGCATCGAGGTCCTCGGCCGGGAGCAGTCCGCCTCCGGCGTCACCAGCCTGGTCGCCGCCAAGGACTACGCCTTCGACCCGGCCTCCGGGAACACCGTCACCATCCCGCTGGCCGCCCGCATCGCGGACGTACAGCTGCGCTTCACCGCCAACAGCGGCTCCTCCAACGGGCAGATCGCCGAGTTCCAGATCATCGGCGTCCCGGCGCCCAACCCCGATCTGGTCGTCACCGCTCTGAGCGCGACCCCGGCGGCCCCAGTCGAATCGGACACCGTCACGCTCGCCGCGACGGTCAAGAACAGCGGCCCGGTCGCGGCCCCCGCCACCGCGGTGACCTTCCAGCTGGGCGGGACCAAGGTCGCCACCGCCAACGTCGCGGCCCTCGCCCCGGGCGCCTCGGCGAACGTCACCGCCGCCATCGGTCCGCGCGACGCGGGCGCCTACCCGCTGACCGCGATCGTCGACGAGGCGAACACGGTCGTCGAGCAGAACGACACCAACAACACCTACACCGGCTCCCCGCTGGTGATCCGCCCGGTGGACAGCTCAGACCTGGTGGCCTCGGCCGTCAACTGGACCCCGAGCGCGCCGTCCGCGGGCCAGAACGTGGCCTTCTCCGTCACCGTCAAGAACCAGGGCACCGTGGCGGCGGCCGCCGGTTCGCACGGGATCACCCTCACCCTGCTCGACGCGAACGGCGCCACCGTCCGCACCCTGTCCGGCTCCTTCAGCGGCGCGCTCGCGCCCGGTGCGGCGGCGGCCCCCGTCGCCCTCGGCAGCTGGCCCGCGGCCAACGGCAATTACACCGTCAAGGTGGTGCTCGCCGACGACGCCAACGAACTGCCGGTCAAGCGCGGCAACAACAGCAGCACCACGTCCTTCTTCGTCGGCCGAGGGGCGAACATGCCCTTCGACATGTACGAGGCGGAGGACGGGGCCGTCGGCGGCGGCGCGAGCGTGGTCGGCCCCAACCGCACCATCGGAGACATCGCGGGCGAGGCCAGCGGCCGCAAGGCGGTCAGCCTCGACCAGACCGGCGAGTACGTCGAGTTCACCACCCGGGCCAGCACGAACACCCTGGTCACCCGCTTCTCCATCCCGGACGCCCCGGGCGGCGGCGGCATCGACTCGACCATCGACGTCTACATCAACGGGACGCTGAAGAAGGCGCTCCCGCTGACCTCCAAGTACGCCTGGCTGTACGGCGCCGAGGCCTCCCCGGGGAACTCGCCCGGCTCCGGCGCGCCGCGGCACATCTACGACGAGGCCAACATCGTGCTCGGCGAGACCGTCCCGGCCGGAAGCAAGATCCGCCTGCAGAAGGACGCGGGCAACACCTCCACCTACGCGATCGACTTCGTGAGCCTGGAACAGGCCACGCAGATAGCCAACCCGGACCCGGCGACCTACACCGTGCCCGCCGGATTCGGCCACCAGGACGTGCAGAACGCCCTGGACAAGGTCCGCATGGACACCACCGGCAAGCTCGTCGGCGTCTACCTGCCGCCCGGCGACTACGACACAGCCAGCAAGTTCCAGGTGTACGGCAAGGCCGTGCAGGTGGTCGGCGCGGGACCCTGGTTCACCCGCTTCCACGCCCCCGCCGCGCAGGACAACACCGACATCGGCTGGCGGGCCGAGGGCACGGCGAATGGCTCGTCCTTCTCCGGCTTCGCCTACTTCGGCAACTACACCTCACGGATCGACGGCCCGGGCAAGGTCTTCGACTTCTCCAACGTCACCGACATCACCATCGACAACGTGTGGGACGAGCACACGGTGTGCCTCTACTGGGGAGCCAACACCGACCGGATCACCATCAAGAACTCCCGGATCCGGGACACCTTCGCCGACGGCATCAACATGACCAACGGCAGCACGGACAACCTCGTCTCCAACAACGAGGCGCGCTCCACGGGTGACGACAGCTTCGCGCTGTTCTCCGCGATCGACGCGGGCGGCGCGGACATGAAGAACAACATGTACGAGAACCTGACCACGCTCCTGACCTGGCGCGCGGCCGGAGTCGCGGTCTACGGAGGGTTCAACAACACCTTCCGCAACATCCTCATCGCCGACACCCTCGTCTATGCGGGCATCACCATCAGCTCGCTGGACTTCGGGTATCCGATGAATGGTTTCGGCACCGATCCGACGACCTTCGAGAACATCTCGGTCATCCGCTCGGGCGGCCATTTCTGGGGGGCGCAGACCTTCCCGGGAATCTGGATCTTCTCCGCGTCGAAGGTGTTCCAGGGGATCCGGATCAACAACGTCGACATCGTGGATCCGACCTACAGCGGCATCATGTTCCAGACCCAGTACGTAGGAGGACAGCCGGTCAATCCGATCAAGGACACCATCCTGCGGGACATCACCATCACGGGCGCCAAGAAGAGCGGCGACGCCTACGACGCCAAATCCGGCTTCGGTCTCTGGGCCAACGAGATGCCCGAAGCGGGGCAGGGTCCGGCGGTCGGTGACGTCGAGGTCCGCAACCTGAGGATGAGCGACAACGCCGTGGACATACGGAACACGACCTCGACGTTCAAGATCAACCAGCTGCCGTAGCGGCTGCCGCGGAAGCGGCCGGAACGGCCGCCGGAGGGTGGCCGGAGAAGGGCCGAAGACTAGCGCAAGCGACTTGCGTCGTTTGCGCTAGTCTTGCGTTCATGACGCGACGACTTGCTCAGGTAGCCAAGAAGGTGGGAGTCAGCGAGGCAACGGTCAGCCGGGTGCTCAACGGCAAGCCGGGCGTCTCGGACGCGACCCGCCAGTCCGTACTCACGGCTCTCGACGTTCTCGGCTACGAGCGCCCCACCCAGCTGCGCGGCGAGCGCGCCCGGCTGGTGGGCCTGGTCCTGCCCGAACTCCAGAACCCCATCTTCCCGGCCTTCGCCGAGGTGATCGGCGGAGCCCTGGCCCAGCAGGGGCTGACCCCGGTGCTCTGCACCCAGACCACGGGCGGCGTCTCCGAGGCCGACTACGTCGACCTCCTGCTCCAGCAGCAAGTCTCCGGCGTGGTCTTCGCGGGCGGCCTCTTCGCCCAGGCCGACGCCCCGCACGACCACTACCGGCTGCTGGCCGACCGCAAGGTCCCGGTCGTGCTGATCAACGCTTCCATAGAGGATCTGGGCTTCCCCTGCGTGGCCTGCGACGACGCCGTCGCGGTCGAACAGGCCTGGCGCCACCTGGCGTCCCTCGGCCACGAGCGGATCGGTCTGGTGCTGGGTCCGCCCGACCACATGCCCTCGCTGCGCAAGCTCGTCGCCGCCCAGGCGGTGGCCGCGGCCGCCGGGACCGAGCTGCCCGCCGCCCACGTCGAGCGGGCGCTGTTCTCCCTGGAGGGCGGCCACGCGGCCGCCTCCCGGCTCCTGGACCGCGGGGTCACCGGAATCATCTGCGCGAGCGACCCGCTGGCCCTGGGGGCCGTACGGGCGGCCCGCCGCCGGGGTCTGGACGTGCCCCGCCAGGTCTCCGTGGTCGGTTACGACGACTCGGCCTTCATGAACTGCACGGAGCCGCCGCTGACCACCGTGCGCCAGCCCATCGAGGCCATGGGCCGGGCCGCCGTCGAGCTGCTGACCGCGCAGATCCAGGGGGCCGCCGTACAGCCCGGGGAGCTGCTCTTCGAGCCGGAGCTGGTGGTGCGCGGCTCCACCGCGCAGGCCCCGCGCGGGTAGAACCCCGCCGCCGACCCGCCCGCCGACCCGCCCGCAGGGCCCCCGTACGTCCACGTGACGTACAGGGGCCCTGTTTTTGCGTCCATGGACAGTCCGGAACGGTATCCACTGTCAATGTATTACGAAGTCTGCGCGAGATATTGCGTTCATCTGTGGCTGGTGGTTGAGTGTGCCGCGCTCGCCCCCACGCACTCCTGCTCGATGCTCGAAGGGGTCCACCGATGAGAAGCAACACCCGCCGCACCGTCGCGGCTGCCCTCGTCTCCGCGCTCGCCGTCACCGCCCTCGCGGCCTGCGGTACGAGCAGCAGCGGCGACGGCAAGGCGGACAAGGCGGCGCCCGGCGCGTCCGCCGACGCCTCCGCCCCGCTCGACCCGGACACCAAGGTCACCCTCTCGATCGACTGCATGCCGCCCGCCGCCAAGGCGGCGGAGCTGAAGGAGTGGAAGGAGGACATCGCGGCGTTCAAGAAGATCTACCCGAACGTCACGATCGACGGCCGTTCCACTCCCGGCCAGTGCCTGGAGCCGCCCCGGTTCACCGCGATGCTCAAGGGCAAGTCCCAGCCGGACGTGTTCTACACGTACTTCACGGACCTCCAGCAGGTGCTCGACAACGACGGGGTCGAGGACATCTCCGCCTACGTCACCGCGAAGTCGGTGCCCGCGATCGGTGACCTCGACAAGAACGTCATGGACATGCTCAAGAAGGACGGCAAGCTCTACGGCCTGCCGACCAGCAACTACACGATGGGCCTGCTGATCAACCGCAAGCTCTTCACCCAGGCGGGGCTCAACCCCGACACCCCGCCCCGTACCTGGGACGAGGTCCGCACGGCCGCCAAGAAGATCGCGACCCTCGGCAACGGCACCGCGGGCTTCGGCGAGTACAGCGTGGAGAACACCGGCGGCTGGCACTACACCGCCACCCTGTACGGCATGGGCGGCGACGTCGTGGGCTCCGACGGCAAGGCCGCCTTCAACAACCCCACGGGCCGCCAGATCGCCGACAACCTCAAGGCGATGCGCTGGACGGACGACAGCATGGGCAAGACCCAGCTGCTCAAGTGGGGTGACCTGCAGAAGCAGATGACCTCCGACAAGCTCGGCATGTTCATCGCCGCTCCGGACGACATCACGTACATGGTCCAGCAGCTCGGTGCGAAGTACGAGAACTTCGGGATGGGCCCGCTGCCCGGCGGCGCGTCCACCCTCTCGGGCGGCAACGCCTACATGGTCAAGAAGGGCAGCTCGCCCGACAAGGTCAAGGCGGCCATCGCCTGGCTGAACTTCAAGACCCTCACGGTCGGCAAGGGCCAGTTCGACTTCGCGCGCAGCAAGGCCGACGGCCTCCCCGTCGGCCTCCCGCAGCCCGCCTTCTTCACCGGCGCCTCCCGGGAGCAGAGCGACGCGCTGAAGACCGCGAGCGCCACGATGCCGGTCGCCAACTTCAAGCCCTTCCTGGACAATCCGGTCCCGCCGAAGGCCGAGCCCGCCAAGGCCCAAGAGGTCTACAAGGTGCTCGACAAGGTGATGTCGGGCGTCCTCACCAACAAGGACGCCGACCCCGCGCAGCTCCTCGGCGATGCTGAGAAGGCGGTCAACCAGGTACTGGGCAACCAGTAGGGCACCGGGCGGGTCCGGCGCACCTCCCCGGCCCGGTCCCGCCCGCTCCGCCCCACCCCGTTCCGACCTGCGAGCCACCAAGGAGCGGCGATGTCGGCCCCCACCCTGCCCGGATCCCGAGAGGCCTTCGTCCGGGCGTTCAAGCGGAACGTCTCCGCGCACGGATTTCTGATCGGCGCGGTCATCTGCTTCGCCTTCTTCTCCTGGTACCCGATGGTCCGGGAGTTTCTACTGGCCTTCCAGAAGACCGAGAACGGCGCCACCAGCTGGGCCGGTCTCGACAATTTCCGCTACATCTTCAACGACCCGAGTTTCTGGCAGGCCTGGCGCAACACCCTGCTGTTCACGGGTCTCGCGCTGATCTTCGGGTTCGTGGTCCCGTTCTTCATCGCGATCGTGCTCAACGAATTCCGCCACGCGCAAGGGTATTTGCGGCTGCTCGTCTACCTTCCGGTGATGATGCCGCCGGTCGCCTCGGTGCTGCTCTTCAAATATTTCTACGATCCGGGCTACGGCCTCTTCAACCGGATCCTGGTCTTCCTGCACGTGCCCGCCCAGGACTGGCTCCAGTCCACCGACACCGCGATGCTCTCCGTTGTCCTCGCCGCCACCTGGATGAACATGGGCGGCGCGACCCTGATCTACCTGGCCGCCCTCCAGGGCATCCCGGGCGAGCTGTACGAGGCCGCCGAACTCGACGGTGCGGGCCTGCTCCGCAAGATCTGGCACATCACCGTTCCGCAGACCAAGCTCATCCTCTCGCTGATGCTGCTCATGCAGATCATCGCGACGATGCAGGTGTTCGTGGAGCCGTTCCTGCTCACCGGCGGCGCCGGACCCGAGGGCTCCACGACCACCGTCGTCGTCCTCATCTACCAGTACGCCTTCAACTTCAACCAGTACGGCGGCGCCTCGGCCCTCGGCCTGTGCCTGCTCGTGCTGCTCGCGGGCTTCTCCGCGGTGTACGTCCGGCTCAGCCGCGACAACGAGAGCTGACCCGGGAGACCGACCGGTGCACCTGACCGGGGAACCCGCCCGTGAACCCGACCCGGGCCACCGACCCGAGAAACCGACACGAGAGCCGACCGGAGCACGGAAATCATGGCAGAGCGCACGCTGATCTCCCCGGCCCAGCTGGGCCGGACCCGGGGGAAGGTCCTCTACTGGACGGTCTTCGTCCTGGTCGTGGCCGGCTTCACCCTCGTCTTCCTCGGCCCCCTCTACTGGATGGTGGCCAACGGCCTCAAGAGCACCGAGGAGTTCGCCAAGGTCCCGCCCACCCTGGTGCCGGGCTCCCTGCACACCGCCAACTACAGCAGCGCCTGGAAGGTCATGGACCTGGCCAAGCTGCTCTTCAACACCCTCTACTACTCGTTCGGCGCGCTGGCCTTCCAGCTGGTCCTCGACGTCGCCGCCGCCTACTCGCTGTCCCGGCTCCGCCCGGTCTTCGGCAAGGCCGTCCTCGGGATGATGCTGGCGACGCTGATGATCCCGGCCACCGTGCTCGTCGTACCGCAGTACCTGACCGTCCTGGACATGCCGATCATCCAGCGGAACCTGCTCAACACGCCCTGGGTGATCTGGCTGCCGTCCGTGACGAACGCCTTCAACATCTTCCTGCTGAAACGCTTCTTCGACTCGATCCCGCAGGAGATCCTCGACGCCGCCTCCATCGACGGCGCGAGCGCCCTGCGCAGCCTGCGCTCCGTCGTCCTGCCGATGTCCCGCCCCATCCTCGGAGTCGTGTCCATCTTCGCGATCGTCGGCGTCTGGAAGGACTTCCTCTGGCCGATGCTCACCCTGCCGGACCCGGCCCTGCAGACGCTCAACGTAGGCATCTACTCGCTGTCGACCGGAGTGCCCGAGAACCATCTGATCGCGGCGCTCGCCATGGCCTGCGCACCCACGCTCATCGTGTTCCTGATCTTCCAGCGCAACATCATGAGCGGCCTCACGGCGGGCTCGCTCAAGGGCTGACCACCCGGATCCCCGGCCCGGACCTCCCGGCACCACCCCGGGCCGCACGGCCGCCGTCCGCATCGCCACTTGTGAAAGGACCACCCCTCGTGGCCGACTTTCCCCTGCCCGCAGCCGCCGCCGACTGGTGGCGCAGCGCGGCGATCTACCAGGTGTACCCGCGCAGCTTCGCCGACGGCGACGGCGACGGCACCGGCGATCTCGCGGGTGTCCGCGCCAAACTGCCCTACCTCGCCGAACTCGGGGTCGACGCACTGTGGTTCACGCCCTGGTACCTGTCACCGCTCGCCGACGGCGGCTACGACGTGGCCGACTACCGGACCATCGACCCCGCCTTCGGCACCCTCGACGAGGCCGAGAAGCTGATCGCCGAGGCCACCGGCCTGGGCATCCGCACCATCGTCGACATCGTCCCGAACCACGTGTCCGACCAGCACGCGTGGTTCCGGGCCGCCCTCGCCGCCGGACCCGGCAGCCCCGAGCGTGAGGTCTTCCACTTCCGGCCCGGCCGCGGCGAGCACGGCGAACTGCCGCCGGGCGACTGGCCCTCGCAGTTCGCCGGGGCGACGACCTGGACGCGGGTACCGGACGGGGAGTGGTACCTGCACCTGTTCACCCCCGAGCAGCCCGACCTCAACTGGGCCCATCCCGAAGTCCGCCGCGAACACGAAGAGGTCCTGCACTTCTGGTTCGAACGCGGGGTGGCGGGCGTACGGATCGACTCCGCGGCCCTGCTGGCCAAGGACCCGGCGCTGCCCGACCTGGCCGGCCGCCCCGGCGAGCCCTGGCCGGGGGAGGTCCACCCCTACATCGACCGGGACGAACTGCACGGCGTCTACCGCTCCTGGCGGGCCATCGCCGACGCGTACGACGCCATCTTCGTCGGCGAGGTGTGGCTGCCGGACTCCGAGCGCTTCGCCCGCTACCTGCGCCCCGACGAGCTGCACACCGCCTTCAACTTCTCGTTCCTGAGCTGCCCCTGGGACCCCGCCCGGCTGCGGACCGCCATCGAGGAGACCCTCGCCGAACACGCCCCGGTCGGCGCCCCCGCCACCTGGGTCCTGTGCAATCACGACGTGACGCGCACGGTGACGCGGTACGGGCGCCAGGACACCGGGTTCGATTTCGCCGCCAAGGTCTTCGGCACGCCCACCGACCTGGCCCTGGGCACCCGCCGGGCGCGCGCCGCGGCCCTGCTGACCCTGGCCCTGCCGGGCGCGGTGTACGTGTACCAGGGGGAGGAGCTGGGCCTTCCGGAAGCGGACATCCCGCTCGACCGGATCCAGGACCCCATGCACTTCCGCTCCGGCGGCCGGGACCCCGGCCGGGACGGCTGCCGGGTCCCGCTGCCCTGGACGGCCGAGCCCTGGCAGGACCCCTGGCTGCCCCAGCCGGCCGACTGGGCGGCGTACGCGGCCGACGGTCAGGCCGCGGACCCCCGGTCGATGCTCACCCTCTACCGTCGCGCCCTCGGCCTGCGCCGGGCCGCGCGCGGTTTCGGCGGGGGCGCGCTGGAGTGGCTGCACGCGCCGGACGGGGTACTGGCCTTCGCCCGCCCCGACGGCCTGGTCTGCGTGGTCAACCTGTCCGACGAGCCGGTGCCCCTGCCCGGCCACACCGGTCTCCTGCTGAGCAGCGCCCCGTTGTCAGACGCGGGGCTGCTTCCGCAGGACACGGCGGCCTGGCTGCGGACCTGACGCCGTAGCCGGGCCGCCGGAACCATCCGTACGCCGACACCTGTACGCCGACACCCCTGTACGCCGGTCCATTCGTCGGCCGATCCGTCCGTCCGCCCCCTCATAGCCGCCGTGCACGTCCCCCGCATGGAGAGGTCCCCTCATGAGCCCAGCACGAGGCAGGCCGACCAGGCCCGCCCTGTTCGCCGCCCTGGCCGCCGCGATCCTCGCCGCCGCCGCCCTGCCCGTCCTCACGGCCGCTACCCCGGCCGCCGCCGCCCCGCCCGCCGCGCTGTCGCCCCTGGAGGTCCCGGGGCGCGGGGCGAGCGTCCCCTTCACCGAGCAGGAGGCGGAGCAGGCGGCCACCACCGGCTCGGTCATCGGCCCCGACCGCACCTACACGACCCTGCCCGCCGAGGCTTCCGGCCGCAGCGCCGTCCGGCTGGACGCGGCGGGGGAGTACGTCGAGTTCACCCTGGCCAAACCGGCCAACGCGATGAACGTGCGCTACTCCGTCCCCGACAACGCGGCCGGTACGGGCATCACCGCGCCCGTGGAACTGAAGCTGGACGGTACCAAGCTGAAGGACCTCGACTTCACCTCGAAGTGCAGCTGGTACTACGGCAGTTACCCCTTCACCAACCAGCCCGGCGAGAAGCCCCACCACTTCTACGAGGAGACCCGGACCCTCTTCGGCACGACCCTCCCGGCGGGTTCGAAGGTCCGGCTCACCCTGGCCGCGACCTCGGCCACCCCCTGGGCGGTGGTGGACCTGGCCGACTTCGAGCAGGTCGCGGGCCCGGCCACCCGGCCCGCGGGCTCGCTCTCGGTGACCGACTTCGGGGCGGACCCGAACGGCTCGGCCGACTCCACGGGAGCGTTCCAGCAGGCCGTGGACGCGGGAGCGGCGCAGTCGAAGGAGGTGTGGATCCCGCAGGGCGCCTTCAAGCTCACCGACCACGTGGTCGTCGACAAGGTGACCCTGCGCGGCGCCGGACCCTGGTACTCCGTACTCACCGGCCGCAGCGCCACCGACCGCAACCGGGCCGCCGGGATCTACGGCAAGTACGCGCGCGGAGGCGGCTACGGCGGCCAGATACGCCCGTACGAGGACGACGGTCCCAGCCGCAACGTCACGCTCAAGGACTTCGCGATCATCGGCGAGATCGGTGACCGCGTGGACGACGACCAGGTCAACGCGATCGGCGGCGCGATGACGGACTCCGTCGTCGACGACGTCTGGATGCAGCGGACCAAGGTCGGGGCCTGGATGGACGGCCCCATGGACAACTTCCACATCAGGAACAGCCGGATCCTCGACCAGAGCGCGGACGGGGTGAACTTCCACTGGGGCGTCACCAACTCCTCGGTGGAGAACACCTTCCTGCGCAACACCGGTGACGACGGGCTGGCCATGTGGGCCGACACCAAGGTGAACGTCGGGAACTCCTTCAGCCACAACACCGTGGTGGCGCCGATCCTCGCCAACAACATCGCGGTCTACGGCGGCAAGGACATCAGCGTCACCGACAACGTGGCCGCCGAGACCCTGACCAACGGCGGCGGACTGCACGTCGGCAACCGCTACCCCGGAGTCACCGCGGGCCAGGGCACCGATGTCCAGGGCACCTTCACCCTCGCCCGCAACACGCTGATCCGGACCGGGAACACGGACTACGGCTGGAACTTCCCGATCGGAGCCGTCTGGTTCGACAGCCGCAACAGCGCGATCGACAAGGCCGTCATCAACGTGACCGACAGCGACATCCTGGACAGCTCCTACGCGGCGGTCCACTTCGTGTCCGGGACCACCAAGGGCGTCCACTTCGACAACGTCAACATCGACAAGACGGGAACCTTCGCCCTCCAGTTCAACGATCCCGCCGAACTGTCGATGACGAACGTCAAGGCCACCCGGATCGGTTTCGGGGAGCCGGTCTACAGCTGCCTCGGCGCGCAGCTGAAGCTCACCCAGGGAACCGGGAACTCCGGCTGGAACACCAAACTGCCCGCCACCTACTGCGGGCCGTTCCCGCCCGCCAACGACCAGCCGGGACCGGACCCGACCCCGACGCCCACCCCGACTCCGACCCCCACGCCGACTCCGACGCCAACCCCGACTCCGACCGTGGACCCGGCGCGCAACCTCGCGCGGGGACGGCCCGTGAGCGAGACCTCGCACACCCAGGTCTACGACGCGGCCAGGGCCGTCGACGGTGACCCGGGCAGCTACTGGGAGAGCGCCAACAACGCCTTCCCGCAGTCCCTCACGGTCGACCTCGGCGCCACCGCGTACATCAGGCGCGTCGTCCTCAAGCTGCCGCCGCCCGCCGCCTGGGGAGCCCGTACCCAGACCGTCGCGGTCCTCGGCAGCGCCGACGGAACGGCCTTCACCACCCTCGTGGGCGCGCAGGGCTACCACTTCGACCCGGCCACCGGCAACCAGGTGACCATCGCCCTCCCCGCGGGCACCGACGTACGCCACCTGCGGGTGACCGTCACCGGCAACACCGGCTGGCCCGCGGGCCAGATCGGTGAGTTCGAGGCCTACGCGGGCTGACCCCCCGCCGATCGCCGCTGCACCCCGCCCGTCACGGCATCGGCTGTGGCGGGCGGGGTCCGTGGTACAGCCCGCTCGGGCGCATCCGCAGCGGCCGCTCCTGGTACTCCTCCAGCGCGTGCGCGATCCAGCCCGCCGTACGGGCCACCGCGAACACGCTCTCCCCGGCCTCCGCGGGCATCCCGCAGGACACCGTCAGCACGGCCAGCGCCAGATCGACGTTCGCGTGCAGCCCGGGCCGCCGGGCCGCCGCGGTGGCGACCACGTCCCGGGCGGCCGCGAGCGCGGGCCCGGCCTGCGGCAGCTCCTCCAGCCGGGCGAACAGCGCCGTGGCCCGCGGATCCTCGCCCCGGTAGAGCCGGTGGCCGAGCCCCGGCACCCGGCGCCCGGCCCGCAGGTGGTCGGCGACCACGGGCGCGGCCCCGCCCCCTTCGACCACCTCCAGCAGCATCCGGTGCGCGAGCCGCCCGGCCGCCCCGTGCAGCGGGCCCTCGAGAGCGCCGAGCCCGGCCGACACCACCGCGTACGGATGGGCCCGCGCCGAGGCCGCCACCCGTACCGCCAGCGTCGAGGCGGCCAGATCGTGGTCGATGAGCAGGGCCAGCGCCAGATCGAGCACGTCCAGCGCGAGCGGATCCGCCTCCCGCGCGGTCAGCCTGCTCCACAGCCGCCAGGCCAGCGGTCCGGTCCCGCGGTGGGCCTGCCCGACCACCGGCAGGGCGCCGACCAGCGTGGGGATCAAGCAGCGCGCCGAGCCGAGCACGGCCTCCTCGGACAGGTCGAAGCGCAGCGGGTCGGCCACGGCGGCGGCGGCCGTCGCCACCCGCAGCCGGTCCAGGGGTCCGCTGTGCTCCGGCAGGGCCGCCACCGGCCGCCGGGCGGCGGCCAGCATCGCCGCTGGGGCCTCGAACCGGATCCCGGGGCTCAGGACGCCGGTCCAGAGCCAGTCGGCGACCTCCTCGTAGGAGTGCCGGGCGGCCAGTTCGGTGGCGTCGACGCCCCGGTACCAGTAGCGGTCGCCCTCGATCAGGGTGATGCCGGTGCGGACGGCGAGTTCGCCGCCGGAGGCCGCCGCCGGGAGAGCGGCCTCGCGGCGGGTGCGGCGCGCCAGTTCCTCGACCTCGTGGGCGGCGAAGCTGCTGCCCCGGCCGACGGGGTCGCGGCGGCTGGTGAGCTGGCCCCGGCTGACGTAGGCGTAGACCGTCGCCGGTTTCACGCCGAGCAGTTCGGCGGCCTGCCGGGTGGTCAGCCGTCGTTCGTCGCGCTGTGGTTGATCGGGGGCCTCGTGGTCCATGCATCCCAGCCTACATATATTGATGCGATCAACATTGACAGCGATTGGATCCATCATGGATGGTCGATCCATGGACATCAACGTCAGCATGACCGCAGACGCCGCCACCGCGGCCGCGGACACCGTCACCGAGGTACCCCGCGGACTCGCCGGAGTCGTCGTCACCGAGACCGCACTCGGCGACGTCCGGGGCCGCGAGGGCTTCTACCACTACCGCCAGTACTCGGCCGTCGACCTCGCCACCGAGCGCGGCTTCGAGGACGTCTGGCACCTGATGTTCCGCGGCGCCCTGCCCGGCCCCGCCGAACGCGCCGCCTTCGCCGCCGAACTGGCCCCGCTGCGCCACCTGCCCGCCGACGTCCGCGACGCCCTCCCCGCCCTGGCCCGGGCCACCGCGCTCTCCGGCCCCCTCGCGGGCCTGCGCACCGCGCTCTCCCTGCTCGGCGCCTCCGCCGGCTTCCGCCCCGTCTACGACCTCAGCCCCGAGCGGCGGGCCGCCGACGCGCTGTCCGCCTGCGCCGCCGTACCCACCCTGCTCACCGCGCTGCACCGGCTCGGCCGGGGGCTGGCCCCGGTGGAACCCCGCGACGACCTCCCCTACGCCGCCAACTACCTGTACATGCTGACCGGCGAGGAGCCCGACCCGGTCCGCGCCCGCGCGGTCGAGCGCTATCTGATCTCGACCATCGACCACGGGTTCAACGCCTCGACCTTCACCGCCCGGGTCATCGCCTCCACCGGAGCCGACGTCGTCGCCTGCCTCACCGGGGCGATCGGCGCACTGTCCGGCCCGCTGCACGGCGGCGCCCCCAGCCGGGCCCTGGACACCCTGGACGCCATCGGCACCGCGGACCGGATCGATCCGTGGATCCGCGCACGGGTCCTGGCGGGGGAGCGGATCATGGGCTTCGGCCACCCCGTGTACCGCACCGAGGACCCGCGCTCACGCATGCTGCGCGAGATCGCGCTGGGCTTCGGCGGCCCGTTCGTGGACTTCGCCGTCGAGGTCGAGCGGCACGTCGAGGAGATCCTCGCCGAGCTGAAGCCGGGCCGCGAACTCCACACCAACGTCGAGTTCTACGCCGGTGTGGTCATGGAACTGTGCGGGCTGCCCCGCGAGATGTTCACGCCCACGTTCTGCGCGGCGCGCGTGGTCGGCTGGAGCGCGAACGTCCTGGAGCAGGCCGCCGATACGAAGATCATCCGGCCCGCCGCCCGCTACGTCGGCCCGGTCCCGCCCCAGCCCGTGCCCCCGCTCGGCTGACCCGTACGCCCTACCATCGACGGGATGAGCACCAGCCAGCCCCAGCCCGAGCCGTCCCGCGTCCCCCGGCGGACCGGGCAGCCGATTCCCGTCGTCGTCCTCGCCGGATTCCTCGGATCCGGCAAGACCACCCTGCTCAACCACCTGCTCGCCCATCGTGCGGGCACCCGTGTCGGGGTGGTCGTCAATGACTTCGGCTCGATCGAGATCGATGCGATGTCCGTCGCCGGGCAGGTCGGCGACTCGATGGTCTCCCTCGGCGGAGGCTGCCTGTGCTGCGCGGTGGACGGCAGCGAGCTGGACGCGTACCTGGCCAAGCTCTCGGATCCCGTCCACCGCATCGACGTGATCGTCATCGAGGCGAGCGGGCTGGCCGAGCCGCAGGAGATGATCCGGATGCTGGTGGCCAGCGAGAACCCGGACGTCCGCTACGGCGGCATGGTCGAGGTCGTCGACGCCGCCGAGTTCGACGCCACCCGCCGCGCGCACCCCGAGACCGACCGTCACCTCGCCGTCGCCGACCTCGTCGTCCTGAACAAGACCGACCGGGTGGACGCCGCCGAGCGGGCCAGGATCGAGACGGAACTCGGCGCGCTCTCCCCCGGGATCCCGCTCGTCACCGCCGACCACGGCAGGATCGACCCGGAGCTGCTCTTCGACCGCCGCCCCTGGACCGAGACCCGCGGCCAGCTGTCCTTCGAGGACCTGCTGACGGGGGCGGCCGAGGACACCGAGGACCACAGCGGTCACGCCCACACCCGCTACGAGACCACCGAGTTCGTCACGGACGGGGCGCTCGCGCCGCGCCGCTTCGTCGAGTTCCTCGACAGCCGCCCGGCCGGGCTCTACCGGATCAAGGGATTCGTGTACTTCGGCGTGCCCGGCCACGAGGAGAAGTACGAGGTCCACGCGGTCGGCCGGTTCCTGCGCTTCGCCCCGCTGCCCTGGGCCCGCGCCGAACCCCGGCGCACCCAGCTCGTCCTGATCGGCAGCGGAACCGACGGCCCCGCCCTGCTGCGCGCCCTGGAGGCGTGCCGCGAGCCCGCACCGCGGGACGCCCGCCCCGAGAGCATGTGGGGCGTCCTGCGGTACGTCCGCCAAGAGGCGGAGAGCAGCGACGGGACCGGAGTCCCGGCCGCGCCGTATTCCTAGTGCCTCGTCAGGCGACGTTCGCCCCGTAGCGACGTCCCGCTCGCACTCTCGCCGCACCGGCCGGAAGCCCACGTACGTCCAGTCCAAGGGCTTCCGGCCGGCCCGCCGAGAGCACGCACCGGACGCCGCTCCTCAACGGGGCAAACGTTGCCTGACGCGGCACTAGTGCCGTGACCGCACTAGAGCACCGCTCCGGCCAGCGCGGTCACCGTCGCCGGAAGCGGGATGCCCGAGCCGTCGCGGCGCGGGTCCGGCACCGGCAGTTCGGCCGGAGCGCCGTTCGCCCCCGCCGCCCGGGCCGGGGATCCGCCCGCCCAGGCCAGCACCAGCACGTCCTCGCCCTTCAGGAAGCGCTGGCAGCGCACCCCGCCGGTGGCCCGGCCCTTGCGCGGGTACTGGTCGAACGGCGTGAGCTTGCCCGACCGCACCGAATCGTCCAGGGTGCCGTGCGAACCGGCCACCGTGAACACCACCGCGTCGCCCGCCGGGTCCACCGCCGAGAAGTGGATCACCTTGGCGTTGTCCGTGAGCTTGATGCCCGCCATACCGGCCGCCGGGCGGCCCTGCGGACGGACCTGTCCCGCCGGATACCGCAGCAGCTGGGCGTCGTCGGTGATGAAGACCAGGTCTTCCTCGCCCGTGCGCAGCTCGACCGCGCCGACGATCCGGTCACCGTCCTTGAGGGTGATGACCTCCAGCTCGTCCTTGTTCGCCGGATAGTCCGGCACGACCCGCTTGACCACGCCCTGCTCGGTACCGATCGCCAGACCCTGTGAGGACTCGTCCAGCGAGATCAGGCAGACCACCGACTCCTCCGCCTCCAGCCCGGAGACGAACTCCGTGACCGGGGCCCCGCCCGCCAGGTTCGGCGCCGCGTGCGTGTCCGGCAGCTGCGGCAGGTCGATCACCGCGAGCCGCAGCAGCCGCCCGGCCGAGGTCACCACGCCCACATCGGCCCGCGCGGTCGCCGCGACCTGCGAGACGACCAGGTCGTGCTTGGCGCGCGCCCCGCCCTCCTCGGCGACCGCGAGGGGATCGCCGTTCGCTGTACGGGCCAGCAGGCCGGTCGAGGACAGAAGCACCCGGCACGGGTCGTCCGCGACCTCAAGCGGCACCGCCGCCACAGCGGAACCCGCCGACTCCAGCAGCACCGTGCGCCGCTCGGTGCCGAACTTCTTCGCGACCGCGGCCAGTTCGTTGGAGACCATCTTGCGCAGCTCGGAGTCCGAGTCCAGGATCCCGGTCAGTTCGTCGATCTCGCCGTTGAGGCGGTCCTGCTCGGTCTCCAGCTCCAGCCGGTCGAACTTGGTCAGGCGGCGCAGCGGGGTGTCCAGGATGTACTGGGTCTGGATCTCGCTCAGCGAGAACCGCTCGATCAGCCGGGCCTTGGCCTGCGCGGAGTTCTCGCTGTCGCGGATCAGCCGGATGACCTCGTCGATGTCGATGAGGGCCACCAGCAGGCCCTCGACGAGGTGCAGCCGGTCGCGCCGCTTGGTGCGGCGGAACTCGCTGCGGCGGCGCACGACCTCGAAGCGGTGGTCGAGGTAGACCTCCAGCAGCTCCTTGAGGCCCAGCGTCAGCGGCTGGCCGTCCACCAGGGCGACGTTGTTGATGCCGAAGGACTCCTCCATCGGCGTCAGCTTGTAGAGCTGCTCGAGCACGGCCTCGGGGTGGAAGCCGTTCTTGATCTCGATGACCAGACGCAGACCGTGCGAGCGGTCCGTGAGGTCCTTCACGTCGGCGATGCCCTGGAGCTTCTTCGAACCGACCAGGTCCTTGATCTTCGCGATGACCTTCTCGGGACCGACCGCGAAGGGCAGTTCGGTGACGACCAGCCCCTTGCGGCGGGCCGTCACGTTGTCCACGGACACCGTCGCGCGGATCCGGAAGGTGCCCCGCCCCTTCTCGTACGCGTCCTTGATGCCGGACAGGCCCACGATGCGGCCGCCGGTCGGCAGGTCCGGACCCGGGACGAAGCGCATCAGCGCCTCGAGGTCGGCCTCCGGGTAGCGGATCAGGTGCCGGGCGGCGGCGATGACCTCGCCCAGGTTGTGCGGGGGCATGTTGGTGGCCATACCGACCGCGATCCCCGAAGCGCCGTTGACCAGCAGGTTCGGATACGCCGCCGGCAGCACGCCGGGTTCGAGCTCCTGGCCGTCGTAGTTCGGAGCGAAGTCGACGGTGTCCTCGTCGATGGACTCCGTCATGAGCGAGGCGGCGTCGGCCATCTTGGACTCGGTGTACCGCATGGCGGCGGGCGGGTCGTCGTTGCCGAGCGAACCGAAGTTGCCGTGGCCGTCGACCAGCGGCAGGCGCATCGAGAAGGGCTGGGCCATGCGCACGAGGGCGTCGTAGATCGACGCGTCACCGTGCGGGTGGAGCTTGCCCATGACCTCGCCGACGACGCGCGCGCACTTGACGTAGCCGCGGTCGGGGCGCAGGCCCATCTCGTTCATCTGGTACACGATGCGCCGGTGTACCGGCTTCATGCCGTCGCGGGCGTCGGGCAGGGCGCGGGAGTAGATCACCGAGTACGCGTACTCGAGGAAGGAGCCCTGCATTTCGTCGACGACGTCGATGTCGAGGATCTTCTCCTCGAAATCCTCCGGCGGCGGGGTCTTCGTGCTGCGGCGGGCCATCGCTGCGCGGCTCCTTAACCATGGTGATGGGGGCTGGGTCTGACGCGGACCATTGTGGCCCGAGGCACCGACAACGCCGACTCCGACCCAGGAGTGACCCGGGAACTTCTCCAGGGGCCGACGCGCTTGCATACAGTGACAGGTCTGACAGGAATCTCTGCATCGCGATACGAAGGGACCACATGCCCATGGGTCACACGGCCACAGCTCAGGCCGGCTCCGGCGGCCTGACAGCGACCGAGCACCGGCTGGCCAACGGCCTGCGCGTGGTGCTTTCCGAAGACCACCTGACCCCGGTCGCCGCGGTCTGCCTGTGGTACGACGTCGGTTCGCGGCACGAAGTCAAGGGCCGGACCGGTCTGGCTCACCTCTTCGAGCACCTGATGTTCCAGGGCTCGAAGAGCGTGTCCGGGAACGGGCACTTCGAACTGGTCCAGGGCGCGGGCGGTTCGCTCAACGGCACCACCAGCTTCGAGCGCACCAATTATTTCGAGACGATGCCGACGCACCAGCTGGAACTCGCGCTGTGGCTGGAGGCGGACCGGATGGGTTCGCTGCTGGCCGCCCTGGACGACGAGTCCATGGAGAACCAGCGCGACGTCGTCAAGAACGAGCGCCGCCAGCGCTACGACAACGTCCCGTACGGCACGGCGTTCGAGCGGCTGACCGCGCTCGCCTACCCCGAGGGCCACCCGTACCACCACACTCCGATCGGCTCCATGGCCGACCTGGACGCGGCCTCCCTGGAGGACGCGCGGGCCTTCTTCCGCACGTACTACGCGCCCAACAACGCCGTGCTGTCGGTCGTCGGGGACATCGACCCCGAGCGGACGCTCGCCTGGGTCGAGAAGTACTTCGGCTCCATTCCCGGGCACGACGGCAAGCAGCCGCCGCGCGACGGCTCGCTGCCCGACACCATGGGCGGCCAGCTCCGCGAGGAGATCGTCGAGCAGGTCCCGGCCCGCGCCCTGATGGCCGCGTACCGCCTGCCGCACGACGGCACCCGCGACTGCGACGCCGCCGACGTGGCGCTGACCATCCTGGGCGGCGGCGAGTCCTCCCGGCTGCACAACCGGCTGGTACGCCGCGACCAGAGCGCCGTCGCGGCCGGTTTCGGCATGCTGCGCCTGGCCGGTGCCCCCTCGCTGGGCTGGCTGGACGTCAAGACCTCGGGCGGCGTCGAAGTGCCCGGCATCGAGGCCGCGGTCGACGAGGAGCTCGCTCGGTTCGCCGCCGAGGGCCCGACCGCCGAGGAGATGGAGCGCGCCCAGGCCCAACTGGAGCGCGAATGGCTGGACCGGCTGAGCACGGTGGCGGGCCGCGCCGACGAACTGTGCCGCTTCGCGGTGCTCTTCGGTGACCCGCAGCTCGCGCTGACCGCCGTGGGCCGGGTCCTCGACATCACCGCCGAAGAGGTCCAGGCCGTGGCCGCCGCCCGACTGCGCCCGGACAACCGCGCCGTGCTCGTCTACGAGCCGCTCGCGGCCGAGGACGCCGAGGAAGCCGCCGAGAACGACGAGACCGAAGGGGCGGAGCAGTGAGCGACACCGCAGCCGTCACGATGATCTTCCACCCCCAGCCGCAGGCGGGCGAGGCCCAGCCGTGGGCGTTCCCGGCGCCCGAGCGCGGAGCGCTCGCGACCGGCCTGACCGTGCTGCGCTGCCACCGGCCCGGCCAGCAGGTGGTGGCCGTCGAGATCAACCTCGCGGCCCCGCTGGACGCCGAACCGGCCGGGCTGGACGGCGTGGCCACCATCATGGCCCGCGCGCTGTCCGAGGGGACGGACAAGCACTCCGCCGAGGAGTTCGCGGCCGAGCTGGAGCGCTGCGGCGCCACCCTCGACGCGCACGCCGACCACCCGGGCATCCGGGTCTCCCTGGAGGTCCCCGCCTCCCGGCTGGCCAAGGCCCTCGGGCTGCTCGCCGAGGCGCTGCGCGCCCCCGCCTTCGCCGACGGCGAGGTCGACCGCCTGGTGCGCAACCGGCTCGACGAGATCCCGCACGAGCTGGCCAACCCGCAGCGCCGGGCCGCCAAGCAGCTCTCCAAGGAACTGTTCCCGGCCACCCTGCGGATGTCCCGGCCGCGCCAGGGCACCGAGGAGACGGTGGCCCGGATCGACTCCGCGGCCGTACGCGCCTTCTACGAGGCCCACGTGCGCCCCGCCACGGCCACCGCGGTGGTGGTCGGCGACCTGACCGGGATCGACCTGGACGACGTCCTCGCGGACACCCTGGGCACCTGGACGGGCGGCACCGCCGAGCCGCTCCCGGTACCGCCGGTCACCGCGGACGACACGGGCCGCGTGGTCATCGTGGACCGGCCGGGCGCGGTCCAGACGCAGCTGCTGATCGGGCGGATCGGCGCGGACCGGCACGACCGGGTCTGGGCCCCCCAGGTACTCGGCACGTACTGCCTGGGCGGGACCCTGACCTCCCGTCTCGACAAGGTCCTGCGCGAGGAGAAGGGGTACACGTACGGCGTGCGCGCCTTCGGGCAGGTGCTGCGGTCCACCGCGGACGGCACCGGCGCGTCGATGCTGGCCATCAGCGGCTCGGTGGACACCCCGAACACCGGTCCGGCGCTGGACGACCTCTGGAAGGTGCTGCGCACCCTCGCGGAGGGCGGCCTGACCGACGCCGAGCGGGACGTGGCGGTGCAGAACCTGGTGGGTGTGGCCCCGCTGAAGTTCGAGACGGCCGCGTCCGTCGCGGGCACCCTGGCCGACCAGGTCGAGCAGGGCCTGCCGGACGACTACCAGGCGCAGTTGTACGCGCGGCTGGCCGAGACGGGCACGGTGGAGGCCACGTCGGCCGTCGTCAACGCCTTCCCGGTGGACCGTCTCGTCACGATCCTCGTCGGTGACGCCGCGCAGATCGAGGCGCCGGTCCGGGCGCTGGGGATCGGCGACGTGAGCGTCGTCTCCAACTGACGGTGCGAAGAGGGGTTCTGGTGGCTTGTCCACCAGAACCCCTTTTGTCTGTTTGGCGGAGAGGTTGCTCCTATGTCACGTGACGTAGGTAACAATGGGGCTCGTGTGTTTGGTGATTGGCTGATGATCCGCCTAGCGTCGGAAGTGCTGTCCGTCAGTTGTATTTGCCGCAATCGCGGCACCGGGCAGCGATCGCCGAGTCCCCGTCAGGCGCGAGCCTGGGGAGCCGGGGACCCACAGTCCCTGGGGTGAATCGGACCACCTCTCACCGGAGGGGGCCCGTAGGAGACCTTCCTGCTCCGAACCCGTCAGCTAACCCGGTAGGCGAGAGGGAAGGAAAGGATCAGCCCCTTCATGGCGTTTGGCAGCAGTCATGCCTCCGGCAACAAGCACCGTGGTTCCAGCCGTCTGAGCCGGAAGACCGCAGGCGTCGCCGGTATAGCCGCCCTCGCCGTGACCGGCGTCGTCGGCACCCTGGCGGCCCCGGCCTTCGCCGCGGACAACCACGACACTTCGGCTCAGGACACCGGCAACATGAAGGCCGTCGTCATGGCCGACAGCATCTCCGGTGACATCGAGACCCAGGCCGACGCGCAGCGCAACGCCGCCGACGCCGCCGCCCTCAAGGCGCAGGCCGAGGCCGAGGCGAAGACCAAGGCCGCCGAGGCCAAGCGGATAGCCGAGGCCAAGGTCAAGGCCGAGCGCGACGCCAAGGAGCGCGCCGACCGCGAGGAGGAGCGCAAGCGCCTCAATGCCTTCGTGGCGCCGATCACGGGCTCGTACGTCAGCACCCAGTACGGCGCCGGCGGCGGCATGTGGTCCTCCGGCAGCCACACCGGCATCGACTTCCACGCGGACGAGGGCACCGTCGTCCACGCCGTGGGCGCGGGCGTCATCGTCGAGTCGGGCAACGGCGGTGCGTACGGCAACAACGTCGTCATCAAGCACAACGACGGCACCTACACCCAGTACGGGCACATGTCCCGGCTGGACGTCTCCGTCGGCGAACAGGTCGCCGCGGGCCAGCAGATCGGCCTGTCGGGCAGCACCGGCAACTCCAGCGGCCCGCACCTGCACTTCGAGGCCCGTACCGGCCCGTCCTACGGCTCTGACATCAACCCGCTCGCGTACCTGCGGTCCAAGGGCGTCAGCATCTGACCCCTGCCGCACTCCAGCGGACCCACGAAGGCCCCGGCTCACCGAGCCGGGGCCTTCGGCGTTGTTTCCGGCCTTTCGCCTTCCAGCTTCTGCCCGTCCTCGGAAAATTCCGCGAGTTGCCATAGAGTCGCGACAATGGAATCGGCGGCAACGATATTCAGCGGAGGTCCGGTCTTGCGAATTCCCGCGCACGCGGTTTGTACGGCAATCCGCGACGACATCGTCTCCGGGGTCTTCGGGCCGGGCGGCCGGCTCACCGAGGAGCTGCTCGCCCGCCGCTACGGCGTCTCCCGCGTCCCCGTCCGCGAGGCCCTGCGCACCCTGGAGTCCGAGGGCTTCGTCACCACCCGCAGGCACGCGGGCGCCTGCGTCGCCGAGCCGACCGAGCAGGAGGCGGCCGACCTCCTGGAGGTGCGGATGCTGCTGGAACCGCTCGCGGCGGCGCGGGCCGCCCGGCGGCGCAGCGAGGCGCACCTCAAAGTGCTGCGCGGACTGGTCAGGCTGGGCCAGGAGCGGGCCAGGCGGGGCCAGGGGGAGGACCTGCGGGCCCTGGGCGGCTGGTTCCACGAAACGCTCACCCAGGCCTCGGACAGCCCCGGACTGGTCGCGCTGCTGACGCAGCTGCGGCACAAGGTGGCCTGGATGTACGCGGTGGACACCCCGGCGCGGCCCGTGGAGTCCTGGGCGGAGCACGGCGCGATCGTGGACGCGGTGGCGCGCGGCGACGCGGAGCGGGCGCGGGTCCTGACCGCGGGCCACGTGTCCCGGGCGGCGGGGGTGCACCGGCTGCGCGTGAGGACTTCGCAACCTGCCGTCAACACGGCGAGCGGCGGCCTTTAACAATTCCCGCGTATAAAGAACGGATATTGCCGCGGTCTCGCGGTGTCGGCACTCTTAATTCCGGCCGGACGGGCGGGCGTGGGCGGCAGGAATGGACCGGAACGGGCAGGAATGGCGAAAGCCGTGGTCCCGGAATTCCGGGACCACGGCTTTCGCTGCGCGTGCGGGGGTCGGGCCCGGAGGTCAGACGGTCTCGGGAAGCTCATCGAGGCCCTCGGCGACCAGCTTCGCGAGGCGGTCCAGCGCGGCGTCCGCACCCTCGGCGTCGGACGCGAGGATGATCTCCTCGCCGCCCTGGGCGCCCAGGCCCAGAACCGCGAGCATGGACGCGGCGTTGACCGGGTTGCCGTCGGCCTTGGAGATCGTCACCGGGACGCCGGAAGCGGTCGTCGCCCGTACGAAGATCGAGGCGGGACGAGCGTGTAGGCCTTCGGTCCAGCCGACGTTGACGCGGCGCTCTGCCATGGTGATGCCCTTCAGGTTCTTACGGTTGTCTAGACCAGTCTCTCACGGCGCTCGGAATGCTCCGGCCGACTTTGGACCCCGGTCCACCCGCCGTTCGGCCTTCCCCAGCTTGCACTGATTTGCCCCGGCTCGCCTCATGCGCCGCGCGAGCGCTGCCCGGCTGATGAGGTCTCGCCCCGCCGATCCCCAAGACAGGCCCTAGGGTGGCCCCATGACCACCGCGTCGGACCCCTCGTACCCGGCCCACTGGGAAGCGGACGTCGTGCTCCGCGACGGTGGCACCGCCCGGATCCGCCCCATCACCACCGAGGACGCGGACCGCCTGGTCAGCTTCTACGAACAGGTCTCGGACGAGTCGAAGTACTACCGGTTCTTCGCCCCCTACCCCCGCCTGTCCGCGAAGGACGTCCACCGCTTCACCCACCACGACTACGTGGACCGGGTCGGACTCGCGGCCACGATCGGCGGCGAGTTCATCGCGACCGTGCGCTTCGACCGGATCGACCCCGACGGCCGCCCCGCCTCCGGACCCGCCGACGAGGCCGAGGTCGCCTTCCTGGTCCAGGACGCCCACCAGGGCCGCGGGGTGGCCTCCGCCCTCCTCGAACACATCGGCGCGGTCGCGCGCGAGCGCGGGATCCGCCGCTTCGCCGCCGAGGTGCTGCCCGCCAACGCCAAGATGATCAAGGTGTTCAAGGAGGTCGGCTACCAGCAGAAGCGGACCTTCGAGGACGGCGCGGTCCGCCTCACCCTCGAACTGGAGCCCACCGCCGAGTCCCTCGCCGTGCAGCGCGCCCGCGAACAGCGCGCCGAGGCACGGTCCGTCCAGCGGCTGCTCGCCCCCCGCTCCGTCGCCGTCATCGGAGCCAGCCGCTCCGGCACCGGTGTGGGCGCCGCCGCCCTGCGCAACCTCCGCGACAGCGGGTTCGACGGCCAGCTGTACGCCGTCAACCACACCGTGACCTCCGACACCCTGCTCGGCGTACGGGCGTACCGCGACCTCGGCGGCATCGGCGAACCGGTCGACCTCGCCGTGGTGGCGGTGCCCGCCGAGCGGGTCCCGGAGGTGGTCGCGGACTGCGGGGAGCACGGGGTCCAGGGCCTGGTCGTGCTCTCCGCGGGCTACGGCGAGAGCGGGCCCACGGGGCTGGCGCGCCAGCGGGAACTGGTCCGCCAGGCGCGCACGTACGGCATGCGCATCGTCGGCCCCAACGCCTTCGGCGTGATCAACACCGCCCCCGGGGTCCGGCTCAACGCCTCGCTGGCCCCCGCCCCGACGCCCGAGCCCGGGCGGATCGGCCTGTTCACCCAGTCCGGGGCCATCGGCATCGCCCTGCTCGCGGGGCTGCTGCGCCGCGGCGAGAGCCTGTCGTCCTTCGTCTCGGCGGGCAACCGGGCGGACGTCTCGGGCAACGACATCCTGCAGTACTGGTACGACGACCCGGCCACCGACGTCGGCCTCCTCTACCTCGAAACCCTCGGCAACCCGCGCAAGTTCACCCGCATCGCCCGGCGCACGGCGGCCGTGAAGCCGGTGGTCGTGGCCAAGGGGGGCCGCCACAGCGGGGTCACCCCGGCCGGGCAGGTGGTCCCCGGGACCCGGCTGCCCGACGCCACCGTCTCGGCGCTGCTGCGCCAGGCGGGGGTGATCCGGGTGGACACGGTGACCGAGCTGGTGGACGTGGGCCTGCTGCTCGCCTCCCAGCCGCTGCCGGGCGGCCCGCGGGTGGCGATCCTCGGGAACTCCGAGTCGCTGGGCGTACTGGCGTACGACGCCTGCTTGAAGGAGGAGCTGAGGCCGTGGCCGCAGCTGGACCTCACGACGGCGGCGTCGCCGGAGGACTTCCGGGCGGCGCTGGTCACGGCGCTGGCCGCCGACGCGAACGACGCGGTGATCGTCACCGCGATCCCGGCCGTGGGACGCCAGGACCTGACCGAGGGACTGGCCGCCGCGATCCGTGCGGCGGTGACGGAGGTCCCGGGCAAGCCGGTGGCGGTGGTCCATGTCGAGCTGGGCGCCCTGGCCGAAGCCCTCTCCGCGGCCGGAGCCGGGTCCGCCGTGCCGGCGTTCGTGGCGGCGACGGCGACGGCCACGGCCACGGTGGCGGGCGGCGCGGCGCCTGCCTCCGGCGGGCCCTCAAACGCCGGGCGGGCTGGAATGCCGCCGCTCGGCGGGGCGACAGGGGCCGGGCAGGCCGGCCTGGCGGCGCTCGGCGGGGCGGCGGGCCGCGGGCAGGAGGGGAGCGGGGCGACGGGCGGCGGGCCGGCCGGAGTGGCGGGGGCCGCCGGGCGGGTGCCCGCCTATCCGGCCGCCGAGCGAGCCGTGCGGGCCCTCGCCGAGGCGGTCCGCTACGCCCGCTGGCGGAAGGACACGGCCGACCCCGGCCGCGTACCCGAGTTCGACGACATCGACGAGGCCGGCGCGGCCACCCGACTGACCGCCCTCCTGCAGGCGGCCCCGCCCGGGGACCCCGCACCGCTCGCCCTCCCCGACCCCGCCGCGAGCGACCTCCTCGCCCGGTACGGGATCCACGTCCGCCCCACCCTCGCCGCCCCCACCCCCGACGCCGCCGCCGAGGCAGCCCGCACGCTCGGCTACCCCGTGGCGCTCAAGACCACCGCCCCGCACCTGCGCCACCGCGCCGACCTGGGCGGCGTACGCCTGGACCTGACCACCGAGGCCGAGCTGCGCCGGTCCTACGACGAGCTCACCGAGACGCTCGGCAAGGCCACCGAGCTGCTGCCGGTCGTCCAGGGCATGGCCCCGCGCGGGGTGGACACGGTCGTCCGGGCCGCCGTCGACCCCGGCGCGGGCGCCGTGCTCTCCTTCGGGCTCGCCGGGGTCGCCTCCGAGCTGCTCGGCGACACCGCCCACCGGCTGATCCCCGCAACCGACCGGGACGCCGCTGAACTGATCCGGTCCATCCGGACCGCCCCGCTCCTCTTCGGCTGGCGCGGCAGCGATCCGGTGGACACCCCCGCCCTGGAAGAGCTGCTGCTGCGCCTGTCCCGGCTGCTCGACGACCACCCCGAGGTGATCGGCGTCTCCCTCGAACCCGTCGTCGTCGCCACCGAGGGCCTCTCCGTGCTCAGCGCGACCGTCCGCATCGCCCACCCCCCGGCCCGCACGGACCTCGGCCCGCGCACCCTCCCCAGTTACTAGTGCCGCGGCGGACCCGCCCGGGCAGGCCGAGGCGCCCCGTGCGGGCCTTAGGATGGACCTCATGGCGAAATCCGGTACGACGACCCAGGGGCTGCGCGCGGCGATCGAGCGCAGCGGCTACTACCCGGCCCTCGTGGCCGAGGCGGTGGAGGCCGCCGTGGGCGGTGAGCCGATCTCGTCGTACCTGGTCCACCAGGAGACCACCTTCGACTCCAACGAGGTCCGCCGCCACGTCACGGTCCTCGTGCTGACCGGCAACCGCTTCATCGTGAGCCACACCGACGAGCAGGCCGCCGACGCCGGATCGCCGTCCCCGTACGCGACCACCTCGACCGAGTCGGTCAAGGTCGCCGGGATCTCCTCCGTGGTGCTCAGCCGGGTCGTGGCCAACCCGGAGTCCTACACCCCCGGCACGCTGCCCCGCGAGGTCGTCCTGACCATCGGCTGGGGCGCGGTCTCCCGCATCGACCTGGAGCCCGCCGCCTGCGGCGACCCGAACTGCGACTCCGACCACGGCTACACCGGCAACTCCACCGCCGACGACCTCAGCCTGCGGGTCAGCGAGGCGGGCGACGGCCCGGAAGCGGTGCGCCAGACCCTGCTCTTCGCGCAGGCGCTCTCCGAGGCCACGGCGGCCACGTCCGCACCGGCCGCCCGCTGATGGCGTACTCCGCGGCGCAGAACTGGCAGGAGCAGGAGCCGGAGCTGCTGGACCTGTCCGGCGCGCCCGTCCCGCACTACGGCACCGGCTCGCTCGCCGATCTGCTGCCCACCCTCGCGGCTGGCCAGGGCGTGCCCGGCCTGACCGCGGGCATCGCCGAGCTGACCCCGGCCGACCGGAACTGCGTGTTCCTGATCGACGGGCTCGGCTGGGAGCAGATCAAGGCCCACCCGGCCGAGGCCCCGTTCCTGACCTCCCTGCTCGGCAGCTCGCGCGGCGGCACCGGCCGCCCCATCACCGCGGGCTTCCCGGCGACCACCGCCACCTCGCTGGCCTCCGTCGGCACCGGCTTGCCGCCCGCCGCGCACGGCCTGCCCGGCTACGCGGTGCGCAACCCGGCGAGCGGCGAGCTGATGAACCAGCTGCGCTGGAAGCCCTGGACCCAGCCCAAGACCTGGCAGCCGTACCCCACCGTCTTCCAGCTGGCGGACGCCGCCGGGGTCGCCACCTCGCAGGTCACCTCGCCGGACTTCCAGCACACTCCGCTCACCAAGATCGCGCTGAGCGGCGGCAGCTTCCACGGCCGGATCACCGGCGAGGACCGGATGGACCTCGCGGCCCTGCGGCTCGCCGCCGGGGACCGCTCCCTCGTCTACACGTACTACAGCGAACTGGACGGCTCCGGTCACCGCTTCGGCGTGGACTCCGACGCCTGGCGCGGCCAGCTGATGTACGTCGACCGGCTGGTCCAGCGCCTCGCCGAGCAGCTCCCGCCGCGCTCCGCGCTCTACGTCACCGCCGACCACGGGATGGTCGACATCCCCTTCGAGGAAGACGCGCGGATCGACTACGACGAGGACTGGGAACTGGGCGCGGGCGTGGCCCTGCTGGGCGGCGAGGGCCGGGCGCGGCACGTGTACGCCGTCCCGGGCGCGCAGGCCGACGTACTCACCGTGTGGCGCGAGGTGCTCGGCGACCGGTTCTGGATCGCGAGCCGCGAGGAGGCCCTGGAACTGGGCTGGTTCGGTCCCCCCGGATTCTGCGACGAGCGGGTGCTCGGGCGGATCGGCGACGTGATCGCCGCCGCGCAGGCGGACGTCGCGATCACCGCCTCCCGGACCGAGCCCAACGAGTCGGCCCTCGCGGGCATGCACGGCTCGATGACCGCCGCGGAGCAGCTCGTCCCGCTGCTGGAGATCCGCTCCTCCTAGCGCCCCGGCCCGCCCCGCCCCGAGGGCACACCCCTCTCGCCCGATCCGAAAGGTCCCGTACTTCCCATGCCCGAGCTGGCTTTTTTCTCCGGAACCATGGATTGCGGGAAGAGTACTTTGGCGCTCCAGATCGGGCACAACCGGTCGGCCCGCGGGCTCCAGGGCGTGATCTTCACGCGCGACGACCGTGCGGGGGAGGGCAAGCTCTCCTCCCGCTTGGGCCTGGTGACGGAGGCTGTCGAGGCGGCCCCCGGCATGGACCTGTACGCCTACCTGGTGGACCAGATGTCCAAGGGCGGCAGGGTCGACTATGTGATCGTCGACGAGGCGCAGTTCCTCGCCCCGGAGCAGATCGACCAGCTCGCGCGCGTCGTGGACGAGCTCGGCCTCGACGTCTTCGCCTTCGGCATCACCACCGACTTCCGCACCAAGCTCTTCCCGGGCTCGCAGCGGCTGATCGAACTGGCCGACCGGATCGAGGCCCTCCAGGTGGAGGCCCTGTGCTGGTGCGGCGCCCGCGCCACCCACAACGCCCGCACGGTGGGCGGCGAGATGGTGGTCGAGGGCGAGCAGGTGGTCGTCGGCGACGTCAACCGCTCCCCGCAGGAGGTCGGCTACGAGGTCCTCTGCCGCCGCCACCACCGCCGCCGCATGACCTCCGGAGCCGCGCACGCGGCCGCCATCTCCCCGGACGTCCTGCCCGTCAACCACGCCTGACCGAGTTCTCGACAGGCCGCTTCGGCCCCGGCCCGCGGTTCCTGGTGCTGCCCCGCAGCGTTCTGCAGGCCTGACGCGGCTCTAGTGCCGCTAGTTCGGCCCGGTCCAGTCGAAGGGGATGTGTTTGCTGGACTGGCCTTCCCGGCTCCACTGGAACCCGAAGGCGTCGGCCCGGTCCGCTGTCGAACGGCCCCAGGTCGCGACCTGGCCCGGACCGGTCTCCGAGCCCGGGAGGTTGACCGACTGGACGCGCGCCCCCTCCGGTGTCGTGGGCCCGGTCAGGGCCTTGGCGCTCGCCTCGACCCTGCCGGGAATCACGGCTTGCCAGCTCGCGAGGTCGTCCGCGACTTCGATCTCGATGGGGGCGAAGTCCATGCCGCGCATCTCGGCGCCCATCATGCCCACCAGTTCGGCGGGCCAGCTGCCCGCCTGCCCACCGAAGATCATCTGGAGTGCTTCGCGCTGGGCGTCGTCGGCGCGCTCGTCGAGGAAGACCGCCGCGTAGGTATCGGAGTGTTCGGCCCATAGGTTGCCGACGAACGCGCCGAGCATCAGTACGTTGAGGCCGTCCAGCGGTACGTCACCGTAACGGCCTTCGCGGATGTGCCAGGCGAGGATGCCTTCGCAGTCGCCGTCTGTGGGCAACTGGGCGAAGGAGCACGGGCAGGGCACGTCGCATTTGCAGGTGTCGAACCAGTCTCCTGTCGCGTGCCACTTCGGGACCGTCACCGTTGTCTCGGACATCGCGCGCCTCCTTGTGACCGCGCGCCGGACGGCGGTTCACGAGAGACTGGCGAAGCCCTGGGAGGCGTCACCGGTCCATGCCCGGTAGCGCAGGTCTCCACTCCAGATTGTCCCCCTCTCGCGCGAGGCCCGCAATCCGCGCGCGGGCGCCCGCGCGGTTGTCGTGATGTGCTGAGAGCGTGCGCCTCGACCGGCAGGCCCTTCTGCCGCCCCTGCGCCCGGCCAACTTGTTGTCGGTGCGGGAGCTGGCAGTCGCCTGGTCGCTCATGGCCGTGCTCGCGCTCTCCGCCTGGGTTCTGGTCGTCGGCCAGGCCCGCGGCATGGGAATCGAGGCGGGAACCATGGGCATGGGCATACCGCTGTTCCTGCTGCTGTGGCTGGTCATGATGATTGCCATGATGTTCCCGTCCGTGGCGCCGGTGGCCATCACCTGGGCGCGTGCCATCAGCCGCCAGTCCACCGGGGCCGCCCGCGCGGCTCGCCTCGCGCAGTTCGTGGGCGGATACCTGCTGGCCTGGACGGCGTTCGGCATCCTCACGTACGGGATCCTGGCGGTGACCGGCAGGGTGGTGGCCGATCATCCCGGTGCCGGGCGCTGGATCGGCGCAGGCGCCTTCCTGCTCGCCGGGGTGCAGCAGCTCGGTCCGCTGAAGGACATCTGTCTGCGGCACTGCCGGAGTCCGATGGGTCAGCTCGCGAGGTACGCGGGCTTCCCGCGCAGGGCCCGCGACCTGCGGGTCGGGGCGCACCACGGTCTGTACTGCGTCGGCTGCTGCTGGGGGTTGATGATCGTCCTCATACCGCTGGGCGTCATGAACATCCTGGCGATGGCCGCGCTGGCCGTGGTGATCTTCATGGAGAAGCTGTGGCGGCGGGGCCCCCTGTTCTCGAATGTGGTCGGCGTCGCCTTCCTGGTGCTCGCGGTACTGGCACTGTTCCAGGGCTGGCTACTGCCGGGTCTCGGGCCGCCCGCGTCGCCGACGATGGACATGCCGACGCGGTCCTGAGCTCGGGGAACACCGGCGGCCGGCAGGACCCCGGAGGGCCCTGCCGGCGCGGGGCGTGCCGTCGGGTCAGTTCACGTTGACGCCGGACCAGGCCGCGGCGACGGCCTGATACTCCGCGGACGTCGATCCGTACAGGTCGCCCGCCGCCCTGAGGGTGGCCACGCGGGCGCCCTGGTAGTCGGTGGTCGAGGTCATGTAGACGGTGAGCGCCCGGTACCAGACCTGGAGGGCCTTGTCGCGGCCGATGCCGGTGACGGTGGCGCCCGTGTAGGTGGGGCTGTTGTAGGCGACGCCGTTGATGGTCTTGGCGCCGCTGCCCTCGGACAGCAGGTAGAAGAAGTGGTTGGCGACGCCCGAGGAGTAGTGGACGTTGAGGCTGCCGACGGTGGAGGACCAGTAGTCGGCGGAGTTGCCGTCCTTGGAGGGCTTGTCCATGTAGCGCAGCGGCGTGCCGTTGCCGTTGAGGTCGATCAGTTCACCGATGAGGTAGTCGCCCTTGTCCGAGGCGAGGTTGGCGTAGAACTCCACTCCGGTGCCGAAGATGTCGGAGGTGGCCTCGTTCAGGCCGCCCGACTCGCCGGAGTAGTTCAGGCCGGCGGTGTTCGCGGTGACGCCGTGGCTCATCTCGTGGCCGGAGACGTCCAGTTCGGTCAGCGGGTGGGTGTTGCTCGCGCCGTCGCCGTACGTCATGCAGAAGCAGGAGTCGCTCCAGAACGCGTTCACGTAGTTGCGGCCGTAGTGGACCCGGCTGAAGGCGCCGACGCCGTCGTTGCGGATGCCGTTGCGGCTGAAGGTGTTCTTGTAGAAGTCCCAGGTGGCCGCCGCGCCGTACTGGGCGTCGACCGCCGCGGACTGGCCGTTGGAGACGGTGCCGTCGCCCCAGGCGTTGTCGGCGTCGGTGTAGAGGGTTCCGTTCCCGGCGGTCTTGTTGGCGAGGTTGGTGGTGTACTGGCCCCCGCGCGTGGCGTCCTTCAACTCATAGGTGGAGCCGGTGAAGTTGGTGGTCAGCGGTACGGAGCCGACGAACACGCCCTTGCCGGTGCCGGCGGCGATGGCGCTCTGGACTCCCTCGTGGGTGGAGAGGACCTCGCCGCTCGTGGCGTCGGTGACGACGCGCTGGCTGCTGGGGGTGCCGTCGGCGCGCGTGCCCTCGACGAGGGTCTCGTACGCGAGGCGCGGGGTGCCGGACGAGGCCCAGACGACGAGACGGGCGGCCCCGGTCCGGTCGACCGAGGTGAGGGCCGGCTCGTCGGCGTCCTTGGCGATGCCGATGGTGGCCTTCACGGCGCCGGTCGCCTTGGCGGAGGCCTGCTCCGCCGAAAGCTTCGGGGCGAGCGAGGCGGGAGCGATGTCCGCCTTCGCCGCCTTGTCCACCGACTTCACGGCTCCCCTGGAGTCCTGGTGGACTATCAGGTCTCCGCCGAGTACGGGCAGGCCGCCGTAGGTGCGTTCGTAGCGCAGGTGGCGGTTGCCGTTCGCGTCGGTCAGGACGTCCTTGGCGACCAGGTTCTCCGTGCTGCCCAGTCCCAGGGCGCGGGCCGTGGCGGGGGCCTCGCTGCCGGCCTGGGCGAGCAGGGCGGCGTGCTCCTGGGCGGGGACGGGGGTGGGGGTGGGGGCGGCCTGCGCCATCCCGGCTCCGGCCTGGATGGCGCCGGCGAGCAGGGCAGAGGCTGAGAGAACGGCTCCGACTGCGAGCTTTCGCTTCACGTAGATTCCTTCCGGATCCGACCGCGTGTGCGCGGTCGCGCCTCGCTCCGGGGCGCCGGGTAGGTGCCTGCAGGGGGCGGAACGGGCGCTGACGTGCTGCTCCGTGGGGTCGAGCGGCACCTGTCGGAGGGGAAGGACCGGCGGCGCCTCACGGGGCTGACGGAAGCATGACAATCGAGGAGGTCGAATGAACAGGTCTGTCGAGGAATTGGCGCGCTCTCGCCACGGGAGGCCGCGCGAGTTTATTTGGGACGACGTCAGGAGATGCGGGCAATCCGGGTCAATCGGCCTGCGGGAATGATGTTCCCGGGCGTACGGGCGAGTGCGATTCGGGGAATTGGGTACCAACTCCGGCACGGCCGCGGCTGTTGCGCGCGTGTTGCGGATATGTGTACCTCTACCGGGCCTGGTTCGCAGGTGGCGGGAATTTGCCACTCCGGATGGTTGCCCGAATGCCCGGGAGTGTGTAGTGCGAATGTGAAAGGCCCGGCGGGCTAGGGCTGTTCATGGAAAAGCCTCCACGGCTCGGTGCGCCGTGGAGGCTTGCGGGGCGGTGTGGCATCGCCCTGAACAGTACTGATGGGGGGAGGGGCGTCCGGTGGGGTGTGGGGTCACTCGACGTGCTCACGTCGCGAAGGTGTCGTTCCGGCTCGGATTCCGAGTGCTTACGGGGAAACCCCGGCCTGAATTGCCGTGCGCGGCGGAAGTCTGGCGGCTTTTGCCGCGCACGGCTCGCTGAGGTGCGCGGCACTCAACTCCAGTGGGGTTCCCCGGGTATCTCGGGGGCGGGTGCTTTCCGGATCTGCTCGTTCGGAGTGGGGTGGGACGACCATGCGAGATCCGAGTAGTAGCCGACGCCCGGCGAGAGCGCCGCGGCACGGTGGGCTTCCTCGGCCCAGATATCAGCGAGTTCCAAGCCCGACGGCGCGGGTACGCGGGCGGGGGAATCGGATTCGGTCGGGCCGACCGGGACCTGGAGGCTCCCGTAGCGCTCCATCCGCTGCCAGCGCAGACGTGATCCGGCGATCGCGGTGAAGACCGACTGGATGACGACGAGGTACATGAGCTGGCGGTAGACGAACTGCTGGAAGGGCAGGCTCCAGAGCGGCCCGGGCCGTTCCCCGTCGAGGCGGAAGGCGTAGAGACCCATCAGGGCCTGGAGGAGCAGGAACGCGGTCCACAGTCCGAGGATGCGCAGCGGGTCCAGGAAGATCAGGCCGTAGACCGCGAAGACGTCCACGACGGGGGCCAGTAGCGGCAGCAGGACCTGGAACATGAGCAGGTAGACCAGACCGCGCCGGCCGAGCTTGCCGGCCTGGCCGCGCTGGGCGAGCGCGCCGCGGTGCTTCCACATGGCCTGGAGGGTGCCGTAGCACCAGCGGTAGCGCTGCTTCCACAGGGCGCCGAGCGAGGCGGGCGCCTCCGTCCATGCCTTGGCGCGCTCCTCGTAGACGACGCGCCAGCCGTCGCGGCACAGGGCCATGGTCAGGTCGGTGTCCTCGGCGAGGGTGGTGTCGCTGACGCCGCCGACGCGCAGCAGAGCTTCGCGGCGGAAGGCGCCGACGGCCCCGGGGACGGTCGGCATGCATTCGGCGAGGTCGAACAGCCGTCGGTCCAGGTTGAATCCGACGACGTACTCGATGTGCTGCCAGCGTCCCAGCAGGCCGCCCCGGTTGACGACCTTGGCGTTGCCGGAGACCGCGCCGACGCGGCGGTTGGCGAAGGGCTGGATGATCATGCGGACGGCATCCGGTTCGAAGACGGTGTCGCCGTCGACCATGACGAGCAAGTCGCAGGAGGCGGCGGCGATGCCGGTGTTGAGCGCGGCGGGCTTCCCCGCGTTCTGCTGCCGGATGACCCGGACACCGGGCAGGTGGAGGGCTTCGACGAGGTCGGCGGTGCCGTCGGTGGAGCCGTCGTCGACGACGATGATCTCGACCGGGTGGTCGGACGCCAGGAGGGAGCGGACGGCCGCTTCGATGCCCGCGCTCTCGTTGTAGGCGGGGACGATGACGCTGACGGGTTCGGTCACCGGAGCCCCCCACGGTCTGCGGCGCATCCGTACGTGGCGCCGGGCGGCGACGAACACGGCGACGGCACGCAGCAGGCTGATCGCACCCGCTGCCCACAGCAGCCAGGAGATCGCTCGAGGATCCCGTCACTGGTCCGGAGCGCGGTGATCAGAGCGAGGCCCTGCCAGTGCTCCGCGGTCCTCGCGGGCTGGACCGCCGTGGGCAGGGCGACCGCGTCGCCGACCGTGGAGAAGGTGAACCCGGCGGCCTTGACCCGGGGCAGCAGTTGCTCCAGGGCGGCGACGGTCTGCGAGCGGTCACCGCCCGCGTCGTGCATCAGCAGGATCTGTCCGCCGGTGCCCGGGGGAGTGGCGTTGGCGATGATCCGCGCGACACCCGGCCGACGCCAGTCCTCGCTGTCCAGGGTCGTGAGGACGGTGAGGTAGCCCTCCTGCCCGGCCTGTACGACGGCGTCCCAGTCGGGGTCGGTGAGAGCGTCGTTCCCGGAGGAGTACGGGGGTCGCAGCAAGGGGGTGGTGACACCGGTGGCGCCTGCGATGGTGAGCTGCGTTTCCCGCAGCTCCAGGGAGCGCCGCCAGGGGGAGGCGGAGCCCAGGTCGGTATGGGTGAAGCTGTGGAGTCCTATTTGGTGGCCCTCCTCGACGATCCGGCGGGCGAGTCCGGGGTTCTCGGCGACCCGGGTGCCGACGGTGAAGAAGGTGGCGCGGACACCGTTGCGGCGCAGGACGTCGAGGATCTTCGGTGTCCAGACGGGGTCGGGGCCGTCGTCGAAGGTCAGCGCGATCGTGCGGGCGGCCGGCCCGGCGGTGCGGCCTGCCGCCCCCTCGATCACCGGGCCGCCGGAGGCTATCTGCACTGGTACGGCGGCGGCCGATCTCTGCCCTCGGGGAGCGCCGTCGGCGGTGGAGTCGAACATGTGCCGGGTGTAGCCCTGGAGCAGCAGCGCGGCCGAGAGGGTGAGCACGAGCGTGGTGAGGAGCAGCCAGTGCGTGCGCAACGGAACGTTGCGTACGGTGCCGTGCCGGCCACGGGCCGGTGCTTGGCGGCGACGGTTCTTGGACAACGGGGGGTGCTTCCTGACTGCTGCGTTCGGGTGGCTTACGGGTGGGAGGTGGGCTTGCCGCCGCCCTGGCCCGGAGGGGAAGTGGGGCGGCCCCGCGCGGTGTTCGCCGCCGCCGGGGAGGAGCCGTTCCCGGGGATGGCAGCGGGCGGCGGGGTGATGACGGGGACCCCGGTCGGGCCCGGCGCGGGCGTCTGGGTCCCCGCCGTGGCCGCCTTGGAGGGTGCGGTGCCGTGCGCCGCGGACCGGGTGGGGCTCACGGCCTCGCCCGCCGCGCTACCACGGGAAGGACCGGGTGCGCTCGTCGTGTCCGGGGAGGCTTCGGGCTGGGGGGAGCGCGGTGGCGGGGCGGCGGGCAGGAGCGGTGAGCGGACCGTGGGGCCGCCCATCAGGGTGCTGATGAGCAGCACGACGTAGGCGGCGGCCGGGATGACCAGCAGACGCCCCGCCCGGCGTACCCGGCGCTGCCTGCGCCCCGAGGAGTCGACGAAGACGGGGCTCGGCTCGGGGCCGGGCTTCGGCGGGGTGTCCGCCGGGCCCGGATGGCCTTCCGGGACGCGCGGGATCGGCACGGTGTCCTCGGCCAGGGTGCCAAGTCGTCGTTGCATCGGTGGGGCCTCTAGGGGTAGCGGGATCAGGGCCGGGCGGTCGGTGGACGCGGGTGGGGCTACCCCTTGGGTCGAGTGGCCGTCGGGCCGGGGCGATTGTCCGGAGGGCCGGTCTGGTGGCTGCCGGGTCCGTTGGGGGTGTGGGTCTGAGCCGGACCCGGCGCGGTGGGCCGGTTGCCCGGCTCCTGGGCGCCCGGCGTCGGGCGGCTGCTCGGCCGACCGGGCGAGGGCCGGCCTGCGGGGGCGGTCGGTTCGAGGCTCGGCGCATCCGGGGCGTCCAGCGCCGGGGCGCAGTAGCGGGGGACGTTCTCCGGGCTTCCGGCCGCGGCGACCAGAACGGCGAAGCGCTGATCGGCCGGTACGTCCTTGGGACGCGCGCCGACCGCCCGGACGTAGGCCCGACAGGGTTCCACCAGCTCCGTGGGCACGGGCGCGGCGGGCCTCCTGGTGGCGGCGGGCGGAACCGCGCCGACCGTGGCCGCGGCGGAAGTCACCGCCGGCCCCGGCTCGCCGCGGGCGGGATCGCCGCCCAGCGCGGCAGGCAGATGGCCGGCGCCGGCTGCGACGGCGACGCCACCGAGCGCGGTGGCGACGGCGACGGCCGCGACCTTCGCGCTCAGGAGCTTCGCCAGCGTCGGCTTTCGCATCGGCCACTTCCGGGGGTGCTGAGGAGCAGGAGCAGGTGCGAGCTGAGCCGCCCGGAACGCGGCCAGCGCCGCCTGCTCGCCGACCAGCTCACCTTCCGCCGCCGGAGCGGCGGCGGCGCCGAGCAGTCCTACGAGGGCTTCGTGGTCGCCCGTCGCAGCGACTGGGCTTGCACCGAGCAACTGCTCGGCGGTGCTCTGGTCGATCCGACGGGGACGGTTGGTGCTCATCTCATGCCCTTCAGCGTCGGTGCCGTCGTCGGTGTCACTCCCTGGGAAGAATTCTTTTCCGGCGGTTCCGCCGCTGCGGCCGTTCCCGCTGGTCGCCGTCGCCCTTCGAGCCGTCCGGCGAGCTTGCGCAGGCCGCGGTGAGAGGCCATCCGTACCGCGCCGGCCCGCTTGCCGAGCACCCGGGCGGCGGTCTCCGCGTCCAGATCCATGACCACTCTGAGCAGCACGGCCTCGGCCTGGTCGCGAGGCAAGGTGGCTATGAGGGCCAGCGCGGCCGTCGTGTCGACCGCGGCCAGGGCCGCGCCCTCGGTGTCGTCGGCCGCGGGGCGGTCGCCGAGCAGGTCCTCCACCGGCACACCGCTGACCGGCCGACGGCGCTGGGCGCGCAACAGGTCCATCGCCCGGTTCCGGCCGATCGTCGCCGCCCAGCCGCGAAAACCATCGAAGTCTCCCCGGAACGAACCCAGGTCCCGGGCGATCTGCAGCCACGCCTCCGAGGCCACGTCCTCCGCTTCCGCGCCGACCAGCACCCTCAGGTAGCGCAGCAGGCCGGGCTGTACGGCACGGAACAATGCCCCGAAGGCGGCCTCGTCGCCGTTCTGGGCGGCTTTCACCTGCTCGGACATCTCCGCAGGGCCGCGTTGGATGGGCACTCTGGGGTTCCCCGTCTCGTCCTCGGCCTCGCCGAACTGTTCCGCATTCTGCACCGGGTCATGATGCGGCACGGCCCGCCCGGACCCGCGGGGTGCCCGGAGCGGACGGGGTGGCCGAGCGCCTCGCGGCGGCCGGCACGGCGAATCATGTGCGTACGAGCCCTGGCTAAGTGGTCGACGCGCGAAGTCCTTCGGGGGTTGACTCCGGAGCCGGTGGTGAGTGTGGCGATTCTCGAGGGCATCAAGCGTCCGTATCGGGCTGCGTCCCTGCTTGGAACAGGTGAACATTGACGTTC
>NZ_JASISO010000015.1 GCF_030063135.1 Streptomyces sp. G-G2
GCTCAGCGGCGTACTCCTGCGCGCCCCCGCCCGCACCGCCGCCGTGCACGGGCGCAGGGCGCTCGCGATGGACGCCGTACTGCTGCGGGCGCTGGACACCGGGCGGGTGGACGGCGCGTCCTTCTTCGCCCACCTCTTCGCGGCCGTGCCCGCCGAGCGCGTCCTGCGGTTCCTGGACGGTGCGACCGCGCCCTGGGAGGACATCGGCATCGGTCTGCGCACCCCCCTGCTGCCCATGCTGCGCTCGCTGGTGGAACTGCCGTTGCTCCCCCGATCCGTCCCGGCCGCAGGGCCGGGGCGCCGCTGAAAGGCTGTCATGTCACTGCTGCGCGACGACGCCCTGTCGGTTGCCTTCGACCACGCCGCTCCCCGCTACGACCTGCTGGTCGCCGCCAATCCCGGCTACCACCGCCACCTGCGCCGCTCGGCCCGGCGTCTGGGCCTCCGGGACGAGGGCGCCGGGTCCCGCGTCCTGGACCTGGGCTGCGGGACCGGAGCCTCCACGGCCGCGCTGCTGTCGGCCGCGGGCCGGGCGCGGATCACCGGGGTGGACGCCTCACGGGGCATGCTGGACCGGGCCGAGGCCAAACAGTGGCCCGGGACCGTACGTTTCGTCCACGCCTCGGCCGACCGGCTCGGCGAGGTGAGCGGCGCGGAGCCCTTCGACGCCGTCTTCGCCGCCTACCTCTTGCGCAACGTGCCCGACCCGGACCGGACGCTCGCGGGCGTGCGCGCGGCGATGGCGCCGGGCGCGCGGATCGCCGTCCACGAGTACGCGCTCAGCGGGAAGCCGGTGCACCGCGCGCTGTGGACGGCGGTCTGCCGGGCGGTGATCCTGCCCCTGGGCAGGGCCGGCGGGGACACGGAGCTGTACGAGCACCTGTGGCGCAGCGTGCTCGGCTTCGACACGGCGGGGGTGTTCGCCCAGCGGATGCGCGCCGCGGGCTTCACGGACGTACGGGTGCTGCCGCTGCCGGGCTGGCAGACGGGGATCACCCACACCTTCGTGGGCCGGGCCGCCGCGTGAGCGGGTACCCGGGCCGGGACCGTCGGGCCCGGCGGGTAGACGTCGGCGGGGGAAGGGAGCGGGTCGGGCCCGACGGACCTCGGGTGGCGGTGGTGGGCGGCGGCATCGCGGGGCTCGCGGCGGCGACCGCGCTCGCGGAGCGGGGCGTGCGCGTCACCCTGTACGAGCGGGACGCGCAGTTCGGCGGACGGCTGGCCGGGTGGCGGACGGTGCTGGCGGACGGGTCCCGGGCGACGATGAGCCGGGGTTTCCACGCCTTCTTCCGGCAGTACTACAACCTGCGGGCGCTGCTGCGCCGCACCGACCCCGGGCTGCACGGTCTGACGGGGCTGCCGGACTATCCGCTGCGCCACCGCGACGGTGGACAGGACGGTTTCGCGCGGGTCCCGCGCACGCCGCCGCTCAGCGCGCTCGGATTCGTGGCACGGAGCCCGTCCTTCGGCTGGCGGGATCTCGGGCGGATGAACGCGCGGGCCGCCCTGCCCCTGCTGGACGTCGGGGTGCCGGGGGTGTACGAGGCGCTGGACGAGGTGAGCGCCAGCGCGTTCCTGGCCCGGATCCGCTTCCCGGAGGCGGCGCACCACCTGGCTTTCGAGGTGTTCTCGCGGAGCTTCTTCGCGGATCCGGCGACCCTGTCGGCGGCGGAGCTGGTGCTCATGTTCCACATCTACTTCCTGGGCTCCAGCGAGGGGCTGCTGTTCGACGTGCCGCGCGAACCGTTCCCGCAGGCGCTGTGGGATCCGCTGGCCCGGTACCTGGAGGGTCTTGGTGCGGAGCTCCGCACGGGTACCCCGGTGCGCGAGGTGCGCCCCCTGGGCGCGGAGCGGATGGAGGTCGTGGCGGCGGAGACGGCCGAGCGGTTCGACGGGGTGGTACTGGCCCTGGACACGGGCGGTCTGCGGTCGGTGGTGGGCGGTTCACCGGAGCTGGTGGGTCCGGCCTGGCGGGCCCGGGTCGGCGCCCTGCGGACGACGCCGCCGTTCCTCGTGTCGCGGCTGTGGCTGTCGCGGCCGGTGGCGGCGGACCGGCACGGCTTCCTCGGGACCAGCGGCTTCGACGGGCTCGACAACGTGAGCGTCCTGGACCGGTGGGAGGGTGAGGCGCACCGGTGGGCGCTGCGGTCGGGCGGGTCGGTGGTGGAACTGCACGCCTACGCGGTGGACCCGGCCGAGCGGCGCGCGGAGGTGGAGGACCGGATGGCGCGCCGGCTGCGGGAGGTGTACCCGGAGACGGCGGACGCGAAGATCGTGGACGCGCGGCACGAGTGGCGCGAGGACTGTCCGCTGTTCGCCGTCGGGGGGTACCGGGAGCGGCCGGGCGTGCGCACGGGTGACGCCCGCGTGACGATGGCCGGGGACCTGGTGCGCACGGGGCTGCCCGTCGCGCTGATGGAACGGGCCGCCACGAGCGGGTTCCTGGCGGCGAACGCCCAGTTGGAGCGGTGGGGCGTGCGGGGCGAGCCGCTGTGGACCGTACCGCGGCGGGGCCGCTCCGCCGTGGCGAGGGCCTTGGCGGGCCTGGGCGAGCGGCCGGGCGGCGGGCGGTGACGACCTGGCGGCGGGGGACGGTGACGGGCGGGGAGGCCGCGGGTGACGGCTGGGCGGCGGCGCCCGTCCCGCCGGGGCGCGGCCGGGTTCAGCCGGGGAAGCGGCCGGTGCCGCGCAGTTCCCAGCGGCGCTCCGCGTAGGCGAGGTCGTCCCGCCACAGCCGGCCCGCCGCGCGCCGTACGAGGGGCCGCAGCAGGGGGGCCGCGGCGCGGGCGACGGCGAAGCCGGGGCGGCCGGAGCTCGCGACGACGGCTTCGACGACGCGGGTGCGGGGGCGGCCATCGCGGTCGGTTCCCAGGGGCGTGGCGTGGGTCTCGACGACGGAACCCGCCCCCTCGCCCTCGACGATGCGCATCACGACGGTGCGGGGGCCGGGGGCGGTGAACTCCGCGGTGACGGGCACCACGACGCGCGGGGCCACCTTGAAGGAGACCCGGACGGTGAGGACGCCGGAGTCGGCGCCGACGTCGAGCACGCTCAGGTCGACGAAGGAGTACGGGTGGAACCACGCTCCGTGCCACGGGTCGAGGCGGTTGGCGACGATGTCCTCGGGCTCGCACGTGCCCGTACCGGTGTACACCGTGGCCAGGGAGGTGGCGGCGGGCGGGCGGAGCGGCACCGCGGGGGTGTCGAGGGGCGGTTCGCCGCCGTAGTCGTCCAGCCGCACCCAGGCGAGCACGCCGTCGTCGTGGGCGGGGTGGGGGCTCCAGCCCGCGAAGGGGGCGCCGCTCAGCGCGAGTCCGTGCCAGGGGCAGATCAGGGTGCCGCGATGGACGGGGGCCTGGGCCAGGGCGGCGCCGAGGTGCGGGCAGGCGCCCGGGCCCGCGACGAGGGCGCCGTCGCCGCCGCGCCAGGCCACGATCTCGCGACCGCCGACCGTGGCGCCGAAGGCGGAGTCCGCTCGTACGGCCGAACTCGGGCCGAGTACGTACCAGTTGCCGGTGGGGCGGCCCTGGGCCTGTTTGAGCGCCGCGGCGATGAGCGCGGGTGAGGCCTCCCGCCAGGTGGGCCGCTGCCGGTGCCAGGCCACCGGGTCGCTGCGCAGGCTGACCGGGAAGCGGTGGCGGCGGGCGGGACGCGGGCTCATGAGGACGACTCCTCGACGACGGGTGCGGCGGGCGCGGTACGGGCGGCGCGGGCCGCGGGGGCCGCGGGGGCCGCCAGGCGGGCCGCGGCGATCCTGGCCAGTCCGACGGCGGCGACCGCCGCTCGCCGGGTCAGGGGGACGGCGGAGCGCTGGTGGACGCTGGCGTACCCGTCCCGGGCGACGGCGTCGAGGATGCCCCCGTAGAGGATGAAGGCGGTACGGACGCAGGGCCGCGAGACGGGTTCGAGCATGTCCAGCCCCGGTTCCGCGGCGGCGTAGAACCGACGGGTGAGGGCGGCGGCGGAGCGCAGGGCGCGGACGATGCGGGGGTCGCGCCGGCCGGTGCGCCTGCTCCACTGGAGCAGCTCCCGGTCCACGCCGTCGGCGCCCAGCAGGTCGGCGGGCAGGTAGACCCGGTCGCGGTCGAGGTCCTCGCCCACGTCCCGCAGGAAGTTGGTGAGCTGGAAGGCCTCCCCGAGCGCCGCGGCGTGCGGAGCGGCCTCCTCCCGCGAGGTGGTGTGGCCGAGTACGGGAAGCATCTGGAGCCCGATGACGGCGGCGGAGCCGTGCATGTAACCCCGCAGGGCGTCCAGGGTGGCGTAGTCGGTGACGGTGAGGTCGCTGCGCATGGACCCCAGGAAGTCGTCGAAGTGGTGGTGGGGAATGCGGTAGCGGTGTGCGGTGTGGGCGACGGCGGTGACCACGGGGTGGTGGCCGGGGGCGCCGTTCATCGCCGTACGGAGATCGACGGAGAGGGCGTGCAGACGTTGCGCGCGGTCGCCGGAGACCGCCGGGTCGTCGACGATGTCGTCGGCGAGCCGGGCGAAGCCGTAGAGGGCGTGCACGGCCGGGCGGCGGCGGGCGGGCAGCAGCCGGGTGGCGAGGAAGTACGTCCTGCCGTGCTGGGCGTTGAGGCGGCGGCACCGGGTGAAGGCCGCACGCAGTGCGGGGTCGGTGATCGCGGCCGCGTCGAGTTCGCGCCGTGTCATGCGGGGTTGCCCTTCTTCTCCTCGGGAAGTGGCCGGGCCGCGCTCCGGCGGGTGGCTCCGGGCAGCCCGGTGATCCGCGCGGCGGCGAGGCGGCCGGAGATCAGGACGGTGGGGACGCCTACGCCCGGGGTGGTGCCGCACCCGGCGAGTACGGCGTTGGCCGTGCCCCGCACGAGGTTGCGGGGCCGGAAGGGGCCCGTCTGGGGGAAGGTGTGGGCGACGGAGAAGGGGGTGCCCGCGGCGTGGCCCCGCGCGGCCCAGTCGGCGGGGGTGACGAGGACCTCCGTGTCGATGGCGTCCTCGAAGCCGGTGAGCCCGCGGCGCTCCAACTCCCGGAGCAGGGTGTCCCGGTAGCGGGGCCCGAGGTACGTCCAGCGGACGGCCGAGGGTCCGACGGTGGTGTTGGGGCAGGGGGCCAGCACGTAGTGGGTGTGCTTCCCGGGCGGCGCGAGGGCCGGGTCGGTGGCGGTGGGCCGGGTGACGAGGAGCGAGGGGTCGCTCATCAGGGCGCCCGTGCGGGTGAGCTCCTTGAAGGTCTGCTTCCAGGCGGCGCCGAACAGGATGGTGTGGTGGGCGAGTTCGGGCCAGGTCCGGTCGGTTCCGACGTGCAGGACGACGGCCGACGGGGAGTGGCGCAGGGCGACCGGGCGGCGCGGCCGGCCGCCGAGGAGGTGGTAGGCGACGGGCAGGTCGGGGGTGAGGACGACGGCGTCGCAGGGGACGCGCCCTCGGTCGGTGACGACGGCGGTGATCCGGTCGCCCACGCGCTCCAGACGCGTGGCCGTCTGCCCGTACAGGAGCGTGGCACCCGCGTCCGCCGCGGCCTGGGACATCGCGGTGGGTACGGCGTGCATCCCGCCTTCGGGGAAGTAGACGCCGGCGATGGTGTCCATGTAGGCGATGACGGCGTAGGCGGCGAGCGCGCGGGCCGGGGGTACGCCCGCGTAGAGGGCCTGGAAGGAGAAGACGCGCTGGAGCCGCTCGTCCGAGAGGAACTGCCCGATCTTCGGCTGGAGGCGCCCGAATCCGCCCAGTGCGGCGAGCTTGACGAGGTCCGGGTTCAGGAGCGAGAAGGGCGAGTCGAAGTTGGTGTCGATGAACCGGCCCATCTGGGCTCGGTAGAGCTCGTGCAGCCACTGGCGCAGGCACCGGTAACCGGCGGCTTCCCGGCCTCCGGCGAAGCGTTCGATCTCGGCTTCCATCGCTTGGGCGCCCGTATGGACGTCGAGGCTGCTGCCGTCCGCGAAGCGGGCGTGGTAGGCCGGGTGGAGCGGCCGCAGGGTGAGCCGCCGCGACATCTCCTGGCCGACCGCAGCGAAAGCCTCCTCCAGCAGGTGCGGCATGGTGAGGACGGTGGGGCCGCTGTCGAAGCGGTAACCATCGCGCTCGATGCGGCCCGCCCGGCCGCCGGGCAGGGGGTCGCGTTCGACGATGGTGACGCGCCGCCCCGCGCAGAGGAGGTGCAGGGCGGCGGAGAGACCGGCGAGTCCGGCGCCGACGACCACCACGTGGTCGGTACGTCCCGTGACCGCCTTCACCGGACCCCTCCCTCGCGGCCCGTGGGTGCGGGGCTCGCCGTGAGCGCGGAGGGCGAGGCGACGCGTTCCAGCAGCTCGGCGAGGCGCCGGGCCGCGAGGCCGTGCAGACCCGCCGCGGCGAAGGCGCGTTCGCAGGCCCGCACCAGGCGCGCGATCCGCCGTTCGACCAGGGCCGGGGCCCCCGTGGAGCGCAGGGCGTCGCGGACCGCGGCCAGCAGGGAGCCGGACAGGTCGGCTTCCTCCCGGCAGGCGCGCAGGAGGTCGATGACCTCGGTGGCGCCGGTGGCGCGGGCCCGGGTGTGGGCCAGGGCGACGAGGTACGTCGCCTTGCCGGAGCGGATGTCGTCTCCCGAGGGCTTTCCGGTCACGGCCGGGTCGCCGAACACGCCGAGGAGGTCGTCGCGCAGCTGGAAGGCGATGCCCGCGCACCGGCCGGCGGCCGTCAGGGCCGTTGACGTGGCCTCGTCGGCGCCCGCCAGCGCCGCGCCGAGGGCCAGCGGCTGTTCGACGGTGTAGCGGGCGGTCTTCAGGCAGACGGTACGGATGGCTTGCGCGGCGGAGCGGGAGGTGGTCGCCTGGCCGCGGAGGTCGAGGTACTGGCCCGCGACCATCTCGGTCCGCATGGCCCGCCAGATCCGCAGGACGTCCGTACGTACCGCGGGATCGAGGTCGGCCCCGGCCACCAGGTCGTCGGCCCGGGCGAGCGCGAGGTCCCCGGCGAGCACGGCGGCCGACGTGGCGAACGACGACGGGCCCGAGCCCCGCGGGGACGCCGCGGTCGGGTACTGGCACGCGAGCTGGCGGTGGAAGGACGGGCGGCCGCGGCGTACGGCCGACTGGTCCATGACGTCGTCGTGGATCAGCGCACAGGTCTGGATGAGTTCGAGCGCGGCCGCGACGCGCAGGGCCGCTGCGGTGTGCGTGTCACCGCCGCCGCAGGCGCGCAGGGCCCACCAGAGGAACTGGGGCCGGATGCGCGAGCCGCCGCTCAGGGTGAAGGAGGACAGCCGCTCCGTGATGTCGGTGGCGAAGACCTCGTCGAGGGCGCGGCTGTCTTCCACGAGTTCGGCGCACAGGAGCCTCAGCTCGCGGGCCACGGCGCCCGCCACGTCCGCGTCGACGGCGTCCGCCCGCGCGGCGCCCGCGACGGGAAACGCGGCCAGGTGTGTCCGTTGAGAGGTTGGCAGGGGATGTCGGGCAACCGACCTCGCGTGCATCTGGTCCTCCGGATCGTGAAGGGGCGCTTGCCCCCTGTTCCGCCCTCGCGGGGCGGACGGATGCGCTCGGTCGGGTTCCCTTGAGCCACAGCCATCCGTCCCCCGCCGCGACGGCCGTCACCACACGGGGCAGCCGATCCACCCGATGGGGCGCATCAGGACGGGGCAGGGGCGCGGGAGGGTTCGCCCGGGTGGCGGCCTCGCCGGGGAGCCTCCACGCGGCCGCGAAGGCGCCGGCCGCCAGGTGTGCGGAGCCGGTGAGGGCTGCGGAGAGCGGCGCGGCGTCGCTGGCATCCGCCCCGGCGCGGCGCCGGCTCGCGGTGGCCAGAGCGCGCCCGGCGGGCGCAGAGCGTCGCGGCTCGCAGGACGCTGCCGTGCGCGCCTCTCGTGGTCCGGGGTCCGGGACTCAGGAGTCGGGGCTCGGGGGTCGGGGCTCGGAGCGCATGCCCGGCCCGTCCGCGGGGAGGAGGACGCTTCGGCGAGGTCGTTTCGGCCGACGGTCGCGGGCGGCGGAGCCCGCGTCGCGCGGAGGACCTGGACGGCGCACGGACCCATCGCGTCGGATGGCCTTCCCGCCGCCGTGCGCCGTGACGCCGACCACCCGTCCGGCGCGTCACCGCCCGCGACGAGTCGCACGCGGAGCGTGCGCCTGCTGGGCCAGTCGGACCGGGATCCGGCGTCGCCCGCCCCGCCCGCGCCGCCCGCCGGGCCCGCCCGAGGGGCTAGGACCCTCTCCCGACGCCCGACCACACCCACCTGACCTGCGAATTTAAGGAGGCAATACCCGCCTTGGTCAACTTTTTATCCTCACGTACCCGATTTGATTTGCCTGGAGCAACCAACCTTTTTACGGTTGCCTAGAGCAACCACCTGGGAGGTGTGATGGCCGGACAGACGCGGTACGAGGAACTGGCTCGCGAGCTCAGCGCCATCGGCGCCGTGAAGAGGGACATGGGGCGGATCCTGCCCCAGGGCTGCCCGGTGGCCTCCGCCGCCGTGATGACGCTCCTCGGCAGACACGGCGCCATGCGGATGAGCGGGCTGGCCGAGCTGCTCTCCGTGGACATGTCGGTGACCAGCCGCCATGTCGCGCATCTCGCGGACCGGGGCTGGGTCGAACGCTCCCCCGACCCAGCCGACAGGCGCTCGCGCATCCTGCGCCTCACCACCACCGGGCAGGAGCAGCTGGACGAGCTCTCCCGTCGTACGACACGGCTCCTCGCCGACCGGCTGAGCGACTGGACCGACGACGAGGTGAGCCGGCTCGCCCAGCTCATGAGCCGACTGCGCACGAGCTTCGGCGACGGCCGCTGACCGCGGCGGTCCCCGGGACACGACAGAACCGATCACCCGAACGCCCGCATGAAGAACGTTAGGAAGCCCATGGCAACCACCACACCGACCGGTGTGCGGGGCTCACACGCCAAGCACGGAGGCGGCGACGCCGCGGCGCCGATGACCCACCGGCAGATCATGGAGGCCCTCTCCGGGCTGCTGCTCGGCATGTTCGTCGCGATCCTGTCGTCGACGATCGTCTCCAACGCCCTGCCCCAGATCATCGGCGACCTGGGCGGCGGCCAGTCCGCCTACACCTGGGTCGTCACGGCGGCGCTGCTCTCCATGACCGCCACCACGCCCTTGTGGGGCAAGCTCTCCGACCTGTACAGCAAGAAGGCGCTCGTACAGATAGCCCTCGTCATCTACGTACTGGGATCGGCCGCCGCGGGCCTCTCGCACAACGCCGGGATGCTCATCGCCTGCCGCGTCGTGCAGGGCGTCGGCGTCGGCGGTCTCTCGGCCCTCGCGCAGATCGTGATGGCCGCGATGATCTCCCCGCGCGAGCGCGGACGGTACTCCGGCTACCTCGGCGCCGTCTTCGCCGTCGCCACCGTCGGCGGTCCCCTGCTGGGTGGTGTCATCACCGACACCGAGTGGCTCGGCTGGCGCTGGTGCTTCTACGTCGGCGTCCCCTTCGCGATCATCGCGCTGATCGTCCTCCAGAAGACCCTCCACCTGCCCGTCGTCAAGCGTGAGGTCAAGGTCGACTGGGGCGGCGCCTTCCTCATCTCCGCCGCCGTCTCCCTGCTGCTGATCTGGGTCACCTTCGCCGGCGACAAGTACGACTGGCTGTCGTGGCAGACCGGCGCCATGGTCGGCGGATCGATCGTGCTCGGGCTGCTGTTCCTGCTCGTCGAGAGCCGGGCGAGCGAGCCGATCATCCCGCTGCGCCTGTTCCGCAACCGCACCATCGCCCTGTCGTCCATCGCCTCGCTCTTCGTCGGCGTCGCGATGTTCACCGGCACGGTGTTCTTCAGCCAGTACTTCCAGCTGGCCCGCGACAAGTCCCCGACCATGTCGGGCGTGATGACCATCCCGATGATCGGTGGTCTGTTCATCTCCTCCACAGTCTCCGGCCAGGTCATCACCAAGACCGGCCGCTGGAAGGCGTGGCTGCTCAGCGGCGGTGTGCTGGTGACCGCGGGCCTGGGCCTGCTGGGCACGATCCGCTACGACACCGTGTACTGGCACATCGCGATCTTCATGGCGCTCCTGGGCCTCGGCATCGGCATGATGATGCAGAACCTGGTCCTGTGCACGCAGAACCAGGTGGCACCCGCCGACCTCGGCTCGGCCAGCTCCACCGTGACGTTCTTCCGGTCCCTCGGCGGTGCGATCGGCGTCTCCGCGCTCGGCGCCGTCATGGCCAACCGGATCACCCACTACGCCAAGGACGGACTCGCCACCCTCGACCCGAAGTACCAGGCCGCCGCGGCCGCTTCGAACACCGGCGGCACCATCCCCGACATGAACAGCCTGCCCGCGCCGCTGCGTACCGTGATGGAGAGCGCGTACGGCCACGGCATCGCGGACGTCTTCCTGATCGCCGCGCCGCTGGCGCTGATCGCCTTCCTCGTGACGATCTTCATCAAGGAGGTCCCGCTGCGGACCTCGGGCGGTCTGGCCCAGACCGAACGGTCCGACGCCCCGGCCGCGACCGCCGCGAACCCCGCGACCGCGCGGTCGGAGCAGAGCGAGCAGTCGGAGCAGGGCGCACAGGGCGTCCTCCCGCAGGCCGCCCCGGTCACCCCGTCCACATCCACGGACGCGTCCCCGTCCGCGTCCCCGCACGAGGGGTCCGGCCCCGGGAACGGTGGCACTCCGGTGCGCGGCCACGTGCGCGGCGCCGAGAACGCGCCCGTGCCGCAGGCCGCGGTGACGCTGATCTCGCTCGCGGGGCGACAGCTCGGCCGCTCGGTCGCGCGGGCCGACGGCGGGTACGCCGTGGAGGCGCCCGGTACCGGCTCGTACGTCCTGATCGCCTCGGCCGACGGCTTCCAGCCGCAGGCCTCCACGATCGTCGTGAACGGCGAGCCCCTCGCCTACGACATCCTGCTGAGCGGGACGAGCGGTCTGAGCGTGCTCGTCCGGGCCGCCGGGACCGCGGCCCCCGTCGCCGAGGCCATGGTCATCGTGACCGACGTACGCGGTGACGTCCTGGCCACCGGGACCACCGGCCCCGACGGCGAGTTCACCTTCACCGACCTGGTCCCGGGCTCCGTGACCGTCGCGGTGAACGCCCCCGCCCACCGCCCGGTGGCGCTGCCCGTCGAGGTCGGCGGCGCCGGTGTCACCCGCGTCGCGGTCGAACTCAGCGCGGGCGCACGGGTCCAGGGCGTCGTACGGGCGCCGGACGGACCGCTCGGCGACGCGCGGGTCACCCTGGTGGACGCAGCGGGGAACGTCGTCGGCACGGCCAGGACCGGATCGGACGGCGCGTACGCCTTCGCCGACCTCAGCGGCGGCGACTACACCGTCATCGCGACGGGGTACCCGCCGGTGGCCACGTCCCTGACCGTGGGCGGTCCGGGCGTCGAGGGGCACGACATCGAACTCGCGCACCCCGGCGAGTAGCCGCCCACGGCCCGTGGGGCGCGCCCCGAACAACGGCGCGCCCCACGGGCCGGTGCGGTTCCGGCTCCGGCCGTCCGGACCGGTCGACACGATCATCGAGAAGCTTCACAGGGAGACAACGGGATGGGACTGACCGCACGGATCCGCACGCGGGACGGATGGGCCGTATCGCACGCGGTCGTCACGGTGACCGACATGACCGGCGCACAGGTGGTGCGCGCCGAGGCCGACGGAGAGGGCGCCGTGCGCGACGCGACCGCGCTCGCTCCGGGGGCGTACACCGTGATCGTCACGGCGGTCGGTTACGCGCCCCGCGCGTCCAGCGCGCTGGTGACGGCGAGCGGACGCGCCGAGGTGGGCACCGTGGTCCTCGCCCGCCAGGGGGGCACCGAACTGCCGCCGCCCGGATCGTGGGCGATCGACCCGGCGCACTCCTCCGTGGGCGCCGTCGCGCAGCACCTGGGCATCTCCAGCGTGCACGGGCGCTTCACCGCGTTCACCGGGCGGATCGAGATCGCCCCGCAGGAGGTGTCCGCCTCCCGCGTGGCGGCGGTGATCACCGCCGCCTCCATAGACACCGGCAACGCGACGCGTGACGGCCACCTGAAATCGGCGGACTTCCTGGACGTGGAGACGTATCCGGAGATCCGCTACCGTTCGTCCGCGCTGACCCCCGTCGGCTCCGACCGGTGGACCGTGCACGGCGAACTGACCCTGCACGGGGTCGTCCGACCCGTCGACCTCGACCTCGCCTACCTCGGCACCGGGGCCGATCCCTGGGGCGGTACGCGCGCCGCCTTCCGCGCCACCGCGGAGCTGCGCCGCGAGGACTTCGCGATGAACTACAACCAGGTCATCCAGGCGGGCATCGCCGCCATCGGAACCACCCTGAAGGTGGAACTGGACATCCAGGCGGTGCAAGGGGACGCCCTGCCGCAATGACCTCAGCCGTTGGTCAGGGTGCGGTCGAGCAGCGGGACCAGGCGGTCCCAGTGGCGCTGTAGTGCGGCGGGGTCGAAGGCATCCGTGTCGGACATGGTGAAGCCGTGGACGGTGCCGGGATAGATCTCGCAGGTGTGGTCGACGCCTCCCGAGTCCAGGGCCCGGGTCAGTTCGCCGACGGCCTCGGGGGTGAAGTCGCTCTCGGCGAGGCCGAGGTGGACCGGGGCGGTGATCCCGGGGGCCAGGAGGTGCGGGCTGTCAGGCGTGTCGGTGACCAGGGGGCCGGGGTGGAAGCCCGCGACGGCGGCCACCCGGTCGGGGCGGCCCGCCGCCGTACGCAGCGCGAGGGCGGCGCCCATGCAGTAGCCGGTCACGGCGACCGGTCCGGCGCTGACCTCTGGCTGGGCACCGAGGAACCCGAGGTAGGCGTCGGCGTCGCGCAGGGCGCGTTCGGTGGTGTGCGCCTCCAGCAGGGGCAGCAGCCGGGCGAAGACCGCGGGCCGGGCGTCCCGTCCGAGGTGCTCGGGAAGTTCGGCCACGGGCGCGGGGCCGTGCCGGTAGAACAGGTTGGGGACGAGCACGTAGTAGCCGTGCCCGGCCAGTTCGCGGGCCATCTCCCGCAGCGCGGGCCGCACGCCGAAGAGGTCCATGTACAACAGCACCCCCGGGTGCCGGCCGTTGCCGTCGGGATAGGCGGCGAAGGCGTCGGCATGACCGTCCGCGGTGGGGATCGTCAGTGTTCTGGTGGGCATGACGCTTCGTCCTTCTGGTCGGCGCGGCTCTTTGGGTCATCTACTGAGGGGGCTCAACACCCATGGTGGGAAACGCGCATTGAGTGTAGGGCGTCCGCAGGATTGGATGGGCGGGCCGGTACGGCGGCGAGGGCACCGCGCCCCGCCCCCGGCCGCGCGGGCAGTGCGGTACGGGAAGAGGCGAAGGGGATCCATGCTCCACGGCTGCACTCCCTGGCCCGAGGAATTCGCCGACCGCTACTGGCTGGCCGGGTACTGGCGTGGCCTGACGCTGGACAACCTGCTGCGCGACCGGGCCCAGGAGTGCGGGCCCCGGACCGCGCTCGTGCACGGCGCCACCCGCCTCACGTACGCGCAGCTGAACCGCCGGGTGGACCGTATGGCCGCCGGATTCCAGTTGCGCGGCCTGCGGTCCGGGCAGCGGGTCGTCGTCCAGCTGCCGAACGTTCCCGAGTTCGTCCTCGCCGTGTTCGCGCTGATGCGCGTCGGCGCGGTCCCCGTGTTCTGCCCGCTCTCGTACCGCACGGCCGAGGTGTCGCGCCTCGTGCGGGTCACCGAGGCCGTCGGATACGTCGGCCCCTCGACGTACCAGGGCTTCGACCACACGGCGATGGCCGCGGACATCGCGTCCCAAGGTCCTTTCCTGCGGCGGGTGTTCACCTACGAGGCGCCCGGCACCTCCTCCCCGTACGGTGGTTTCACGACCGACACCTCAAGCTGTCACTACTTCCCGCTGGGCTCCCTCGACTCCCCGCCCGGCCCGCCGCTCGCGCGGGGCGCCGACCAGGTGGCCTTCTTGCTCCCCTCCGGCGGGAGCACCCGGGCGCCACTCGCACTCGTTGCGCGCACGCACAACGACTACGCCTACCAGGCGCGGGCCGCCGCCGAGCTGGTGTCGCTCTCCGAGAGCGACGTGTACCTCGCCGCGCTGCCCGCCGAGTCCCCCTTCGCCTTCGGCTGCCCCGGCATCGTCGGCACCCTCTCCGTCGGCGGCGCCGTCGTCCTGGTCGAGGACCAGGAGGCCGCCGCATGCCTGCGGGTCATCGAACGGGAGCGGGTCACCATCACCTCGGTGACCGCCGACGCCGCCCGGCTCTGGCTCGACGCACTGCCCACGGTGCGGGCCGACGTCAGCAGTCTGCGGCTCGTGCAGGTCGGCGGCGCCCCCTCGCACCGGCCGACCGCCGCACGCGTGGGTACCGAACTGGGCTGCCGCCCGCAGCAGGTCTTCGGCACCGCCGAGGGGCTGCTCACCCTCACCCGGCCCACCGATCCGGGCGAGAGCGTGCTCGCCACGCAGGGCCGCCCGCTCTCGCCCGACGACGAGATCCGCATCGTCGGCGTCGACGGCGAGGACGTACCCGACGGGCAGCCCGGCGAACTCCTCGCCCGGGGCCCCTCCATCCCGCGCGGCTACTACCGGGCGCCCGACCGGAACGCGTACTGCTTCACCGCCGACGGCTACTTCCGCACCGGCCTCCTCGCGCGGCGCACCGCGGCGGGTGATCTGGTGGTGACCGGCCGCCGCGCGGGACAGCCGGCCGACGAAGCAGCGATGAGGGAGTAGGGACCGAACGGGCCAATGGGGGTGTCCGGCGGTGTCGCCGGGTGTCCTGGGGCCGGGGCGGCGGGAGGATCGCCGGATGGGTCTTCTCCCGCCGGTCCTCTTCGCACTGAACGCGGCGCTCAGCAACGCCCTGGCCACCGTGCTGCAGCGGCGGGCCGCGCTCACCGTGCCGCAGAGCGCCGGATTCCGCCTCGGGCTGATCGCCGACCTGCTGCGGCGGCCCGTATGGATCGCCGGGATCGCCGCCGTGATCGCCGCGGGAGCGGGGCAGGCCGTGGCGCTGGCGACCGGGCCGCTGGCCCTCGTACAGCCGTTGTTCGTCATGGAGCTGCCGCTCGCGCTGCTGATCGCCTCGCTGGTGACCCGTCAGCCGCTGCCCGGGGCCCTGTGGCTGGCGGTGGCCGCGGTCGTGGCCGGGCTGGGGCTGGCGCTGGCCGCGGCCTCGCCCGCCGGGAACCGGACGCACGTACCGCTCGACCGGTGGCTCCCCGCGCTGGTCGTGTGCGCGGGCGCGGCGGTGGCTCTGGCCGGGGCCGGGCTGCGGCGGCCACCGGGCCGCGCCCGCGCCGGGTACCTCGGCGGGGCCACCGCGATCTGCTACGCGCTGACCGCCGCCCTGATGAAGTCCGCCGTCCTCGTCCTCACCGACCGGGGCCTGGTGGCGTTCCTGACCACCTGGCAGACCTACACGTTCGGGGCGACGGGCATCGGGGCGCTGCTGCTCCTCGAACACGCCATGCAGGGCGGCCCGCTGGTCGCCTCCCAGCCCGCCCTGACCCTGGGCGACGCCACCGTCGGGGTGGCGCTGGGAGTCCTGTTGTACGGGGAGCGGCTGCGCTCGGGCTGGTGGCTGTTCCCCCAGCTCCTGGGCGCGGCCCTGGTGTGCGCGGGAGTCCTGGCGCTGGCCCGGCTCTCCGCGCCGACGCCGCCCGCTACGCGATGACGGCGGTCCGGGAAGCTTCGCACCCGGGCACGGGTCGGACGGGGGCGGGCCGGGTAGCCTGCGGGGCAGTCGAGCGAGGGGCGGTTGACGTGCGCGCTGTGGTCTTCGAGCGGTTCGGGGAGCGGGCCAGGGTCAGGGACGTGCCGGAGCCCGTTCCGGCTCCCGGCGGGGTGGTCGTACGGGTGGAGGCGACCGGGCTGTGCCGCAGTGACTGGCACGGCTGGATGGGGCACGATCCGGACATCGCGCTGCCGCACGTGCCGGGGCACGAACTGGCCGGGGTGGTCGAGGCGGTGGGCTCCGACGTGGCCCGCTGGAGGGCCGGGGACCGGGTCACCGTGCCGTTCGTGTGCGCCTGCGGGAGCTGTCCCGAGTGTGCGGCGGGTCAGCAGCAGGTGTGCCGGCGGCAGACCCAGCCCGGTTTCACGCATTGGGGCTCCTTCGCCGAGTACGTGGCGCTGGAGAACGCCGACGTGAACCTGGTGGCGGTGCCGGAGGAGCTGTCGTTCGCGACGGCGGCGGGGCTGGGGTGCCGGTTCGCGACGGCGTTCCGGGCGGTGATCGCGCAGGGCCGGGTGGCGCCGGGCGAGTGGGTGTCGGTGCACGGCTGCGGCGGGGTGGGCCTGTCCGCCGTGATGATCGCGGCGGCGGCCGGAGCCCGGGTGGTCGCCGTCGACACGGCGCCCGGGGCGCTGGAACTGGCCCGCCGGTTCGGCGCCGAGCACTGCGTGGACCCGGCGCGGGGCAGCGCGGCCGACGCGGTGCGGGAGCTGACGGGAGGCGGGGCCCACCTGTCGCTCGACGCGCTGGGCTCGGCCGGGACGGCCGCGGCCTCGGTGGCGGGGCTGCGGCGGCGCGGACGGCACGTACAGGTCGGACTGCTGCCGTCGGTGGACGGGGGCACTCCGCTGCCGATGGAGCGGGTGATCGGCTGGGAGCTGGAGGTGCTGGGCAGCCACGGGATGGCGGCGCACGCCTACCCGCCGATGATGGAGCTGGTCCGCTCCGGGGCGCTGCGCCCGGACCTGCTGGTCACCGCGACGATCCCGCTGGCCGCGGCCCCGGCGGCGCTGGCCGCGATGGGAACGGCCCCGGGCCGCGGGGTCACGATCGTCCGGCCGCTGCTCTGAGGTGCGGCAGGGGCACCCTCCCCCTCAAGGGTGCCCGCCCGCTCAGGGGCGCAGGCCCGTGACCTGCTCCACGTGGCGCAGGCTTGGTTCCAGCAGGGCCGCGTGGAGTTGCTGGAACACCTGGCGGGCCGTCACGGCGTTCCAGTCGGCGGGGAGCAGCTCGGTGGGCAGCCGGGTCGAGGTAGGGCAGGCGGCGCCACTGGGTGAGCAGCGGCACGTAGTGGCGGAAGGCGTCCGCCGGTTCGGGCCGCTCCCCCGCCGTCAGGCGGGCGGCGACGGGGGCGCAGCTGTCGGTGAAGGCCGCGTACTGGCTCTGGATCGCCGGGAAGTCCCACCACTGGCTCACCGTGGCGGAGAGGTCGCTGAAGGCGGCGTAGTCGGCGGCGAACAGGTGGACGTAATCGCTCAGTCCGAGCCGTACCAGCATGCCGCGCGCGTCCTCCAGCAGCCGGCCCGGCGCCAGCCACACACCGGGGGCGATGGTGCCGAAGCCGAGCCGGGTCAAGTGTGTGCGCAGCTGGCAGCGGTGGTTGCGCTCCGATTCGGGTACGGAGAACACCGCCATGGCCCAGCCGTCCGACAGATCGGCCGGCTCCAGGCTGGCGAAGATCCGGCGGTCGCCCTCGTCGAAGACGGGGTGCGCGGCGGGGCTGAGGCGGTAGCCGGTGGCGCCCCGGCGTTCGGATTCGAGCACCCCGCGCTTCTTGAGCCGCGAGATCGCCGAACGGACCGCCGGGCCGCCCACGTCCAGCTCGCCCATCAGCGTGATCAGGTCGGCGATGGAGATCCAGCCGCCGATGCTGCGCAGGAACGCCCCGTAGACCGTGTTGATCAAGGAGCTGGGCCTGAGGGGACCGTCCGACATGATCACCTTCTGTGCGCGGCGACGGCGAGGCACGCGGTGGAGATCTTATCGAGGCCCCCTGCCGGGCCGACGGGCCTACCCGGGCAGCGGCGCCCGTGCGTACGCGCCCGAGAGCAGGTGCCCGGCGCCACGGCGTCCAGGCCCAGGGCCCGCAGCAGTTGGTGTGCGGTGCACCCGGCGGCGGAGACCACCGGCTTGCCCAGGCGCTGTTCGGCCTCCTCGATGGCGCCGAGGGAGGGCATCTGCACGCAGGCGGAGAGCACCACGGCGTCGGCGTCCGCGTGGTCCGGGGCCCGGGCGAGGCCGGGCAGCCGGGCCGGGTCGTGGGCGGCGACGTCGAACGGGTGCGCAGCCGCTCCTCGGCGGCGCGGTGGTAGCCGAGGCCGGTGCTCATGATGGCGACGAGGCAGCCGTAGCCGAGTACGTCGACCCGGGCGTCGGAGAGTTCCAGGGCGCAGCGGTCGGAGTCCGCGTCCATGGCCTTCAGCTGCTCCGGGGTCACCCGGGTCATGCGCATCCGGCTGGAGTGGAAGGTGAAGCGCTCCTCGGGCAGGAGGGTCTCGCGGGCCCGCAGGACGGCGGGGACCTCGGTCTCCATGATGACGTTGGAGCTCGGCACGATCTGGCCGGTGCGGTAGGTACGGGATGGCACGGTGACTCCTTAGCGGGCGCCGCCGACGGGGTTGGTGAGGGTGCCGATGCGCTCGACGATGGCCTCGACGGTGTCGCCGGGTACGAGGAACTCCGGCGGGACCATGGCTGCGCCGACCCTGGAGGGGGATCCGGTGGCGATGACGTCGCCGGGTTCCAGGGTCATGCCGGAGCTGATGTCGACGATGAGCCGGGCGTGGCCGTTGGGGCGGGTACGGAGGCGGGGGCCTCACGGAAGCCGGGAACGGCGGCGGGGGCGGGAATCGGCTGGGGTGCAGGGGCGGTGCGCATGGCGTGCTCCCGGAGGGCGACGATCCGCCCTCCAGCCCGCGGCGTCGGCCGGAACTCTCCTCGCCGCTGGGCTTGTGGTCAGCGGAAACGCGTCGCTAGAGTCCTGATTACACGTGTAACACGCTAACCCGCCGCGGTGACCTGTACAAGCATTCCGGACAAACGTTACGAAGCCCGGCCTTCGCCGGGCCCTGCCGGCCCTTGGGGCCGCGCCGAATCGGAAGGGCCGCAATGACGCAATCTCCCCCCGTCGCCCCCGCTGCCGACATGACCTGGCCGCCCCCGCCGTACCTGCCCCCCGTGGCTCCCGTCACCGACGGACACGGGGTGCGCCGGTTCGACGGGATCACCTACGCGACCACCCCCGGCTACCGGCCCCGGCTGCTCGACGCGCAGCTCCCCGCCGGCGAGGGCCCCTTCCCGGCCGTCGTCTGGATCCACGGCGGCGGCTGGCTGGACGGCGACCGGCGCTACCCGCCGCCGACCGTGCCCGTCGAGCTGCTGCACGGCTCCGTACTGGCGGCCGGGCTCGCCCTGGTCTCCATCGACTACCGGCACAGCCTCGAAGCCCCCTTCCCGGCCCAGCTCCACGACGTCAAGGCCGCGATCCGCTACGTCCGCGCGTACGCCGAGACCCTCGGGATCGACCCGGCCCGCATCGGCGTCTGGGGCGAGTCGGCGGGCGGCCACCTGGCCGCGCTCGCCGGAGTCGTCGGCCCCGGCAGCCCGGACGCCGAGGCGCTGGAGGGTACGCAGGGCGTGGGCTCCGGCGACACCGGGGTGCTCGCCGTCGTGGACTGGTACGGGGTCTCCGACCTGGTCGTCCTCGCCGGCCACCCGATGCCCCCGATGCCGGCCGGGGCCGAGTTCCCCGATCCGTACGAGGCCCTGCTCGGCGGCACCGAAGCACAGCGTCCGGAACTGGCGCGGGCCGCGAGCCCGGTCACGTACGCGGGGAGCCCGGGCGTACCGCCGTTCCTGCTGATCCACGGCACGCAGGACGGCCTGGTGCCGTACAGCCAGAGCGAGCGGCTCGCCGCGGCGCTGGAGAGCGGCGGTGGCGAGGCCGTACTGCGGCCCGTGGACGGCGCCGACCACATCTTCCTCGGCTCCCCGGACATCGCGGAGATCGTCGGGGAGAGCGTCGCGTTCCTCGCCCGGCACCTGGTCGCGCGGGCCTGAACCCGCAGTCTGTGGCGGGGGTGCGACCCGGCGCAGCGTCCGGGCCGTACCCCCGCCACGGACCCCCGGCGCCGCATGTACGACGCACACCACGAGCCCGGGGCCCCGGGCCGTGTCGTCGACGTCCCGTCCGGCTGGTGGGGTCCGGCACGCCGGCTCGCCGCGTTGTCGCCAGTCGCCGGTCGCCGCATCGACGCCCTCCTCCGCGGCGTGATCCCACGCACCAGGCCCCACCAGCCCCGCCCTGCGGGCGGACGGTGCTCCTTCCCCGACCCTCCCGAGCCCCCCTGCGTCCCCCGAGAGGCAGCACGCCATGTCCACGACCACATCCACGCCGCCCGCCGCACCCGCGGGCAGACCCGGCGCGCCGGGCACGCGGACCGCACCGGGCACAACCGGGGGCGCCCGGCGGCCCGGCGTGCTCGCACTCGGTCTGGCGCTGCTCGGCCTGGCCGCCGCTGTGGGGTTCGTCGTCCGGCGGGACACCGCCCGGCCGCCCTTCCAGGGGGTGGACGAACACTGGCTGCGGTGGATGGGCGGCCCGCACGAGGGCTTGACCTCGGTGTGCGCGGCGGTGCTGAACTGGTTCGGCGGCCCGGCCGGGGTCGTCGTACCGCTCGGGTTGCTGGGCCTGTTGCTCGTCCGGCGGCGCTGGGTTTCGGCGGGGTTCCTGTTCGGCGCGTACCTGTTCGGCAGCCTGCTCGTGGTCCAGGGCCTGAAGTACCTGGTGGACCGGCCGCGCCCGGCGCATCCGCTGGTCCGCGTCGACCACGGCTCCTTCCCGTCGGGCCACGCGGCCGGGGCGGCGCTGCTCGTGGTGCTCGTCGGCGTCCTCCTGGTTCCCCTCGCCCGGCGACGGGCGTGGTGGGCCGGGGGCGCGGTGTTCACGCTGGCGATGATGTGGAGCCGTACGTGGCTGCACGCGCACTGGCTCAGCGACACCGCGGCCGGTGCGGCCGCCGGGGCCGGGGCGGGTCTGCTCGCGTGGTGGCTCTGCGGTCCCGCCCTGGAACGGGACCGGATGCGCGCCCGCGACCGCCGGGGGGCGGCCGCGGTCCGGTAGGCGCCGCATTGGCTTTCCCGGCGCCGCGCCGAGGTACGCAACCGTCGGGGCGAGGGGGTCGGGGCACGGGTCGCAGGCTCAGCGCTCGCGGGGCGGTCGTCGAAGCGGCGTCCGGCCCGGGAGGCTCGGAATCGCCCAGCGACAGCGGGCTCCGGGCGCTCGGCGAGGGACGCTCAGGAGGATCCGCGCTGGACGAGGACGGCCTCCACCGGTCCGATCGGCCCGGTCTCCCCGGCGTCGACGAGCTGGTGGAGGGCCTCGGCGATCCGCCGCGCCGACGGCAGATCGAGGCGGACCGTGGTGAGCGGGGGCTGCTGCAGCGCGGACAGGACGAGGTCGTCGCAGCCGACCAGGGCCACCTCCGCGGGGACGGAGATCCCCTCGGCCAGGAGCGCGTGCTGGAGCAGCGCGGCGTACTCGTCGTTGTAGGCGAAGACCCCGTCCAGCTCCCGTTCCCGCCAACGGCGGGCCAGGGCGGTCGCGGACTCGCGGGTGTAGGCCATCTCGACCGGCGTGACGGTGGCCATGCGGCGCGCGACGACCGACTCGGCACCCGCCAGGCGCGGTGCGGCGATCGTGTCGAGCCCGCGCTCCAGCGGCATCACCACTCCGATGCGCGTGCGGCCCCGGGCGATGAGGTGTCCGGCCGCGGTCGCGCCGATGCGGGCGTGGTCGAATCCGATGGTGTGAACGTCCGGGACGGGGTGCGACGAGAAGGCGAGCAGGGCGCGCGCACCGGCCCGGCGCAGCAGTTCGGTGGCCTGCGGGGTGAACTGGCCGCCGTCCAGGGCGAAGACGGCCGCCGGTCGCAGTTCGGCCCAGGCGCGGGCGGCGTCGACGGGGTCGGCGAACCGGCCCGCGTGCAGGACCACCGTGTAGCCGAGGCGTTCGAGCTCGGTGTTGAACTCGTCCACCCAGTCGCTGGCGAGGCGGCCGAAAGCGGAGACCGACGCGGGCATCAGGACGAGGTTGCTGCGGCCCGCGCGCAGGGAGCGGGCGGCGGCGTGCGGCACGTAGCCGAGGCTGCGCGCGGCGTCGAGCACCCGGGCCCGGGTGCTGTCGCTGACGCGGTGGCCCTGGGTGTCGTTGAGCACGAAGGACACGGTGGCACGGGACACCCCCGCCAGGCGGGCCACATCGGCGCTGGTGATCGTGGCGGGGGTACGGGGCTCCCTGGGCATGTGGTCCTCGTCGATCCTCGGGCCGACCGACACCTCTCGGTCCTCACCCCAAGGTTACACGAGTTAGATCATCGGTCCCGGTCCAGGAACCTCCGCGAAGAGCCGACGGGAGTCCCCGGCGAGGTCGCCGAGCGCAATGACGACGGAGTCGAAGCGCATGGTGGTGCGCGGGTCGCTCCCGTACGGATCCCAGCGCGGCAGGGCCGGGTGGCCGGGGTCACCCGTACGGACGAAGGCGATCCACGCCCGGTGCACGGCCGCCGCGAGGCCGTCGCGGCCCGCCGGGCCGAGGCCCGCCACCAGGGGAGCGTGCGACCAGTGCCCCGACGTTGTCGCACACGAAGGGCAGTTCGAGGCAGTGGGCGGCGCCGAGCCGTCCCCCGTGGGCGACTGCGGCAGGTCGAACTGGTAGGCCCGCACCGGATTCCCCACGGCCGCCCGGGCCTCGGCGAGGCGCAGGGCGGGGACGCGGAGGAGCTCGTCCGTTATGAGGTCCATCAGGACGTCGACGGGGCGGCCGCCGGGCCGGGCGCGTTCGTACGCGGCGTACACGCCGGGGGCGGCCGCCGCCCCGAAGGTCTCCGCGATACGGGCGGTCACCTGATCCCCGTGACCATCGTGGCTCCGCTGACCAACCAGAGCGGCGCCGGTACGAAGATGACGAGCACCCCACGATCACGGTGCGCCACCCCGAGCCGGGGGTGGGCCGTGGACGGCACCCCCGGCGACTCGGTGGCCTTCGGCCTCTCCGAGGTCTTCGAGGGCCGGGCCCCCGACCTGGTGGTCTCCGGCACCAACTTCGGGCCGAACGTGGCCTCCCTGGCCCCCCACTCCGGCACCGTCGGCGGCGCCGTCGCCGCGCTCGAGTACGGGATCCCCGCGATCGCCCTGAGCACCGGCGGGCTCGCCGCCCCCGATCCGGTCGCGACCGTCAACGCCATGGGCCGGACGGTGGACTTCGCGGTCAAGTTGATCGATCAGCTGCGTACGCGCACCCGCACCGGCCCCCTGCTCCCGAAGGGCGTCGGCCTGACCGTCAACCACCCGGGTTGCGCCGATCCGGCGGCAGCGGCGGCCTGCCTGCGCGCCGCCCCGGGAACCGCCCTGGTCGAGGCGGCCCGGACCCTGCCCATCCCGGGACCCGCCTCGGGCGACGGGCCGCTACCGCTCGACCCTGCGGCTGCCGTAGCGAGCGGCTCCTGGAACAAGGCGCCCGTCCTGATCGGCAACGCCCGCTCGGAGGCCCGGCTGTTCGTCGCACTGACCCAGCCGCGCCTGACGCCGGGGAGTACACCGCCCAGGTCCTGGCGGCATACGGGGATACGGGCCCGGAGGCGCTCGCGCGCTACCCGCTGTCGGCGTACGGCCTCCGTACCTGGCCATGTCGGCCGTGCGGACGGACTCCACGTCCGCCTGCGAGACCGCACGGACAGCCCGGCTCCTCGCGGAGCACGTACCCGTCTACGCCTATGAGTTCGATGACCGGACTCGCCCACGCTGGCCGGTGCACAGGTGCCGGGCCTGGACGAGTCCAACGCGCACAGCGCCGAGCTTGCCCACCTGTTCGCGTTCACGATGGGCGAGCGCCCGCTGACCCCGGTCCAGCAGTCCCTGGCGACCCGGATACAGCGGTACCGGGGCGCCTTCGCCCGCTACGGCGCCCCGCTGGCCCCGGGCCGGCCCCTGTGGCCGCGAGCCGCCCCGGGCACGGTCATGCCCCTCAGCCCCACGTCGACCCGCCCGACCACCTCCTTCGCGGCGGACCACCAGTGCGCCTTCTGGAACGGCCCGCACCCGGTGGGAACCCCGTAGGGAACGCGTCATCCCTCCAGGAACGCGGCAAGCCAGGCGGCTCGATCCGGCCCGGCCTCTCACCGGTAGGTACCCGTGAGCAGCGACCGCATCCCTCACTCGCCGGGCAGACCGAACGCGTCCAGGACCCGCGGGTCGGTGAACACGATGTTGTGCGTGACCCGGCCCGCCATGACGGTGAACACCTGCAGGGTGTGCAGACGGTGTCCGCCGCCGGGCTGCGGGGCGTACGCGGCGAGCGCGGGCTGCCCGTTGGCGGTGAGCTCCCGCATGGTCCAGCCCGTCCCCCACATCTGGAACACCCGCTCCAGGAAGCGCCCGTAGTCCCGGCTGCCCCGGTACCAGAGCGGCACCGGCGGCATCTCCAGCACCGCGTCGGCGGCCAGCAGCCGGACCAGCTCGGGCACGTCCGCCGCCTCGAAGGCCCGCACGTACCGCTGGATCACGGCGCGCACCTCGGGATCGTCCGGCTCGCCGACCGTCCCGGCGTCGCCCACCCCGGTCAGGGCGGAACGGGCTCGCTGAAGCGCGCTGTTGACCGCTGCGACCGAGCTCCCCAGCTGCTCGGCGACCTCGGACGCGGAGAAAGCCAGCACGTCACGCAGCACCAGCACCGCCCGCTGCCGCGCGGGCAGGACCTGCACCGCCGCCACCCACGCGAGCCTCAGGTCGGCGCGTACCTCCACATCGAACCGCGCGTCGGGGAACGGCTCCAGCCACGGCACATCGAGCACCGGCGTCAGCGGCGCTCCGGGATCGTCGCTCGGCGCCCCCAGCCCGGACGGCAACGGCCGCCGCCCACGGCCTTCGAGCGCCGTCAAGCACACGTTGGTGGCGATCCGGTACAGCCAGGTCCGCACCGACGCACGCGCCGGGTCGTACCGGTCACGGGCCTTCCAGGCCCGCAGCAGCGTCTCCTGAACCATGTCCTCGGCCTCGTGGAAGGAGCCCAGCATCCGATAGCAGAACGCCACCAGCTCACCACGGTACGGTTCGAAGTTCACCGCCTCATCATGCCCCACGCACCACCCGGGGCCGACCCGCCCGAGACGCCTCTCGGCAGGCCGCGTCAGAGCCGCGAGTGAGGCGTACGGAGCTGCGTCGCGGGCGAGTTGGGCCCGCCGCCGGGTCCGGGGACGACCCACTTCGGCGCGGCCAGTCGTCTCAACTCCTCCCGCTCCGCAAGAGAGCCACGATCGCGCCCGGGGCCACGACGACGAGCGCCATGATCGTCGCCAGCACCAGGGGAGACGGCCCCTCGTGACCGGGATCCACATCCGCCGAGGCAGCACCGCGAAGCCGAGCACGAACGGCAGACCACTCATCGGCCCTCGCCAAGTCAGCTCGGAGCAAAGCGAGATGACGCTTCCACGCTCCCGCGTCGACGTCACCAACCTGCCGTCCCAGAGACGACACAGGGGGACCCCGAAAAACGGCACCGCCCCGGAGCGGATGCTCCGGGGCGGGCCTTCTCACGTCAGGCAGCGGTGATGTTCTCCGCCTGCGGGCCCTTCTGGCCCTGCGTGATGTCGAAGGTCACGGCCTGGCCTTCCTGGAGCTCGCGGTACCCGGTGGAGTTGATGTTGGAGTAGTGGGCGAAAACGTCCGGTCCGCCGCCGTCCTGCGCGATGAAGCCGAAGCCCTTTTCGGCGTTGAACCACTTCACGGTTCCGCTGGCCATGGTCATGCCTCTCAGTCGATGTCGGGTCCGCACCACGCGGCCCGGAGGTGATCGCCCTGGTCCGGCACCGCACAGCAAAACGCCCGCACCAAGGCGCGGGCAGAAACTGCGAACCACGACAGCTTGAGCTGAAGTTACACGTCGAAACCGCCCGCCACCAGAGAGCGACAGCCATGACCTGCCACCCGCGCGTATGTCGCGCGGGCGGCGAGGGTGGGCGCCGCGCCCCATGAGGGCGGTCAGGAACTCCCCGGCAGGCTTTCACAGGCTCCACCCTCGCGGTCCACACGGTCTTCGACGCCCGAGGGAACCGTCCTTGGGCCGCCCTTGCGGGTGAAGGGCGTCCGATGGCGCGCTCGACCAGCGATCGGGCCGGCCTAGTGCCGTGACCTGGAAGGCGCACCGGGTCGCGGTGCCCCGTACGGCGCCACGCGGCGTCGTCGGACCGCGCCGGTGCGTCCCGTACGAGCCGCCCTCCGCCGTGCGAGGCACCGCACCGCACACCGCGGCCCGGCACACCTTCCGGCACTAGAGACTGCGGGCGGTGATGTTCCCGTAGGAGGTGTTCGCGTGGATGGTCAGGCCGGGGGCGCCGTCCGTGTTCCTGAGCGAGTTGTGGATCCGGCCGTAGACCGTGTCGGCGTCGAGGGAGGCCGAGACTCCGCGGCGGGCGCCGACCGTCAGGTCGCCGGCCTCGGTGCGCAGGGTGACCGTGCCGCTGACGGCTTCGTCGACGGTGATGTCGCCCTTCTGGGTGCCGATGTCGGCGGGGCCGCCCAGGCGGCCGACCGTGATGTCCCCGGCGAGGAGGGCGAGTCGGGCGCCGGCGGTCTCGTCAAGCTTGACCGTGCCCTGCGCGCCCTCGTAGGCGACGTCCCCGAGCCGCCCGACGCCGCGGAGGTCGGCCGCGGCCGTCTTCGCCTCGACGCGGGATCCGGCGGGCAGTCGCACGGTCACCTCGACGGACCCGGTGTGGCCGAGGATGCGGTTCTTGACGGGTGCGGCCGCGATCCGCAGGACGCCGTCGCGGTACTCGACCGCGGTCTGCTCGGCGGCCTGTACGTCGCGGCCCTTCGAGGCGTCCGCGGGCAGGACCTCGACCGTGGTGTCGGTCCGGTCGGCGGCAATGATCCGGATGCGTCCTGCGGGGATGTCGAGAACGGCGAAGACGGGGGCGACGGTGTCGAACTTCTGCATCATGCTCTCCCTGTTTCTGTATTTCCGCAGCGTGCACTCGGTCGGCCCGCTGTTTCCGATGAGTGAAACGCTACGTTGCATTCGGGGATCCGACAATGCATTCGTTGCACTCAGAGGCTATATATGCAGGTGAGCGTAGTGAAAGTGTTGCAATGGTCTTGAATGCAACGCAACACGCCTCTTCCCATTCATTGCAATGAAATGAACGTGAACGCTATGCTGGAGTACCGAGGACCACGGCCACGAAGGAGAACGCGATGCCGGGAGGCAGGCTCACCCAGCAGGAGCGCCAGGAGATCGCGCGGGGTCTGGCCGACAGCCTCGCCTACGCGGAGATCGCCAGGCGCTTGGACCGCCCGACCTCGACGATCACTCGCGAGGTGATGCGCAACGGCGGCCCCACCGCCTACCGCGCCGAGCTGGCCCAACGCGCCACCGAACGGCGCGCCCACCGCAGTACGCGGGCCGCGCCCCGCGGTCCGCAGGCGCCCCCGCAGGCATACGGACGCGACGCCGAGGCGGTGCGCGCGTACGCGGAGGTGTTCACCACCGTCCTCATGCAGTCGGGCATGCCCTCGATGACGGCCCGGGTCCTGGGCTGCCTCATCACCACCGACGCGGGCAGCCTCACCGCGTCCGAACTCGCCGGGCGGCTCCAGGTCAGCCCCGCGTCCATCTCCAAAGCCATCGCCTTCCTGGAAAGCCAGGACCTCGTCCGCCGGGAACGCGACGAAGGACGCCGCGAGCGCTACGTCGTCGACAACGACGTCTGGTACCAGTCGATGATGGCCAGCGCCCGCTCCACCGCCCACCTCGTCGACACCGCGCGGCAGGGCGTCGGCGTGCTCGGCCCCGGCACCCCGGCGGGTGCCCGCCTCGAGAACATCGCCCGCTTCCTCGACTTCGTCTCCGAAAACATCACTCGCGCCGCGGAACAGGCCCGCGACATCCTCCACGTGAAGCCCGGGACCAGCCCGGACAGCCCCGCCGAACCACGCGCGGATCACGGATAGCCGGCCCGCTCGCTCCGGCCTCCCGCCGCGACCCCCCTCCTTCCCGGGCATCCGCGGGCGCGCCTCGGAATCCGAAGATTCGTTGAAGTCAGGCGAACCGAGGCGAGGAGCGCGCTGAGCGACGGAGCAGGCCCGCGGGTGCTCGTCGTGGGAGCCACGGGTGACGTCGGCGGGGCAGCCGCCCGCCAGTTGGCCGGCCACGGCCCCGCGCTCGTACCTGCCCGCCCCGCATGGGGACGACAGCGGCCCCCGCCGCCTGTCGGCGGGCGAGCGAGCGCGTGGGACGGCGGGCCGGTTCGGTCAGTCGGCGATGCGGTCGAGCCATTCCTTCAGGAGGCCGCGTTCGCCGACGCTCAGCGGGGTCCGCGGGAGGACGGCGCGCAGGGCGACCGCGGCGCTGGCCGGTCCGGGGTCGGTGGGGGCCGCGCTCTCGGTGGTGACGGCGGAGATGACGGCTTCACGGGCCATGTCGGACACGGTGAGGTCGCGCTCCGGCTCGGGCAGCGCGATCAGGGCCAGGGCGGTGCCGCTTCCGGCGGCGTGGACCAGCCGTGCGGCGCGTTCCTCGGTCACGCGCAGTCGACCGGCCTCGGCGATGCGGTGTACGTACGCGGTGAGGTGCTCGAAGGCGGCGACGGCCGCCGCCGAGGGCCCGCCGGGGCGGGGATCGCCGTACATGAGGCAGTACAGGGCCGGATTGGCCAGGGCGAATCCGATGTTCAGGGTCCAACCGGTACGCAGGTCCTCGACGGGGTCGCTGGTCGGCCGCACGTCGGTCTTGGCCGCCAGGTGTGCGGCGAAGCCGTGGGCCGCCACCGCGTCGAGGAGTCCCTGCTTGTCACCGAAGACCCGGTAGATGGTGGGTGCCTGGAGACCCGCCGCGGCGCTAACCGCCCGGGTGGAGAGGGCCTCGCGACCGCCGTCGACGAGGAGCCGCGTCGCGGCGGCGATGATCCGGTCTCGATTGCTGCCGGTGGGGTCGGGGCGCTCCTGCTGCATGTTTCCAACGATAACAAACAAGCGTTACCGGTGGTTTCGATTTCACCCTCACGTGATTTCGTTATCAGTGGAAACATCATTCTCAGGGAGGCTTTCATGATCGTCATTACCGCCCCTACCGGCCAGATCGGCCAGATCGGCCAACAGGTCCTCGACCGCCTCGTCGACACCGGCCGACCCGTGCGCGTGATCGCCCGCGATCCCTCCCGCCTTTCCGCGCGGGTGCGCGGCAGCGTCGAGGTCGTGCGGGGATCGCACCAGGACCGCGATGTCGTCACCCGGGCGTGCGAGGGAGCCGAGAGCCTGCTGTGGCTGGTACCGCCGGACCCCGGCGCCCACGACATCGACGACCACTACATGAGCTTCACCCGCTCGGCGTGCGAGGCCAACGAGACCCGGGGCGTCCGGCGCGTGGTCGGCGTCACCAGTCTCGGCCGGGCGTACGGCAAGCACGCGGGACTGTTGTCACCCGCGTTCGCGATGGACGCGCTGATCGAGAGCACCGGCGTGAACTACCGGGCCCTGGCCATGCCCTACTTCATGGAAAACCTCCTCCATCAGGTCGGAGCGATCAGAACGCAGGGGATGCTGTTCACTCCGAACTCCGCGAGCCGCCCGCTCGCGACCGTCGCCACCCGCGACATCGCCGCCGCGGCCGCCGAACTGCTCCTCGACGACTCCTGGCGCGGCCAGGACACCGTGCCGGTCATCGGCCCCGACGAGCTGTCCCCCGACGCCATGGCCGCGGTCGTGTCCGACGTACTGGGCCGACCGGTCCGCTGCCAGGAGACGAGCCCCGAGGCGTACAGGGCGACGATGACGCGGTACGGAACGGCCGGCGCGTGGGCGCAGGGCCTGGCGGACATGGCCGCGGCCCAGAACGACGGCATCTACGACGCCGAACAACGCGCCCTGACCTCACCCGCCCCCACCAGCTTCCGCGAGTGGTGCCAGGACGTGCTCAAGCCCGCCGTACTGGCCTGAGGAGCAACACCCGCCGCCCGACCGTCGACCGACCCCACACCAGCCCCGGCCCCCGCCTCGGCCCCGGTCCGCACGGCACGGTAGGGCCGAGGCTGAAGCCGACCGCATGGCACGATCGGATCGGCGACACCCTCCTGATGGCCAAAGCACCGCAGCTGTCGGCGACTTGGGTGGGGGGCGCCATCTGTAGGCGCTCGATTCGACACCTCCCTCGCACCACACGAAGTATCCAGTTGATCTCGACCTGACCCGGCGGTGTAGAAAGGGATCTCGCACGACACGCTCAGTCGTCGGGACACACGGATTCCTTGGGGGGAACCAACCATGCGCACCCGCGCGCTCCGCAGATCAGTCGTACCCGTACTCGCCGTTTGCGCCGTGGCCGTCCTGGTTCCGGCGACCGCCTCCCCTGCCGCCGCCGCGCCGACCGACTGCCGGCCGCCGCGGGGTGGCGTCTACGAGCCGATCACACCCGGTCAGCGCCTGGAGTCGGGAGGCCGCCTGGTGGACAAGGCGAGCACGACGGAACTGGTCATGCAGCCCGACGGCAACCTGGTGCTGTACGCCATCGGGACCCCGGGCGGCTACAAGCTCCCGCTGTGGAACAGCGGGACCTACGGCAACCCGGGCGCGTACGCCACCATGCAGGACGACGGCAACTTCGTCATCTACCGCCAGGGCGGCAGCTCCCAGACCGGCGGCGGCATCTGGCACACCGCGACGTACGGCGCTGCGACCGGCTCCCTGCCCGTGCGGGCCTATCTCCTCGAGGGCGAGTTCGTCGTCGAGAGCCGCAGCGCCACCAACCCGAGGTGGTCCACCCACAGCTCGGAGCGCCAGGCCTGGTTCTGCTCGGAGTACGCGACGGCCGCGGAGGGTTGGTGGACCGGCAACTGGGCCCAGTCCGCCACTGTCTGGATGGTTCTCCAGCAGGACCACAACATCGTCATGTACCGCAAGAGCGACGGCAAGGCCATCTGGAGCAGCGGCACCTACGGCGGCAACTACAAGGTGACCCTGCAGATGGCCCCCAAGGACAAGGGCGACCTGACCCTCGTCGAGGAGGACCGCGGCACGGTCCGCTGGCGGACCGGCACGGGCAACAACGACGGTGCCTACGCGCTGCTCCAGGACGACGGCAACTTCGTCGTCTACAAGAAGGACGGCGGCCCCGGCAAGGGCGGCGGTCTCTGGGCGACCGGCACGTACAACAAGATCTGACCGGTCCGCTGAGCGGATGCCGAAGGGGCGTGGTGCGACGCGCACTTCGCCCCTTCGGCGTACGTCGCCCACGACGCGTCGGTCGGTTCGGGCGCCCGGCGGCGGGACCACGCTCAGCCGGTGGAGGTTCGGCCCGCCGGCCTCGCGCGCGGTCCAGCGAACGATCAGGACGCGCGAAAATGGTGTGCGTACCAACCACGGGTGTGCGATGTGCTGCTCGGCTTCGTCGAGCAGGAGCGCGCCAAGGGGAACGACCGGAGGATCCGGGACCCCACGGAGCCCTGGAACGCATCCACATCATCTGATGCCTGAGGCGGCCGGGGGACGGTGGCCCGTCCTCGTCAGGAGATGAGGGGGGTAGCGTCGACTTCGGCCAGCTTGACGGTGCACAGACCGCCGCGTTCGGCCTGTACGTCCGTCACCTTGAGCTGGGTCCCCGGCGCCAGGATGAACTCCTCCTCACCGGTGAAGGCGGAGAAGCTGCGGATCCCCACCGCCCGGGCGGGCGTGACCTCGAAGAGCGTCCGCTTGCCGCGGCTGCCCAGGAACGACCGCGCCACGCTCAGCTCGGAGGTGCACGAGGACACGCCCCACCAGGCCACCGTCCGCCCGACCGGGTACTGCGACCGAAGGTCCAGCGACACTCCGCGCCACAACGGCTGCGTACGGGGGGGCAGTTCCGAGACCGCGGAGAACAGCAGCCGCAGGTACGCGAGATAGGGCACGATCCTGGTGCGGTCCGGGGAGCGCAGGGCCGCGTTGATCTCGCGGTAGAAGGCGGACTCGCAGGTGTACAGGTAGAGCGCGGCGATCGCGTCGGCGGACACGCCGCCGGTCGCCTCGTCCGCCCGTCGCTTGCCGAACTCGCGGGACCGGTCGACGTGTCTCCCGAGCCCGGACAGCACCTCGGCGACAGGCGCTACGGCGTCCTGGAAGTCCATCAGCGGAGTGTCGAACACCCCGGTGATCGCCGGGAGGACGAGACCCTCGTCCTTGACTCCCGCGAGCCGCTCCAGGTACAGCTGGTGCAGTTCCATCGTCGACTCGATGAAGGCCCCCATGCGTGCCGCGACGTCACCGTCCGCACCACCGACCCCGGCCGTTCCCTCGTTCCATCCCTTGCTCGGCAGCCAGTCGACTTCCTCGGCACCCACCGCCGCCAGGGCCGCGTTCACGGTGGTGAAGTGGTCGCCCTCGCAGAAGATGTCGCCCTGGGCCGCGGGGTTCGCGTGGTCGATGTGCCGGACCTCGACGTCCGGGTACTTCTCCTGGAGCCGCAGGACGACCTTCTTCAGGCTGCGGGCGTGCGCCCCCCACCAGGCGAAGACGACGCCGCGGTCCTCCTCGTCGGCGTCCTGCTTGGCCTTGAGTATCTCCTCGACGATCCGCTCGGCGACGGGCCGCCAGAACGCGGTGTGCCGGTCGGCCCCCATCGCCCCGTCGCCGCTGGCGGTGAGCGAGGCGTTCAGCAGCAGCACGCCCTGAGTGAGCATCGCCTGGAACCATTCCGGCGGCTGGACCGTGTCCCGCTCCTTCAACAGGGCGCGGACGTCGGCGATGGGCGTCTTCTTGGCGATGCCGTACTTCCACATCGCCGCGGCCTTGATGAGGCAGCGGATGCTGACGACCCGTCCGAACTGGCTGTCCTTCCAGTCGTTGAAGGTGTTGTCGAACATGGCGATGCCGGTGGCGCTCTCCGAGCGCGGGTAGGGGTTCTGGCCGAAGACGACGACCTTCCACTTGTGCGGGGCGTTCGGCTTGAGCGCCTGGAAGGTCAGTTCGCGGACCGGTACGACCTCCGGGCTGCGGCCCTGGCCGATGAACCGGGCCGCGTCCGGCTGCGCCTCGATCACGGGCTTGAGGAGCGGAAGCCAGGGTTCACCGCCGCCCTTGAAGAGTTCGGCGAGGGCAAGCGGGTCGTTCGCGTCGGCCTGGTCCGAGGGCGTGGTGGTGGCGTCACTCATGGGGGAAGGGCTCCCGGTTGTCGTATCTGCGAGATGGAGAGGGCCTGCGGAATCGATGTGGCCCGCGGGATGGACGGGGACCGCGGGATGGATGGGGACCGCGGGCTGACTGGCGGAGGGGACCGGGTCAGCGGCGAAAGGAACGCCCTTTGGGCGCGACGATGCGCACCCGCTCCGCGACCGGCGCGTTCTCGATGCCGTCGAGCTGCGCGGCGATCGTGGCACGCAGCTCGTCGTCGTCCTCGAACCAGTGGTCGTGGAAGAGCGTGTAGCCGGTCCACATCAGGTTGGCACAGACCCGGGCCGGTACCCGGCCGGTCCGCGCGCCCATCCCGACCAGCGCCACCGAGCGGATGCTGCCCGGCACCCGCCGGTTCTGCCGGTGGACGGCCTGGAACGCGGCCGCGCAGGCCAGGGCCACGTTCAGCGTCTCCTTCACGTCCTGCGAGGAACGCACCATGGTCGGCGTCGATATCAGGTACCGCGGGACGGTCGCCCCGGACGGGACGCAGACCGCGCTGCCCACCGGGAGGGAACCGGCGAACCGGTCGCGGATCGCCCGCTGCACGCGCAGTTGGATGCCCGCTCCGAGGTGCCGTTTGATGGCGGCGTCGACCCCGCCGTCCATCCGGCCCTGGGAGTTGGTCGGGGTGACCCAGGCGTCGACGTCCTCCGCGAGGATCGAACCCCGGCGGATCTCGATCCCCGGGTCGTCGGCGAACGCCGCCCGCCACGCCTCCACGACCAGCTCGTTGACATCGGTCAGCACCACTCTGAGTACGGGCTGCACGGCCTGCACCGGCTGCTGCGCGGGGTTCTCGGTCATCGTCCACTCCTGTCGGGAAACGGCCCTTCCAACACCCCTGACGCTATCGGTCAGCACTGACAACACCGCTGATGGGAGGGCCCGATGACGCCCCGCACCGCCAGAGACAGGGCGTACACCCGGACGATCCCCCGGCCCCCGCCCGTCACCACCGCCACGCGACCGTCGAAACGGACCTCGTGCGCGTCGCCCACCTCGTCCCCCACGCCCCCCACATCCCCCACCCCTCCCGTAGGCCCCGTGGTTCCCGCACACCCTCCCCCGACAGCACGGGACCCGGCCAGGGAGCGCGGGCATCGAGCCGACGCATCCGCGCACTCCTCACGTGCCACTGGCCGCTCCAGCGCGCGCCGTCACGCCGAGGGGCCCGGGGTGCCGGGCCGGGCCGGGGGCCGCCCGTCCCCTGGTCCCTGGCCCCGGGGCGGCGGGTTCGGCAGGATGGCACCCAGGGCGGGTTCGTACGACGGGAGCGGGGGTGTGGGGTGACGCGGACGGTCACGGTCCAGGGCGTCGTGTTCGACCTCGACGACATCGTCGAGGCACACCTGCAACGCGGATACGCCGGCGGGGTGCTGGACCTGCGCACCGCCGACGACCTGGAGTACACGTTCGAGCTGTACATCCGGGACTCGGCGGCCGACTACGAGGCGTACGTGATGCTGAAGCACCACAGCGGCTGCTACAGCGAATCGTGGCCCCGGGGATGGGGCGCCGCCCGGGAGGGGTGAAGCCCGCACGCGCGGGGCGCGACGTCCCGGAATTACGGGCGGCGGCCCCACGCGGAGATCATCGGGGCGGTGGCCAGGTCGAGCTTCCCGGTGGCGACGTTCGTCAGGTGGCGGTCGATCTCCTCGTCGGTGGCCAGGCCCTCCCCGGTCAGGCGGTGGCGGATCTGCCGCACGGTCGCCTCCTCCAGCACGGCGCACGCCCGTGAGGTGATCGGGAAGTACGCGTCGGCCCCGACCTCGGCCAGGCCGGTTTCGCGCAGCACGCGGGGCAGGGTCCGCCCGTACGCGAGGTCCGCGCCCCGCGCCGCCATCAGGCCGCGGAAGCCGGAGCGGAGCCGGTTGGCGAGCCGCTGTTCGGGGCCCGACTCGTCCGGGCACAGCAGCGGTTGCAGCATGGGGTCGGCGTCCTCCAGGAGCAGCCAGCCCCCGGGGCGCAGCGCCCGGACCATCCGGCGCAGTGCCTCGGCGCGGTCGGCGACGTGCACCAGGACCAGCCGGGCGTGGACGAGGTCGCCGGTGGGACGCGGGGTGCGCGTGCGGCCCCCGCATGCGCGCGACCCCGCCCCCCGCATGCGCGCGACCCGGCGCCCAGGGCGCGCACGTGTGCGCACGCGTCCCGCGTGCGCCCCCCCGCACGGGCTTCACGCCGTATGCCTCCTCTGCTTTGCTGTCCGCGGGGCCGCCGAACGCGCGGGCACCGCCGTACCTCCCAGCAGGGGGACATGTGGACGACACCAGTACCTCCACCGCTTTCATACCGCTCCTGGAGCGGATGTCCCTGGACGACGTGACCTCTCGCCAGGTCGACCTGCCCAGCGGCGCACGCGTGTGGCTCGTCAGCGACTACGACGAGGTCCGGATGGTCCTGACGGACCCCCGGTTCTCCGCCGACGACCAGGTCCCCGGGTACCCCCGGATGCTCCCCGCGCCGCCGCAGCCGGGAGCCATGTCCTTCCTGCGGATGGATGCGCCGCAGCACGGCGCGGTGCGGCGCGTCCTGACGCCTTCCTTCACGATGCGCCGCATCGAGAAGATGCGTCCGGTCATAGAAGAGGCGACCCGTCGGCTGATCGGCGACATGCGGGACGCGGGACCGCCCGCGGACCTCATCGACCGGTTCGCGCTCCCCCTGCCGTCCCTGGTGATCTGCCAGTTGCTCGGAGTGCCCTACGAGGACCACGGCGTGTTCCAGGAGCACAGCCGGGCCATGCTCAGCATCGACAGCACCGCCGAGCAGGCCACCGCGGCGATCACGGCGCTCGGGGACTACCTGCGCACGCTGGCTCTCACACGGCGTACCGATCCCGGCGAGGACCTGCTCAGCACCGCCGTCCAGCAGCAGGAGGCGGCCGGTATGACGGACGAGGAGGTCGTCGCGATGGCCCGGCTGCTGCTGATCGCCGGACACGAGACGACCGCCAACATGCTCGGCCTCTGCGTACTGACGCTCTTCGAACACCCCGAACAGCTCCGCGCTCTGCGCGAGGACCGTCAGCTCGTGAAGCCGGCGGTCGAGGAACTCCTGCGCTACCACTCCATCGTACGGACCGCCGTGGGCCGGGTCGCCGTCGACGACGTACGCCTCTCGGACGGACGGACGATCCGGGCGGGCGAAGGCGTGGTGCTCGGCCTCAAGCGCGCCAACTGGGACAACCGCTTCCGTACCACTCCCGGCGACGTCGACATTCACCGCGAGGTGCGCGGGCACCTCGCGTTCGGCTACGGCATGCACCAGTGCATCGGGCAGACGCTGGCCCGGCTCGAACTCCACATCGCCCTGAACGAGTTGCTCGACGCGTTCCCCGGTCTCCGGGCCGCCTGCCCGCTGGAGGACATCCGCGTCCGCGACAACGCCGTGATCCGGGGCCTCCATTCGCTTCCCGTGGCGTGGTGAACACCGCCCCCGGCGCGCGGAGCGGTGGGATCCGGCTGCGCACTGGCTGAACTACCGCTCCTGCGAGCCGCAAACACTGTTCGGGGAAGATCACCGCTTCGGGGTAATACAGACGGTTTACGGGGCCGATCGGGTGCACAGGCGCCTACTGTGCTCCTGAATCCAGGCGGAATGCCCGGGTTTCCGCTTCCTCTTTTCTCGCTTCGCCCGTGCTCCGCACGGACGCCGATCGCCGCTGCCCTGATGAAGGAGAGCACTGCCCGATGACCCTGGACACCCGATCCGAGGCGGAGCCGGAGTCGATCCGGCAGCGGAGCCTGGGCACGACGGCCGCTCGCAACCTCACGACCACCACCAAGTCCGCTCCGCAGACGCAGGAGACCACCTCCCGCTGGCTGCTGCGGATGCTCCCCTGGGTGGAGACCAAGGGCGGTACCTACCGTGTGAACCGGCGACTGTCCTACACCGTCGGCGACGGGCGCGTCGAATTCGTCCAGGACGGCTCCCGGGTCCGGGTGATCCCGCGCACGCTGGGCGAACTCGCCGTGCTGCGCGGCTTCGAGGACGACGAGGTCCTCGGCGCGCTCGCCGGGCGGTGCGTCCAGCGTGACGTCCGGGCGGGTGACGTGCTCGCCGAGGCGGGCGCTCCCGCCGACCGGATCCACCTGATCGCCCACGGCCGGGTCGGTCAGACCTCCGTCGGCCAGTACGGCGACGAGCTCTCCCTCGACGTGCTCGCCGACGGTGAACACGTCGGCGAGGGCGCCCTGCTGGACGCCGCGGCGACGTGGGACCACACCGCCACCGCCGAGACCGCCGGGACCGTACTCAGTCTGTCCCGGGCCGACTTCGCGTCCGTGGTGTCCGGATCGCCTCGGCTCCAGGCCCACCTACGGCGCTTCGCCTCGCTTCCGCTCCAGCGGCAGAACCGGCACGGCGAGGCCGAGATCGCGATGGCGGCGGGCCACAGCGGCGAACCCGCGCTGCCCGGCTCCTTCGTCGACTACCAGCTCAACCCGCGGGAGTACGAACTCTCCCTCGCCCAGACGGTATTGCGCGTCCATACCAGGGTCTCCGACCTCTACAACAACCCGATGGACCAGACCGGGGAGCAGCTCAGGCTCACCGTCGAGGCGCTGCGCGAGCGCCAGGAGTACGAGCTGGTCAACAATCCCGAGTTCGGCCTGCTGCACAACGCGGACTTCAAGCAGCGGATCCAGACCCACTCCGGTCCACCGACCCCCGACGACCTCGACAACCTGCTCTGCCGACGCCGGGGTTCCAAGTTCTTCCTCGCCCATCCGAGGACGATCGCCGCGATCGGGCGCGAGTTCAACGCCCACGGGCTCTACCCGGACCACATCGAGCTCGACGGAGAGCGGGTGCCGGCCTGGCGCGGGGTGCCGATCCTGCCGTGCGCCAAGATCCCCATCAGCAAGGAGAACACCAGCTCGATCCTGGTGATGCGGACCGGCGAGGACAAGCAGGGCGTCGTCGGGCTGCGCCAGACCGGTCTCGCGGACGAGTGCGAACCGGGCCTGTCCGTGCGCCTCATGGGCGTCGACGAGCGGTCGATCACCTCCTATCTGGTCAGCACCAACTACTCCGCCGCGATCCTGGTGCCCGACGCGCTCGGGGTGCTGGAGAACGTACAGATCGCGCGCGGGCACGGATAGGGCCAACTCCGCCCACCCTTCGCCCGACCCACCTCACCTAGGAGTTACGGATGCCCGATCCCGGGCTCTCCCCCTCGCGACCGAGCCTGGCCGACCCGCCCCCGGACCCGACTCCGGGACGGATCCTGCGCGGCCCCAGCGGCCTGGGTACGGCAGGGCTCTTCCCGGCCCGGCGCGCGGAGCCACCCGCGGCCGCGGAGCCGACCGGGCCCGCGGAACCAGCGGTGGCGGGCAATCCGGTCCCGGGCCTCTACTACCACCCGGTGGCGGAGCCCGACCCCGTACGGGTGGCGGAGATCAGCCGCCGGATCAAGCTGTGGGCGATGGAGGAGGTCGAGCTCTACCCCCCGGACCTGGAGGACCAGTTCGACGGCTTCTCCGTGGGCCGCTACATGGTCGGCTGCCATCCGGACGCTCCCACCATCGACCACCTCATGGTCGCCGCCCGGCTGATGGCGGCCGAGAACGCCGTCGACGACTACTACTGCGAGGACCACGGCGGCTCCCCCGTCGGTCTCGGCGGCCGCCTGATGCTGGCGCACACCGCTCTCGATCCGCTGCACACGACAGCGGAGTACGAGCCCCAGTGGGCGCGCTCGCTCCAGTCCGACGCACCGCGGCGCGCCTATCGCTCGGCGATGGAGTACTTCGTCCGGGAGGCCAGCCCGTCCCAGACCGACCGGTTCCGGCACGACATGGCCCGACTGCACCTTGGCTATCTCGCCGAGGCCGCCTGGACCGAGACCGAGTACGTCCCGGAGGTGTGGGAGTACCTGGCGATGCGGCAGTTCAACAACTTCCGCCCCTGTCCCACCATCACGGACACCGTGGGCGGCTACGAACTGCCCGCTGACCTGCACGCCCAGCCCGCCATGCAACGGGTCATCGCGCTCGCCGGGAACGCCACCACCATCGTCAACGACCTGTACTCCTACACCAAGGAACTCAAGGCTCCCGGGCTGCACTTGAACCTGCCGGTGGTCATCGCCGATCGCGAGGACCGCCCCGTCCGGGACGCCTACCTGAAGGCGGTCGAGGTCCACAACGACCTCATGCACGCCTTCGAGGCCGCGGCCGCCGAACTGGCCGCCACCCTGCCCGTGCCGAGCGTGCTGCGCTTCCTGCGGGGCGTGGCCGCGTGGGTCGACGGCAACCACTACTGGCACATGACCAACACCTACCGCTACAGCCTGCCCGATTTCTGGTAAGAACGGACTCATCTGTGACCAACACCGAGCTCACCATGGCCCCCGCCTCCGCGTTCGTCCCCGGCCCCGCGACGCCCTACCAAGGTGACATCGCGCGTTACTGGGACCACGAGGCCCGGCCGGTGAACTTGCGTCTCGGCGACGTCGACGGTCTCTATCACCACCACTACGGGATCGGTGAGGTCGACCACACAGCCCTCGGGAACACCGCCGACAGCGCGTACGAGAAGAGGCTGATCTCCGAGCTGCACCGCCTGGAGTCGGCGCAGGCCGAGGTCCTCCTCGACCACTTGGGAACCATCGGCCGGGACGACACGCTCGTGGACGCGGGCTGCGGCCGCGGCGGCTCGTCGGTCATGGCCCACCAGCGGTTCGGGTGCAAGGTCGAGGGCGTCACCCTGTCCGCCAAGCAGGCCGAGTTCGCGAACCAGCGCGCCCATGAACTCGGCATCGGGGACTCCGTCCGCGCCCGGGTCTGCAACATGCTGGACACGCCGTTCGAGACGGGGCAGGCGGCGGGCTCGTGGAACAACGAGTCCAGCATGTACGTCGACCTGCACGACCTCTTCGCGGAGCACGCGCGCATCCTGCGCGTCGGTGGCCGCTACGTGACCATCACCGGCTGCTGGAACCCCCGTTACGGCCAGCCCTCGAAGTGGGTCTCGCAGATCAACGCACACTTCGAGTGCAACATCCACTCCCGCCGGGAGTACATGCGCGCCATGGCCGACAACCGGCTGGTCCCGCAGGCCGTCATCGACCTGACCCCGGACACCCTGCCCTACTGGGAGCTGCGTGCCACGTCGTCCCTGGTCACGGGTATCGAGGAGGCGTTCATCAACTCCTACCGGGACGGCTCGTTCCAGTACCTCCTGATCGCGGCCGACCGCGTCTGATCCCGGCGGACGTCCGCTCCCGGCGACGACCTGACAGGGCGTGCGGTGGGCTGTTGCCCGGACGCTACGACGCGGCGCGGGCCGTCGGCCGCCCCGGGGTGGGGTGGCCGACGGCCCGCGCGTGGTGACGGGGGCGCAGGACGGTCAGAGAACGGTGTAGGTGTGCTGGACGGTCTTTCCGTTGACCAGGACCTCGCAGGCCTTCAGGGCCACGGTGGTGGGGTCCTTCACGGTGAAGTTCAGGGCGAAGGTGCCGTCGAGGCCGATGATGCGCGTGACGTACGAGTCGGAGGTCTGCGAGCCGTCGGCGCGGCGGCCGGTGACCGAGACGGTGGCGACCGGGGCGAAGCCCTGGCCGGAGACCTGGACGACGGTGCCGACCCGGCCGGACTCGGGTGAGAGGGCGAAGGCGGCGGCGGGCGGCGGAGTGGCACCGCCGACGCTGAAGGCGGCGACCGCGATCCGGGGATTGACCAGGACCTCCTTGACCTGGATGGCCGCGGTGGCCGGGTCCTGGACCGTAAAGGTCTGGGAGAAGGCTCCGTCGATGCCGACCACCTTGGTCCTGGTGGTGTCCGAGGTGCCCGAGCCGTTCGCCTTCAGTCCGGTGATGGCGACGGTGGCGACCGGGGCGAAGCCCTGGCCGACGACGGTCACCTTGGTGCCCGCCGGACCGGTGGAGGTGCTGAGGACGATGAAGTACTTGGCCACGGTGACGGCGGCGGTCTGGGAGACCCCGCCCGCCTGGACCTTGAGCAGGTAGGTGCCCTGCGGGGTGGCGGAGGCGGGCGTGACGGTTCCGGTGAGGGTGCCGGCGGCCGTGACCGTCAGGGCGGTCGAGGCGATCCGGCCGGGGTCGCAGGCGCTGCCGTCGGCCGCGCAGAGCGAGGCGGAGGCCGTGGCTCCGGCGGGCCAGCCGGTGCCGGAGACGGTGAGGGCGCCGCCGGGCTTCACCTTGCCGGTGCCGGTGGAGAGGGTGGCCGCGGCCTCGGTGACGGTGAAGGGCCGGGTGAGGGTGGTGGCGGGGTCGCCGCCCTCGTCGGTCTGGACCGCGGCGATGGTCGGGTCGCTAATGGTGAACTCGGCGGAGAACGTCCCTTCCGGGGTGGTCTTCACGTAGACGGCGGTGTCGTCCAGGGTGAGCCCGTCGGCGTTGAGGCCGACGATGTTGATCCACTGGTCCTGACGGTAGTTGGTCCCGGAGACCGTGGTGACGCTGCCCACGGGGCCCTGGGCGTTGGAGAGGGCGAACGCGCGGGGTCCGGTGGGCGCGAAGGCCTTGACGGTCAGGGGCGCCGTGGCCTCCTTCGTGCCGTCGTTGACCTTCACCAGGTAGGTACCGTCGGGGACCGCTCCGGCGGGAGCGAGGGTCGCCGTACCCGTCAGCTGCTTGGCCGCGTTGACCGCCAGGGCGCTGGAGGCGAACTTGGTCGGGTCGCAGCCGCCGCCGGTGCTGTCGCACAGCGAGGGGACCGGGGTCCCGCCCGGGGTCCACAGCTCACCGCTCAGCGCGACCGGGGTGCTGGGGCGGACCGGCGCGGTGGGGGCGGTGAGGGTCGCCGGGACGCCCGCGGTGCCCTGCGCGATGACGGTGCCGATGCTGGCGCCGTTGGCCGTGACGTCACAGGGGGTCTGGTAGGTGGATCCGAGCACCTTGGTCTGGGTGAGGGTGCGGAGCGGGGTGAAGGAGACCGGGCCGCTCGCGGTGACCGGGATGAGGAAGTCCCCCTCGTACGGGGGGATCAGTATGGGCGTGTTGGCGGGCACGTTCATGGTGATCTCGGGGCCGCGCACGGTGACCGTTCCGGTGGCCCCGCCCGACATCGCGAGGTCGAGGGCCGGGGTGGTCGGCACGTTCGACAGCGAGATACCGCTGGTGGCGGGTGAGCCGCCGAGGGTGACCTTGGCGTGGACGCTTCCGCCGGGGTCCACGACGGAGGGGCTCAGCTCGACGGTCATGGTCTGGGGGCCCGTCGCCTCACCCTGGCCCGCGGGCAAGGTGCAGTGCACGGTGGGATTGATCGTCCCCGCCGCGCCCGCCGCGCCCGCCTGGGCGGCCGGGGCGCCGGCCAGCCCGAGTCCGGTGAGGGCGAGGGCGAGCACGGCCGGCCCTGACATCAATCGGTGTGTCATCAGTCCTCGTCGCGAAAACACTTGACTCCCATTCTTGCCGAAGATCCGGAATGGTATTTTCTTGATTTATGGCAGGGGACATTGAGAGGGCTGGAGGGAAACAAGTCAATAGCATGGGAAAAACGATCTGACGTGCCGTCAGCTAAAATAATCTTGATAAACATCCGGCCGGTCACCACCCGAAGGCGGAACCGGCCGGACATCGGTGTGATCGCTCCGTTACGAGAGCGACAGGGTGAGCACCGCCGTGTAGCTTCCGGGCTGCGCCGTTCCGGGGAGCTGCAGGGTCAGGGCCGCGTCGGCGTCGAAGTTCCCGCCGATGGAGGCACGGGACCCGTCCGTCGCCACCGAGCACAACGCGGCGGGCGCGGTGCCCAGGCGTGCGGGCGAGCCCGCCACCGGGGTCGCGGAGCTGCCCGCCTGGGCCGCGCAGGCGGGCGCCCAGCTCACCATGCCCGCCGGGAGGGAGGCCCCGGCGGCGGTGGTGAAGTCGCTCATCGTCCCGGTGAGCGACCAGCCCGTGTTGATCCCGCGGGCGTCGTGGACGGTGACCTTGTTGAGCGCGCCGTTCAGCGTGTGCGGGGAGCCGTCGAGGCTCACCGAACCGAAGTCGACGGAGTCACCGGCCTGGGACATGGTCAGCGGGCCGGGCAGGACGGACAGGTTCATCTTCTGGCTGCCGCCGACCCCGCCCCCGCCCGTGGTGACGGTGAAGGGCTGCGTCCTGACCGTGGCCGGGTCGCCGCCCTCGTCCGCCTGGACCGAGGCCAGCGTGGGGTCGCTGACCGTGAACTCGGTGGAGAAGGCCCCGTCCGAGCCGCTCTTGGGGTAGACGGCGGTGTCGTCGAGGGTCACTCCGTCGGAGTTCAGGCCGACGACGTTGATCCACTGGTCCGGCCGGTAGTTCGCGCCGGACACGGTGATGACGGTGCCGACCGGCCCGCTGGAGGCGGAGAGGGTGAGCTTGCGCTCCCCCGCCGCCACCGCCCTGACCGTGAGCGGCGCCGTGGCCTCCTTGGCGCCGTCGTTGACCTTGACCAGGTAGTCCCCGTCGGGTACCTGGGTCGCCGGGGCGAGGGTCGCCGTACCCGACAGGCCACCGGAGGAGTCGATGACCAGGGCGCTGGCGGCGAACTTGGCCGTGTCGCAGCCGGCGCCGCCGGTGTCGCACAGGGACGGCTGCGCCGTACCGCCGACGGTCCAGCCGGAGCCGGTGAGCGTGACGGCGGTGTTCGGGCGAACCGGGTCGGAGGGCGCGCCGAGCACGGCGGGCGGGCCGCCGCTGCCCTGGACGTCCACCGTGCCGACGGAGGCGCCTCCGGCGGTGACCACGCACGGGGTCTCGTACGCCCCGCCGAAGACCTTGGTACGGGTCAGGGTGCGCAGGGGGGTGAACGCGACGGGGCCCGTCGCGGTCAGGGGGACCAGGAAGTCCCCCTCGTAGGGCGGGATCACGATGTGTTCGCCCGCGATGATGTCCACCGGGATCTCCGGCCCGGTGACGGTGGCGGTACCGCTGGCGCCGCCGGACATCGCGAGGTCGATGCTGGGTGTGGTGGGCACCTGGGTGATGGAGACGGCGCTGGTCGCGGGGCTCGGGCCGAGGGTGACCTTGGCGTGCACCTTGCCGCCGGGCGCCACGGTGGCCGGGGTGAGTTCCACGGTCATCTGCTGGGCGCCGGTCGCCTCGCCCTGACCGGCCGGCAGGACGCAGTGCACGGTCGGCGTGATCGTGCCCGCCGGGCCAGTCCCGGACGCCGGGAGCGCCTGCGCCGCCGCGCCGCAGCCCAGTACCAGGAGCATCGCACCCGCTCCCACCAGTGGGCGGTGCGGTAAGCGTCTACGTTGTCGAAACACCTGACTCCTTGTCCTGGCCGCGGGGAAGCCTCCGCTCCGGTGCCACCGGCACCGAGGTGCGCGGCGGCGCGGAGGACCGGACCGGTGATCCATTTATGGAATGATTCAGAACATTGAGAAGGCGGGCAGTAAAGAAGTCAATAGCGGCAATATCCGGGGCAGTCGGGAGTCGCTTGATTTTCTTCCGGTGCGAGAGTTTCCGGTGCACGTCTGTTGACTGTTTCCGCGAGCGTGGTTTCACTACAACTCGACGTCCCGTGCCGGGCGCCACACGCCCCGGTACGAGGACACCCCATCAGCGCACGGGTGTTTACCGCCCGGCACTTCTCGGCGGGCCCACGGCCCCCGATTTTCCGGTTCGTGGCTCGCGGGACACGCTCACGCCCGGCCACGGATCCGCACGCGGCTACGTCCTGCGCATCACCACTCGGAAGGAGCACCACCGGTATGAGACGCTCACGACTCCTCGGGCTGGCCGTCCTGGCCACCTCCGGCGCGCTCACGGCGACCTTCGCCGTGTCCTCGTCGGCCTTCGCCGTGGCCCCGGCCACGGCGACCGCCACCTACAACTGCGGTACCTGGGGCACCGGGCTCGGCACCGTCACCGCGACCGACTCGGGCGGGGTGAAGAAGATCAAGCTCACCTCCACCGCCATCACGATGCCCGCCGGGACCAGCGCCGACCCGAACAGCATCACCACCACCCTGAAGACGAAGAAGAACGACGGCACCGAGGTCGACTTCTCCGGCAAGGTCAACCCGGCCATGACCGGCGGCAACCCGATCACCCTGGGCGCCGTCCCGCTGAGCAGCGGCGCCCTGGCCGCCGGCAACACCACGAACTCGTGGGTGCTGACCGGTACTCCCAGTTCCACCAACTGGTCCCTGAGGATCGTGACGTCCTCGCCCACCGTCGCGACGGTGTACTGCATCGCCACGACCAACCAGTCCTCGGTCTTCACCTGGTAACCGCCCCTCCGAACCCCCGGACGGCGGCGGTCCGCCGCCCGGGGCCCCGGCCCGGTCCGGGCGGGGTGTCGTGTTGGTTCCCGGCGCAACGGGGCAGGTGTTCGGGTATGCCCCTAGCAATTGCCCCAGTACGTCACTTCATCGTTCGCCACCGGGAACCGGTGGTGGTGCAGGCCGTCCGGTCCACCGGCGCCGCCGTCGTCTCGTACGTCGTCGCGCTGAGACTCAGCAGCGAGCCCGCTCCGCTGACGGCGCCCCTGACCGCACTGCTGGTCGTACAGGTCACGCTCTACTCCACGCTCACCACGGGTATCCGCCGGGTGAACTCGGTCGTCGCGGGCGTACTGGTCGCGATCGGTTTCAGCGTGGTGGTGGGGCTGACCTGGTGGAGCCTCGGCCTGGTCATCCTGGCCTCGCTCGTCGTCGGCCGGATCGTGAAGGCGGGCGAGTTCGTTCCCGAGGTCGCGATCAGCGCGATGCTGGTGCTCGGGGTGACCCAGGTGACGGACACCGCGTGGGACCGCGTCCTGGAGACACTGATCGGCGCGGCGGTCGGCCTGCTGTGCAACGTCCTGTTCGCGCCCCCGGTGTGGGTCGAGCCCGCGAGCCAGGCGATCACCGGCCTCGCCGGGCGCATGCACGGCCTGCTGACGCACCTGGGCGGTGAACTGACGGGTCAGGCCCGGGTGACCGAAGCCACTGCCCGGCTGCACGAGGCGCGCCGTCTCGACAATGACGTCGCCGAGGTCGACGCCGCGCTGCGGCAGGCGGAGGACAGCCTGCGGCTGAACCCGAGGGTGCGCGAGGGACTCCTCTTCCGGCTGGTGCTGCGCACGGGGCTGGACACGCTGGAGATCTGCGCGGTGGTCCTGCGCGTGACCTGCCGCACCCTGGCGGACCTGGCCGACCTCGCCTCGACCGGGACGCGCGGGACGCTCCTGCCGCCCCCGATCACCGAGGCCCTGCGGGAGCTGTACGCGCACACGGCCGTCGCCGTGGTGAGTTTCGCCCGGCTGATCACCGCGCAGGTCAGCGCCAACGCCGAGGAGGCCGAGCGCGTGCTGACGGAGGAGCTGGCGACCGCCCGGCTCAGCCGGGACCGGCTGGCCGCGTTGCTGGTGGAGTACGTACGCGAGCATCCCGAGCAGTGGCACCTGCTCGGGGCGCTGCTCGCCGAGGTGGACCGGGTGCTCGACGAACTCGGCGTGGACAAACGCTCCCAGCGGCTCATGGAGGAACTCGACCGGCACGGGCGGACGCGGCGCGAACGCTACGGGCCGCTGCGCCGCCTGAGCGGGCGGGTCCGCGCCCTGCGGCCCGGCTCCGGCTCCGGCCAGGAGGAGCGCTGACACGTCGGCGCTACGCCCGTCGCCCGACCGGGTCGGGCCGCGCGGCCGGGGCCATCAGGGCCAGGTCGGCCGCAAGGGAGTCCAACCAGGCCATCGCCGCGAAGAACCCTGGCGGCGCGGGCGCGGGTCCGGGCCGGTCGGGGGCGGGGACGAGGACGGGGACGCCGAGCCCGGCGTCCGACGCGGCGGCGTACGGGGCGGCGGCGCGGTCCGCCGCGAGGCGCAGGCCGTCGGCCACCCGGTCCCCGTACTCCCAGACCAGCGCCTCCTCGGCCGCGCCGGGCCAGGGACCGGCCCGGGCTCCGAGGACGCGCCGGCTGCCCCAGAGCACGTGGTGACCGGTCATCAGGGCGGCCTGCCAGTCGTGGGCCGGCGCGGCCGGGCGCTCCCGCTCGGCCTGGTACTGGGCGTACGCGCTCTCGGCCATGGTCAGCGCGTGCCGCACCCGCCGGTCAGCGTCTCCGGGGACGGCCGTCCCCACGGCGGACGTGGCCGCCCGGACCTCGTCAGCGGCGGCGCGCAGCAACGCGGCGACGGCGCGGCCCAGTTCGTCGTGGGCCCCGCGCGGCCAGGCCAGCAGTCCACAGGCGATGCCGATCAGGCTGCCGATCAGCACGTCCAGCAGGCGAACCTCTGCCAACTGCCATGTAACCCAGGCCAGTTGGGCGAAGACCATCGACACGATCAGGGTGAACAGGGCCTGCGCCCAGCCCACTCCACGCACCGGCCCGACCGTGAAGGCGATCAGCATCAGCGGCGGCAGCACGACCTCGTACACGGTGCTCGCCTCCCCCGCCAGCGCGAGGGCCACGCCCGCGGCGAGCGCGCCGAGGCAGGTGCCGGTCAGCGCCAGGCGGACGGTCGCCCTGGTCTGGACGGCGGTGGTGCCGGTCAGGCTGAGGACCGCGAGCATCGCCCAGAATCCGTGCGGGAGCGAGAGCAGTCCGGCGACGGCCCGGGCGGCGGCGAGGGCCAGGCCGAGCCGGACGGCGTTCTGGAAGTGCACGGACCGGGGTCCCGTGTGCCCGGCGAGCCGGTGCCACCAGAGCCGGGGCGTGCTCTGGTGGACGTACCAGAACCGGTCGGGGGCATCGCCGTCCAGGGGCCGCGGCGCGTCCCCGTACGGCGATCTCGGCGGCGCCGCGCAGGACCAGGGCGGCGTCGGCGACCTCGACCAGCGCGGCGTACCGCAGTCCCGTCCCGGGCTCCACGACGGGAGCGCGGGCGAGGGAGTTCCGCAGGCCTCGCAGGGTGCCGGAGCCGCTCGCGGACGGCTGCCCGTCCCGCAGCAGGGCGGCGGTCCCGTCGGCCGATTCCCCTACGGCCCGTACGAGCGCCAGCCCGGCCGGCCGGGCCCCCGGGCCGGGGGCGGGCGCGGGCAGGTGCTGGAGCCGGGCCAGCAGGGTGCGGGCCGCCAGCCCGGTGTGGGCCAGGGCGCGCTCCCGGAGTCCGGGCCCGGCGGGCCGCTCCGCCTCCGGGACCTGGGAGGACCGCAGGGCCTGGACGGCCGCCGAGGCGCTCCGCGCCCGGGCGTCGGTGAGGAGGTGGGGCGGCTCCGCCCGGGCGGCGGCGCAGCGGGCCGCTTCGGTGGCGGCGGCCGCGGCGCGGTCGCGGTAGGACGCGACGGGCGGGTCGGGCAGCACGTACGTCTCGGCGAGGACGAGCAGCAGGATCCCGGCGACGGTGCCGGTCAGGCGCTGGTCGAGGGTGTGCGGGGCGTACGGCGGGAAGCTGGGCAGGATGTAGAGCAGCTGGAGCCCGGGGGCGGCTCCCGCTGGGCGGGGTCCGGCCGCCGCACCGAAGGCCAGGCAGAAGCCGATGACCAGCATGCCGAGCACGGCGGTCAAGGTCCGTACGGCGAGCAGGCTGCCCACGACCACCAGCAGGCAGGCGGCGGGGAGGACCCGGACGAGGACCGCGGCCCGCTGGCGTCCGGTGCCGGGGATCCGGGACAGCCCGGCCAGGGCCACGGCGGCGAAGAGCGCGTAGGTGGCGGCGGCGGGCTGGTGGAACCCGTGCAGGAACAGGTAGAAGCCGGTGCAGGCCGCGAGGGTGACCCGGACGGCCCGTCGTGCGGCGGCCGGCCCGGGGCCGGTGCCCGTTCGGAGTTCCACGAGGCCGCGCACCCTCCCAGGGTCCCACCGCGGCCCCGGTGCGACACATCGAGCCGGGCCCGCTGTCAGAGACCGCCCGGGCCGGGGCCCTCGTAGAGGGCGGGCCGCTGTCGGTGCGGCTGAGCCGGAGCCCGCAGCCGCGCCCGTGCCGGTGCCGGTGCCCGAGAAGGTCCGGAAGCTGATCCCGGTCGCTGCCACGCGGTGGCGGGCCAGCAGGGCGAGTCGCGTGTGGGAGGCGTCGTCCAGGACCAGGCCCGGGGGCAGCGCGGGCCGTCGTGCGCCCTCGGTGGTCGCCGCGGACAGGAGCCGTCGTACGCGCCGGGAGGCCCGGTCGAAGCGCGGCGGGGTGGCGAGCGCGGCCGCGGCGCCGAGGGCCAGCAGGGTGGCGAAGACCCCGGCCGCGAGCGGCGAGTGGGTCGGGACGAGAACGAGGGCGCCCAGGACGCCCGTGATCCGCATGACGGCGATGTGCACGTTCAGCGGGAGTTCGCACCTGCTGCGGGTGACCATCCCGGCGGCCCGCAGGTCCCGGTCCACGGCGCTCACGACGTCCGTCCGCCGCACGTGGGCGAGCAGGTCCCCGGTGGTGTGGACGGCGCCGGGTGCCAGGTCGGCCAGTACGGCCGCCCGGACCGCGTCCGGGCTCCGCGGACCGGGGGCGATCCGCAGCCATTCGCCTGTCACGCGGTGCAGGGCGGTGATGGCGGGGTGCTCGGCCCGGAGGCGGAACCCCAGCCGGAAGACGCACGAGGCGGTCATCACCGCCTCCTGGTGAACGGGCCGGGCTCGATGGTCGCCCGCGCCCGGCCCGTTCGACAACGGGCCGTATGCCAACGACGCTTCTGGCAAGGCGCCGTACGGGAAGCCGTCGTACGGCGAGGCCCCGTACGGCAAGGCCCCGTAGGGCAGGGCCCCGTGCCGCCGCGGCCCCCTACGACGGCAGTGAACGGGGTTCGAGCACCCAGTGGTTGGCGTGCAGGACCCGGTCCGCGAACGTCACGTCCTGCTCGTGGAGCAGCCGGAAGCCCAGCGACCGGCAGATCCCGTTCGAGGGGGCGTTCGATGCCGCCGGGAAGGCGTGCACCGGCCCCCATCGGCCGTCGCTCCGGGCGAGTTCCAGCACGGCGCGGACCGCTCCTTTGCCCAGCCCGCGCCCCTGGAACTCCGGCAGGACCATCCAGCCGATCTCGGTGATCCGCTCACCGTCCTCCTCGTGGGACCAGAGGGCGACGGTTCCCGCCGACACCGCCGCGTCCCCCTCGTCCTCGTCGAGGACGATCATCTTGATCCACTGAGTGCCCGACGCCGCGTTCCGCACATCGCGGCGGACCTTCTCCGGCATGTCCTCGGGAAGCAGCGGGCCCCCGAGGTCGGCCATCATGACCGGGTCGCACCGCATCCGTACGTACGCGTCGACATCGCTGAGCCGCACATCACGCAGTCTCATCCCTGTTCCCCGCTCCTATCGCCTGTTGCTCGCTGCCTGTTGCTCGCTGCCCCTTGCTGACCGTGTGGCCCGTCCCGCTCGTTGCCGATCGCGTCCCGGGCCTGCAGGGCGGCTCTCAGCAGGGCTTCGTCGAGCGCCATCTCGCCGTCGTGCGTGGAGTCGTTGACGGGGATGCGCGTGCTCCGGTCGATCAGCGCGGTCACCGCGGGGAGGGCGGGCAGCGCGCGTGGTCCCATCCGGGCCAGGCCCTCCAGGTAGTACGCGCCGATCCCGTAGTCGGTCAGGTACGGGGTGATGAGGGCGAGCAGGCGCGGGAGGGCGGCCGGGCCCGCGTGGCGCAGCCACAGGGGGGCGCACACGGCCTGCATGCGGGAGGGTCGCTTGAAGGTGAGGTTGTAGAGCTGCGCCGCCTGCCGGAAGGTCAGCGGGCCTTCGTCGAGCAGGGGGCCGAACAGTTCGGGCGCCCGCGCGAGCCGGTCGACGCCCACGGGCCGGGCGTCCAGGACCGCGGCGGCGGACGTGGCGTCGTAGGCGGGGCCCGGTAGGCCGCCCGGAGGGCGCCCGGATATCGGGTACGGGGTGAAGCCGGGCAGCGCCGTGAAGGCGGCGCCGTGTACGCGCAGGGCCTCCGCCGAGATCGACGCGGTCCGCAGGGCCTTGGCCACGGCCGGGCCGAGGGTCCCCGCACCGTGGCGGAGGAGCGCGGGCACCAGCTCGACCGGGGCCGAGCGCCAGGCGTGGCACGCCGTGCGGGCGAGCGCGGCGCCGAGGTCACGGGTGGCGGGCGCGGCGAGCAGGACCTTGGCGAGGTCGTACGTGTGCTGCTCCCGCTCTCGCGTGTACAGCGCCCACCCCCATCGCGCGCCGAGTCCCGGCAGTTGGAGCGCGGCCCGCTCGGCGTCGGCGAGCAGTGCGGCGTCGAGGGCGGGCCACTGCGCGGGAGGGGCGGTGCGCAGCGCTTCGAGGTGGGCGAGGAAGCGGACGGCCCCGAGGGGATCGTCGCCCAGCCCGGCGACGACGGCGCCGCCGAGGGCGTCGGCGGTGGCGGTCCGGACCACGGGGTCGGTGGACCCTGTCAGCTCCCTGAGGGCGAGGTCGCGGCGCCCGGCCTGGACCAGGAGCCCTGCGGCCAGGCGTCGTACGCCTTCGTCCGGGTCGGTGAGGCGGGCGAGCGCGGCGTCGGCCGCGCGGGGCCAGGCGGCGCCGTGGGCGAGGCTCAGGAGGAGGTCCAGGGCCCGGTGGCGCACGTGGGGGTCGGCGGAGCGGGTCAGCCGGAGCAGCCGGGCAGCCGCGGGGCCCGCGCGGTCGGCGCGCACCGCGTCCAGGACCGCGATGCGGACGGGGTGGCCGGGTGTGGTGGCGGTACCGGTGACGACGGCCTCGTCCAGCCACCTCATGGTGCGGGGCGGTGGCCGCCCGTCCGTGCGCGGGATGGGGTCATGTCAGGGATCATGCCACGGTCAGGAGATTCCGTACCACTGGCTGGCCCAGCCGGTGTTGATGGTGCTGGTCGACTGCTCGGCGAGGTTCACGGTGGGCGGCAGCGCGCTCTGGCCGGTCAGGAGTGTGCTGTAGCGGAGGTTCGGCGGGGTCAGGCCCGCGTTCACCGAGATCCCGGCGCCCGTGGACTTGAGGGTGAGGACGTTGGTGGCCCAGGTGCCGTTGAGGAGGAGGGCCACGAAGTAGGTGCCGGGAGCGGCGGTGAACGGCTTGGTCAGGGGCAGCGGTTTGGCCGTCGCGTCGGTCATCAGCTGGGGCGAGATGTCCTCGGTGGAGGCGCGCAGGGTGCCGTGGGCGTCGTAGACCCCGAGGTAGCAGTGGGAGAGCTGGGCGTTGGGGTCCACGCCCGCGAGGCCCAGCCAGAGCTGGGACCAGGTGAGGGGTTCGCGCAGTACGACGCGTACGAGGGTGATCCGGCCGCCGACCCCGGCGACGGACTGTGCGGTCACGTGACCCGCGTCGTTGGGGTCGCCGGTCCAGGCCAGGAGGTTCTGGTCCTGGGGCCGGGGGCCGTCGTACCCGTGGGCGCCGCCCGGCGCGGGCGTGGAGGGTGCGGGCGGGGCGGACGCCACGGCGCCGCTCGCCCGTTCGCGGGGGCTCCCACCGGACGCGGTGCACCCGGCCAGCACGAACAGCGCCGCGAGTACGGCGCCGATGGCGAGGGTGGTCGGGGCGTGGGTGGTACGGGTACGCATGGTCCCCCCATGAGGTACGGGTGTGCCAAAGGGGCCATGGTCACACGGAGGGGTACGGTCCCCGCGCGGAGCCCCGCGGTGGGTGGCGGCGTCGCCCGGCCCCGGAGAACGGCGTGGTGGTGGAGCCACCGTGCGGTGCGGTGTCGCCGTGCGGTGCGGTGTCGTCGTACGGTGCGGTCCCGTGCCTGCGGTCTCTCCGGTGTATCAAGCCGTGGCGGATCCCGCCGGGAGGTACGGGTGGGACAAAGTCGCGCCAACCACGCCCCACGTGACGACTGCCGGTGACATCTCTGGCCCGGGGTGCGGCCCATGGCGAGCATCACCCGAGCTGACCGGCCGTGGCGCGGTGCGGCGGCCCGGGCGCCGCTGACCCGCCGGGGCGCGACGCGGCGGGACAAGGACGCACCAACCCCGTCGGACGGTACGCCGGCCGGGCGACGCGGTGCCAGGATTCCTCCCGGGTCAGGACGCCGGCCGGGTGCCGCGACACCAACCCGGCTGCCGCAGACGGGACTTCACGTCCCGTCGCGCACGCACGAGAACACCGACGCGACACGAACACGAACACGAAGGACTACGGCATGTGTGAACTGGTCTGCGAGGGGCGCGGCCACGCGGCGCTCGGCAACGCGGTGATCGTCTCCGTCTCTACCCTCTCGGCCGCGGTGCTCTGCGCCACTGGAACGCCCACGGCCGAGGCGCTGCTGCTGATCGCCGGGGCCGGGGCGACCGGCGCCGTGTCGGCGCGGCTGAGCACGGGGCGGGCGGTGCGCGAGGTGGTCCGGCGCCTGCTCAACTCCCCCGGCTGAGGGGGGCGTCCGGTGGGACGGCCGCAGAAGCCGGTGCCGCGGCCGACGCTGCCCTCGGGGCTGCTCGCCGCCGGGCTGCGGGACGCGCGCGCCGCGGCGGGGCTCACCTACGTCGAGCTGGCCGCGCGGGCCGGCTACAGCCGCTCGACGTTGCAACGGGCCGCCTCCGGGATCGGGGCGCCGCCGCGATCGGTGGTGGAGGCCTACGCGAGCGGCTGCGGGGTCGACCCCGCCCCGCTGCTGGCGCTGCGGGAGAAGGCGCGGGTGGAGCGGGAGACGGGCAAGCGGGGCACGGCGCTGCGTGTCCCGGGGGTGCGGCACATCATGAACGAGGCCGAGCTGGGCGCCGCCCTGTACAAGCTGCACGTGGAGTCCGGCATGCCGACGTACCGGGACATCGAGGCCCGCACCACGCGGGTCCAGGGCATCGTGCGCGTCAGCAAGACGGCCGCCCAGCTGCTCATCACCCGCCGCAGGATCCCCAGTTCCCCGGAGCAGCTCAAGGCCCTGCTCTTCGTCTACGGGGTGCGCCCGGCCGCTCAGCGGCACTGGCTGGCCGCCTGGAGCCGGGTCGAGCGGGGGCTCGACGCCAACCGGGCCAGTGTCCGTGACGAGGAGGCGACGGCGCGTGCCCGGCGGGACCGGCTCGCCCGTCTGATCACCGCCACGTTCGAGGAACGGACCCTGGCCGACCACGGCCTCTACCAGGACCGGGCCCTGCACACCCGGTCCGCGCGGCGGGGCCTGTCGGACCCCTCTGCCACACTGCCGATCATGAACGACGGGGCACGGGGGGCACGCGACGGCTGAAGGTGATGACACATGCGGGAGACCGGGCGGATCGCGCTCGCGGCCGCGTACCGGCTGGCGGCACCGCCGCTGACCGGCGTGCTGATGGAGCGGTTGCCCGAGGAGACGGCCGATCTGCCGCGTCACGGCCACGGACTGCCGAACCGGCTGACGGACGCGGTCATCGCCCGCGGTGACCACACCACGCTCAAGGCACTCGCGGGCAACGACGGCCACGGGCCGCACCTGCGCGCGGCCCAGGTGCGGCTGGCGCGGCTCGGCGATCCGGACATCGGGCGGGTGCTGTACAAGGCGGGGTCGTGGGACGGCGCGGACGAGGTGCGCGCCGCCGTGCTGGCCGCCGCCGATCAGGATGATCCGGGCTGGCGCGCGGAGGGCGGCCTGGTGAACGAGGTGCTCGCGGCCTCCCGCCGCCGTCCGGCGGTGCTGAAACCCCCGCTCGGGACGCCCTTCTTCCCTGAGCTGGTCGCGGTCGCCCTCTTCCACCTTCCTCACCGCGACGGACCGCAATCACGTCCCCGCCGTGCCCCGTTGGCGCCAGCCGTTCCGCGCGGCGTCGGCCCTGGTCCGCGAACACCTCGGCGACGATCCCGGGGCATGGGCGCGACGGCGCTGCGGCTGCTCCCGGAGTTCACCGGCCCGCTCCCCGCACTCCTCGCCTCGGCGTCCGGCGGTCGGCGGTCGGCGGTCGGCGGTCGGCGGTCGGCGGTGACATTTGTCAGCGTTCGCGGTGACATACCGCACTGACCGGAGGCCGGTTGGGCTTCGAGACTGGTTCCATGACCACACAGCGGTACGGAGACCACGGCACCGACGGCCCGGAGGACCGCGGGCTTTCGCGGCGGAGGCTGATGACCGGGGGCGGCGCCCTCGCGGTGGCCCTCACCGTCTCGGGCACCGCCCCGGCCGCCGCCTCCACGTCCGCGTACACCTCCACGTCCGCTTACGCCACCGCCGCCGCGCGCACTCCGGCGCCGCCGCTCCCGCCCCAGCGGCTCGTCCTGCCCGTGCCGACCGGCCGGTACCCGCTCGGCGCGGTCAGCCTGCGGCTGGCCGACCGGTCGCGGCGCGAACCGTGGGTACCGTCCGAACCGGTACGGGAGTTCATGGTCCAGATCTGGTATCCGGCCGACCGGCCCGCGGCCGGGCCCCGGGCGCCCTGGATGACAGCGGGGGCGGCCCGGCACTTCCAGAGCTCGGGACTGCTGCCCGCCGGAAGCTTCCTCCTCCCGGCCACTCACGCCCGGGAGGGCGCGCCCGCGCGGACGGCCGACGGGCGCAGGCCGGTGATCCTCTACTCGCACGGCCACGGCCAGCACCGGAACTCCAGCCTGACCCTCGTCGAGGACCTGGCCTCGCACGGCTACGTGGTCGTCACCCTCGACCACACGCATGACGCCGGGCAGGTGGAGTTCCCCGACGGCCGGGTCAAGACGTACGCCATGCCCGAGCTGACGCCGGCCAACGAGCAACGCGTCATCGGCAAGGCCGTCGACGTACGCGTGGCCGACGTCCGGTGCACCCTCGCGACGCTCGGCGAGGCGGTCCGCCGGGGCGGCGCGCCCGGGCTGCCCGCCGGGCTGGCGCACGTCCTGGACCTGCGGCGCACGGCCGCGTTCGGCCACTCCCTGGGCGGGGCCACCGCGGCGGCGGCGATGTACGCGGGGCTGCCGGTCGTGGCCGGGGCGGACCTCGACGGGACCCTGTTCGGCGAGGTCGTCACCCGCGGCCTGGACAAGCCGTTCATGCTGTTCGGGGCGGACACCGAGGACGACACGTCCTGGCAGTCCGCCTGGCCGCACCTGCGCGGCTGGCGCCGCTCCCTACGGCTCACCGGCTCCCGGCACTTCTCCTTCACCGACTACGAGCCGCTGCTCCCGCAGGCCGCCGCCCGGCTCGGTGCGACCCCGGAGCAACTCGCCGACTTCATCGGGCCCTTGGGCTGGCAGCGGTCCCTCACCGTGCAGCGCGATGTCCTGCTCGCCTTCTTCGGCCTGCACCTCCACGGCCGGGCCGCGCCCCTCCTCGACGGTCCTGCTCCGCGCTACCCGGAGATCCTCTTCCCGCACGGGCGCGCCTACGGACCGGTGGAGGGGTAGCTGGAGGGGTAGTTTGAGGGCGACGTGCCGGGGGCGTCGTAGACGGGCGGGTTCCAGGTGGAGCCGGTCGGGGCGGGGTCCGGCGCGAAGGGGCCCGCCCGGTTGGCCATGAGGAGCATCACCACCCCGACGACGAGCACGGTGACCACGGTCAGGGCGAGCCCGATGGGGTTGCTGAGGTTGTAGGTGTAGTGGCTGGTTCCCCACTTGCTCCGTTTGAAGACCGGTTCGTCGTCGTAGTTCATGCCTCGCTCCTCCCCCTTCCTTGCGGTGCTCAGGACCCAACGGTCAGGCGGACGGCGGCGATGCGGTCGGCCCGATCGAGGTCGATCTCCGCCGCTCGCCCGCTCGGCAGGTCCGCCGTGATCCGGTCGCCGCTCTCCCGCCAGGACATGCCGTGGTGGTCGAGGAAGCCCGTGACCACGCGGCGGCCCGACCGTCCGATCAGGCTCGCGCCGGTCACCAGGGTCCGCGGCAGGGCGATCGGATCGAAGGCGGCGCCGGGCACCCGCGGGTCGTCCGGCAGGAAGTAGACCCGGGTGCCCGGGCCCGCGGGGAGGCCGAGGTATCCGGGGGCCTCAGCCACACCCATCCCGGCGAAGGCCAGGGTCTCGGCCGCCCGGTGGGGGTCGGCGAAGCCGGAGAGGTCGACCACTTCCTCGCTCAGCTCGGCGATCCCGTGGATCCTGCCGTAGCGTGCGACCGCCCCGCTGAGAGCCACCACCTCGGTGCCGCGCAGCCCCGGGTTGGCCCAGCCCCACATCCAGGACCGCTCGTCCGTGTCGTAGGTCCCCAGCACCCCGATCCGCAGCCGCAGCCCGCCCTGCTCGTACACGCAGGACGGCAGATCCGCCGTCCACGGCTGCCCGCCGTCGGGGAGGAACGCGGTCAGGGCCTCGAGCTGGGCCGCCCCCCAGGCCGCGTGGCGCTCGGCCTCGAAGAGGAACGCGTCGCTGAATTGACTCACCATGCTCCCGACCCTACGAGGCCGTCCCACCCCGGCCGTTCCCGGGGGGCCGGCCACGGGAAGGGGACGTACGTACCGCCGCCGACCCCGACCCCGGCTCCGGCTCCGACCCCGGCTCCGGCTCCGGCTCCGGGTGAAATCGTGCCCGGGCCGTCGGACCCGCGCCGTCGGGCCCGTGGGGCCTCAGACGCCGACCGGCGGGGCGGCTTCCGGAGCGCTGAGCGGGCCCTGCGGCAAGTAGCCGGACCTGATCTCCAGCTCCCACCCGTGCGCCTGGACCGCGAGCGCGGCCAGCGCGATCACCTGGAACGGCCGCAGCCGCGGACGGCCGCGTCGGACGCGTCGGACGCCGTGCTCTCGCTCTCGCGGTACTCCTCCAGGCGTTCGGCCAGGGCCCGTTCGAAGGCGCCCCGGTCGTCGTCGAGGAGGACGCGGAGCAGCCGCTGATCCGCCGTCAACGCACCGAGGTCGTCCAGTTGTCGCGCCGCCCCGGCGCGCTCCTCGGCGTCCGGCGTGCACACGGTCACCGGGGGCCGGTCCCGGGGCAGGTGTCCGCTCGCCTCGGTCAGGTACGCGCACAGGGCGTCCATCTCGGCGAGTTCCCCCGGCTCCGAGAGCGAGTCCAGCCGCGAGTACGGCACGCCGTCGTACAGGGCGGGCGCGAAGTCGTGCCGCATCACCAGGCCGATCGCCAGCTCGTCCTCGTGGAGCATTCCGCTGACCAGACACAGCGCGAACGCGTCCAGCCAGGTCCGCGCGAGCTGCGGGTCCTCCAGCGTGCGCGCGGCCACGTGGTCGGCGAGCTCGTCGCCCATCGCCTTCAGGTGTTCCAGGGACAGGCGGGCGTAGCGCAGGTCGTGCCAGCGGCCGAAGGCCCGGCTGTCGATTCCGTCGAGCGCCCGGGCGATCAGCTCTTCGCCGACCGGGTGGCGCGCCAATTCCCGCACGTCGCTGTCCTTCGTTGATCGTTTCGTCGGCCAAGGCACGTTACCAACCCCGGGCCGGGCGGGAGCGTCAGCCGATGAGCGAGCGCAGGACGGGGATGCTCGTCCCCGCGGCGCCCAGGCCCGCGAGCAGGCCGACGGCGGGCGGGTTGCCCGCCAGGAAGGTGAGGCCGCCCGCGACCAGACCGACGAGGGCGGCGATCAGCAGGACGACGGCGGTGTGCAGGGGGATGAAGGGGGACGGCGGGCCGGGTGGGGACGGGGCGCTCACTGCTGCTCCAGGGTGTCGAGTGCGGGACGGCCCGCCGACACGCCACGAGGCGGACGGGCGGAGCGGTGCGCTCCGCCCGTCCGCCTCATCGGGCCGTGACGGCGGGCCGGACTCAGCCGAGGTACTGGTTCATGGAGATCTTGATGGCGTGCAGCTTCCAGGGGACCTCGCCGAAGACGCGTACGCCCCAGTAGTACAGCTCGGCGCGGGCGTCACAGGCCGCGTTGGACTTCAGCGCGGCGCAGGAGGCGTGCATGTCGTTGCGGAACCACTGGTCGCAGGTGGCACGGTCCGCCCAGCGGAACCGGTAGCAGCCGTCGTGGTGCTTGCAGGCGTGGTGGAAGTCGAAGCGCCCGGCGAGGTAGCCGTAGGCCGAGAACGGCGGCTTGCCGAACTGGACCCGGGCGAAGTGGACACCGGAGTCGGGGACGTCGGTGCAACCGTCGGTGTCCCACGTCTCGCCGCCCTCGTTGAAGGGGGTGGCGTTGGCACCGGGAGCCGTGGTCGCCGACGCCGGGGACGCGGGGACGAGCAGCAGGGCCGCGGCGCCCAGGACGGCGGTCGCGGCGCCGACGAACCTGTGGCGCGCGCCGGTACGGGGACTGGTACGGGTACGGGACATGGGGCCTCTCCTGTGGAGCGGTACGAGCCGGATCCGGCCGGGCGGCCCGACCTCCCGGTCAACGCTACGTATCCGCGCGCCCGTTGGTTGTCATGCGACCGACCGACAGCCAACGGCCGTTCAGGACGGCAGAATCGACTCCGTGAGGACACCCGACGCACGTCGGCCCAGGGGGGCTCCATGCCGGAAACGGGCAGCGCGGTAGCCCACTTGTGCGTGCTCGGGCGCGACTACGTCGCGGTCATCCGGATCGCGACGGGTGTTCCGACGCTCGTCGTCGGCGTGCGCGCGGCGACCGTGTCGACCGCCCCGCCGGTGGCCCTCGCGGTGCTGTCGCTGGTGACGGTGTGGAGCGTGCTGTACGTACGGGCCCTGCGCCGGGGGCCGGGGACGACCGCCACCCTGGCTGACGCCCTCGTACTGGCCGCGCTGGCCGCGAGCGCCCCCTGGTCGGTTCCGCCGGAGTGGCTGGAGCAGGGAAGGTCCTGGATGCTGCCGTTCCTGTCGTTCGCGTGCGTGGGCTACCAGTACTACGCGGGCTGGCGGCTCGGCGGGGCGGCGGCCGTGCTGGTGCTGTCCGGTGCCATCGCCGGGACCGCCGCCGCCCTGCCCGCCCGCAGTTCGCTCGACAGCCTGGTGACCGCCGGGTGGTCCCTGATCGTCGCCTCCCTCGGCCGGATGCTGTGGACGCTGATGCTGCGGGGCGGTCGGCTGGCCGACGAGGCCGCCGCGGGCGCCGAGACGGCGCGGGCCCGGCAGGCGGCCGAGGCGCGGATCCGCGCCGCCAAACGGGCCCACAACCGGACCTTGCACGACACGGCGGCCACGACCCTGCTGTGGGTCGGGACCGGCGCCGGGAAGATCCCCGGCGGCCTGCTGGCCGCGCAGGCCCGCCGCGACCTGGACCGGCTGCTCTCCTGGGAGGCCGGTTCCACCGGGGAGGCGGACCTGATCCGGGGGCTGCGCGAGGCCATCGGGCTGGCGGCCGTACGCGTCGAACTCCGCGGTCCCGCGGCTCTGTTGCTGCCGCAGCCGATCGCGTCGGCGCTGGCCGACGCCGCGCACGAGGCGCTCGTCAACGTGACCCGGCACGCCGAGGTCGGGCACTGCTCGGTCACGGTCGGCGGATCGGGCGAGGGGGTGCGCGTCGTCGTGGCCGACGAGGGGGCGGGCTTCGATCCGGGAGGCATCGGCACCTGGCGGCACGGCGTACGCGGTTCCATCCTCGAACGCGTCGAGGAGGTCGGCGGCCGTGCCGAGATCATTTCCCTGCCCGGCAGGGGAACCACCGTCAGTCTGGAGTGGCGACGATGAATTCCTTCCACCAGGCGTTCCGGCAGCCGTCCCGTCAGCCGTCCCGGCGGCCCCCGCGCCAGCCGTTCCGTCACGCGGTCCGCAGGTCGGGCGAGCCCACGGCGGCCGAGTTCCTGTCCCACCTGCGCGTCGCCGTGCTGGGCATATCCGCCATCGTGCTGCTCTCCATGAGCTGGCTGCGCAGCACCGGCGTGTACCGGCCTCTGTGGATGCAGATCCTCGCGTACGGGCTCCTGCTGGGCATCGCCGCCGTCGAGGGCGTACTGATCCTGCGCCGCCGGTCGTGGGGGACCGCCCGCTGGGCCGGTGTCGCCCTCGCGCTCGCCGCGTCGGTGCTGTCCTGCGCGTCGCTGCCCGCCGGGACGCCGACGACCGCCTCGGACTGGGCGTTCGGCACGGTCGGCTGGATCGGGGTCGTCCTGCTCCTGGACCTGCCGATGTCGCGGCTGGTCCTCTTCCTGGCCGTGCACGAGGCGATCACCGCGGTGAACTTCGTCCTGACCGGGCCGGTGGACGAGGGCGCCGTACTGAACCTCGTCACCGGCTCCCTGGGGACGATCGGTTTCCCGCTGGCCTGCGGCGCGGCCGCCACCGCGCTGCGCGCGACGGCGCGCGAGGCGGAACGCGCCCGTCGCCAGGTCGAGGACATCCGGCATTCCGAACGGGTGGCCGAGCAGACCGCGCAGGCGCTCCAGCACAGTTACGCCGGCCTGATCCACACCGCGGGCCCGCTGCTGCGCGGGCTCGCCGACGGCAGCCTCGACAGCGACGATCCGGACGTCCAGCGGGACTGCTGGATCGAGGCCGCGCGGATGCGGCGGCTCTTCATCGAGAACGACGAGGTTCCCAACCAGCTGGTGCACGAACTGCGCCAGCACGTGGACACCGCGGAACGCCGCAAGGTCAAGGCGGACATCGCCTCGTACGGAACGGCGTTCGATCCGCCGCCGGACATCCGCCTGGCACTCGGGAACTTCCCGCTCCCGGCGCTCGCCCGGGCCAGGACCTGGGCCCGGGTCACCGTGGTGTTCACTCCCGGGTTCGTGTCGGTGCAGGTGATCGGGGACTGCGGGGCCCTCGGGCCGCCGTGGGCCGGGGACGGGCTCATCGAGACCGACAGCTTTCTGGACCCGGACGACAACACGCTCTGGATGGAGGCGCAATGGAGGACCGGCCGGTCACCGTCGTGATGCTGGACAACCACGACGTGGTCATCGACGGGGTGCGGGGGTGGTGCGCGCGCGCCCGGCCCCCCATCCGCCTCATCGCGGCGGGCACCCGGTTCGCCCGGGTGCGGACCGGCGAGGGCGCCGCGGCCGAGGTGGTCGTCTTCGACCTGGGCCTGCAGAAGGAGGGTGTCCACGAGTTCCACGAGCTGAGCCGACTGGTCCGCGAGGGACGCAACGTCGTCGTCTTCTCCGGCGAGGAGTCCCCGGCCGTCGTCCTGGAGTGCGCGCGGCTGGGTGCCAAGTCCTTCGTGACGAAGGCGGAGGGCGAGGAGCACCTGATCCACGCCATCCGGGCGGCCGCGAAGGGCGAGACGTACACCACCCCTAAGCACGCCGGCATGATCGTCGCGGACCCGGTCCCCGGCAGGCCCGCGCTCTCCGAGAAGCAGATCGAGGTGCTGCTCGCCTGGTGCAGCGGGCTGTCGAAGCCGATGGTCGCCCGGAAGCTGCACATGTCCCCCAGCACGGTCGCCACCCACATCGAACGTGCGCGGGGGCACTACGAGCGGGTCGGCCGCCCGGCACCGGACAAGCTCAGCATGACGAACCGGCTGATCCAGGACGACCTCCTCTCCCCGAAGGAGGCGGACCCGCTCGCGGACGACCCGTGAGACGCGGCCGACCGCCCGCGGGCGGGGCGTCCGGGGTTCTTGAGCGTTCCACGAGCACACGGCGGTACAAAGAAGTCGCGCTCAAGCTTTCGCGATCAACTACCCCGCCTGCGAAAGGAAGTTCATGGCCACTGACCAGGTACTCACCGGCTCCGCGCCAGCCCGCGAGAGAGTCGGACCCCCCGCGGCGGCCACCGAGCCGCAACGCCCGCGCGTCTCCCGGCTGCCCTCCCTCACCGGTCTGCGGTTCCCCGCCGCGCTGGCCGTGTTCGCCCACCACGCCTTCATACCGATCCCCCCGCTTCGGCTGCTGGGGGACGACGCCACCGAGTACCGGCTCGCCGACTGGTTCGGGCAGGCGGGCGGCCTCGGCGTGGCGTTCTTCTTCGTCCTCAGCGGGTTCGTACTGACCTGGTCGGCCCGGGACCGGGACACCACCACGTCGTTCTGGCGGCGCCGGTTCGTCAAGATCTACCCCGTGTACGTGGTCGGCTGGGCGCTCGCCATGTGGTTGTTCGCCGGGTCCTACACCTCCACCCGGGTGGCCGTCGGCAACCTGTTCATGCTCCAGGTGTGGGTGCCGGAGTACATGACCAACTTCAGTGTGGACGCCCCGAGCTGGTCGCTGGCCACCGAGGCGATCTTCTACCTGTGCTTCCCGCTGCTGCTGAGCGCCTTCCGGCGCATCCAGCCCCGTCACCTCAAGTACTGGATCACCGGGGCGATCGCGGCGGTCGTGGCCACTCCCGCCGTGGCGTACGCCCTGTTCCCGGACTCGCCGCGGGTTCCCGGCGGCCAGGAGAGCTCCACCTCGCAGTACTGGTTCAGCTACGTGCTCCCGCCGGTCCGGATGCTCGACTTCGCCCTCGGCATCCTGGTGGCCCTCGCCGTGAAGCACGGGCGCTGGCGCAACATCGGCATGATCTGGTCGAGCCTGCTGCTGGTCGGCGCGTACTGGCTGAGCTTCCACGTGCCCTACCTCTACGGTCAGCGCGCCGTGATGATCCTGCCGATCGCGCTGCTGATCGCGGCCACGGCGATCGCCGACATCGAGGGCCGTTTCACCCTGTTCCGCAGCCGGGCGATGATCTGGCTGGGTGAGATCTCCTTCGCCTTCTACCTGCTGCACTACACGGCGATCTCCACGCTGCGCAAGCTGCTGGGCGCGCAGGAGATGTACTCCACCGGCGTCGGACTCGCGATGCTGGCGGGCACGGCCGTGGTCACGGTGCTGGCGTCGTGGGTGCTCTACGTCACCGTCGAGACCCCCCTGGTGCGCCGGTTCGGCCGTTCGCGCGACGCGAAGTCGGGCTGAGCGCCGGTCGGCCGACGGAGGAGGCCTCCCTCGGCCGTCGGCCCGCCGCCGCGTGTGGCCGGCGGCTGGTGGCCCCGGTGGGCCGACGGCCCGCCGCGCGGTGCGTCAGGAGGGGGTGACGCCTCCCTTGGCGGAGACGGTGACCCGGTCGACCCGCATCGGGTGGCCCGGTTCGGTGGCGGGGCCGACGTTCGCGCCGTCCGCGAGCGGGAGCTTGCCGCCGACGGCCACGTTCAGGATCAGGAACGTGCCGTGTTCCACCGCCTTCTTCCAGGTCTCCTTGTCCATCCGGGCCCCGTTCACCCGGTGGTACACGCGTCCGTCGAGGGACCATCGCACCTCTTGCGCACCGGGCGAGAGGTCGACCTCGACGGCGTACGAGTGGAATCCCGTACGGCAGTCCGGGCACGGCTGCGGGCCGGAGGTCAGGCCGACGGGTTCCTGGCAGGGGCCGCCGCCGAGGATCCCGCAGTGCATGGTGCCGAAGACGGTGTCCCGTCCGTTGACGGACTCCATGATGTCCAGTTCACCGACGGACGGCCAGCCCGTGTAGCCGTCTCGCAGGGGCGCGCCCAGGGCCCAGAACGCGGGCCAGTAGCCCGCCGCCTTCGGTCCGGTGACGTCCGGCAGCGCGAGGAACGCCTCGATCCGCAGCACTCCCCCGGGCGGCGGCGCGAAGTCGGAGCGCCTGCTCTCGATGCGGCCCGAACTCCACTGCCCGTCCTTGCGGGTGGGGACGATCTCCAGCGCGCCCTTCCCGTCGAGGCGGACGTTGTCGGTGGAGTCGGTCATGGTCTCGATCTCGCCGGTGCCCCACTGCGGGGCGGGGCAGCCGGGATAGCACGTACCCAGGTCGTACTGCCAGTTGGCGCCGGAGGGGCGGCCGCCGGCCGGGCCGTCGAAATCGTCGCGCAGCAGCTCGGTCCATCCGGCGGGGTTCACCGGGGTGCCGGGCCGCGGGGCGCCGGGGGCGGGCAGTGCGCCGGAGTCGGTGAGCAGTCGTTCCAGCCGCGAGGTCAGCACGACGGCCGCCACGTTGGTGAGGTGGGAGTCGTCGCGGTAGAGCAGGATCCGGTCCCGTACGGCGGGGCAGGTCGGTCCGGTGCCCGGGCACAGGACGGGGTTCACGCTGATGGTCTGTACGCCGGGCAGCGCACCCGAAGCGATCTTCCGCGCGAGCGGGTCGCCGGGCTGGGCGGCCGTGCGGCCGAACGCGCAGGCTTCCGGGGTCCGCGGGCTGCCGGAGACGCAGGCGGGGACGTCCGTACCGGGTACGGGCGTGTCCTCGATGTAGACGATGGGCGCTCCGAGGGCCCGCAGCGGCTTCAGGGTCTCCTCCCACGCCCCGGCCAGCAGGGTCTGGTCGGCGGTGTAGCGGTTGAGCGAGGCGATCACGATGAGGCGGGGCTTCGGCCGCTGCCGCAGCCGGTCCAGGGCGTCCGCCCGCCAGGTGCCGCACTCCCGGTAGCCGCGACCGAGCTGGGGGTTGTCCACGGCGAGGGTGGGCAGCGGGCAGCCCTGCTTGACCAGCTCCTGGAGCGCCCAGCCGCGTTGGGAGGCGAGGGCGAGCATCGGGGAGAACCACTGACCGGCGTGCGAGTCGCCGAGCAGCACGATCCGGTCGGGGCTGTCCACCGCGCCGAAGAGGCAGTCCGGGCTGCGGGTCACGGCGGGGTCGACCTCGCAGTTCCCGTCCGGCGGGAAGTCCTTGCGCGCCTGGGCGGGTCCGGGTACCACCGGGCCGTCCAGCGCGGGGGCGTTCGGGCCGCGGGCGAGCAGGGTGGGCCCGGAGGCGGCGCCCGGCGGGAGGCCCTGGAGGTCGACGGGGGTGTCCGGACCCATCAGCCGCAGGGTGGTGGTGCCGACGACGAGGGCGAGGACGACCGGCAGGACGATGGCGGTGATGCCCACCGACAGTCCGCGCCGGGGCAGTTCGGAGACGGTCCGGCTGCGGCGCAGCGGCCGCTCGACCCAGCGCATGGTGGCGAGGGCGGGCAGCACGGCGGCCGCCGTCAGCGCGGCCTTGGCGGGCCAGCCGAGGGCGCCCAGGCGGGCTTCGGCGAGGACGAGTACCGGCCAGTGCCACAGGTAGAGGGTGTAGGAGAGCCGTCCGATGGCGCGGGGGGCCCGGCCTGCGAGCAGGCGGCCGACTCCGAAGGCGCCTTCGACGTTGCGCTCGCCCCGGCCGGGGATCGCGGCGAGGATGACGGCGGCGGTGGCCAGGGTCGGTACGAGCGCCGCGTAACCGGGGTACGGGGTGGTCGCGTCGTACGACAGGACGCACCAGCCGATCGCCGCGGCCCCGGCCCAGCCGCACAGCAGCCGCAGCGGGCGGCGCGGCCCGCGCAGGAGGTGCCAGGGCAGCAGTGCGAGCAGGGCTCCGGCGCCGAACTGCCAGACGCGCGACGGCGTTCCGAGGTAGGCGAGGGAGACGGAGTCGTCGCTCCAGCGCAGGGACAGGGCGAACGAGCCGAGGATGAGGAGAGCCGTGACGAGCGCCACGACGACGCGTACCACCCGCCCGCGGCGCACAACGCGCGCCGCGCAGAACGCGATCACCGCCATCAGCGGGGCCCAGAAGAGGTAGAACTGCTCTTCCACGGCGAGGGACCAGAAGTGCAGCAGCGGGCTCTGGTCGTGACCGGCGGCGAGGTAGTCGGTCTGCTGTGAGACGAACCGCCAGTTGGCGAAGGACAGGGCCGCCGCGACGACGTCGTACTCCAGGCCGGTGCGCCGCAGCGGTACGGTCAGCCAGGCCCCGGCCACGGCCACCGCGCCGAGGACGACGGCGGCGGACGGCAGCAGCCGCCGGGCGCGGCGGGAGAAGAAGTCACCGAGCCGGATCCGGCCGGTGGTGATCGCCTCCCGGACGAGCAGGCCGGTGATCAGGTAGCCGGAGATGACGAAGAAGACGTCCACCCCGACGAACCCGCCCGCCATGCCGGGGATCCCGGCGTGGAAGGCGAGGACCGCGAGGACGGCCACCGCGCGCAGGCCCTCGATGTCGGGCCGGAAGGCGGAGCGGTGCGGACTGGGCCCGGATTCGCGGCCGGATCCGCTCGGCGGCGGGCCGGTGGCCGCGGACGGCGGCCCGGACGGCTCGGTGGTGCTGCGCTTCCGGCGGAAACCGGGAGCCACGGGGAAGGGCATGTCGATGAAGCCTTTCAACTCAGCCAGGGAAGCATCGGGTTGACCCACCCGGATGCCAGCAGGCCGATGAGCAGGAGGGCCGCGGAGGCGGCGAGGGTCTCCGGCCAGCGGCGGGGCCGCATGCCGGTTCCGGAGCGCAGGGCCGCCCGTACGCGCGCGTACCGGAGACCGGCGCCGACGGCCTTGCCACGGGGCCCCGTTGCCCCGCGCAGTTCGGCCGCCAGGTCGCGGATGAGTGGAACGTTGATCTGGCACTGCACCAGGAGGTAGAGCAGGAGCCCCCAGTTGGGTTCCCAGCCGTTGCGCGCGACGGCCAGCGCGAGACCGGTGGCGGCGGCGCCGTTGGAGAGCACGAGCCAGACCAGCGAGACGGTCACCACGCGCCGGGCCATGCCGCCCGACGTCCCGGGAGCGCGCACGCCGGTGGGCACCCAGGCGGCGCTGCGGCCGCGCAGGGTGTGCACGAAGGCGGTCGCCGCGGCCACGCTCGTCAGGACGTTCGCGCGGATCACCTCGACCCGCCAGCGGGTCCGGCTGATCCTCGGCAGGAGGACGTGCCAGAGCCAGAGCGGGGCGAGCAGCGGCAGGACGTGCCAGGGCCGGATGTGGTCGGGGTACCAGAACATCATCACCAGCGGCGGCAGCGGCGCGGCGAAGGTGTTCACCACCGTGGTCAGGTATCCGACGACGCCCTCGTAGAAGCACAGCCGCATCCGCCAGGGCGCGCGCATCCGCCCCAGTACCGGGGTGCCGAGCAGGTGCAGGTTACCCATCGCCCAGCGGTACTGCTGGTTGATGAAGGCGGAGGCCGCGTCGGGCGAGGTGCCCTTGGCGACCAGTACCGGTACGTACAGGGTGCGGAACCCCTGCTCGTACAGGGCGAGTCCGGTGTAGAGGTCCTCGCTGTGGTCGAGCTTGGCGAAGCCTCCGGCGAGGTCGATCGCGCGGCGCCGGTAGACGGCGTTGCTGCCGCAGCAGATGGCGGCGTCGCTGGCGTCCCGGGACGGCTGGATCCAGCGGAAGAACCACTCCTGGGCCGAACCGGCGGCCCGCTGGATCCACTCCATGCCCTCGTCGGTGTCGAAGCACTGCGGGCTCTGCACGATGCCGACGGCCGGGTCGGCCAGGTACGGCACGAGGTGGTGCAGGAAGTCCGGCCGGGGCGCGAAGTCCGCGTCGAGGATGGCGATGAACTCGGCGCTGCTGAGGGTGAGCGCGTGGTTGAGGTTGCCCGCCTTCTTCAGGTGGCCCCGGTCGGGCCGTACGACGTACTCGTACCCGTGCGCGGCGGCCAGGGCGGCGACTTCCGGCCGGTCGCCGTCGTCCAGGACCCAGACGGTCAGCTCGCCCGGATAGTCGACCTCGGCCACCGCGCGGTAGGCGTTGGCGAGGACGGGAAGGGGTTCGCCGCAGGTCGGCAGGTAGAGGTCGACGCTCGGGGGCGCGGCGGGCGTCCAGGCGTGGACGAGGACCTCGTGGGAGCGCCGGGTCAGTCTGCGCTGGCGCAGGCTGTTGACGGAGGACAGGACGAGGGCCGCGACGTTGAGTCCGAGTACCGCGAGGAAGGCCCACAGGGCCGGGGTCCGCAGGGCGAAGGTGAACATGGTCATCGCGGTGAAGACGAAGGCCAGCGAGGTGGCCACGAGGACCCAGCGGCGCTGCGGCCCGAAGTACCAGTACAACTCGTCGTCGGATGGTGGTTGCGGAAGATGATGCACAGTCATATAGCCCCCCACGGCTGTGTATGTACTGGTTTCAGGTGACCCACCCTACCGCCAAAGGTATAGACCACAGGCCCGGAAGGCAGCCAACGCGTGGAACGAAACGCGGAATTGGCGCGACTGCAATGGTCCAGACCTCTCTATGGCTTCATTCGAACGGTCCTCCCGGTCCGGTCCGGGAAGGCGCAGGTCACAGGGGGGTGAACAGCACCGGAAGTCTTGTCGCGCCGCCTGCCGGATCCCGTCTGGCCATCGACGGCGGGGACCGCGTCTCCAGCGTTCCTTGAGCGGGTGGTCGAGCGTTGGTGCCGCCGGAACCCCCGGCGCCGACCATTCGCGCCCACACCCCCGGAGACGCATATGTCCGACATCACCCGCGCACACCCCCGCCTTCGAGCTCCCGGACCTGGCACTCGACCTCGGCGACCTCACCGGTACCCGGTGCGTTCCGCGCCGTACGTACTGGTCCGCGCCACCGTGCTCACCCATCCGGCCCGGCGGCCGTCGACGGCCCGGTTCCGCACCCTGCTGACCCGACTGCACCGGCTCGACACCAGCCCACCGTGCTGCCTTAGGCCCTGCGGGCCAGCACCAGGACGAGCCCGCTGTCCTGGTTCACGGCGGTGGGCTGGGGGAGCTTCGCGAAGCAACGCGGCGAGGCGCCGTGGCCGGCGCCGCGCGCCCGCCGGGGATCAGGGGATTGCGGGACAGCCCTCAGGCCGCCCCTCCCGGGCGGGACGCCGGGCCGAACCAGCGGGCCAGAGCCGTTTCGAGGGGTGTGGTGTCGGTGGCGGACCAGGCGATGTAGCCGTCGGGGCGGATCAGGACGGCGTCGATGTCCTCGTCGGTCGTGGCGGCGACGTGGTCGACCCGGTCGGCCCAGCCGTCGATCCGCCGGTCCTTGCCGTCGAAGGAGAGCAGCAGGCCCCGGCCGGAGTGCGTCAGCGCGCTCACGCGGGTCGGGCCGTCCTCGGTGGTCAGGTCCACGTCGATCATGCGGGGGCCGAGCCCGGGGTACTGGATGTCCAGGCCGGACATCAGCCCCGAGATGAAGCGGTTGCCTTCGGGCAGCCGGACCAGGTCGGTGACGATGTCCCGGAGCGCCGCCACCTCCTCGTCCCGCCCGGCGTTCAGGAGGACGGCCTGGGCGCGGGTGTGCCGCAGCACCCGGGCGCCGATGGGGTGGCGTTCGGCGTGGTAGGTGTCCAGCAGTCCCTCCGGCGCCCAGCCCCGCACCGTGGCGGCGAGTTTCCAGCCGAGGTTCACGGCGTCCTGGGTGCCCAGGTTCACGCCCTGGCCGCCGATCGGCATGTGGATGTGGGCCGCGTCCCCGGCGAAGAACACCCGCCCCTCTCGATAGCGCTCGACCTGCCGTACGGCGTCGCCGAACCGGGATGCGGCGCGCAGTTCGCCCAGCCGCGTCCCGGGTCCGTACACGGCGCGCAGCGCTTCGTCGACCTCTTCGGCGGCGACGGGCACGTCGCGCCCCGGGCCCTCACCGGAGAGCTTGCCGAAGATCAGCCGGTACACGGCGCCGTCGAGCGGGGCCAGGACGCTGAAGAACCCGCCGCCGGAGCCGGTGTGCCCGCTGAAGTGTCCGCGCTCGGCGGGGACCGCGTCGGAGCGGGACGCGAGGGTGATGTCCGCGACCACGGAGGACATCGTGCTCGCCCGGCCCGGGAAGGGGACGCCCAGGAGCTTGCGGATCGTGCTGTGGCCGCCGTCGCAGGCGACGAGGTAGCCGGCGCGGATGCCCCCGACCGTGACCCCGTCGGCGTCCTGCTCGACCTCCGTCACCTCGTGGCCGCGGAGCACGGGTACTCCCCGGCGGACGAGGCGCTCTTCGAGGAAGGCCTCCAGGCGGGCCTGCGGGAGAGTGACCGGCCCGGGGTAACGGGTCTGCCACGGGCGGCAGTCCAGCTCGACGGGCAGCGCGGCGAAATGGCCACTGGACGCACCCCTGGACGCACCCTGGGGCGCACCGTCGGCCGCGCCACCTGCCGCGTCGCCGGACGGCGCGTCCGCGAGCAGCGGAGCCAGCAGCCCGCGCAGGTCGAGCACCTCGGCGGTGCGCGGTTGCAGCTGTCCCGCCCGGGACTGGGCGCCGCGCGCGGTCTGCCGCTCCAGCACCACGGTCGGCACTCCGGCCAGGGTCAGTTCATGGGCCAGCATCAGCCCGGTCGGGCCCGCTCCTGCCACGATCACTTCGGTCCGCATGGTCTCCCCTTAAATGCACTGAGTGCAATCCTGCACTGAGTGCAGCATACGGTATTGTGGGTTGCATGGAAGACCGCATGGGCCTGAGAGAACGCAAGAAGGCGCACACCCGCGAAACGATCAAGGTCACGGCGCTCCGCCTGTTCGTCGAGGCGGGGTTCGACCAGGTCTCGATGACCGACGTCGCGGCGGCGTCGGACGTCTCCCGGCGGACCCTCTTCACCTACTTCCCGACCAAGGAAGACCTCGTCCTGCAGCAGTTCGCCGACCACGAGGACGAGGCGGCCCGGACCGTCCGGGCCCGCCGGCCCGATCAGACGCCCCTGCGCGCACTGCGGGAAGCGCTGCTGGACAGCCTCGGGCGGCGCGATGAGAACACCGGCCTCAACGACGACCCCAGGTCCCTGGCCTTCTACCGGCTGATCGGCAGCACCGAGAGCCTGGCGGCGGGGCTGACGCGCTATACGGCGCGGGGGATCGACGCCCTGGCGGAGGCGCTGCGCGAAACCGGGCTCGATCCGCTCACCGCGCGTCTGGCGGCCGCCCAGGTGGTGGTGGTGCAGCGCGAACTCGCCCATGCCAACCACGTGTGCCTGATCGGCGGAGAGTCCGCCGCCGACCGCTACCCGGAGGCGGTCCGAGCCGTCCATCACGCCTTCGACCTCCTGCGGGACGGCCTGAGGTCCGGCTGACGCGACGGCCCGTCGGCCGCACCGCTCGGCGCGGACGTACGAGGACCTCCGGCGCGGCCGCCCGCGAGGGGCCGCCGCGCCGGAGGTCCTGGCGCTGCGTTCCGCGGCACTAGCCGCCGTTGATCACGAACTGGGAGCCGGGTTCGACCACGATGTTCCCGTCGGCCGACCCGGTGATGGTGACGTTCGACAGGGTGGCGCTGCCGCGGGCGCCGCCGTGGGCGCGGATGCCCGCGCCGTTGTTGGACTTGTCGATGGTCACGTTGGTGACCTTCGCGTCGGGGACGGCTCCGCCGCCCGTCTTGAACTGGATCCCGTCGTAAGTGGAGTCGTGGATGTCGGTGTCCCGGATGGTGACGCCGGGGATCGGCTGGTTGGCCGCGAAGAGGGTGATCGCCCCGAACTCCTGGGCCTCGCCCCAGAAGGCGCCGCCCGTGCGGAAGAGTCCGTTGCCCGCGATCAGGGTCTGCCCGGAGAAGGGCAGCGGGTCGTGGTCGGTCGCCAGCATGATGCCGGGGTAGTTCATCGTGTCGTAGATCAGGTTGTTCTCGATGGTGTTGCCGTAACCGCCGTAGACCGCGATGCCGTTGGCCCGCCACGGCAGCTGGACGGTGTTGTTGCGGAAGTGGTTGTCGTGGCCGATGTCGACCGACTGGTCCTTCACGTACTTGCTTGACCACACCGCGAGGGAGTCGTCGCCGGTCGTGCGGAAGGAGGAGTTGAAGACGGTCGAATTGCGCGTGCCGTTGGCGAAGTTGATGCCGTCGGCGTAGATGTCGCGGATCCGCATGCCGCTGAAGTCGACGCCGTCGCCGGGACCCCACAGGGCCGGAATGTTGTCGTAGTCGCGGCCGACCCAGACACCGACGTTGGCGTGCTCGATCCATACGTTGGTGATCTTCGTGTTCTTGCCGAAGCGGCCGTTGAGGCCGACGCCGCCCTCGGCGTTTCCGTCGCCGCCACGGATGGTGCCCGAGCCGAAGATGGCGATGTCGGAGATCTGCGTGTTGTCGTCGATGTCGAACCCGAAGGTGCCCTCGTGCGGGTGGTTGATGCCGCCCGCGTCCTGCGGCGGGGTCAGGGTGTAGAGCTGCGAGTACCACATCCCCGCGCCGCGGATCGAGACGTTGCTGAGGCCCACCTGGTTGTACTGGCCCCGGTTCAGCGGGTCGTCGGTGAGGATCTTCTGCTCCTGGCGCCACTGGCCCTGCGGGATCCACACGCAGGCGATCTGCCCGTTCTGGTCCGCCGTCACGGCCTTCTGGAGGGCCGCGGTGTCGTCGACGCCGTCGTTGGGGATCGCGCCGTAGTCGGTGATCGAAGTGCACTCGGCGGGCTTGGCGGCCGCCGGGGCCACCTGCTCCAGGTCGATCAGGTCGATGACGTAGTACGAGGCCGTGTCGCCCGCGTCGCGCTGGAGGCGGAAGGTGGTGCCCTGCGGGTAGCTCCGCGCGAGCAGCGCGTGGGACTCGTCGAAGAGCCTGCGGGCGTCTGCGCCAGGGGTGTTGGTCAGTCCCTCGGGGCTGTCCGTACTGCCGTAGAGCCAGCTGTACTTGGAGGACAGGCTGAGCTTCTGGGCGAAGCTGCCGTTGATGTAGAGGCTGATGGTGGCGTCGGCGCCGCCGCCGTTCGGGGCGTCGGGGACGGAGTTTCGCACGACGATCGAGTTGGCCGCGCCGGTCGAGGTCAACTGCACGTACTGGCCGGTGGAGCTCAGGCGCACCGACTCGCGGCCGGAGGACTCGGTGGCGAAGTCGGTGTGGCCGAAGGTGCGCTTGGCGTCGCTCTGGAGCAGCGCGCCGGTGTAACCGCCCGCCTCCGCCTCGTACTCGGTGTACGGGAGGGCCGCGCCCCGGCCGACGACCACGGCGCGCGCGTAGCTGTTGTTGGTCTCGTTGGTCTCGGCGACCAGGCCGGTGCCGTCGGCGGTGGCGGTGAGGGTGGCGCCGCCGCTGACCGCCGTCCAGGTCCCGTTGACCGGCACGTCGACCGTCTCACCGGTGGCGACCGCCGGGGTGGGGCCGTTCAGGGTGGTGGCACCCGCGACCAGGCGGGTGACGGTGCCCGCGCCCACCCCGGTGGTGCCCCGGTTGTGCACGGCCACGGTGAAGGAGACCGGGGCGCCCACGGCCGGGTTGGCCGGGTCGGTGGTGATGGAGAGCGCTTCGAAGTCGGGGCCGGGGGCCTGGCCGACGACGAGCTTGGCGGCCGCGGTCCGGCCGTTGTTGGTGTTGTCCTGCTCGGGGACGGTGTCGGTGGGGTCGACGACCGCCGAGACGGTGTAGCTCCCCATCGGGCGCTTGCCGACCGGGACGGGGACGGTGACCGACGCTCCGGGGGCGAGGGCGCCGACGGGGGCGCTGCCCGAGACCGCGCCCTCCAGGCTGACGTTGACGGTGGTCGCGGCGGAGGCGACCGTACCGGCGTTGCGGACGGTGGCGCCCACGGTGACGGCGTCGCTCTCGGACGGGGAGGCCGGTGACCAGGTCAGGTCGGTGAAGGTCAGGTCCGGGTTCGGCGCGGAAGCGCCGATGACCTGGAATTCGGCGACCTGGCCGCCGTCCGCCCCGGTGTTGCCGGAGAACTTCAGCTGTACGTCGGCCAGGCGCCCGGTGACGGGGACGGTCACGGTGTTCTGGTTCCCGGACGGGCTGAATACGTAGTCGGCGCGCGCCCGCAGGGTGGTGAACCCGATAGCGGACTGCTCGCGGCCGAGCACTTCGAGGCTCTGCGTACGGGTGGACCAGGCGGGGTCGGGATTGAGCTTGAGGACGATCCCGGTGACGTCGGCGTTGGAGCCGAGCTTCACGGTCAGCGTGGACTGGGGGCCGCCCGCCTCCCAGTAGCTGGTGACGCTGTCGTCATTGGCGTGGGCCGCGATGAACGACTGGGTGGTGGAGGACGCCTCGATGGGCTTGCTCCTGGCCAGATTGACCCCGCTCGGGGGCGGGGTGCCCGGGTCTCCCGGGTCGCCGGGGTCACCGCTTCCGTCGGCCGCGTAGACCTCGAACTCGGCTATCTGGGCGGCGGGCCAGCCGGTGTTGGCGCCGACGCTCACCCGCACCTGGCGCACCGTCGCGGCGGCGAAGCCGATGGTGACGGTGTTGGACCGGGCCGGGTCGAAGGCGCGCCCCGCCGCGGCGGACAGGGTACTGAAGGTGTTCCCGTCGGTGCTGCCCTGCACGGTCAGCGTCTCGGTCCGCGCCTCCCATCCGGCGGGCAGCTTCAGCGCCACCTGATCGACGGCGACGGGCCGTCCGAGGTCCACCTGGACCCACTGCGGGAAGGCGCCGGCAGGGCTCTCCCAGTACGAGCCCTGGTTGCCGTCGGTGACGCCCGCGGCCGGATAGCCGCCGAGGGACCCGCTGGCGGTGACCGCTTTGCCGAGGGCGAGGTTGGGGCCGCCCGCCGCGGCGGCGAAGGTGGCGGGCAGGAGTCCGAGGGCGATCAGGCCCGCGACGACCAGGCCGGCCAGCAACCGCCGACCGCCGTGCATCCATCTCATGCTGTCCTCTGTTCCATGGGGGGACGGCCCGGTGCGGACGCACCGGGCCGGAGAGCCGAGCGTGGGACGTGACCAGGCAGTTGTGCCCGCCTGCCGCAAACTTGCGGATCATTCTTTAGTTTTTGAGTGATCTGATTGCAGTTGTGCGGCTGTGGCGGCATAGATTTCTAGCAGATGACGATTTTGTCAACGCCTGGCACACGCGCGGCCGTTGTGGAAACCCCCGTGGAACCCCGGTCAGGCGTGGGGCGCCACCCTGGAGGGGCGGCCCGCGCCCCGGGTCAGCCGGTACCCGCCGATGGCCGCCAGGGCCGCGAGTACGCCGCCCCCTGCGGTCCAGAGCCAGCGGTCGGACCACCAGCCACCGGACCAGCCGTCCGCCGGTTCCCCCCCGGTGGCCGCGGGCTGCTGGGCCGGTGACGCGGCGTCGGCGCGGGCGGCGCCGATGCCGGGAACGAGGGGCGCGGAGAGGGCGCCGTCCACGGCGAGCGCGCCTCCGGTGTCCTGCGAGGCCGCCTCGACTTCCGCGCGTACCGGCAGGCCCACGTCCTCCTGGGCGAGCCCGACGACCGTCAGCCGTACGTAGTAGCTGCCCGGCAGCGGGTCGTCGGACCACGGCTCGGCCCCGGCCCGGACCGTGCGCAGGGTGCAGGACAGGCCGACCGAGGGGGCGTCCTTGGCCACCGCCCGCGTCTGCGCGCCGTACGTGCACGGCTGGCGGCGGCGCAGTCCGTCGTAGACGTCGAGCTGCCAGGTCGACGCGGCGTGGCGGGTGGCCGTCGCGGGCAGGGAAACCGTCGCCCGGACCGTGGTGCGCGAGCCCGCGTCCAGCGGGAGCACCCAGTACAGGTAGTCACCGGTGGAGGCGTCGGCCGTGGCCCGCTCCCCCGGCTGGAGCGCTGTGGCGGTGCGGAAGCCGGTGCCCGCCTCGGTCGGCCCGGAGGGCTTGCCCGACGCGGACGGGCTCGCGCCCGTCGACGGGGTGCCGGTGGCCACGGCCGGGGCCGCGGCCACGGCGCAGAGCGCGCCGACGAGGGTCAGCGCGGCAGCGGTCAGTGTGCGTACGGTACGCATCAGTTGGTCCTCCATACCGAGATACGCCAGCGGGAGATCCAGCCCCACACCAGACCCGCCAGGAGGCCGGTCAGGGCGAGCACGCCGAGCAGCCACCAGCCGCGGCCCAGGCCGAAGGCCGCCACGTCGGCGGCGGAGCCGGGGCCGTCCACCAGGTCGATGGTCAGCTCCACGGGCATGCCCGGGGTGGTCTTGACCGACGCGGGCGCCGAGAAGGAGTTGCTGACCTGGAGGCAGACGGTCTCCGCCGTCGCGCCGTCCTTCTCGTCGTCGAGCGTGGCCTTCGGGTAGCGCAGTCCGGTGGAGATCATGTCGGTGCGCCCGTCGCCCGCCTCCGATCCGCGGACGATCTCCCTCCCCCACTGGGTCGTCGCGCGCAGCATCACGCCGTAGTCGTTGTTGACGGCGCGGTCGGCGCCGATGCTCACCGCGGCGCGCAGTTCCTGCCCCGGCTTGACGTCCACGCGGTACCAGCGGTGCTCACCGAAGGCCTCGCGGTCGGTGTAGAGGCCCTGCTTCAACCGAGGGGCACTGGCGCACTCCTTGGCTCCCTGGGTCGCCACCGGGGTGACGACGGGAGCCGCGGCCCTGGCGACCGACTGCCGCACCCGGCCCGAGAGTTCGGAGGTGTGCTGGACCGAGGTGTAGGTCCCGCCGGTGGCCTCGGCGATGCAGATCAGCTGACTGCGCGTCTTGGCGTCGGGGACGAGGCCCAGCGTGTCGATGACGAGGTGGATCCCCTTGGCCGCGATGTCGCGGGCCACTTCGCAGGGGTCGAGCGGGGCGCAGGTGTCCTCGCCGTCCGTGATGAGCACGATCCGGCGGGTGGCGTCGCCGCCCTTGAGGTCCTCGGCCGCTCCGAGCAGGGCCGGTCCGATGGGCGTCCAGCCGGTCGGAGCGAGCGTCGAGACGGCGGTCTTCGCCTCGGTCCGGTCGAGCCGCCCGACGGGGTAGAGCTGCTTGGTGTCCTTGCAGCCGAGCTGCCGGTCGTCACCGGGGTAGTTCGCCCCCAACGTCCGTATGCCCAGCTGCACATCGTCGGGGACGGCGTCCAGTACCTCGTTGAACGCCTGCTTCGCCGCCGACATCCGGGACTGGCCGTCGATGTCGGTGGCCCGCATGGAGCCACTGACATCGAGGACCAACTCGACTTTGGGAGATTCCTTCTTCGCCGGTTCACCGGCCATGGCGTTGGCCGGGAAGAGCCCGACGGCCAGGGTGGCGAGCAGGCCGCACGCTCCGGCCGCCACCCATTTTCTAGTGATCATCGGCGGATCGTATTGAGGATCCCCCGGCAATCCAAAACGGGCCCGCTCCGGCCCGCGGGGACCTCAGTCGCTCTTGGGCTGGTCCGCGTTGCGCCAGATCGTGAAGTCGACCGTGATGTACTTGCTCGGCTCGTCCGGGCCCGACTTGCCGCGGTAGGTGGCCACCGCGATGTGACCGGCCTTGCTCAGGACGCAGATCTGCGAGCCGTCCGAGAGCTGGTCGAGGCTGATCTTCTCGGTGTAGCGGGTCTCGGTGCGGCAGGTCTCCAGCGAGCCCTTCTGCGCGTTGTTCAGCAGGACCAGCTTCCCGTTCGTGGTGCCGACCTGGTCCCGCCCGAACAAGGTGTCGTTGTAGTAGAAGAGGTCACCGTGGCCGTAGAGCACACCGCCGCCCTGGTCCTCGGTGGGGCGCGGCGGATTGTCGGCGAGGAGCAGCTGGTAGTTCCCCGTGATGTCGACACCCGGGTACGAGGCGGGCTGGGGGTCTGGCCGCTTCTGCGAGGCGCTGGGAGCGCCACTGGCGCCCGTACCGCCGCCGCCGGTCGACTTGGCGTCGGCGCCCTTGCCGGTGCCGTCCGGCAGCAGGTAGCCAATGACCGCGAGCCCGACGACCGCGGCCGCGACGGACGCGGCGACGATCAGCCCGGTCCGCCTGGGGCGCTGCGCGGGGGGCGGGTATCCGGCGGCGTGATGGAGCTGCGGGGGGTAGTAGCCGTGCGGGACGGTGCCGGGGGCGCCGGGGTGGCCCGGAGGGGGCGTGCCCGGGGCGCCGGGGACCCCCGGGGCGGACCGCGTCGGCGCCGCCGCCACGGCGTAGGCGGTCGGCGTGTACGGGTTCGCGGCGCCCGGGGCCGGAGTCTGCGGGGACCATGCGGTCGGGGTCGGCGTGACGGGGGCCTGCACCGGGGGCGGGGTGGGCGCGGGCGCGGGCAGTTGCAGCCGCTCGGTGATGGACCCGGCGATGGTGCGCGGCAGCCAGTCCTCTCCCTGGCGCAGCGGCTCGGGTGAGATCTCCTGGCACAGCCGGATGACCTCGGTCAGGGCCGGGCGGTCCGCCGGGTCCCGGCTGAGGCAGCGGGTCACCAGGGACCGGAGTTCCTCGGGGAGCCTGCTGAGGTCGGGGTCCTCGTGCACGATCCGGTAGAGCACGGCGTGCGAGGGGCCGTCGCCGAAGGCGGGCGCGCCGATCGCCGCGTAGGCCGCGATCTGGCCGAGGGCGAAGATGTCGGTCGCGGCGGTGATCGCGCCGGCCGACGCCTGCTCGGGCGCCATGAAAGCGGGGGTACCGATGCTGACGCCGGTGCTGGTGAGGGCGGTGGTGTCGGCCGCGCGGGCGATGCCGAAGTCGATGACGCGGGGGCCGTCGGAGGCGAGGAGCACGTTGGCGGGCTTCAGGTCGCGGTGGACGATGCCCGCGCCGTGGATGACGTGGAGGGCCTCGGCGACCCCGACCGTGAGCAACAGGACGCTGCGCAGGGGCAGTCCGCCGTGCTGGGCGACGGCGTGCGCGAGGGAGGGGCCGGGCACGTAGGCCGTGGCCAGCCAGGGCATCTCGCCCTCGGTGTCGGAGTCGATGACGGGCGCCGTGTACAGGCCCTGCACGCGTTGCGCGGCCCGCACTTCCTGCTGGAAGCGCCGCCGGAACTCGGGGTCCTCGCCGAACTCGGGCCGGATCACCTTGAGCGCGATGGGCCGCCCGCCCGGTGTGTACGAGAGGTACACCTTGCCCATGCCGCCCGCGCCGAGCACGGCCGCGAGACGGTAGCCGCCCACCACCGCCGGGTCATCTGCCTTGAGCGGCTGGAAGATACCGGCCTGCGGCGCACTGCTCATAGCGAACCATCCCCTGTTGGCGGCGTCCGGCCCGTGCCGACGCCCCGAAGTCAACCGAGAGAGTATCCAATTGACCGGCGCCGGTAGGCCGCGCCGCCCGGCGGATCGAGGGGGTCGATCCACCGGGCGGACCTGTCAGGTGCGGTAGGCGAAGTAGACCGCGTTGGGGTAGGACGCGATCAGGCTCGCCAGCGACTTGCGGTAGGTGTTCGTGGAGTGGTAGGTGACGTAGGGCGTTCCCGCGCTGCTCCGGTACGTCACGATCATCGAGTGGTCCTTGGAACCGTCCCGGTTGAAGTCCATCTGCAGGATGTCGCCGACATCCATCTGGTAGACGTTGGCCAGGTTGGTGGCCCGCTTGTTGGAGTTGGTGAACCAGGCCCACTCGTTGGCGCCCGCCCACGAGTCGGTGTTCAGGCTGCCGTCGTACCACCAGTTGCGGTAGTCGTAGGTGGTGCCGGAGACGTTCTGCCAGCCGCCCGCCTTCAGCGACTGGCTGATGAAGTTGGTGCAGTCGCCCCCGGCCCCGTTGAACTGCCGGTACGCCGGGTTGTAGTTCTTCCAGTACTTCTCCGCGTACGCCGCCATGGCGGCGTAGTCGTACGTGCCGCCGGTCTTGACCTTGGGCTTGGCCGGTGCGGGGTACGAGGTGGAGGCCGGGGTGCCGTCGGGGTAGGTCTGGCCGTCGTCGTCGATGGCGGCGACCTTCTTGACGGCCGTCGGCTCGTTGACCGCGACCGGGCCGTTCTCCTTCGAGGCGATGGAGCTCAGCTCCCAGGCGCCGCCCGGCTTCGCGGTGAGGTTCAGCTCGTACCGGGTCTTGAAGCCGGTCGTCGTCGGCTCGTCGCCGCGGACCTTCTTGTAGGTGAGGGTGGTGTCCTCGGTGACCTGGACGGTCGCGTGCCCCTTGGTGATCGTGGACTTGTCCACGGTGACCTTGGTGTCGGCGTCGCTGTAGGCCTCGCCGAGCGCCTTGAGCCGGGTCTTGCGGGACTGCAGCGACGACAGCGCGGCGGCCTCGTCCTTCTGCAGCTGGGGGGACATGCGGGTCTTCGCGCCCGAGGCGGCGGGGCGGCGTCCCGACCGGTCCTCGACGAGTGCCTCGGTGCGCTGGGAGAGCACGTCGTCGGCCATGCGCGCGAAGGTGTTGAGGGTCTTCTGGTCCGCGGTGTGCGACGGAGGCGCCTCACTCGCGAAGGAGGACGGCAGGAATGCGTACGACAGGACTGCGGCCAGGGCCACGCCAACGGCGGGTCTGAACGTCTTTGGTATCACGATAGTTCCCCTTGTCACCGGTCCACACGAACCGGCGGGACGGAATCTTCGCACAGCCTGGCGACTCTTGGGACCGGGCCCGGTTCCGGTCGCGCATCGGTGCGGACGGCGAGGTTCCGCGGACTCCTCCGGCCCCCTTTTCCCTGTGCGGGCCCTGTGGGCCGACTGTGAGATAGCGGGAGTAAAGGAGTCGGGGTGTGGTAGGTGTGCCAACAAGTTCTATATTCGTACGAACAATCCATGCGCGGCGGGGGCTGCGGTGACTACGGGGGAAGACGATAACGATGCCCGACACCCACGACGCCCCGCGTCCCCAGCCGCAGTCCCGGGCCGAGCACAAGGCCCGGAAGAAGGCACTGAACCGCAAGCGGCTGGGCATGGGCGCCGCCGTGATCGCCGTCGGTGTGACGGCCGCCACTGGCTACGCCTTCACCCTCGGCGGCTCCTCGGGGGCCGCCGAGCAGGACGGGAAGTCCGCCGCGGGCGGGACGGGCGCCAAGAACGGCCCCGCCGCGGCCGGTGACGAGAAGGCCTGGGACGGCAAGACGAAGGTGCTGGGGGACGGCTCCACCTCCTACACCGGACCCCAGCCGGGCCAGCTCAAGCCCGAGCGGCTCAAGCCCGGCGAGAAGCCGCCGCAGTTCGTGGTCTTCTCCTGGGACGGCGCGCTGGAGGGCGACGACCACCTCTTCTCGCACTTCCGCGAGGTGGCCAAGGAGAGCAAGGCCCACATGTCCTTCTTCCTCACGGGCATCTACCTGCTGCCGGAGAGCAAGCGGATGCTGTACAGCCCGCCACAGCACAGCCAGGGATCGGCAGCCATCTCGTACCCGACGGTCCCGCACGTGAAGAGCACGCTGGAGCAGCTGCGGGGCGCCTGGACCGACGGCGACGAGATCGGCTCGCACTTCAACGGCCACTTCTGCGGGCCCAAGGGCGGCGGGGACTGGAGTCCCGCCGAGTGGAAGAGCGAGATAGACCAGTCGTACTCGTTCATCAAGAACTGGAAGACCAATACGGGATTCACCAACGTGGCGCCCCTGCCCTTCGACCCCGACCGGGAGGTCGTCGGCGGCCGCGCGCCGTGCCTGGAGGGGCAGAAGAACCTGCTGACCGCGATCAAGCCGTACGGCTGGCGCTACGACGCGAGTTCCTCGGGGGATTTCCAGCTCTGGCCGTCCAAGCCCAATGGCATATGGAACTTTCCCCTGCAACTCGTGCCGTTGCAGAACAAAGAGGTGCAAGTCCTCTCCATGGACTTCAACTTCCTTTACAACCAGTCCGGCGACAGCGTCAAGGGTGACCCGGCCAAATATCCGGCATGGGAAGAACAGACCCGTATGTCATATGTGAATGGTTTCAACCGGGTCTACAACGGCAGCCGCGCGCCCATGTACATCGGCAACCACTTCGAGGACTGGAACGGCGGCATCTACATGAAGGCCGTCGAGGACGTCATGCGGGACGTCTGCCCGCGTCAGGAAGTCAAGTGCGTGTCGTTCCGCGAGCTGGCCGACTGGCTGGACGTCCAGGACCCGAAGGTCCTGGAGAAGCTGCGACTGCTCGATCCCGCTCAGGCGCCGGACTGGAGCAAGCTGGTGAAGTGAGCACGCCCGCGCGCGCTCGCCTCACCCCGCCCTCGCGCCGTCGCTCTCACTTCACGCCTTTGATGTAGTCCGACCACAGCCGCACCGCGCGGTCGGGGGCGGAGGCCGCCGGGGCGTCACCGCCCAGGCCCGTCAGCGGCAGCGGAACCAGGTCGGTCAGGGACATCCGGTAGACGACCACGGCCGTGGACTCCTGCTCGGTACTGGCCACGAACCAGCCCGTGGTGTTCGCGGCGGTCGTCCCCGTCTTGCCCGCCGCGCCCGGGTGCGCCTTGTTCGCGGCCTTCGCCGACCCCGTGGTCACGGTGTCCCGCATCGCCTCGGTCACCGCGCGCGCCGTCCCCGCCGACATCGCCCGGGTGGGCTTCGGGGCGCCGACCTGCAGCGCGCTGCCGTTGCGGGTGATCGCGCGGACCGAGTAGGGCTCGGTGTGCATGCCGCCCGCCGCGAAGGTCTCGTAGGCACCGGCCATGCGGATCGCGCTGGGCGCCGAGTTCTCCCCGAGCGCGAAGGCGGGCACCTGGGGGCCGAGGCTCGAACTGAGCAGTCCCGCGCGCTCGGCGAGCGCGTCCACGTGGTCGAGGCCGACGTCGAGGCCGAGTTGCAGCATGGGAGTGTTCACCGAGTCCGCGACGGCCTGGCGCAGGGTCACCTGCCCCCAGTCGCGGGCGCCGTCGTTGCGTCCCTTGACCACCTTGCCGCTGCGGTCCCAGTAGGGGCCGTCGGGCGTCTGCACGGTGACCTGGTTGTTCCCGTCGTACCGAGAGGACGGGGAGACGGTGGTGCGGGGCTTGCCGCGCGTGCGCAGGATGCCGTCCTCGAGCGCGGCGGCGTACACGAACGGCGTGAACGCCGTGCCGACCGGGATCGTCGTCGCGTTCGACTCGTTGAAGCCCTGCTTCAGGTAGTCGGGGCCGCCGTACACCGCGAGCAGCCGTCCGTCCGGGGCGATGCTCGCCGCGCCGATCTTGGCGAACGTGTCCGTGGTGGGACGGCGCTGGGCGTCGAAGCCCTCCTGCGCCTTCTGCACCGCGGCCGTCAGGGCGTCCATGCGGGACGCGTCGAAGGTCGTGTAGATCTGGTAGCCGCCGAGGTCGAAGTCGGCGTCCTTGATGTGCCCGGACTTGATCGCGTACGCCTTGGCCAGCTCGACCAGGTAACCGGCCTGGCCGCCCGCGTCGCTGGTGACGGAGCGGGCCTGGGGTTCGGGGAACTTCGTGTACGTGGCGCGCTCGGCCGCCGAGAGGTTGCCGGTCTGGACCATCCGGTCCAGGGTCCAGCTCCAGCGCTCCTCGGCCCGTTGGCGGTTGTCCTTGCTGATCGCCGGGTCGTAGAGCGCGGCGCCCTTGAGGAGGGAGGCCAGGAAGGCGCCCTCGCTGGCGTTGAGCTGGGAGACGTCCTTGCCGTAGTAGGCCTGGGACGCCCGTTGGATGCCGTAGGTGCCGCGGCCGAACCAGCTGGTGTTGAGGTAGTCCTGGAGGATCTGCTTCTTGCTCGTCTGCTGGTCCAGCTTCACCGCGAGGAGGATCTCGGTGAACTTGCGGGACAGGGTGCGGTCCTGGTTGAGGTAGGCGTTCTTCACGTACTGCTGGGTGATGGTGGAGCCGCCCTGGGTCTCCCCGCCGGTCACGGCGGCCTTCACCGCCCGCAGGAATCCACTGGGCGAGACGCCGGGGTCGGAGTAGAAGCTCGCGTTCTCGGCCGAGAGGATGGCGTTCTGGACCTTGACGGGCACCTTCTCCAGGGGCATCTCCTGGCGGCTGACCCAGCCGGTGCGGGCCATCTTGGAGCCGTCGGACCAGTAGTAGACGTTGTCCTGCTGCTTCGCGAACGAGTTGAGGTCGTCGGGAATGTCCGTGACGGCGTAGGCGCACGCCACGAAGGCGACCACGGCGAGGAACCCGTACACGCAGGCGCCCAGCCACTGGCGCCAGGAGGGTATCCAGCGGCGCCAGTCGGTGCGGCCGGGCCGGGGGTACGCGGGACGCATCCGCCGCAGCAGGGGGCGGACGGCCTCGACGGCCGGTGCCAGTGCGGACCGGGCGCGGGCCAGCGCGCCCGCCAGCGCGGGACCGACGGCCCGGCCGGACGCGGCGGACGCACCGGCCTCTCCAGCCTCTCCGGCCTCCTTGGAACCGCCCGTTTTGCGCCGTCTGCCGGTGGATGCCCCGCCCTTTGTCCAGGCCCGCCTGCTCACACCCAATGTCCCCTCTGACGTACTTCCCCCCTCACCCTAGAACGGTCGTACGACGGGCCGTGACGTCGCCCCGGTCCGCCGACCGGACACTCCGCCGACATATGCCGGTGGGTGACCTAGCATGCTCACATGAGTGATCGTGCGATGCAGGAACCCACCCTCCTCCTCCTCACCGCGCTCGCGGACGAGCCCCGGCACGGCTACGCGATCGCCCGCGAGGTGGAGCTGATCTCCGGCGGCCGGGTGAAACTGCGGACCGGCACGCTGTACGGGGCCCTGGAGCGGCTCCTCGGGCAGGGGCTGATCGAGGTGCACGAGGAGCAGATCGTGGACAGCCGCCTGCGCCGCACGTACACGCTCACCGCCGCCGGGCGGGAGGGCCTCTCCGCCGAGGCCCGGCGGATCGCCGCCACGGCGCGCGAGGCGACCCGCCGCCTGGGGATCTCCGGAGAGTCGGCCACCGCGTGAGCCTCCCGCTGCTGCGCCTGTACCCGGCGGGGTTCCGCCGCGAGTTCGGCGACGAGATAGCCGAGGCGTACCACGACGCCACCCGGGAGGCGGGCCCGCTCACCCGGCTCCGGGAGGGCTGCGACATCGCGGCGCACGCACTGCGCATGCGCCTGGGGCTGGGTTCCGCGCAGCGCGGCGGGCGGCTCTTCGCGGCCGTGGCGCCCTTCGCCCTGGCCGCCACGGCCTCGTACGCCGCCTCCAACCTCGCCTCGACGATCGCCGACTGGCGGCTCAGCAACAACCCGGAGTACCTCGATCCGCTCACCTACGCCACGAGCGCGGGCTACCTGGTGGCCCTCGTCGGCGCGGTCGTGGCCCTGTGCGGGCGCTACACCGGAGCCCTGTGGGCCCTGGCGGGGACGGCCGGGACGGCGCTCTCCGTCCTCGTGACCGTACTGCCCGCCGACCGGCCCGTGCCGTGGCAGCTCCCGGCCTTCCTGCTGCTGCCGATGCTGTCCGTACTCCTTCCCCTGGCCTGCCCGCCCGACCTGCGGCCGTCCCGCAGGATCCGCAGCGCCGCGGGAGTGGCCGCCGTGGCCCTGTGGGCGCCGCTCGCCGTGCTCCTCTTCGCCCTGATCGATGCGCGGGGGCTCGGTCTCTTCGTCCACTGGCGGTACGCCGTCCCCGTGGTCGCGGCCCTGGCCCTGGCGGGCCGCTCGGCCCTGGCCGGGCTCCGCACCATGGGTCAGTTCGCGCTCGCGGCGGCGCCCTTCATGATCACCGCGTTCTTCGGCGGGGTGCTGGCGCAGGACACGGCCCTCCCCGCGCTCGCGGTGATCGGCGGCGCCGCCCTCGGCGTACGGCTGTGGCGCGGCCGCGACTCCGGGACGCCCACCTCCACCTGAGGCCGGGGTCAGCCCACCCCCGGGACGGGACGGTCCGCTCGCGGAGCGGGGCGGCCCGCGCTGACGCGGATCTTGGACTGGCCGTGGCCCAGCTCCTCCCAGTCCTCCATGAACACGGCCGCCAGTCCGTGCCGGGCGGCCAGGTCCAGCAGGGTCTGCGTCCGGTAGTAGAAGTCCTCGCGCAGCACCTGGTGTTCGGAGCCGGTGGTGCGGTCGAAAGTGAAGTCGAAGTGGCCGCCGGGCGCCAGTATCCGGCCGACGTGGGCGAGGCACTCGTCGATGACCTCGACCGGCGAGTGCGAGAACACGCTGTGCGCGTGCACGACGTCGAAGTGGGCGTCGGGCAGGAAGTCCAGCGTCAGGTTCCCCGTGATGGTCAGGTGCGGGACCTTGTCCTGGAGCCCCCGCGCGGTCAGCGTCTCCTTCGCGGCGATCAGGATGTCGGGCGAGATGTCGATGCCGTAGTAGTGGCCCGGCTCCAGGTAGTCGATGAAGTGCCAGCCCGCGCGCAGATTGCCGCAGCCGATGTCGAGCATGCGCGCCCCCGGTTCGAGCCCGTGCCGGAGCAGGTAGTCGAACTGCATGCGCCCCAGCGCGAGCCACCGTTCGTGCGTCTGGCTGCCCACCGCCGCCTCGGGGCTGCGCTTGGTGTCCGAGGCCATGACGGCCCGGTAGTAGCCCACGTGGTCGGGGTGCTTGAAGGCGAGCCACCGGTCCCGGGCGGCGCGCTTCAGGTACGGGGCGACGCGGCCCGGCCGGGTCGCGGCGTACCTGACCTTGTGGGCGAGGGACGCCCGGTTGGCGACGAGGTTCTTCTTGCTGGCCATGCCTACTCCATCTCCGTCACACACGGGTGCCCCGGCAGGCGGGACGGTGCCGACCGCTGACGTGCGGCCTTCATGCGATCACTATATGCCGGTCACCGACATATGTAGATCGAGGGTCCGTCGGCAGGCGGCTCGGGCGTCACGGGTACGGGTGTCACCGGTACGGGGACATGGCGAAGGAGCGGCCCGCGCCGGGGCCGCGAAGGGGTGGGGGCTCAGCGGCCAGTGGCGGCGCGGAGCGCGGCCAGGGCGGCCGAGGCCCGGGCCGCTTCGGGGAGGCCGAGCGCGCCGAGCTGTTCCAGGGCCTCCGTCAGCCGGGCCTCGGCCCGGTCGTGCTCGCCCGCCGCCGCCAGGGCGGTGCCCAGCAGGCGCAGGGCCCGGGCCTCCGCGGCGCGCCAGCCGAGGAGCCGGGCCGCGGCCAGCGCCCGTTCGCCGCACGCCACGGCCTCCCGGGTACGGCTGCCCGCGAGCTGGGCCGTGGTCTGCGAGATCAGGTTCATCACCTCAAGGGCCGGGTAGCCCCCGCGCACGCCGAGTTCGGCGCTCTCCCGGTGCCGGGCGACCGCCTCGTCCACGGCGCCGGTGTGCCGCGCCACGATGCCCAGGCTGTACACCGCGTGGGCCTCGCCGTAGCGGTCCCCGCTCTCGCGGGCGGCTGCGAGGCTCAGCCGACAGGCCTCGGCCGCCTCGTCGAAGCGGTGCAGGTTCAGGAGCGTACTGACGCTGTTCGAGCGCGCGCTGGCGGTGCCCCACGCGTTGCCGCAGGCCGTGCCCAGGGCGATCGCCTCCCGGTACAGGACCTCGGCCGCCGCCCAGTCGGCGCCCGCCTGCCGGACCACGGCCCGGCAGGTCAGGATCTCGGTGCGCACCACCTCGTCGGCGACCGAGCGGGCCGCGCGCCCGGCCCCGGCCAGGACGCGCTCCGCCTCCTCCAGCCGCCCCAGCCGGGTGAGGGCCGCGCCCAGCATGTAGCCGGCGCGACCGGCGGCCCGTACCTCTCCGCGCTCCTCGGCGACCCGCAGGACGCGGCGGGCGGGGGCGACGACGGCGGGCCACAGGAACGATCCGTCGAGCGGCGGGTCGAGTGCGAGCACGGCGTCGGCGATCAGCCCGACGGCCGACGGGCTCGCCTCCAGCACCTGGGCGGCCACGGCGAGGACGGCCTCGATGTGCGGTGCCAGCGCCTTCCCCCCGCCGACCCGGGGGACGAGGGGCACGCCGTCCGCGACCGTGGGGGTCAGCAGACCCACGAGCGGGTGGCCGGGACGCTCCACGGCGTACGCGTACCGGGCGCAGGCCAGGATGTGGTCCATCAGCCGCAGGAGGGACTCCGCCGTCTCCCCGGGGCCGTCGCACTCCGCGGACCGGGCGCCCGCGAACTCCTTGATCAGGTCGTGGAACCGGTAGGTGAACGGAGCCGGGGACTCCAGCAGGCCGAGCGAGGTCAGCCGCTCCAGGTGCCGTGCCGTCTCGGGCCGTTCGAGTCCGGCCAGCGCCGCCGCCGCGGTCAGGTGCACCGTTTCCGCGCGCGGGACGGCCAGCAGCCGCAGCAGGCGCGCCTCGGCCTCGCCGAGCAGGTCGTATCCGAGCCGGAAACAGGCTTCCACGCTGTCCTCGGGCGCGGTCCCTCCGGGTGCGTCGGGGCGGCTGCCGTCGAGGAGCCGTACGAAGTCGGCCAGCCGCCAGGCGGGGCGGGCCGCCAGTCGCGAACCGGCGATCCGCAGGGCCAGCGGCAGGCCGCGGCAGCGTTCGACGAGGGCCGCGGCCTCGGCGGGTTCGGCGGCGGTCCGCCCCTCCCCCACGATGCGGCCGAGCAGCACCAGCGCTTCGGCCGCCGGGAGGACGTCGAGCCGTAAGCGCACGGCCGCCGGGATCTCGGGCAGCGCGCCGCGGCTGGTGACCAGCACCGCGCAGGAGGGCGTCCCGGGCAGGAGGGGGGTCAGCTGGGCCGCGTCGCGGACGTCGTCGAGGACGAGCAGCATCCGCTGCCCGGCCAGCCGGGACCGGTAGAGCGCCGCGCGTTCCTCCGGTTCGTCGGGGAGGGACGGGCCGACGACGCCGAGCGCGCGCAGGAACGCCCCGAGTACGGCGTCGGGTTCCGCCGGGTCCTCCCGGACGCCGCGCAGGTTCGCGTACAGCTGCCCGTCCGGGAAGCGCTCCCGCAGCCGCTGGGCCGCGTGCACGGCGAGGGTGGTCTTGCCGACCCCGCCGATGCCGCCGATGACGGCGATGGCCATCGCCTCGGGTGCGGCGCGCGTGAAGGTACCCAGCAGGGACCGTACTTCGTGCTCGCGGCCAGTGAAATCCCCTGGCACATAAGGGAGTTGAGCCGGAACCGGCAACCGGACCGCGGCGGCCGCGGCGCCGGACGGGAGCGACACGGCGGGCGCGCTTGCGGGCGGCGCCGACCGCGCCTCCCGGCCCCGGCCGCTGCGTTCCAGGGCCGTGTCCCGCAGGATGCGCAGCCGGTCGTTGAGGGGGTGTTCCAGGCACAGGCCGGTCAGTTCGGCGACCAGCCGCGCGTGGTGCCCGAGCCGTACATCGAGCTCGATCCGCTCCGTGAGGACCGACAGGCGCAGTTCGGTCAGGCTCTCGCGCTGGATGCGCGCCTGCGGGCCGGGCAGCCCGGCCAGGGCGGTCCCCGGCCACATGCCCAGGGCCCGCGCGAGCAGGTCCCGCGCCGCTGCCGCGTCCCCGGCCGCGGCGACGGCGCGGGACCGGGTGACGAGGTCCTCGAATCGGGCCAGGTCCAGGGCGTCCCGGCCGATCTGGAGGGTGTAACCGGGTCCCTGGGTGGCGAGTCCGGCGCCCAGGGTGCGCCGCAGCCGGTAGACGTACGACCTGACCGTGCCCACAGCCGCCCGCGGCGGCTGCCCGTCCCACAGGCCGTCGATCAACTCGTCGAGTCCCACGACCGCGTTGCGCCGGTACAGCAGCATGGCGAGCAGGGCGCGCTGCTGCGGTGGACCCAGCGGCAGCGGGACGACGCCCCGGTGCGCCTGAACCGAGCCGAGCAGGGAAAACCGCGGTTCGGGCAGCGTGCCGCTCATGAATCTTCTTCCAACCCCCGTACGGACGGGCGATATTTGCGTGCACCCGCCACTCATTCGGAACCCTACCAAGGGCGCGGTGCCGGCCGGTCCGTCCGGGCCGTCCATCGATCGTGCACGGGCTGTTGATCCCCTTTCGCCACCCTGTGTCCGGCAACACCCGTTCAGGGAGGGGAAAGACAAGATGCCGGTTCCGACCGACCGCGTCACCGTGACGATCCACGCCACCGATCCGCTCGGGCGGGCCGGGGTCGTCAGCCATCTGCGCGACCAGCCGACCGTGGAGGTCCTGCCCCGGTTACCGGAGCGGGACGGACTCGCGCCCGCCGCCGTGGCCGTGATGCTGGTCGACCGGATCGACGAGCACTCGGCGGCCGAACTGCGCGAGGTGCTGCGCGGGGGCGAGCAGCGCGTGGTCCTCGTCGCCCGTGAACTGCGCGAGCCGGAGCTGCTCTCGGTGGTGGAGTTCGGCGTACGGGCCATCGTCTGGCGTCACCAGGCGACCGAGGACCGGCTGGTCAAGGCCGTACGTCAGGCCGCGCACGGCGAATGCGTCATGCCGCCCGACTTGATCGGCCGGGTGCTGGGCCAGGTGAACCGGCTGCGCCGCTCGGAGAAGGCGGCGGCCTGCCAGGGCGCGGCCACGCCGCCCCTGTTCGGCCTGGCGCCGCGCGAGACGGACGTCCTGCGCCTGGTAGCGGAGGGCCTGGACACCCGTCAGATCGCCGACAAACTGGCCTACTCCGAACGCACCGTCAAGAACGTCCTGCACGGCCTGATGACCCGGCTGCGCCTCAACAACCGGGCGCACGCGGTGGCGTACGCGATGCGCGAGGGCTACATCTGAGCAGGACCTCCGGCCCCGCACCGCCGGCCCCGCACCGCGGCCCGAGACCGTGCGCCCGACGGCGCCTCAGGCGGCCGCGGTGAGGCCGAGCCGGTGGCGGGCGAATTCCCGGACCAGGGGATGGCAGCGGTAGCGGCCCGAGGAACCGTGGCCCAGCAGTCCCGAGCCGACGAGTTCCTCGATCGCGGCGGCCGCCTCGGACGCGGAGGTCCCGAGCAGCGCGCCCGCCTCCGGCGCGCCGAACCCGCCCGGCGCCGCGGCGGTCGCGCGCAGGGCCCGCAGCGCCGCGGCGGACAGGCCTTCGGCCCGGCGGCGGAAGCCGTCCTCGACCGAGCGGCCGTCCGCCCGCAGCCGCGCGAGCAGGCCGCTGCCGCCGCGCGCGGCCAAGGCCCGCACCGTCAGCCCCGGTTCGCGCCGCAGGCGGGTGCCCGCCAGGTGCAGCGCGAGCGGCAAACCCCGGCAGCGGAGGGCGAGTTCGCGCAGGGCGACCGGGTCCTGGCGGACCCGTGGCGGGCCAGCGCTCGCGCCGAGCAGTTCCAGCGCGAGGGCCTCGTCCAGTTCCGGTACCTCGATCAGCCGCGCTCCCGGTACGACGAGCCCGCGCGAGGCCGCGGTCACCAGGGCCGCGCAGCCGGGGGTCCCGGGCAGCAGCGGCAGCAGCCCCCGCGTATCGCGGGCGTTGTCCAGCAGGAGGAGGACGCGCCGCTCCGCGAGGAGGGAGCGGTAGAGGGCCGCTCCCTCCTCGGCTCCGTCCGGCACCGCCGCGCCCGGTACGCCGAGGGCCCGCAGGAGGCCGTCCAGCGCGGCGGGGTGTCCCGCGCCGAGGTCGGCCCGCAGCACACCGTCGGGGAAGTGCGCGGCGACCCGCTCGGCCACCTGGGCGGCGAGGGCCGTCTTCCCGATGCCGGGCATGCCGGTGAGCACGGCGACGGGCACCCCGGCCGCGGTGGCGCAGAGGAGCCGGACGAGCAGGTCGCTCTCGGCGGCCCGCCCCACGAACGGCGCGGACGCGGGCGCAGGCGTGAGCGCGGGCGGGGCCCCCGCGGCGGGCGCGGGCGCGGCCCCGGAGGGCCCGCCGGGGCCCGGCGCCCTGACGGCCCGCCATCGCAACCGGTCGTGCAGGCAGGAGAGTTCGGGCCCGGGCACGGCGCCGAGTTCGAGGGCGAGGGTGGCCCGCGCGGCCTCGTACACGGCGAGTGCCTCGCCGGACCGGCCCGTCCGGTAGAGGGCCCTCATCAGCAGGGCCTGGGCGCGTTCGCGCAGGGGGTGTTCCGCGGCGAAGGCCCGCAGTGCGGCGACCGCGGCGGTGTCGCGGTCGAGCCCGAGTTCGAGGGCGTCCTGGTAGTGGTCCTCCCGGGCGGCCAGCCACAGCCCGGTGAGCCGTTCGCGCTGGGCCGCGGCATAGGGGCCGGGCAGACCGGCGAGCGGGGATCCGGCCCAGAGCGCCAGGGCCTCGCCCCGGACGCGGTACGCCTCTCCGGTGGCTCCGGCCGCCCGGCGCCGGGCGGCTTCGGCGAGGCCGTCCTCGAAGGCGTCGACGTCGACCAGCGGGCGGGACAGCCGCAGGGCGTACCCCCCGCCGGAGTGGACCAGGACCCGGGCGGGCGCGCGGGCGGCCCGGCCGGGTTCGAAGAGGGCCCGCAGCCGGGACGCGTACGTCCGCAGGGTGCCCACGGCGCGCGGCGGCGCCTGGTCCCCCCAGAGCGCGTCGCACAGTTCGGGCACGGGTACGGACCGGCCCGCCCGCAGCACCAGGACGGCCAGCAGCGCCTGTTGCTGGTTCGGGCCCAGGCCGAGCGGGGTCCCGTCGGCGGTCCGCGCGGTCACCGGGCCGAGCAGGCGCAAGCGCGTGCCGTCCGCGACGCCCCGCGTGCGCTCCCCTTCGCCCACGCAGTGTTCCCCCACGTGCCGCCCTCGCTCCCTCGATCACCGCGAGGGGTCAGGGTACGCGCGGCGGATGACCGGAACGTGACCCCTCCGGCCGCAGGGGGTGGAGCGGCCGGAGGGAAGCGGGGCGTGTCCGACGCCCCGGGCGCGCGCTACGGCGCGGTGACCTCACGCGTCAGCTTCGAGCTCCAGGGGCACCAGGTCGAGCCGGGGAGCAGCGCGCCGCCGACCTCGCCCAGGTGGTCGTTGACGTAGGAGATGCTCGCGTCACACACCTCCACGGCCATGCTGAAGAACTTCACCGAGTCCGGGGCCAGCTGGTACTTCCACGGCCGGTTGTAGGTGGCGGGGGTCTTGACGACCCGGCCCATGACGCTGATGTTCTCCTTGTCGACACCGCTGAGGATGTCGCGGGCCTGCTGGATCCGGGCCTGGTCGGTCAGCTTGAACACGAAGGTGTTCCGGCCGTCGGTGAATTCGAAGTAGGAGGCGGAACCCTGGGCGGCGGTTTCGTTCGGCGCGGCCTGGGCGGGGGCGGCGAGGCCCATGGCGAACAGGGAAACCGCGGCGAGACTGCCGGCCTTGGTGAGGGTGCGTCGCATGCCTGATACCTCCAGTGCTGTCGGGTCGCGTTGTCGACCCGTCTGCGGCGAACGTAATCCGGAAATCGACGGATTGGTCCGCTGTCCACCAAGGGTGCCCCAACGGACTCCCAAGAGAGCACCAAAGGGCACCCATGGAGGTCCACGGATGCCCTCTCGTCCGGTCGGCGGCGGATGCCGGGTGTTTTCAGCCGCCGCGCGGCGTCGCCCCCGCCGCGCCTCGCCGACCACCGCGCCTCGTCACGCGCCGCGCGGGGCGATGACCTTCCCGTCCGCCCGCACCGTGATGGCCTGCGCCGGGCAGATGTCGGCGGCGTCGAGCAGCCGCGGGTCCTCGCCGGTCTCCGGCTGCCGCACCGAGGCGTGTTCGTCCTCCAGGGCGAACACCTCCGGGGCGACGGCGGCGCACATGCCGGAGCCCAGGCACAGCTGCCGGTCCGCGTGCACGGTCCAGGTCCCGGTCATCGCGCTCACCACCCGACCGGCATGACGCGCGGGCCCCGGACCAGCATCTGGGACTTCCAGGTCACATCGCCCGCGAGGCGCAGGCCCGGGAAGCGGGCGATGAGCGCGCCCAGTGCCTCCTGGAGTTCGAGCCGGGCCAGCGGGGCTCCCAGGCAGTGGTGGACCCCGTGCCCGAAGCCGAGGTGCTGGACCCCGTCGCGGGTGATGTCCAGGACGCCGGGGGCGCCGAAGCGCAGCGCGTCGCGGTTGGCAGCGCCGGTGGCGACCATCACCGGGGCGCCCGCCCGGACCAGGGTGCCGCCGACCTCGATGTCCTCGGTGGCGTAGCGCGGCTGGCCGGCGCCACTGCCGAGGGGGACGAAGCGCAGCAGTTCCTCGACCGCGTTGGGGAGGAGGCCGGGGCGCGAGCGCAGCAGGGCGAGCTGCTCGGGGTGGTCGAGCAGGGTGAGGGTGAAGTTGGGGATCTGCGAGGCGGTGGTCTCGTGTCCCGCCACCAGGATGCCGACGCACAGGTCGACGAGTTCCAGTTCGGAGAGCCGGTCGGCGCCGTCGCGGGCCTCGATGAGCGCGGTCATGAGGTCGTCGCGCGGTTCCTCGCGGTGCTGGTGGATCAGGGTCCGCATGTAGTCGCGCAGTTCCTCGCGGTTGGCCTCGAACTCGGCCGCGCTGAGGGAGCTGGTGGACAGCGCCGCGTCGCTCCAGACCCGGAAGCGGGGGCGGTCCTCGGGGGGAACCCCGAGCATCCGGCAGATCACCGCGACGGGCAGCGGCAGCGCGAAGCGGTCCACCAGGTCGGCCGGGGGGCCCGCCGCCTCCAGGTCGTCGAGGAGGACCGCGGTGAGTTCGCGCACCATCGGGCGGAGCTTCTCGACCTGGTGGACGGTGAACGCCCGGGCCACCAGGGAGCGCAGCCGGGTGTGGTCGGGCGGGTCCATCGCGAGGATCCCGCTGTCGGAGCGCCCCTCGGACTGGCGGGGCTCGTCGTGGCGGACGCCCTCGGCCCGGCTGAAGCGCTGGTCGCCGAGGACGAGGCGGGCGTCGGCGTAGCGGGTGACCAGCCAGCCGGGTTCGCCGTAGGGCAGCTGGACGCGTAACAGGCCGGGCCGGTCGCGGACCTGTTCGTAGAGGTCGGCGAGCTGGAGTCCTTCGGCGGAGTTGAAGGGGTAGGCGAGGGGTTCGGTGGTGTCGGTGTCCGGTACGGGCACGGCGGCCTCCCATATGTAAGCGACTGCTTACAACGCTAGGACCGTCCACCCCGACGGTCAACGGGGCCTGCGCGTCGTTATCCTGACAGGCCGCCACCGGAGCCCCCGGCGCGTCCGGAAAGGGACGGCGCGACGGCGTACAGCGAACGGGGACCTCGACGATGGACGAAACCACGGGCCCCCGGGCGGGAGAACGCCGCCGCGACGCCGCGGCCACCCGGCGCCGGATACTCGACGCGGCGCGCGACCTGTTCGCCGAGCGGGGGTACGAGCGGGCCACCGTACGGGACATCGCCGAGCTGGCCGGATCCAACCAGGCGCTGCTCTTCCGTTATTTCGGGTCGAAGCACGGGCTGCTGACCGAGGTACTGGCCCGGGGCGGTCTGGAGCAGCTGCGGGCCACCCCGCCCGAGGAGCTGTTCGAGACCGCGCTGCGCTCGATGCTCACGAGCAGCGCGGCCGGTTCGGGCGACCGGTCCCTGGAGGTGTACCTGCGCTCGGTGGGGCGCGGCGAGGACGCGGCCGGGACCCTGCGCGAGCTGGGCGAGGAGTACCAGAACGCGCTGGCCTCGCTCTCCGGGGCGCCGGACGGGGCGCTGCGCGCGGACCTGGCGATGGCCTGGCTGCTCGGGATCGGGCTGATGCGGACCGTGGTGGCCCGGGAGCCGCTGGCGGGCGCCGATCCGGACGAGGTGTGCGCTCTGGTACTGGCCACCCTCGGGCAGCTGTGGGCCGCCCCGGCGCGCGGCGACACCTGACGCGCGGCCGGGGCGGCGGGGGTCAGCGCATGACCCGCGGCAGCCGCAGGCTCAGCAGGGCCGTCAGCGCGACGAGGGCCAGCTGGACCAGCAGGGTGATGGCGAGGGCGTCGCGCATGCCCAGGGCCGGGGTCAGCGCCAGGAACAGGCTGCCCAGGGTCGCGACGCCCAGGGCGAGGGCCGACTGCTGGGTGGTGACCATGACTCCCCCGCCCACGCCCGCCCGGTCGGCCGGTACGTCGGACAGCATCATCCGCATCAGGACCGGCAGTTGGAGGCCCTGGCCGAGGCCCGCGAGGGCGACGCCGGGGGCGAGCCCGGCGAGGCCGAGACCGGGCCAGTCGCGCAGGACCGCCAGGAGCAGCAGGCAGAGGCCGAGGGCCTGGAGCACGCCTCCGGCGGTGACCACGCGGCTGCCGAACCGGCCGATCAGGCTGGGCCCGGCGAGCGAGGCCGCGAAGAAGGACACGGCCATGGGCACCAGCGCGAGTCCGGCCGCCACCGGGCCCATGAGCAGGCCCTGCTGCAGGGCCACGGCGACGACGAACATGAAGCCGCTGAAGCCGATCGAGAAGGGCACCACCATCACCAGCCCGCGGCGCAGCGAGTCCAGGCGCAGCAGGCTCGGCGGCACCAGCGGGGTCCGCCCGAGCCGGTCCGCGCGGCGCTCGGTCAGGTAGAAGGCGGTGGCCGCGAACGGGAACACCGCGAAGGACACCCAGGTCCACAGCGGCCAGCCGGTGGCCCGGCCCTCGGTCAGCGGCAGCAGCAGGGAGACCAGCGACAGGCCGAGCAGCAGGGTGCCGGGAACGTCGACGGAGGCGGGGCGGTCCGACCGGGTCTCCGGGACCGCGCGGGCGGCCAGGACCAGGCCGAGGATCACCACCGGTACGTTCACGAGGAACACCGCGCGCCAGCCGGAGCCCGCCACGTCCGCGGCGACCAGTACGCCGCCCAGGATCTGCCCGGCGACCATGGACAGCCCGGCGGTCGCGCCGTACAGGCTCATCGCGCGGGCCCGCCGGGGTCCCTGGGTGGTGGCCTGGATGGTGGCGAGCACCTGCGGCAGCATCATGGCGGCCGCGGCGCCCTGGGCCACCCGGGCCCCGACCAGGGTCCAGGCGGTGGGCGCCAGGCCGCAGGCGAGGGAGGTGAGGCCGAAGGCGGCCATGCCGATCAGGAAGAGCCTGCGCCGGCCGGCCATGTCGCCGAGCCTGCCGCCGAGGACGAGCAGGACGGCGTAGGAGACGCCGTATCCGCCGACGACGAGTTCCAGCATGGCGGGACCGGCGGAGAGGTCGCGGTCGATGGCGGGCAGCGCCACATTGACGATGAAGAAGTCGATCAGGGGCAGGGCGGCGCCCAGCAGTACGGTGAACAGCCCGAGCGGGCTCATCACCGCGCCGTGGCGGACGGCCGGTCCGGGGGCGGAATCCGCGGGGCCGGGGGTGGCGGCCCGGGCCGTGGCGCCGGAGGGGGACGGGTGGGTCGTGCGTACCGTTGTGTCGCTCACAGCGGAGACGATCCTCCATCCCCCAGCCTGGTACCAGAGTCTGCTTATCCTGGTACTGCCAGCACCTGGCAACCGGATGGGCGATGCGGCACCCTGGCAGCATGACCACTGTCGCTCCTTCCACGGACGTGCGCAGGCACGAGCTGGCCGAATTCCTGCGCAGCCGCCGCGAGCGGATCACCCCCGAGCAGGTCGGGCTGCCGCGCGGCCGCCGCCGCCGGACGCCCGGGCTGCGCCGCGAGGAGGTCGCGCAGCTCTCCGCGGTCGGAGTCACCTGGTACACCTGGCTGGAGCAGGCCCGCGAGATCCAGGTCTCGCAGCAGGTGCTGGACGCCCTGGCGCGCGCCCTGCTGCTGGACACCAGCGAGCGCACGCACCTGTTCGCGCTGGCCGGGACCTTCGACCCGACACCGCACGCGCCGTGCCCGACCGTGACTCCCGCGCTGCGGGCCCTGCTCGACCAGCTGGGGCCCGTGCCCGGCTGCGTCCAGAACAGCCGGTACGACATCCTGGCCTACAACGCGACGTACGGGCAGTTGCTGTGCGACATGGACCGGGTGCGGCCGGAGGACCGCAACTGCATGTGGCTCGCCTTCACCCACGAGGACTGGCGGGCGGCCGTGGTCGACCGGGCGGAGGTGAACCGGGTGATGGCGGCCAAGTTCCGGGCCTCCATGGCGGAGCACCTGGCCGAACCCGCGTGGAAGGCCCTGCTGCACCGGCTGGAATCGGAGTCGGCGGAGTTCCGGGAGGTCTGGGCGCGGCACGAGGTGGTCGGCCAGGCCAACAAGTCGAAGTACATCCTCAACGCGCGGGTGGGGCTGCTCCACCTGGAACACACCAACTTGTGGCTGGGTCCGGCGGCGGGGTCGCGGCTGACCACGTACACACCGCTGGACGAGGAGACCCGCGAGCGCCTGGAGCGGCTCGAACGCCTGGCCCTCGGCGCGGCAGCCCCGGCGGGCCCGCCGGGCTAGTGCGGTGACCGGGAAGGTTTGCCCTCCGGTCACGGCACTAGGCAGGCTCTTTCTGATCTCGCGTGGGCCGCCCCGCCGGTCCCCCCTCGCGGCCCGGGCGGTCGGCCGCCGCGAAAAGGGCGTGCAGCAGGACCGCCGCGAGGGTTCCGGCGACGACTCCGGAGCCGAGTACGGTACGGACCCACCCCGGGAACCCGCCGTAGAGGTTCGGGGCGACGATCGGGAGCAGCCCCGCGGCCAGGGCGAGGGCGGCCACCATCGTCTGCCCCCGCTCGGCCAGTTCGGCGCGGGCCAGCATCTGGACACCCATGAGGGCGATGACGGCGTAGACGACCAGCGCGGAGCCGCCCACCACCGCGGGCGGGAGGCCGGCGACCAGCCGGGACAGCGGGGACAGCAGGCCCACGGCGATCAGGAGACCGCCCGCCGCCGCCGTGACGAACCGGCTGCGGACGCCGGTCAGTCGGCTGATGCCGATGTTCTCGGAGCTGGTCACCATCAGGGACGTCCCCCAGATGCCGGCGAGCAGCGAGGTCAGCGCGTCGGCTCGGGCGACCTTCGGGACATCGCGGCCCGCGTCGGCCGCGCGGCCGACGGTCTCGCTGTTGAGGACGGTCTGGCCGGTGATCTCGGCGAGCGTGGTGAGGCTGAAGATCAGCAGCGGCAGGGCGGCCACGAGGTCGAACTGCGGCGCCCCGTACGGAAAGAGCCGCGGCAGGGAGAAGCCGCTGCCACCGGCCGGGCTGAACGTCCCGAGTCCGGTGGCCACCGCGACCGCGGTTCCGGCGGCCATGCCGATGAGGACGGCGCTCTGCCGCCAGACCCCGCGCAGCAGGAGGTACGCGGCCAGGGTCACCGCCACCGTCAGGCCCGCCAGGACCACGGCCCCGGGCGCCGCGGTCCCGGTCGGCCCGGTGATGAGCTGCGCGGCGACGCGCACCATGGCGACGCCGATCAGCAGCACGGTGACGCCCATGACCAGCGGCGGGAAGAGCCGCACGATCCGCGCGTACAGCGGGACCACGGCCAGGAGCAGCGCGGCGGCCAGGAGGACCGAGCCGCTGGCGACGGCCGGGCCGTGGTCCTTGGCGATCTGGAGGAACAGCGCGGTCGCGGCGCCGCCGGGGAGCATGACGAACGGCAGCCGGGCCCCGAACTTCCAGACGCCGAGGGACTGGAGCAAGGATCCGGCGCCGGAGAGGACGAGGACCGCGCTGAGCAGCGAGGCGGTCCCGCCGGGGGTCAGCCGCAGGGCGCCCGCGGTGAGGAAGACGGTCGAGACGGGGGCGGCGGCCATCGCCAGGACGTGCTGGACGGCGAGGGGCACGAGCCGCCGCAGGGGGACCCGCTCGTCGGCGGGGGCGGTGGTGGTCCCGGGGTCCTTGGCGCCCGTACCGGGCGTGCCGGACGTACCCGATGTGCCGGGCGTGCCGATCGCGGTGCTCATGATCCGGTCTCCAGCCAGGGCAGCTCGTCGGCCGCGTAACGGTAGGCGCGGAACACCGCGTTCGGCTCGGCCGGGAAGAGGTCCCGGACCTCGGACTCCTCGTAGCCGCCGAAGTGGGGGACGACGTACTCCCAGACCAGGAGGCCCTCGGCGGTGACCTCGAAGAGGCGGCCCGCCGGGGAGTCGGTCACCAGGGTGTTCCCGTTCGGGAGGCGCTGCGCCGCCCCCATGAACGGGGCGAAGAAGGACTCCTTGGCGGGGTCGTGGTACTCCCACACGATCTTCCCGGAGCGGTCGATCTCGACGACGCGCGAGTACGGGACGTCGTGGCCGGGCCGGAAGACCCCGTTGTCGAAGACCAGCAGGTTGCCGTTGGCCAGTTCGCTGGGGTGGTGCTGCTGGGACACGGTGCCCGGCTCGGTGCGCCACAGGACCTCGCCCGTGTCCCGGCTGATGACGACGACGGCGGAGACGCTGCGCAGGCTCGCGAGGACGTTCCCGTCCGCGAGGGGGACCACCGAATTGATCAGCGGCCAGTGCTCCCGGGCGTAGTCGGGGTGCAACGGGTAGGCCTCGCGGTCCAGATGGTCGCCGGCCCGCCAGGACCAGAGCTCCGCGCCGTCGGCGTCGACCTGCTTGATGGTGTCCGCCCACACCGTCGCGGCCGCTTCGGTGCCCGCGACGCCGCCGAGGACGCCGGCCGCGTCGGGACCCGTCAGGGGTTCGAGGGCGGTGTAGAGGATCCCGCCGTCGTCCAGGTGGTGGGCGTCGTGGTGCTGGAGCGGGTCGACGTGCTCGCGCCGCACCGTCCCGTCGGGTCCGTACACGCCCATGACCCCGCCCCGGTACTTGTGCCACATCGGGAACAGCGCCTCCTCGCCGGGGAGGACCCCGTTGTAGGCGAGGTCGCCGCCGGGCAGGACGCGTGCGTGGCGGCCGGGGCGGTACGGGAGCTTCCAGGTGTGGACCTCCTCGCCGCGCAGGTTCACCAGGTACACCTTGCCGCCGCCCGTCAGCGGGGCGTACAGGGTGTACCCCTCGAAGGCCGCTTCGGGATCCAGGGCGATGAGACCGGTGCCGCGGCGGCGGCGCTGGTTCTGGTCGACGGTGGGCACAGAAGCCCCTCCTCAAACTTTTTTTGATTTGCTCTAACAAGTTCGAAGGTAGAGGCGCAGTGTGTCAGCGGTGTGACGGGCGTACGAAACGTCCCGCGCCGCACGTAGGGTGACCCGGGGAGGGCAGCGATCATGACGGAGACACGAGCGACGGACGAGGGGCCGAACCCCGCGCTCGGCAGCGCCGTACGCCGTCGCAGGCGGGCGCTCGACCTGACCCTGTCGGCGGTCGCGGAGCGCAGCGGCCTGTCCGTGCCGTTCCTGAGCCAGATCGAGAACGAGCGCGCCCGGCCCAGCATGCGCTCACTCCAGCGCATCGCGGACGGCCTCGGGACCACCGCCGTCGAACTCCTCGCCGCCGCCGACGCCACGGAACGCTCCGTGGACGTGGTCCGCGCCCGGCACGACGCGGGACTGGCGCCCGACGCGGGGGTGCGCCCGCTCGTCCGGGGCCAGCACCGGATGCACGCCCTGGAGTTCACCGGCGCCCAGCACGCCGACCGTGAATTCCTGCACCAGGGCGATGAGTTGATGTACGTCGCGGACGGCGCGGCCGAAGTGGAGGCCGAGGGCCGCACCTACCGGCTGGGCCGGGGGGACACCCTGTACCTGACCGGTGGGGTGCGCCACCGCTGGCGCGCGACGAGCCAGGACACCCGGGTCCTGCTGGTCTCGGTCTCGGACCACCGCGCGGACCACTGACCGCGTCGGCCGACGCGCGGCGCCGCCGGGGCCGTTGATCGGTGGCCCCGGCGGCGTCCCCGCTCGGTCGTCGGTCGTCGGTCGTCAGCCGCCGTTCCTCGGGAAGGCGGTCAGCGCGCCCGGGCCTCCCCCTTGGCCTGCCACAGGGTCTTGTCCCCCTGGATGATGACCACGTCGCCCGACGGGCGGACCAGCAGCCGGGCGCCGGGGTGGCCGGTGGTCTTCGAGGACCAGACGGACCCCCCGGACGCGTCGCGGACGCTCAGTTCGCCGTCCGCCGTGAAGTGCGCCCCGGTGCCCGTACCGGACGTGCCCGCCTTCCACACCGTACGGCCGTCGCCGTCCTGGAGGACCAGGTCACCGGTGGTCTCCAGGCACAGCCGGACCGCGCCCGCGTCCAGGACGTCGCCGGGGCGCAGCACCGTGGCGGGGTGGACCTCGATGGCGTTGTCGAGCCTGCCGTCGGCCAGGGCGCGCAGGGTGGGGAGCGAGGGGGTGAAGGCGTAGACCGTGCCCTCGGTGCGGACGTGCCGCTGGAAGGAGAGGGCGGTGGCGCGGCTGCCGCTCGCCGAGGGGCATTCGAAGGCGGCGGAGGAGCCGGGACCGATGAGGGGGTCGGCGCCCGGGAGCGGGTGACGGGCGGGCGGGAAGTCCGGGTTGTTGATCCACCGGCTCGCGATGAACTCGAACTGCTCGACCAGGTCGGCCTGGTGGCTGATGAACAGGAGCCCGCGCGCGGCCTCGTCGCCGGAGTCCGGCCGGTGCGGCGGCCCGAAGGGGATCCCGCGCCGGATGATCCGGCGGGAGTCCACCTCGGAGGCGGGCAGCGCCGGGCGCCCCGGGGCCGGGTGGAGTCCCGCGCGGGGGTTGCTCTTGCGGATGTGGGAGAAGAGCGGGGTGGTCCAGCCCTGCGGATCGTCGTGGAAGTCGAGCGGGCCGTCGATGTCCTCGCCGGGACGCGGGACGCGTTCGGCGGCGGGGCAGGTGGCGACCGGCGCGCCGCCGGGCCAGCGGCCGACCATACGGGCGGCGAACCAGGTGGGGGTGGCGTCTGCGGGCGCGGCTCCGGACCGCTTCAGCTCGGTGAGGCACTCACCGGCCTGGTTCCACCAGCCCGGGACGTCCTGGGCCAGGCGCCGTACGACGTGGAACGAACCGCCGGTGGCCCAGACGGGCAGTCCGGCGGGACGGCCGCCGACGCGTTCGTGGCCGACCAGGAACTCCCCGGCGGGCACCAGCCGGGTGCCGGGCTTGCCCCGTACGGTCTGCGCGTTCGCCGGGTCGGGGGCGTCGAAGCCGCTCACCCCGGGCTGGCTGATCGCGTCGAGGAAGCCGAAGTGCTCGTGCCCGCGGAGCTCGCCGGGGAGCGTGGCGCCCTCCTGGCGGAACACGACCGCGGCGGCGGCGCGCTCCAGGGAGCGGCGGTGGCGCTCGGCGGCCTCGGACAGCGTCCGGGGGTCGTCGGCGGCCAGGGTGAGGACGGCGTGGACGTCCTCACCGGCCGCCCCGAAGAGCCAGCCGCCGGGGGCGCTGGCCCCGGTGTCCCCCAGGTGTTCGGCGCGGGCCGCGGCGCCCTCGCGGAAGGCCTCCGCGGTGGTCCCGGGGCGGACGGCGGGGAAGGGGTCCTTCTGGGCGAGCACGCCCAGACCGGCATGCGTGAGGCTCAGGCCGGTCCACAGCACGGACATGCTGGACGGGTCCACGCCGTCCCGGAGGTGGCGGGCGGCGCTGAAGTCGCTGTTGAAGCGCGTGACCTGATCGGTCGTGGAGAGCTCGGGCAGCAGGGCGCCGAGCCACCGGCGGCCCTGGTGGACCTCTTCGAAGTGGATCAGGAGCAGGCAGACGTGGTCCTTGCGGAAGCCCGCGAGGATGTCGCCCTGGCTGGTGGCGTCGGCGCGCAGGGGCAAGGGGGCGCCGGCCGCTGCCCGGGGGGCCGCCGGGCCGGCCGGGCCGGACACCGGGGGTGCGGCGGTGTCGGCGGCGGCGGCCCGTGCGGCCGAGGCGCCGGCGGTGAGCACGGCCGCGGCGCAGGCCCCGGCCCGTACGACGGTCCGGCGGGTGGGGTGGTGCGGGGAGGGCGGGCTCTGCAACGTGTCCTCCGGGCAGGAAGAGGGTGCGCCGCCGGGCGACGCCGTGACGGCGGGCCGGGGAGCTGATGATCATCACCCTGGCTGATGGGAGGGGGTCGCGCGCGGCAGGCACACCGATGGAGTGACGGAGCGTCGGCTGACGGACTGACGGACCGACGCGCTGACGGACCGACGGCCGCGGGTCGGGGCGGGTCGGCGGCCTGGGCGGCGGGTGGGGTCAGCGGGCCGTGGACCGGGGCGGACCGGGACGCCGGGGGGCCTGCTGGATCGGCCCGCGACTCCCCCTCGCGCTCCGGTCTGCGGCCGGGAGCGGCTTGGCCCTTCCGGGTCGAGGGTGCGCGGGGGGAGAAACGGTGCGCCCTGGCGGTCGTTATCCGCGTGCCGTGCACCTGCGGTCCTCTCGGGGCCCGCTCCGGTGGTCATGACGGCACGTCACCGAACGAGGGAGGCCCATGGCCCCGTCCATCGCATTGTCAGCCGTCCTGGCGACGGCCCTGCTGAGTGTTCCCGCCGCCGTCACCGGCCCCATCACCTCCGGCCCCGTTCCTGACGGTCCCGCTGCCGCGGTCGTCTCCGGCAGCGGCCAGACCCCGCGCGAGACGCCCCTGTTCAGCGTCAGGGGTCCGGACAACGCGGCGGCGCAGGAGTTCACCGCGGACTCCGCCCGGCTCACCCGGGTGGCCTTCTACCTCGCCAGCGGTGCCTCGACGGGCACGGTGACCGTCCAGGTACGGGCCTCGCGGGACAGCGCCGACTCCGCGGTCGCCACCCGGACCCTGGACCTGAAGGCCCTGGGCGGGGCGGGGGCGGGCTGGGTGGAGGTCCCCCTCGACGGACGGCTCCAGGCCGGTTCCCGCTACTTCCTCTTCGTCCAGGCCGCGACGCCGGAGAACAAGCCCGTCACCTGGTACGGAACCCGCCGCGCGGCTGCCAGTGCGCCGACGAGCTGGAACTACGACCGGCCCTACTGGGGCGGCTGGCACGCCGAGACGGCCCGCCTCGCCTTCCGCGTCGACCCGTCGGACGCCGAACGCTGCGGGGAGACGGAGCCCTGCTACCTCCCCGCGTCGGCGCTGGCCGCCCGTACGGCCGGACTGCTGTCGAACGGGACGACGGTGGAAGCGGTGACGCCCTCCTTCACGGTGGGCGCCTCCTACGTCGACGGCAGCAACGTACTGCGTCTGCCCTCGGGGCGGTGGCGCTACCTCCCGGCGGGCCGCGCGGCCTCGGTGGTGACCGCGGCGAACGACCCGGCCGCGCTGGAGCAGATCTCCGAGAGCCGGGCCTGGCTGGCCGCCGGGAAGGTACCGGGCACGGGGACCGCCGAGCGGGCCGTGTACCAGCGCGCCCTGCTGTCCATGCGGGCCCTGCTGCGCCCCAACGGGGCGTTCGCCGCCGCCTGGTCCCCGGCCTGGGCGTACTCCTGGCCCAGGGACGGCAGCTTCGCCAGTGCCGCGTTCGCCGCCACCGGCCACGACGCCGAGGCCTACCGCGTGCTCCGCTACAACCAGGCGACCCAGCGTCCGGACGGCACCTGGGAGGCCCGCACCACGCTCGACGGCGCGGGCCCGCCGGACACCCGGACCTGGCAGCTCGACGCGAACGGCTGGGTGCCCTGGGCCACCTGGCAGTGGTACCAGGCCGCCCCGGCCCAGGACCGGGCCGCGCGCCTGACGGCGGTGTACCCGATGGTCCGCAAGGCCGCCGACTACGCGGCCGGTTCCCTCGGCGCCGACGGCCTGCCGCCCGCGGGACCCGACTACTGGGAGCTGACGACCGCCACGCCCAACATCGGCACCGCCGCTCCCCTGCTCGCTGGGCTCAACGCCGCCGCCGACCTCGCCCGTACGACCGGCCGGAACGCCGACGCGGACCGCTGGGCGGTCGCCGCCGGGCGGCTGTCCCAGGGCATCGCCACCCGTTTCGCCCCCGCCGGATACCCCCGGACCAGCGAGAACCGCCGCGGCCGGGACAGCGCCGCCGCGTTCATGGCCCCGCCCTTCAACAACGCGCCCGCCGGGCTGGCGGCGGCCCTCGACTCCACCTACGACGCGCTGCTGCTGCCCAACGGCGGGCTGAGCCCGGGCATCGATCCCAACGTGAACTGGGGGGCGTACGCGTGGACGCCCAGCACCACGTTCCTCGCCCTGGCGTGGGCCGGGACCGGTCAGTACGGGAAGGCCGATCTCGTGCTCGACTGGGTGCTCGCACACCGCAACGGCCTCGGAGAACTCTCCGAGACCGTCAACGGTGCGAGCAACCCCTCATCGGTGGCGCCGCTCGGCTGGACCGATTCGCTGGTGCTCCTCGCCGGGCTGGCGGCCCAGGGCTCACCCCGGCCGACGCCGCCCGACGCGACCCGGCGTCACCAGTAGTGCCGCCGGCCGCCGACCGCGCGTCCCATGGCTCCCATGATCCACAGGACCGCGCCCACGACGATGAGGATGATCCCGATGGTCCACAGAATGCTGATGTGGGCCAGGATCGCGATGAGGAGCAGGACTACTCCGAGGACGATCACGGTGCACTCCGATCTCGCGGGGAACCGGCTGCCCTGCGGCAGTCGCGGCCGTGTGTGGCGGCCTCAACGAAGCGACTGCCCGTTTATTCACCGCTTACACGGTCCACCGCTCATCTGCGGGCCGGCAGGCCCGCTCACCACCAGTAGCCGGGGTACTTCGGCGCTTTCGGGCGGATCCACGGGCCCGCGTCACCGGCGCGGACGAGGAGGACGGCGGCCCCGACCAGCAGAGGGAGGAACCGAGCCGGATCGAGGGCCTGGGGGACAATGATCACGGCGGTCGCGGCGCCGGTGATGTACGGGGCAGCGACGGGCTCCGGCCGGGCCGGTGCCCGGACCGGGCGGCGGACCGGGGCGGCCCGTCGGCCGACGCGGGCCCGGGGTGCGGACGGGGAACGGACGGGGCGCGGGTGCCGGAACGCGCGGGCCCCCGCCCCGGAGGGTGCCCGCACCGCCCGTCGGGCTGTTCCGGCGCGTGTTCCGTACGTGTCCGGCGGGCCCGTACGGGGTCGTCGGACGCGTACGGACCCGGCGCCCCTACGGACCCGTTGGGACCCGCCGGAGCCGCCATCCCCCTACGGTCACACTCCGATCGCGCCGGGCGCGGGGGCCGGGGCCGTGGCGGCGATCGTGAACGAGTGCCCGGCCGGGTCGCTGAACAGCCGGGCCGCGCGCGGGCCGTCCTCGGCGTCGGCCGACACGGGGCGGGCCCCCAGGGACACGGCCTCGCGCTCGGCCTCGTCCAGGTCCTCGGCGGCGACCATGATCCGCAGGTGTGCCTGCAGGGAGTCCTCGGGGCGCGGCCAGCTGGGCGGGGCGTAACCGCGGTCCCGGCACACCGCGAGGTGGACCCCGGCTCCGCCCACCACCTCGACCATGTCGGAGCCGGGCCCGGACCGGACCTCGGCCCCCAGCAGATGGGCGTAGAACAGCGCGAGGGCCTCCGGCTCGGCGCAGTCCAGTACGAGAACGCTCGTCTTCGCGACAGTCATGGGCCGCGCTTGCCCCGCGCCGACCGTCGTATCCGCCGGATCCAGCGTGCCCGCCGGATCCGCGGCCTCCGGGCGCGCCGGATCCACCGTCGTCGTGCGCGGCGGATCCGGGCGGGAACGGCCGGGGGTGTGGCGGCCGTCACACCTCCGCTGGAGGCGTACCGCATGCGCGCGGGACGGCGTGGCACGAGGCTGGGGAACGGACTCTGCTCGGCCACCCTCTGAAAGGTCTGGCGACATGCTCTTCACCGTACGCAAGGATCTCGGACTGCTCGCCCTGCGCCTCGGCACGGGGGGTGTTCTCATGGCGCACGGTTCGCAGAAGCTCTTCGGCTGGTTCGGCGGGGGCGGAATCGACGGCACGGCCAAGGCGATGGAGCACATGGGCTTCCGGCCGGGGCGGCAGAGCGCGATCGCGGCGGGGCTCGGCGAGGCCGGTGGCGGTGCGCTGCTGGCGCTGGGGCTCGCGACCCCGGCCGCGGGCGCCGCCGCCGCGGGCGCCATGGCGGGGGCCGTCGCGGTCCACGCCCCCGCCGGGTTCTTCGCGCAGGGCGGCGGCTTCGAGTACCCGGCCTTCCTCGGCTTCGCCGCCGCGGCGCTCGGGGTGACCGGGCCTGGACGGTACTCCTTCGACCACCTGGGCGGCCACAAGGTGGACCGTCCGGCCGCCATCGCGGTGGCGTTCACCCTCAGCGCGATCGCCGCCACCGTCGTCGTGAAACGCCGCAACGCCGCGCTCGCCGAGGCGGCCGAGTCGGCCGCCCCCGGGGACGGCGCGCCGTAGGCCGTCCGCGCCGCCGCACCGGAACTCCGGGCGTACCTCAGAGCTCCAGGCGGGATCCGCACCGGGAGCAGTACCACGCTCCCGGTTCGCCCGCGAGACGACCGCAGTCCGGGCACACCTGATGGAGCAGACACGCGCCCTCCCCGCCCTCCGCGATCGCGGGGAGGGCCCGGAATCCGGGGCTCCGGGCGGTGACGGCCAGGCAGACCATGCCCTGCGGCCCCGCGCTCAAGGACCCGGCCGAGCCCCGGGGCAGCCAGAGCACCGTGTGCGGGCCCAGCTCGGCGCGGCCGTCGGGGCCCGCACCTCGGCGGTCCGGTCGCCGGGGGCCCGCGGGGCCCGGGCGTCGGGGATCCGCAGGAAGCCGGCGCCCTCGATGACGATCAGCAGGGCGTCCGCCGACCCGGCGGGGCCGGTGTCGCCGTGTTCCCCGGCCACGGCACCGGGCGGCAGCCGGACGAGGGCGGTGTCGAGGGACCGGGAGGGCTCGAAGAGCCGCCACGGCGGCGCGGCCGGTCCCGGCCCGGTGGCCTCGGCCGCCGGCTGCCCGGGACCGACGAGGATGCTCGGGTGCTCGCCCCGCGGGATCGCCATGCCGGCAGTCATACACCCTCCGGGCGCCGGCGGGGCGGCGGTCCCGGCACCCGGAGGGCCGGGGTCAGCGGCGGCGGTGGCGGTGGTGCCTTCGGTGTCGGCCAGTTCCACGTCGGTGACGGTGGTGTTCAGGGAGAACGTGACGCCGTTGTTCTTCAGCCACGCCTGGAGCGGGCGCACGATGGAGTCGTACTGGTTGAAGCGCGTGCGGTAGATGCCCGACATCGTGTCGAAGGTCTTGAACAGGTGCACGAACCGGTTGAGGTAGCGCCGGAATTCGATCGCCGAGTGCCACGGCTCGAAGGCGAAGGTCGTGCACCACATGTACCAGAAGTTCGTGGTGAAGAACTCCGGGGCGAAGCAGTCGGAGATGCGCTTGCCGTCCAGGCGTGACTCGGGGGTGGCCACGCACGTGACCAGATCGAGCCGGTCGCGCTCCGAGAAGCCCATGGAGCGGGTGTCGACCGGCCGTCCGGTGGCGTCCACCAGGCGGGCCTTGTCGTTCCACGCGAAGTCCTCGTGGAAGGCGAAGGTGTCGTCGGTGACCGACCTGCCCGGGTCGTCGAGGGACGGAATGGAGCGGAGCAGGTCGTAGGTGCACTCGAAGTGCAGCTCGAACATCCGGCCACCGCGCATGGTGTACCCGGTCTCCGGGTCACCCGCCGCGTCCAGGCTGCCGCCCGTGCGGTCCTGCGCCTCCAGGATCGTGATGTCGCCTCCCGCGAACCCGCCCTCCCTGATCAGCAGCGCCGCCGCCGACAGCGAGGCGATCCCCGCGCCCACCAGATAAGCCTTGGCCACGACACGTCTCCGCTCGCCGGGTCCGCTCCGGCCCCGGTCAGCCGTGCGGTCACCCTGCCAACCCACCAGCCTCCGGGGGCCCCCGCAACCGGGGTGCGTCATCGGAGGCGGCCGCCCCTGGGCGAACGGCCCGGATATGGCCGACGTCCACCTGCTCGACCGGGGCGATCCACGCCTCATCTGGGCGATCGCGCGTCGCGGAGAGAGCCGGGGGAAGCAAGAGGACCGACGGCGCACCGCGTGCGGGACGCCCGGATGGTGCCCGGCTGCGTCCAGCGCCCGCGCGTGCCCTTCGCGGGCGCCGCCACCGGTCCGCGGGGCATGCGGCTCGCGGCGGAGTACGGGCGGGCCTGGGTGACCCATGGTGACCGCGCCCGGCCGGGGGGAACCGCGGGCCCGGACGTACTGCCGCTGCTGGGGCGGCAGCTCGACGGGGTGCGCCGGGCCTGCGCGGAGGCGGGCCGCGACCTCGCGGGCCTGGACCGGATGGTGCTCGGCAGCCGACTGGTCCCCCGCCTGACCGGGTCGGCCGACCGGCTGCTCGACTTCGCCGCCGAGTGCGCCGCGCTCGGCTTCACGGACCTCGTCCTGCACCGGCCCCGCCCCTCGGGTGTGTTCAGCGGTGACGTCGCGGCGTTCGAGGAGGTCGTCCGGACGGCGCTGCCGCACATCCGGCGGCTGCGGCCGGCGGAGCCCGCCGGGACGGACGGCCGATAGCAGCGGGACCGACGACCAGCCGAGGAGGACCACCGAGCGCCGCCACCACCCCACGACGCGAACGACGACACCACCGACGACCCGGCGCACCACGCCACCGGCCAGGAGGACGACTGCGGCGGTACGTTCCACCACGCCTACGACGACTGGTACGCCCCGGAGTTCGACGACGGGGCCGGGGCCGTGAAGGTGCTGGCCCGCTACGCACGCCACGGCGGCGCCCTCGAACTCGGCGTCGGCACCGGGCGGATCGCCATCCCCCTCGCCCGGGCCGGAGCGAGCGTCCACGGCATCGACAACTCGCCGCACATGCTGCGCAGGCTCCGCGCCAAGACGGGCGGTGAGCTGGTCCACGACACCCTCGCCGACATGGCCGACTACTCCCTGGGCCGTCGCTTCGCCCTGGTCTACTCGGTGTTCAACAGCATCTTCCGCGTCGCCGACCAGCAGCGCCAGCTGGCCTGCTTCGCCGCGACGGCCCGCCATCTGGCCGGCCCCGACGGCCGGTTCCTCGTCGAGCTCCGCGCCCTGAGGCGCCGTTCGGCGGTGGACCGACCGGACGGGCCCGGACCGATGACCTCGGTCCGGGCCCGCCCTCGCCGGGGCGCTCAGCTGGTGCTGAGGGCCGTGTCGTCGATGACGAACGAGGTCTGGAGGCTGGAGTCCTCGGCGCCGCCGAACGTCAGGGTCACCGTCTGCCCCGCGTAGGAGGAGAGGTCGAGGGTCTTCTGCGCGTAGCCGGTGTTCTTGTTGAGGTTGGAGTAGCTCGCCAGGGTGGTGGAGTTGGCCCGTACCGTCAGCTTGTCGTAGGCGGTGGCGGTGGTGGTCTCCGCGGTGTCGATGTGCAGGAAGTAGCTGAGGGTGGCGTGGCAGCCCGCCGGGATGGTCACCGTCTGGGCGAGCGAGTCGCTGTGGGTGGATCCGTAGCCGTCCAGCCAGGCCTTCCAGGAGCCGGAGTGCGCGGCCTCACCGCTGCTGGTGTCGACGACGCCCGAGGAGGCGCTCCAGGGGGCGGCGGCGCCGCTCTCGAAGCCCTGGTTGCCGAGGAGCTGGGCGGGGGTGCAACTGCCGCCGACCGGGGTGACGGTCCAGGTGAAGGAGGCGCTGCCGCTCGCGTTGGTGGTGTCCTGGGCGCCGGCCGTCACGGTGTAGGTGCCCGCGGTGGTCGGCGTACCGCTGATCAGGCCGGTCGCGGTGTTGACCGTGAGGCCGGGCGGGAGGCCGGTGGCGCTGTAGGTGAGGGTCTGGCCGCTCGCCGAGTCGGTGGCCTGGATCTGGAGGGAGGCGGCCGTGTCGACGGTGGTGGAACGGGGGCCGGGGTTGGTCACGGTGACGGTGTTGCCGCCGGTGGATCCGCCGGTGAAGGCCGCGGCGCCGTTGGGCGTGCCGAGTCCGGTGGGGCCGTCGTAGCCGGACTTGGCGGTGCAGAGGTAGCTGCTCGCACAGGAGCCGTTGGCACCGCTGGTCACGTCGTTGAGCGAGGAGGTGTGGGCGTACGGGTAGGACGCGGGGGAGGAACCGGCGGCCGGGGTGCCCGCCAGGGCGTAGACGGAGGCGATGATCGGCGCCGAGGCGCTGGTGCCGCCGTAGACGTTCCAGCCGCTGGCCTGGTAGCTGTCGTAGACCGCGAGGCCGGTGGCCGGGTCGGCGACGGCGGAGACGTCGGCGACGGTGCGCTTGGCGCAGCCCGTGTCCTTCTGCCAGGACGGCTTGGTGGTGTAGCCGGAGCAGCCGGAGCCCGCGCCCTGGCCGCCCGAGCTGGTGCCCCAGACGCTTTCCGACCAGCCGCGGGAGGTGCCGCCCGCGCGGCTGAGCGAGGTGCCGCCGACCGCGGTGACGTACTGGGAGGCCGCCGGGTACTCGACCCCGTAGCCGCTGTCGCCGGAGCTGACGGTGATGGCGACGCCCGGGTGGTTGAAGTAGGAGGAGTCGGAGGCGGGGTCGGTGGAGTCCTCGCCGCCGCCATAGCTGTTGGAGACGTACTTGGCCCCCATGGTCACCGCCCGGTTGACGGCGGCGCCCAGGTCCGCCATCGACGGCTGGTTCGCCTCGACGAGCAGGATGTGGCATTGCGGGCAGACCGCGCTGACCATGTCCACGTCGAGGGAGATCTCACCGGCCCAGCCGGAGTCGGCGGTGGGGTAGCTGGTGCCGCCGTTCTGGTCGGCCTTGCGGAAGCAGCCGTTGGCCGTGGTGCAGGCGGGCAGGCCGTACTGGGAGCGGTACGTCGCCAGGTCCGACTCGGCGTTCGGGTCGTCGTAGGCGTCGATGATGGCGACGGTGGCCCCGGCTCCGGCGGAGGCCGACAGGGCGTAGGCACTCTGCAGGTCGGTGGGGCCGTAGCCGGACGGGAGGAGGCCGGGTGTGAGGCCGAGGTGCTGCTGGAGGTCGGTGCGGGCGAGCGCGTGGCAGGCCATGTAGCCGGGCTTCGTGGGCTCCGAGCAGAGCCGTTGGGCGTGTGCGGCGGAGGTGTGGGACGTCGTGGCGGTGGCGGGTACGGCCGAGGCGACGGACGGGGCGGCGAAGGCGAGCATGCCGCCGGATACCAGGGCCGCCGCCGATAACAGGGCGGTGGCGCCGCCGCGGGTCACTCTTCTGGCGTGCCGGGAGACGGTCGATTGCAATGAACTGCCCTCCATGGGGGGGTTGACGTCCCACGCCGAGGGATCACCTCAGACATGTCAGGTCCATGACATGTCTGACGGAGGTGTGGGCGCGGGACGGCGGGCGCACGGGTTCATTGGAACGAACTGCCACCACATGCCGTGGTGGCCACCGCAGAACGTAATGACATCCGGGCCCAAGGGAATACCCGCGAAGGGCAAAGCCTTGCTTTCGGTAAGTGATATCCCCGTATACCGTGTGCTGCCATGGAGTTGGACGACAGCGCGGTCAACGATCTCGTGTCACTGGGGTTGCCGCGGTACGAGGCACGGGTCTACCTGGCACTGGTCAGGCGCGAGTCCTACACCGCGGCGGAGGTGGCCCGGGCCGCGGACGTGCCGCGCCAGCGCGTGTACGACGTACTCGACGCGCTCGTCCGGCGGCGGCTGGCCGTGCTGCGCCCCGGCCGGGTGGCCGCCTTCGCCGCCGTGGCACCGGAGTTGGCCCTCGCCCGGCTGATGGCCTTGCAACGGGAGTCGCTGGAGCGGCTGGACCAGGTGTCGGCCACGCTCACCGCCGCCCTCCTGCCGGTGTGGGCGGACGGGCGGACCCACACCGATCCGCTGGACTACATCGAGGTGCTGCGCGACCCGAAGGCGATCGCCGAACGCTTCGCGAGCATCCAGCGGCAGGCCACGCACGAACTGCTCACCTTCTGCAAGCCCCCGTTCGTGGCACCCGCGGCCAACAACGAGGGCATCAAGGCCGTCCGCAGGCTCCGCCAGGCCGGGGGCACCGCGCGCGCCGTCTACACCCACGACGCGCTCGGCGACGCGGAGGTCCTGGAGAACGTCCGCCGCTTCAGCGCGGCGGGCGAGGAGTCGCGGTTCGCGCCGCGACTCCCCCTCAAGCTGGTCATAGCCGACGCCGCGCTGGTGCTGTGCGACATGCCCGACCCCATGGCGGGTACGGGGGCCACCACCGCGCTCTACATCGAGCACCCGGCTCTGGCGGGCTGCCTGAGGCTCGCCTTCGAGACGGTCTGGGAACAGGCGGAACCCGCGCCCCGGCCCTGATCCCGGGCGGGGCGGGGCGCGGCGCCGAGCGGGCGGCCCGGACACGCACGTGACGCCGACCGGCTGCCTGCCGCTCAGCGCCCGGGCCACCGGGGGGACCGGGCCGCACGCGGTGTCCGGCGCCCTCGCCCTCGGCGCGGTGGTCCCGCGCCGAGGCCGCGGCGGGTCAGTGGGCGGCGTCCTGCTCCGGTGCTTCGGGTCCGCCGGCGGCGGCGTCACCCGTGCCGGTGTCGCCGGTGACCGTGTTGCCCGTGACCGTGCCGTCGGCTCCGGCCAGCGTCACCAGGTGCCGCACCCCGTCGGGACCCAGGACCACGGCCTCCCAGGCGCTGCCCCCGCCCTGCTGGGCGATGACCCGGAGCCCTTCGACCTTGCCCCCGGACACCGCGCCCGCCGCCTTGTCCACGGCCTGGCCGGCGGGCAGCGCGGGCAGGGGCGCGGGGGCGGCGGACCGCGCCCCGCCCCGGCCGAAGGTGCCGTGGCCCGGCGCGAACCCCGTCCGCCCGCCGTCCGCGCGGTCCTCGCCGTGACGGCCACCGCCCCCGGCCCGGGCTCCCGGCCCGGCCCCCTCGCGGTGGTCGCGGTCCAGGGCGGCGAATCCGCCCCGGGCGTGCTCCTCGTGGCGGTGCTCGACCGCGACGGCGGCGGCCCCGGCGCCGACCAGCACCACCAGCCCGAGGGCCACCCACCGCGTACGCCCCGTCCGGGTCAGCCGGACCAGGCGGCCGCGGCGTACCGGCGCCGCCGTGCCCGCCGCGGGGGCGACCGGACCGTCCGGGTCGGGCGCGGCCGCGGGTTCCAGCGGGTCGGCGGGGTGTTCGTGCGGCTGCGGGGCGGACTGCGTCATCAGGTTGCTCCTCGTGTTCTCCGGGCACTCCGCCCGGCAGCGCAGATGGTGCGCCCGGGAAGCTGAAGCCGCGCTGAAGCCTCCTGAAGACCTCTTCAGCAAGCCGGTGGCGGGACCTGCGAACCTTGACCCCATGCGCGTACTGGTGGTCGAAGACGAGCGGCGGCTGGCCGTGGCCCTGCAACGGGGTCTGCGGGCCGAGGGCTTCTCCGTGGACATCGCCCACGACGGGCCCGAGGGGCTGTGGCTGGCCGGCGAGCACGACTACGACGCCATCGTGCTCGACATCATGCTGCCCGGGCTCAACGGCTACCGGGTCTGCGCCCGGCTGCGCGCCGCCGGGTGCGAATCCGGCATCCTGATGCTCACCGCCAAGGACGGCGAGTACGACGAGGCGGAGGCCCTCGACACAGGCGCGGACGACTTCCTCTCCAAGCCCTTCTCGTACGTCGTCCTGGTGGCCCGGCTCCGCGCCCTGGTCCGGCGGACCGGCCGCCGCAGCCCGCAGGTCATGGAGTTCGGGGACCTGGTGATCGACCCGGCGGCGCAGCGGTGCACCCGGGGCGGCACCGAAGCGCGCCTGACCTCTCGGGAGTTCGCGGTGCTCGTGCACCTGGCCCGGCGGGCCGGTGAGGTCGTGTCCAAGCGGGAGATCCTGGACAAGGTGTGGGACTCCGCCTACGAGGGCGACCTGAACGTGGTCGAGGTCCACGTCAGCGCGCTGCGCCGGAAGATCGACGCGCCCTTCGGCCGGGCGGCCGTGGAGACCGTCCGCGGCGCGGGGTACCGGCTGGCGGCCGACGGTGGCTGAGGAGCGGACCCGGATCCTGGACCGCGTACGGCAGCGCGTACGCGGCCGTGTTCCGGAACGCGGTGGGCTCCCCGCCCTGGCCCGGCGCCTGCGGCCCCGGTCCGTGCGCGCGCGGGCCACGCTCGGCGCGTCCGCCGTGGTCGCGCTGGCGCTCGGCGCCGTCTCCTTCGGCCTGGTCGGACTGCTGGAGGACAACCTGCTGCACAACGCCCAGAGCGACGCCGAACGCCAGGCCGTCTCCACCGCCGCGCTGGCCACCGAGGGCCGGCTGGGCCCCGTACTGATCCCGGGCCGGGGAACGGACTTCCTCCAGGTCGTCGACACCCGGGGCCGGGTCCTCGCCGCGAGCCCGAACCTCTCGGGACGCCCCGCGGTCTCGGGGGCCCGGCCCGGCGCGCCCGGTACGGTCCGCGGCACCTGGAACGGCGGCCCGGTACGGGAGGAGCACCGCCAGCGGGTGGTCCAGGTGACCGCGGCGACGGCGCAGGGGCTCGTCACCGTCTACGCGGGGACCTCGCTGCGGCAGGCCGACGCGGCGGGCGACCTGATCGTGGTCGCGCTGGCCGTCGTGATGCCGCTGCTCGTCCTCACCGTCGCCCTGGTCACCTGGCGGGTGACCGGATGGGCGCTGCGCCCGGTCGAGGCGATCCGCGCCGAGGTCGCCGAGATAAGCGACCTCGACCTGCACCGCCGGGTGCCCGTGCCCGCCAGCCAGGACGAGATCGCCCGGCTCGCCGTCACCATGAACGCCACCCTGGACCGGTTGGAGGCCGCCGGAATCCGCCAGCGGCAGTTCATCGCCGACGCCTCCCACGAGCTGCGCAGCCCGATCACCGTGCTCCGCACCCAGCTGGAGGTGGCCCGGGCGCACCCCGACCCGGCCCTGTGGGGCGAGTTGGTGAGCGGCGCGCTGGAGGACACCGTCCGGCTCCAGGACCTGGCGGCGGACCTGCTGCTGCTGGCCCGCCTCGACACCACCGAACCGGCTCCCACCGCCGTCGTCGACCTTCCGGACGTGGCGCGGGAGGCCGCCCGCCCGCGCCGGGGGGACCGGATCCCCGTAGGCGTGGAGATCACGGTGGAGATCGCGGGCGGGGGGACGGTGCGGGGCAGCACGCTGTGGCTCTCGCGGCTCGTCACCAATCTCCTGGACAACGCGCGGCGCCACGCCGCGCACGAGGTCCGGCTCGCGCTGAGCGTGGACGCGGTCCGCGGGACGGTGGAGCTGACGGTCTCCGACGACGGGCCGGGCATCGCGGTGGCGGACCGCGAGCGGGTCTTCGAACGGTTCACCCGGCTCGACGACGCCCGCAGCCGTGACCAGGGCGGCAGCGGCCTCGGCCTGGCCATCGCCCGCGACATCGCCCACCGGCTGGGCGGCTCGCTCACGGTCCAGGACCCGCCGCCGGGGTCGGCCGCCGCCCGGCTCGGCGGGGCCCATCTGGTGGCCAGGCTTCCGCCGGCCGTCCCACACGTGGCGCCGTAGCGACCCGTCGTAATCAAATCCCTTGTACGCAGCGGCGGTTGGCCGCTACCTTGCGAGGGCGGCCGGGCGTGTGCCCGGCGGTCGCGGCATTCGGCCCCATCGGGCCGGAAGGGCGGCACTGGTGCGGAAGGGTCACACCCACCGCTGACCCGGGCAGTGCGGGTCGGCGGGGCGGATGACGACTGGGAGAACGTCGGAGACGACGGATCGGCCGGGCCGGGGGGACAGCTCTGCCCCCGACTCGGGCGGCAAACAAACCGGTCCGATCCGCACCCTGAGGAGACACCTTGTTCGACCGCCTCGTGGACGTCCTCGCCCAGGCCAAGGCGCTCCGCGCCCTCACCGACCTGCTCACGGTCGTCGTCCGCATCATCCCGGCACTGTGCGTCGTGCTCGCGCTCGTTCCCTCCTTCTTCGTCTTCGCCTTCATCGGCGACGGCCCCCGGCGGTCCCTCCTCGACATCGTGGACCGGCTCACGAAGTGGACCCTGGCCCAGAACTGAGCCCATAGGCCAATCCGGTCCGTCCGCGGCTCCGAATGGAGGGGGTGACCGGGTCGCGGGAGGCGGGCCGGCAGGGAGGCCGCCGGACGGCGGCTCCTGACCGGAGGGATCATCGATGAAGCCTGCCGCCGACCGTCTCGCCGCGCTGCTCGGGCCCTGGTTCGCCGGGCCCCTGCCGGTCCGGGTACGGGCCTGGGACGGTACGGAGGCCGGGCCCGAGGGGGCTCCGGTCGTCGTACTGCGGTCACCGGAGGCACTGCGCAGGCTGCTCTGGCAGCCGGGTGAACTCGGCCTGGCCGAGGCGTACATCGCCGGGGACCTCGACGTCGAGGGCGATCTGGCCGAAGGGCTGGGCCGGGTGTGGAGCGCCCTGCGCGAGCACGGCACCGCCCGCCCGGGCCCGGGCGCCCTCGCGAAGGCGGCCGCCCTCGCCGCCGGCCTGGGCGCCGTGGGCCCGCCGCCCGCCGCCCCGGACGCCGGGCCCGGGCGGGCCCGGCTGCGCGGCCGGCCGCACAGCGCGGCCCGGGACCGCGCGGCGATCGCGCACCACTACGATCTGTCGAACGAGTTCTACGCCCTGCTGCTGGACCGGACGATGGCCTACTCCTGCGGCTACTGGACCCGCCCGGACGATCCCGGCTACGGTCTGGCCGACGCGCAGCGGGACAAGCTGGAGCTGATCTGCCGCAAACTGGGACTCGGCCCCGGGAAGCGGCTGCTCGACGTCGGGTGCGGGTGGGGCGCGCTGGCGCTGTACGCGGCCCGGGAGCACAAGGCCGAGGTCACCGCGGTCACCCTGTCCCGGGCCCAGCACGCGTTCGTCGCGGCCCGGGTCGAGGAGGAGGGGCTGGGCGCGCTGGTCGACGTACAGCTGCGCCACTACCGCCACATCGAGGGCGGCGGTTACGACGCCGTCACGGCGATCGAGATGGGGGAACACGTGGGTGACGCCGAGTACCCGGACTTCGCCGCCCTGCTGCACGGCGTACTGCGGCCCGGCGGGCGGCTGCTGGTCCAGCAGATGTCCCGGGGGGCGTCGGCGCCGGGCGGCGGGGCGTTCATCGGGACGTACATCGCGCCCGACATGCACATGCGGCCCGTGGGCCGGACCGTGGACCTGCTGGAGGTCGCGGGGCTGGAGGTGCGTTCGGTGGAGTCGCTGCGCGAGCACTACGTCCGTACGATCCGGGCCTGGCACCGGACCCTGGAGGAGCGCTGGGTACGGTTCACCGCGCTGGTGGGTGAGCCCACGGCCCGGGTGTGGCGGCTCTACCTGGCCGGGAGCGCCCTCGCCTTCGCACAGCGGCGGATGGGTGTGGACCAGATCCTCGCCGTACGCGCGTCCCGGGAGGGCGACGCGTCGATGCCGCCGACACCGGCGGCCTGGTACGGACGGGCCGCGTCGTGACGCGCGGGGGCGGGAGCCGCGGCGGGGAACCGGCTCCGGACGCGGACCAGGACCCGGCTCCGGACGCGGCCCCCGTCCTGGTCCGGCGGTGGGGGCCACCGGATCCCGAGGCCGTGGTCCTGCTGCTGCACGGCGGCCGGGCCGACGCCCTCGATCCGCCGTCGCGGCTCAACCTGCCGCGGACTCGGCTGCGCCCCTTCGGCTCCGCCATCGCCGCGGCCACCGGGCTGGACCGGGTGCTGGTGGCGGAGGTGCGCTACCGGCACCGGGGCTGGAACGGGGCGCGCGCCGACGCCGCGCGGGACGCGCGACGGGCCCTGGCCGAGGTCCGGCGGGACGCCGGTCCGGTGCCGGTGGTGCTGGTGGGGCACTCGATGGGCGCGCGCGCGGCGCTCGCCGTGGCGGACGACCCCTTCGTACGCGGTGTGGTCGCCCTCGCGCCCTGGTGCCCGCCGGGGGAACCGACCGGGCACCTGACGGGACGGCGGCTGCTGCTCCTGCACGATCCGGCGGACCGGGTCACCGCCGCCCGCGCCACCTGGGACTTCGCTCAACGGGCCCGCGCGGACGGTGCGTGGGCGCTGGGCGTCCTGATGCCGAAGGGGGGCCACGCCATGCTGCGCGACGCTCACGTCTGGCACCGGGTGACGACGGCGCTGACCCTGGGGCTGCTGGGCCTGGCTCCCCTCCCCCCGGAACTGTGGGCTCCGGGCAGCGAGCCGGTCCTGCCCCTCGAACGGTTGCTGCCACGGCTGGGGTCGGCGCCGGGACCGCTGCCGGACGCCCCGGCGCGGAGCTCCACCGGCCGCCCGCCCCCGCCGAACTGATGCCGCACTTCCCGGCAACAACCCGGCGCGGCGGAGGGCTCATTCGCTCGCTCGCGGGTATACGCCGCCCATGAAACAGACCTGGTACAAGCGGAGGGCCGCCGGCGCGGGTGCGGAGACCGAAACTGGCGGGCGGGCGAAGAGCCTGGTGGCCACGCTGCGCAAGCCTTCGAAAGGACCCGTGCGGGAGCGGCCGCGGGAGCCGGTCCGGCGAAAGCCGGAACGAAAGCCCCTGGCCGAGCCCGTGGTCGAACCGTCCGCCGGGCCGGGCCCCGGCTCGGGCGCCGCGCTGCGCCGCCCGGCTCCGATGCACCCCGCGCTCCGAGCCGCGGCCATGGTCCTCGCGCTGATCGGCACCATCGCCTTCAGTGTGGTCCTGGCCCGGCTCACCCTGGAGCCCTCCCCGGCCTCCGCGGCCCTCACCTACAGCAATGTGCGTCCGGGGCAGTCGATCCGGGCCTACGTCGACCACGGGACGTTCCGCGAGACCGTGCGGCAGCTCGGCGGGAACCTGCTGCTGGGCGTGCCGTTCGGGGTGCTGCTGCCCGTCCTGGTGCCGCAGGCGCGCGGGCTGGCGCGGGTGGTGGCGTGCACCGCGCTGGTGATGGTGCTGGTCGAGCTGGTCCAGGGGGCCCTGGTGACGGGCCGGGCCTTCGACATCGACGACGTCATCCTCAACACCTCGGGCGCACTGCTCGGTTACCTGCTGCTGGGGCGGCGGCTGGGGCGGGCCGTGCATCCCCGGCGCAGGCACTGGTGGCACCGCTTCACCCAGCGGGCCGACGCCCGGTAGGGCCGGTGCGGCGTAGCCCGGGCGGATCCGGGGCATGCGCGTCGTATGGACAAGTCATCGCTCGACGCGGAGCGGCGGCCCGGGCCGCCGCATCCGCGCCGCCTGCCGTGGTGGGGGCGGATCGTCGGCGCGCTGGTCGTGGCGGCGGTACTCGTGGCGCTCGTAGGCAGGTTCCATCTGCTCCCCGGTTTCGGTGACCTCTTCGGCGAGGAGACCCGGGACCGTTCGGGGCCCGTACTCCTCAAGTCGATCCAGGACATGCACCGTTACGAGGGCGCGGCCGGCAACTTCCAGGTGGTGGTGGACCTGGAGAAGGACGCGCCCTTCCTCCCGGACTCGATCCGCGGCACCCGGACGCTGTACGTCGGCGCGGGCAGCGTCAGCGGGTACGTCGACCTGGGCGCGCTCGGCGACAAGAGCATCACGGTGAACGCGGACCGCACCGCGGCGACGCTCCACCTGCCGCACGCCGTGCTCGGCACCGCGAACCTCGACCTCGACCACTCGTACGCGGTGTCCCAGCAGCGCGGACTGCTGGACCGACTGGGGGACCTGTTCTCCGGCAATCCCGGCGGCGAGGAGGCCGTGCAGCGGCTCGCGGTACGGCACATCTCCGACGCCGCGCGCGAGAGCGGGCTCGCCGAACGCGCCGAGAAGAACACCACGACGATGCTGGAGGGGCTGCTCCGATCGCTGGGGTTCCGGGAGGTGACGGTCACCTACGCCTGAGGCTCCTCCCGCGCGCACGATGCGCCCCCGACCGCCGGAGCGGTCGGGGGCCCTACGTTCACGCGGGGAGCACCCGCGCGCGCACCGTCTCCGGTACGGGGGCGTAGCCCGTGGGCCGGGCGGTGAAGGTGCCCCGGCCCTGGCTGCGACTGCGCAACCGGGAGGCGTAGCCGAAGAGTTCGGCCAGCGGAACCGACGCGGTGATCGCCGTCGTGCCCGCACGGACCGCCGAACCGCAGACCCGGCCGCGGCGGGCCGCCAGATCGCCGAGCACCCCGCCGACCGCCTCGTCGGGGACGGTGACCACGACCTCGGCCACCGGTTCCAGCAGGTCCATCGCACAGGCGCGCAGGGCCTCGCGCAGCGCGAACCGGCCCGCCGCCCTGAACGCCATCTCCGAGGAGTCCTTGGAGTGCGTCGCACCATCGGTCAGCGTGACGCGCACCCCGGTCACCGGATGGCCGCCGAGGGGGCCCTCGGCGAGCGCGTCCCGGCAGCCCGCCTCGACCGCGCGGACGTACTCCTGCGGCACCCGCCCGCCGACGACCACCGACCGGAACACGAGCGCGCCGTCGCCCGCGCGGCCGCCGCCGCCATCGCCCGGGCCCGCGACCTCGCCCCCGCCGTCGAACGGTTCGACGTCGATGACCACGTGCGCGAACTGGCCCGCGCCGCCGTCCTGTTTGACGTGCCGGTACACCAGCCCGGACACGCCCCGGGCCACCGTCTCGCGGTAGGCCACGCGCGGCCTGCCGACGTCCACGAGCAGTCCGTGGCTGCGGCGGATCTTCTCCACCGCTACCTCCAGGTGCAGTTCGCCCATCCCGGACAGCAGTGTCTGGCCGGTCTCGCGGTCCGTCCGTACGGTCAGCGACGGGTCCTCCTCGACCAGTCGGCCCAGCGCCGACGCCAGTCTCCCGATCTCGGTGCCGGTCTTCGCCTCGACGGCCACGGAGACCACCGGGGCGGCCACCGCGGGGGGTTCGAGGACGAGCGGGGCGCCGGGCGCGCAGAGCGTGGATCCGGACCGGGCCGACTTGAGCCCGACCACGGCCACGATGTCCCCGGCCACCGCCTCGTCGACCTCGGTGTGGCGGTCGGCCTGCACCCGCAGGATCCGGCCGATCCGTTCGGTGCGGCCCGCCGTCGCGTCCAGCACGGTGTCTCCCTTCCGAAGCGTTCCCGAGTACACGCGCAGGCAGGTCAGCCGTCCGGTCGCCGTCGCGTTCACCTTGAACGCGAGCGCGGCGAACGGCACCGAGGGGTCGGCGCGGCGTTCTTCCACGCCGCCGTCCCGGCCGGTTCCGGTCCCCCGGACGGGCGGAACGTCCGCCGGGGAGGGCAGGTACGCCACCACGGCGTCCAGCAGCGGTTCGACGGCGCGGTCGCGGTAGGCCGATCCGCACAGCACGACCACCCCTTCACCGCCACGGGTCAGGTCGCGCAGAGCGGCGGACAGCGTGGCGGCGGACAGCGCCGAGGTGGCGCAGTACTCCTCCAGCGCGGCCGGATGCAGCTCCGCCACCTGCTCCTCCAGCAACCGGCGTCGCCGCAGCGCCTCTTCGAGCAGCGCGCCGGGTACGTCGCCGGTCTCGAAGGATCCCGGCTCGGCGCCGCCGCCCCACACCAGCGCGCGCATCCGTACGAGGTCCACGACACCGGTGAACCCGTCCTCCCGCCCGATCGGCAGCTGGACCACCAGCGGAACGACGTGGAGCCGGTCCCGCAGGGAGGCGACGGCCGTGTCGAGATCCGCTCCGACCCGGTCCATCTTGTTGACGAAGGCGATGCGCGGCACTCCGTGGCGGTCGGCCTGCCGCCACACGGACTCGCTCTGCGGTTCGACGCCCGCGACGGCGTCGAAGACGGCGACGGCCCCGTCGAGCACCCGCAGGGACCGCTCCACCTCGTCGGAGAAGTCGACGTGGCCCGGGGTGTCGATGAGATTGATCCGGTGGCTGTCCCAGGTGCAGCTGACGGCCGCCGCGAAGATGGTGATCCCGCGGTCGCGTTCCTGCGGGTCGAAGTCTGTGACGGTCGTGCCGTCATGGACCTCGCCCCGTTTGTAGGTGGCACCGGTCGCGTAGAGGAAGCGTTCGGTGAGCGTGGTCTTGCCCGCGTCGACGTGCGCGAGGATGCCGAGGTTGCGGACGGTGGTGGTAGTGGTCGTGGTGTCGGTGCGCATGGCCCGAGGCCTTTCCGGCGTGTTCTGTGTCAGGGCGGCGCGAAGTGCCCGGGGATGCCGCGAGCAGGGCTCAACAGGCAGGGGGGAAGAGGGTGTTCACGAAGCGGCCATGAGGGCGTTCACTCTTCGTCCCGGACGTCCGGTGACAACCGCGCGGCGGTCACCGGGAAACCGAGGACACCAGGATCACGTCGTACCGCGACCGGAGAACGCGGACAGCGATGGTGTGGCACATGCTGTGGGCTCCCCTCGTTCGGTGGTTCGGTGACACGCGCACCGCGATCTCAGGGCGGTGCCACGCAGGAGCGAGTGTAGGCGGCCGGGACGGGCACGGCACGGTCTTTTTCCGCCCGGGCTCTGCGCAGGAGGACACGTTCCGTCACGACGGCCCGGGTTCAAGGGCCGAATGGTGGACCGGTTTTGCGACGGAATGGCGGCGGAACGGACGGATTCAGCGGCTGGTCCGGGGAATTCCGGCAGGTCCGACGGCGGCGCGATCCATTCGCTCTCCACGCATGTGGACTGGGCCGCCCTTGAACGGCGTCGACATACTGGCGCCGAACCGCAGGAACATTCCCCCACCCAAGGGAAGAGGGATCATTCTCATGCGTATCATCCGTCCGCTCGTCATGGGCGCCATGGCTCTCGTCGCCGTCATCGGAACCGCCCCGGCAGCCCTCGCGGCCCCGCCCGCCCCCACCGCGTACAACTGTTCCACCGGCTGGTTCTGCATCTACAGCGGCTGGGACGGCAGCGGGACACGCTGCCAGTGGCAGAGCGCCCAGCGCGCGAACACCGCCGACGACTGCAGTTTCATCCGCAACGGCCAGAACGTCCGCTCCGTCGCCAACAGCACCGGGCGGCGCAAGCAGTACTACACGGGAACCAACTACAACAACCGCGTGGGATCGACCCCTTCGGGTGGCAGCGGGAATCTCCAGGGCAGCTACCAGATCCGCTCCTTCAAACCCCAGTAATAATTCACGAGGGAATGACCGGACGCATTCTCACGCCGCCGCGCCGGAAAGGCGGCAGGGGCACGGGCCGCCACGGGCGGCCTCGGGCACCACGCAGCGTGAGGGGCGTGAAGGAGCCCTGTCGCACGCTCTCCGCGACAGGGCTCCTTCGCGATCGCCTACGCCGTGCTAGTGCCGCTAGATCTGGCGCGCGGCGGCGCGGATCGAGTCGAGGACGAGCTCGGGCCGCGAGAGCATCGGGACGTGGCTGGTGTCGGCCTCGACGGTGGTGGCGATGCGTTCGGCCATGAACCGCTCCAGCTCTGGATTGATGGCGTGGTCCTGCTTGGCCACGATGTACTGGCTCGGCTTCGACCTCCAGGCGACCTCGTCGGTCCTGGTCCCGAGGAGTTCCGCGCGCGGGGCGCCCTGGGTCGCCCAGACCAGCTGCCGCTCCTCCTCGGGCAGGTCGCCGCAGAAGTGGGAGATTCCGGCGCGGGCGATCCACAGCCGCCCGTCCTCGCTGTCCAGGTGGGAGAAGAGCGGCGGCGGGTCGAACTTTCCGATCAGCGCCTCCGTGCTCTCCCCCGCGTCGGGCGCGAGCGCGGCGATGTAGACGAGCGCGCCGACCCGGTCGTCGGTACCGGCGGCGGTGATGACGAAGCCGCCCCAGGAGTGGCCGACGAGGACCGCCGGGGCGCTGACCCGGCCCGTGACCCGCGCCGCCACGGCCGGCTTTCCCCCAAGAGGCCGAAGGAGAAGCGCCGGAGAGGAGGGGGAGAAGCGGGCAGATGGGGGAAGGGGAAGGGGGACGGTACGAAGGAGGGCGCCACGTGGAACCCGGCCCCTTGGGAAATACCGGTACTGGGTAGGGTGAACGGGACAAGTGAGCTCGTGCGGTCGAGGGTGGGGTCTGGATATGGGACGTCAGATGCGCGTGTCCGGCGGAGTGCTGGCGGTCACAGTGCTCCTCGCCGTCGCCGGGTGTTCCTCTCCCGTGGGAGACGGCAAGCCGGGCGGTCCCTCGGCGGGCGCGAAGACCCCGAAGCCTTCGGCGTCCGCCCCGGGGGGCGGGTCCGACGACGCCAAGCCGGTGGGCGGGGACGTACTGCCCGGGATGGTGAACGTCGCGGTGGCCCGGACCCAGCTGGCCGCCCTGAAGGTGGCTCCGGGGGGCGGGATGGCCGGGTACAGCCGGGCTCAGTTCACGCACTGGATCGACCAGGGCAACAAGTGCGACACGCGCGAGACCGTGCTCAAGCGGGACGGCAAGAACGTCACCCAGGACGCTTCCTGCAAGGCCGTCTCGGGGACGTGGAAGAGCCTGTACGACGGGGCGGAGATCACGGACGCCGCCAAGATGGACATCGACCACATGGTGCCGCTGGCCGCCGCGTGGCGCTCCGGCGCGAACAAGTGGACCTCGGAGCAGCGCAAGGCATTCGCCAATGACCTGGTCCACCCGCAGCTGCTGGCCGTCTCCGCGTCCTCGAACCGGTCCAAGGGCGACCAGGAGCCGGACCTGTGGCAGCCGCCGAGCAAGGGCGCCTGGTGCCAGTACGGACGGGCCTGGACCACCGTCAAGTCCACCTACGGACTGACGGTCAGCGAATCGGAGAAGAAGATGCTGACGTCGATGCTGGACAGCTGCGCCTCATGACCGGCCCCCAGCCCGCGGAGCAGCCCGCGCAGCAATGGGTGGACAAGGTCGCCGCCGGGCCCGGCGGAGCGATGACGGAGGAGGTCGGCGTCATCACCGGTGACCTGACGCTCCGCACCACGGCCCGCGCCGGCGGACAGGACCTCATCGAGATCCAGTACGCCGATGCCGACGAGTGGTACCGGCTCTCCCCCGGCCCGCATCTCCTCGAACACACCCCGCAGGCACGGCACACCGCGGCCCTCGCCGTGGTCCGCGCCGGCTACCGGGCGCTGGAAGAGGGCGGCGGGTGACCGCGGTCCGGCCGTCCCCGGCGGTTCCGTAGGGTCGGCTGACTCTACGATCGACCGCCGACCGGGACCAGACGACAGCTGATCGATGGCATACGGTTTCGCACCCGTACCGGTGTGCTGTGGCGGGATGTGCGGTCTGCCGGGCCCACCAGCACGCGGCCGGGGCGACGAAAAGGGAGACTCGCAGGTCGAGCCGTCCGGCGGTGTCGCCGTCGAGCCGGACGACCATGGCCTTGGCCGCTCGCGCGGTGGCCTGACCACCAAGCTCCACCTGGCCGTCGAGCAAGGGCAGAAGCCCATGTCGATTGTGTTCACCGCCGGACAGCGCGGCGACTCCTCGCAATTCGAGCCGGTCCTGAACAAAGTCCGTGTCGCCCGCACTGGTTCGGGCCCGGCCACGGACCCGGCCCAGCCGGGTCCGCGCCGACAAGGCATACGCCTCCCGCCACGAGGTACGACAAGCTGGCGGTCCGCTATGAGGCAACCGTGCTGCCCGCGGCGATCGATGAGTGGCTGTGTCCGCACGCTCGCACCGGTCTTTCGTTAACCCTTTGTCGAGGAACCGGTGGGCCAGCTAGGCTCTCCCAGCCGTCCCGGACGTTCCGGACCGGCGCTGTCGACGAGGAGGTGTGGAGCACATGCGCAGGAGTGCCCAGCAGTTGAGTCCGCGTACTGACCCTTGCCACTTCCTCACGACGGAGACACCTTGTCCTCTCGCATCACCCCACTGACCGACCCCGCTCACGGCCCGAACAGCCGGCGCCTTGCATGGCTGGCGTCCGACGCCGATTCCATACCCATCGGAACCGCCTTTCTGCGCCTGTTCAACAGTCCCGGACAAGAGCACCTGGCCGAACTGACCCTCCAGGTCCATCCGGCGGAGCGACGCCAGCACGTCGGCTCGCAGCTCCTCGACGCCGCCGTGGCCGCCGCCCGGGACAACGCCCGCCGCTGCGTCATCGCGCAGGCCGAGGCCGGAGCGCCCGGCGACCAGTTCCTGGTGGCGCGCGGTTTTCGTAAGGCCCTCACCCTGAGGTTCTCCCGCTTGCCACTGGCCGATGTGGACACCACCGCCCTCGCCGAGATCATCGAGCATTCGCATCCCGGCTACCGGCTGGCGGCATGGCGGGGAGCCGTCCCCGACGACCTCGCCCAAACGTTTGCCGCCTCACGTCGCGCCATGGACGACATGCCCATGGAAGACAGCGACTACGGCACCGTGACCTGGGACGTGGACCGGGTCCGGGCCGCGGCGAAGGCCGTCGAACGGCGCGGCGACCAGCTGCACACCGTCGTCGCCATCGACACCTCCAACGGCTCGATCGCCGGATTCACCGAACTCGTCATTCCCGGCAACGGCACAGGGGACGGCCAGCACTACGGCACCGGCGTGCTGCCCGAGCACCGTGGACACGGCCTTGGCCGATGGATGAAGGCCGAGTCGATCCGACAGGCCCATGGGCACTATCCGGGCCTCGGCGGCCTCCTGACCGACATCGCCGACAGCAACAAGCACATGAGACACATCAACGACAGTCTCGGCTACACACCCACGCACACGACGCACCAGCACCAGCTCGACCTCTAGCTACAAACAGACGGGCCGGACCTGGACATCACCTCGCCCGGCCCGTCGACACTTTCGATACACGCCCTGGCCGGCTAGCGGAGCGTCCGGATGACGTCCCTCGTCTCGTCGATCCCCGTCACCTGACGGCGGGCGAGCGAGGAAGCGGCGGGCGGGGGCGTCTCATCGGCGCAGACCGTCCCCCTGGCGGGCAGCGCCAGGGTGGCGAGGTAGGAGTTGACGAGCGCGGTGACGCAGGCGCTCCGGTTGTAGGCGGTGTGTCCCTCACCGTCGAAGGTCAGGAGCCGCCCGTTCTCCAGGGTTCCCGCGAGGGCCACGGCGTCCTGGTAGGGGGTGTCCGGGTCTCCGGTGTTGCCGAGGACCAGAATCGGGGCGGAACCGGCGGCCCGGTAGGAACCGTCGAAGCGGCTGAACCGGTCGGCGGACCACTGGACGCAGGCGGGCGCGTGGTTGTGGTCGTAGGTGGGCGGCCCGTAACCGATCGCGGGCCCGAGCAGGGGCGCGGCCGCGGTGAGGACGCTCACGCCCGCGCGCAGCAGCGGGATACCGGCCGGGTAGATCCGGTCGGCGCACTCGACGGCGAGGTTGGCGTTGAGGAAGTCGAAGGAGGCCGGCGAGGGCGGGTTCAGCAGCCAGGTGCGCTGGTGCAGCTGGGACGCCCGCAGGGACTGGCCGAGGTCGGGCCAGATCTCCTTGCCCGAGTTGATGTTGAACATGATGCGGTAGGCGAGGGTGTAGCCGGTGGCCGGGCGGCCGTTCGCGGCGACGACGGGGTTGGCGTCCAGGTCCTTCTTGAGCTGTTCGAAGGCCTGCCGGGGGTGTCCGTCGCCGAATCCGCACGCGGTGGCGTTCTGCGCGCACCAGTCCAGGAAGCGGCCGAACGCCCCGTCGAGAGCGATGTACTGCCCGACGTCGTACGCGTAGGCCACGTCGGCGTAGTGGCGCGGATCGTACGACCCGTCGACGACCATGGCGCGGACGCGGCGGGGGAACTGCGCGGCGTAGACGGTGCCGACGTAGCTGCCGAAGGAGCGGCCGTAGAAGGTGATCTGCTCTTCGCCGAGGGCCTGACGCAGCAGGTCGATGTCCTTGGCGTTCGAGGCGGTGCCGATGAACGGCACGAGGTCCCCGGCCCGTTCGCGGCAGGCGTTCGCGAAGGCGAGGCCCTGCTTGAGCGCGCCGTCCAGGGCTCCGGGCCCCGGCACACCGCGCGCGGCGTCGACCGCGGCCGAGTACTCCTGGTCGTTCCAGCACTCCACCTGTCCCGTGCGCCCCACGCCGCGCATGTCGTATCCGACGACGTCGAAGGTGTCGCGCAGGGAGGCGGGCAGCGCGTCGTAGCTGTTACGGGCGAAGTCGACTCCGGAGTTGCCGGGTCCGCCGGGGTGCAGGAGGAGTACGCCGACCCGGTGGGCGCGGTCGGGGGCGAGGCGGCGGGTGACGGCCAGCGGGAGGGTGCGGCCGGCGGGGGCGCGGTAGTTCAGCGGCACCTGGGCGGTGGCGCACTCGAAGCCGTCGCCGTCGTCGTTGGCGCAGGGACCCCAGGTCAGGGTGGGAACGGCGGCCGCGGGCGAGGGGGCCGCGGTGGTGTCGCTCGCCGAGGCTGCGCCCGGCGTGGCGCCGAGGAGGGCCGTGACCGCGATCAGGAGGGGGGCTATGCCCCACACCACTCGTCTGCGTCGGCCATCGGCTCTGCGGGTCTGCATGCTGATAACTCCTTCTGATTCTCCGGGAGTTGATGTTCCGACGGCTCCGGAGAGCCCCCATGGCGTGGTGGTGAGATGGCGTGGTGGGCCGGTGGTGTGGTGGGCCGACGGGAGCGGTCCCTACGCCCCGGCGGGCGGCCCCGCCGTTTCGGCGGCCGGTGCTGTGGTCTTCGCGGCGACGAGTGTGGCGAGGCCGAGGAAGACAGCCGCGCACAGGGCCGGTTTCCAGGGTGAGCTCTCGCCGTCCGGCGCCGGGGAGACCCGGTGCCGGGGGTCGTAGGCGACCCGTATCTCGCCGCCCACCGGGGCGAGGTCGCGGTCGTCCTTGAGTTCGGCGGGGTAGCCGCCGGGGCAGCTCAGCGCGAAGCGCAGGACGGCCTTGGGGGGCGGAGCGCCTTCCCCGGCGGACTGCTCGACGCTCTTGCGCACCTCGCGCACGACGCACGTGGCGACCTGGGACCGGGCAGCCGCCTGGTCGGCGGTGGCCACGACCAGCAGCAGGCCCACCGCGAGCAGGAACGCGCCGAGGAATCCGCCGTTGCCGCCGACGAGGAAGAAGTACGCCGCCCAGGCCGCGGCGATCAGAACGGCGCCGGCCGCCACCGCGACCGTGACCGACGGCGCGGAGCCGCTCGCCAGGCACCAGTGCGCCCAGCCGTACACGATCGCTGCCGTGACCACCGGCAGCACGGCCACGGGCCGCCACACCCCACGGTCGTCCGTCTCCGCCATGCTCACCACCCCCGCGGTGAAGACGCTCCGCGGACCGCCCGGGTTCCGCCGCCCCGGCCGCGGTCTTCGGCGCTCCGGAGATGATGTGACCACAGAAGATCCTCGGACAACAGAGGACTCGACGCCTCCGCCCGGACCCCGCCCGCCTGTCGGGGAGATGGCACACCCGGCCCCCGCCGAGGGTCCCCGCGAGGGCCTCGGAGAGAGCGGAATGCGCGTGGCGACCGGCCGCAACCGGAATAGGCGGAAGAGGGCCGGAGCCCCCCCGGGCGTGCCGGGACCGGTCCCCCCGGGACCGGTCCCGGCCTCAGCCCGCGTCCGCGCCCACCACCGCGGGCTCGGCCGTCTCCACGACCCGTCCGTCGCGCATCTCCACGACCCGGTCCGCGAGTTCCATCAGGGCCGGGTCGTGCGTGGCGACCAGGACGGTCACGCCCTCGCTGCGCACCACCGCGCGCAGCAGTTCCATGATCGAGCGGCCGGTCTCGGAGTCGAGCTGACCGGTGGGTTCGTCCGCGATGATCAGATCCGGGTCGTTGGCCAACGCCCGTGCCACGGCGACGCGTTGCTGCTGTCCGCCGGAGAGTTCACCGGGACGCTGCCCCGCATGCGAGGCCAGTCCGACCAGGGCGAGCAGGGTGCGGACGCGCTCCTCGCGGCGCGCGGCCGCGACCTTGCGCAGCCGCATCGGCACGCCGACGTTCTCGGCGGCCGTCAGCACCGGTATCAGCCCGAAGGACTGGAACACGAAACCGATGCGCTCGCGGCGCAGGGCGAGCAGGGCGCCCTCGCCGAGACCGGTCAGGTCGGTGCCGTCGAGCCGGATGGCTCCCGAGGTCGGCGCGTCGAGGCCGCCGACCAGGTTCAGCAGCGTGGTCTTGCCGGAACCGGAACGTCCCTTGAGAGCGGTCAGTTCGCCCCGGCGCAGTGCGAAGGAGACCCCGCGCAGGGCGTGGACCGCCTGGGGGCCGGTGCCGAAACTGCGGTGCACGTCGTCCACCACCACCATGGGCGTCGTGGAGTCCGCTCGGTGCTGCTCGGTCGTGGTCATGGACATTTCCCCCAAGATGGTTGCTGACAAGCGCATTCCCTCATCCGCGGGCGCCGGATACAAGCCCTTCCGATGTCCGCGTATATCTGACAAGATCGCCCGCTATCCGGTACCTATGGTCCGGTATTGGGGGAGGAACAGCACGCATGCTCGGGTTCGTCATGCGTCGGCAGCGCGGGCGTGTGCCCCTCGCCGCCGCCGTACTACTCACCGTACTGATCACCACGACCGTGCTCACAGCTCTGTTCGCGTTCACCCGCGGGGTGGGCGACGCCGGACTGCGCGAGTCGCTCCAGGGCCGTGACCAGGTCCGGTCCACCGTCGTCGTCACCGGCTACCACCCCGCGGCCGACCGGGCCAAGGACGACCAGGCGCTACGGGGCTTCGGAGACGCCCTGTTCGGCCGGCTGCCCTTCACCACCGAGAGCCTGCCGCGCAGCCACGCGTACGGACTGCCGGGCGCCACTCCCGGATCCGCGGCCGGTTCCGGTACGTCGTCCACTCCGGCCGGTTCCGGTACGTCGTCCACTCCGGCCGGGTCGGGGCCGTCGCCCGAGCGGGAGGCCGACCTGACCCTGCTCGCCGCCCTCGACCGGGCCCGTACCAAGCTGGTGGCGGGACAGTGGCCGCAGCCCGTGGGCAGCGGCGCCACCGCCACTCGCGTTCCGGTCGCCGTGCCCGAGGCCGCGCTGCACCGCCTCGGGCTGACCGCTTCGGCGCTGCCCGCCGAAGTCCGCCTGGACGACCGGCTCCAGGGGACGACGCTCACCGTGGTGGTCACCGGCGTGTACCGGGCCGCGGACCCCGCCGCCGCGTACTGGCAGCTCGACCCGGTCGGCGGCCGGGGGGCCCAGACCGGCGGCTTCACCACCTACGGGCCGCTGCTCGTCGACGACTCCGCCTTCACCGTCGGCGGGCTGGCGCAGGACAGCCGCCTCACCCTCCTCACCCCCGACTTCGCGGGTGTGCGCACCGCCGAGGCCGAGGCCGTCGGCGCCCGCAGCGCCGCGCTCGAGGCCTCGCTCAAGACCACCTCCGGACTCAACGCGAAGACCGAACTCCGCACCGTCATGCAGGAGTTGCACGCCTCGCGGTCCGTCGCCTGGTCCACCCTGCTGATCGGTGAGATGCAACTCGTCGTGCTCACCGCGGCCACCTTGCTGATCGTCGGCGGCACCCTGATGAAGCATCAGGAACCCGAACGGACCCTGCTCCTGGCGCGCGGCGCCTCCCGCCGCAGGCTGAGTCTGCTGACCGGTACCGAGGCGCTGCTGCTCGCGCTGCCCGCCGCGGCACTCGCCCCCCTCCTGGCCCCCCTGCTGCTGCGCTTCCTCGGCGGCGTCGACAGCAACTCCGGGGCCTGGCCGGGCCACTGGTCGCTGTGGCCGGTCGCGGCCGGGTGCGCGCTCGGCTGCGTGCTGCTCACCACGCTGCCCGCCGCTCTGCGCGGGGCCTCGGCCGTCGTGCGACGACACGGCGGCAAACGGCAGGAGATGGTGGCCGGGGCCGCCCGCTCGGGCGCGGACCTCGCACTGCTGGCCCTGGCGGCCCTCGCCTTCCAGCAGTTGAACCGGTACAAGGGCGCGGGACCGACCGCCGGCGGCGGGGCGCCCACCGGGGTGGACCCCGTCGTGATCGCCGCCCCCACGCTGGCGCTCTGCGCCGGGGCGGTGCTCGTCCTGCGGGTGCTGCCGCTGGCGGCGCGCCTGGGCGGGCACCTCGCGGCGCGCGGCTCCGGGCTCGGTCCGGCCCTGGTGGGATGGCAGCTCGCGCGCCGCCCACAGCGCGCCACCGGTCCCGTCGTCCTGCTCGTACTCGCGGTGTCCAGCGGGGTGTTGGCCCTCGGGCAGTACACCGCGTGGTCCGACTCCCAGCGCGACCAGGCCTCCTACACCACCGCCGGAGGGCTGCGCATCACCGGCAGCCAGCTCGCGCCGGTCGGCCAGAGCGGCCGGTACGGGGCGCTGCCGGGCGGCGAGCGGGTGCTCCCGGTGATCCGCTCGGAGCAGTCCCTGCCCGAGGGGCGCACGGGGCAACTCCTCGCCCTGGACGCGGCGTCCGTGGCCGACCGGGTCCCGCTGCGCGCCGACCTGCGGAACGAGCAGCCGATGGGCGAGCTCTTCGGCCCGCTGACCCCCGGCGCCCCGGGCGCTCCCGCCAAGGGGACGGGCGGGATACCGCTGCCCGGACAGCCCCAGCGGATCGGGCTCGACCTGACCCTGCGCGCCACCGGGGTCCCGACCGGCTCACCCGGGCTGCGACTGCTGCTGCGCGACCGGTTCGGGCTGTCCTTCCTGACCCCCGTGGTCGCGCTGCCGACGACGGACAAGCGGGTCACCGTCCCGGTCGACCTCGCCGCGCTGGCCGACGCACCGGCCGGCCGGCCCGGCGGACCGCTGACCCTGGTCGCGGTGTCCCTCTCGTACGGCGCCCAGGACCCGCAGGCTCCCCCGCTCCCCTCGGTCGGCGGCGAGCTGACGGTCCACGGCCTGTCCGTGACCGGGGACGGGGGCGGTCCCGCCGTCCCCGTCCCGCCCGCCGCGGGGGCCGTCGGGTGGCAGCTGGGTACGGTGCCCAAGGGCAGCGAGGCCGCGCTGCTGGGGAACCAGGCGGCCGGCCCCGCCGACGGACCGGCCCTGCTGCGGATGAGCTACTCGGGCGCCCCGCCGTCCCGGGGCGAGATCACCCTGGCACTGACCGCGGGGCCCGTCACATCGGTCCAGGAACTGCCCGGAATCGCCACCCGCGGCTACCTCAAGGCGATCGGCGCGAAGGTCGGCGACGTGGTCGGGGTCCCCTTCGCCCAGTCCATGATCCGGGTTCGCGTCACCGCGGCCGTCAACGCGCTCCCGGTGGCCGGTGACACCGCACTGGCGGTGGACCTGACCTCGCTCGGCCGGATCATGGCCGCCGACGGCGCCCGCGCGCTGCCCGGGGTCACCGAATGGTGGCTGCCCGGCGTCTCCCCCGACGATCCCGTACCGGCCCGCGCCGCCGCCGCGCTGCGCACCGGGGCCGGAGCCGGGACGCAGCGGGTGCTGCTGCGCGAGGAGGTCGCCGCGGGGCTGCTCGACGATCCGCTGAGCACGGCCCCGCAGCGCGCACTGGCCGTTCTGGCCGTCGCCTGCGCGGCGCTGGCGGCGATCGGCTTCGCCGCGTCGGCCGCCGCGGGCGCCCGGGAACGGTCCCGGGAGTCGGCGGTCCTGCTGGCACTCGGCGCGCCCCGGCGCACCCTGAACCGGACCGCCGCCGCCGAGGGCCTGATCCTGGCGGGCCTCGGCTGCGCCGCCGGGGTGGGGATCGGTACGGCCCTGGTCCACCTGGTGGCGCCGCTGATCGTACGGACGCCCTCGGGCCGCCGCCCCTACCCGGAACTACTGGTGGACCTGCCCGTCGGCTGGACACTGCTGCTGACCGCCGCGATCGCCGTCGTGCCGTTGCTGTCGGCCACCCTCGGTGGCCGCCGCAACCGCAACACGGCCGCCCGGCTGCGTCAGGTGGAGGAATCGTGACCCGCACCGCCCGCCCGGCCGAACGAGCCGCACGCCCCGCGTCCTGGGTGCGCGTCCGGCTGCGCGCCATGCCCGCCGCCGCCCTGCTGGGCGCCGTACTGGCCTTCGCCGCCGTGTTCCTGAGCGCGGCCCTGCCGCGCGCCCTGGACCGGGGCGCCGACCAGGCCCTGCGCTCCTTCGTGACGGACAAGGGACCCGCCGCGACGAGCATCCAGGCCTACTCCGAAGCCAAGGACGACGCGCCGCTCCCCCAGGACCTGGACCGGATCACGGCCCTGCTGACCGCCCGGACCGGCGGGGACCTCGCACTCGCCCCGAGCGGTCCGGTGCACGGCAGCCGGAGCGAGCACTACCGCGCCCTGGGCAATCCCGAACTCGCCAGCCCCGACGGGATCTCACCCCAGCTGAGCCTGGTGTACCTGAGCGGTTCCGAGCGGCACCTGAAGCTGGTGGCGGGCGGCTGGCCGAGCAGCGGCGGGGCGGGCGGGCCCGTGCCGGTCGCCCTGTCGAAGCGGGCGTCCGAGGCGATCCGCGCACCGCTCGGCACGGTACTGCGGGCGGGAGCCGGCACCAGCGCCGCCGCCGAGGCGCGGGTGGTCGGCCTGTACGTCGCCGACGACGACGCCGATCCCGTGTGGACCGGGCTGCCCTGCCTCGCCCACGCCTGCACCGGCCACACCAACGAGAGGGAACCCAAAACCTTCTGGCAGGCGGGCGCCCTGGTCGGCGGCGACGCGCTGCCGCGGCTCGCGGCCTGGGGCGACGGCGCCACGGACTTCTGGCGGCTGCCGCTGGACACCACCCGGCTGCGCGCGGACCGGCTGCCCACCACGATCGGTCTGATCAACAGTTATGTGAGCGGGACCGTCGCGGCCGACCTGTTCGGCGAGGTGGGACGGCCCGACATGGCGCTCAGCTCCCCGTTGACCGAACTGCTGGCCGAGGCCCGCACCCGGCAGCAGGCCGCCGCCCCGCTCGGGGTGAGCGGACCGGCCGGGGTCGCCGGGGTGGTTCTCGTCGTCCTGTGCCTGGCCGCCGCGCTCTCCGGCGAGCGGCGCGAATCGGAACTGCGGCTGCTGCTGGCGCGCGGCTGCTCGCGCGGCGGCCTCCTCCGCAGGCTCCTCGGGGAGGGCGCGGTCACCGTGCTCCCGGCCGCGCTGCTCGCCACGGCGGCGGCCCTCGTCCTGCTGCCCGCGCCGCGGCTGCTGCCCGCGCTGGGGGCGGCACTCGCCACGACGCTGTTCGCCTGGCTGTCCTTCCCGGTCCGGGCCCTGATCCTGCTCGCCCCGCCGCGGCCCGGCAACCGGTGGCGGCGGCCGGTCGCGGAACTCCTGGCGCTGCTGGTCACCGCCGCCGCCGTCTCGGAGGTCCGCTCGCGGGGGATCGCGCAGGCCGGGGCCGAGGTGGACCCGCTGCTGATCGCTTCGCCGCTGTTGATCGCCCTGTGCGGCGGGCTGTTGCTGGCCCGGGTCCAGCCGCTGCTCATCGCACTGCCCGCCCGGCTCGCGGCGCGCGGACCCGGGGTGATCGGCTTCCTGGGACTGGCCCGCGCCGCGCGCGGGAGCACCGGTCGCGGGCCGGCCCCGGTACTGCCGCTGATGGCGCTGCTGCTGGCGGTCACGACCGGCGGGTTCTGGGCCACGGTGCTGGACGCGTCGGACGCCGCTCGGCTGGCCGCGGCCCGGGTGAGCGTCCTGGCGGACGCGTGGATCGCCGCGCCGCCGGGGGGCTCGCTGCCGGACGCGCTGGTGAAGGCCGCGGACGCGCTGGACGGCGTACGGTCCTCGGTCACGCTGTGGACGGACGACGACGGGTTCGTGGACAACCCGGCCACGCGGTTCACCACTCAGGTGTCCGTGGTCGTGGTGGAGCCGAAGGCCTACGCCGCACTGTCCAAGGAGGTCGGCATCGGCCCGTACGATCCGGCGCTGCTCAAGGGCCCGGGCACCGGCTCGGCCGACGCCCCACTGCCCGTGCTGTTCAGCAGCGGGCTGTCCCGGACGGCCCCCTCGGGCACCTACCGGCTCCGGTTCGGTGGCGGTGAACTCCAGGTGGCCGTGAAGGGCGTGGTCGACGGCACCCCGGTGCGGTCCGGCGCGGCGGGCGCCACCGTCATCGTGCCCGCGGGCCCGGCCACCGCGCGGATCCCGGTCACCACCAGGCCCAACCGGTGGTACGCGCTCGGCACTCCCGCCGAGGACCGGTTGCGGGTACTGACGCGCACGCTGACTCCGGCCGACTCGATCTTCCGGGTGCAGACCAGCGACGGGATGGCCGACGAGCTGAAGTCCGACCCGCTCCAGCACGCGGCGGTACGGCTCTTCACGGCTTCGGCCGTCGGCGCCGCGGCCTTCGCGCTGCTGGCCGTACTGCTGTCGCTGGTTCGGGCGGCGCCCGAACGGGCCGCGCTGCTGGCGCGGCTGCGGACCATGGGGCTGCGGCCCCGGCAGGGCGTGCTGCTGGTCCTGGCCGAATCACTGCCGCAGGCACTGACCGCGGCGCTGGGCGGAGCGGTCACCGCGACGTCCGCGGTGCTCCTGCTGGGGCCGGCCGTGGACCTGTCCACGCTGGTCGGGTCCCACGTGGCGGGCGGAGTGCCCCTGGGCCTCGGGCCCGTGCTGGTCCAGGCGCTGGGACTGGCCGCCCTGGTGGGCATGGCCGTGCTGGCGGAGGCGGCGGTGTCGGGACGACGCCAGATCACTACGGAACTGAGAGCGGGAGACCAGGCATGAGCGGCGAGCGGACCGACGACAGGGCGGGCGGGCGAGTGGACACCCACGTGGGCGGGGCGGATTCCGGGGCCGGGCAGCCGAGCTACGAGGAGCTGGGACGGCGCGCCGTGGCCGCCGCCGAGCCCGAGGCGCTCGCGGCGGACACGGCCATCGCGTGCGACCGTCTGGTCCGGGTCTTCAGTGGGGACGGCATCGAGGTACAAGCCCTCCAGGGGCTGGAGTTGACGGTGGCGCAGGGCGATCTGGTCGCCCTGGTCGGAGCCTCGGGCAGTGGGAAGTCGACGCTGCTGAACATTCTGGCCGGGCAGGACCTGCCGACGGCGGGGACCGCCACGGTGGCGGGGTTCGACCTGTTGGAGATGTCCTCCCGGGACCGGCTGCGCTACCGGCGCGAGGCGGTCGGTTTCGTCTGGCAGCAGACCGCGCGCAACCTGCTGCCGTTTTTGACGGCCACTCAGAACATATCCCTGCCCATGGAGTTGGCCGACGGCGGCCGCAAGTCCGCGAAGCGGCACGCGGCCCGGACGGCCGAGCTGATCGAGGCGCTGGACCTCGGCCCGCTGGCCGGCCGCCTCCCGTCCGAACTCTCGGGCGGGCAGCAGCAGCGGGTGGCCATCGCCGTGGCCATGGCGGGCGCCCCGAAGGTCCTGCTCGCAGACGAACCGACGGGCGAACTGGACTCCGAGACCGGCGCGGCCGTCTTCGAGGCGTTCCGCACCGTCAACCGGGAGCTGGGAGCCACCGTGGTCGTCGTCACCCACGACCCGATGGTCGCGGGCGAGGTGCGGCGCACGGTGGCCATCCGGGACGGGCGCACCAGCAGCGAGGTGCTGCGCCGCACCGTCACCGACGAGCACGGCGCGGAGTCGGTCAGCGAGCGGGAGTACGTGATGCTGGACCGCAGCGGACGGGTGCAGCTGCCGCGCACCTTCCTGGAGGCGCTGGGGATGGAGCACCGGGTGGCGGTCGACCTGGCCGCGGACCACATCGAGGTACGGCCGGATTCGGCCGCGTGAGCCCGGCCGGCGCCCGCGCGGGCGGCGTGGGCCCGGTCCGCGCCCGCGCCCGTACCGCCTCGGCGTCCGGCCGCACCGCCGGCGGTCACCGCTCGGCGGCGGACACCAGGCGGGCGATCTCCGCTTCCACGGCGCGGGCCTCCTCCTGACGGCCCATCACTGCCAACTGGACCCGGTAGGCGGCCAGTGAGCCGGTGAGGAGGTCGCCCCGTACGGGTTCCAGCTCCACCATCCGGCGGCCCGCGGCGACGGATTCGGCCAGCAGGGCGAGCGCTATGAGCGGCTCGTGGGCGTAGTCCCGGATGGCGTACTTGCCCAACGTCCGCGCCAGTAGCGGCAGATAGGCCAGCGGGCTGACCCGGGCCAGCACCCGGTAGGCCTCGACCCGCTGGGCGACGGTCGGCTTCCCCGAGCCGAGGAGAGCCACTCGGGCGCGGAGGACGGCGTGGTGATCGGTGTGCGCTGAGTGAGTCATGACGATGATTCTCAAAGGTGCACAGGGGGTCGAACAAGGTCATTCCACTGTGCCCTTCGTCCTACGAAAACACCCTCTGACCTGTCATGATGGATACGTCATCACCCTGGAGCCCGGTGCGCGGACGACGTTCACACCTTCGCCCGGGTACGCAGTCCCAGCCCGACCAGGGCCGCCGCGGCGAGCACGATGACCGCGTCGACGGCCAGCACCGTGCGCACCCCGTCGAAGAGCGAGGCCCCCGTGGTGGCCAGCACACCGAGCAGCGGGATCCCGATGGTGATGCCGACCTGCTGGGTGGTGGTGATCAGGCCGGTCGCCAGGCCCTGTTCCTCGTCGGGCACGCCGCTCGTCACGGTGACGCCGTACGAGATGATCGCGCCGAGGTGGCACATGCTGGCCAGCGAGACCGCCACCGTGGCCAGCAGCGCGCCGGAGCCGGCGCCTATGGCGAGCAGGGCCGCGGTGAACGTGCCCTGGCCGAGCAGCGAGGCGGCCAGGGTGCGGTGGGCGCCGAAGCGGCCGATGATCCGGGGCGCGTAGGTCCCGGCGACGACGGACGCGAGGCCCTGCGCTCCGAAAACCAGGCCGGTCCGGAACGACGACAGGCCCAGGGTCTCCTGGAGGTAGAGGGTCAGTACGAAGACGACCGTCGACATCATCGAGAAGGTGACCAGACCGCCGATGTTGCCCCAGGCGACCGTGCGCCGCTTGAGCATGGGCAGGGAGACCAGCGGGGCCGGAGCCTTCGACTCCACCACGACGAACGCGACGAGCAGGGCCAGACCCGCGGCCAGCGTGCCCCAGACATCCGCGCCGCCGAAGCCGCGTACGGCGGCCGTGGACAGGGAGTAGATCAGGGCGAGCAGGGCGCCGGTGACGGTGATGGCACCGGGTACGTCCAGCCGCGGCCGCTCGGGGGTGCGGGACTCGGGCAGCAGCCCGGGCGCCAGGGCCAGCACGGTCACCGAGGCGACGGCGAGGAGACCCATCGTGGAGCGCCAGCCGAGGGTGTCGGTCATGACGCCGCCCAGGACCATGCCGACGGTGAATCCGAGGGAGAGCAGGGTGCCGGAGATGCCGAGCGCCTTGGCGCGCAGCGGGCCTTCGGGGAAGGTCGTGGTCAGCAGGGACATGCCGGTCGGCACGATGACGGCCGCGCCGAGACCCTGCAGGGCGCGCCCCGTGAGGAAGGACGCCGGGTCCCAGGCGAGGGTGGCGAGCAGCGAGGCGCCGCCGAAGAGGGCGAGGCCGGTCAGGAAGAGCTTCTTGCGGCCGAAGAGGTCGGCGATCCGGCCGAAGAGGAGCAGGAAACCGCCGGAGGGCAGGGCGAAGGCGGTGACGGCCCACTGGAGCGCGGACGCGGACAGGCCCAGGTCCTTGCCGAGCACGGGCAGCGCCACGTTCAGCACGGAGAAGTCGAGGGCCACCATGAACTGGGCGGCGCAGAGGACGAAGAGGACGAGCTTGGCCCGGCCGGAGAGACGGGTGTCGCCGGGATCGGGGAGGTGCGCGCCGGGGCGCCGGGTCTCGGGAAGGTGTGCGTCGGGGACGCGGGTGCCGGGGAGGTGGCTGTCGGCGGTGCCGGGGGTCTCGGCCGTCGCCTGCGTGTCGGTCTTCATGGAACTACCTTCAGGGCCAGGGAATGACCGTGGAGAGTGGGAACTTATCCTGTTGGTGGCACCACCAGGCAGCCGTAGGGGGAGTACGTGGCAACACCGATCGACAAACACCGCCGTTCCGAGCTGCGGGAATTCCTGATGAACAGGCGGGCGAGGATCACGCCGACGGAGGCCGGACTGCCGGACGGCGGGGCCCGCCGCCGCACTCCGGGCCTGCGCCGGGAGGAAGTGGCCGTGCTCGCCGGGGTCGGCGTGTCCTGGTACCAGTGGCTGGAGCAGGGGCGTGACATCACCGTGTCGTCGCAGGTACTGGACGCGGTGGGCCGGGTCCTGAAACTGACCAGCGCCGAGCGCCGCCACCTGTACGTCCTCGCGGGGCTCAACCCGCCCGCGCTCCAGGTCGCGGCGTCCGACCAGCAGATGTGCGACGGGCTCAAGCGGCTGATCGACGCGTGGATGCCCTTCCCCGCGCACATCATGGACGTGTACTGGAACACGGTGATGTACAACGACTCGGCCTCGCTGGTGCTCGGCATGCGGCCGGAGATCGTGCAGAACTGCCTGATCGCCTTCTTCACAGACCCGCTCTACAAGGCCCGCTCCACGCGCTGGGAGGAGATCGCGGGCTCGGTGGTCGCCCAGTTCCGGGCGGCGTGCTCGGAGGTCCCCGACGACGACGGGTTCCGTGCGGTGGTCGAGGAGGCCCGCGACCTGAGCCCGGAATTCGATGAGTTGTGGCAGCGGCGGGACATCCAGCCGAGCGGCCTGATGCAGAAGGAGTTCGAGCACCCGCTGGTGGGGACCCTGTTCGTGGAGTCGACACAACTGCGTGTCCCCGCCCGGCCGGACCTGTCGATCGTGCTGCACACGCCCCTGCCGGGCACGGACACGGCGGAGAAACTGGAGTGGCTGGCCTCCCCGGAGGGCCGCCGGGGATCCATGTACCCGGTCGCGGGCTGACATGCACCCGGTCGCGGGCCGAGGGGCCCTCCCTCCCTCCGCCGGTGAGCCGTGCGATTCGGGCGCACGGCCCACCGGCGGGGGGGTGGAGGGGGTACGGGGTCGGCGTGCGCGTCGGCCGCTGTGTCACCCAACCCCTGTATGGGTACCGAGGGGCCGACGCGGCACACCTGGTGTGTCGTGGCTCACCGCAGCTTTGCACCAGTCGCCAACGAAGCCCTAACGGCCGCCTAACGACGGTCGCCGGGTGGTGGCACATGGCCGGGAAGGGACTTATGCCCCGAAATCGGCCGACGTACGCTCTGACGTGGCCGTCCGCGGAGGTCATGATCAGCTGAACAGAGGTGGGATCGCATGGAGTTCCGCGTGTTGGGGACCGTCGCCGTGGTCACGGAGCACGGGGAGACGCTCCCCCTGGGCCCGGCGAAACGCCGCACCCTGCTGGCCATGCTGCTCCAGCGCCCCAACGCGACGGTTGCCGTGGACCGGCTGACGGAGGCCCTGTGGGACGAGGAGCCACCCCGGCACTCCCGCACCGTCCTCCAGGGGCACGTCTCGCAGTTGCGCGCCCTGCTGGCGGCGCACGGAGCACCGGCGTACGGAGTCCAGCTGCTCACCGACGGTCCGGCCTACGCCCTGCGGCTGCCGGAGACCCTGGTGGACGCGCACCGCTTCGAGGAGCTGCTCGGGCTGGCCCGTGCCGAGCGCGAGCCGCGCGACGGGGTGCGGATCCTGCGGGAGGCGCTCGCGCTGTGGCAGGGGCCCGCGCTGGCCGGAACCGTGCACAGCTCGTTGCTGCAGAGCGCCGCGCACGCGCTGGAGGAGCTGCGACTGACCGCAGTGGAGGAGCTGGCGGGGGCGCACGCGCTGCTCGGCGAGTACGCGACGGCGGCGGCCGTGCTGCGCGCCGAGGCCGTCGCCCACCCGCTGCGCGAGCCGTTGATCGCGGCTCTGATGCGGGTCCTCGGCGGGGCGGGTCTCCAGTCGGAGGCGCTGGACTGGTTCCACCGCACCCGGCGACTGCTCACCGACCAGCTCGGGGTGGGCCCCGGAGCGGTGCTCACGGACGCGTACACCGCTCTGCTGCGGGCCGACGCACCTCAACCGGCCGCGGTCCGGGCCGCGGTGGTGGACCGTACGCCGTCCAGCGCGTCCGGGGGCGCGCGGGGACCGGAACGACCCGGGACGTCGACCGCTGTCGCCGCTCAAGGTCCTGCCGATCCCGCTGACGCGGGTGGGGGCGGCGCGGGTCCCGGCGGCGCCTGGGCAGCCACTGACCCGGGGGCGGCCCGTGTCGCCGGCCACGCCCGCGCCGCCGCTCCTCCCCCCGCCGCCGGTCACGCCCGCGCCGCCGCCCGTACCGCCGCCCCGGAGGAGGCCGCCGGGCCGCAACTGCTGCCCCGGCGCCCCCGGGGCTTCACCGGGCGCCAGGACGAGCTGGCCGCGCTCGACCGGGCGACGGCCGGAACCCCGGGCCCCCTCGCCGTGCTCACGGGCCCCGCGGGCGTCGGCAAGACCGCGCTCGCCGTGCACTGGGCCCACCTGCGCCGCGCCGACTTCCCCGACGGCAGGCTCTTCGCCGACCTCCACGGATACAGCACGCTCCCGGCCCGGGGCGCCACCGCCGTGCTCCGCGAGTTCCTGCTCGCGCTCGGCGTACCGGCCGAGCGGATGCCCGGGACACCCGACGCGCTGGGTGCCCGCTACCGCGACCTCACGGCCCGGCGGCGGATGTTGATCGTGCTGGACAACGCCCGGGACGCGGAGCAGATCCGCCCCCTGCTGCCCGGCGGGGAGGACTGCGTCACCCTCGCCACCAGCCGGGACCGGCTCGGCGGCCTGATCGCCTCGGACGCCGCCCGCCCCGTGCCGCTCGCCGCGCTCCCCACCGCCCAGTCCACCGCGCTGCTCGCCGCCGTGCTGGGACCGGACCTGGTCGCGGCCGAGCCCGAGGCCGCCGCACGGCTCGCCGAACTGTGCGACGGGCTGCCGCTCGCGCTCCGGGTCGCCGCGGCCCGGCTCGCCACCCGCCCGCACCTCGGCCTGGCCGCCTTCGCCAGTGAACTCTCCGACGAGCACGGCAGGCTGGACCTGCTGAACGTCGACGACACCGGAGTTGCCGCCGCCCTGGGGCTCACCGTCCAGCACCTGCCCGCCTCGGCCCGGCGGATGTTCCACCGGCTGGGTCCGCACACCGGCGCCACCCTGGACATCTGTACGGCCGCCGCGCTCGCCGACTGCCCGCCCCAACAGGCGGCCGTCGCACTGGACCAGCTGGCCGCCGCGCAGCTGGTGGCCGAGGCGGGACCGCACGCGTACGTCCTGCACGACCTCGTACGGCTCTACGCCCGCAGCCTGGTTCCCGGGCCCGACCCCGACGGGCTGATCCGGCTGCTCGACCACTGGCTGCGTACGCTGCTGGCCGCGAGCGCGGCCGCGGAACCCGGGAGCGAGCCCTGCTGCGACCTGCCCGCGGCGGCCCGGCGGCCGGCGGCGATCCGGCCGTTCACGGACCGGTCGGGCGCGCTCGCCTGGTACTCCGCCGAACGGGACGCGCTGCGCGGTGCGGTGGACGCCGCCATGGCGGCCGGGATGCACGACCGCGCGTGGCGGCTGGTGCTGCTCCAGTGGCCCCTGATCCTGTGGCAGGTCCGCGACGGCTGGGTGCCGCTCCTCCAGCGGGGCCTGGCCGCCGCCGAACTGGACGGGGATCCCGGCGCCCAGTCCCGGGCCCGGTCCCTGCTGGGCTGGGTGCTGGCCGAGGAGGGCCGCTCCGCGGAGGCCCTCGCGCAGCTGGAGCGGGCCCCCGAGCTGGCCGCCCGGGCCGGGGACACCGCCGGGGAAGCCGTGGCCCGGATCAATCTGGCCGTCGCCCTCACCCGGCACACCACCCCGTCCGGGGGCGCGGAGCGGGCCGGGCAACGGAGCCGGGAGCTGCTGGTGCGGGCCCTCGCGCTGGCCGAGACGGCAGGCCGTACCGAAACGGTCACCCTCGCCCACCAGCACCTGACCCAGCACCTCCTGGCGGCCGGCGCCCACACCGAGGCCGCCGATCACGCCCTGCGCGGCCTGACCCTCGCCGCGCCCCCGCTGGCGGCCCCCCGGCGCGTGGTGCTGCGCACGCTGTACGGGGAGGCCCTGGCGGCCACGGGCCGTATGGCCGAGGCGGTCCGCCAGCTCGACGACGCGATCCAGGAGGCCCGGGCGCACGCGTACGAGGAGGGTGAGATCGCGGCGCGCGCGGTCCTGGCGGGGCTCGCGGGGTCGGCGGGGCCGCCGGCCGGTTAGGGGGCGGCGCGCACCTCTGGGGGAGCCAGTACGTCCGGCGCGTCCGGCGCCGTCGACGGCATCAACCGGCCGACAGACCTGATCAGTTGGCGGCGGCCAGGAACGGCGGGGCGGCCGATCCGCTCGCCGTCTACGACGAGGCCGTCGCGGCGGTCCACCACACCGCCTGACGAGCGCGACGTCGACCGGCATCGACCGGGACGCCCACCGCGACGTCGACCGGCCGTCGAGCAGACTTCATGCGGCCGCCGAGCGGATCTCCGGCCGGACCGCAGCGCGGCCGAACAGGCAACGCGGGTAGACAGTACGTCCTTTACTCACCGCTGATGGCATGTCCCAGTCACATCTGCCAGGCTTCCGGCAGCCGCCCTCCCGACCCAGGGAGACGCGGCGCACATCTCACCCCAGCGATCGCGCGAGCGATGCGCGCAGCCCTCGGCTGCCCTCCGGCGCACCCAGTCCGGCGGGCCGCCACCGAGCAGGCCGCAATCCCGGCCACCTCAAAGGAGTTCCGTGTGAGATCCACCCCCCACCAGGCCCTCGCCGTGACCGCACTCGCCGTCGCCACGTTGGCCGCCGCCGCGCTCTCCACCGCCTCGGCGGTGGCCTCGCCCGCCACCGTCACCGGGGCCGCCGCCTGCACTCCGGCCCAGGCGGTCGTCAACGGCGGCTTCGAGAGCGGCACTTCACCCTGGAACCAGTCCCAGACCAGCGTGATCACCAACCGGGCCGGTCAGTCCGCCCACGGCGGCACGTACTTCGCCTGGCTCAACGGCGTCGGCAGCACGCACACCGACACCCTCTCCCAGAGCGTCACGATCCCGGCGGGATGCAGCTCCGCCACCCTGACGTTCTGGATGCACATCGACACCGCCGAGACCACCACGTCCACGAAGTACGACCAGCTCACGGCGAAGATCGGCAGCACGACGCTCGCGACGTACTCGAACCTGGACAAGAACACCGGCTACGCGCAGAAGTCCTTCGACGTGTCGGCCTTCGCGGGCCAGACCGTCAGCGTCGCCTTCACCGGGACCGAGGACTCCAGCCTCCAGACCAGCTTCGTCGTCGACGACGTCGCCCTCAACACCTCCGGCGGCACCACCCCGCCCGGGGACTCCACCCGCACCCCGGCCGCGCCCGCCTACACCGTCAGTCTGAGCAGCAACGCGAGCGGCACCGGCTGGACCGGCCACGAGAGCGCGACCTTCACCAACGCCTCCGCCACCGCGCTCAGCGAGGTGTACCTGAGGCTGTGGGACAACTACCACGGCACCTGCGCCGCCATGCCGATCACCGTCACCAACCTCACCGGGGGCACCGCGGGCGCCCTGTCGGTCGGCTGCACGGCCCTCCAGATCACCCTCCCGGCTCCCCTGGCCCAGGGCCAGAGCGCCACGATCGGGTTCGACCTGGGCATCACCGTACCGAGCGGCGCCGACCGGTTCGGCTACGACGGCGCCTTCAGCATGGTCGGCAACGCCCTGCCGGTGCTCGCGGTCAAGGACGGGGCGGGCTGGCACCTGGACCCGTACACCAACAACGGCGAGTCCTTCTACGCGCTGGCCTCCGACTTCAAGGTGACCCTCGACCACCCGACCACCCTGCTGGTCCCGGCTACCGGCGCCTCGGTGGACACCCCCGGCACCAGCGGACGGACGGTCACCACCGCCACCGCCACCAAGGTCCGCGAGTTCGCCTGGGCGGCCGGTCCGTTCAGCAAGATCTCCGGCACCTCGGCCGCCGGCACCCCGGTCAACATCTACTCGGTCTCGGGCATCAGCTCCTCCGACGCCCAGTCGATGCTGAGCACCGCCAAGTCCGCCGTGGACGCGCACTCGGCGCGCTTCGGCGCCTACCCGTACGGCGAACTGGACGCCGTGATCGACAACAACTACTGGTTCGGCGGAATGGAGTACCCCGGCTTCGTCCTCGACCTGGTCAGCACCACGGCGCTCACCCACGAGATCGCCCACCAGTGGTGGTACGGCATCGTCGGTGACGACGAGTACACGAGCCCCTGGCTCGACGAGGCGTTCACCGACTACGCCACCGACCTCGCGCAGAACAAGACGGGCGCGAGCTGCTGGAACAGCGTCTCGTGGGCCTCCTCGGCGGAGAAGATCACCAACTCGATGGGGTACTGGGACGCCCACTCGTCCCGCTACTCCACCGTGGTCTACGGCTACGGCAAGTGCGCCCTGCACGACCTGCGCCGGGTCCTCGGCGACACGGTCATGGCCAAGCTGCTCAAGGACTACGCCGCGTCCCACTGGTACGGCGTCTCGACGACGACCGAGTTCAAGGCGGCCGCCCAGGCCGCCACGGCCACGGACCTGACCTCGTTCTGGACCACCCACCGCATCGACGGCTGATACGGACTGCGGTCCGCCACGGGTGAGCGCCTCCGGGCGCTCACCCGTTCGGCCGCACCACCGCGGGTGCCCGGCATGCGCGCCCGCCCCCCTCGCCGCACAGTGGACGTGTGATCCCGGCGGCGAAGGGCGCGGCGCATGACCCAGAGAGTCAAAGGATTCGTCCAGTCCTACAACCGTGAGAACGGCTACGGGTTCCTTGTCCCCTACGGCGCCCAGGACCCCCTGTACGTCGAACGCGACGACATAGAGTCGGATCCGCAGACCCTCTCCGAGGACCAGCAGGTCACCTTCAGCATCGACTTCAGCCGCGGCCGCTTCGTCGCCCGTCAGGTCCGTCCCTGAGCACGTCCCCGAGCGGTGGCGCGTCCAGGGTTCCGGGCAGCCGCGGCCACGCCGTCGTGTCCCCGCGGGCTCGGCGCTCCTCAGCGGACCGCGGCGGCCCTCAGCGGGGCTGGCGCCGGCGGAGGTTCTCCGCGATGGTCAGGAAGACGAGCAGGTTCGGTACCTGCTTGGCGGAGCAGCTGCCCCAGGCCTTGGTCTGGCCCGTGCGCCACACCAGGGCGAAACCCCCGCGGACGGCCACCTCGCTGACGTCCCCCCAGGACAGGCCCTCGGCCGAGCCTTTCGTGATGCCGGAGCGGGACAGTGTGTAGGGGCCGAACCCGATCGTGCCGCCCTCCTGCACCGCCTTCCACACCTTGTCCACCTGGGCGTGGGCGATGGCTTCCGCCAACAGGACGGACCAGGTGCCCGACTCCTTGTAGAAGTCGGTGAGTTCGGTCTTGGCCCCGCCGGGGGCGACCACCACCGAGGAGTGCGAGCTGTTGAAGGGGGTCTGGGTTCCCTTGTAGTTGATCACTTCCCGCACCGTCTCCTGGTACAGCAGCGCCCGGTCCCAGCGCACCGCGAACAGGTCTCCCCCGCCGCCGCCGTCCACGACCAGTCCGTGCTCGAAGAGGTGCAGCCGCTTGGCGGCCAGGCCCTTGCGGAAGAGCGGGCCGCGGACGACCAGCCCGGTCGCCAGGATGCCGATCCACAGCGGGAACAGGGCGACCCCCCAGTGCACGTAGATCCATAACAGGGCGCCCCCGCCCAGCAGCGCGGCTATGGCGACCAGGGAGCCGGCGATGTACCAGGGCCGGTACTTCTCCTGCACCGAGACCTCGCTCTCGGGCCGGTAGGTGTGCTCCAGCCCCCCGAGGCGGTTGCGGAGGGCGAGCGCGTCCACCGGCTGGGAGAGGGGGGGCGGCGTGGTCATGGGGGCCTCGGCTTCAGAGTCACAGCGGACCCGCGAGGCCGCTTGGACGGGAGGGAGTCGACGGGCCACTCACCGGAACGGGGCCCGTTCCGGTGAGTGGCCCCAGCAGCCAACACCACGATCAGCGGCCGGGCAAGACACTCCCGCCGCAGCGTCCGGGCCGCGCCCCGTCAGACCGCCCGGGCCGTGGTGACCACCAGCGGCGGTCTGGCCCGCTCGGCCGTCCAGGCACGGCCCCGGACCAGGTCCGGATCGGCCAGGAGCAGGGCTTCGTCCACGGTCGGGTGGCGCTGTACGACCTCCCGGAATCCCGCCTGTTCGAGCAGCTGGGGGTAGACGTCCACGGGCCACGCGTGGTTGGGCATCTCCTGCCAGCTCCCGTCCGTGCGCAGGAGCCGTACGGTCACCGGATCGCCCGGGCCGTAGACCTCCCCCGGCTCGCCGATGCGCAAGGAGGCGTACTCCGTACCGGCGCAGGCGGGATCGGTGGCGAGGAGCACGAACGGCGCGCCGGGGCGCAGGAGTCGGTGGATCTCCGTGAACACCGCGAGCACCGCCTCCTCGGTCGGCAGTGACGCCAGTACGTGATTGCACATCACGGCGTCCGCGCAGCCGTCCGGCAGGCCGACGGCCCGGCCGTCCTGGACCAGGTGGTACTCCGCGACCGCCGATCGCGCGGAGCGGGCCAGCGCGAGCATCTCGGCGGAGGTGTCCACGCCCAGCACCTTGGCGCCGAGCAGCCGGGCCGCGTGGTCGGCGACCGTGCCGGGGCCGCAGCCGTAGTCCACCAGGACGTGGCGGCTGTCGATGCGTTCGGCGAGGGCCCGGAAGACGAAGGGGTAGCCGAGGAGCCAGTCGGTGGCCGCCACCACGGCGGCGAAGGCCCGCGCGCCCTCCCTCCCGGACCAGGCGGCGGCTTCCCCCTCGCCCCTGCCGGGGCCGCCGGGACCGTCGGGCCCGCCGCCGCGTCCGTGTCCGTCACCGCTTGTTCCGGGTTGCCCGGGTTCCGCCGACCAGTCGCTCACCGCACCACTATCGGGCCGTGACGGCCTCGACCGCGGGTTACGACACGGCGGGCCGAGAGCGGCCTGGTGCGTGTTCGTGCTCGCAGCCACGGGGTTTCGAGCACCTATTGACATGGACGCGGCACTGCGCTGCACTTTGCCCGCACCCCGAACTCCCCTTTCCCTCCCACCCCGGGGACTCACGATGCGTCTTCCCGTACGCCTTTCCAGGCGTCTGTCCATGCGCCGGCCGGCACCTCGGCCCCCGCGTCCGCTCCGCTTCCTGATCGCCGCCGTCCTGGCCGCGGCCGCACTCTCCCTGCCCGGCGCCGCCGCCGCCGCGCCCGTGCGGGCCGCCGCCGCGCCCGTGCGGGCCGCCGCCGCGGCGGCGCCGCAGACCGTCCCGGCCCTGCGCCAGTGGACGGCCGCCACCGGCACCTACACCTTCACCGCCACCGGCCGGGTCGTCGTCGACCCCGCCTACTCCGCCCAGCTCTCCGCGGAGGCCGCCACCTTCGCGGAGGACCTGGGCGCCCTGGTGGGGCGGCCGGTGGCCGTCGTGACCGGCGCCGCCTCCCCCGGCGACATCGCCCTGACCCTCGGCGACGCCGCGCTGCCCGCCGAGGGATACCGGATGACCGTCGGGTCCAGTGTCACCCTCCAGGCGGGAACCGGCACCGGGGCGTTCTACGGCACGCGTTCCGTGCTCCAGCTGCTGCACCAGTCCCCCTCGATCCCCGCCGGAACCGCGGTGGACTGGCCCGCCAAGGCCGAGCGCGGTCTGATGATCGACCAGGGCCGGAAGTTCTTCACGGTCGACTGGGTGAAGCAGCACATCAAGGAACTGGCCTACCTCAAGCTCAACTACTTCCACTTCCACCTGTCGGACACCTTCGGGTTCCGCCTGGAGAGTGCGGGCCACCCCGAGATCGTCTCCGCCGACCACTACTCCAAGCGGGACATCGCCGACCTGGTCGCGCTCGGACAGAAGTACCACGTCACGATCGTCCCGGAGATCGATACCCCGGGGCACATGAACCCGATCCTGGCCGCCCACCCGGAACTCAAGCTGAAGAGCGGCTCGGGCGCGGTCAGCGCCGATTTCATCGACCTGTCGCTGCCCGCCTCGTACGCCCTGATCAAGGATCTGGTCACCGAGTACCTGCCGCTGTTCCCGGCGGCGTACTGGCACATCGGAGCGGACGAGTACGTCACGGACTACGCCAAGTACCCCCAGCTCCTCAGCTATGCCCGGGCCCACTACGGCGCGAACGCCACCGCGAAGGACACCTACTACGGTTTCGTGAACTGGGCCGACGACCTGGTCCGGGCGGCCGGCAAGACCACCCGGATGTGGAACGACGGCATCAAGGCCGGGGACGGGACGCTCACCCCGCACGCCGGGATCCTCGTCGAGTACTGGTACAACTACGGCCTCACGCCCCAGCAGTTGACAGCGGCCGGGCACCGGGTGGCCAACGAGTCCTGGACGCCGACCTATTACGTGCTCGGCGGCGCCAAGCCGGACACCAAGTGGATGTACGAGACGTGGACCCCGGACCTCTTCGAGGGCGGCAACACCCTCACGGACCCGTCGCGGAACCCCGGTTCGCTCATCCACGTATGGTGCGACAACCCCGCGGCCGAGACCGAGGCGCAGATCGCCGCGGGCATCACGAACCCGCTGCGCGCCCTGGCCCAGCAGACCTGGGGTTCACCCAAGCCGGTGGGCACGTACGCGGCCTTCACGCCGATCGTCGCGGCGGTGGGCCACAACCCCGCCTGGCCGGGGCTCGCCCAGCCCGGCAACCTCGCCCGTAACCGGCCCACGACCGCCTCCAGTACCGAGACCGCCAACTTCCCCGCGCCCGCGGCCACGGACGGCGACCCCGCCACCCGCTGGTCGAGCGCCTACGGCGACCCGCAGTGGCTCCAGGTCGACCTCGGGTCGAGCCAGGCCGTCAGCCGGGTGGTGCTGCGCTGGGAAGCGGCGTACGGCAAGGCCTTCCAGATCCAGCTCTCCGACGACGCCACCACCTGGCGCACGGTGTACACGGCCACCACGGGGACCGGCGGGGTCCAGGACCTCACCGGCCTGTCCGGGTCCGGCCGCTACATCCGCCTGTACGGCACCCAGCGGGGCACCGCCTACGGCTACTCCCTCTACGAATTCGAGGTGTACGGCGGACAGTTAAGCGGGACCAGGACCCTCACCGCCGCGGGCAGGGCGCTCGACGACCCGGCGGGCTCCGCCGCCTCCGGCACCCAGCTCATCACGTGGACCCCGCACGGCGGTGCCAACCAGCAGTGGGGGCTGAGCCTGAACGCCGACGGGAGCTACACCCTGGTCAACGGTTCCTCCCAGCTCTGCGCGGACGTCTCGGGCGGCTCCACCGCCGCGGGCGCGGCCGTCGTACAGAGCGGCTGCACGGGCGGCGACAGCCAGCGCTGGCTGCTGACCGCCCTCGGCTCGGGGGAGTACGCGGTGGCCGACAAGAAGAGCGCCCTGCTGCTGACCACCGCCTCCGCGACGGACGGCGCGACGGTCAGCCAGCAGCCGTCCGCCGCCGGATCGGCCTTCCAGCGGTGGCAGATCGCCTGACGGGGCCCGGGTGCGCCGGTGGGGTCACCGGCACACCCGGCGGGCTGGGGCGGTCAGCCGAGCACGGTCAACCGGGGGCGGTCAGCCGAGCACGGTGAGGAGTTCGCGCTCGCGCGCGGCGCTGAGCCCGGCCCGCCGGTCCCGGTCCAGGCCCTGCTCCCGTTCCCAGACCAGCGTGTCGCTCAACAGCTCCACCCGGGAGCGGTGACGCAGCCCCGCCGCCCGGGCCGCGGCTCCCCCGCGGGCCGACCAGCCGTCCCAGCCCGGCTCGGCCAGCCACATGGGCAGGGACTCGGGGCCCATGAACCCGGCCACGCCCCGCGCGAGCAGCCAGTCGGAACCGGCCGCCGTCACCGGCCCGGTGTGGCCGCCCACGGCGCGGGACAGGGCGATCCAGTCGGCGAGGGCGAGGACCGGGCCGACCGCGTCGTAGGTGCCGACGGTCCCGTCCCGCGCCGCGTCGAGCAGCCAGCACGCCAGGTCCCGGACGTCGACCGCCTGGGTCGCCCGGTCCGGCGCGTCCGGTACGAGCATGGGCCCGCGGGGGTCCCGCGCGGCCCGGGCCACCCAGTAGCCAGTACGCCCGCTGTGGTCGCCGGGGCCGCCGATCAGCCCGGCGCGCGCGATGAGGAGGCGTTCGCCCAGGGCGGCCCTGGACACCAGCTCGCAGGCCGCCTTCGCCTCGCCGTACAGCTCCCGGCCGACCGTGGCGTGCACGGTCGGGGGCAGCAGCGGGGTGGACTCGTCGGCGTCGGGAACGGCGTGGGAGGCGTAGGCGCTGACCGAGGACACGTACGTCCAGTGCCGGGCCCGCGCGCCCAGCGCGGCGAGCGCCTCGCGGACGAAGCCGGGCTGCCACGACACCTCGACGACCGCGTCCCAGTCCCGGTCGAGCAGCGCCGCGTACGCGGACGCCTCCCGCCGGTCGGCGCTCACCAGCCGCGCCCCGGGGGCCACTTGACCGCTCTCCCCGCGCGCGAGGCAGGTGACGCGGTGCCCACGCGCGAGCGCCTGTCGTGCCACCTCGCGGCCGAGCCAGGCCGTACCGCCCAGTATCAGAGTCTCCATCGCGTCACGCTACTACAGGCATATCCCGGTCGGGCGGGCTGTCAGGCCGTCCGCTGGGGGACCGGCGGCGAGCCCAGGGCGGCCGCGGACGCCCCGGGTTCGGTGGGGAACTCTGAAAGAGGTCCTCGACGCGGGCGACGCGTTCGAGGAGACCTGGCATTCCCTATCATTCCCTAAGTTCCCTTAAACTTCCTCCATAGGTGCGTTTGAGGTAGGGTCCAGACGTATGGAGAGTCTCGAGCCTGAGCTGTATTCCGTGGGAGAGGTCGCCGAGCGCCTCGGACTGCACGTGCGGACCGTCCGGAACTATGTGCGTGACGGGCGGCTCAAAGCCGTCCGGATCGGCAAGCAGTACCGGATCGCCCGGGCCGACTTCGAGGCACTGACCAGGCAGCCGGCCACGGAGCAGGACTCCCCGGGCACCCCCGCGCCCTCGCGCGGACACGTGGAGGTGTCGGGCATCGTGCACATCGACCCGATCGACGAGCGGGCGGCGAGCCGCTTGAGCACGCTGCTCACGGCTGCCGCCCAGGGCCCGCGCGACACCCCCGACGCACTGCGCGTCCAGACGGTCTACGACAAGGAGCGATCCCGTATGAAGATAGTGATCCTCGGCAACGCCGCCGACACGGCCGACATGCTGCTGCTGCTCGACGGCGCGCTCGGACCCGGGAACGACCTGTTCCCGGCCGGACCCGGGAACCCGGCGGCACCCCGTGGCTGACCGCGTCGTGGAACACCACGGCGTCCCGGTCCTCGTCGTGGACGCCACCGGCGAGCGGATCAGCACCGAGCAGGACGCCCTGGACCACCTGATCGGGCCCTCCTTCGAGCACGCGGAGATCGTCGCCGTCCCGGTGGACCGGCTCGACGACCGCTTCTTCGACCTCCGCACCGGCCTCGCCGGGGCGGTCCTGCAGAAGTGCGTGACCTACCGGCGCCGACTGATCGTCGTCGGGGACATCACGCACCACCTGGAGGCCAGCGGGGCCCTGACCGACCTGGTCCGCGAGTCGAACCGGGGCCACCACGCCTGGTTCGTGGCCGACCTCGACGAGCTGGCCGCGCGGCTCCAGTGAGCGGCGTACGGCCCGCCGATGCGCGGGAAGCCCGGGCGCGGTGTATTCAGGGACCATGGGTCATCGGCTGCGCCATCCCGGCCAGGGCCGGTTCCGGGAACCGCGCCCGACGCTGCTCCCGGTGCCTTTCGTACTGATCGCGATCGTCACGGCCGTCGACGTACTGGCTCCGCCCGGCGTTCACCTCGGGCCGTTCCTGGTGGCCGCCCCCGCCCTCACCGCCTCCTTCTCCGGGCCCCGGATGACGGGCTTCGTCGGGGCGGTGGCGGTGCTGGCCCAGGTCGTGGTGGCCATCACGCGGACCACCCTCACGGACCTCAACCACACCTTCCAGATCATCGCGCTGATCCTGATCTCGGTGATCGTCACCTTCTTCGCGCACCTGCGCGAGGTCCGCGAGCGGCAGCTGATCCAGCTGCGCTCGGTGGCACAGGCCGCACAGCAGGTGGTGCTGCGACCGCTGCGCGAGCGGATGGGCCCGCTGCGCCTGGCCTCCGTCTATCTGGCGGCCGAGGCCGAGGCGCAGATCGGCGGAGACCTGTACGCCGCCACGCGCACCCCGAACGGCACCCGGCTGATCATCGGTGACGTCCGGGGCAAGGGGCTCGAAGCCGTGGGGGACGCCGCCCTGGTACTCGGCGCGTTCCGGGCCGCCGCCCCTCAGGAGGCCGACCTGCCGGGGCTGGTCGCACATCTGGAGGCCGCCGTCGCCCTGGACCCCGACACCGTGGACGGACAGTACGAGCCGCACGGGGCGTACGAGCCTCACGAGGGCGGGGGACCCGCCGGCTGCGAATACGACGAGGCGTTCACCACCGCGGCCGTGCTCGACATCCCCGACCGGGAGATGACCCTGCGCCTCATCAGCTGCGGCCACCCGCCACCGCTGTTGCTGCGCGACGGCCGGGTCGTCGCACTCGACGTGGACCGCCCGGCGCCGCCACTGGGCCTCACGGAGTTCGCGGAGGCCGGTTTCACCCCGCAGTCCTTCGCCTTCGAGCCGGGTGACACGGTCCTCCTCTACACGGACGGGGTGATCGAGGCCCGGAACGCGGCGGGTGACTTCTACCCCTTGGCGGAGCGGGCCGCCGACCGGGCCGGAAACGGGCCCGAAGCCCTGCTGCGCCACCTGTGCGCGGACCTGCTCGCCCACTGCCCGGGCGGCCACCTGGGTGACGACGCCGCGATGGTGGCCATCGAACGGGCCGCGGGGGCGGTCGAAGCGGCCCCGGACCGGCGCACCCCCGCGGATCGGCTGCTTTCCGACGCAACCGGGTCCCCTCCGCGCACGTCGTGACCGGCAGCGAGGACGCGCGGCCATCGGGCCGCGCTCCGTGTTCCGGGGGGACCACACGTTCGGACTCGACGCCCGTACGGCGGCAGCCGCGTTCACCGCCACCGTGCTCGCCACGGCGGGCCCCGCGGCCACGGCGACTCCGGCGGCCGCGGTCCACGGCGGCCAGAACGCCACCGTGACGGATCACCCGTACGCCCTGCTCATCGAGACCGCGGACGGACAGCAGTTCCGCGGCGGCGCCCTCGTGGCACCCACGAAGGTGCTGACGGCCGCGCACTGCGTCAAGGACTCCCCCGCACCGCTCGACCTGCTGGTGATCGGCGGGCGTACGACCATCGCGAGTACGAGGGGCGCCGTCCGCCACGTCGCCTCGGTCAAGGTCCACCCGAAGTTCGCCGAGGGCACGCTCACCTACGACGCGGCGGTGCTGACCCTCTCCACCCCGATGCCCTACTCCGCGCTGCCCGTCGCGGGCCCCCAGGACTCGGCCTGGGCCTGCCGGTCTGAGAGCCGGGGTCCCTGACGGCGCGGGTCCGGCGGGCGAGGCGGGCCCGGCGGATTGGGTGCGGGACACCCGTGTCCCCGGAGCCGGGGCGTCGTTGAACGGGTAGGTCAAGCGAAGTGCACGAGGAGTCCCGGGCCCCAGGGTCCGGGACTTCGTGCTGTCCGGCTCCTCCGGGGAGCGGGACCTGCTCACTCGTCCGGTGGGCCACCGGAGGCGGGGGCCGCGGGGCGCTCATAGTGTCGGTCGGGTCCGGTTCCGCCGTCGGCCGAAGGGCTGTCCGTGAAGCGCATCACCCGTGGCCTCTCGCTGGTCTGCACGACCGCCGCCGTTCTGGTACCGCTGGCGGGTACGGCTGCCGCCGCCCCCGCCGGGGCGCGGGTGCGGCTCGACGACGGGAACGAGCAGGGCGGGTGCGCCCATGAGTACGGGAACCACGAGAACTGGCACCACGGTCACCACGGCGGGGTGCTCGGGATCGGCCTCGGGCTCGGCGCGCTGCTCTAGATGATTGATTCCAAGGGGTCAGTGATCGTAGGCGGTCAGTGAGCGGAGCACTGGTTCGCCGGCCTTGGTGTTGTGCCAGATTGCGGCGGTGAGGGCCAGGATGCGTTGCAGGACGCGGACTGT